>CAVUQM010000005.1:0-288899 GCA_963743625.1 uncultured Pseudomonadota bacterium | reverse complement strand
GTATTCGAAGACCTACCGCAAGCTCATCGAGAAGGCGATCAAGGCCTAACGGCCACGCACCCAGCGGGGGCACACGTCCCCGCCGCTCTGCCGAGAGGACGGGCGCCGCGGCGCTGCTTCTGGAATCTAGGCGCTGATCGCGGCGGTGGAGGGCGCTTGGCCCGCGCCCGTCCTTTAGTGGCGGCGTCCCTTGACCCGCACCTTGAACTTCATGCTCGGCCCCGGAGTCGGCAGCACCTTGGTCTGCAACACGTAATCCGGCGACTCGAGCTCGAGGTCCAGCTTGTAGAAGAGCCGCGCCATGCTCAGCGCCATCTGGGTTTCGGCAAGCGTCTTGCCGAGGCAGGTGTGAGTGCCGCGGCCGTAGGGCGAGTACACACCGGGCTTGAGGTGTTCGGCGCGCGGCTTGGCGTAGCGGTCGATGTCGAACTTGTCCGGATTCGGGTAATGCTCTTGCATGTAGTGCGGGACGGCAGTGGCCACGTACAGCAGTTCACCCTCGCGGATCTGGTGACCCAGGAAAGCAAAGTCGCGGGTTGCGGTGCGCATCTGCGCCACCGCGATCGGATACATGCGCATCGCCTCCATGATGGCACCGTCGATCGAGGGCAGATTTCTGAAATCAGCCTCATCGATGCTGCCTTTGGCAAAAAACTCATCGGCCTCCTTGAGAACGCGCTGGTGCACTTCCGGATGCTTGAGGACCGCGTAGATGAACGCGCCCACCGTATTGGCGACGGTATCCAGGCCCGCCACGAACGGACCGGTCAGGCTCAGAATCAGGTCGCTGGCGGGAATCAGGTCCGGATCGCGGGCGTGCGCTTCCATAACGTCGTCGACCAGATTGCGCCGCGCCGGATCGCGCGCGTCCTTGCCGGCGTTGTACTCCGCGATCATGCGCCGACCGAGTTCCTTGACGCGCTCCTTGGCGTGCTTGTAGCGCGGGTCCTTCAGCAGGAACTTCGGGCGCTGGCGCGTTACCAGGATGTTGAGGATATAGAGAATGGTGGTACGGATATCGGCGACATATTCGCGCGGGGAGGTGCCGGTGAGCATCGCGCCGAGCTGCTCGGTGACGATGTACTGCATGTTCTGCACCACCGGCACCAGCTTGCCGTTGGGCCAGTCGCGCGCGATTACCGAGTCCGTGATCTCCACGAGTTCGTCGTAGCGACCCTTGAGCGACTCCTTGGAGTAGCCGTGCTTCATGACGGCGCGCAGCTTCTGGTGCGTCTCGCCGTCCTCACCGGTGAGCGTGCGCTTGGCGCCCCACTCATTCACCAGACCCTGCCAGAACTCCTTGGAGCGCAACGAATCGCGCCCTTCGCGCGTACCCATGAAAGTGGCCGCTTCGGTGCCGGCGAGCACCGTATAGGTGTTGCTCATCACCTTCAGCCGGAACACCGGGCCGTACTTGCGATAGCACTCGTAGAAGAACCTGCCCGGATCCTTGGCCATCGACAATGCATTGCCGAGGATGGGGATGCCGCCGACCTGGACGGGTTCCTTGAGGGCTTCGGTTGCGACGGTGGCCATGGAAAGCCTCGCGATGAGACGCGCCGGTGCGTCGGATTTGCCGATGGTATACGTATTGCCATGAATACGGAACCACCGGTACCTATTGGACCCGGGCGACGCCGGTATGCGATAGTCCGGCGGCCAAAACACCGTCTTTGCAGGGACCACATGACCAGCCCGCTGCCCGCCGTCGAACTGCAGAAGAAACGCAAGCCTGGCCGGCCGCGCAGCAAGCGCTCCGAGGAAGCCATCATCCGCGCCACGACCTCGCTCTTGGCGGATGAGCGCTATTCGAGTCTGACCGTCAGCAAGGTGGCGGCGCGCGCGCGGGCCAGCAAGTCCACGATCTATCGCCGCTGGCCGACCAAGGAGCATCTGGTCATCGAGGCCTTCAACCGCTGGCCGGCGCTGACGCCGCATGACCGCGGCAACGTTATGTCGGACCTGCTGGATCTGTATCGGCAGTTCCTGCGCATCCTGCACCGTCCGCCTTCCAATGCCATCATGCCGACGCTCGTGGCCGAGCGCGCCCATAACCCCGCTCTGGCCGCCGTTTTTGATCCGCTGATGCAGCGGCGACGCGAGCCGGTGCGAGTCGTGCTCGAGCGCGCCATGGAACGCGGCGAGCTGCCGAAGACGACGGATGTCGAACTGACGGTCGATGCGATCATGGGCATCACGGTGCTGCGCATGTATTTCATCCCGGGGAACCTGAGCATCCCCGCGATCCGCGATTTCCTTGCGGTGCTGCTGCGCGGTCTCGGCGCGCGCGGCTACTGAGCCTTCCGCACCGCACCCAGATCCGCGGAAGACACGCGTGAGCGAGCTCCTGCCGCTGCAGCGCCGGATCGAGGTGGGCGAACTTGTGCCCGGCGAGGGTGTTCTCAGCATTGCGGCCGACGTTTTTCTGCCCCCCAGCCTGCCGGTTGCGCCAGTGGCGCTCTTCTGCCTGCCAGGCGGCGGCATGAACCGGGCTTACTTCAACCTCCAGGCGGATGGCGGGTTCAGTTTCGCCGCGTACATGGTCGCGCGCGGGTTCATCGTCGTGACCCTCGATCACCTCGGTGTCGGGGATAGCAGCCGGCCGCAGGACGGTTTTGCGCTGACCCCCGATGTGCTGGCGGAAGCCAACGGCATCGCCGTAGATGCCATCCGCGCCGAGCTGAGTACCGGAAGGATCACCGGAGCGCCCTTGCGGCAGCTGCGCTCCATCGGGGTCGGTCACTCGATGGGGGGCAATGTTGACCGCCATGCAGCAGGCGCGACGCGCAAGTCACGCCGCGCTCGCCCTGTTCGGTTTCAGCAACGCCGGGCTCACACTGGCACTGACGCCCGAGGAGCTTCGGTACGCCGGTGATCCGGCCGGTCTGCGTGCGAACCTGATACGGCTGGCGCGGCTGCGTGGCAGTGATCCGTATCCGCAGGTGAAGCGCACGGCGCAGGGTACCGAGCTGTTCGCCGGCGCAACCGCCGACCCACGCGGTGTGGAGGCGCTGAAGCCTGCGCGCTCGAGCCTGCTGCTGACGGCAGGGGTGTTCTCAATGGTCCCCGGCAGCAGCAGTCCGGAGTCGGCGGAGGTCGATGTGCCGGTGTTTCTGGCGCTCGGCGATCGCGACATGGCGGGTCCTCCACATCTGATCCCGGCCAACTATCCCGCCAGCCCCGATGTGACACTGGTCGTGCTGCCCGCCACGGGCCATGCCCATTTCCTGTTTCCCTCCCGACGGCACCTGTTCGAGCGCGTGACGGGCTGGTGTGAGGCCATTCTGCCGGAGGCCTGAGGTGGCGCAGGTCGAGTTGCACTACGCGAGTGCCTATGCACAGCGGCTGCTGGCGGACCTAGGTACCGCAGCTTCGCTGGTCGCGCCGCAGGCGGAGACTCATCCGGCACTGCGCTGGGCGCGCAGCGGCAATATGGCGCTCACGGGCTATCCGGACGGCGTCGCGCAGATGTGTCCGGTGCCGTTGGCCTCGTACGCGGACGGCATCGTCACGGCGCTCGCCGCGCTAAGTCCGGGCTCGCCTCTGCAAGAGCTTGACGGCGCGCAGCTGCTGGCCGAGCGCGCCGCGCTCTTAGGCTATGGCCGTGCCGGGCAGGCCGCGCCGGGGGGCAGCTGTCGGTTCATGCGCGCCGCCGACGGGTGGCTCGCCTTGAACCTGGCGCGCGAGAGCGACTGGGAGCTGCTGCCGGCGTGGCTCGAGGCAGGAGCCATGAGGGAGTGGAGGGAGGTTGCCACCGCGCTCGAAGGGCGCGCCGTCGCTGCAGCCGTGCAACGGGGACGCCTCCTCGGACTGCCGGTGGCGCCGCTGGAAAGGCCCCGCAGGCAAGGCCGGTGGTGCGCCGAGCACGTTCGCGGCGAGGGCGTGCGGGGCGCCCGCAGCGGGACACCCCTGGTGCTCGATCTGTCCGCGTTGTGGGCCGGCCCCTTATGCACACATTTGCTGCAGATGATGGGCGCGCGCATCGTCAAGGTTGAAAGCCGCGCGCGCCCGGACGGCATGCGCCGCGCCGCCGGCGGTTTCTACGATCTGCTGAACGCCGGCAAGCAGAGCGTGGCGCTCGATCTGGATCTGCCAGGCGGGCGCGCGCAATTACGCGCCCTCATCGCACAGGCCGATATCGTGGTCGAGGCCTCCCGGCCGCGCGCGTTGCGCCAGCTGGGCATTGTGGCGGAGGAAATCCTGAAGGCGCGCCCGGGTCTCACCTGGATCGCCCTGTCGGGCTACGGCCGCAGCGAACCGGCGGCGGGCTGGGTCGCTTTCGGTGATGACGCCGCCGTCGCCGGTGGGCTCTCGCAGGTATTGTGGAACTGCAGCGGACGAGCCATGTTCTGCGGCGATGCGATCGCGGATCCGCTCACCGGGCTGCATGCCGCGCTGGCCGCATGGGTGAGCTTCTTGCAGGGTGGTGGCCGGCTGCTGTCACTCGCCCTGAGCGAGGTCGTGGCTTATGGCGTGCACTGCGCAGCGCTCCCTGATGTTGCAGCAGAACGGGCGCGGTATGCCGAGTGGGCCGGGCGTGTGGGCCCGGCAGACATTGCCGCACCGCAGGCGCGCCTCCTCACGGCGAGGGCGCGCGACCTTGGCGCCGATACCGCTCAGGTTCTCAGGGAGTTCGCCTGCTGAGGATCAGCGGGCGCGGCTCAGGTCCGCGCGCCCTGCAAATGCGGTGAGTGCCTGACCACGAGGCGCGTGATAAGCGGCGCCAGACAGATGACAAACACCAGCCGCACCGCTTGCAGGGCGAGCACGAACGGCAGGTCCACGTGTGTCGTCGAGGCGGCAATGATGGCCACGGAGTCGAGACCGCCGGGACTTGTGGCCAGATAGGCGGTCAGGGCGTCGGTGTGCGCGAGCCGTGTCAGAGCCCAGGCCAGCGCCGCGCACAGCCCCATCAGGGACAGCGCTGCGGTGACCACCGCCGGCAGAGCGCGGCCCGCATAAATCAGCGCATCACGCCTGAAACTGAGACCGATGCGCCAGCCGAACAGTGCGTAGGCGGCTGCCAGCAACCATCGCGGCAGGTCGATGCTGAGCCAGCCGGCGGCATGCAGCGCAGACAGCAGGATCATGGGGCCAAGCAGGGCCCAGGCCTGCAGGCGCAGCAGGCGGGCGAGCTGCTGCCCGAGCAGTGCCACCGCGAGCACGATGGCGAGATTGCCCCAATGCACCGGGCTCAGCCAGGGCGCGCCGGGCGTGCGGGCATTGCCGACGTGCGCCCAGAAGTGCGCCACGAGGGCGGCCGCGATGGCCACGAGCAGCACCCGCGAGTACTGCATGAAGGCAACGAGACGTGGGTCGGCGCCTTCTGCCTCACCCAGCAGCACCATCGCGCCCGCGGCACCCGGTGAGGTGCCGTATACCGCAGTTGCACCGGGGATAAAACCGGTTCGGCTGATGAGCCAGCCGATGGCCGCGGCGCCCAGCAGGGTGCCGAACATGACGAGACAGAACAGCAGATACTGGTGGCCGAAGGTAGCCAGGATAGAGGGCGTGATGCTTGCCGAAACCATGGCGCCGATCACTGCCTGCGCGCCGAGATCGGGCGCGCGCGGCACGCTCAGGCGCGCACCGTTCACGCCGAACACGATGCCGCCGATCATCGGCCCGAGCAACAGCGCGGCCGGCAGCCCGAGCGCGCCCCAGCCTGCGGCGATAAGCGCTGACAGTGCCAGCAGCGACAGCCACAGCTGCGCCGGTCGCCAGGCGCCGCGCCGCAGAGTGGCGGCCGGCGCGGCTGTTGAAACCTCGGGTGCGCTCATTCGAGCGTGACGGCTTCCGAACTCGCGATGCGCGCCAAGCGCGGGAAGATGTGTTTGAAGCTGGAGGCGTGCGTCTCAGCGCTGAGATCGGTGCACAGATCCTCGCAGATGATGAGTTCGTAGGCGTGCTCCCAGGCACTGCGTGCCGTGGATTCGACGCCATGCTGGTGGCGATGCCGCCCAGTGCAATGGTGCGCACGCCCCGGCGCCGCAGCTGCAGATCGAGATCGGTACCGTAAAAGGCGCCCCACTGACGTTTGGTCACCATCACATCGGCGGGGTGCAGGGGCTCGGGAAACTTATCCCAGCCGGGTGGCAAGGCGCTCAAGTTGCCTGGCTCATCGACCTTCGCACGCGGCGCATCGGCGAAGTCGCTGGCGAAGGACACCCGCACCCACACCACAAGGCCGCCGGCGGCGCGAAGCGCGCCGCAAGCCGCTTCGAGCGCTCATAGACGAGCGCGGCGGAGTGGGGCGCGGTCGGCCTGGCGAGCACGCCCTTCTGCAGGTCGATTAAAATCAGGGCCGTTGTCTTCGCGTTGAGTTGCACAAGATTTCCTGTGGCTAGGGGTCGCGCCGAAGAAGCGTACAATCGCCTCGACTGGCCGATATCATGAGGGTATCCTCATATACATATTATTATGAGGCGAGGCTCATAAATGTCAAGTGAGGCGGAGGTCGCAGCGGCACGTGCGCCCAAGCGTCAGCGCGGCAAACAGCGGGTGGCGGAGCTGCTCGCGGCGGGTGCGGCGGTCTTTTCAGAGAAGGGCTACGAGGCCGCAACGATGACCGAGATTGCGGCGCGTGCCGGAGCGCCTATCGGCTCGCTGTACCAGTTCTTCCCTTCCAAGGAGGCTCTGGCCGATACGCTCGTGCAGAACTATGTCGCGTTGCTGGCGGCAGACCTCGAGGCGCTGCAGGCGCGCGCGCGTGATATCGACACTCGCGCCCTGGTCGAGGGTCTGTTCAGCGTGCTGCGGGGCCATCCACAGGAGCGAGCCGCGACGATGCCACTGGCGGAGGCTCGGATGGACGAGCGCACGCGCCGCGAGACCTTCCGCTATCTGCTGCGCAGGCGTATCGCCGCGATCCTGCGTGCGCGCTCACCGACGTTGTCGTCGGAGGCTGCGCGCGACCGGGCCATTGTGGTGCTGCAGCTCATGAAGGCCGCGAGCTCGTTGACTGATGAGGAGGGTCTGAGCGGGCGCGCGACCGCGCTGCGCGAGCTGCAGGCTCTGGCAGTGCGCGTCCTGGAGCAGCGCTGAAGGAGGATCAGGGTAAGGGATCAGGCAGGTCTAGCGCATGGTCGTGGCCGCGCGCCGGCCGGCCTCGCGACCGAAGAACGTCGCATCCGCCAGCGACAGGCCGGAGCTGTACCCCTCGCCCCAGCGCGGCAGCCCACAGGCGGTGCGGCCGGCGGCAAACAGTCCGCCGATGATCTTGCGGCCGGCATCGAGTACTTCGCCCGTGGGCAGGGTATCCAGTCCGCCGAGCGTGAAGGAGGCGTAGAAGCAATGATCGACACGGCAGTCGATGGCCACGAACGGAGGTTCGTTCAGGGGTTTGAGCCACTTGCGTGCCTTGTGAAACAGCGGGTCCGTGCCCTGGGCGGCATAGTGGTTGTAGAGCCGCACGGTGGCGGTCAGCGAGTCCTGCGGTAGCTTAAGTTCCCGCTCAACTTCCTCCCAGGTCTCGCCGGCCGCGCCGATCTCCATCTTGGCGAGCGTTTGCATCTCACCAGTTGCGTAGGTCGCGTGGTCTTCCAGCAGCCAGATGCGGTCGCCGCTTTGACGCAGAATGTAATTCGAGACGCGACCGTGGTAGCAGTCTTCGTTAATGAAGCGCTGGCCCTGGCCGTTGACGAAGATGCCCTTGACCAGCGAACCGGGCGGGTACCACGGAATGGTGGCAAAGCCCTCGCTCATGTTCATGGCCGTGCCGCCGACGCTCGCGCCCAAGAGTATCCCGGAGCCATCGTCCACGGTTCCCAGCGGAAACTGTGAGCGCAGCAGTAACGGGGCGTGCTGCTTCACCATCTCGCGGTTCATGATGAAGCCGCCGGCGCACAGCACCACGGCACGCCGGGCGCGCGCGAAGCGCTCGGCACCATCGATGCGTAAGATCAGGCCATGGACCTCGCGACCGTCCTCTGCCACGAGCGCGAGGGCACGCGCGTTGTAGAGCACCTGTACGCCCGCGGCCTGGACCTGCGCGGCCAGCTTGTCCATCACGTAGCGACCGCCGCCCATGCCGAGGAACTTCGGGCAGTGGCCGCGCGGCGCCGGCCGCGCCCGCTCGACAAACGGCCACGCCTCCTCGCTCCCCGACCAGATGAGGCAGTCATCAGTGGCGGGCTCGATGCAGCGCTCGGCGATGTAGCTGTTCTTGTATTCGATGCCCTGCGCTGTGAGCCAGTTGAAGTGCTCAAGGGAGTGATCGGCATAGCGGCGTGCCTTGGCGGTATCGGCATTCGGGCCGCCGACCATCACCAGATATTCATAGAGATCCTCGCTGGCATCATCGAAGCCGGCCGTACGCTGGATCGGCGTACCGCCACCTCCGCCGAGGTAGATCTCGCCGCCCGAGAGCGCCGAGGTGCCGCCGTTGCCGCCGGCGCACTCCACCAACAGCACGCGCGCGCCCGCGCGCGCGGCCTCCAGTGCCGCACAGGCACCCGCCGCGCCGAAGCCGAGCACGATGACATCGCTCTCGTAGTCCCAGCGGGGAACCTGCTGCAGTGCTGCCGGGTGACTTAATGAATGGCGCAGGGGGTCGGACACGGTGGAGTACTCTGTTTTGGCGATGTACCCTGATAAGGATAAGGTAGATTCGAAAGGCAATGCAGCTTGTACGATGGCGTAGATCGCGTCCGCTGCAATGCGCTCTAGGGGGTCACATGGCGCTTCGTCTGGAAGATATTGAACTCATCCGCCGCCTCAAGTATCGCTATTGGCGCAACATGGACATGGGCGACATCGCAGCGCTGCGCGATCTGTTCATGGAGGACGTGCAGGTCGACTACATAG
Source organism: uncultured Pseudomonadota bacterium (assembly GCA_963743625.1). GTDB lineage: Bacteria > Pseudomonadota > Gammaproteobacteria > Steroidobacterales > Steroidobacteraceae > 13-2-20CM-66-19. The sequence goes on along the minus strand of CAVUQM010000005.1, from coordinate 280,094 downwards.
GTGGCAGCTATCGCTGGCAGATCCAGGGGCGCGAGAAAGTGCTCGAGTCGATCGCCGGATCCTTCAATGCCAACGCTGTGGCCTGTCATACCGGGCATCACCCGGAGATCGACGTCCTCACCGAGACGACGGCGACGGGCATCTGGTACCTCACCGATATCTTCATCAATCTCGCCCAGAAGGTGCGTACCACTGGCAGCGCCATCTACCGCGACAAGTACACTAAGTTCGAAGGACAGTGGCGTATCGCGGAGTCCGTGTACGAACGGGTGTACGAGGAGGTCGAGCCTTTCGACGAGCCGCCCAAGCTCACCGCGCACTGGCTTGCGCGCGTGAAGCCACCGGCAGCCAAGAATGGCTGAGCTCACCGGCAGGGCAGCCCTCGTGACGGGCGCCGGTCAGGGCGTCGGGCAGGGCATTGCATTCGCGCTGGCGCAGGCCGGTGTCATGGTGGTAGCGGCCGGGCGTACCGAGGCCAAAGTTGCCGCAACGGCGCAGAGCATCGTGCAGCGCGGCGGCCAGGCGATGGCCATCACCTGCGATGTCTTCAAGGCCGAGGACATCATCCGTACGGTAGCGCGTACCGTCGAGGCCTGCGGTGGCCTCGACATCCTGGTCAACAACGCCTACGACGGCGCCTTTGGCCCGCTGCTGACGCTCGATGACGAGGCCTTCATGCGCGGCATCCATTCCGGGCCGCTCGCGTCGTTTCGCTTCATGCGCGCGTGCTACCCGCACCTCAAGGCCCGTGGCGGTGGCAACATCGTCAATCTCGTCACATCCGCTTCCGTGCGCTGGGATGCCTCGAACTACGGCGCGTACACGGTGGCGAAACAGGGGATACGTGCGCTGACGCGGGCGGCCGCCGCGGAGTGGGGGCGCGACAACATTCGCGTCAACAACGTCGCACCGCTGGCGGCCTCGCCCGCGCTCGCCGCCTGGATCAAGCGCGATCCGGAGGCGAAAACCTTCTTCGAGACAGTGGCGCTGAAGCGCGTGGGGGATTGCGAGACCGACATCGGCCGCGCCGTGGTAGCCCTCGTCAGCCCGGGGATGGATTATGTGACCGGTGCGACCCTGCCGCTCGATGGCGGCCAGGCGTACTTCGGCTGACACGCCTACCGTGAGGGTTCGTGGCCGCCGTGCAGCCGATACTCGCTGGTGGCGATGACGTCGATGCGATCGAAGTCGATAAACTTCGCACAGCTCTCCATCATCCGCTGCTGGTGGCGCTGATGCCGTGCCTCATCACCGACCGCGTTGTAGAAGACCTGCGAGTCGCGCAGCGCCTGCGGCGGAAAGCACTCCTCCACGATTCCCCGGAAGGGCGGCGCCTGGGCGGTGAGTGGCATCGTCACCACGTTGTGCACGTAGAGAAAATTGGCCTGGGTGTCGATGCCGACGGGCGTGTGCTCCTCGAACCAGACGCGGCGCCAGGCCTCGAACGAAAGCCGCGGGGGCACCTGCAGGAAAGTCACTTGGCTGAAGCCGTAGGTGCGCTCGCCATGACGCGGCGGGTGCAGCTGGTTAGGCAGAATCGTGGACTCGGTGACTTCGTAGCCTGCGATGCGGGCGAAGGCGTCCGACAGCAGCCCTTCGACGGGCGCGCGCCGGTAACAACTGCTCAGCCAGAAGCTGATGATGCCGTCAGGTGGCGGCTTGGTGCTGTGCAGGGAGAAATTGACCAGCGTGCCGCTCAGGTCGTCGAAATCGGCGATGTTGAACTGCAGACGTTCGGCGCCGAGTGCGTGGATACGCGGCACGAGCTCGTTGCGGAAGCGCTCGCTGAGCATGGTCGCACTCTCGGGGCCCCGCCAGAACGCATAGAGCAGCTTCTCCATCGGCACTCTCACAGTTCGGCACCGGGTGCGCCGTGGGTGAGTTTAGCGGCAAAACCGCGCGCCGGTGACAGCGCGGCGGTGGCGCTCGGGGAGGGTGAATCATGAGGGCACACTCGTTTGGTCCGATTCGTCAGATCGCGTGGGTGGTCGCCGATCTGCAAGCCAGCGTTGCCAGCTGGCTGCGGATCAGCGGCGTGGGTCCATGGACCTGCTTCCGCAATGTGGCCATGCAGGGGCGCCTGCGCGCTGAAGCGGTTACGGTGCGCATGCACGTGGCGCTCGGCTATCAGGACGGCATGGAGATCGAGCTCATCGAGCCTGTCGGCCCGGGCGCCTCGCCCTACCGGGCCCCCTCCGGTGCGCCGCTCATCGGCATGCACCATGTGGCCTGGTTCTGTGAGGACGTCGCGGCGGACGTCATGCGCGCACAGGCGCGCGGCATGAATGCCTGCTTTGAGGCGGCCAACGAGGTGACCCGCGTCGCCTACGTGGAAGACCCCCGCGAACCGAAGCTCCTGCTAGAGTTCATCGAAATGAATGCGGTGATGCGCGCAGGCTTCGAGGCGCGCCTCGCCGCCGCGCGTGCCTGGCAGGGGAATGACCCGGTACAGGTGATCGATCTGGGTGGCTGACTAACTAAGGGGTGACCATGAGTACCTGGGCCAACGTTCGCTACGACTATCGCGGCGCCACCGTACTCGTGACCGGGGGCACCTCCGGCATCGGCGCCGGCATCGCCGCGGCATATCGCGATGCGGGGGCGGAAGTCACCATCACCGGTACCCGCAAGACGCTGCAGGACTACGACGCCGACCTCAATGGCTATCGCTACCTGCAGCTCAGCCTCACGGACAAGGCGCAGATCGAGGCCGTGGCTTCGCAGCTGCCGCGGCTGGACATCGTGGTGAACAACGCCGGGGCGAACTTCATGATGCAGAACGAGTACGACCCGGAGGTATTCGAGAAGGGGCTGCAGGTGAATCTTGCGAGCGTGTATCGGATGTCGCAGGCACTGAAGCTGAAACTCGCCGCGAGTAAGCTCCCTGGGGGTGGCAGCGTCATCGGCATCGCCTCCCTGACGTCCTTCTTCGGACTGGAAGTGGTGCCCGCCTACGGGGCGGCCAAGGCGGGGCTCGTGCAGCTGGTGAAGACTCTCAGCATCACCTGGGCGAAGGAGAATATCCGCGTCAACGCCGTGGCCGCCGGCGTCACCGAGAGCCGCATGACTGCACAGATGCTCAAGATCCCGGCGATGATGGCTCCGGTGCTGGCACGTACGCCGCTCAAACGTGTCGGCCAGCCCCAGGACGTGGCCGGCGCGGTCCTGTTCCTGACCAGTGCGGCGGCCAGCTACATCACCGGGCAGACGGTACTGGTCGACGGCGGTTACTCGATCGTCGGGTGAGACGGCGGTGAGCGACGACATCCGCATCGATGATCTGGCGCAGCCACGGCTTGACGAGGCGCAGCGCGCCGCGCTCGCCTGGGGCGAGACGCAGCCGGTCGAACTCACGAGCGCCGCGGTGCTGGCGACCGCGCGCGCGCGCACTGGACTCGATGACTTCGGCTCGCAGGACTTTCGTGAGCGACTGGATCTGCTGTGCGGGGAATGGGACGCGGACCGCCCGCTCACGGCCATGCATCGGGCGGTGTTGTTCAGCTACCTGGCGCGCTACGCCAGCAACCGGCTGCTGATCCACGACACGCTCAAGCGCCACCCGCAGGTACTGACCGAGAAGATCGACCGGCCGGTCATCGTCACCGGTCTGCCGCGTTCCGGCACCACGCACCTGGTGAACCTCTTGGCCGCGGACCCGCGCTTCCACTCCCTGCCGCTGTGGGAGTCTTACGAACCGGTCGCGCTTGCCGGGGAGGCGACGCTCGCCGACGGCACCGATCCGCGCTACGCACGTTGCGCGGCTGCCTGGCAGGGCATGCGGCAGGTCACGCCGCTTCTGGCCTCGATGCATCCCATGGAGCCGGATCACATCCATGAAGAGCTCGAACTCATGGGGCCGGATTTCGCCTCCTACAACTTCGAGTGGCTGAGCATGTCACCGCGCTGGCGCGATCATTACCTCGCCACCGACCAGACGCCGCACTACGAATACCTGAAGCGCGTGCTGCAGTTACTGCAGTGGCAGCGCGGCCAGCCGGGCAAGCGCTGGGTGCTTAAATGCCCCCAGCACCTGGAGCAGCTGCCGGTGCTGCTCAAGGTGTTCCCGGATGCTACGGTGGTGTTCACGCACCGCGATCCGGTCGCCGTCATCCAGTCCACCATCACGATGCAGGCCTACACCCAGCGCATGCAGCGCCCGAAGGTCGAGATGGCATGGCTGCGCGATTACTGGGTGGCACGCATCGAGCAGTTGCTGCGCAGCTGCGTGCGCGATCGGGAGCTGGCCCGGCCCGGTCGCAGCGTCGATTGCCCGTTCCACGTTTTCATGCGCGATCCGTGGAAGATTCTGGAGGAGGTCTACACCAAGGCGCAGCTGCCGCTGACCGCCCAGGCGCGCGCTGCGCTCGAGCATTACCTGGCAGCGCATCCGCGCGGCAAGGCCGGGCAGGTGCTCTACGAGCTCAAGCGCGATTTCGACCTCGACCCGCACCAGCTGCGTGGGCGCTTCCGCTTCTATCTTGACCGCTTCGAGATCGCGGCCGAGAACCACTAGCCGCCGAGTTGCGCGACGCTTCTTAGTATGGCGCGTACCAGGCGCGCTTGCCGGTCGATGCCGGTCTTGGAGAACGTCGAGCGCAGGTGGGCACGCGCGGTATTCAGGGTGATGCCCAGATCACTGGCGGCCTCCTGCAGGCTGCGCCCGTTCGCCAGGCACAGCGCCAATTGCGCTTCCTTGTGCGTGAGTTCGAAGAGCTTGCGGATCGTCTCCACCGGCGGTGGCGACTGCGAATTTTCCTCGACGCTGATGAATACCGCGACCGCAGGACTTACCGTCTGCTCCTCGGCGCCGACCGCGCCAGCCGCCGGGCGGATCATCATGCCGTAGTGCCCGGCGCCAGAGGGGCGTCGCGCCCGCAACACCTCGACGATGCCGGGCTTGGCGGCGCGGCCGACCGTGATGGCACGGCTGATGGCATCGCGCAGACGCTGCGCGTCAGCGGGGTGTGTGAGGGCGAGGGTGTCGTTGGCGAGTGTAATGCCGTCCTGGCGATGCACGATGTCGCGCGCCAAAGCATTCATGTGGATCACGTGTCCGGAAGCATCGAGGATCACCGTGGCCAGCGTCAGATGATCCATGGCGTCCGCGTAGATGGCACGCTCCATCTTGGTCACATCAAGCGCGGCATGAGTGCGCATCGCGATATCGAAATGCGGCACCAGGGACTCGACGAAGCGCTTCTCGCTCGCGGTGAAGTTGCCGGCCTGACGCCCGCGCGTCAGGCGCAGCCGCGCGTACAGCCGGTCCCCGTCGCGCAGATCCACGCCCATGTTGTAGATCGCGTCCCAGGGCACGAGGTACTCGATGTAAAAGCGACTGCGCTCGAGCTTCTCAGCGCCGACGAAATCGTGCAGCGTAATAACCTGTTTCTCCGGCAGGTTCACGAAGGGATCGGAAGGGAAGTAGTTGTGCGCGTATTGCGCCAGCACCTCATCGCTTCCGCCCCAGGAATACAGCAGTCCCGCCTCCGCAACGTGCGGCGAGCGCAGCAGCAACGTGGCCGCGCCCTTCATGCGCTGCCCGAGCGCCTCGAGGAACTCGCGCCAGCGCTTCGGTTCCAGGGCCCCCTCGTGCATCAAGAGCGTCAGGCGCTCGCGCAGATCGAGCGCGGCGCTAGTCTCGGCGGCACTGCTGGCACCGGAAGCGGAACGGCTGAGGGCGCGCGAGGCGGGAGATCGACTCATGGATGATTGCAACGGGGCGCAGACGCGGTCAGTGAGCTATTAATAAAGAGTACTCTATATGAGTGATGCCGACCACGGTGGGTGCACCGTTACGCTACCGGGCTAAGTGACCGCGCAGGCACTCGAGGAGTTCCATGACACGTCTTGCTGGCAAGGTAGCCCTGGTGACCGGGGCGGCACGCGGGCTGGGTGCGAGCATCGGCCGCCGGCTTCACGAAGAGGGCGCGCAGGTGGTCTTTGCGGACGTGCGCGACGACGAAGGGCGCGCGCTGGCCACATCACTCGGCGCGCGGGCTCATTATGTCCACCTCGATGTCGCCAGCGAGAGCGAATGGCGCGCCGCCGCTGCCGCCGCCCATGAGCGCTGCGGCGGACCGGTGCGGATCCTGGTGAACAACGCCGGCATTTATCGCACCAAGCCCACGCTCGACCAGAGCGTGGATGAGTACATGCAGATCATCCGCATCAACCAGCTCGGCACCTTCCTCGGCATGCGCACCTGCTTCGCCGCGATGCGCGACGCCGGCGGCGGCTCGATCGTCAACATCGCCTCGACCGCCGGCATCGAAGGAGTGCCGCTGGCTCTGGCCTATACCGCGAGCAAGCATGCGGTAGTGGGCATGACCAAGGCGGCCGCCATCGAATTTGGACCGCACAAGGTGCGTGTCAACGTGGTGTGCCCGGGCGCGATGCTGACGCCGCTGTTGGCGGAGTCCTTCAACGTGCCCGTACAGGTGCTCGGGGCTGCACCTTTTGAGAATTCCCCACTGGGGCGTATGGCCGATCCGGCGGAGATCGCGCCCACCGTGGTGTTCCTCGCCAGTGACGAATCCTCCTACACCACGGGGAGCGAATTCGTGGTCGATGGCGGCATCACCGCCGGCGTCGTGATGTCCCGGTGAGCGCGGAACATCCGCACGATGGCACCCGGACCCGGGTGGCCGCCATCGAGGGTTGGTACACCCTGGATGAGGCGCCGCATCTTTTGGGTTCGCGCTGCCGCAGCTGCGGCACCTATTTCTTTCCGCGCCTGGCGACCTACTGCCGCAACCCCGCCTGTGAAGGCACGGGTTTCGAGGACGTAGAGCTCAGCCGCACCGGGCGGATCTGGTCCTTCACCAACGCCTGCTACCAGCCCCCGCCGCCTTACGTGGCGAGTGACCCGTTCGTGCCATTCGCGATTGCCGCCGTGGAGCTCGCCGCCGAACGCATGATCGTGCTCGGCCAGGTGGTCGCTGGTGTGGACGTCACCGAGCTCAAGGTCGGCATGCCGGTCGAGCTGGTGCTCGAGACACTCTACTCGGAAGGCACCACCGACAAAGTGGTCTGGAAGTGGAAGCCGCGGGTCGGCGCATGACCCAGGAGGTGGCGATACTGGGCATCGGCATGCACCCCTGGGGCAAGTGGGGGCGCAGCTTCGTCGAATACGGCGTGCACGCGGCACGCGCGGCACTCAAGGATGCCGCCGTTCCCTGGCAGGACGTGCAGTTCATCTCCGGGGCGGCAACCATGCGCTGCGGCTATCCGGGCTACGTGGCGGGGGCGACTTTCGCGCAGGCGCTCGGCTGGCAGGGCGCGCAGGTCAACACCTCCTACGCGGCCTGCGCGTCGGGTTCCCAGGCGCTCGCCGCGGCGCGCGCCCAGATCCTCGCCGGCGGCTGCGATGTGGCCCTCGTGGTGGGCGCCGACACGACCCCCAAGGGCTTCCTGGCACCGATGGCAGGCTACCGCCCGGATGATCCGGACTGGGTGCGTTTTCACTTAGGAATCACCAATCCGACCTACTTTGCTTTGTATGCGCGCCGGCGCATGGAGCTTTACGGCGCGACGCTGGAGGACTTCACCGCCGTCAAAGTGAAGAACGCCGCACACGGCGCCGCCAATCCCAACGCGCGCTACCGCAAGCGCTTTACCGCAGAGGAAGTGCGGGCATCGGCGATGGTCGCGGATCCCTTGCGACTGCTGCACGTGTGCGCCACTTCCGACGGCGGGGCCGCCGTGGTGCTCTCGAGTCTTGAGTACGCCCGGCGGCGCGGTGCCAGGGCCCCGCGCATCGCCGCCATTTCCACGGTGACGCCGCGCTTTGCCAGCAACGAGGTGGAGATGCCGGATATCGCGACCGACTCGGCCGCGGCGGTGGCCAGCCATTCCTTCCGCGCTTCCATTGCAGCGCGTGCCTACGAGGAGGCGGGACTCGGTCCGCAGGATCTGTCGCTGGCCGAGGTCTATGACCTGGCCGCCTCGATGGAACTCGACTGGTACGAGTACCTCGGGCTGTGTGAGCCCGGGGGCGCTGAGGCACTGCTGCGCAGCGGCGCCACCGGTCTCGGCGGACGCATTCCGGTGAACACCAGCGGCGGCCTGGCCTGCTTCGGCGAAGCGGTGCCGGCCCAGGCGCTGGCGCAGGTATGCGAACTCGTGTGGCAGCTGCGCGGCGAGGCCGGTGAGCGGCAAGTCGCGAACGCAAAGGTCGGTATCACGGCGAACCAGGGCCTGTTTGGCCACGGCTCGTCGGTGATCGTGAAGGCCTAGGCGCTCAGCGCCACCTTGAGGTCCGCGCCCAGATCCGCCAGTGCGCGGTTCGCGCTGGCGGTCAGGTACGGCATGCTGACGAAGCCGTGGATCATACCCAGATAACGCCGGGCCACGACCGCGACGCCAGCCGCGCGCAGCCGGTCCGCGTAGTCCTCGCCTTCATCGCGCAGCGGGTCGCACTCCGCGGTAACCACGGTCGCAGGCGGCAGGCCCGCCAGTGAGCCCTGCGCGGGCGCTGCCAGGGGATTGGCTGCATCCCCGGGTGACTGCAGGTACTGATCCCAGTACCACAGCATCGTATTCCGCGTCAGCCAGTAGCCGGTTGCGAGTTCCCTCTGCGAGGCGCTGTTGCAGGTCGGATCGAGGCAGGGGTAGATGAGGGCCTGGTAGCGCAGCGCCGGGCCGCCACGGTCGCGCGCCAGCGATGCGCTGACTGTGGCCAGGTTGCCCCCGGCGCTGTCTCCGGCGACAGCGATGCGGGCAGGGTCGATTCCGAGCTCATCGGCCTGCGCGGCGAGGCTCCTGAGCGCGAGATAACAATCCTCGGCCGCACCGGGAAAGGGCGTCTCGGGAGCCAGCCGGTAGTCCACCGAGGCCACCGCGCAATCCGAGGCTGTGGCGAGCGTGCGGCACAGGTCGTCGTACATGTCGAGCGTGCAGATGACGAATCCGCCGCCGTGGAAGTAGACGATCAGCGGCAGGCGGGCCGCCGCCGAGGGCCGGTAGAGGCGCACCTGCATGTCGCCGGCTGCGCCTTTCACCCGCAGATCGCGCACGCTGTGGATCGGCGGGTTGAGCTTCGGTGCCGGATACTGCAGCAGCAGTGCACGTAGTCCCTGGACACCGAGCTGCTCGGGCGGTGGCAGCTGCGCCATCGGTGACATCAGGAACGCGCGTATGGTCGGATCGACGGCCATGCTGTGCGTCCCGCGCTCTTCTCAGGCGCGCTTGCGGTCGCGCGCCATGTTGATGGCGAGGTCCTCGATCAGGTCCTCCTGGCCGCCCACGGTCTTCATGCGCCCGAGCTCCACCAGGATGTCGGCCGAGGGCACGCCGTATTTGGCGCCGGCGCGTTTGGCGAACAGCAGGAACGAGGAGTAGACACCCGCGTAGCCGAGGATGAGGGAGTCGCGGTCGATGCGGATCGGCTGATCCATCATGGGCACCACGAGATCTTCTGCCACGTCCATGAGCTTGAAGACGTCCACGCCGGTAATGATGCCCATGCGGGTCGCGACCGCATTGAACACCTCCAGCGGCGTGTTGCCGGCACCGGCCCCAAGCCCTGCGGCCGAGCCGTCGATGCGCATCGCACCAGCCTCCATGGCGGCCAGGGAGTTGGCGATACCCATCGCCATGTTGTGGTGGCCGTGAAAGCCGATCTCGGTGCTGGACTTGAGGATCGCGCGCAACGCGGCGATGCGCGCCGTGACGTCGGCGGGCAGCATATAGCCGGCCGAATCGGTGCAATAGATACAGTTTGCGCCGTAGCTCTCCATGAGCTTGCCCTGCTGCGCCAGGGCCTCCGGCTCGATCATGTGCGCCATCATGAGGAAGCCGACGGTGTCGAGTCCGAGCTTCGCCGCGCCCGAGATGTGCTGCTCGGAGACATCCGCCTCCGTGCAGTGGGTGGCAACGCGCACGGTGCCGACGCCGCAGTCGTAGGCGAGTTTCAGGTGCTCGACCGTGCCGATGCCGGGCAGCAGCAGAGCCGAGACCTTGGCGTGCTTGAGCTTCGGGATCACCGCGCGCAGATAGTCCTCGTCGCTGTGGGCTGCAAAGCCGTAGTTCACCGAGGCCCCGCCCAGGCCATCCCCGTGCGTGACCTCGATGAGCGGCACGCCAGCGCGGTCAAGCCCGGTGGCGACGTCCACCATCTGCTTGAGCGTGATCTGGTGTTGCTTCGGGTGCATGCCGTCACGCAGACACATGTCGTGCAGCGTCACTTTGCGGCCGGACAGATTCATGAGGCCCTCGCGGTAGCGGCGAAGGCGCCGCCGGATATTTCTTCCGCGATCAGCTCCCCGGTGCGCAGGGCCGCCGCGGTCATGATGTCGAGGTTGCCGGCGTACTTGGGCAGGTAGTCACCCAGGCCGGCGACCTCGAGATAGGTGGAGACCCGCTTGCCGTCGAACACCGGGCCGTTCTTCAGGGTGTAACCCGGCACATACTTCTGCACCTGCGCGATCATGGCCTCGATGGAGGCACGGATGCCGGTCTGATCGGGCTCGCTCTCGGTGAGGCAGTGCACGGTGTCGCGCATGATGAGCGGCGGTTCGGCCGGATTGAGGATGATGATGGCCTTGCCGCGCTTGGCGCCGCCCACCTTCTCGATGCCACTCGCCGTGGTGCGGGTGAATTCGTCGATGTTCTTGCGGGTGCCGGGGCCGGCGGACCGCGAGGCAACCGTCGCCACGATCTCGGCGTAAGCCACGCTCTGCACGCGTGCCACGGCGGCCACGATCGGGATCGTGGCCTGCCCGCCGCAGCTGACCATGTTCACGTTCATCTCGCGCTTGCCGACGTGCTCGGCGAGATTGACCGAGGGTACGCAGTAAGGACCGATCGCCGCGGGGGTGAGGTCGATGACGACGACGCCGTGCGCGGCGAGCTTTCGGCGTTCTCCGCATGCACGTAGGCACTCGTGGCGTCGAAAGCGATGCGGATGCCGTCGCGCTTCAGGTGCGGCAGCAGTGCATCGATACCCTCGGCGGTGGTGGACAGTCCCTGCTCACGCGCCTTGGCGAGGCCGTCAGAGGCGGTGTCGATGCCGACCATCCATACCGGCTTGATCCAGGAACTGCGCAGCGCCTTGTACATGAGGTCGGTGCCGATGTTGCCCGAGCCGATGAGGGCCGCATTGATCTTTTCCATCGCTCTAGCCCCGGCGCTTCAGACGAAGAACTCCTGCACGTTCTCGCCCACGTAGAGTGCGCCCAGGGAAGTGCCGATAATGGCCGGATCGTTGGCCACGTGAGCGCGGGCGGCATTGATGTCGAGCCAGTAGCGCACCACCGGGCTGTCCATGTAGATGGCGCGGCCACCCAGGAGCGGCATGAGCTCATCGCACAGCGCGCCACAGCGGCGTACGACCTGGGAGGACTCGAAGCGGTAACGGATCCGGTCCGGCACCGGAATCTCCTTGCCGGCGCGGATGGTGGCCATCATGTCATCGAAGCTCTTCATGAGTACGGTCTTCATCTCCAGAATCGCCGATTGAGTGCGCGCGGCGGCGTTGAGCGCAAACGGATCGAGTTTGGTGGACTTGCCGGTAACGGTGGAGACGCGCTTGGCGGCGATGCCGACGAAGGCGTTGAGAGCCCCCTGCAGCGAGCCGATCGCCGCGCTCGAGACCGCGCGCACGAAAACCTGTGCCCACGGCAGCCGGTAGAGCGGGGCGGTGTTTACGGCCTGACCGGGGTTCTTGCACAGAAAGCCATCGAGCGCCTTCATGGTGCGGTGCTCGGGCACGAACGCCTGGTCCACGAGGATGCCGTGGCTGCCGGTGGCCTGCAGTCCAAAGACGTTCCAGTCGTGCACGATCTGATAATCGCTGCGCGGCAGCAGGAAGGTGCGCATCTCGGGCGGACCGCCGGCCTCGAGCGGCGGAATGAGCGCGCCCAGGAACACCCAGTCGCAGTGTTCGCAGCCGCTCGAGAAACCCCAGCGGCCTGAGAGTCGAAAGCCCCCGTCCACGCGCTCGACCTTGCCCACCGGTTGGTAGGAGGAGGACACGAGCGTCGCCTCGTCTTTGCCCCACACGTCCGCCTGCGCCTTGGCATCGAACAGTCCGAGCTGGAAGGGATGCACGGCAATGACCCCGTACACCCAGGCGGTCGACATGCAGCCTTCCGCGAGCGTCATCTGGATGTCGAAGAACACCTGCGGATCATGCTCGTAGCCACCGTAGCGCTTGGGCTGCAGCACGCGAAAGAAGCCCGCTTGCTGCAGGTCCCGGATCGTCTCCTGGGGCAGGGTGCGCGCCGCCGTGGCGGCTTCCGAGCGCGATTTCAGTACCGGGATCAGGCCCCGTGCGCGCTCGATGAGGGTTTCGCGGGTAGGAACGGCGGCCGCGATCGCGGCAGGGGTGGCCATAGGGACCTCCGGCACTTTGGAACTAGGATCAGAACGGATTCCGGATCAAAATGAAATATAGCCGGGCCGCGGCCTTCGCACAATCAGATTCGTACTTTTCAGGTTACCTAATTACGCATCACGTGGTGTAAAATACCGTCAAAGTCGCAATTGCAGCGACTGATGGCAAATAAGCTGCGTATTTGGCCTTCCGTATATCTCCCAAGGAGCGCTCCATGTCGCACCACCGTCCGCCGACCCCCCCTTACGGTCACGTCGTGAAGCTGCACCACGGCTACGAGATGCACTACCTGGAGGAGGGCAAGGGTCCGCCGGTGGTATGGGTGCACGGCAGCGGCCCGGGCGTAAACGCGTACAGCAACTTCGCGCCCAACTACAAAGTCATCGCCGCGGCCGGCTACCGCTCGGTGATGCCCGACATGATCGGCTTCGGCTGGTCCTCCAAGCCAACCGGCATCGATTACACGCTCGAGCTGTTCGTGCAGAGCCTGCGCGAATTCCTCGATCAGCTAGAGATCCGCCGCAGCATCCTCATCGGCAATTCCCTCGGCGGGGCAATCTCGATGAAGTTCGCCATCGACCATCCTGAGCGCGTGGAGAAGCTGGTGCTGATGGGACCTGGCGGCATTGAGTCGCGCGAGACCTACTTCAAGATGCCGGGCATCCAGAAGATGGTGTCGCAGTTCACCGGCGCAGGCTTTGACAGGAAGGGACTTAAGGGTCTGCTGGAGTTGCTCTCCTACGACCCGAAGTTCGTGACCGACGAACTGGTCGAAGAACGCTTCAACGTGCTGCAGACGCAGCCCAAAGACGTGCTGGGGCGCATGATGATTCCGGATCTGTCGCCGGAGCTGTGGAAGATCCGCTGTCCGGTGCTGGGCTTCTGGGGCGTCGAGGATCAGTTCTGCCCCTCGAGCGGCTACGAGAAGATCCTGCGCGCGGTCGTCGACAGCCGCTTCATCATGTACTCGCACGTGGGTCACTGGGCAATGATCGAGCGCGCCACGGACTTCAACCGCTATGTCCTCGAATTCCTCCAAGGCTGAAGCCGACGGCGCGCGCCGCGCGCTGCACGAGCAGCTTGCCGCCGAGCTCTACCAGGCGCTGCAGGAGCAGCGCACGGTCGAGCCGTTGCGTAGCCGCTTCCCGCAATTCACCATCGACGATGCCTATGCGATCTCGCTCGGGATCCTGGCGCACCGCGAGCGCGCCGGTGAGCGTGTCATCGGCAAGAAGATCGGCGTCACGAGTGCGGCGGTGCAGAACATGCTCGGCGTTCACCAGCCGGACTTCGGCTTTCTCACCGATCGCATGCTGATCCCCAACGCCGGGAGCGTGCACATTGCCGCGCGCCTGATCCAGCCGCGCGCGGAGGCGGAGATTGCCCTGATCCTGCGCCGCGATCTCAGCGGCCCGGGCATCACGCCGCAGGACGTACTGGATGCGACGCAGGCGATCGCGCCGTGCTTCGAGGTAGTCGACTCACGCATCGCCAACTGGGATATCCGCATCGTCGACACCATCGCCGACAACGCTTCCTGCGGCGTATTCGTATTGGGTGCAGAGCGCGCCGACCCGCGTGCCTTCGACCTGGCCGTCCTCAAGGTGCGCGTCTGGAAGAACGAGCAGCCGCTGTCGGAGGGTCAGGGTTCTGCGGTGCAGGGGTCCCCGCTCGCCTCAGTGGCCTGGCTCGCCAATACCCTGGGCAGCTACGGCGTGGCGCTCAAGGCTGGTGAGGTGATCCTTTCCGGCTCGCTCGTGCCGCTCGAGCCGGCGCGGCCCGGGGATGTGTTCCGGCTGGAGCTTGAGGGTGTGGGCTCAGCCCGCGTGGCGTTCGCGTAGCGCGAATTTCTGCACCTTGCCAGCGGCGTTCACGGGCAGCTGCGCCACGAGCTCGACGTAGCGGGGTACCTTGTAATTCGCCATGTTCTCGCGCGCCCAGGCGATGAGGGCCGCCTCGGTCACTGTCGTCCCGGGGCGCGTCACCACGAATGCCTTGCACACTTCCCCGAGCCGCTCGTCGGCCACGCCGATAACGGCTACCTGGCCGACCGCGGGGTGCTCGGCGAGGAGCCTCTCGATCTCGGCCGGGTAGCAGTTGAAGCCGCCCACTATGAAGACGTCCTTCATGCGGTCGGTGATGCGCAGGTACCCGCGTTCATCGAGCACACCGACATCGCCGGTATGCAGCCAGCCGTCGCGGTCGATGGCCTCGGCGGTCGCGCGCGGGTCTTCGAAGTAACCGCGCATCACGTTGTAGCCGCGCACCAGCACCTCACCCGGCTCCCCGAGCGCAACGCTGCGTCCCGTAGCGTCCGCACAGCGCACCTCCACCCCCGGGATGGCGATCCCGCAGCGGCTGGCGACGGTCTCATCGTCGGCATCGTGCGGGCACACGGTGACGACACCGGTCGATTCGGTCAGGCCGTAGGCCGTGAGCACACTCTTGAAAGCAAGCTCACGGCGCATGCGCGTGATCAGCACGGGCGGCACGCTGGCGGCGCCCGTCACTGCCAGACGCAGCGAGGACAGGTCGCGGCGCGGCAGACTCTCGTGTGCCAGCAGGCTCTGGTAGAGCGTTGGGGGACCGGGGAGCACGCTGATGCGCTCGCGCTCGATGCAGTCGAGCGCCCGGCCGGCGTCGAACACGGCCAGCGGATAAAGTGTGGCGCCCTGCAGCAGGGCTGCGAGCCAGCCGGCCTTGTAGCCGAAGCTGTGGAAGAACGGATTTACCGCCAGGTAGCGATCGCCGGCCGCAAGGCCCACGAACTCGCTCCAGGTGCGAAACACGTGCACGTTCTGCCGATGCGTGCTCAGCACGCCCTTCGGTTCGCCCGTGGTTCCGGAGGTGAAGAGAATATCGGCCACGTCATCCGGGGCGACCCGCTCCTGGGCGGCACGCACCACTTCCGCGGGGATAGCCTCACCGGCGGCGAGGAATTCCTGCCAGCTCTCGGTGCGCGTCACGCCCGGTGCCGGCGCTGGCCGCTCGGCGAGCACCACGAGGCGCTCAAGCCGCGGCAGCTCCTCGCCCGAGAGCAGCTGCGGGTAGCGCGTGCCGAGGAATTCATCGACCGTCACCAGCACCCGCGCGCCACTGCGACGCAGAATGAAAGCCGCCTCGCGCCCCTTGAGTCGCGTATTGAGGGGCACCAGCACCGCGCCGGCGCCGAGCGCCCCGAGCGCTGCGATCACCCATTCGGCACGGTTGGGCGCCCACAGCGCCACCGGCTCGCCCGCGCGGATGTCGGCGGCCAGAAACGCGGCCGTGGCGTGCTGCGCCTGGGTCTCGAGTTCGCGGAAACTGAGTCGGTGAGTGTCCTCGACGATAGCCGGGGCGTCGCCAAAAAGGCGTGCGGCGCGCGCCAACACACGCGGGATGGTGGCAGGAATGTCGGCGTGCATGCTTTGAAAATAGCAAACCACACCGTACGATGCGACCCATGCTGAAGCCCACGGCCGAGATCCGCCTGCCTGGTGCCGTGGTCCTGGTGACGGGCGGCTCGCGCGGCATCGGCGCGGGCATCGCGCGCACGTTCCTCACCGCCGGGGCGCAGGTGGTCATCTGCAGCCGCAGCGTGCCGGCCGAGCTTCCGCGGGCCGATGGCCGGCAGGCCCACTTCATTGCCTGTGACGTGCGCGATGGGCAGGCGGTCGGACGCCTGTACGCAGAGCTCGCCGCCAAATACCAGCGCCTCGACGTACTGGTGAACAACGCCGGCGGCGGACCCCCGGGGGAGCTGGCGGCCGCGCCGGCGCGCCTCATCGAACGCATCATCCAGTTGAACCTCACCGCGCCGCTCCTGTGCGCGCAGGGCGCGAACCAGCTGATGCAGCCGCAGGCCGAGGGCGGCTGCATCATCAACATCGGCAGCGTCGCCGGTGACCGGCCCTCGCCGGCCACCGTCGCCTACGGGGCGGCCAAGGCTGGCCTCCTGCACGCGACGCAGAGTCTGGCGATGGAGTGGGGTCCGAAGGTACGCGTCAATGGCATCATCGCCGGGTTCGTGGCCACCGAGAATGCGGCCGAGCACTACGGTGGGGACGCCGGCATCGCGCGTATGGGTGCGATGTTTCCGCCTCAGGCGCCTCGCCGAGCCGGCTGACATCGCGGCCGCCTGCCTCTATCTCGCATCCCCGCTGGCGGCGTACGTGAGCGGTGCGCTGCTCGCCGTGCACGGCGGGGGCGAATGGCCGCTGTTCCTGCATCTGGCCAAGTCTGCGGCAGACGGATGAGCGCTGCGCCGACACAGGCCCGAGCGGATGCGCCGAAGGTCGCAGTTGTCACCGGCGCCAGCCGTGGCGCGGGCAAGGGTATTGCACTTGCGCTCGGGGCGGCCGGCATGACCGTGTACGTGAGCGGGCGCTCGATTACCGAAAGTCTTGGGCGGCTGAAGGACGTGGCGCTGCCGGGCACCATCGGTGAGACGGCTGCGGCGATCACGGCACTCGGCGGCACGGGAGTCGCCGTGGCCTGCGATCACCGCGACGACGCCGCCGTGCAGGCGCTGTTCGAGCAGGTGGCCCTCGATTCGGGCCGCCTCGACCTACTGGTCAACAACGCCGCCAGCATTCACGATGCGCTGATTGACCCGGGGGGCTTCTGGGAGAAGCCCCTGGAACTTGCCGACATCCTCGATGTGGGACTGCGCTCAGCCTACGTCGCCAGCTATTTTGCAGCGCCCCTGATGGTGCGCGCGCGCCGTGGACTCATGGTCTTCACCTCATCCTTCGGCGCGAGCTGCTACATGCACGGACCCGCATACGGAGCACAGAAGGTCGGGGTCGATAAGTTCGCCGCCGACATGGCGGTCGATCTCGCCCCGCATGGGGTTGCGGCGCTCTCGCTGTGGCTCGGGCCACAGCTGACGGAGCGCACGGCCGCCGCCGGTCGCGATCGCCCGCAGCAGTACCAGGAGTTCCTGCGCCAGGGGGAGACGCCGCAGTTCAACGGGCGCATCATCCACGCGCTGGCGTGCGATCCGGAGCTCATGAGCTTCAGCGGCCAGACCCTGATCTCCGCCGAGATTGCAGCCCGCTACGGAATCACGGAAGAGGGCGGTCGCATCCCTCCGTCCTACCGCGAGATGCTGGGTGCACCGCGAGTTCCGCACCCGGCCAAGGTCATGTGAATGAGCGCAACGGAGACCCATTGAGCACGTCCTTCACACAGCGGCAACTGCGCGACGCGTTCGGCGAGTTCGCCACGGGCGTCACCGTCATCACGGCAGTGCGCCCGGATGGCGAGCCCGTCGGCATTACCGCGAATTCCTTCAGCTCAGTGTCGCTCGAGCCGCCGCTCCTGCTGTGGTGCCTGTCAAACAGCAGCAGCGGCGCCGTCGCCTTTGGGCCCGGCGCGCTGTTCGCCGTACACGTGCTCTCGCACGAGCAGCGCGACATGGCGGTGCACTTCGCGCGCCGCACCGCCGAGAAGTTCGAGGTCGACCAGCATTGGCGCGCCAAGCCGCATCCGCCGCATATCGAGGGGGCGCTGTGCCGCTTCGACTGTCGCGTGCACGCGGTGCACCCGGGGGGCGATCATCTCATCGTGATCGGTGAGGTGGTGGCGCTGAAGCGCGCGGCGGGCCGGCCGCTGGCGTTCTACGCCGGACATTTCGGTACTTACAGTATGGATCGCGGTCTGCCGAAGATTGACGTGTGGGATGGCGCCAACGACGGCTGGTTCTGAGGCCCACGCAACCCAGCAAGCTGGCGCTGATCTCGGCAGCGGGTGCCACTACGCCCGGTGTGTCGGATAGTCTGTGTAGCCTGCCGCTCCGGGGGTGTATAGCGTCTTGCGGTCGAAGGCGGCCAGTGGCCAGCCGTTGCGCCAGCGCACGATGAGGTCGGGGTTGGCGATGAAGGCGCGCGCGTATGACACCGCCGCGGCGCCTGCGGCGTCCACCGCCTCGTTGCCCGTCATGAAGTCAAAACCGTCGTTGAATATCTTGGCGCCCGCGAAGTGCTCGCGTGCCAGAGCGAAGGCGTCGATCGCGGAGTCCGGGGAACGGACCACGTGCAGGTAGGCGAGCGCCAGCGGCGCCACCTGCTTGAGTAGTGCCGCATAGGTCTCGCTGGGGTGCTCATCCTGCAGATCGTTGAAGGGGTTTCCCGGACAGATGCGTAGCCCGACGCGCCCGGCACCGAACATGCCGATGAGTGCCTCGAGCGTCTCGATCACGAACCGCAGACGCCCCTTGAGGCTGCCTCCGTAGTTGTCCGTGCGCAGGTTGGTGCCGGTCGAGAGGAACTGCATCGGCAGGTAGCCGGACGCAGCGTGCAGCTCGATGCCGTCGAACCCGGCGCGCTGCGCCTGACGTGCCGCGTGCGCGTACTCGCCGATGACGTCGGCGATGCCGCCGACGGTCAGCGCCTCGGGCATATCGAACTCCACCGGTCCTGCCGCATCGGTGAACATAGTGCCGGCGGCGCGCACCGCGGATGGGGCCACGGTGCGCGCGTCCGCGGCCTTGTTGTAGTGGCTGGCGATGCGCCCGCAATGCATCAGTTGCAGCACGATGCGGCCACCGGCGTTGTGCACCGCGTTGGTGACACGCCGCCAGGCGGACACCTGTTCTGCGGTCGCGATGCCAGGCGTGCGGGCGTAACCCTTGCCGTGCTTGCTGGGCTGGGTGCCCTCAGTGACGATGAGGCCGGCGGCGGCGCGGGCGCCGTAGTACTGCACCGCAAGTTCTCCGGGCAGATCGCCCGCGAGCGCCCGGTTACGCGTCATGGGCGCCATGACGATGCGGTTGGTAAGCTCGAGACTTCCGAGTGCGACCGGTTTGAAAAGATCCGTCATGCCTCAGCGTACACGGATCTTGGGATCCGGGGCGCCGCGCCGCAGGCGCCTGAGGAACTGCCCGAGTGGCGCCGGGGCTGCCACCTGTGGCTCGCCGCGGGGCGGGGAGGCCCAGAACTCCTTCCAGCTGGGCCACAGCGCGTGCCAGGTACCCTCGTAGCGCTCGCGTCCCGGCCAGCGCATCTTCAAGTCCCCGAGCGGGGGTTTGTTGAGATCGGTGGCATACCAGTAACAAGGCAGGCGGCGGCGGAAGTACCAGCGGCCCGCGATGCGCTCGTACTCGTCCCAGTAGAGCATCTGCATGATGATCCACTCATCACCTGTCTCATGCTCGTTCTTGGAGTACACCACGCCGTGGGCATGGTCGGCGTCGCTGAACTCGATGACGTGGCCGCCGAGGTGGTGTGAGGTGCCGGTGAACTGGTGGCGCAGCGTTGCATCCACCCATGCCTTCAGGTGCGCACGTCCCACCCGGTCGCGTCCGACCCGGATATCGGGGGCAAACAGGTTCACATGCGCATCGAGGTCGCGCATGTCAAGCGAGAGGGAGTACTTCGCCACCAGCATGCGGATCTCTTCGATGGATTCGAGCCGCTCAATACGCGCGGCCAGCGACGCAGTCGTAGCGGATGGTGCGCGCCGCGCCATCCGGCGGCTTGCGCGCGGGCTGCTACCTGTAGGGGACTTGCGCGCTTTCTTCTTCATGCAGTTCTCACATACCGGCCGCGTAGAGCTCGGCAGCCTTGCCGCCGTCGATGCACATCCCGCTGCCGCGGACGTAGGTCGACTCATCGCAGCCCAGGAACAGTGCCAGGTCGGCGACTTCGCGCAGTTCACCGAACCGCTTGAGCGGCACCTGGGCGGCTATCCTCGGGCACCGGTGATCAGGACAACCCGACCCTTCAGACGCATAGCTTAACGATGTCCTTGGGTTCGCCGGCGGTGCGGCGCTTATAGGCGGGCGATGATTTCATCGCCGAAGCGACGGATACCGTCCAGCTGCACGGCGAGCGCTGCGGTCGGATCGAACCCCCACGGCGCCACGCACGCATCCGTGACACCGAGGTCCCCAAGGCGCCTGAAGTCAGCCAGGCTCTGCGCGGCCATATCGAAGCCGTGGATCTCGAAGTCCGCGCGCGCGCGTGTGCCGGCGGCGAGGCGCTGGGCATCGAGCTCACCGATCAGGCCCTTGAGCGTCGCGAAGTCTGTATTGGCTGAGACCCAGCCATCGCCCAGCCGCGCCGCCCGCTGCAGGGCCGGCTTGGAATGGCCGCCGACGATGATCGGCACCGGTCGGCTTGGTACCGGGTGCATTTTCATCGGTCCGAAGTCGTAGTTCTCGCTGTGGTATTCGAAATACTCGCCGCTCATCGCGCCGCGCAGTATCGCGATGCATTCGTCCATGAGTTTGCCGCGCTTCTCGAAGGTCACACCGTTGTAGGTGAAGTCTTCCTTCCAGGGACTCAAGCCGGCCCCGAGCAGGAGGCGTTCGTGGCATAGCACCGCGAGGGAGGAGAGCGCCTTCGCCAGCACCAGCGGCTGACGTGTCGGTACCTTGAGCACGCTCGGATAGAAGCGGATGCGCCCCGTGACCGCGGCCATCCAGCTCATCGCCACCAGCGGTTCGATGAAGGGCATGGCTTCGATGTAGCCGCGGATCATCGAGGTGTCCGCGTACGGATACTCCGACTCGCTGTCCTTCGGGAAGAAGAAGCTGTCGGGCAGGCCGATCGAGCTAAAGCCGGCTGCCTCGGCGGTGCGGGCGATGTGCTGGTAGTCGGGGTAGCGTGCAAAGCCCAGTTGCAAGGTGAACCGCATCTTGGTGTTCCTCAGTACCTTCTGAAAGACGCAGGCGTGCGACTTCTCGCCGGGCGCGCAGCTGCGCGCCCGCCCATGCCTGCGGCCGGAGCGTCACTATTGTGCACACTCCGGCGCGATATTTATACTGGAGTCCATTTTTCAACACCACGCCCGGTCATGACCTCTCCTGCAGCGCAACCCGAGCCCCTCAGCGTCGCCGCCTTCACCGGCGCGGGCCAGCCGTTCGAGCTTACCGAGAGCTTGGTGCGCGGCGTGCGCTGCCGTGTGTTTCGCAACGCGCCGCGCTCGCTGGCGCAGTTGTACCCGGCCGCACGCGTTCACGATGCGCGGGTGTTCGCGGTGATGGAAGGCGCACGCCTGACCTATGCGGAGGTTTTCGCGCAGGCGGCCACGCTTGCCGGCGTACTGCAGGCCGACGGGGTCGGCAAGGGTACGCACGTCGGGATCGCGATGCGCAATCGTCCCGAGTGGCTGGTGGCATTCATAGCGATCACCGCGCTCGGCGCGGTGCCGGTCCTCATCAACAGTCGGGGCGCGGCGGCCGAGCTGGCCTACAGCGTGCGCTACACGCGCTGCCGCCATGTGCTGGCCGATGAGCGCTGCGCGGAGCGGCTGGCGCAGGCCGGTGCCGCCGGGGAGCTCGCGGGCATCGTCGTCGGCGCGCTGCCGCCTGGGGGTGAACACTGGCGCCGTTACGCGGATCTGAACGCTGCCGCCGCAACCGCGACGCTGCCCGTGACAATATGTGCGCCGGAGGATCCGGCGCTCATCATGTTCACTTCCGGCACCACCGGTGAGCCCAAGGGTGCGGTGCTCAATCAGGTGGGCGTGCTCACGGCGCTGATGGCCAACCAGTTAAGCGGTGCGCTGCTCGGGGCGCGTATGGCGGCCCAGCTGGGCATCGATCTGGCGACGCTGGCGCGCAGCGCGCCGCAGCCGTGCACGCTCTTGGTCTTTCCGCTGTTCCACACCAGCGGCTGCCTTTCGGTGTTCCTGACCGCGCTCGCCCGCGGGGGCAAGATCGTCTTTCTGCCGCGCTGGAGTGTGCAGGGCGCGCTCACACTGGTGGCCGAGGAACGCGTCAGCGCGCTGCCGGCGGTGCCCACCATGCTCTGGGATCTGCTGCAGGCACCGGAACTGGGCAGCTACGACACCGCTTCCCTCGTAAGCCTCGGCACCGGCGGTCAGGCGCTGCCGGAGAATCTGCTGCGCGCCCTGCGCGAACGTTTCCCGCGCGCGGTGCTGGGCACCGGCTACGGCATGACGGAGACCAATGGCATGGTGTCGCTGGCCGTGGGCGAGGAGTATCTCGATCACCCCGGCAGTGGCGGGCGGCCGCTGGCGACGGCGGAAATCCGCATCACCGATGAGGTGGACCGCGAACTGCCGCCCGGGGTGAGCGGGGAGATCTGCGTGCGCAGCGCGCAGAACATGCACGGCTATTTCGAGCGCCCGGAGGCGAACGCGGCCATCTTCCGCGGCGGCTGGCTGCATACGGGGGACGTGGGCTATCTCGATCCGGAGGGCTACCTGCACATCGTCTCGCGCCAGACCGACATGATCATCAGCGGCGGGGAGAACATCTACTGCGCTGAAGTCGAACGGGTGCTCAACCAGCACCCCGACGTGCTCGAGGTCGCGACCTTCGGCATACCGGATGCGCGCTTAGGCGAGCGCCTGGTGGGGGTGATCGTGGCGCGCCGCGGCGCGCATCTGGAGGCCGTGCCGCTGCGGGAATTCTGCGAAGCGCGCCTGGCGCGCTACAAGGTGCCGACGGAGTGGCGCTTCGAGGCTGGCCCGCTCGAGCGCACGGCGACCGGCAAGCTGATGAAGGCGCAGGTGCGTGAGCGCCTGTACGGAGCGTGACCATGCCGATGCCGCGTAACGTGCCGATCGTTGACCTCATGATGGCAATCCCTGTCAGTGAGAGCAACGAGGAGTGGTACCGGCAGTTCAAGCCGCTGCTCATGGACGAGGAGAGCCGTTCGCAGTTCCAGATGCCGGCGCAGTACTTGTTCAAGGACATCCCCAAACTGAACTCCGGCGACGACTACGTGCGTTTCCTCATCGGGGAGATGGACCGCTACGGCATCGAGGTGGCGCTGGTGGGCTGCGCGGAAGGCTCGGGCTCCAGTGCGAGCGCTCGTCGCGACTTCCCGAGCCGCTTCATCTTCGACTGCCCCGCCAATCCCAACCTCGGCATGGAGGAAATCCGGCGGGTGCGCCGCCTGCACGCGCACTTCGGCATCAAATCGGTGAGCGTCTTTCCGTGCGGCCTCAATCCCCAGGTACCGATCAACGACAAGAAGATGTACCCGCTGTACGCGCTGTGCGTCGAGCTCGGTCTGCCCATTCTGGTCAACGTCGGCGTGCCCGGCCCGCGTGTGCCCATGTATCCGCAGAAAGTCGAGCACGTGGACGAGGTCTGCTGGTTCTTCCCCGAGCTGACCTTTGTCATGCGCCACGGCGGGGAGCCGTGGGAGGACCTGGCCGTGAAGCTGATGCTGAAGTATCCGAACCTCTACTATTCAACCAGCGCGTTCGCGCCCAAGCACTACCCGCAGGCGATCATCGACTACGCCAATACGCGTGGCGCCCACAAGATCATGTACGCCGGCTACTACCCGATGGGACTGTCGCTCGAGCGCATCTTCCGGGAGCTGCCCGAGGTGCCCTTGCGGGACGAGGTGTGGCCGCAGTTCCTGTCGGGCAACGCACGGCGCGTATTTGGCATCGGCGCAGGAGCCACCCCATGAGCACGGACCGCAGCGGCGGCCTATCCAGCCCCGTCGCCACGCGCGAATACCTGGCGAACCTCAAGGGGGAGGAACTCTTGCGCTGGCGCACGGCACCTTTCGAGGCCCGGCCGAGCGCCGCTGCGCGCGGCATCGAGCTGCCGCTGCCCTTTGGCTGGTTCGCCATCTGCTACAGCGACGAGCTCGCCGTCGGGCAGGTGAAGGCGGTGCGCTACTTCGGCCGCGATCTTGCCCTGTGGCGCGGCGCGGACGGGCAGGCGCGCATGCTGGACGCATACTGTCGCCACCTGGGCGCCAACATGGCCTTCGGCGGGCGCGTGCACGGGGAGTACCTCGAGTGTCCCTTTCACTCCTGGCGCTACGACGGCAGCGGCGCAGTACGCGAAATCCCCTACGCCAAGGTGATCCCCCCACAGGCGCGGCGCGAATGCGTGCGGCACTGGCCGACCGCGGAACAGAACCGCTTCGTGTGGGCCTGGTATCACCCGCAGGCCAGCGCGCCGCTGTGGCAGGTCGAGGACTTTCCCGAGACGCTCGATCCGCAGTGGACCGAGTACGAGAAGCACGAGTGGCTGGTGTATTGCCCGTTGCAGACCATGGCGGAGAATGGCGTGGACGTCGCGCACTTCCGCTACATCCACGGCACCGCCTCCTACCCGGACTGGGAGGTAAAGATGGAGGGGCACCGGCGCGAGACCACCGTAAAGGCGAAGCTCGAAACTCCGCGCGGTACCGTAGATGGGACCATCACCGCGGGCGTCGTGGGGCCCGGGCAGCCGTGGACCCGCTTTACCGGTATCTGCGAGACCCTGCTCATTACCGGCTGCACCCCGGTGGAGAAGGATACGGTGCACCTGCGCTTCGCCTTCACCCAGCAGCGCGCCGACCGTGAAGGGCCGCGCGCCGGCGTCGCCCGCGCGATCATCAAAGACATCTGTCGGCAGCTCGATCAGGACAAGGTGATCTGGGATCGCCAGCACCACGTCGCGCAACCGCTGTTGTGCGATGGCGACGGACCGATCCTCGCGTTCCGGGAATTCTTCAGTCAGTTCTACGCCGAGCAAGAGCAGGCAGGTGGCCCCAGGGTGATCGCCGCGCGCCGCCTGCAGCGCAAGGCACGCTCTTAGGCGCTTTACGGGGGAGCACGTGCAGTTCGTTCACACCGAAGAGCAGCAGATGGTCCGCGCCAGCGCGCGCAGCGTGCTTCAGTCCTATGACTCGGTGCGCCTGCGCGCCGCGCTGCAGGCGCCGGGCGGTTATGAGGGCACGCTGTGGCAGCAGATCGCGGGCGAGCTCGGCTGGTGCGGACTTGCGATCGCCGAAGACTGCGGCGGCGCCGGCCTGGGATGGATCGAGCTGTGCATCCTGCAGGAGGAGCAGGGCCGCAGGCTCGTGGCCTCTCCCTTCTTCGCCACCAGCGCGCTCGGGGCGCCGCTGGTGCGCGAAACCGCAACCGCCGCGCAGCGCGCAGCGCTGCTGCCGCGTATCGCCGCGGGCAGCGTGCGCGTGGCATGTGCGCTCGGTGGTGCGGACGGCCGGCCGCCGCCGCAGGGCGTCGCAGTGTCACTCACGTTTCGCGACGGGCAGGGGCTGCTTAACGGCGAGAGCGACTTCGTGATCCACGCCGACAGCGCCGACCTGCTGCTGGTGCTGGCGCGCGGGGATGGCCCGCAGGAACTCACGCTGCTGATGCTGTCACCCGCGAGTGCGGGCGTGAGCATCGAGCCGCACGTGATGCTCGATCTCACCCGCCCGATGTCCTGCGTGAGGTTTTCGAACGTGCGCATCGGCGCTGAGGCCGTGCTCGGGGTGCGCGGCGCGGCTGCTGTGCCCGTGGCACGGGGCCTGGATCTCGCCCGCATCGCGCTCGCTGCGGAAGCGCTCGGGGGCGCCGAGCACGTGCTTGAGATGACCACCGAGTACGTGAAGCAGCGCGTGCAGTTCGGGCGCCCGATCGGCAGCTTCCAGGCGCTCAAACACCGCCTGGCGGACATGATGATCGAGGTCGAGGCGGCGCGCTCGGCCGCCTGGTACGCCGCGTGCGTCGCCGATGAGGTCCCCGGGGAGCTCGCGGAGGCAGCCGCGATCGCCAAGAGCTACTGTTGCGACGCCTTTTACAACTGCGCCGCCAATGCCATCCAGCTGCACGGGGGCGTCGGGTTCACCTGGGAGCACGATGCGCATCTGTACTTCAAGCGCGCCCGTGCCACGGCGACGCTGATGGGAAGTTCTGCCTGGCAGCGCGAGCGGTTGCTGCGCGTGCTGGGGCTCGGCGAAGCCCCGGCACCGGTGTTCTGAAGGGGAGCCTTATGAAGCTTGGATTCACGCCCGCCGAGGAGCGCTTCCGCAGCGAGGCTGCCGCCTGGCTCAACGCCCAGCTGCAAGGTCCGTTCCGCGACCTGCGCGGCGAGACCAGCATGAGCGGCCGGTTCGAGCGGCGCATGGAATGGGAGCGTGCGCTGGGGGCGGCACGCCTCAGTTGCATCGGCTGGCCGGAGCAGTTCGGGGGCCGCAGCGCGAGCCTCGCCGAGCAGGTGATCTTTGCCGAGGAGTACGCGCGCGCGCGGGCCCCGGGGCGCATCGGACACATGGGGATCGAACTTGCCGGCCCCACTATCCTCACCTTCGGCACGGGGGCGCAGAAGGCGCGCTTCCTGCTGCCGATCGCGCGCGGCGAGGAGTTCTGGTGCCAGGGCTACAGCGAACCGAATGCGGGCTCGGATCTGGCCAACGTGCGCACGCGCGCCGCGCTTGTGCCGGCGGCGACGGGCCGGGAGTGGGTGGTGAACGGCCAGAAGATCTGGACCTCGCTCGCGCAGTTCGCCGACTGGGCCTTCGTCGTGTGCCGGACCGAGGAGGGCTCGCGCGGCCACCGCGGCCTGTCGTACCTGCTCGTGCCCATGCGTCAGGCGGGGGTCACGGTGCGGCCTATCCGTCAGATGACCGGCGAGGCGGAGTTCAACGAGACCTTCTTCGCCGACGCGCGCACCGCCGAGGAGCACGTGGTGGGTGCCGTGGGCGACGGCTGGCGCGTGGCCATGGGGACGCTCGCCTTCGAGCGCGGCGTCTCGACCCTCGGCCAGCAGATGAACTTCAGGAACGAGCTGAACGCCATCATCGAGGCCGCGCGCGGCAACGGGCTCATCCACGATGCGCTCATCCGTCAGCGCCTTGCGCACGCGCACATCGGTCTGAAGCTGATGCGCTACAGCGCATTGCGCATGCTCTCGAATGCCCAGGAGGGGCGCCTTTCCAACGAGGCCTATACCTACAAGATCTTCTGGGCCAGCTGGCGCAAGAAGCTCGGTGAACTCGCCGCCGACGTGCTCGGACCTGCGGGCGAGATCGCTGCCGCGGCGCCCTACGAGTGGGGACTTCTGCCCACGGTGTTCCTGGGCTCACGCGCGGACACAATCTACGGCGGCACCAACCAGATCCAGCGCAATCTCATCGCCGAGCGGGCGCTCGGACTGCCGCGCGAGCCGCGCGGCGGCTAGCCGATGAGCACCGAGTCTGTAAGTCTTGCCATCCCTGCCGCGCGCGCCTCCTCGCGCCGCGCTGACGGCAAGGCGCGCGTGCGCGCCGCGCTGCTGGCCGCGGCGCGCACGCTGTTCGCGCGTCAGGGGGTGACCGATACCACCGTGGATGACATCGCGCGCCTGGCTCAGGTCTCGCGCGCCACCGCGTTCAATTACTTCCCCTCCAAGCAGGCGCTGCTCGGGGTGCTGGTGCGCGAGATGGAGGCGCGCTTCCTGCACATCATAGATACGCAGTTCAATGAGCCCGCCAGCGCCGCACAGCGCATCGCGGCGCTGTTTTCCTGGACGGCGGCGAAAGTAGAGGAGACCCCGGAACTGTCCCGGGTCCTGATCGGGGCGTCCGAGACCACATTCGGAGCGGCACCCGACTCCGGCGCCCGCACCGCGCGCACGCACCGCGCTTTCGTGCGCATTCTCGATGCGGGACGGCGCGCGGGTGACGTGCGGCGCGACCTGTCCGCCGAAGTGCTGGCGGAGATCATCGGCGGCAGCTACGGCGGCATCCTGCACGCCTGGCGCGTCGCGCAGCGCTACCCGTTGCGACGGCGCCTGGATGCTGCGGCGCTCGCGCTCGGGGAACTCATAGCGCCCAAGCCGGCGGCGGTGCGGCGGCGCCGCAGCGGCGCCCGATGAGCCTGGATTACCTGCCCTGGGAGGCCCCGGCGGCCGCAGCTGCCGTGGAGGCGGCTGGTGGGGTGCGCTGGGTGAGGCTGCCGGTGCCCGGCTCGCTTGAGCATATCAACGTGTGGCTCGCGCCCGGCCGCAGCGGCCGGGTCCTCATCGACACGGGCATGAATCAGCCGCAGACGCAGGCCGCCTGGCAGACCCTGATCGCCACCGAAAAGCTGGAGCGCGAGCTCACCGCGATCCTGGTGACCCACCATCACCCGGATCACTTTGGCATGGCCGGCGATCTGGCGGCGCGCTTCGGGGTGGCGGTGCGCATGAGCGCCCCGGCCCGCGCGGCCGCGCAGCGCTCGCTTGCGCCACTGAACGGGGCAAGTGCGGCCGAGCTCACGGACTACCGTGATACCTGGGGCGTTGACTTCGAGGCCCTGCTCGGCAGTGCCCGCGCGCCCGGTACGCTGCAGAAACTGCTGAGCGGCATGCCCGCGGCCGCGCCCTGCATTGTCGAGGGCGAGCGCATTGCGGAGCTGCGCGATGCCTGGCAGGCGTCGCTGCATTTCGGGCACGCCGACGGTCACGTCTGCCTGCACTGGCCGAAGGGGAGCCTCTTCATCGGCGGGGACCAGCTGCTGCCGGCGATCTCGAGCAATGTCAGCCTCTATCCGGGCCTGGCCTCGGCTGATCCGCTGGGGGATTTTCTGTCGTCCCTCGAGCGCCTGGCGCAGCTGCCCCCCGAGACCATCGTGCTGCCGGCGCACGGGCAGCCGTTCCGCGGCGCAGCCGCACGCGTGGCGCAGCTGCAAGCCGGTCACGCGCAGCGGCTCGCGCGCCTGAGCGACTTTACTGCCGCGCCGCGCACGACGACGGAGGTGGTCGGCGCGCTGTTCGGGGCGCGCAATCTCGAGGGCTGGAACCGCCTGCTGGCCTTCGGGGAAACGCTCGCGCACATCCGCTACCTGCACCGCCGCGCCGGGCTAACGCGGCTCGCCGAGGGCGGCGAGGTACGATGGCAGCGCTGTTAGTAAATTCGGCGCGCGAGTTGCGCGCAACAGGCGTCACGTGAACATTCCACGGGTGCACCCATGCATGAAGCTGATCTGAAACGACTGCTGGATGAGGCCGC
Organism: uncultured Pseudomonadota bacterium; assembly: GCA_963743625.1. Taxonomy (GTDB): domain Bacteria; phylum Pseudomonadota; class Gammaproteobacteria; order Steroidobacterales; family Steroidobacteraceae; genus 13-2-20CM-66-19. Next base: position 251,093 of record CAVUQM010000005.1, on the reverse strand, counting down.
GCTGCGGCGGACCGCGGAGTTGTACGCCCAGGGTGCGGACCGGCGCGACAAGCTCACCTGGGCTGCCATCACGACCGAGGACTGCCTCATCGAGGCGCCGGGCATCATCTTGCGCGGGCAGCGCGAGATCGTCCAGGCGCTCGACATCATGGCGCAGCTGTATGTCGCCACCCAGCACCGCGTCAGCAACCAGATCGTCACTATCGAGGCGGACACGGCGCGCGGGGAGACCTACGGCGTTGCCGATCACCTGAGCGTTGCCGAGGGCGGGCGCACGCTGCTCAGCTGGGCGGTCCGCTACCAGGACCGCTGGCGGCGCGAGGATGGGCAGTGGCGCTTCGAGCACCGCTTCCTGATCCTCGACTGGACCGAAACGCGGCTGCTTTCGGGCTGAGAGCGGCCGGGTTCAGAACTTGAATGTCGACAGCAGCAGGCTGGTCTCGGTCTGCGAGATTCCTTCGATGAGCCGGATGCGCGCGAGGGCCCGGTCAAAGCCCTCGAGGCTGTCGGCGCGCAGCTCGGCCACTACGTCCCAGCGCCCGTTGGTGCTGTAGAGCGCCGCCACCGCAGGTTCCCCGCGCAGCGCCTTGATCACCGCCTCGACCTGATTGCCCTCGCACCGCGACTGTCATGAAGGCGCGCATGCGCTGCTCCTCCACGTCCGGTTTCAGGCGCACCGTGTAGCCCACGATGGTGCCGGTGGCGGTCGAGTCGTGCCATGCGGTTCTGCACCGTACCGCGCGCGACCCCGAGGGCCTTGGCAAGGGAGGCAACGGAGGCGCGCGCGTCGGTGCGCAGCAGCCCGATCAGCTGACGGTCGATGTCGTCCATGGGGTCTCCGGTCTCCGTAGAATTGGGCAAAAAGTCAATAAATCGCCATGTCATTGCGATTGATCAAATGCTGCAACATATGAGCATCTTTCTGGCTTTTTATTGGTTTGCCGGCCACGGATCATGACTAACCGGAGGCGCACGCTTCCCGGCGCACAACCTGTTGAGGGGGACGTCATGGTCGATTTCATCGGTATCGAGCGGGTCCAGGAGCTCGTCGCGCGCCGCGGGACGGCACGCTTCATTGCGGAGCTGCGCGGCGAGATCGAGGCGGACTTCCTCCGCTGGGAGCAGTTCGACGAAATCGCCGCGCCATGCCACGCATTCGGCGTAGGGGTCATCGAGCTGATGCCGGCTTCCGACGGCCGCCTGTACGCATTCAAATACGTCAACGGCCACCCGAAGAACACCGCCGTGGGCCTGCTCACCGTGACCGCCTTCGGGGTGCTCGCCGATGTCGAGACCGGCTACCCGCTGCTGCTCTCCGAGCTGACCCTGACCACGGCGCTGCGTACGGCGGCGACCTCGGCGCTCGCCGCGCGCCGCATGGCGCGCAGCGACAGCCGGGTCATGGCGCTGATCGGCAACGGCGCGCAGAGCGAATTCCAGGCGATCGCCTTCCACCGACCTGATGGGCATCCGCGAGGTTCGGCTGTTCGACGCCGATCCGGCGCGACCGAGAAGCTCGAGCGCAACCTCGCGCGCGCTGCGGCTGCGAGGACCTGCGGGTCGTGCGCTGTGCGCTCGACCGCCGCCGCGGTGCGTGGGGCCGACATCGTGACCACTGTGACCGCCGACAAATGCAACGCCACCATCCTGACCCCCGAGATGATCGCCCCGGGCATGCACCTGAACGCGGTCGGCGGCGACTGTCCGGGCAAGACCGAGCTGCATCGCGCGACATCCTGCGCGCCCCGATGCACGCGTCGTGGTCGAGTTCGAGCCGCAGTCGCGCATCGAGGGCGAGATCCAGCAGCTGGCGCCGGACTTCCCGGTCGACCGAGCTCGCCGAGGTGCTGCGCGGGCCGCAAGCCCCGGGTCGCGCGCACCGCGACGAGGTCACGGTATTCGACTCGGTCGGCTTCGCGCTCGAGGACTTCTCGGCGCTGCGCTATCTGCTGCGCATCCATCAGGAGGAGCGCGGCCTGCAGGCCAGATCGATCTGGTGCCGGATCTGGAGGACCCGAAGGACCTGTTCGCGCTCCTGGCGCGCACCGGCGCGCCGCGCCGCGCGGCCCGCTCGCGGCAAGGTGCCGGCGTGAGCGCGCGTCGCGCACGCGCGCGCCTCATCGGTGCGCGCCGACGGATGTGGGCGCGGCGGATCGCGGCGCCTCGATGGGGCCGGAGGCGCTGCGCGTCGCCGGGCTCAGCCGGCGCTCGCAGCAGCGCGAGCTGCAGGTGTGGATCTCGGCAACCTGAGCGGCCCGGCCAACCCCTGGCGAGCCGCCGCGCGCACGGCTACCGCCATCTGCCGGAGGTGCGTGCGCTGGAACGAGCTGGTCACGAGGCCGTGTACGACGAGCTGCGCGGGGCCGGCTGCCGATCCTGCTCGGCGGCGATCACTGCCTCAGCATCGGCTCGATCAGCGCGCGTGGCGCGGCACTGCCGCGAGAGGGCAAGAAGCTGCGCGTGCTGTGGCTCGATGCGCATGCGGACTTCAACACCGGCGAGCTCTCCCCGAGCGGCAACATCCACGGCATGCCGGTCGCCTGCCTGTGCGGCTTTGGACCGCGCGCGCTGACCGGCGATCGGCGGCGCGACGCCGGCGATCGAGGCCGCCTGGGTACGCCAGATCGGCATCCGCAGCGTCGACGAGGGCGAGAAGCGCTTCGTGCACGAGCAGGGCCTGGACGTGTTCGACATGCGCTACGTCGACGAGATGGGCATGCGCCAGACCATGGAGCAGGCACTCGCCGGCCTCGACAGCGACACCCACCTGCACGTGAGCTTCGATGTCGACTTCCTCGATCCGGACATCGCGCCGGGCGTCGGCACGCGCGTGCCGGGCGGCCCGACTTACCGCGAGGCGCAGCTGTGCATGGAGATGATCGCCGACACGCGGCGCCTCGCCTCGCTGGACGTCGTGGAGCTCAATCCCGCCTTCGACGTGCGCAACCAGACGGCGGCGCTGGCGGTGGATCTGCTCGAGTCGCTGTTCGGCAAGAGCACGCTGGTGCGCCGGCCAGTGTGGCGGCGCCCCGCCGACGGGCGCCCGGTCACCGAGCGGCGCCACCCGCGCGCTCCGGCCCTTCCCTGAGCCGGGAGCGCCTTCAGCGCGTGCCCGGAGACGGCGACCTGCCGCATCTGCACGCGCAATTCAGTGACGACCTCATAGGCATCCGGACCCAGGCGCCGCCAGCGGCTGCGATAGAGCTGCTGCGCGCCGCTCTCGGTGTGGCGCGCCGGCGGAAACACCAGGGTGCCAGCCTCGCTCGTGACGGTGCCGCGGCTGAAGCCCCCGGCACTCTCGATGTAGAGATACTGCAGCTCCTGGGCGGAAGCATCCCAGAGGTAGAGCGACTCGCCCAGGTCATCCGGGCGGCCATCGCCGTGGTGCACGACGTGCTGATCGCGCACGAATTTGTCGCCGTAGACCCAGCTGAAGCAGTGCTCATCCGTCACCGCGCTCCCCGGGAAGGTGCCTTCCCAGGAGTGGCCGACCAGGAAGGCGAGCGGCTCGTACGGGGATGCGGGCGGCGCGGCCGGCTCTGCCACCGCGATCGTGAGCGCAAGCGCGGTGACCAGCAGTGCGGCGCGGGCGACTTTCATGAAGTACCTCTTCTGGTTCTACGAGAAACGGATGCGAGCGCTCAGGCGGCGCTGACTGCGGCGGCGCGCGCCAGGGCGGCACGGGCCAGGAGGCGCGTCGAATCCAGGGTCGGGAGCGGGGAGTTGGCATCGCTCATCAGCAGCGGAATCTCCGTACAGCCGAGCACCACCGCGTCACAGCCGGCCTGGCGCAGCCGCGCGAACACCGCCTGGAAATACCCGATCGCGGCGGCGCTGAACACCCCACGCACCAGCTCCTCGAAGATGATGCGGTTGATCTCATCGCGCTCAGCGCTCTGCGGCCGCAGGAACCTAAGACCCTGCGCGGTGAGTTCCTGCGGGTACACCTCGCTGTCGGTGAGATAGCGCGTGCCGGTGATGCCGATGCACCTGAAGCCGCGGCGGCTGGCCTCCGCAGCCACCACGGCTGCGATGTGCAGCCACGGCAGCGGCGAGCGCGCACGTATGAAGGGCAGCCCCTGGTGGATGGTGTTGTCGGGGCAGATGAGGAAGTCGGCGCCGGCGGCCTTCAGGCGGTGAGCGGAATCGAGCATCAGCTCCCCGACGGCCGCCCAGTCGCCGCGCTCGATGTGCTGCATGTAGGCAGCGAGGGGATGCGTGTGCAGGGTGACTTGCGGATGATCGTAGGCGCCGAGCAGCCGCTCGCCTTCCAGGCACACCGTGCGGTAGCACAGCGCCGCGCCTTCCGCGGAACAGCCGACGATGCCGATATGCTCGCGCATATTGCGATTCTAGCGGCGCCACCGGGCATAATCCTTAACATCACTCCCAAGAAGAAGCACACCCATGTTTCTGCGAACCTGTGATGCGCTGCTGCCCCTCGCCGTGGCGGTGCTCGTGAGCCTGGGTGCCTGTGCACCGGTGCAAAAGCCGGCGGCGGCCACGCGTGCGGCGAGTCTTGCGTACCCGGTGGCGCCGCGCGGTGCGACGGTCGATGACTATCATGGCGTCCAGGTCGCAGATCCGTACCGCGGTTTTGAGGATCTGGATGCCCCGGCCACCCGGGCCTGGGTGAGCGCAGAAGCGCGCCTGACGCAGTCGTACTTTGAGGCCCTGCCGCAGCGCGCGGCGCTGCGAGAGCGCATCGCGCAGCTGTACGACTTCGAGCGTACCGGCATTCCGTTCGCCGAGAGCGGTCACTACTTCTATACCGACAACAGCGGCCAGCAGGAGCAGAGCACGCTCCTTAGCGTGACGCCGCTTGCTGGGCTGCCGGCGGTGGCGCTGGATCCGAACGTGCTGGCCGCCGACGGCAACCCGGTCGTCATCAGCTACGTCGCCAGCCGCGACGCCTCGCTCCTGGCCTACGGGGTGTCGCTGTCGGGTTCGGACTGGACCGACTGGCACATCCGCGACCTGACCACGGGCGAGGACGCAAGCGACGTCCTGCGCTACACCAAGTACTACCGGCCAGTCTTCACACCCGACGGCCGCGGCCTCTACTACAGCGCCTTTCCCGCACCCAAGCCCGGTCAGGAGCTCAGCGCCGCCGATCTCGGGGATGCGGTCTACTATCACGCGCTGGGCACGCCGGCCGCAGCCGACCGTCGCCTCTACGCCGACCCGGCGCACCCGCAGCGGCAGTTCGAGCCGCACCTCTCGGGTGACGGGCGCTGGCTCATCCTGCTGGCCGGCGAGGGCGAGGTGGGCGACAAGGGTCTCGAAGACGTGTATCTCATCGACCTGCGCGCGCCGCGGCCGACGGCCATGCCCGTGGCTGTGGGCTTCCGGGCGGCGTTCGAATACGCCGGCACCGACGGCGGTCTTCTCTATTTCTTCACCACGCTGTCCGCCCCCAATGGCCGGGTGATTGCGATCGATCCCAACCGGGCGCAGCCGGCGAACTGGAAGGCGGTGGTGCCCGAGAGCTCCGATGCGATCGAGCTGTGGGCGGGCAGCGTCACGCTGGTGGCGCATCAGCTCATCGTGCGCTCCGTGCACGATGCGCACAGCCGCGTACGGCGCTACGGCCTCGACGGCACCCCGGCAGGGGAGATCACGCTGCCGGGCTTTGGCACCGCGCTCGGTTTTTCGGGACACGCGGATGATCGCGAAACCTTCTATTCCTTCTCCGACCTGATTAGCCCGCCGACCATCTATCGCTACGACTTCGCCACCGACAGCAGCAGCGCGTTTCGCCCACCGCGCGTGGCCTACGACCGGCAGCGCTTCGAGGAGCGCCAGGTGTTCTACCCCGGCAAGGACGGTACGCGTATTCCGCTGCTGCTGGCGTATGCCAAGGGCACCGACCTCAACGGCGACAATCCGCTGCTGCTCACCGGTTACGGCGGTTTTGGCATCTCCAACCTGCCGCGCTTTGACCCGGCGACGATCGCGTGGCTCGAGCGCGGCGGGGTATTCGCGATCGCCAACATCCGCGGCGGCGGTGAGTATGGCGAGGCCTGGCACCGCCAGGGCACCCTGACTCACAAGCAGGTCGTGTTTGATGATTTCATCGCGGCAGCGGAGTGGCTGATCGCGCAGCACTACACTTCCACGGCGCGGCTGGCGATCCGCGGTGGCTCCAACGGCGGCCTGCTGGTGGGCGCCTGCGTGACCCAGCGTCCGGAGCTCTATGGCGCGGCCATCGCGCAGGTCGGGGTGATGGATATGCTGCGCTTCAACCGCTTCGGTCAGGGCGCCGGCTGGGAAGGGGACTATGGCTCGCCCGAGGACCCGCAGCAGTTCGCCGCGCTCTACGCCTATTCACCGGTGCACAACGTGCGCACCGACACGCATTACCCGGCGACCCTGATCGTCACCGGTGATCACGACACCCGCGTGATGCCCATGCACTCCTTCAAATTCGCCGCCGCGCTGCAGGCGGCGCAGGCTGGCCCGGCGCCGGTGCTGCTGCTGGTGGATCTCGCATCCGGCCACGGGGGCGGAGAGACCGTGACGCAGGCAATCACACAGAAGGCGGACATGTACTCCTTCCTGCTGAAGAATCTCGCCATGCCGCCCGTGAGTCACTGAGCCTTGGCGATGCGTCACACATGCCGCCGATGAGGGCAGTCGTGAGTCGCGCGGCTATCCGCGGCGCAATAATCCTGCTCGCAGCGGCCCCGAGCAACGCGTTCGCCGTCGCGCCGCAGGGGCGGGTGAGCGAGGCTACCATCGTGGCGCAGCTGAGCACGTTGCGCGCGGCATTCATGCGCCGCATCGACGAGGAGGGCTACCGTCTGTGCGCGGCGCCGCGGTTGGAGCGGGATGACGCTCCCGGCCTGACCCGCTACCTGCCGGAGCGCGACGCCATCGTGATCGGCGCCGGCGTCGCGGCGCCGCAGGCCGCCCCACTGCCCGAGTACGGGGACTACGCCTGGTCGTTCGTGCACGAGCTCAGCCACTGGTGGCAGGACTGCCGGCGCCAGGCGCGGCCGCGCGCTTACGGCGCGGAGGCTGGCGCCAACCGCATCGCGCTGGCTTTCTGGCGTGAGCGTCGGCCGCGCTTCGCACAGGCGGTGGTGCAGCGCTCGCAAGACGTGCTGCAGGCGATCGGCGACCCGCTGCCCGCGGGCGAGTCTGCGCAGGCCTACCTCGCTGCACATGCCGAGGCACCAGTGGACGATGGCACCGCGCGCTGGCTGCAGGCGCAGATGATCGCTACGCTGGCGCGCGAGCAGCCGGCGCCTTCCTTCCACAAGGCGCTGTCGCAGCCTCTTTATCCGTGGTAGCTGCCGGCGGTACGCCGGCGACATGCATGAGGGAGCAACGATGTCCGATCTATCCGCCTACCCGGTCACGAAGAAGTGGCCGGCGCGTCACCCGGAACGTCTGCAGCTGTATTCGGTGCCGACACCCAACGGCGTCAAGGTCTCCATCATGCTGGAGGAGACCGGGCTGCCCTACGAGCCGCACTGGGTCAGTTTCGAGGACAACGACCAGGCTTCGGCGGAATTTCGCTCGTTGAACCCGAACGGCAAGATTCCGGCGATCCTCGATCCCGACGGCCCGGGGGGACGCCCGCTGCCGTTGTTCGAGTCTGGTGCCATTCTTATCTATCTGGCGGACAAGACTGGTCAGTTCCTGCCGCACGACGCCGCTGCGCGCTATGAGTCCCTCGAGTGGCTCATGTTCCAGATGGGCGGCGTCGGCCCGATGTTCGGCCAGGTGGGGTTCTTTCACAATTTGCGGGCAGGGACTTCGAGGACAAGCGGCCGCGCGATCGCTACGTGACCGAGGCGCGCCGGCTGCTCGCGGTGGTAGAGGAGCGCCTGCGCGGGCGCGCGTGGCTCATGGGGGATAGTTATACGATTGCCGACATGGCGTTGTTTCCCTGGGTGCGTAATCTCATCGGTTTCTACGGTGCAGGGGAGCTGGTGCGGTTTTCGGAGTTTGCGAACGTGGCGCGGGTGCTCGCGGCCTTCGTGGCACGCCCTGCGGTGGCGCGCGGCCTCACCATCCCGGCGCGCGGCTGAACGGATGCGCACGTTTCTTTTCTGTGCGCTGATCGTCGCGGGCTTCGCGGCCGTGCTGCCGCCGTTCTTCACCCAGGGTGCGTGCACGGCAGAGTTCGATACGGCCGCAGGCCTGCTTGAGGGGGCGCGGCCGCAGCTCCTGACCCTGGCCGCGGCGCAGCAGTTCCTGAGCGCGCACGCACTGGCTTACCGACTCATTACGGCCGAGCGCTGCGAGTCCGCGCCGCTGCGTGATGTCGACGGCTGCCCCGGCGGTGCGCTCCTGATGGGAGCGGTACCGGTCAGAAATCAGATCTGCCGCTACTACCGCGACAGCAATGTGCGCTTTCAGCTGGGCTTCAACGCCCACGAGCAGCTGGTGAGGATTCAGACGGACATGAATCCGTACGGCAAACTGCGCATCCCGTATCTTGGGGAGTTCGAGCTCTCGAAGTAGGCGTTTGCGCACCGGCCTGTGCCGCGGACCCGGACGTGACCTCGGCTCTAATCAACCTGACACCCGCCCCTGCGTATAGACCGCCTTTGATGGCAAGCGCCAAGCGGACATCGCATCAGGTTCTGAAGGACGCCGCCGGCGCGCGACGGCGGCTGCTAGTCGCTGTCCTCGGCGAAGGCGCGGCGTGGTAACTCCTGCGTGAAGACCTCGGGCGCCTCGTGCACCAGCAGCACCCGCGAGCGCTGCTCGCGCTCGGTGAGCTTCCAGCTGAGCGCGGTCTGCGTAGCAGCGCGGGGCGCGACGTAGGGGCGTATCACCGCCGAGGCCAGATCCAGCAGGCCGTTGCTGCCGTTCCAGGGATTGGCCACGAACACGCCGGCGGCCGGGCGGTTGGATGCGACGATCAGGTCCCCGGAAACTGGCGCGCGCGCCGCGATGCTGGTGAGGTCCGCTTCCAGTAGGTACTCGATGTCGATCGCGATCAGCACATCATCCAGGGCGCAGCGCTCGAAGCGCATCGGGCCGCCGCTCAGGCGCAGCAGCCCTTCGCTAAGATCGCCGCGTGCCGAGAGCGCATCGGCGCGCATGCCCAGCCCTGCGCCCCCACCGGCACCTGCGCGCAACACGATCAGATGGCCGAGTTCGATCTCGGCGAGCCGCGCGGTGCGGAACGCCGGGCTCAATTGCACGAGCGGTACCTGCGGCTGATACATGCGCCCCTCGCGCCGTTCCTACTTGAGGGCTTTCCAGCTTGGGTCCGGATCAAAGACGCTCATCGCCTTGGCGGTCTCGGCGGTGGCCTCGCCGAGATCTTTCTCGTAGACCGTGCCGCGGTCACTGACGAGAAAGCTCATGACGCCGCTGGCCCCGAACTCGACCGGATAGGCGAGGATTGCGAAACCGCCGCTCATCTTGCCGTCGACCACATAGGACTTGGCGCCACCGCGCGCGTGCGAGCCCTGTTCCTTGAGTATGCGGAAGTAGTAGCCGTGAAAGGGTTGACGCTTCCCGGTCTCGTAGCCTTCCGCCTCGGCATCCGCGACCAGCGGGCCGGCCGGGCTGTCTGCCTCGCCCGCAGCGACCGGCCAGTAGAGGCCATCGTGCTTGTCGGCGCTGCTGCGGAAGCGCTGCGCGTACAGGCCCTTGGGATTGCCGTCATGCGCGCTCGCCGCATAGTCGCGCTGCGCCTGGTGCAGCGCGCGCGCCACCTTGATCGCGGCCAGTTCGTTCGCGCCAATGCGCCGGTACAGCAGCTCCTTGGCACCGGCCTCGGTGTCGAAGCGCCACTTATCCTCGGCCTTGACCAGCGGTATCGGCAGCGGCCACTCGTTCTTGCCGAGCAGCAGCGTCAGTGTGCCTGGCGTTGCGCTCTGCAGGCGATGGTGCGCCTCGTAGAGGGAGACGAACTGGGCGCGATCGTTGCGGTCCTGAGTGTCGTCTCCGGAGGTGATGAGACTGGCCGCGGCCGGCCCCAGGATCTCGTTGAGGGCCGTCAGATCGTTCGACTTGTTGGCGGCCAGGAGCGCGGAGAGGGCCGCGCGCGGGCTGGCGAAACTCTTCTGTGTCGCCTCTTGGGCGAAAGCGCGCCCGGAGAAGGCCAGCAAGAGCGTCACCAGCAGAGCGCTCAGGCAGCGTGTGCCCAGACGTATGGCGATGTTCACCTGCGCTGTCCTCCCGACTTCGGCTGCTGCTGCTGCCTCTGCTGCGTACCGACGCTGGCACGGCCCCGCTCGGCCGCGGCGCGATCCGCGCTCGCGTTATGGCTGCCACCGAAGGCACTGGGACGTGCACCGGCGTTGCTCGCTGGTGGCGTGCGGCCGGGGTAACCGGCGAAGGTGCTCGGCGGGCGGGGTTGCGGCCGCGGGACACTCGGGCCAGGCGTCGGGCGGGGTGTTGGCGCCGTCGGACGCACACTCGGCCGCGGCTGGGGTGTCACACCCGGTGCCGGGCGCGTCGTTGGGCCTCCGGGGGAGCCGCCGCCTGTCGGCGGCTTGCCTCCCGGCGGCCTGCCGTTGCCCGGAGGCGGATTGCCTCCCGGAGGTTTGCCATTCCCGGGAGGTGGATAGATGCCCGGGGGCTTGCCGCCAGAGCCGCCGCCCGGAGGCTTGCTCGTACCCGGAGGCGGCCTGCCACCGCCTCCGCCGCCCGGAGGTTTGCCGGTACCCGGAGGCGGATAGATACCGGGAGGCTTGCCACCGCCACCGGGAGGACGGCCGCCCGGAGGAGGTCCGCCGCCCGGGGGTCGGCCGCCCGGGGGGCGATAGTAGGGGCGGTCGTGCCAGTTCGGCGGCGGCCGTACGTGGATCGGTCGCCCGTACACAGGTGGGCGGTAGCGGTAGTAGGGCCGCGGCGGGCGGTAGCGGTTGTTCACGACCCAGTAGTTGTTGTGAACGATGACGGTGCGATGACCCCAGTTCCAGCCCCAGCCGCCCCAGCCCCAGGGGTAGCTGTTGTTGGAGATCCAGGCACCGAGTGCGATCCCGGCTCCGAAGGTGAGCAGGCCCGCGGCGACCACCGCGCCCGGGTCGGGCGCCACGTACACCACCTGCGGGTTGTAGGCCGGCACGTACACGACCTGGGGGTTGGCGGGCACGATGCTGACCGCCTGCACACCGCCCTGATCCTGTACCTCAACGTTCTGATACTGGTTGCTCTCGAGATTTCCGGCCGCGTAGGCCTGCTGGCGCAGGCGCTGGATCGCGTCCATGACCGTGCCCTGGTTGGCGCTGAAGGCGCGGCCGATGGCCGCGTAGCTGTCGATGTTCTGCGCCATCGTGTCCAGCACCTGCGGGAAATTTACGAGCGCGATGAACGCCGGATCAAATCCCTGGGCCTGTGCCGCATCGGTGCGCGCCTGCCCGCTAAGGCCCATGTTCTGCTTGAGCCAGGTGTTCACATCGAGAATCTGCTGCGGATCGGTCGAGGCTGCACAGATCTGTGCGACCAGGGCATCCGGATAGAGCGCCACGGGGGCCAGCAGGTCATCTAATTGATCTGGCGTCGGCAGGTCGCTTTGCGCGTACGCGGTGGCACTCGCTACGACGAGGCCGAAATACCAGAGCAGACTGCTCAGGAGACACAGAAATCCGGACGCACGGCGCATGAGATGCTTCCTGCCAGGTGGCCGTTGGGGTGGCGGGGTAGGTCCGCGCAGCGCAGAAAATGTAACCGAAGCGGGTGAGGGCGCGCCATAGGCGCTGCCCTTCAGGGGACTGCAAGCCGGAATTGGCCGGGACTCCAATACTCCCCGACCTCCCGGCTTGCCGCCTGCAGCGCAGCAGCGTTACCCCTTGACGCTGCGAGCGGGGCGTGTCGGGATTGTGCCTCAGGGGGACAGCATGAACACACCACGACTGCGTTACGCGAGCCTCGTCGGAACGATTCTGCAGCTGGCGATGGTAATCGCCGGACACTTCGTGCCGCTTATTCGCGCAAACTTCATGTACGGGGGCCTCGGGTTCTCACTCCTGGCCGGCGTTCTGTACGGGGTCCGTACGAGCGGCCGCTGGCGGGATACCGCCGCGGGCGGGGCCATCGCCGGTGGCGTGTGCGCACTGATCGGCATCGCGCTCTCCTGCGCGCTGAAGGATGTGCCGCCACCGGTGCTGCTGTTCGGCACGCTCGGCTCAGTGGTTGCTGGCCTGCTCGGTGCCCTGGGGGCCCGGGCGGCGTTGCCTGGGAGCGCTGGCGGCCAAAGCGCCAGCTGATGCCGGCGGTCAGCACGGCGCGATTCTCACTCTGGTTGGTGAAACCGCGATCCCAGGTGATGCGGGCCACGAGATGGTGGGCGAGCGTGAATTCGAGGTGCTCGCGCACGTGGCTCCAGTCGTTGCGCCTCTGACCCCCGCCAACATGATCGCGCTCGCAGCCTCCCTCGCCGCTCTTGCGCCATAGTGCTTGAACGGTGGCGACGCGCTTGACCCGCCTCAGCTCCTGTCACACCCTTAGGGCCGATCAAGAACAAGGAAACAGCTCTATGCGGCCGCTATCGGCATGCTCCATCGCGATGATCCTCGTCCTGGCGGCGCTTGGTGTTAGTGCGCCTGCGCTTGCCGCCAGCGCTGCCGAGGACGGTCAGTGGCTCATGCCGGCGCGCGACTTTGCCGCGACACGCTTCAGCCCCCTCACGCAGATCAACTCCGGCAACGCGACCACGCTGCATCCGGTGTGGACCTTCTCAACCGGCGTGCTCGCAGGCCATGAAGGCCAGCCGTTGGTGGTCGGGGACACGATGTACGTAGTCACGCCCTGGCCGAACGTGCTGTACGCCTTCGACCTGAGCAAGGAAGGTTACCCACTGCGCTGGAAGTACCGGCCGGACGTGAGCGCGAACGCCATCGGGGTGTCCTGCTGCGACACGGTCAACCGTGGCGCCTTCTACGCCGATGGCAAGATCATCTACAATCTGCTCGACGGCCACACGGTGGCGGTGGACGCCAAGAGCGGCAAGGAGCTGTGGAAGACGCAGATTGCGGACATGGCGAGCGGGGAGACCGTGACCATGGCACCGCTGGTGGTGAAGGACCGGGTCATCGTCGGCGCTTCGGGCGGCGAGTTCGGCATCTACGGCTGGACCAAGGGACTGGATCTCAAAACCGGCGCGGTGATGTGGACCGCACACAACATCGGTCCCGATGCCGACATGATCACCAAGCCCGGTGATTTCAAGCCACCCTATGACTCGGGCGCGGACCTCGGCGCACACACCTGGCCGGGTGAGAGCTGGCGCACCGGCGGTGCGCCGGTGTGGGGCTGGATCTCGTACGACCCCGAGCTCGACCTCGTCTACTACGGCACCGGCAACGCCGGGCCCTACAACGCCGAGCAGCGTCCGGGGGACAACAAGTGGACTGCGAGCGTGCTGGCGCGGCGTCCTGCGGACGGCTCACTTATATGGGCCTACCAGTTCACCCCGCACGACAGCTGGGACTTCGATGCGACCGGTGCGATGGTACTCGCTGATCTGACGATTGCCGGCAAGCCGGTTAAGACCCTGGTGCATTTCGACAAGAATGGCTTCGCCTATACGCTCGATCGGGCCACCGGGCGCCTGCTGGTGGCCGAGCCGTTCGTGAAGGTGAACTGGGCGAGCGCGGTGGACCTGAAGAGCGGGCGGCCGCTGATCGATCCGAGCAAGCAGACCGGGGCCTCCAAGGGCACGGTGAAGGACATCTGTCCGTGCCTGGAAGGCGGGGTGAGCCCCGCCTCGCCACCGGCGTACTCCCCGCGCACGCATCTGTTCTATACCTCGACCAACAACCTGTGCATGGATTACGCCTCCACGCGCGCCGCGTACCTGAAGGGCACGCCGTTCATGGGCATCAACAGTCCCTACAGCGTCGGCCCGGGCGGCTATCTGGGCACTTTCATGGCCTGGGATGCGGCCACTGGCAAGAAGGTATGGGAGAACAAGGAGGCGTTTCCCAACTGGAGCGGCGCGCTCGTGACTGCCGGTGACGTCGCCTTCTACGGCACGCTCGACGGCTGGTTCAAGTCCGTCGATGCGCGCACCGGCAAGCTACTCTCCAAGTTCAAGGTGGGCTCGGGCGTGGTCGGCAACCCAATCACCTACCGCGCACCGGACGGCAAGCAGTACGTCGCGGTCTACGCCGGCATCGGCGGGGACTGGCTGCTGCTGGCCGGGGATGTACGCTCGGATGATCCGACCGACGTGCGTGCACCGGCCGACTACGTCAAGGACATCGGCCGCCATACGAGCCAGGGCGGCATGATCTGGATCTTCGCCCTATGAGTGCCACAACCGTGTTGCCGATTCGCGCCCTCACTCACCTCGCGCTGCCCCTTGCCGTCGCCGCCCTCAGCGCATGCACACCACACGCGGCGGCGCCGGCCGCCGCCAGCACGGCCAGCACGCCACCGGCGGTGGCCTATGAGTCGCACGAGGCCGCCGGCGGGCTCGTGCCGCCCGGGGGCACGCTGCACAACCCGCATGACGGCGACAAGGCAGTCGCCGCCAACGGAGCGCAGCTTTTTACCGCCATGAACTGCGACGGTTGCCATGGCCCGGAGGCCGCCGGCGCGGTCGGCCCCAACCTCGGCGACGGCCGCTGGCGCTACGGCGGCGCGGACGCCGAAGTGTTCATGTCGATCTATTACGGCCGCCCCAAGGGCATGCCGGGCTTTGGCGGCGCACTCGGCGCCGACGGAGTGTGGACACTGGTGACGTACCTGCGTTCACTGCCACCCCCGCCAAACCTGCCCACGCAGTCCTGGGAGAAGCCCTAAGGTCCGGCTGCCGGGCGGATCTCCTCGAGCAGCTGCAGCGCCCCCCGCGGCGCGCGCTTGGCGCGCGGATTGTAGGTGGGCGAGAACACATACAGCAGGCGTGGCAGCGCGAAGCACAGGAACCGCGCGCGGTAGCGTCTCTCGAGCGTGAGCGAGTGCTGGCGCTGCGCGCGAGTCATCTGCGCCCGGTCCACCGACAGCAGATAATCGGATACGCTCTTGCCGTAGCGACCCAGGTGCCGCAGTGCCCGCAAGAATCCGCGGACGCGCCCGAAGTAGCCGCCCCCGAGCGCGTTGTACACGTCGTAACAGACACTGCGGTGCTCGAATTCTTCCGCCAGGTGCCACTTCCACAACTTCTCCAGGCGCGCATCGGCACCCTCCAGCAAATCATCGATGCGTTCGAAGAAGAACTCCGCGTGGATGATCCCGAGTGACTCGAACCCCTCGCAGTAGGCCGCATTGGCCCGCAGCGACAGCTGCCTGAGCATGCGCTCGTAGTCGCGGCCGAGCGCAGCCTCGAGCTCCTGCAGCTGTGGGTAGCGTCCGTAGAGCAGGCGGTTGAAGCCGCGGTGCTGGCGGTAGTGATTGCCCTCCTGGGCCGAGAACAGGGCGATATCCCCCTTGAGTTCCGGGGCGGCGATTACCTGAGCGGCGCGGGCCATGACCGTGTTCAGATAGGTCTCGACACTGGGCAGGCTGGTGGAGCCCGCGTTGGTGATCTGCGCGAAGCTGTGGTTGCGCGCCCAGTGGGGCAGGGCCTCCGCGAAGGTGATCTTCGGGTTGCGCGCAATCATGAGCGCGCCGGCGCGAGCCCTGCGACGAAGCGGCGCAGGTCCGCGAGCAGCAGCTGTGGCACCTCGAGGGCGGCGAAGTGGCCGCCGCGCGCCGGCAGGCTCCAGTGCACGAGGTTGCAGCGATGCGCGACCCAGGCGCGCGGATTCTTGACCAGCTCGCGCGGGAACACCGCCACCCCGGTCGGCACTTCGATGCGCTGCGGCGAGGGCGGCTCGTGCACATAGTCGTAGTACAGGCGCACCGAACTGCCGATGCTGTCGGTCATCCAGTACAGCGCGACCTGGTCGGCGATCGCGGCATCGCTCACGAGGCTTGCGCCGGCCGCATCGCGATCGCTCCAGGCGAGATATTTCTCTGCCAGCCACGCCAGCAGTCCCAGCGGGGAATCCCCGAGTGCCACGGCGAGGGTCTGGGGGCGCGTGCTCTGGATGGCGTAATAACCCATCCCGTCCCGGAACAGACGGGTGTTCTCGGTGAGCCAGGGGACTTCCTCAGGCAGCACCGCGGCGCGTGCCGGATCGCCCTCGGGCGGAGGCGCGAACGGGGCGAGATTCAGATGCAGTCCATAGCAGCGCTGTGGATGACGACGCGCGAGCTCACTGCCGATGACGCTGCCCCAGTCGCCGCCCTGGACGACGAAGCGCTCGTAGCCAAGTTCTCCCATGAGCGCGGCCATCTGATCCGCGATGGCGGCGGCGTTGCAGGTCTCCTCCAGGCTGCGGCTCGAGAAGCCGTAGCCGGGCAGGGAGGGGCAGACCACGTGAAAGGCCGGTGCCGGGCGCGCCAGCTCGGTAATGATGCCGCGGAATTCCAGGAATGATCCCGGCCAGCCGTGCAGGAGCAGCAGCGGCAGGGCATCTGGCGCGGCGCTGCGCACGTGTACGAAGTGTAGTTGCTGGGCGCCCTGGCTCATGACGAAGGCAGCATGTTCGTTCACGCGCGCCGCAAATCCGGGCCAGTCAAAGTCGGTCATGACGCGCGCCAGGCGCTCGAGGTCGGCCGGCGCGATGCCGAGGCGGCTGTCGCGGTCGATGGCCGCGGGCAGACGTCGGCTGGAGGCGAGGCGGCGCCGAAAGTCCGCAATGCGCGCGGCCTGCGGCTCGTAGCGGAAGACGCGCGCGCTCATGCCTTGGGATCGATGAGGATTTTGCAGCCGCGCGGGTTGGAGCGCAGTGCCTCGAAGGTCTGCGGCAGTTGCGCGAGTCCGACGGTGGCGGTGTGCATGGGCTGCGGCTGCACGTCTCCGCGCGCGAGCGCACGGATCACGGCGTCGAAGTTGTGCTCGGTGTAGCACTGGCTGAACTGGATGTTCACCTCTTTCATGAGCGCGGTCAGGGGCAGGATGCGGTCCTCGGCGAAACACACTCCGGCCACCAGGACGCGGCCACGTACGCCGGCGAGTTCGAGCGCCTGCTGCAGCAGACCCGGGACGCCGACGCACTCAAAGACGACCTGCGGTCGCTGCCCGGTGAGTAACATGAACTGCTCGGTCACGTTCTGCGTCTGTGGGTCGATGACGGCGGTTGCACCAACGGCGAGCGCGATCTCGCGCCGTTGCGCCGAGCGCTCGCTCACGATGACGTGCCGCGCGCCGGCGAGACGGGCGAACAGAGCGACCCCAGCACCAATCGGGCCGGTGCCGATGACCAGGACCGCAGCGCCGCGGGCGATCTGAGCCAGTTCCACTGCGTGGTGGGACACCGCCAACGGCTCGACCATCGCGCCGGCCTCGAAGCTGACGCCCGCGGGCAGGCGCTGCACCATGCTCGCACGCACCGCTACGTATTCGGCATAGGCGCCAGGCAGGGTGAGATTTGTGCCGGTAAAGAGCGCGCTGCGGCACAGCGCCGGCAGTTCGGCGGCGCAGGCCTCGCACTCGCGGCAAGCCTGCAGCGGCAGCGCCGTGACGCGATCGCCCACCTTCCAGTCGCCACCGGCCGCACTGCCGAGCTCGGCGACGGTACCTGCGAACTCGTGCCCGAAGACGGTGCCGGCAGGCACTGCTCCGTACTCGCTCATGTGCAGATCCGAGCCGCAGATGCCGGCGCGGCTCACTTCGATGAGGATCTGATCAGCTCCCGCTCGCGGATCGGCGATCCGCTCGATCGAAAGCGGCCGCCCGGCCGCCTGGAACAGCGCTGCGCGCATGGTGATCCCCCGGTGCCTTGTTCTTACAGCCTAGTGTAATGAAGAGCGCTGCCCTGCGGGACGCCCCCCGATGGGGCGGCCGGCAGCGGACCCTCGAGTGCCGGCCCTAAGCGGCTAAATCTGCTGCAAAAGGCGCCGCCGCGCACCCCGGGCAGCGGCAGGAACGGCGCGCCGGGTCTTCCCGTGTGACGCGGTTATCTGCGTCGGGGCGCCCGGCCCGCCCAGAATGGCTGTGTCCTTCGGTACGTAGGTGGCTGCCGGCTCGCAAATGCGGCCCCGGCGCGTCGCGGTTCGCAGACGGGTTGCTGTTTGATGTTGTGACGCTAGAGTCTGCCCTCCCGAGAAGGAGCTCATCGATGAAGCGCACACGCGCAGGACTGGCCGGATTTCTCACGTTGCTGCTGACGGCTTCACTGCTGGGTGCGTGTGGCGGTGGTGGGGATTCGAGTTCGGGCCCGACGCAAACCGGCGGCGGCGGCACGAGCCCGCCTCCCACAGCGGCGACCGATATCCTCACCTATAAGAACGACGTCAGCCGCACCGGACAGAACCTGACCGAATCGGTGCTGACACTTGCGAACGTTAATTCCACCGGCTTCGGCCTGCTGCGGTTTCTGGCGGCGGACGGCAAGGTGGACGCGCAGCCGCTGTATCTTTCGGGGCTCACCATCAACGGCGCTACGCACAACGTCGTGTACGTGGCTACGGAGAACGACAGCGTTTACGCCTATGACGCGGACAGCGGCGCGCTGCTGTGGCAGGTTTCGCTCCTGGGCAGCGGTGAGGCGCCCAGCGATCCGGTGGATGGCTGCTCGCAGGTCACCCCGGAAATCGGGGTGACCTCGACCCCCGTGATCGATCGCGCCGCGGGCGCGCACGGCACCCTGTTCGTCGTTGCCATGTCGCGCACGACCTCCACCGCAACCTACCACCAGCGGCTGCATGCGCTGGATGTGACCACCGGCGCGGAGCTGCTCAATGGTCCGATGGACATCAGCGCCACCTACCCGGTGGCCGGCGGCTCGATGACGTTTGACCCGGCTGCCTACGAGGAGCGGGCTGCGTTGCTGCTGTCGCAGGGAACGATCTACACCAGCTGGACTTCCCACTGTGACAGGATGCCGTATTCGGGCTGGGTGATCACCTACAGCGAGGCCGCGCTCGCGAAGACTGCTGTCTTCAACGCGGCACCCAACAGCGGCGGCGGTGGTCCTGCGATCTGGATGGCAGGCGGCGGTCCGGCGGCCGATGCGGCGGGGAATGTCTACCTCTTGACCGCCAACGGCGCCTTCGAGACCACGCTGACCTCGAGCGGCTTCCCGAGCCAGTCCGACTATGGCAACAGCTTCCTCAAGCTCACCTTAAGCGGCAGCTCGCTCACCGTGGCCGACTATTTCGCGATGTTCAACGAGGTCGACGAGTCCAGCGCAGATGAGGATCTGGGTTCCGGCGGCATCCTGCTGTTGCCGGATCTCACCGACTCCGGCGGCACCACGCGATATCTGGCGGTGGGTGCGGGTAAGGACGGCAACCTCTATGTGGTCAATCGCGATTCCATGGGCAAATTCAACTCGGGCGCCAACAACATCTGGCAGCAGCTGAGCGGGGTTCTGGGCGGTGGCATCTGGTCGACGCCCGCCTACTTCGCCCAGACGGTCTACTACGGGCCGACCAACGGGCATCTGCTGGCCTTCACCTTATCGGACGCTGAGCTGAGCGCTGCGACGCAGAGCGCCGCGAGCTTCACGTATCCGGGTACCGCGCCGGCGGTGAGCGCCAATGGCACGGCCAACGGCATCGTCTGGGCCCATGAGAACGCCAATCCGGCGGTGCTCCATGCTTACGACGCCGGTAATCTTGCCCATGAGCTCTACAACAGTTCCCAGGCCGCCAACGGCCGCGATCAGTTCGGTGCCGGCAACAAGTTCATCACCCCGGCGATCGCCGACGGCAAGGTGTTCGTGGGCGCGACCAACGGGGTGGCGGTCTTCGGGCTGCTCGGCAACTGAGGGCGCGCTCAGGGCGAGGAGGCGAGCTCCAGTTCGCGCAGGCGCGGCCCCTCGACATGGCCGATGTAGGTAGACACGTCGTAGAGCACCACCCCGAACAGCAGCACGGCGAGGCCGAGTGCGATGAAGGCGCGCACGTGGCGGCTTTCGAAGGTCCTGATCGAGCGCGCGTAAGCGATGAAAGCCAGCAGGCCCGCGACCACCACCGTGGCATCGACGCTCGCGCGCTGCCAGTAGCTGCCACCCAAATGCAGCCACATGCCAAATTCATCGAACGTCAGCGCCATGGCGATGCCGTAGCCGAAGGCCGCGCGGCGCAGGCCATTGCCTGCCGGCGCCCCGAATAAGAGATAGGCGCCCACGCCCGCCAGCAGGAAGATCCCATAGTTGAGGTGGTGGACGTGGGTCTTGTCCATGAACAGGTAGAGATTCGGGATGCGGCGCGCCATGATCAGGAGCACGAGCGTGCGCGCCAGGATGAATGTGATCAGGAAGGCGAGCAGCGCGCGGCGCGCGAGCTCATCCATCGCTGGCGCAGCGCACTGGGAGGGCGGGTCACTCATCGCAACGGTATCTTGAACAGCCCACGCGGTGCCGGCAACCCCACGGATCTCCCTCGCCTACAGGCCGCCCAGGTTGGTGACGGCGATGTTGTCAATGATCATGCGCACTTGGGGGTCTTCGCCGACAACAGACTCTACGGTGGTGCGCTGCAGGTCAGTGGCGACCAGGCCGGTCAGAAAAACCACCCGGTCGGAGGTCTGGACGTAGACCTGATTGGGCGGCCCGAGATCAGGGTGCTGGGCGAGACGCGAGTAGGCGCGCGCCGTAATGGCGGGATCACCCGGACATCCCTCCCGGCCGCACTTACGGTAAGCGTGGTAGCCCGTACAGGCGCTCAGGAGCAACAGGCAAGCCGCGAGGGCGAGCGTGCGTGCGCACGCGGACGGCTGCATGTTGGGTATGTTCGTCATAGCAATCCGACCAACTCCGCGGCGCGCAAGCTATGCCGTTGTGGCGATCATCGCAGCGGGCACTTAGTATCCCTCACAGGGGTCCCGCACCCCAAAGGGGAGAGTTGATGTTCGGGTTCCTCAAGCCGGCTCCGGTGGGCGCTCCCTTGCCGGCGGATCAAATCGATTCGAGTTACCGGCGTTTGCGCTGGCAGGTCTTCTTCGGAACCTTCTTCGGTTACGCCGGCTATTACCTGGTGCGCGCCAATCTCTCGCTTGCCATCCCGGACATTCTTCAACAGCACCCGGAGTACACCAAGACACAGCTGGGCTGGGCCATGACCGCCCTGTCCTTGGCCTATGGAGTCTCCAAGTTCCTCATGGGCACGGTCTCAGACCGCAGCAATCCGAAATACTTTCTGCCGCTGGGGCTCCTGCTCTCGAGCCTCATCATGGCAGTCTTCGGGCTCGTTCCCGCCATCTACGCGTCCTTGTTCGCGATCTTCGCCTTTCAGACCGCGAACGGCTGGGTGCAGGGCATGGGCTGGCCGCCGTGCGGTAAGACCATGGTCCATTGGTACAGCACCAAGGAGCGCGGGCGCTGGGTGTCGTTCTGGAACACCGCCCACAACGTCGGCGGCGGGCTCGCGCCACTGCTGGCCGCGCTGGGCGCGTTCCTGTTCGCCGACTGGCACGCCAAGTTCTACTTCAACGCGTTCTTGGCCGCTGCAGTGGCGATCGGGGTGTTCTTCCTGCTGCAGGACACGCCGCAGTCGCGCGGCCTGCCACCCATCGAAGAGTACAAGAACGACTATCCCGAGGGTTATTCCGCGGCCAGCGAGCGCACGCTCTCGTTCCGGGAAATCCTGCTGCAGTCGGTACTCAACAACCGCAACCTCTGGGCCATCGCAGTGGCCAACGCCTTCTGCTATTTCGTGCGCTATGGCATCGGCAGCTGGATCCCGACCTACCTGCAGCTGGGCAAGGGTTTCTCCTTTGGACAGTCGAGCGTTGCGGCGTCCCTCTATGAATGGTCCGCGGTACCCGGAACGCTCGCCTGTGGCTGGGTCTCGGATAAATGGTTCGGCGGGCGGCGGGCCCCGGCCACCATCCTCTTTATGGCGCTCACACTGCTGGCGGTCGTGGGGTACTGGATGAATCGCGACGGACCCTTATGGCTCGATTACGTCGCCCTCACCGCGATCGGCTTTCTGGTCTATGGTCCGATAATGCTTATTGGCCTGCAGTCGCTGGATCTCGTGCCAAAGAAGGCCGCCGGTACGGCGGCCGGCTTTACCGGGTTCTTTGGTTACGCGTTCGGCTCGGCGATATCCGGGTTCGGTGTCGGCTGGATCTCGGATCACTGGAGCTGGGGGGGCGTGTTCGGCACGATGGTGGTCTGTTGTCTGCTGACTATCTTCTTCAGCGCGCTGACGCTTGGGCACCGTGCGCAAAGTGCGGCACGGGCATAAGGTTCAGGCGCGCCGGGAATTCTTCATGGACTCATCACCACTTGCAGGCTGGGATAACTTCTACGTCATCGTGGGTTCCGCGGCAGGCGGACTTACCGGTCTCACGTTCGTCGTGATCGCGCTCGTGCGCGATGCCATCAATGTGCGACCGACGGGACTGCGCGCTTATGTTTCGCCCACTATGGTGCATTTCGGCGGCGTGCTCGCACTCGCCGCTTACCTCAGCATGCCGCACCAGAACATCTCCACGGTGAGCGCCGGATTGGTGCTGGGCGGACTTGCGGGCGTGATCTACGGAATCTTCACAGCCCTGAGCCTGCGTAAGACCGGTACCGCAGCGTATACGCCGGTGCGTGAGGACTGGGTGTGGAACGTGATCATGCCCACGCTGGTCTATCTGGCACTGGCCGTCATGGGATTTCTGATCTGGTACCGTCCTGAGCAGACGCTCTTTGGTGTCGCGACACTGGCGCTGTTCCTGCTCTTCATCGGCGTCCGCAATGCCTGGGACATAGCGGTGTTTATGACCACCAAGAGGGGTCCTGATCCGCCTGGCTCCCCCGGCTCCGGATAGCACCCGGGACTTGACCGGACCTGCGGTTGCGGCTCAGGGTTAGCATCCGGGTGCAGGCAGACCGCGGCGATATTGCTGCGCTGCAGGTGAGAACCTGGTGCCCTGAAAGGGGCTGCGGGAGGGTCTATGCAAAAGACGGTACATGCGTATCTCAAAGCACTCGAGGCCGGAGATGCGGACAAGGCCGCCTCCCTCTTTATCGCCGACGGCTGGGTGGAATCGCCATTTCTGGGTCGCCTGCCGGTGCGCCAGTTCGTGAAGAAGGTGGCCGCGGCCTCCAAGGGCACCAAACTCACCGTGCACGATGTTCTGATCAGTGCCGAAGGGCACCTGCGGGCAGTCGCGTACTATCTTTACGACTGGCGCCTCACCGACGGCTCGCGCGTGGCGTTTGACTGTGCCGATGTCTTCAATTTCGATCCCAGTTCGGGCCACATCCAGTCCATCGTGCTGGTCTACGACACGCACCCGGTGCGCGGCATAGTGGAGAACAAGTATCCGCAGCCGGAAGGCGCTAGGGCTTAACTTAATCGGGCGGCCACGCCCGAATCGCGGCTTTCGCAGGCGGACCTAACCCCAAAGAGGTCCCCGTCCCGCTTCATGTACCGGCGATACGGGAAATACTGGAGCCGGATATGAAGGGCATGACCTGGGTTGCGACGCTTGCCGCGCTGTCGCTGAGTACCGATACGCTCGCACTGGGCGCCATCGCGGATGTACAGATCGTCGACCGTGACAGCGGCGCGACGCTCAGTGCGCACTATTTTCGTGGCGAGTACTGGGTGGCGGGGCGGCCGGGGGCAAGGTACTCGATCCGCGTGCGCAACCGTGTGGAGGGCCGCATTCTGGCAGTGACCTCGGTGGACGGGGTGAACGTGCTCTCAGGGGCGAGCGCCGGCTACGACCAGGAGGGCTACATCTTTTCCCCGGGGCAGGACTACGAGATCACCGGCTGGCGCAAGAGCCAGTCTGAGGTCGCCGCCTTCACCTTCACCGACGCCTCCAACTCGTACGCGGAACGCACCGGCAGGCCCGCCAATGTCGGAGTGATCGGCGTTGCGGTGTTCTTGGAACGCTTTGTGCCTCCGCCGGTCATGCTGCGGCCGCACTCCCTGTACCCGCCCGAGGCGGCGGCGGCGGCGCCAAGGGGCGGCGCTGCGGCTGATTCGCAGGCACGGGCGGAACGAAGCGATGACGTCTCCGGGCAGCTCGCGGCGGCCCCGCCCGCGGCCGCTAAACTCGGCACCGGCCACGGCGAGCGCGAGAGCTCTTACGTGGAATTCGCGGATTTTCAGCGTCAGCAGTCCCGGCCCAACGAGGTGGTACGCATCCGCTACGACAGCTTGGAGAATCTGGTGGCACTCGGGGTGCTCCGCCGTCCCGCAGCGCGGTTGCCGCCACCGGATGCCTTTCCGGATGGCGCGCGCTTCGTGCCCGATCCGCCGGGCTGAGGTTGACGGCGCGGCTGCCATAATGAGCTGAATGTCCGACACGCTCGAGAGCGATGAGTCCCTGATCGGCCGCTATGTGCGCGGCGATTGCGCGGCTTTCGACATGCTCTACCGGCGTCACGAGATGCGTATCTGGCGTTACCTCGAGCGCAACGTGGGCAATCGTGCGACGGCTGATGAGCTGATGCAGGAGGTCTGGTTCGCCGTGGCCCGCGACGCGCCGCGCTTCGAGCCGCGCGCGCGCTTTACCACCTGGCTGTTCACGGTGGCACGCAACCGCATGATCGATGCGCAGCGCGCCCGCCGGCCACATCTGAGTCTGGAGACTCTGGGGTACGAGTCCGGCGTGGTGCTACAACAGCTGAGCACCGAGCCGAGCGTGGGGCCCTTGGCCGCCGCGTTGGTGCGCGATCAGGCGGGCGCGCTCGCCACGGCACTCGCGCAGCTGCCCCAGGAGCAGCGCGAAGCGTTCCTTTTACAGATCGAAGGGGATCTGAGCGTGGAGGAGGTGGCAGCGATCACTCACAGCAGCTTCGAGACGACCAAGAGCCGGCTGCGTTATGCGCGCGCGAAGCTGCGCGAGCTGCTGAGCGAGTACGCATGAGCGAGCTTTTCCCCGATGATCCGGCAGTGGATGCCAACTACCGACGGCTCACGGCGGCGGATACCAGTGCGCCGAGCGAGGCGACGCGCCGCGCGATCCTCGAGCACGCGCGGCAGCTCGCCGCTGGGCGCGCGGCGCCGGCGCCGCGCGCCCAGCGCCACCCGGGCACGCGCTGGGGACGTCCGGCGCTCTTTGGCACGCTCGCGGCCGCGCTGCTCGCAGGTCTCGTGATCGCACCGCGCTATCTTATGCCGAACGCGCACGCGCCCCAGGACACTGTCACGAGCACTCAGTTCGATCGTGCCGCGCCGCTGGCTGTTGCGCCGCCGCCGGCGCCGCTGCCCGGAAATGCGGCCCGCGCAGACAGCGAGCGCGATGTTGCTCACCAAGCCACGCCGCCGGCGGCCGCTGCGGACGGCACCAGCGCGACCGGCAAACCAACACCGCCGATCGTGCCACCGGAGGAGAGGGTGGTTACGAGGTCTGCGGCCGCACAGGCGGCGAAGGGGCTCGCGGAGACGGAGCGGCAGGAGATTGCGAATTTAGCCGCCCGCGGCGGTTCGCCTGCGGCGCCAACCGCGACCGGCGCCGCTGCCGCGCCAGAGACCGACTCCGCCGTGCGCCTGCGGCATGCGGCGCAAGTCGGTGACTTGGCGCAGCTCCAGGCGCTCGCCCGCGAGCAGCCGGACCTCAATGCCCGTGATGCGCTGGGTCGCACCGCGCTCATGCTCGCAATTCTCAACGGCCACACCGATGCGGTGGCCGTCTTGCTCGCCTCCGGTGCAGATCCCAGGGTGGCGGATGCGCAGGGAGTCACGCCCCTGCAGGCGGCGCGGGCCGCGCGCGCCACGGCCATCGTGGCGGCGCTCGAGCACTACGGCGTGCAGTAAACATGTGCACGCCGCGGCCTGCAGGCCGCAGCTGCGTCTCCTAACCCTCATTCGCGCTGTCGGCCGCTTAAGGTTAGGGCAGCGCCTGGAGCCGCGCACAGCTCGGGAAACTTTCCCATCCGCCAGGGACTAGGCTTGGGTCGCGATCATCGGCCGCATACATGGGAGGCAGACATATGGCTTACCATCTCGCGCAAACCGAAGTCCTGCCACGGCGCACCCTGGCCGTCGGCGGCATTCTCGCACTGCATCTGCTCGTGGTGTATCTGCTGGCGACCGGGCTGATCCACACGATCGCCGCACCCGAGCCCCCGGCCATCACGATGAAGCTCATGAACGATCCGCCGCGCGTAACCCCGGTACCACCACGGACGAGGGATCCGCACCTGCGCCAGCGCACCACTGAAATTCCTGTGCCGCCGGTTGAGTGGCAGCCACCACCGGCCGCGGCCGACTCGCCGGCCGAGGCAATGCTGGCCGTCACGGGGGAGCCGAACCGCCTGCCTGAGCCCGCCGCCGAGCCGCTGCGCGTGGTGGGCAGCAATCAGCTGCCGAACACGGAGGAGTTCTATCCCGCCGACCGCCGCCGCCTGGGGATCGAAGGCGCGAGCTACGTGCGCGTGTGCGTGGATGCGCGCGGCAGTCGTCAGGGAGAACCGGTGCTCGAGCAGTCTTCCGGCGACAGCGAGCTCGACCACGCGGCGTTGAACGTCGCGCGCCACGGGCGTTACGCACGCGCGCAGCAGGGGGGTATGGCGGTGCCGAACTGCTACCGCTTCCGCATTGTCTTCAAGCAGGTGACGCGCTGAGCGCGGGCCGCCTTCAGGCGATCAGCTCGATGACCCGCTGATAACGCGGCAGGCCGCGCAGCGCATCGAGATCGGAATCCACCTTCACCCATGACTTGGTTTCATGGTTGGCGTACGGCAGCAGCCGCTCGAGCAGATCGAAAGCCATGTCGGTGTCGCCCATGCGTGAGTAAGCGCAGGCGGCGTTGTACTGCGTGAGGATGTCGTCCGGGTCGGTCGCCATGGCGCGCGCCAGCCATTCGCGTGCCCGCTCGTGATCACCGAGCGCGATCAGCATGATGGCACCGAGATAGGCGGGCCGTGGATTCTCCGGGTGCAGGGTGAGTTCCGCCTGCGCGCGCTCCACTCCCCGGCGTGCCACATCGGCGACTTCCGCCCGGCGGCCGATGGAGTCGTAGATCATGGCGAGCATGGCGTAAGACTGATAGTCATCGGGCTTCAGTTCGGCCGCCCGCTCGCACAATGCCGCGGACTGTTTCAGCTGGTTTTGGGCAAAGCACACGCGCGCGAAGAAATAGTGGGCCTCGAAGGAGTTCGGATCGAGCTTGATGGCGCGTTCGAACTCGGTCATCGCCTCCTCTGTGCGCTCGGCCAGCGAGAGAGCCAGTCCGCGCGAGGCATGTGCCTCAGCGAGGCCGGCCTCGAGCTCGATGGCGCGTGCACTGGTGGCCAGTATGGCGTCGATCGCCACATCCTGGTGGTAGTGCAGAACCAGGAAGGAGTCGCAGTCAGCGATGCCTGAATAAGCGCGCGCGTACAGCGGGTCGAGTTCGACCGCCTTGGTGAACATGCGCCGCGCCAGCTGGTAGTAGGATTTTGAATGCCGATGCAGGAACTGGCGCCCCCGCAGGTAGTAGGTGTAGGCCTCGATGTTGTCCGTAGGAGCCTGGGCGAGCACCTTCTTTTCCTGCGGCAGAAGCTTTACCTTCAGCTGCTCGACGATCGCGTGGGTGATCTCGTCCTGAATGGCGAAAATGTCAGTCAGCTCACGGTCGTAGCGATCCGCCCACACGTGACCGCCGTCGCGGCCGTTGATGAGCTGCCCGGTGACGCGCACGCGTGCGCCGGCCTTGCGCACGCTGCCTTCGAGCACGAACGTAACGCCCAGGTCGCGGCTGATCTCCTCCACCTTCAATGACTTGCCCTTGTAGGTGAAGGCGGTATTGCGCGCCACCACGTAAAGACCGGACACCTTGGAAAGGTCGGTGATGATGTCCTCAGTGATGCCGTCGCTGAAGTATTCCTGCTCGGCATCGCCGCTCATATTGTTGAAGGGCAGTACCACGACCGAGGGACGATCCGTGATGGGCGCCTTGGGCGCCGCGCTTTCGGACTTGCCCGCCGCACCGGCTGTGCCGAGAAGCCGGCGCGTAGTCGCAACGAGGGCTGCGACGTGCGGAGGCATCTGACCGGCGAATGCGTCCAGCCAGTGGGTGCCGCCGAGGGCATATTCCATCGCGCCGGTCGGCTCCAGATTCTCGACTCGAAACGGCACGATCTGCTTCTGCGCCGAGACGGCCCGTTCCACCTCGCGCCGCACGTGCGGGGAGGCATTGGCGGCCCCGGAGAACACTACGACGCAAACGCGGCACGCCTTGACCGCCTCGATGATCTCTTCGCCATATTCAGAGCCGGCGGGAATGTCGCGCGGCGCCATCCAGCAGCGCACTCCGTGTTCCTCGAGCCCGGCGACGACGGCCTCTGCCGTCACCCGGTCGGTGGAGGAGTAGCTCAGGAATACGTCATGGCCCATGCGCTGGCTCGGGGTTCTTGGAATTCTGGCCCGGGAATTAGGATCTTGCCTTGCAGCAGCGTCGCCGGGCAAGACGTGGGATCGGGATGGGGCATGTTACGGGATCACCGCCGCTTCATGTCAGAAAAAGCGCTCGCTGCGCCCTTCGGGCCTTGGCGGGCGAGGGCTCTTTCCGCGCGCGCTTCCCGTGAATGCCCGCATGCAGCCGCTCGCCAAGTACCCGTGGATGTCGACCTGAGCAGCGCGGAGCACTGGCGGTTCAGGCTGCGGGCCCGCTGCGCTGATAGCGTGCCGTCTGCAGCCAGTGAGGATTGACGCTCACACCCCAGCCGGGCGCGTCCGGGATGGTGAGGTGACCGTCGGTCACGGCATAGGGATCGCCGAGGAACAGGCCGTCCTGCCAGGGGTAGTAGTCCGGGCCCTCGATCGAGAATTCCAGGTACTTGCCGGCATTCGGAATGGCCCCGAGCAGGTGCATCGTGCACAGGGTGACCAGTGACAGGTTGGCGCTGTGGGGCGTGCAGGGCAGTCCCGCCGCGGCCGCCATGCGCGCGACCTTAAGCGTACGGCCGATGCCCCCCATGTACATGACGTCCGGCTGCACCACATCCACCGCCCGCATGTCGATCATGCGGGCCCAGGTCGCCAGATCCCAGTCCTGTTCACCCCCCGTGACATCGAGCGCCAGCGCCTCGGTGACGAGCTTGGTCTCCTCGAGCTTCCAGTAGGGGCACGGCTCCTCGAAGTGACCGATGCCGTGCGCCTCGAGCAGCCGGCCCACCTCGATCGCTCGCGGGGCGGAGAAGCCGCTGTTGGCATCCACCAGCTTCGTGGCCCCATCCCCCAGCGCGCGCGACACCAGCGGCACGATCGCCTCGGTGCGCCCCGGCCACTCATCGATGTCATGTCCACACTCGGCCCCGACGCGCCACTTGAAGGCATCGAATCCCTGTGCGTCCCGCAGCCGCACCAGGCGCTCGGCTTCCTGTTCGGGCGTGATGTCACGGCGCATTGAGGAGGCATAGGCGCGCAGGCGCCGCGGCTTACCGCCGAGGAGCTCGACCACCGGCTTGCCCTCGAGCTTGCCGCGCAGGTCCCACAAGGCGGTGTCGAGCCCTGCCAGGGCGCGGCAACGATAGCTGCCGGGGAACTTGTGCTCGCGCGCCTCGATGCGCTCAACCAGAGCGTCGATCGCAAAGGCATCGGCGCCGAGTGCCCAGGGCGCGACCTGGCGGTGGAAGATCGTCGCGGTGATATCGGCATTGTAGGTGGAAGTCTGGCCCCAGCCGCTCGCGCCGCTGTCGCTGGTCACGCGCACGAAGCACACGAACTGGTTACTGAAGGTCTCGAGAGTTGCGATCTTCATGGTTGCTCATCCCTGGGCGGGCGCCATCGCCAGGCGCGCACGCTCCAGTCCGTGGCCGCGCGGACCGCGCTCGCGCTGCCACAAGAGCAGCGCGCAGCTGAGCGCGGTCAGGCTCAGGAGTCCGAAAAACCACATCATCGTGCCGTAGCCGGCCGGATTCGCGGGGCCCGCGCCGGCGCGGTCGGCCAGTGACCCCGCGATGCGGTTGGAGCCCCATAGTCCCAGATTCTGCAGCAGCGCGATTACCCCGAGTGCGGTGCCCAGACGACGCGGCTCAACCACGAGCGTGGTCGCCGGCCAGATGATCGCCGGCACCAGAGAAAAGCTCACCCCCATCAGCACCGTGGAGACCCATGGGCTTAAGTCCGTAAGGCTCAGCACGATGAAGGTGACCGGCAACAGCGCGGTGCCGACACTCAGCATGAGTGCGCGATGGCCGAAGCGGTCGGCGAGCAGACCGAAGCAGGGGGTCGCGAACACCGCCGCCGCAAACACCCCGGAGTTCACGTTGCCTGCCTGTTGCAGTGTCAGACCCTTCACGTGCTGCAGGTATTCGATCGCGTAGGTCTGGCGGAAGGGAAAGAACACCGCCGCATACAGCACATGCAGACCGAGGATGTACCAGTAAGAGAGGTCGAAACTGAACAGGGCGGACCATTGGAGCCCATCGCGCGCGCGCCTGGGCGCAGGCGCCGCCGGCCGCGCGGCGTCCAGGAACCGAAACGCCACCGCGGCGAGCAGACCCACCCCGGTGATGCCCGCTCCGAGCCACAGCGGCGGCTGCCAGCCACCCTCGTAGAGCGAGCGCGCCCAGGTAGGCGAGGTATCCAGGGAGAAGGAACCGACTCGCGCCAGGCTCAGGAAGGCGGCGGTCGCCAGGGCGATGCCACTGCGCGGAAACCAGCGGGCGATGCCAGCAATGAGCGCAATGAAGATGGCACCCTCGCTGATGCCAAAAATCAGGCGACCGCTCCACATGAGCGCGTACGGGGTGCCGATGGCGGTCAGTACTGCGCCCACAAATCCGATCACGGCCGCCCACAGCGTGACACGCGCCGGTCCATAGCGATCGATCAGCAGCCCGTTGAAGACGGCCAGCAAGATGTTGGGCAGACTGATGACCGCGGTCAGGTCGCCGATCTGCGCCTGGGTGAAGCCGCGCTGGCGCAGCAGTAAATCGGCGATCGGTCCGATCGCATCCGACTCGTAATAACTGCTGTAGATCGCAGTGGCCGCAAGCCCCAGCACCAGCCAGCGCAGCGGCGAGACGGCGCGGCCCGGATCCGCGCCAACTTCTATGGCAGTGCCCGTCACAGACGCGGTGGGGCCGGGGCTAACGCGTTGCCAGAGCGCTGCGCGAGCGGCGTGCGCCGGCGCGGAAGTCCAGTGGAGCTCATGCGTATCCCCGGCAGTCGCCGTACTGCCGGCAACTGTAACACCGGCTCCCCACCTGCCGCTGCGCTCCGGGAGAAGGCCGCCGCCTCAGCCCTGACTTTTGAAGTATTGCACCGCGCGCTCGTGTTTCTCGGCGGCGGCGCGCGTCTTGAAGGTGCCGAGGTTGCGCCGGCGACCGGTACGCGGGTCGAGCTTGCGCGAATACAGCCGGTACTCACCTGAACTGAGCTTGCGGATCATGGCCAGCCTCCTTGTGGGAATTGTCGCTGTCAGTGGGCAACTTCGGGTGTCGGGCGGCAGGCGCTTGGCATGTCAGAAGAAACCGAATCAAGGGCTTAGCGCGCAACCGTCCGCTGTGCAGTCGGATGTCGCCTTTGTTACAGCGTGCGACACGCGCTGTGCGCGCGCAGGCGTGCCGAACTGCAGGCGGATCAGCCCACAGCCCCGGAGGTCTGCGGCTGCGAGCGCGAGATCTCGCCCATCAGCCAGTCCACGAAGGTATCGCGATGCGCCGCGCCCGAGCGCTCGCGCGACTCGAGCAGAAAGTACTGGCCGAAGGGTACGCGGGTCTGACCAATCTGCGCCAGGCGCCCGGAGCGCATCTCTGGCTCAATAAAAGCGGTGGCTCCGAGCGCCACGCCCTGGCCACGTTCGGCGGCGGCGATGGTGAGTGAGTAGTCGCTGAAGTACAGATGACGGGCGGCCTCGAACCCCTGCAGACGCGCAGCGGTAAACCAGCGTCGCCAGGCGCTGCCGTCATCATCGTGCAGCAGCCGGTAGCCGGTGACGGCCGTGTCGCGCCGCCACTGTGAGGGGCGCGGCCGCACCCCGGCAGTCACTGGAACCCCTTCCATGGAAAAGAGGCGGCGCGCGCGGCCACGCGGTCGCGGCGAGCTGGCTGCGATGTAGCGGATCGCCAGATCCGCGTCCCGGCCCAACACCCGGAACTCGTCAGAAGTTTCCAGCTCAAGTTCGATCTGGGGATGCGCAACCGAGAAATCACCCAGCCGCGGCACCAGCCAGCGGGAAGCGAACGCCGGTTCGGCAGAAATGCGCAGTCGCCGCGTCTGCACGCCGCGCACCGCCTCCACCGCCCGGTGAATCTGCAGAAAGCCCGCGCTCAGTTCGCTCGCAAACCTGCGGCCCGGAGTCGTCAGTTCGACCGCGCGGTGCAGACGGCGAAACAGCTCGCGCCCCACGTCCTGTTCGAGCGCCCGCACATGGCGGCTGATGGCTGCCTGCGAAACATGCAGCTCGCGCGCGGCGTGCGTGAAGCTCAGGCGGCGTGCCGCGGCTTCGAAGGCGCGCAGGGCGAGAAGAGACGGCGGGCGGCGTGTGCGCATGGTTGTTTCGCATGAGTTTAGGTTATCCCAAGTGGACAGACAAATCGTTTGAAGATTCGCGGGCGCCGCGCTGAAATCTGCCTCCAAGATCCAGAGCGTGGAGAATCACCATGAACCTGTATGCAGCGAGCGTGGCGCTCCTGTGGAGCACGGCCCTGCGGATGGCCCCGGTGCGGGAGCCTCCCGCACGGCAGTGCGCGGCGAGGCGTCTGGCACGCTCAGGGCTGCGGTGCGACCGCGCGCAGCTAACTCCCGAGTGCACACGGGACGGACACAGCGGCAGGGAATAATCTGGCGGCGGCGGACGTCCTGTGTAACGAAGCCAGTTGCGGCTGATCACGGGAGTCCTGCCATGCCTTCACATCGGCGTCGCACCAGCGCTTGTCTTGGGGTGCTCTTAACGCTGTGCCTGTGCGCTGCGGCCCAAGCCCAGACCGCAGCGCCTGATCCGGGTAGCCCTGCGCGCGGCCAAACCCTCTATCAGGCGTGCACCGGCTGCCACTCACTGGACGACAATGATGTGGGCCCGAAGCACCGCGGTGTCTTTGGGCGGCGCGCCGGAACGGTCCCCGACTACAACTACTCGAGCGCGTTGAAGGCGTCCAATCTCGTCTGGGATCGCGCGAACCTCGATCGCTGGCTGACCAATCCGCAGGGTCTGGTGCCCGGCACCAAGATGTACTTTATGATCGCTGATGCGCAGACCCGGGCAGACATCATCGCCTACCTGGCGCAACAGCACTGACGGCCGCGCCTGCGCGTACGCAAGGAGCCATCGGCCGCTGCGGCAGCATACTGCTCATCGGCACCCGCAGGCGCTCGCGGTGAAGCGCTGCGGGTGGCCGGCTTCAGCGGCGCGTTGATGCCGGCGCTAGATCACTGTGACTTGGGCGGCTGATCCGGGGTTGTGGCGGTGTCTTTCGGGGGCAGTTTAGCGATGGCTTGCTGGCACGCCGTGCTGAGGTCGCTCTTGTGCGAATTCAGGCAATCGAGGGCGCGCCCGCCCGAGCGCGGCACACCGGAGCAGAACTTCTGGTAGTCAGCCCTGCAGGCCTGGCGCGCATTTGGCGCTGGGGTATCGTCAGCCTGGGCGGCAACTGCCAATCCGAGAAAGGCGAGCGGAATAAACCATGCTTTCATGTGGATGCCTCATGAGGTAAGGAGTGAATGAAGATCCCGGGACTCCGACCCGGGCGTCTCGCCTACCCAGGGCACAGCGTTCTGCACGCGCGCAAATCCAAGTATATGCGCCTGAGGCAAGCGCCGCCGCGCGTTTACATGCAGTTACAGAAGCCCCGCGGGCAAGGCCGCGCGGCGCGCGCGTCGCCGCGAATGAGAGATGCGTTAGTGTGAGTTGGCCGCGCTCGCCGCGCGTGAGCTGCTCGGGCGGCACCAATGCGCGCCGCGGTTTGCGTAGGCCACCTTGTCGACACCGGTCGCTTCAACCAAAATCCGCGTGCGTAACAAGGTACGCTCGCCATGGTTAGATAACAGTCGGTTTGCCGCAGGCACGCTCGCCAATGTATCAATGACTGCCGATTACACGGACACCAAGATAAGCGCAGGCGCTGCGGAGATCTGGATCGGTCTGGATACCGGCGGGACCTATACCGATGCCGTTGCGCTTGACGGGGAGCGCCGTGTGATCGCCAGCGCCAAGGCCCTCACGACGCACTGGGACCTGTCGATCGGACTCGGCGCCGCGATACACGCGGTGCTGCAGGCGCTGCCAGCAGGCACCGAGCGCAGCCAGATTTCGCTGGTCTCGGTTTCGACCACGCTCGCGACTAACGCGGTGGTCGAGAACCGCTTCAGCCCAATCTGCACGCTTCTCATTGGCTTCGACGACAAAATGGTGGAGCGCTCCGGCCTCAGGCGCGAAGGCGGAGGCGTCATCGTACGCGTGCGCGGTGGCCATGACGCCACCGGCGAGCAGGCCGAGCCGCTCGACGAGGCGGCCATACTACAGGCGGTGCGCGAGTTCGGGTCGCAGGTCGAGGCCTTCGCGGTCGCGGCGATGTTCTCGGTCCGCAACCCCGCGCACGAGCGCCGCACCCATGATCTGGTGCGCGCGACGTGCGATAAGCCGGTGACCTGCAGTTACGAACTCAGTTCGCAGCTGGATGCACCCAAGCGCGCCTTGACCGCTGCGCTTAATGCGCGCCTGACGCCCCAGATCGCACATCTGTTGGATGCGCTGCGGCAGGTCCTGTTGCAGCAGGCGATCAGTGCGCCCGTGATGATGGTTAAGGGCGACGGCACCCTGATGCGCGCCGAAGTGGCGCTCGAATACCCCGTCGAGACCGTACTGTCAGGTCCGGCCGCCAGTGTGGTCGGCGCCGGCTTTCTCAGCGGTCTTGCGGACTTCGCCGTGTCGGACATGGGCGGCACCACCACCGACGTGGCGATCGTCGCGGGCGGCCGTCCGGTGGTGCGGCCCGAGGGCGCAGTGATCGGCGGCTGGCGCACCATGGTGCAGGCGATCGATGTGCGCACCTGCGGCCTGGGAGGCGACAGCGAGGTGCACTTCGACCGGGAACGGCGGCTGACCGTCGGCCCGCGCAAGGCGATGCCGCTGAGTCTGCTGGCCGCGCAGTTCCCGGAGGTGCTCACGGTGCTGCGCCAGCTGGCCGCGGCCGAATACCCGCCGCCCTATGCAGCGCAGTTTGCGTTCCGCAATCCCGGGCGCGATCCGGGCGCGCACCTGGATCGGCTGGAGCGGCGCGTCTGGGATGCCCTGACGGCCGTGCCACGAGGGCTCGGGGATACCGGGCGCACGGCCCAGGGCGTCGAGGCGCTGCGGCGGCTGGTGGATCGGGGCCTGGCAACTGTCTCGGCCTTTACTCCGAGCGATGCCATGCACGTGCTGGGCCGGCAAAGCGACTGGAACGTCGAGGCCGCACGACTCGGTGCGGCGATCCTGGCAACAGAAGAGCGCAACGGCCGCGCCAGCAAGGAGCGCGAGACGCCCGAGGGACTGTGCGAGCGCACCTACCAACACGTCGTGCGTGAGGCGGGGCGGATTCTTGTGGAAACCGCACTCGCCCATGACCCGGGGCTTGAACGTAAGAACGGTCGCTGGGGGCCCTTGGGCGTGCTGCTGGATGATCTGGTGGCCGGCCGAACCTTCTCACAGCTGCTCGAAGCGCGCCTCCGTTTTGCGACGCCGTTGATCGCGATTGGTGCTCCGGTGCGTGCGTACTATCCCGAGGTCGCACGGCGGCTTGGCGCCCAGCTCGTGGTGCCCGAGCACGCCGCGGTATGCAATGCCGTCGGGGCAGTTGCCGGAGTCGTGTCCGAGGTCTGTGACGTGCTCGTGAATCAGCCCGCGTTCCAGGTTTTCCGGGTCCATGATCCGGCCGGCAGTCGTGATTATTCGCAGGAACGCGACGCGCTCGAGGATGCCACGCGGGTCTCGCGGGAACTTGCACTCGCTGCCGCCCAGCGCGCCGGCGCGCGCGATCCTCATGTGGAAACTTACGTGCTGGAGCAACGTGCCAACGCCGGCACGGCCGACGACTATCTCGCGGAAGCGACCGTGCGTTCCCGGGCGACGGGACGTCCGGCTACCGGGCGCGCCCCCTAGCAGCGGTGTCGACGAGACACCGACGGCTCATTCGCAGCGGAACTCGAGTTCAGCGTGATCCGAGCCTTCGGCGGGGGAGGTCGTAATCTCCGGCGTCAGGAGCCGCACATGCTTGCCCTGTTTCTGGCAAAAGGCCTCGGCGCGCTTGAGGGCCGCAGACCGGGCGTCCAGCCACGCTGAAGTTACAGATTGGGTAATGAGGTACACGCCGTTGCCTTCCGGGGCGATGTCGGCCGGAATGAGGGGCGCACAGGCGGGGAGCAAGGCAGCGGCTGCGACGCCCAGCATCAAGCGCATTGGGTTCCAGGCTCCGTATACGGCGAAGGTCCCGGTCGGGCTGACCGTATTGTGCCGATACCGCACCCTAGGTGTCACTAAGCGGAGACTCTTTGTGTTAAGCCTTCATTACGGGTACGGTGGCTTATCGCGGCGCAACATTGAGTGAAGGATCACCGATGCTCAGGACACTCTTTCTTATGGCGCTTTCTTTTGCGCTCTCGTTTTCCGTAACCACGGTTCTGTTGCTGGTGCGCGAGCGTTTCTTGCCCCCGGAGAAGCCCTTCTGGCGGGAAGAGAACGATCTCCTGCGCTGGTAGGCGAGGGCGAGGGCCGCGCACGGCCAGGCCTGAGCTTCAGGCACTTCAAGCTTCCCGCTCTCCGGAACCCGGTAGCGCGCGCTAGAAAATCTCGACACCCCAAAGCCAGCCGCGCACTACCCAAGCAATGTCCTGAGGCGTCGCGGGGTTACGCAACAGCTCTTCAGCGAAAACAATCCAGATCATTGGCGAAATAGAGCGGGCCGGCATAGCTCAAGGCGATGGCGCTGCGGGTCTCTGCCTCGCGGCCGAGCGTTCTGAGCATGCGGTGTGACAGCACCAGCTGTTTGACACCCGCCGCCGCGGCGATTGCTCCGATGACCGATGGTGGCATGTGCAGTTGCCGGGGGGCGCCGGTCTGGCCTTCGGGCACGGCGTTGTGTGCGACGAATATGTCGGCGCCGCGCGCGAGACGCTGCAGGTTGCCGTTCTCACCGTTGGTATCGCCGCTGAACACGATGCTGTGCCCTGCAAGCTCGATGCGCCAGGCGAGCGCCGGCACGGCGCCGTGGATCACCGGCGTGGCAGAGATGACCGCGTCTCCAGCGGAGAGGACTCGCCGGATCTCGTCGGACCTGAGGCGGACGTCGTGAGCCTGCAGCGCGTAGCCGCCATCACCACCGCGAAGGAACCCACCAAGGTAGCGATAAGCGCCACGTGCCGGATCGAACAGATCGGCAATAAAGAGCGTCGTCGCGGGGAAGTCGGCGCCGCCGGCCGGGCCATAGATGGGCAGTGGGCGCGTGCGCTCCTCGAAGTATGAGGATTTGATCAGCGCCGACAGGTCTGCAGTGTGGTCGATGTGCAGATGCGATATCAGTATGACCTCGAGGTCCTGCATCTGTGCGCCGGCCTCACCGAAGCGCAGAGCAGAGCCGCCGCCGGCATCCACCAGGATGCGCGCCTTTCCGTCCTTCCAGACCAGGTAGCTGGTACTGGCACGCTTGTCCTGCATTTCAGGCCCACCGGAACCCAGCACCTGCAGCTCAACTCCCTGGCCAGTGCAGCCCGCGGCAACGCTGGCAGGGCTGCCGCATGTCCAGGCGAACAGCAGACAAGGCACGGCAAGCCTCACGGTGCTGTGGCGCAAAACAGTCCGGACCGCAAGGGCGCACGCCATGTCTGCATTATCCAGCTTTGCGCTTCAGCTGCGAATGTCCACGCGTTTCACTCAAGCCCTTTTGACCTCGTGGACCGATGCGCGTAGCGTGCGCCCACCGACCGCGCAACGTGGCGGCATATAACAAGGAACATCTCATGTATAAGAAAATTGCTCTCTTGGCGACGCTGGTGTGCGCGCTCAGCAGTCCGGCCGGGGCGGACGAACCACGCGCGTACAAGGAGGGTCCGGTCAGCGTGATTTCCTTCATCAAGATCAAGCCGGGACAGTTTGATACCTACATGAAGTACCTGGACACGCAGTACAAGCCCCTCATGCAGGAGTTCACCAAGAACAAGGTCATTCTTGGCTACCGGGTATATCAGGGCCAGGCCCATAGTCCGCATGATGCCGACCTGATTCTGAGCGTCACCTACGCGAATATGGCGGCGCTCGACAATCTCAATGAGCGCACCGATGCGATCACCGAGCAGCTGATGGGTGACCGTACCAAGCGCAATCAGAAAGCGGCCGATCGCGAAAGCATGCGCGAAGTGCTGGGCTCCGAATACGTTCGGGAACTTATCCTGAAGTAGACTGGTTCGGTGATGTGCGGCATGGCTGGCGCTGAACTGCGCGCCAGCCACGCCGCCACACGCAGTTCTAACGCCGCGCGGTGACCGCGAAGCGGTCGGGCTCAGTCCAGGGATTGCCGCTTCGGTCGTCCGCGTCGAATCGCACCATTGTTCCGAGCAGGCGGTCGTCGCTGAGCTCGAAGCGTATGTAGTGGAAGTTGACCCTGGTCTTCAGCTGCGACAGCTCACCGAACATGCGCAGGGACGGCACCGGTTTGGCCCCGCCGCCGCCGCTCACCAGATAGGTGATTCCGTTTTTCTTGTAACGCTCGTAGTTGTGCACATGACTGCCCACCACCACGACCTGTGCGTGCATGGACTTTGAGTGTTTGGCGAAATAGCGCGCAATCTCCTTTTCATCCCGCCCGGTTGGGTAAAACGGATCCCGCACCGGCGGGTAGTGCATCAGGACCAGGATGAACTTTGCGCGCGCGTCAGCCTCGGTGATCTGTCGTTCGAACCAGGTGCGCTGCGCACTACCGGGCTTCAGCGGGCTGTCGGAATCCAAGACCAGCGCCACCAGGGTCGGACCGATATCGACTGAGTACCAGCGATAGGGCTTCAGTGACAGGGAGCTGAACGTCTGCCACCAGTTATCCAGACAGGGAGTTGTGTCCGCCTGACAGCCCTTGAATTCATGATTGCCAAGCGCCGGAAACACGTGGAACCCGCGCTCGGACCATTCCCGGGTGTCGCTGCGGTATAGAGCGTAGTCTTCTGGATTGCTGCCTTCGTAGACGAGATCTCCTCCGATCAGGATCGCCGCCGGGTTCTCCAGGGAGATCTGCTGTACCAATGCCCGCCGCGCGAGCGTATTGACGACTCCGGGTCGGTCGGTGAATCGGGTGTCGCCGTATGCCACAAAGGTGAGTGACGTCCCCGCTTGCGGCGCCGGCACCGCGAACCGCGGCGGCGTGCCCGACTCGGTCGCAGCTTCGACCGATGAGGCGAGACCGAGTGCGCCAAGCAGGAGGATGAACCGTACCCACTTCAAGGGCGCCGGCCACGCAGACCGCGCCGGTCTTGCCGGTGATGCCTTGCCAACTGTCATGAGGCCAAACGCTCCGTGCCCGCACCGACTTCCTGCGGCGCGCCCATACGATAACGTAAGTCCCGAAGATGACGGCCCCAATGTTCCCGGCGAGGTCCGACGGCCCGTGGGCTGCCGGAACTGCGCGGGTCAGGGACGGCGATCCCTCACGGCAAGACCCGCCTCATTCGCCGGGGATCAGAATGGTGGTCGCATGTTCCACTTGCCGGAGTCTTTGTAAAAGAAAGCGAAGGGCACGTTGTTGTACATGCTGGCGCCGATGTTCGACGATGCCACCTGGACGTCAAAGGTGCAGCGGAACCCCTGCGCGGTCGGCGGATCGCACGCCTCCTTCTTGAAGAACTTGATGGTCACCGGATCGCTGACTGTCACGCCGGGCGGATGATTCATCGCGTACAGCATAGCGTCCTTCATTTCCCCTTCGCTGGGCTCATGACCCGTGCCACCGCCGCAGGCAGACAGCGCGAGTGCGGCCCAGAATCCGAGCGACGTGATTAGTGCACGCATGATTTTTCTTTCTTGTTGCGGTAAGTGATCCGCGCAGGCTAGGCGTTTGCGCGGTCCCCTGGCAAGTTGTGTCGCGTTCGCAATGTAAAAGATAACGCTGGACACGGACATTGGCGCGGACGCTGCGGCGCAGCAGACTATTGAGCAGCGCGTCGCCGGCTATGCGAGCAGGTCGTGTCCCTCCGGCAGATGTGCGTACCAAGAGGCCAGTCGATGGCGGATGGTCTTTTCGCCCACTTGTTCCTCAGGCATTGGTGCGATAAGACGGTCATGGACGAGTAGTCGATAGACGTACAGCGCCTTATCACTGGCGGAGTCGGTGGACTCGAACTGCACCGCTCCTCGCCGCTCGGCATAGCGCATGCCGGCGCGCAACGCGGCCTTGAACAAGGCGGCTTCATCCCGGGTCTTCATGCCGACATGGTAGCGTGCCGGCACCTCGCCGGGGCGTCGGCAATTGCGGGCGGCAGAGCCGAATTCAGGCGCAAGGCGGGTCGCGGAGCGGCCGTCTGCGCCTGCTAGACTGCCGCCTGATACGCCTGCCCGGGATACAAGGGAGGAAACGCGCGTGCGCAGCTGGCCTAAGCGTGGAGGACCGGAGTGAGCGAATCGCCATTGTTCGCCGGGGTCGAGTTGGGTGGCACCAAGTGCGTGTGCACTCTGGCGGCAGGGCCCAGCGAGATCCGCGAGGAGTTGCGACTCAGCACCGCGGCGCCGCAGGAAACGCTGGGTGCCATTCACGCCGTCTTATCGCGCTGGCAGCGGCAGCCCGGCTTTGCGGCGCTCGGGCTGGCAAGCTTCGGACCCTTGGAGTTGGACCCGCGCTCTGAAAGGTTCGGCAGTGTCATGGGTACCCCAAAGCCTGGTTGGGACGGTGTGCCCCTGTTGGATCGCTTCCAGGGTTTCGGGGTGCCTGCCTGTATCGATACCGATGTGAACGCAGCGGCCTTGGCGGAGGGTGCGTGGGGTGCAGCGCGGGGACTGACGAACTTCATATACGTGACCGTCGGTACTGGCATCGGGGTCGGATCCGTGGTGGACGGTCGCGCGGTGCGCGGCCTTGGTCACTCGGAAGCCGGCCACCAGCGCATCCCGCGACTGCCCGGTAGCGACTGGCGCGGAAACTGCCCGTTCCATGGCGATTGCGTGGAAGGCCTGGCCTCGGGACCGGCGATTCAGGCCCGCAACGGAGTTCCGGCGTCGGAGCTGCGCGCGGACCATCCGGCTTGGGACGAGGTCGTGAGCGCACTCGGCGCGCTGCTTCACAATCTGGTGCTCACTCTCGTGCCACAACGCATCGTCATCGGTGGCGGCGTCGTGAGCGGGCAGTCTCATCTGCTGCCTCGTCTGCGGCGCGAGCTGTTGGCTAGTCTCGGCGGTTATGCCCACGGCCCGCGCATCGGGGCCGGCATCGAAGAGTTCCTGGTATCGCCGGGCCTGGGCGGGCGTGCAGGCTCATTGGGAGCCATTGCGTTGGCACGCGAGGCGCTGCGCGGCCGTCCCTGAGCGTGTAAGGAGATCGGG
Source organism: uncultured Pseudomonadota bacterium (assembly GCA_963743625.1). GTDB lineage: Bacteria > Pseudomonadota > Gammaproteobacteria > Steroidobacterales > Steroidobacteraceae > 13-2-20CM-66-19. Next base: position 209,809 of record CAVUQM010000005.1, on the reverse strand, counting down.
AGACGTATGGAGGGTGCGATGGAGATGCTGCGCGTCGGGCGCGTGATCAAGCGGGTTGCATCGCCGTTAGTTGCTCTGGCCCTGGCAGCGTGCGGCGCTGGCGTGCCGCACGATACGAGCGCCGACCGGGCCGGAATCCGAAACGCTGCTCTTGCCTGGAAGGCGGCCTTCAACGCCGGAGACGCGGCCGCCGTTAGCGCACTCTACGCCCAGGACGCGATGCTGAGTCCGCCGGGCGCGCCCCTTGTGCGCGGCAGGGTTGCGATCGCCGAGTACTTTACGGCCAAGGTCGCACAGTTCTCGGGAGCCGGCTTCACCGTCAACGATGCACCGCTGGGCGAGGTCAGCGTGTCGGGGGATCTCGGCTTTCAATGGGAGACCTACCGCATCACAGACAAGTCGGGAGCCGTCGTTGACACGGGAAGGCTGCTGACGCTTCTGCGACGCGAAGGCGCAAAGTGGCTGATTGTGGGTGACACCTGGAACTCGAACACTGCGCCGGCCAGCCGCCCCGCGGCCGCTGGCGGGGACACCCAGAGTCAATAGGGCGCTCCGGCCCCCGGGTATTTTCACCCGCGTCGCGCGGGGCGCTCGCGTCAACCGCTCGTGGCAGCCTCTGCTCTCCTGGCGTGGAATAAACGGCGCTCGCAAGAGGTCATTCTCTTCGACAGCGGACACACGTGGAATGCGTCACTCCAGGACGAAGGCGTTGCATCCGCCGCACCCGCCACCCGTTAACTAATCGGCCGCCCCAGAGGAGATCGCATGTTTGCACGACACCGACGGCATCTTTCTTTGTTGATGCTCGCTTCCTCCAGCTGCGCGCTCGCGGGCGCGCCCACCGCCTACCAGATCGATCCTAGCGGCAGCACGGTTGAGATCGCGTCCCGCGACTCCCTGCGCCCCTTCGAGGCTTCCGTTCACAACATCGCCGGGAACCTGCGGCTCACGCGCGACGCTTCGGCTCCCCGTAGTCTTGACTTGGTCTTCGACCTGGCCTCGCTGGATAGCGGCGACGCAGCGCTGAATCAGCTGCTGTTTAGCTCCAAGTATCTTTGGGTCGATCATCATCGATATGGCCTCACCCTTGCGCCGGATGTGAGCGCGACCGGCGTTGGGTCATTTCTGGCCCAGACTACACTCGCACTTCGCGACGTGAGCTGTCAGGTCCCCGTCACTTTCAAGTGGCGTTTCGCCAATGAAGCGGGTGCTCCGGTTGCGTATCTGCAGGGCAGCACTGAGGTGACCGCCCGAGACTTCGGCATGCGGAGCACAGATCTCTGGGGGCGCAGCCTGAGCATTACCTATGATCTGCGCCTCAGCGCGGCTCCCGGGAAAGTTGAGCCAGTTACGCGTTGGGGCCCGGATGTGGTGCCCGAGGACTATCCACCAGCACGATGCTCTTCGGCGGCGTGGGCGGTCGGGGCAACGCGTGCGCCGGAGTTGGTCAGGATGGCCGAGCGAGCAGGTTGAGGCCCTTGGAGCCAATGCGAATCCGATCCGCTCGCGAGCTCGGCAGCGTCACTTGACCTCGGTTTCTATGTCGTACGTCTGCTGTGGGGCAGGCGCAGCCGCCTGCACAGTTGCGGCACTCGGAACGCGGCCGCCACGAGCAGTGCCAGAGCCATCAGGCTGAATGTGCCCGGCTCTGCGACTGTTACGGGAGTGACGTTTGAGCTCGTAATGGTGAGGTCAAGATCGTCGATGGTTCCGAAGGCCCGGGTCCAGTCATACGTCGTGAATATCGCAGCGGCATTGTTCGGAGTAGCACTGGCGAGTGATGTGAATACCAGGACGCCGACGCTCGGATCACCAAATACAATCGCGTTCGACAGTTGATCGCCCGTGGCGCTTCCGCCGTAGCTCACCGTCATCGTGGGTGTCGTAATGATGTTCTGGCCGGCGGCGCTGAAGGAGAAATCCGAAAGAGTGCCACCGGAGACACTCCAGTTCTCCAGACGCGAGCCGTCGCTCGTGAACGTCTGGGTGCCGCTGTTCGGATCGAGGACAAAGCTCAAGGACATCGGTCCAAGTGGCGTGCCGCTCTCCGTCTGCGCGCTGCCGGTCCACGTAACTTGAAGATCTTGTGCCTGAGCGCTGAGGCTGCTGAGGATGAGTAACCACGCTAGTCTCGACATTGTCCGCCCATCCGATAATCTCTCTCTGGCTCACATTACTCCTGTGACGGCTGTGGCACCACGCATGCTCCGAGGACGTCCTCGTGCACTGACGGCAAGCCGCGTCGCCGTCTGAGAAGGAACGTCAGGTTTCATGCGGTCAGATCGCGCCGAGAGCGGGCGATCGGGAGCCACGAGCCGTTGGTCATCGTGAGGGGCGAGCTCGGCTATTACGGCAGGTTTGGGTTCCGTGCCTCGGTAATGGCTGACGTTCGGGCGCCATTCCCGGTCGCCGAGGACCACTACCTCGCACTGGCGCTCCGTGCCTACCGGGCCGAGCTTCGCGGGACGGTGCGTTATCCGCGGGCGTTCGGCGCAGTTGGCTACCAGACGCAGTGGTTTTAAGTGAGCCCGTAGGCTTCTTCACGCTCACACCCTTGCCAGGGGTTACACCGGGCTTGCAGCCACGATTGCCGAGGCTGCGGCAGGGGAGTTCCGGTGTGCTAACCTGCTGAATCAAGAGTGTGGATGACCACCGCCGTGGCAGATATCTTCGTCTCCTATTCCCGAGCTGACAAAGCGCGCGTCGCGCCGCTGGTTGCGGCGTTAGAAGCACAGGGCTGGTCGGTCTGGTGGGACCCGGAAATTACCCCGGGCGATGAGTTCGATGCCCTGATCGGCGCCGAACTGGAGGCTGCGCGCGCTGTCGTCGTAGTGTGGACACGCTCCTCGGTGGAGTCGCGCTGGGTCAAGGGCGAGGCGCGCGATGCCGCGGATCGCGGCGTGCTGGTGCCGGTGCGCTTCGAGAGCGCACGCCTGCCCATTGATGTGCGCGCGATCCACACGACTGAACTGGACAGCTGGGCGGGCAACCGCGAGAGCGCACCGTTCAAGGCGCTCTGTGGTGCGCTTGAGGCCAAATTGAAGCTGTCGGCGGTGAAAACCGTTTCGCACGCTGCCAGGGAGCAGCGTCCCGCGGTCGCGATCTGTGTACTGCCGTTTGCGAACATGAGCGGCGACCCCGAGCAGGAGTATTTCAGCGATGGCATTACTGAGGACATCATTACGGACCTGGGTAAGGTCTCGGCGTTGTCCGTCGTCTCGCGCAACACCGCATTCTCTTTCAAGGGCGTCACGACAGATGTCGCCCACATCGCGCGCCAGACAAAGGCGTCCTACGTGCTGGTGGGCAGTGTGCGCAAGTCCGGTGCCCGGGTGCGAATCACCGCGCAGTTGGTCGCCGCCGCCAATGACGCCCAGATTTGGGGTGAGCGTTACGACCGCGACCTGAACGACATCTTCGCGCTGCAGGACGAGATCTCCAAAGCGATCGTCGCCGCTCTGAGACTGACACTGCTACCGGCGGAGAAGGAGGCTCTCGAGCAACGGTCCACGACCAATAGCGAGGCCTACAAACTCTATCTGATGGCACGGCAGTTCTGGCTGTTGGACAACGAGCGCAACAACGAGATTGTTGTACGCATTTGCAATCGTGTGGTCGGGATAGATCCCAACTATGCGCAGGCGTGGGCCACCTTGGCGTTGGCACAGTGGAACATGTTTTGGCTTGGCGATACCGGTGATAATGGCCACGAGGCCGCCGCCACCGCGGTCCGGCTGGATCCCAATCTCGCCGATGCGCACGCCGCGATGGGCGCGGTGCTTCGCAGCAAGGGGCAATTCGACGAGGGGCTGAAAGCCTGCCGCGAGGCGCTGCGCCTCGAGCCTAATTCCTACGTTGCCAATAGAATTGCCGGGCTGTGCTACCTGGGCATCCGGCGCTACGACGATGCAATCACTCATTTCGAGGCTGCTGCGGCCGCGATGGACACGGATTTCACGGCGGCGTCGTTCGTCTCGCAGTGCTACAAGGCAAAGGGCGATCCTGAACGGATGCGAAGGGCGGCGCGTATGACCCTTGAGCGGATCGAAAAGATCATCGCCACCGAGCCTGCCCACAGCCGCGCGATCGGCATCGGCGCCTGCATGCTGGCAGACCTGGACGAACGCGAGCGCGCCAAGGAATGGGTCATCCGGGCCCGTCTGGTCGATCCCAGTGACGTCAATCTTCATTACAACCTCGCTTGTGCGATGTCCTCGCTCAAGGAGATCGATCTGTCACTGGAGACGCTGGCGGACGTCGCCACGAAACTGTCTCCCGGCATGTTGAGCTGGATGGAGGCGGACACCGACTTCGATCCGATCCGTGAAGAACCCCGCTTCAAGGCGCTGATCGAGCAGGTGAAGGCCCGCCTGGCCAACTCCTGAAAGCGCGCCGGCGGGTTGACTTAGAGACCCATAAACGCGCCTGACCGCCGGTGATGCCGTCGGGTTCTCATGCAGGTGCTGCCGAAAGCCCCTCGTCAAATCGCGCGGCGATCTATGCCTCGGGACTCAGCCAATCTGGCACCATGCGCTGCCCGCATATGGCGCTTTACGCAGTGCCTAAGATCGGGAATCCTGTGTCTCTCCTGGGCCGTTGAACCGCGGGTGGCCATTGCATACCTCCGCTCCTGACACCGAGGTGGGCCCCACGGGCCTGCACCGTACGCTGCGGGCCCGCCACATGCGCATGATCGCTCTGGGCGGGGTGATCGGCGCAGGTCTCTTTGTCGGCAGCGGCGTCGTCATCCAGGCGACCGGACCGGCCGCAGTACTGTCATTCGCGCTGACCGGCGCGCTCGTCGTGCTGGTGATGCGCATGCTCGGTGAGATGGCCTCCGCCTATCCGGCGGTCGGCGGGTTCTACGAGTACAACCGCCTCGCGCTCGGTGAGCTGGCCGGATTCATGACTGGCTGGATGTACTGGTATTTCTGGATCATCGTGGTCGCGTTGGAGGCGGTGGCCGGCGCGCGGCTGCTGATGTTCTGGTATCCCGAGGTTCCACCCTGGGTATTCACGCTGGGACTCATGACGCTGTTCACGCTCCTGAATCTGCTCTCGGTGCGCTCATGGGGCGAGGCGGAGTACTGGTTCGCGCTGATCAAGGTCGCAGCCATCACGGCGTTTCTCGGTCTCGGCGCCCTGGTCATCGCCGGCCTCTGGCCGCACCACGCCGGGGGTTTCGCGAACCTTACGGCGCACGGCGGGTTCATGCCGCGCGGCTTTGTGCCGGTTCTCACCGGCGCGGTAGCGGCAACAGGCTTCTACTTCGGTTCCGAGATCGTTACAGTCGCGGCCGCCGAATCGCCCGAACCGGAACGCGCCGTGGCGCAGGCCACCCAATCGGTGGTCTCGCGGGTTCTGGTTTTTTACGTCGGCTCCATCCTCGTGGTGGTGACGCTGATTCCCTGGGCGGATCCGCGCATGGCGCAACCCTACGTCTCCGCGCTCACCGTCATCGGCATACCCGCCGCATCGCAGATCATGAACGGGGTCATTCTCACGGCAGTGCTCTCGGCGCTCAACAGCGGCCTGTTCGCCTCGTCGCGCATGGTCATGGCGCTCGCGACCCGGGGCGATGCGCCCGCGGCGCTGGCGCGTCTGAACGGGCGCGGCGTGCCGGTACGCGCGATCCTCCTGAGCACGGCCTTCGGCTATGCGGCGGTGGTCATGAATTACGTCTCCCCGGACCACGTGTTCGCGTTCCTGGTCGACTCGTACGGGACCGTGGCGATCTTCGTCTATCTCCTGATCGCCCTGGCGGAGCTGCGGCTGCGCCGACAGCTCGAGCGGGATGCGCCCGAGCGGCTGCGGGTGCGCATGTGGCTGTATCCGGGTCTGACGCTGGTCGCGATCGTGATGATGCTCGCGATCGTGGCAGCCATGGCTTTCATACCCGAGCAGCGCTACCCACTCCTGTTCGGGATCGCGAGCGCCGCGGTCATGCTCGCCGGCTACGCGGTACGGCGAGGCTTTGGGGTTCCGCGCAGGACCGCGGCGGACCGTGCCTAGCGCATCGTCCGCATGATCGCGCCCAGACGACGGATACCCTCGCGGATCGCATCCGGCGCAATGGACGCGAAGCCCAGTCTGAAGTAGTTGAGCGGCGGGGTGTCCTGCGCGAAATGAACATCGCCGGGCTCGATCAGTATGCGCTGGGCACGTGCTTCCTGCGCCAGCTGCCGCGAATCCAGCCAAGCTGGGCCCTTGAGCCATAGCGAGGAGCCGCCGGTCACAGGCGGATGCTGCACACTCGGCATGTGGTCGGCGATGGCCTGGGCAAGAACGGTTGCCCGCTCGCGATAGGCTGCGGCGAGACGCCGGTTGAAGGCGTCGTAGTAGCCCAGCGCCAGGAACTGCGCGACGCTACGTTCGATAAAAGCATTCGGATGACGGATCATCAGTCGCCGCAGCGCGCGCAGCTCTGCGATCAGTGCGGCGGGCGCCACGACGTAGCCGAGTCGCAGTCCCGGGGCCAGCGACTTGGACAGACTTCCCACGTAGATCACGCGATTGCCCCGATCGAGGCTCTTGAGCGCGGGGTTCGGCAGGCCCGAGAAGCTCACCTCGGTCTCGTAGTCGTCTTCGATGATCAGGAAGTCATCCAGCTCGGACTGGCGCAGCAGTTCCACGCGCCGCTCCACCGGCATCGTCACGGTCGTCGGGGACTGGTGGCTCGGCGTCGCGTAGATGAAGTGGCACCCGGAGAGCGTCGCGCCCAGGCGCAGCCCGTGTTCATCCAGCGGCAACGGGCGCAGGCGCGCCGTGCGGCGTGCGAATATGTGACGGGCGTCCGGGTATCCCGGGTTCTCAATGCCGACCTCAGTCTCGGCGTCGGCCAGCAAATCCGCCAGTAGGTAGAGCGCGTGCTGGGCGCCGATGGTGACCAGGATCTCATCCGCGCTGGCCCAGATGCCGCGTAGCGGCAGCACCTTGTCGCGGATCTGCTCGAGCAGGGATGGGTCGTCGCGGGTAAATCGGTCTTGAACCCAGTCGAGCGCGTCGCTGGCGGAGAGCACCTGCTGGCAGCTCGTGCGCCACTCGGCGGCCGGAAACAGACTTCGGTCGAGCTGCCCGTAGATGAACGGGAACTCGTACTGCTCCCAGTCGGGCTCCTTGGAGATATTGCGCTGAAGCGAGGGCCGCAGCTTCAGGCGCGCCGACCAGTCGAGGTTCGTCGACTGGTGCGGCCTGTGCCGCCACCGTGCGGGGCCGCTGAGCGAGCACGGCCGGATTGGGGTAATAGCCCTGGCGGCGCCGCGCGATCAGGTAGCCGTCCTCCGCGAGCTGCTGGTAGACGATGACGACCGTGTTGCGTGCGATGCCGAGTTGGTCGGCGAGTGCGCGGCTGGAGGGCAGCGGGTGCTGCAGAGGCAGGCTGCCGTCCCCGATCGCTACGATGAGCTGGGCGCGCAGTTGTGCCTGCAGGGTGAGGGCGGAGGCGGGCTGCAGGCGCAGCAGCTGTCGCCATAGTATTTGAGTGCCTCGCCGTCCTCCGCTCACGGTCTCCACCCCGTTTCGAGCGCCGGCGCTAGCACGGACGCCGGCCGGCGTTTCCGGCGTTGCGCGAACGCCGCGTACGATATCACGCCGCATGGAACCCCCAGCATTCGAGAGACGCGACCGAACCCGCAGGAGTCCACGGGAGGGTTTGCGCGCGGATCAGCGTTGCGAGATCCAGGCGGGATGATCGAGGCCGCCTGCGCGGGGACGCGCAAGCCCGTCGGCACCCTGGCTCATCGCGTTTTATGCGAGCAGGGTGTGCACATGTCTCAGGATCGCGAGCTCCTCGTCCGCGGTGACCACCCAGACCGGGCAGCGCGAACGGCCGGTGGTGATGAGCGGGGCATCGCGCGCGTTACGCTCGGGATCGAGCTCGATGCCGAGCCATTGCAGGTGGCTCAGAATACCCGCGCGCACCTGGGCGCTGTGACTGCCGATGCCCGCGCTGAAAGCGATGGTGTCGATGCCTCCCAGCGCTATGGCGAGCGAGCCCGCGTGCCGTGCGGCCCAGTAGCAGAAGTGTTCGATCGCGAACCGGCAGGCCTGATCATCGAGCCGTTCGATTTCGCGCATGTCGGGGCTCACGCCCGAGAGCGCCAGTAACCCCGAACCGCGGTACAGCAGCGCCTCCAGCGCCTCCAGCGACAGGCCCTCGCTGGCGCTGCAGCGCGAGAAGCACGCCCGGATCGATGGCGCCGCAGCGGGTTCCCATGACGAGACCGTCCAGGGTCGAGTACCCCATGGTGGTGGCAACACTTTGACCATTTCTCACGGCGCACAGGCTGCAGCCGTTGCCGAGGTGGAAGATCAGCAGCCGCGCCGTCGCTGCGGCGCCGTACTGCTCGGCGAGGAAGGCTGTGACGTGTTCGAAATTCAGGCCGTGGAAGCCAAAGCGGCGATAGCCCGCTGGCGTGCAGCGCAGCGGGCAGCGCGAAGCGGGTGGCGACTTCCGGCACTGAGGCGTGGAAGGCCGTGTCGAAGCAGGCGATCTGCGGGAGCGCCGGAGCGGCGGCGCGCATCGCCGCAATCGCGTCCAGGCCAAAACCGTTGTGCAGCGGGGCGAGCTCGCGCAACTCGTTGATCGCGGCGAGCCGTGCGGCGTCGATGAGCGTAGGCGCGACGAAACGTGTGCCGGCATGTACGAGGCGGTGACCGCACGCGGCGAGGTCGCTCGTGCCGATCCCGCGCTCGTGCAAGGCGCCGAGGATCCGGGCGAGCGCCGCGGGGTGCCGGGTACTCGCGGGCAACGCCTCGGCCGATTGCGCAAGAACGAAGCGTGGCTGAGCGCCGATGCCCTCGACCTGGCCGTGGTAGCGACGCTCGCGCCCGGCGAACAGGGCGAACTTGAGCGACGAGGAGCCCGCGTTCAGAACGAGAACGTACCGTTCGCCGGTGGCTGTCATGCAGGCGTTTGCGGGCGCATGTCCTCGCTGCGAATGCCTGCGACCGCGACCGGCTTTTTCATTGCGTCGCGCCGGAATGGCTCACCGAGCTCCTGGTTCAGGATCACCTCGATGAAAGTCGTGACGTTGTCCGCCTGCGCGGCACATGCGGTCTTGAGCGCCGCCGTCAGTTCCGTGGGCGTGCGCACAGTTACGCCCCGATGACCGCAGCCCTCAGCGACGCGGGCGTAGCTTAAGTTTGGGTCGAGCTCCGTGCCGACGAAATTATTGTCGTACCACAGGATCGAATTGCGCTTCTCCGCGCCCCACTGATAATTGCGGAAGATCACCATGGTCACGTGCGGCCACTCGTTGCGGCCGATAGAGGTCATCTCGTTCATCGAGATGCCGAAGGCACCGTCCCCGGCAAACCCGACGACCGGTGTCGTCGGGTTGCCGATCTTGGCGCCGATGATCGGCGGGAAAGCCGTAGCCGCAGGGGCCGAACAGCCCGGGCGCGAGGTACTGGCGTCCTTGCGGAAACATCGGGTAGGCGTTGCCGATGGCGCAGTTGTTGCCGATGTCGCTGGAGATGATCGCCTCGCGCGGCAGGCCGGCCATGATGGCTCGCCAAGCCTGGCGCGGCGACATGTGCTTGGGCTCACGGCGCGGCAGTCCGCGTTCCACACGGTGCCCGGATCGTCGTCCTCGTGATCCATGGTCTGCGAGTGCATCCGCCCAGCCGCGTTTGCGCGCATCGATCCTGCCGCGCCGCGCAGCGCGCCCGCCATCCCCGGCGTTGGGGGCGAGCTGGTTCAGGATTTGGGCGGCGACCTGCTTGGCGTCGCCGCAGATCGCCACCGCAACCGGCTTGGTGAGCCCGATCCGATCGGCATTGATATCCACCTGGATGACCGCCGCCGACTTCGGCCAGTAGTCGAGTCCGTAGCACGGCAGGGTCGAGAAGGGATTCAGGCGCGTGCCGAGCGCCAGCACGACGTCAGCCTCCGCGATCAGTTCCATCGCTGCGCGTGAGCCGTTGTAGCCGAGCGGGCCGACCGCAAGTGCGTGATCACCCGGGAAGGAGTCGTTGTGCTGGTAGTTGTTGCAGACCGGCGCATCCAGGCGTTCGGCGAGCGCCACGCATTCCGGGATCGCGTTGCCCAGCACGACACCTGCGCCGGAGAGAATCACCGGGAACTTCGCCTGCGACAGCAGCCGGGCCGCTTCGGCGATCGCGCGCGCGCCGCCTGCCGGCCGCTCGAACTCGATCGCGGTCGGCAGCGCAACGTCGATGACCTGAGTCCAGAAGTCGCGCGGAATGTTGATTTGCGCCGGCGCCGACAGGCGCTTGGCTTTGCCGATGACGCGGTTCAGGACCTCCGGAACGCGTATTGCATCGCGAACCTCCTCCTGATAGGCGACGATGTCCCGGAACAACGCCATCTGCTCGAGTTCCTGAAAGCCGCCCTGGCCGATCGTGCGGTTGGCCGCCTGCGGGGTGACGAGCAGCATCGGGGTGTGATTCCAGTAGGCGGTCTTCAGTGCGGTCACGAAGCCGGTGACTCCGGGGCCGTTCTGCGCAATCGCCATGGCGATCCTGCCCGTTGAGCGGGTGAAGCCGTCGCAGATCAGTCCACCGTTGGTCTCGTGGGCGACGTCCCAGAACTTGATTCCCGCCTTGGGGAAAAGGTCCGAGATCGGCATGAACGCCGAGCCGATGATGCCGAAGGCATTCTCGATGCCATGCTGCTGCAGCACTTTGACGAAGGCCTCTTCCGTGGTCATTTTCATGGTGTATCTCCGGGCACCTCAGACCTGCTAGGAAGCAAATACCTTGGTGAGCGCCTGGTCCGATCGTATTCGTGATGCGGTCGATCTCGGCAGGGGTGGCGATCAGTGCGGGGCTCAGGCACAGCGTATTGTTAAAGCGCTGGAACGAACGATTGGTGGCGCCGATGATCACGCCTTGGGCGAGGCACTCCGCGACCACCGCCTGTACCTGCTTTTCGTCCATCGGCGCGCGTGATGCGCGGTCGGAAACGAGTTCCGCGCCGCAGAACAGTCCGATGCCGCGCACCTCACCGATGACCGCGTGTCGCTGCTGCAGCTGCCTGAGGTTAGCAAGCAGGCGCTCGCCCATAGTGGCGGTATTGGCGAGCAGGTTTTCATCCTCGATGATGCGCATGTTCTCGAGGGCCGCTGCCGGTCCCGAGGCGCAGCCGCCGAAGGTCGAGATGTCACGAAAATAGGAAAGCGGATCAGCCGGGTCGTCCTTGAACAGGTCAAATACCGCCTCGGTGGTGACCGCACACGAGATGGCGGCGTACCCGGAGGCGACACCCTTGGCCATGGTCACGAAGTCTGGCTTGATGCCGTAATGCTGGTAGCCGAACCATTTGCCGGTTCGGCCCACGCCACAGACCACCTCGTCGATGTGCAGCAGAATGCGATGGCGACGACAGATCTCCTGCACGCGCTCCCAGTATCCGGTCGGCGGGGTGATCACGCCGCCGCCGGCGGTCACCGGTTCCAGGCAGATCGCCCCGATCGTGTCGGGCCCTTCGCGCTGGATGACCTCCTCGATGGCATCGGCCGCGCGCTCGCCGTAGTTGGGTACTGGGCCATACTGGCTGCGGTACTCCAGGCAATGCGGAACTTCGACGAAGCCGGGGGTCGCGGGACCGTACTGAGCGCTGCGCTGGGGCTGGCCGCTGGCCGATAGCGTGGCGAGCGTGGTGCCGTGATAGTCGCGCTCGCGGTAAAGGATCTTGTACTTGCGGCCGCCGTGATGACGGTGCGCGATCTGACGCACCATCTTGAAGACTTTCTCGTTGGCCTCCGAGCCGGAGTTGGCGTAGTAAACACGGGTGAGTCCGGGCATTTTCGAGATCAGGCGCTCGGCGAACAGCGCACCGGGCACTGAACCTGCCGAGTTGGCGAAGTAGTTCATCCGCACCAGCTGGTCGCGTACCGCATCGGCGATGCTCTGCCGGCCATAGCCGACGTTGACCGTCCAGACACCCCCGGAAACCGCGTCCAGATACTCCTTCCCCCTGGCGTCCCACACCTTCATGCCGCGGCCTTCCACGAACACTCGCGGGTCCTGACTTTCGAACGGCTTGTGCTGAGTTAGGTGATGCCAGACATGGGCACGGTCGGCGTCGATGACGTGCTGCATGTCATCAGGGCGTAGTTGCGCGTTCATAGGGGAGGGAGCTCCGTGGCTGGGGCGGCCGGTAATTGGTAGCACGAACGGCCCTTGCGGCATAAGGACCAGAATCGACTGGTGGCTGGAACCAGATGGGTAATCAACCACTTAGCCGCAGGCGCCCGGGAAAAGCCGGCCCATAACCGACATACGAGCTCGCAAGAAGGCCAGTAGGCCAGTTCAAGGGATACGAGGGCTGGTCCGTCATCGCCATCAGTCAGAACCGTGGCGCGATCGCTGCGATCCTGGGCAATCCGGGGATATTGACGCCTACAGGGCCAGCGGCCTGGATTCGAGGGCGACGCACTATGCGGTAAGCCGCTCCTGAATGGACCCGTATCATCTAAAGCCCGCGGGTGCCCGCGAGCAGCCACGGCTCAAGGGGGCGGTCGAACTTGCACACTCATGCGAAGAACTCGACCCTTCCTCCGAAGAGGTGATACATCGACCCCACGATCTTGATCTTGCCGTCTTTGGCCAGGGCAGCGAGCACTTCGCTGCGCCGTCGGATATCCTCAATGGTCAGGCGTACATTGGTCTTAGCCACCTCGTCAACAAACTCTGCATTCTTGCTGGTGCGCTCGCCATCGTAGTGCGTAGCCTCTACCGCTGGCCTGATCTTCTTTAGTAAGCCGGTTAGATTACCGAGTTGAGCGCCATCAATTGCACCCTTAATCGCGCCGCAGGACGTATGCCCCATGACAAGGACGACTTTGGCGCCGGCTAATGCGCAGGCGAACTCCAGGCTCCCGAGTAGATCGTCATTGGCGATGTTGCCGGCGATGCGCGCGTTGAAGGTGTCGCCAATACCCGTGTCGAGAATGATCTCTGCCGGCGCGCGTGAATCGATGCAGCTCAGAATCACTGCGGCGGGGTATTGGCCGGCGATGGTTGCCCGCTTCTGCGCCAGGTAGTCATGCGGATGCATCCTGCCGGTGCGAAAACGCTCGTTGCCCAGCTTCATCATCTCGATGATTTGATCGGGCGTAAGGCTGTCGCGCTTCTCCTTGCTCAACGCGGCAGCCGAGGAGATCTCCGGCACCGCGAGCAGCGAAGTGCCGGTCGCGCCCAACGCAGCGACACCCATCATGGAGGTCAAAAGTGCGCGGCGTTTGTCGCAGTGCCCGGATTCTGAGGAGCAACGATCAGCTTCTACGGTCATAGCGTGCCTCCGAGGCTGGACGAGGTATGGCGATCGGAAACGGACGAGCGATTGAAACAGGTTTTGGTTGTTATGTCCGACCATTGTGGCGTGCGCCACCTTGATCTGGATCTGCGGCTCCAGAGGCGCGCCCGGGCCGATTATATCGCGTGCCTCTGCGCGCCTCTCACCGCGAGCGACGCCATTCCACCGTGGCGCAATAGATCTGGCCGTTCGCCTCGCAGATCAGCTCCGGGCCGCCCCCGGTGACCGTGGCATCCACGTGGCGATAAAAGCTCCATTGGGGATTTTGTTCCACCGGGCAGTCCTCTTTAGCCGGGAAGCTGCTCGGCTGGGCCGGGGTCTGACCGGTGCAGAACTGCGCGGGTCCCAGGGCGTCAATCAGCTTGCTGCGGGGGATGCCGTTCAGCGACGACACGTCCATCGCGATACACGGGGAGATGAATTCCTTGTTCTTTTCCCCGCGAATGGGAACCTCGACGAGGCACTGTCGCAGGGCCTGGAGCAGTTTCTCGTGCGCGGCATCCTTGCGATAGTTCCCCACGGTACTGCAAGCGACCAAGGATACAGCCAGCGAAAGCGCGACTGTGGGCGGAATCTGGCGGCGGCGGTAATTCATGCGCGGAATAATGCCATCAGTTCGCGGGCGGGACGAAATTCCAGTGGCGCGGGTCGCCAACCCGCTATCCAGCTCAGACGCATGCCAGCCCGGGCGCGCTTGTGCCTGAATTTTCCAACCGGATGCGCTGAGGCGAGGGCGCACCGGCGGAATTTGCGGGAGGCGCGCGCCCGTTGTCTCAAGGCGCCGCATCGAACTTCCGCGACGAACTGCCGAACGCGACCCCGCCGTACCGAATCGCTCGAACTGTTGCACGATGCGATTCGCGGGCTGGCCACACGGCCTGCGGGCTGCAGGCCCTCGTGCTGTCGTCGCGGCATCGGCTCGGTGCTTGTATCAACCGTAACGAGCTTGGCGACGATGACATGTCCGCCGGCGCACAATTCGGGGTCGCGCTGTCTCGCGAACTGAATGGAATCAGTGACTTGCTCCAACTAAGAGACACCTGCGTAGACTCAACCTTTGGTCAAGGACCGCATATGCCCAACTTTTCGACGTTTGAATGGACTGTCCTGGGCGTCCTGCTTGCTGGCTTGTTCGGGACGTGGAGTTACTTGCAACAACTGGAAAGGCTGCTGAGAGCAATCGGCACCTCGGTGGCCTTGCTTCTTCCCGACGACGAGGAGTGACGCCTCCCAAGTAAGGACCTCCGATGCGCGCGGCCGGAGGTTTTCGTTGCATCTGAGTGGCAACCGATCCCGGCCTCCAGCGCCGTCGCGGCGGAGCCCAGCTGCGCATTGTGTAGATGGAGATCTTCTTCCTGCTCTGTGCGTTGACCTAGCCCACGAATCCTCTTGGGCAAGGAACAGGTCCGCAGACGAACGAGTGGCCGTCAGGCGATCCCACCCAGTTCCCACTCGGTTATGGGCCTTAATCCGGCCGGTTCCTAAGCCAAGGGCCTGGGTAACGCACTGAGCCGTCCTGGGCGCAGCCGGGCGTCCCAAATACCGACATGTCGCCAAGTTGGAACAGGGAGCCAAATGAGGCCCCGCCGGGTAGGCTTTCCCTATGCGTGTTGGACGCCACCTCAACCTGCGGATGCTTGTTCTTCGTGGCCGCCGAGTGCTGCTGATGGCTGGCGTGGCCGCTGCGCTCGTATGGAGCTATCCCGACCATTCTTTAAGGCCTGAAGATCGACTCGGAATGTTTGCAGGGGCGCTGCTCTACGTCTGGCTCATTGCAAAGCTGGCGGCGACGATCCTCGGTATCCCGAAGCCGCGCCCGAGATGTCCGCGCTGCGCACATAAGATCGTGCTCGCGCGGGGAATGCAGTCCTGCCCCACCTGCAACGTCAGCTTTCGCGAAAAAGTGCGCCGCAAGTGGCGCAAGACGTCGCCTGCCAAATCGCCCTGGATCACGCGCCCTCACACATTGCGAATGGGACAGCTGAGTCGGCGCTGAAGCCCTCATAACGCGTCAAGACCGTTCGGTCGGAGGTGAGAGCGACGGATCACGCCCGAGTCTCGGCTGCGTGAGCATGAGATCGGTACCGGAGACAGTGGCCGTCCCGCTCAGCTACCGCGGCGCTGCGCCGCGGATCATCAGCCTCGAGCGTCCGATCGTCGATGCCCCATTTGCTTTACTTGTCCGCTGCCAATCCGAGCGCGGCGTAGACGCGACAGCCGCGATGGCATATCTCGTCGTGCGCCCTGATGCGGCGACTGCGTGGCGCGCGTACCAAGTTCAATTGTAAGTGAGCGTGACCGCGCCGGTTGAGGCCTCGCAGAAGCCTCGCTCGGGATCTACACTCATAGCGGATCGCGCTGAATAGAAACTCCAATACAGAGCGACTTTCCCGACAGCGGGCGCGACGGGCAATGCCGGTCACGGCGTCTCATGCGAGTTCGCATCTCACGTTGCTCAACGTGGTGCCCGAACGATAACTCTATAATAGAGTGACTCGGAATGACTTCCGGCGAATAATCTGCCGCGGCTGCGCGCCATTCAGAAGCTCTCGCAACGCACTGGATTAGATTATGAACATTCGCAACGCTAGCCAAGCCGATTCGCACATGTGCGGCCGTATCCTGTACGACGCGTTCAAAGAGCTCGCGGAACAACACAACTTTCCGCCAGACTTTCCGTCTGCAGAAGCCGCAACCGGTCTGACGTCGATGCTGATCGGCGCTGCGGGATTCTACGGCGTAGTCGCGGAAGAGGCTGGGAAGATCGTCGGCAGTAACTTTATGGACGAGCGTTCGCCCATATTTGGGGTCGGTCCGGTCTCTGTCGCTCCGGGAGTGCAGAATCGCGCTATTGGGAGACGCTTGATGGATGCCGCGCTCGAGAGGGCGACGGCGCAAAAGGCCGTAGGGGTCCGTCTCGTGCAGGCGGGCTACCACAACCGATCGCTTTGTCTCTACACGAAGCTCGGCTTTGTTACCCGCGAACCGCTGTCGCTTTTGCAGGGTCCCAGGCTCAACGCCAAGTTTGCTGGTTATGACGTCCGGCCGGCTGAAGAGCGCGACGTTGAGGTCTGCAACCAGCTGTGCCGCGAGGTTCATGGTTTTGCCCGGGACCGCGAGCTGCGGGATGCAATCCGGGCGCATTCCGCGAGCGTGGTCGAGCATTCAGACATGATCACGGGATACGCGACGTCAATTGGCTTCGTGGCCCATGCGGTCGCCAAGACAAATCAGGATTTGAAGGCTTTGATCGGTGCAGCAACAGAATTTTCCGGTCCGGGGTTCTTGCTGCCAACGCGGAACGCCGAGGTGCTCGCATGGTGCCTGAATGCCGGACTCAGGCTCGTCTTTCAGATGACGTTGATGAGCATTGGTCTTTACAACGAACCTGCTGGCGCCTATTTGCCCTCGGTTCTGTACTGAAAATAAAGTCCTGAGCCGCAAGCGTCATCGGTATACCGCCTTGTCCAGCTCGCAGGAGATGCCGAGATGAGAAAGCCCTTGCTTAACCGACGTCAATTCAGTGCGCGTTGTGCGGCTTTCGGCTTAGCTTTTCCAGCTTTACCGATGACTGTGGCGCAGGCTGCCGCACAGACTGGTGGTACGGGCGCGGCTTCGAAGTCAGCTGCACCTACCGTAAAGCTTCCAGACGGCACTGCCGTTGCGGCGCTGGGTCAAGGCTGTTGGCACCTTGGTCAGGGAAGGCATCCGCCAGCTGTCGAGGAAGAGGCGCTGCGCACAGGTATCTCACTTGGCATGACGTTGATTGATACATCGGGAAACTACGGCAGTGGCCGCTCTGAGCAATTCGTTGGTCAGGTGATTGCCGGTCAGCGTAACCGCATATTCCTGGTCTCCAAGGTGGAGGGCGATCAGGTATCTGGCGACGGTATCGCACGTGCTTGCGCGGCGAGCCTCGCTCGTCTCGGCAGCGACTATCTCGATCTTTATCTGCTGCATTGGCCGGGTCCCAGCGCACAATTCTCCGGCGTGGTAGCAGGGTTTGAACAACTACGCGCCGCGAGGAAGATTCGCGCCTGGGGCGTATCCAATTTCAATGTCGCGCAGATGGAGGACCTCTTCCGCGTTCCAGACGGCCATCGCTGCGCCACCAATCAGGTCGCTTACAGTCTCAACAACCGGCGAATTGAGCGCGACGTTTTGCCCTGGTGCAAGCAACACAACCTGCCGGTCATGGCCTACTCTCCGCTCGGGGGCGATAATCACCTCGTACTTGGCGACCGCACGCTGGAGCAGGTTGGTAGAGTCCACGGTTGCCCGGCCGCCGCCATCGCGCTGGCCTGGGTCATTCGCAGCGGGAGCGTTATTGCAATTCCCGAATCCGGCTCTCCGGCGCACGTCAAGGAAAACGCCTTGGCGCTTGCGACGACGCTCACCTCACAAGACCTCCAGATTTTGGATGTGACATTTCCCGGTCCGTTCGACGCAGGTTAGAGCAACGCGCAAAGCGCGGCATAATCGACAGGCTGGAGGGATGCGCTTGCTGGTGTCTGCCAGCGGCCCAGGGGCGGCGGACAAGCCACGGTGTACGTGCGAGGCAGGGTGCGCACGTCCGTGTGCGCGCGATCCTTGCGAATCCCTATTGCTTATCGAATACGAGCGTCTCGTCGCCCGCGGCCCCACTCAGCTGCATACCTGTGTTGTGCACGGTCAAGATTTTGCCGTCAGCGGAGACAACGCGATGGACGTGGCCTACGACCTTGCCACCCTTCTTAAGATCAAAGTCCCAAGTATTCGCGTCAATCTTTTTGCCGAGGGTGGTATCTGCAGGGCCAGCCGTGGCCTGTTTTTCTTCTTTGCCGTCGCGGTACTGCGCCCGGTTCGACCTCTCCTTGCCATCCGTACCTGTCAGCTTTTGGTCGAGAGTGTACAGGCCATTGGCTTCGGTGTAGATACGGGTGCCGGCGGTCAGTTCGGAGCCCGTAGTGAACTTGGATTTCGCGACGTCGAGCTTCCAAGTGCCTACGATCGGATCGGCGGCGAAGGCGGGGCTGGCGAAGAAAACCCCCGCGAGCATGATAAGTGAGAGAACTTTTTTCACGTTAACCCCTTGAGTGCAGTTGTTGACTTCCTTGCGATGCGCTCCAGTGTCATCCGGAGCGAGCGCTGGAGAATGCGCGCCGGCGTTCCCAAGATCAAGAAAGAGGGCGTACGCCGGTGCCGCAACGCGGCAGGCGATCAGGCTTCCCGCTGAAGCGGAATGCACTTCAAGTATCTTCGTCTCACAAGAGTCCCTCCGCTTGGCCCAGGGCACGCCAGACGCAGGACGGCGGCGCTGGATTTACACCAAGGGGCGACGCTCTCGCTACGCATTGCGCTAAATCGGAGAGTGGAGGTGCAGGGTTTGTGGTTTGACCACCGGCGCATCGTCCCAGTGGAGTGCAAGAACAAGGGACGCTTCACGTCGATGCGTGAGCGAAGTCGCGGAGACACTTCATGCCGTCAAGGAGTTGCTACTCTCGTATGATTGCCCATGTAAATCGGGGCACGGGCTCTGCAAACGGAAGGTGACGAAATGAAACGGCTATTCGCTTCGATTGCTCTGGCGCTTGCGGGCTGCAATTCCTACTCGCCGGACGCGGGACATGAGGTTGTCTTGGTGGAGAAGCCGATATTCTTTGGCCATGGCGGTGTGGACCCTGATTCCGTGAAGACTGGACGCACGTTCACCGCGCCGACGACTGCCGGCGTAGACGTCTACATGCAGCCCCAGAAATTCGAAGCCCAAATGTCGGACATGATGACATCCGACGGTGTACCAATCACGTTTCACGCGATCATCGTGCTGCAGGTGACCGACTCGGTGACGCTCATTAAGAACTTCGGACCGAATTGGTATCAGAACAACCTCGAACAGCCGTTCCAGACGATGGTCAGGCAGGCGGTGCGCAAACGCGGAATGAATGAGACCGCCATAAGCACGACCGCGCTGGATGCGATTGATTCCGAAATCCGCGATTCGTTGGTTGGGTTCATCAAGGACAAGGGACTTCCGGTGCGCCTCGTGACGATGACTGTCGGAAAGGCGAATCCGCCCGACGCGATCAAGAATCAGCGTATCGAGACCGCCGCTCAGGAGCAGCGCGTGCAAACGGAAAAACAGATCAAACTTGCGGAGGATCAACGCAAGTCTGCCGAGGAGTCGCGCGCAGCGGCGGACAACGCCTACCGGCAAGCGCTCGGGCTTTCAGCGGAGCAGTACGTACAGCTCAAGCGCATAGAGATGGAGAACCGCGTATGCGCAGAAGGCAGGTGTACTTTTATCGAGAACGGCGGCGCGGTGCCCACGTTCAATGTGAAGTAGGCGAGGCGCTGCGAGGACGTGAGCACCGGAGGCGAAACACTGGATTAGGTGCATTGCCTGGGAACGTGGGGCCTCGTATCTTCCGCGAAGCCATATAGGCCTTGGAAGAGGGGCAAACGCGCAGCTCTGCGTACGCTGGCAGCGGTAATCAAGCTAAAGAAAGCATTGTATGCACTGGCGAAACACGGACTGGTAAATTGCATCTCGAATCGGTTGATGATTTGTCTCGCGATGCATGTTTCGCTTCAGGCGCAGCTGTTCACGTAGGGTTCTGCCCACGCTTGCGCTTCTTTGGCATTCGTTCGCAGAACAACTCAGCGGATGTGCGGGAAACCGGCCGTAGGACACTACCCACAAGCAAGCGAGATTTCGGCTGACGCGCGCCATTGAAAGTGCCTTACGGCGGGCCTCGCCCAACGGGTCGAGGATCTGCAGTTGGATTCGAGGCCGCAGGGAAGCCAATCGCCGCGATGATGGAGTGCGACTTCGCCCCTTCCGAGCATTCCGAACAGTCCAGCTACTATCGTGAGCTGGCCAGCGCAATCCGCGCTCGTCTCCCCGCCTTGCAGGATGAAGAAGTCATCAACGAGCTCTATTTGCTCGCCACTCATTACGAGAGACTGGCAGAGTTCGCCGACTCACTCGGAAGTTTCAAGGGGCTAACCTGGCCGGACATCAGTACCCGCCCGACTCCGGGACGCCGCGGACTCACCTAAGTTCAGATTTTGGGGTCAGTTTGGACTTGGACTGCCCAGAGATGCCAGATGCCTCAGACGCTACAGCGGCCTAGCTGAGCTTGAGTATCCTCTCCGCGATTGCACCGTCACGTTTACACGCTGTGGGAGGATCTGTATCGAACAGATACAGATCGACCTCAGATAGGCTCCAGGTCAAAGGGTCGGCGTCAAAGAGGTCGAGGAGAAGTTCTGGCTGGTTAGCTTTATGCGCTATGCCCTGGGGTTCTTCACAACACATCTCATATTGAGAGCGTAGAGAATCCCTTCGCCGCAAAAGTGATGGCGGGCAGTATTGCGACGGACGACGGTAATCCTGGAAACGCGCATTTCCCGCTGCTCGCCGACGGCCCGCTGATTGATGCGGGCGGTCGGGTGGGTGCTCACGGCACGCCACACGATCAAATCGGCCACCCGCGGGTGAACGCGAAGCATGAGCCCGGCCATGAGATTCTGTGTGACATTGGGGCGATCGAGCACCAACGGGCGGCGCACCGTTGATGCATGCGGGCCGCCGGAATGGCATGTACCCTCGGTAGCGGCGACGGGCTCTCGTTGCGCTCGGGACGCTCTGCAACATAAACTTCCAAGTCGAGCGAAAAAACAATGCCGTGCGGATCGATAGGCAGCGCCTTTATGTGCTCGCCTCGCTCTGTTTTGAAGGCGGGCGACGCGCTGCAACATGGTGTCCGTATCTAAGCGCCGGGCTCACGTCTGCAACCATAATTTGCCCAGTGTTCCTGGCTGGCCACACGCACACGGCCTCGGCGCCGGCTAAGCTGTTGGCCGTCGACGTTTCCGGTCTCGTTTTTGATTAGGCGCTGATGTCGTTGCCTCTGGGATCTCGCACGAGTGGACGTGATACGGCGAAGTCGGGCACCCCGCGCGAGCCTTGTGTTTATGTTAAGTGGGCGCAGCCTGGCTGCGCGACTTGCTCGGCCCGCTCCTGACCAAGGCGCGCCCCGTTCCCGTGATCGGCATTTGATAAGTTGGTGCCAAGGACTAGTATGCGATCCAAGCGTCGCCGGACTCGCGTTCGAAAACCATAATCGCGGGAAGATTTCTGAGGCATAGCAGCCCGTACTTGATGAGCTGACGATCCGCGCAAACGGGATTGTCTGTGTCTCTGTGCGTGGCGTTCCGGCGCGGGGCGCGCGAGCAATAAGCAGAAAAAATAGAGCGGGAGGAGACAATATGAAGGGCTTCAAGGGTCTTGTGTTCGCCGGTGCGACGGCCGCGCTGTTGCTCTCGGGCAGTGCGCTGCCGGGCAATGCAGCGTCGACCACGGTTCAGCAATCGGCGATAAACGCGACGCGCAACGTCATCGTGATTCTTCGCGATCAGATGCCGGGAATTCCCGGCACGCGTGGCGCGCGCGAAGCGCGCAGGCAGGCGATCTCTAGCGCACAGTCCCCGATCCTCGCTCAGCTGCATCAGTCAGGGGCCCAGCGCGTGCACAGCTTCGGCCTGCTGAATGCAGTGTCTGCCACCGTATCGCTCGCGGAGGCTGACAGTCTTGCCGCGCAGCCGCTGGTGCAGGCAGTGGTACCCGACGCCCCCATCCGCCTGCCGAGGAGGAGTGATCGCACCGGACCCACGGGAGCCGGCAGTTCCGGTGGCGGGAGCGCTCCGGATGCCAGCCAGTTGTGCAACACGCTGGAGCCGCAGGCATTGCAGCTCACCCATACGGCGTACCTTGATCCAAAAATTCCCTCGGCGCAGCAGATCGTCACGGGCAAAGGCGTGAAGGTCGCCTGGATCGCCGACGGACTGGACGTGAACAACCCCGGGTTTATCCGCGCCGACGGCTCGCATGTATTCATCGACTATCAGGACTTCACGGGCGATCCGGCCTCAACGCCCACCGGCGGCGAAGAGGCGTTTGGCGATGCCAGCTCGATCGCCGCGCAGGATCAGGACGGCGCACTAACGTTTGATATCAGCCAGTTCGTGAACCCGATCCATCCCTTGCCCTCGCCGTGCAACATCCGCATCCGCGGCATGGCACCCGGGGCCTCCTTGGTGGGCCTGAACGTCTATTCGAACCTCGGCTACACCACAACTTCTACCTTCGTGCAGGCGATCGAGTGGGCGGTCAACGTCGATGACGTCGACGTCATCAACGAGTCCTTCGGTGGCAATCCGTATCCCGATACCAACAACGACCCCATCACGCTCGCCGATGCCGCGGCGGTACGGGCCGGCGTAACGGTCGTGGTCAGCACGGGCGACGCCGGCTCCATGAATACGCTGGGCTCGCCCTCCACCAGCGCGCCGGTGATCTCCTCCGGAGCCACGACGCAGCTGCGCCTGTACGCGCAGACGGGCTACCCAGAGCCGCTGCTTCTGCAGGGCGGTTACGTCGACAACAATATCGCGGCGTTCAGTTCCGGGGGCGTCTCCAACACCGGGGCGCGCACCGTCGATGCGGTCGCGCCGGGGGACTCCGGCTGGGCACTATGCTCGACGGATACGGTCCTGTTCACCGAGTGCACGAACAACAACGGCGAGCCCTCGCCGGTCGCGCAATTCGGCGGCACCAGCGAGTCCTCGCCCCTGACGGCCGGCCTCGCCGCGCTCGTTATCGAGGCGTACCGCAAGGGTCATGGGGGCGCTGATCCGTCGCCGGCGCTTGTGAAGGAAATCATCATGAGCACGGCGACCGATCTCGGCGCGCCGTCCGACCAGCAGGGCGCGGGCCTCATTGACTCCCTGAAGGCTGTTCATGCGGCGCTCTCCTACCGCGCCACTCCGATCGGTCATGGGCTGCTGCACTCGCCCAATGCGGTGAGCATCACCGACGATCCGAACTCATCGCAGTCCCAGTCGTTCACCGTCACCAACACTGGCACGACGACGCAGCATCTGACCCCGAGCCTGCAGAAGCTCGGGCCGCCCATCGCCGGTGCCTCGCTGAACCTCACGCTCGATCCGGCGACGGACCCGACTTTCCCGAATTCAACCGGCGCGCAGCGCTCCTACATCACTCAAACCTTCGCGGTTCCTGCGGGCGCACAGCACCTGGATGCCGCCATTGCCTGGCAGATACCCACGACCGAACCCAGTTTGATCGCCTATCTGTCGCTCATCGATCCCAAGGGGCGCATGGTTATTTACTCCTCGCCGCAGGGTTTCAGCAGCGGCTATGGCAACGTGAGCGTGGTCAGCCCAATGGCCGGCACCTGGACCGCGTACATCTACACGCGGCCGCCGGGCGGTGCGGGCAGCTATTCCGGGCCGGTGCAGTTCAGCTGGGCGGCCGAGAACTACGTGAAGTTCGGCTCCGTCGCGCCGTCACAGCTAAATCTCCCACCCGGGGCGAGCAAGACGTTCACCGCTCAGTTCCGCATGCCGTCACAACCGGGTGATCTGGCGGCCGCCGTACGCTTTGATGACATTGGCAGCGAGCCGGCGCAGTCGGAGATCCCCGTGATTCTGCGGGCGCTCGTGCCCACCTCGCGTCAGGGCGGGTTCTTCAGCGGCACCCTCACCGGCGGCAATGCGCGCCCCGGCGTGGGCAATGTGCAGACCTATGCCTTCGACGTGCCCTCGGGCGTCAACAACATGAGTGTCGCGGTGAACGTCACCGACAACGGCTACGTGCTCGAGGGGCTGCTGATCGATCCCCACGGCATGGTGCTTAGCGTCGAGCCGAACATTGATTTCACCGGCGCACAGACGAACGCGGTGCAACTCTTCCGCAGCAACCCGCAGCCGGGCCGCTGGCAGTTCCTGCTGCTGCAGGACTTCTATTCCTCTGGCAACCAGACCTCGCTGCCGTTCACCACGCAGATCGCGTTCAACTCAGCACAGGTGAGCGCGCCGGGGCTGCCGCGTGGGGCACGGCTGAAGGCAGGCGACACCATTACGGTGCCGGTGATCATCACCAACACCGGCCAGGTGAACCAGCTGTTCTTTCTCGACGCGAGGCTGAGCGCGCTGGCAACGACCCCACTGCCGACCTCGCAGCTGTGCGCGGCGCCAACGCTGCCCGGCACCTGCTCGCTGTTCTGGGTACCGACGCAGGTGACGGGCCTGGGCGTCGCCGCGCAGTCATCGGCGCCGATCAACATGGACACGTTCCCGATCTCGGGCTTCAACGTGGGCGGGACCGGTTCGCCGGACCTATTCGCCAGACCGGTGGCGCCCAAAACGGTGGCGGCATCCCTGAACGTGCCGGAGGTGCCGTTCGGACCGTGGGAGATCGTCCCCGGGCTGATCGGGCCCTATGGCCCGCAAGGCGCGCCGACGGTGGCAGTGGCGACAGCGGCGGCGGCCCTCATGCAGCCCTTTGATACCAACACGGGCTCCGACACCGGGGATGTGTGGTCGGAGCTAGTTACCGGTGTGGGCGGCTTCAGTCCCGTCGCCGTAGGGCCGGGGGCCACCGTCACCATTAACCTTTACATCACACCCACAGGAGCGCCTGGCACCACGGTGAGTGGTTACGTGTACATCGACACCTTCAACCCGAACGTGAATACGGGTGACGAGGTAGTACGTCTGCCCTACAGCTACAGGATCACGAAGTAGCCGCAGGCAGCTCAGCGGGGAACGCGTACGTGCGGCACCCGTCATCGGGAGCCGCGCGGTAACGCGGAGATCTCGGGCCCGCACGCGTTGGCAGCCGTGCGGGCCTTTTCTTTGGCCGATTTCGATCCAATCGAACAAGCGTCCCTTGGAATCCAGCGTCGGCTAGGGCTAGGCGTGGGGATGTGGGGTTCCACGTCGTCGAGTCATCTATATGGAGAGGGTTTCGCGGAGCGGTACGGTTAGCGCAGCTTCTGGTGCGGCGGTCGCTGCGTGCAAATCGCGCCTCCGATACAAACTGAAACGAACCGCTTAACAATTCTTGACGTCGATGTTTTAGCGGGCGTATACCTGATCGCCCCGCGCAGCTGCGGCACGCTGCAGAACAATTCGGGGCTGGGATTTCCCAAAAACACCAACCAAGGGGAACACACAATGAAACTCGTTGGATCGTTGTCGACAGCACTAATCGTTGCGTCAGCGGTAGGGAGCGTTGCTCCAGTGCCGTCGATAGCACAGGCCATAGAGCCTACACCGTTTATTTTTGCCTCAGGTCTGGAGGGACCTCGAGGATTAAGGTTCGGTCCCGACGGCGATCTATATGTCGCGGAAGCAGGCACGGGCGGCACGCATAGCACCATTGGGCAGTGCCCTCAGGTTCCCGGACCTCCGGGCGGTCCAGGTCCCGATACGGGGGGACTGACCGCACGAATTTCCAAGATCAGTCCGGGCGGAAAAGTCACTACCGTCGCTTCTGGTTTTCCTTCGGTCACTATCGGCCCAGGTGGGGTCAATGGGACCATCGGAGTCGCCGATGTCGTATTTCTAGACGGTGATCTGTACGCGCTGATAGGCGGCGGTGGTTGCTCACATGGCAATCCGAAGAGTCCCAGCGGCATTGCCAAAGTGGACATCAAGAACGGAAGCTGGCACCTCATCGCCGATATCGGCGCTTGGTTAAAGACCCACCCGTCCAAGTACGAAAGCACGGATGATTTTGAACCAGATGGCACGCTCTATAGCATGATTGCGTACGACGGAAAGTTACTGACGGTAGAGCCCAATCACGGACAAGTGATCTCGGTGACCAGAGCGGGTGACATTAAGCAGGTCATCGATATATCAGCCTCAGAGGGTCACATCGTACCGACCTCGATAGTCGCTCGCGATGATTCTCTGTTTGTCGGAAATCTCAATTTGTTTCCGATTGATCCGCAATGGGCGCGGATATTGACCATCTCGAAATCAGACTCAGATGATATCGATAATGTGCCGCCAGGATTGCAGCCCGCACGAGGTCATCGCATTGTGAGCTCGAAAGCCGGCTTTACGACGGTGGTCGCCGTGGATTTTGGTCCAGATGGCCTGCTTTATGTGCTTGAACTATCCGATGCCGCAGGTTTCCCTACCCCAGGATTTGGCAAAGTGGTGCGAGTGAATAGATCCGGAGAGATTGAGGATATCGTAACGGGTCTCTCGGTCCCGACCGGTATGACATTTGGCCGTGACGGCAGATTGTACATATCGAACTTCGGGGCCGCCCCGGCCGGAGCTGGTCAAATTCTACGATTTGATATTTCGCCGGGTTGGTAGTGAGCAGAAGAGCATTGACGCACGAAATTCCGGGGGGCTCAGGTTGCAATCGCGTGACCCGGCCCGAAGTCGGGTCACGCACCGGAACCCTCGGCCCTGTGTCCGCCATGGCCGGCGTCTCGGATTAACTCCTCGAATCATCAGCGCGTAATTGTTCGCTCCGCGATCGCGCACGCTTACGGGAAGTAGGCCGCCCGGGGTGAGTGACATTAATCAGTTCAGCGACGGCGATGGATAACGACGCGTCCTGAGATTCCGCCCTATCGTGTTGTCCCGACCCTCTGGGCGAAGGAACTACAAACCGCTTCCGGGGAAAACCAGTTGTCACGGCGACGGAAACGCTTAAGGTTAGGCTGACGGTCGACCATTAGATCCCGTGCTGCAATCCCGATCGCAGCGAACTCGCCTGGAAAGGTGGCCCTGCCGCATTCGACCCCTCCCTCGTGATGCCAAGCGCCGGAACTGAGGAGCTTGCGTTCGGGCCGCGTTATCGTGGCAGAGTGTGCATGACAGACGCTAGTGTTGTGGTGCGTCGTCGGGACTGCGAAGACAGTTCCACAAAGCTTAGGCTTAGTTTGCGTCCGGCGCTCTCAGAACCGAGCGCAGATCAGACGGAGGAGTGGTATGCGCGTTAATCAGATCCTGTCCGCCAAGCGGTTGCACATCGTGTATGTATCGCCGTCAGAGTCGATCGGTGCAGCTATTGGGCTGATGAAGAGCGAACATGTTGGTTCGGTATTGGTACTTGACGAGGGTAAACACCTCGTTGGGGTGGTATCCGAGCGAGACGTGGTACATGCGCTTGTCTCTGATCCTGTCGGGTTGCTCGGCAGAGCGGTTATCGATATTGCGCATAAAGCTGTCGCGGTTGCGGCATTGCAGGACACGGTGCAGTCCGTGATGGAGGTTATGACGACTACTCATACGCGGCACGTTCCGGTGGTGCAATACGGGCAAGTGGTCGGAGTTGTCAGCATCGGTGATATCGTCAAGTCGCGCCTTGACGAGAAGACTCAGGAGAACGCTGTCCTTCAGGAGATAGCTCGGGCTCAATTCTTGGCCAGGTAGGCATCTCGAAGGTTGCTTGCGAGGGCGGAGCGGCCCGCCGTGCTGTCCAAGGACCGCCCTTGGTTTCCAATAGAGGTATCGTGAAGTTATCGAGCGGCGGCGGTGGGATTCTTGTCTGATGCATCGCGACCCCAATAACGATCCGCCGCATGACCGATGCTTGGTCCTTGTCCGCGCCGGTCTTGCGCTCGGCCTAGCAGCATTTTTGCCATTGCCGCGCGAGCCTCCGTTCTGGAGGTAGCGGCTGGAAACTCGAATACTTCCGTCACATCGAAGGGATTTCTCACTCGGACGGGCGGTGCCTGCGGTTGCAGAGACATTGGTGGCGGCGGAGCGATCGGGGGAATGACCAGGCGTACGACAATGCGGTCGGGTTGGATCTGATCTGGCCCGCGCATGTGCCCGGCGACCCGCCACGTAATGGCCGCCGTGACGCCCACAACTGCGGCAATGAGAATCAGCGGTCGCACACGTAATTGTTTCATGCCGCCCGCCTGCAAGGACGTCTCAACAGTGGTGCATACAGCCAAAGCCTGCGCCGGACTGGGAGTCGATTCAGCCGGGAACGCCACGGTTGTCGCCGCTTCGGCAGCCTGCGAAAGTTTTAGCTGCTGCTCGGCAGTGAACTCCATCTCGATCGTGTCATCGCCGAGGTCGTCAGCGAAGACTGTTGTGCTGCCTTTGAATCCTTGGCTCATTGGACACCGCGTTTGTAGGCTGCGGGCGCTTATGGTTCTTAGTCCGGCTGGCGAGGTTCGCGCAATCGTATTGTCCGCCGCCAGCCAGCCGCCAGCCATGTTAGCTCGCGATTGGTTCCGGCAGTACCTTCTCGGATTATGTGAAAACGGGTGACTGGGTTCTACTGAGGCTGTCATAGAGTCTGAGCCGCGATCTCATCGCGGTGATGATTGTGAGTACGCGCTGATGTGTTCATAACACGCAGATCGAGTAGGACATTCACACACGCATCTCCGTGCGCCGCATTCTGATCCGTCGGGGAGAACCGCTTGCTGGCTGAGCAGAAGCGTAAGTCGACTGAGCGAGCCTGGCAGCGATACAAGAAGCCCCAGCCTGGGCATCGGTTGCAATTGGACGTGAAGCGGATCGCAGGACTCGAATGCGCCTCTGTCAGTTCACCGATCCCTACGACGTCGCTCTCGAGCCTTCCGCATGAGCGCCGGCGTGCTCCAATCTCGGCCGGTGCGCAGCAAAGCCTGGGCGGCGTTTCAACGACCACATCGGTGACTGCGGCCTCGTGTTTGGGTCGCAAATGGACGGCCTCGTACTGGGTGTAGTTGTAATCCTACGAGATCTAACCCGGCGCTCCGATCGTGTTCTGAGCGGATACCCGCCAAACTTAACCATAAACGTAACCCGAAATACTTGAGGGGTCCTAACCTGTGATCAATCGTGCTCGATTTCTAGCTGTGTTAGGACTACTTACGGCGATGCCGTTCCTCTCACCCTACGTACAGGCACAGATAGCCGTCTCGATCACCGTCGAGCCACCCGCGTTGCCCGTCTATGAGCAGCCGCCGATCCCCGAGCCAGGCTACATATGGACTCCAGGCTATTGGGCCTACGGGCCGGAGGGCTACTTCTGGGTGCCGGGAACCTGGATCGAGCCTCCGCAGCCGGGATTGCTGTGGACGCCTGGATTTTGGGCCTGGTCAGACGGGGCTTTTTTGTGGAATGCGGGCTATTGGGGTCCCCAGATCGGTTTCTACGGTGGCGTGAACTACGGTTACGGCTATCCGGGTCACGGCTACGAAGGCGGGTATTGGCGCGACAACCGCTTCTTTTATAACCGCACCGTCAACAACATCACTAACGTTCAAGTGACCAACGTGTACTCAAAGACGGTGGTGAACAACATTACCGTCAACCGCATTAGCTACGTTGGCGGCAACGGTGGCCTTCGCGCTCAGCCCACCGCTGCCGAGCAACAGGCCGCGCACCAAAAGCATGTCGCCCCGACCTCCGTGCAGACGGCTCATCGGGAGGGTGCCGCTCAGAACCGCCAGTTGCTCGCCTCAGTAAACGAAGGTAAACCGCCGATCGCTGCGACCTCCAAGCCGAATGACTTCACCAGTCACGTCGTCACTGCAAGCAGGGCAGGAGGGCCGTTGCCCGCGGGGGTCAGCAGGCCTTCGGCCGCGCCCACGGCGGTGACGCGGAGCCCGGGGTCCTCATCCTCAGTATCAGCGCACGCGCCGCCGGCCGTGGCCGGTTCGAACTCCAGGCCGATCCATGCCCGGGACCTGCCTAAGAGCGAACCCATAGCTGCCCCGCCAGCGAGCGCCTCAGCCGAGGAGAAGACCTATGCCCAACAACAGTCCGCAGTGGCAGCGCGGCAGTCTCAAGAGCGCGAAGCCCTAGCGCGGCAGCAGGAACGCGATCACGCGAATGCGGCCACCAACGCCAACCGCGCGCAGCAGCAGGCGGAGATGGAGCGTCAGCATCAGCAGCAGACCGCGCAGCTGCAGCAGCGCCACACCGTTGAGCGGCAGAGCATCCCAAAACCTGCCGCGCATCCCACGGCACCCCCGCCACACGAGAATTCCCATTAATCTCAATCGGTCTACAAGACCGGGCTGAGCCATTCGAGAGACGCGGGCGTGCCGTGCATCCGCCGCCACGCGCAAGGACCGCAGGCATCGGCTGCGGGTCTCTTGGATCATTGCTCCGCAAGCGGCCACAGTGCTTTCATAGGGACTGTCCGGGTGCACGACAATTAAGATCCGAGGGTGAGCGGCGGTCTCGGAGGCCGCCCCATGCCCCTACTGAGCAGAACAACGGATAAAGGTGAGATGCGATGAGGCTTCCATTCCCAATATTGTTGCTGCCGGCGGCCGCGCTCGTTGGCACCGGCTTCGACGGCACGTGGAAGACGAACATGGAATCCCTGAAAACCACGGGGAAACCGCTCGTTCTGCTGCTTGCCCAAGGCGAGTACACCTGCTCGAGCTGCAATCCGCCGTACACGGTGAAAGCAGGCGGTGCTGAGCATAAGGTGAGTGGCCAAGCTTACTTTGACACCGTAAAGGTGAAAGTGACTGGGCCGAACTCGGCTGAGATCGTATTGAAGCGGGGAAGCAAGGAGCATGTGCGCTTCAGCGATCACTCTTCGGTGGGCGCTCACCGAACGCCAGGATTTGGGACTGTCGATGTCTCCCACGGGTCAACACCAACCGATCGCATCCGCTAAGATCGCCGCGCTTCTTCCGTCCGAACCGTCGACGTGGTATTGCTCCGCAGTCGACCGAGGGCTTCCCATGGTCAGCCTCCCGGCGGCTGATCATCAATTACACTCCATCGGCCATGAGTGCACGTGATGAGTCAGTACCGGGAGGCATGCCCGCCAGCTGCCTTTCAGATTCCAGGACCCTAACCAACGTTCAATACCGGTTGACGTTAGAGTGCACTGATCTTTGCACGCACCCGTGTCAAAATGGGCCGAAAATCTCCCGAAGGACAGGCAAAATGCCAAAAAAGAAGACCCGCACAGCGCGTTCCGCCGCCAAGCACGTCTCGCTGCGTGCGCATGCACGACGCTTGGCGCTGTCACCCGCCCGTTTACTGCAGCTTGGGCTCGGGTTCTGGGGACCGCGCGCATTGCTCAGCGCCGTGGAGCTTGGAGT
Source organism: uncultured Pseudomonadota bacterium (assembly GCA_963743625.1). GTDB lineage: Bacteria > Pseudomonadota > Gammaproteobacteria > Steroidobacterales > Steroidobacteraceae > 13-2-20CM-66-19. Next base: position 178,636 of record CAVUQM010000005.1, on the reverse strand, counting down.
GTTCTCGATACTGGCCAAGGGCCCGCTCGATGAATCGCAATTGCGTGAGCGGCTCAACCTCCATAAGCGTTCGGCGCGTGACTTCTTCGACGCATTGGTCGCCCTTGGCGTTTTGCAGCGGAAATCAGGGCGATACTCCAATGCACCCGATGTCGACGCATATCTCGACCGCGCCAAGGCAACCTACGTCGGCGGCCTACTGGAGATGGCCGCCGTGCGCCTGTACCCGTTCTGGGGTTCGCTGACAGAAGCGCTGCGCACCGGCGGCCCTCAAAACGAAGTCAAGAGCGGGGGCGACCCCTTTGCTGCGATGTATGGCGATTCCGAGCGTCTGCGCGGATTCCTCACCGCCATGACCGGCGTCAGCATGGATTCAGCGCGCGCTATCGCGGCGAAGTTTCCTTGGAAAAAATATAAGACCTTCGTTGATGTTGGGGGTGCACAGGGCTGCGTGCCGGTACAAGTGGCGCTGGCACACGAACACCTTAACGGAGGCGAGTTTGATCTGCCGCAGGTCGGGCCAATCTACGAAGACTATGTGCGTTCCTTCGCGCTCGACACACGGCTCAAGTTCCACGCGGGCAATTTTTTCCGTGACCCACTGCCGCAGGCAGACGTGCTTATCATGGGGCACATCCTGCACGACTGGAATCTGCAGGAAAAACACCTGCTACTGCAGAAGGCTTACGCAGCACTTCCGAAGCGCGGGGCGCTGATCGTTTACGATGCAATGATCGATGATGCGCGCTGCCGCAATGTCGCGGGGCTCCTGATGAGCCTGAATATGCTGATCGAGACGCCGGGGGGTTTCGATTACACGCCGGCCGATTGCCGGGGATGGCTGAAGGCCACGGGATTCCGCAAGACCACGCTCGTGCCCCTGACGGCGACGGAATCGATGCTGATCGCCAGCAAGTGACAATTGTGGGTGGCGAGCGCGGCTGCCGGTAAGTGGTAGCGGGGGTGTGATTTGCTTATCTCCTACCTCGCATCGGTTGTCACTAGCGCGTTGAATTCAGAGAATATGCAGGCCAGTTGTTCTCCCTTATCGGATTCGCCCCCAAGGATAACTCAGGAGTTGGCTCGGCAGGCACCGCGCAGCCGGGGCCATGGTTGGCGCGCCTGCTGCCCCCCTCCAGGCCTGTCATATGTCGGCGCGCGCTCGGGAACCGACCAACGGCCGTCTCTTTACCTGCGGGAAATCGCCACCCAACAGCAGACGTCCATTGCGGACTCTGTTATCAGAAGTAGAAGAGGCCAACACTAAGACCTGCCGGCAGCGTGAGATCGTCGAGGCCAGTCGCTGCGTACGGAGCGGTGCAAAAAATGCTGTCAGGAGTCGAGACCGACTACGTGATGAGCAGCCGACGGTAGATCCTAAAATTGATGCCGCAATTGGCTGAGCGCTTTAGCCGACGCGCGGTCGAGTTTGTTTACAGTCGTCGACGCTTCCCGTCTTCGTAACTCCACAACGTCCTGAATTTGCTCGTGCTGCTACTCTTGGCGCGCGGCGTGCATGGAACATAACGTTACCTGTAGTCGCGGCTTACACTTTCTAACAAGTAACAAGCGCCTGCATAGATGCTGCGGCGCACTCGAGGATAGTCAGTATAAACACCAGGAAGTCACGCAGGCCCATTGGCCAATTCGGACGCGAAACCCGCATGTTCCGAGTGACATAGTGCAACCGGGTTGCTGCCTCAGACCATAACAACCCCGAACATGAGGTACATGTCATGAAACGACTTGAGATGCCCGTCGTCGTGTTGATCGGCGCTCTATTTGCCCCAACTGGCCCGGCTCATGGTCAGCAATCGCCCGCAGGGGTGCAGACGGATGCGTCTTGGAATCATCCCATACCTGCATGGACTGCGGCCGCAAGCTTCGGCGGCAGCGGATCGGACATTGGACAGGCCGTCAAGGTGGATCGGGACGGAAACGAGTATGTCACGGGCGCCTTTTCGGCGGCGGCGCACTTCCCGCTGGAGACGAATGGTGACGGCCGAAGTGGGCGCTTGGGGATCTCGGGTATGACACTCTCGTCGGAGGGTGGCACCGACATCTTTCTAGCGAAATATGATCGATCGGGGAAATTGAAGTGGTTGATCCAGTCAGGGGGTCCGGAGGACGATGAAGGCTTCGATATCGCCTTCGACGAGACTCGCAACGTCTATGTGACTGGCGTATTCACTGACAGCGCGACGATTGGAGGGATGAACGGCACAGAAAAATCTGTTTCGGGTGTTGGACAGACAATCTTTCTCGCGAAGTACCTGCCAACGGGAGAACTCGCTTGGGTACAAACTGGAACGGTTGAGTTCGACTCGTCCAATAATGGTTACGGCGTAGCCGTCGAGCCGAAGAAAGGATCGGTATATGTGACGGGCGTAAGCCAAGGAGACACGACGTTTTCCTCATCGGACGGAACGACACATACCGTTGCAGGAGCGGGAACCTGGCATATGTTCCTCGTGAAATTCGACACGGCTGGCAATTTTCATTGGGGCCAAACAAATGAAGCCTCACCCAACACCGTGGCGCACAAGGTTGCGGTGGACGCATACGACAACGTCTATGCGACCGGGTGGATGGAGGGGCAGACAACGTTTAACAGCAATGACGGCAATGATCTGACCGTGGTCGGTTTCAGCCAGCCTGTGCAGACCTATCCTGACTATCCTGGCGACGCGTATGTCGTGAAATACGATTCCAATGGCAATGTGAAGTGGGTTAATCACGTCGGAGGCTACAAAGGAATTGGCACCGATATCGCCGTTAGCCATGACGGCCACGTGAGCATCACCGGCATTGTCGGTAACATCAATGGCCAGCCCTCTCAGGCCGAGACCATTGTCACCTCACAACCGGGTGGCAGGAGCATCAACCTCGGAGGAGGTATCTTTACAGAGCCCTTCAACAGCGACGTGTTCATTGCCACGTTCAATACTGCGGGGGTCCTGCTTGACGCCCGGCGATTTGGTGGAGCGATGGACGACGGTGGCAGCGGAATCGCGTACGACCGTCACGGCAACTTGGTTGTCGCGGGAATATTTCAGGACCGCATCAACATTGATGGACGGGTGCTGACAGGCAAGGACACCTACAGTCTTTTCGTTGCGAAATTCTCGCCAAAGAAAAACGGAGATGGAGGACACCGGACTGACTTCGGTGAGCAGCATTCATTCTCGGGATTCAGGCTGGATTGGGCCAAAGAAGCCGACGGGCCCGGCGTCGATGGGTTTGAGAACGATCCGCGGATAGGGTTGACCACCCACGGTGATGTGCTGGTGACAGGCGCGTATGAGCCCACGGCTCGGTTCGACGCTGTTAGGCTGAACAGCGCAGGACTGGAAGACGGTTTCTTAGCATCGCTGGCGTCCGACGAACCCGAGGACGACGAGCGGTAACGACTAGGCCGGGATCACCAGGAGAACCATGCCGACCACCTCGATCCACCGCGTCGATGTCACTCGGAATTCAGGAGTTTTTGGCGCGGGGTACCCCAAGGCGGTAACTTGGATGCGCTCAGCGTCGGACTTGAAGCAGCGCTAGAGGCATCTGAACGACCGCTCGCAGGTCTTTCTCACGTGGCGCTGAATCGTGACGTTCTGCTTCAGGCCGCGGCCAGCGCCGTAGCTCGAAATTGGTAGCGGGGGCGTGATTTGCTTATTTCCTACTTCGCACCCGTTGTCGCTAGCGCACTGAACTCAGGGGATATACGACCGGGCTAGGGTCGTCTCATTGGAAGCAGTTTTCCCCTGGCGGCTGAGGATTCGGCTCGGTAGTTGCCCCGTGGCGGCTAGAAGCGGTGGTCCAGCGCCGCGACCCCCTCTCCACACTTGGCGTACGTCAGCACGACGGCGGGAACCGGCCGTGAGCCGCCGTTCGCCCTGAGCTCATAGATTTCAACAAAGCGGACGTTCATAGTGGCCGCGGCAGGGCGCTCGCTCGGGTGAGGTTTGATGTCGGGCGGTCGCGATCGCGACCGCTCGACGAATCCACTGGGATTCTCTGAACCTTGAACGCAAATGCCGGGACGATGCGCTGGTCGCGGCGACTCGCGTGCCTTGTGTACAATTGTCACCGCGTCGAGGAAGACGGTTGAAATAGGAAAACCCCCTCTCAATCAATAGGCTGCCATGTCTCGAATCAGTTCGGCGGGTCATTCCTTGCTTCGGATCGCCGACTTGCGGGTGGATCCGGCTCTGGATGAGATTTGCAAAGATGGCCAGACGATCAAACTCGAACCCAAGGCAATGCAGCTCCTGATTTGCCTCGCGGATCGGGCTGGCGTAGTAGTTAGCATTGAGGAACTGCTAGATCTGGTCTGGAAGGACGTGGTCGTCAGTCCCGATTCGGTATATGCGGCCGTGGCTGCCCTACGTCGCACCCTTGGCGACGACCCGAAGAATCCTCGGTACATCGCCAACGTCGTACGTCGAGGATATCGGCTCATCGCGCCCGTGTCTTCGTGGGTGGCCATCCCCCCTACGAATGCGGCCCCGGTACTGCCAGAGAAGCCGTCGATTGCGGTATTGCCCTTCCTCAACATGAGCGGAGATCCGACACAGGAGTACTTCAGCGACGGTATCACGGAGGACATCATCACCGAGCTGTCGCGCTGGCGACTCCTTGCGGTGCGCTCCCGCTCGGCGTCGTTTCGATACCGCGGCGCCGCACTCGATATGACGCAGGTGGCTCGCGACTTGAACGTTCGTTTTGTCGTTGAAGGTAGCGTCCGGCGCATCGGCGAGCGTATCCGTATCAGCGTTCAGTTGATCAACGCCGAGACTGGCAGTTACATTTGGAGCGAAAAATTCGACCGCCGCCTGGGCGAGATCTTCGCCGTCCAGGACCGCGTCGTGCAAACGATAGTCAGTACGCTCGTCGGTCGAGTACAGATCTCTGATACTGACCGAGCGCGCCGCACGCCGCCGACGATTCCGGCAGCCTATGAATGTGTACTGAAGGGCAACGCACTGTCATGGGACGACCCGGTCGGTGTTGCAGAGGCCACGAGATTGTTCGAGAAGGCAATAGAGCTTGATCCCGACTATGCATTCGCACACGCATTACTTGCAGTGACGTGTTATAGGCGATGGCACTTCGATCCGCTTACCTCCGACAGCGTGTTGGACGAGGCGTACGCCCTCGCGAGACGGGCTGTCGAACTTGACACCGGCGAGAGTACTTGCCACTCGATCTTGGGACAGGTCTGCTTGCTGCGACGCCATTTTGACCTGGCCGTGCTACATTCGCGGCGAGCGATCGAGATCAATCCGAATAACCAATGGAACGCGACCGACTTGGGCTCGGTCCTCACCTATGTCGGCGAGTCTGAGGACGCCCTGACTTGGTTCACACGGGCCAGAGACATCGACCCGTACTTCGACGTACCGTGGTATTGGCGCGATGTCGCTCGGGCGTACATGATCATGCGGAGGCATCAGGAAGCCTTAACAGCGATTAGTCATTCGCGCGCGCGTGCCTATCCGATCGCCGCACTCACGGCCGGATGTCATGCGCAGCTGGGCGACGTCGACCGGGCCAGGCTCAGCGTTGTCGACTGTTTGTCGATGAAGCCAGACTTTTCAATTCGGCAATTCATGAAGAGGGAGCCATTCAAGGCTCCGGGCGATGCCGCACAAATTGCTAACTCTCTACGGCTGGCCGGTCTCCCAGACTGACCGTCGATCGCTGGGATGCAGGCCGCTTCCCGCTACACACGAATCGTGGTTCAAGTATCGGGAACGACCGCTTCGCCGCTTCTGATTGACTGGCATAGTAAATCCCCAAAGGCGATAGTGGGTCGGATTCCCGACGTTGCTGCGAGTCAGCTCAGTGGTAGCGGGGGTGTGATTCGCTTATCGCCTACTTGGCGCCGATTGTCGCTAGCTCATTGAATTCAGAGGGTATCCGGCCCGGTTGGCGTAGGACTCGGCTCGGTAGCTATGCCCGGCGGAGCGACGGTCGCAGCGCCCGCGAGCCCCTTTACTCCCTCTGCAGGCGTATGTAGGCCTAGCAGCGGGACGGCCAGCAGCGTCCGATCATGCCAGTCGGCTATTCTTCCGCAAACTGGTCAGCCAGACCTCGATTGTCTCAGTGCACATCTCCGGACTTGTCCATGACACCTGAGCCGACGATCGTTCCAAAGTATATGAGAGCCGTGCTCCTGAAGGGTTACGGGGCCATTGACCGGCTCGAACTTCGCAGCGACGTGCCCGTTCCAGTCCCGGCGAGGGGCGAAGTCCTGATCCGCATTCGCGCCGCAGCCATCAACAATACGGACATCAATACGCGAGTCGGCTGGTACTCGAAGTCGATCGCATCAGCGACCGGAAGTACTCGGACTTCGGAAGCGCAAGCCGCGGATGCCGGGTGGACGGGTGATGCCCTCAGCTTCCCGCGGATACAAGGTGCCGATGCATGCGGCCACATCGCGGCGGTAGGGCCGGACGTGGATACCCGGCGCATTGGCGAGCGCGTCCTCATCGATCCGGTGCTGCGTCCTGCATCAGGGGCGCCTCTTTACTTCGGCTCGGATACTCAGGGCTCGTTCGCGGAGTTTGCCGCCGTCCCGGCAAGAAACGCCTGCGCTATACGTAGCACGCTTTCGGATGCCGAGCTCGCGTCTTTTCCATGCGCCTACCTCGCTGCCGAGAACATGCTGACTCGAGTTGGGCTTCTGGCGGGGGAGAGGGTTCTCGTCACGGGCGCATCGGGTGGAGTAGGCACTGCCGCTGTGCAACTGGCAAAGAGGCGCCGTGCCCATGTGATCGCGCTCGCAGGGGGGTCGAAATCAAGTGCGATTCAATCGCTTGGCGCCTCGCGAGTACTGCCGCGAGAGGCCGATCTCTTGTCCGAACTCGGGCGCGAATGCATTGATGCGGTGGTTGACGTCGTGGGCGGCGCCCGGTTCCCGCAGCTTCTGGACGTTCTGGCACGCAGAGGTCGCTACGCGGTCGCCGGCGCGATCGCTGGACCGTTGGTCGAACTCGACTTGCGCACGCTGTACCTGAAGGACCTGCGTTTGCTCGGATGCACGATCCCGGATCCGGAGGTCTTCCCGAATCTCATCCGCTACATCGAGCAAGGCGAGATCCGTCCGGTAATCACCGCTATCTATCGGTTGAACGAGATCGCTGCAGCCCAGACCAGCTTTATGGAGAAGTCCTACGTCGGGAAGATCGTCCTGATGCTTTGAGGCACTGGAGGAGTTGGTTCAATCGCAACCGCGCCGCCACTTAATTCGGAAACTTCAACTCCCGCTCAATCGCTTGGAAGCGCGGCTCTTTGCGCAAGGGGTCGAGGAGCGGGTCGGTCTTGAGGTACACCAGGCCCGGATCACGCAGCCGCAGCGCCGTGTCGAGCCATTCGAGCGCCTTCGCCGGGGCCAACTGGGTATTCAGTTCGACCCCCTGTCACTCCCGGCAATTCAGGAGTCAGATTTCCTTCCCTTTGATAATTTTCCGGCAGATCCCGGACCAACGACGGCGGCGATAAACGCTGTTGGAGTTCAGATGCCCATCGGGAAAGGGGCCGGAGGCGCTTCTGTTAGACTGCTGAACTTCTCGATTGCGACCGCCGCACGCGCCGCAACAGTTCGTCCTACTTTTTAAGATCAGAGAGTCTGGGCGCGTCGCTGCGAACAGGGGGGCGAATTCACTCCGTGCTCAGACCGCTAGGTTAGCCACGTCAGGTCTTGTCGCCCGAGCATTCGGAACCGGTGTAGGAGGTGTGTTGAATGAGCACAGCCGACGATGGATTCATTCCATACCTAGTTCTTGTCCGATTTGACAAGGACGGTGATGACCTGCGGCGCCGACTGACTGAGTCTGTGCCCGTTCTTAAGGACGCCTTGGCGGACATAGGTAAGGTTCAATTCGTGGAGATGTCTTACGACGGTTCAATGGTGGCCTTTCTGGTTGCGGCAAATCCGAGATTCGAGAGTGTCTTGCAAGTGCAGTCGCATTTGCAGTCACCGCGCTCGGGCAGGTCTTCCGCGCTGGTAGACCACGATAAGGTGCTGGTCGTCTCACTTGAGACGGGCACGGCGTCCCGCCTGGAGCGCACGACGAGCTGGCTTCGGGAATTTGAACTTCTCGTGGAGTGAGCGCAGAACGTGAGAGCCTCGTGATCCCAACGCAGCGCTTAAGGCTCGCGTGTTTGTGCGCGAGTGGTTCACGGGAAGGATTGCGATCGAGCCGCTACCGGATGGCGGACTGATGGCGCACTGGAACGAAAACGCCGCTGCATTGCTGCGAGCGGCGAATCTAGGATCGAGTGGTAGCGGGGACCTGATTTGCTTATTTCCTACTTCGCACCGGTTGTCGCTAGCGCGCTGAATTCAGAGGTACTCCGACCCGATTGCTTTCCCATCTTGGGTTCGTTCCCCGCAGGGTGAGCGAGGGTTCGGCTCGGGTAGTCAGACCGCGCTGGGGCGGCAGCGGTGGTCGCAGAGTCAGCCGGTCCCCTGTGCAGCAGGCCTAGCGCATCTTAGGCCGACGGGCCGGACCGGCCAGGAGCGGTCCTCGACTGATGTGCCACGATTTCCTTCATAGCGGTCAGTCGTGTAGGGTCGGTCGGTGTGGGTCCAAAACCACAGAGATGCCGAACGACTTCGGGCCCTGCGTTTCGGGTTGTTAGTCATGTGAGCCTGAGGCCGCGCTTTTGCTCTACGACACCATAGGCATTGGATATAGGCGACATCGGATTCCGGATCCACGGATCCGTCAGGCGATCGACAATGCCCTTGGATTCGATGGCACCGTTGTCAATGTTGGAGCGGGCACAGGCTCCTATGAACCCTCCGGCCGCTGCATCGCGGCGATCGAGCCGTCCATGACGATGATTCGTCAGCGGCCTCCTGCCGCGGCGCCAGCCGTACAAGCGCGCGCCGCAAGTCTTCCGCTTCGTGATGGATGCGCCGATATCGTCATGGCCATATTGACTGTTCATCACTGGGACGAGCGACCGCGGTCGTTTGCTGAGCTCGGGCGTATCGCCCGGAGACACATCGTGTTCCTGACTTGGGATCCGGACGCTCCAGGATTCTGGTTGACCGACGATTACTTCCCCGCGCTCCAGAAACAAGACCGCATGGACAGAGGTGGCTTCGGTTTTTCGGACACGGGTATAAGTGGATTTCTGCCCGGGCATGACCGGAGGGAAGTCCATGAGAAGGCCAAGACGTAACCACTCGGCGACGTTCAAGGCGCGAGTGGCCCTGGAGGCGATCCGGGGTGAGAAGACGGTGGCTGAGATTGCCGCGCACCACGAGGTGCACCCGAACCAGGTGACGAGCTGGAAGACGGAGCTGCTGGAGAACGCAGCGTCGGTTTTCGGCGGCACCGCGATCGCCGCCGACGGCAAGGAACGGATCCGCGAGCTGCACGAGAAGATCGGCGAGTTGACAGTGGAGCGAGATTTTTTAGAAGGCGCGCTCGGGAAGTTCCCCGGTCCGAGCGGCAAGCGATGATTGAGCGGGGTGCGCAAGTGCCGGTGAAGCGCCAGGCGCAGCTGCTGCAGCTGAGCCGCTCGAGCGTGTACTACGAACCGCGGCCGATATCGCCGCGCGATCTTACGCTGATGCGTCGGCTTGACGAGCTGCACCTGCAGCTGCCGTATTACGGGGCTCGCAAGCTCGCCGCGCAGCTGCGGCGGGAAGGGCACGAGGTCGGTCGCCGACATGTCACGACGCTGATGCGTCGGATGAGTATCGAGGCGCTCTATCGCAAGCCCCGCACGAGCATTCCGGCACGCGACGCGGGGATCTATCCGTATCTGCTCTCGGCTCTGGTGATCGAGCGGCCGAACCAGGTCTGGGCGAGCGATATAACGTACTTGCCCATGGCACACGGCTTTATGTATCTGGTGGCGATTCTGGATGTGGCGAGCCGCAAGGTGCTGAGCTTTCGGCTCTCGAACACGTTGACGGCGGACTTCTGCGTCGAGGCACTCGAGGAAGCGATGCTGAAGTTCGGACGTCCTGAGATCTTCAACACCGATCAGGGCTCGCAGTTTACGAGCGAGGAATGGATCCAGGTCCTCAAGGAGGCCGGAGTCGCGATCAGCATGGACGGCAAAGGTCGCTGGATCGACAACGTGTTCATCGAGAGGCTGTGGCGGAGCGTGAAGTACGAGGAGGTCTACCTGCACGCGTACGCAAACGGCAGCGAAGCGCGCAGCGCCTTGACCCGGTACTTCAGCTCGTACAACGGCGTTCGTCTGCATCAGTGCCTCGACTACCGCACGCCCGACGAGGTGTACTTCGGCGCCTTGGCCGAGGCGCAGGCGGAAGCGGCTTGAGAGCTTCTCCCGCCCTTCGGGCGTGAGACTGCACTACGGGGAAGACCATTGACGGAGACCGAGGAGCAAGAGAGCATCATCATCAACCGCCCCGACAGATCCACTTATCCGCAACCGAAATCTGTCTCAACAAGCGGAGCCACCCCTGACTTCCCCGCTCTCACCGAGTTTCGTCGGACATACGGGCAAATCACTATCACTCCGATCTCCATACCCCATGACTGCACTGACGGCTTTGCCGCTGCGTACTGGCGGCGACCCCAGGCATTCCTCGATCCGGCCGTGCGGGCTGCCACGTCAACATTCTCGAAAATTGGCGAGGTTGAATCGGGCGTGGCACGGTTGAGACGCGATCTGGAGAGCGGTGCATGGAGCAGACGTTACGGTCATCTCCTGGTGCGCGAGGCACTCGATGTCGGATATCGACTGGTCATGATCGATCTATAGGCGCCTCTTGATCTTGTACCGGGCGCGGCAGAAGGCCCTGAGGAGCAGTCTCAGGCAACGCAGCTACGCGAGGGTCCGCTTCGCCACGGGACAATGACCGGTATCGGGAAAGCTCGAGGACCGCTCCGGGTCGAATTTCCACAGATCGCAGCAGTTGCACACTGGTCCGGGATTCACCAACGTGGGGAACCGTCATGGACCAGTTCAACTGCATCGCTTCGCATCATCGGGAACCGTGGAACAAAGGCAAGCTCATCGGCCAGAAGGCGCCGTTGCGACTCAAGGAGATTTGGGCCATTCGCATCCGCCTGCAGCTTGCGGAGAGGACCCGCGAGCTGGCTCTGTTCAACTTGGCCGTCGACAGCAAGCTCAGATCCTGTGACCTGGTGAAGCTCCGTGTCAGGGACGTCACTCACGGTGAGCGTGTTCCGGCACGGACTATCGTCATGCAGCAGAAGACTCAGCGGCCCGTCCAATTCGAAATCACTGAACAGACACGAGACGCTCTGGCCGCATGGATCCGCGGACGAGCTCTCAGGCAGGAAGACTTCCTGTTTCCCAGCCGACTTCGCGCCTCCCCGCATCTCTCGACTCGTCAGTACGCGCGGGTCGTGCAACGTTGGGTGAAAGAAATCGGCCTCGATCCTGCTGCCTATGGAACCCACACGCTGCGCCGCACAAAGGCGTCGCTGATCTATCGGCGCACGAAAAACCTCCGGGCTGTTCAGCTGCTCCTCGGGCATACCAAGCTCGAGAGTACAGTTCGCTACCTGGGAATTGAGGTCGACGACGCTCTTGAGATGGCCGAACAGACGGAAGTCTGATTCATAGGCCGGTCGGCGGCCGCGGCGGCGGTCGCTGACCGGCCAAGACCGGAAGTTCAGCGGATCGAATTGGTTGCCTAAAAGCTGACAGTCGCAGTGGCCGCCTCTGCGGAGGCGACAGCAGCGACATTGACGCCGTTTCGGGGTAATCGGGGATCTGATCGTTATTGAACCCGTGCGAGGCGCATAACGCGAACAACCGTCTCATGCAGATCATCGCTCTGGGCGAGTAACGTGCGGTAGCTGCGCGAATCGCTGTCGTCTAGAACAGGCACACCGTCTTGATTTGATGCAGCGCGCGGGTTTGCACGCACGCTCAGCGTGGTCCCCAAACCGGCGTAGAGATAACGGTCGCCGAACACCTTCTGCAGGGCGGCGAAAGTCGGTTCGCCGGTGCAGTGGCCCGGGGCGATGTAATCCACCTTGTAGGTGTCATGCAGCGCGTTCGCAACCTTCTCGATGACTTGATCCTGAGCCGTCAGTAGGTGGAACCCGCCAGTGAGAAAGTGAATGTGGGGATTAATCTTGACTGCCTCAGCAACAATAGCCTCGATGCCGGGATGTGCGCAGCCCACCACGAGCACGACGCCGTCCGGCGTGTCGATGGCTAGAGACAGCTCCTTCAGTTCCTTGGTTCCCGGCGCATCGGAAATCAGGGCGATCAGCGTGATGCCCGGTGCCACTTCTGTGGTCCTGTCGATCAACTGAATATTGGCACCGGGAAAGAGGGTGCCGAATTGCATGGTCTCCGGCGGCGCACCGTTGTAGTAGCGCATCTCGGCGGGTAGTGAGTCGTCCTTGCGATAGAACTTACTCGGCAGGTCGGAGCCAAAAATGCCGAAGCCTTCCTTGGGCGCGTAGATCTTGACCTGCGGGTTCACACTCAGCACATAGGACAATCCGCTCACATGATCGCTATGGCGGTGCGACAACACCACGAAGTCGAGCTTGGTGAGATCGACGCCTTTGGCCCTCACATTCTTGGCGAGTACCCCCGCGTCGTCACCCGTGTCGAACAGGATGCGCTTGCCGTTGATTTCCACCAGCGCGGCGTAACCCCAATCCTTAGTCATCGCCGCATCTTTACCGAACGCATCATAGAGCACTGTGATTCGGGCCGGTGGGGTCGCGGTCGTTGGGGGTGTTGGCTGCGTCGTCGCCCAGCTTGATACAAGCCAGATCGAACCAACAGCAGCTGTTAGGGCAAAGAGGGGAGTTGTTTGCATGACCGACTCCTTAGCTCATATTGTGCACTGCTGCATTTTTCAATTGGAATGCCCATAGTCGATACGTGGCAATTTAATTGTTCAGCATCGAGGAGACAATTCCGGAGCTGATCGTAGCAATCGGTTGCGTCGCGGCAACAGAAAAGACGCGGAGACGCCATAGTTGCACAATCCGCCGGTAACGCACACGTGACAGGTAATGCAGCGCCAAATATTGCGTGTAATGCGGCGACAGCCCTGACCGTTGGTGCAATTGCAGCTGCCTCGGCATTGCTGGTCTTCCGTACATCAACTGCACCAACTAACAATAAATCACCAAACTCAGGCGGTATAATCATTCGCCGCCAACCCTCGGGGAGGATCGACATGAACCGACCGTTCATTCTTGTCCTGCTGCTGTGCCTGCCGCCCTCGCCGAGCCGCAGGGCGATAGCGGCCCGCCGGCGGACATCCTCGCGGTCCGGAATATCGAGATAACGTTCCACACCGCCGGCAGCGTCCTCCCCAACAAGGATCTCGATCTGATGATGAGCTTATACGCCGACGACGCCGTGCTCACTGACACCGCGCACGAGAAGAAGGTGTACCGGGGTAAGGGGCAGGTACGTACTTACTGGGTGGACGTCAGTGGTCCATTCCGCCCCGAGCATCACTGGATCGGCTACACGCCGGCGATGCGGATTAAGAGTCATGTGACAGGAGACAGTGCCACGCTCCACTTCGAATGCCTCTGGATGGATGTGGACAGCAATGCCATCGGCGCACACGCCTTCTCCTCGATGAACCTCGCGCGCGTCAACGGGCACTGGCTCGTTAAAGGCATCAAGGTCGGCAAGGTCGACAAGCTCTAGTTCGTGCTGCGGTCAAAGTGAATCCAATTGACCTGCCCGAGAGCTGCCGTTCGCAGCCGACAGGAACGGGTCAAGAGCAGTCATCAGAGGCAGGGCAAAGGAAAGTGGTAGCGGGGGCGTGATTTGCTTATTTCCTACTTCGCACCGGTTGTCGCTAGCGCGCTGAATTCAGAGATACTCCGACCCGATTGCTTTCCCATCTTGGATTCGTTCCCCGTAGGGTGAGCGAGGGTTCGGCTCGGGTAGTCAGACCGCGCTGGGGCGGCAGCGGTGGTCGCAGAGTCAGCCGGTCCCCTGTGCAGCAGGCCTAGCGCATCTCAGGCCGACGGGCCGGACCGGCCATAACCGGCCACTCACAGGTCCGAAATGAGTGCCACTTAGCTGCCATTCACGGCGGGCGGTACACTGAAAGCAGTTGCCGGAACGTCCCAAGAAGGACCCCATTCCGGATCTACCTATGAACAGCGGGTTAAGAACTGCTGCGCGGATTCGCCCCTACTTGTGGGGGGCGCTCGTCTGCGCGCTGTTGGCGCTTGTTGGCTTTGCGCGGACCTACTACCTAAAGGGCCTGTTCGGGACACCTCAGCTCCCGCCGCAACTACATATTCACGGCTTGATCATGTCCGCTTGGTGCGCTTTGTTTGTCGCGCAAGCCTGCCTGGTCTCGGCCCGGCGGGTGGATATACACCGGCGTCTTGGAATTGTCGGTGCAGGACTTGCGTTGCTGGTTGTTGTCATCGGCAGCTATCTGACCATCAGCGCCACGGCCCGAGAAGTGCACTCGCATGTTGTTCGCCAATTCCACGTCCTGTTCGGCTTCAATTTGCTGAACTTAGCCGTCTTCGTTGGGCTTCTCAGCGCAGCGCTCGTGTTTCGGAGAAAGTCAGAGTTTCATAAGAGATTTATGCTTCTCGCATTTATTAGCCTGTTGCCCCCGGCGATTGCTCGCGCGATGCTTCTCTTCACTCCGGACCAAGCGGCTCAAATGTGGGCAGTCAATGTGGTGGTGGTGATCTTTGTCGCCATAGATGTAATCCGCCATCGTCGTTTACATCCGGCTTTTGGGTGGGGAGCGCTCGCGCTGCTAGTGCCGCTCAACGCCGGCTACGTGCTGTTTCAGACCGATCCTTGGACCAGGCTTGTGACTCGCCTGTTCTCTTAGTCGCGTATCCCGAGGTGATTCGTAATTTCCAAAAGCCGTCATGCGGCGGCGGCTTCGGGTCAGGAGCCGTCAGTGGGACAACTTAGAATAGCGGCGGTTTCAATCGCCGCTGGCCAATCAGGAACGGAGGTCTGGAGTTGCGCTAGGGTGCATCGGGATGCAAACCGTTGCAAATGGTAGCGGGAGCCTGAGTTGCTTTTCCCACCTTGGACTCGTTCCCCCCAAGGTAAGCGACGGTTCAGCTCGGTAGTCAGCCCGCGCTGGGACGGCAGCGGTGGTCGCAGAGTCAGCCGGTCCCCTGTGCAGGCCTGGCGCATGCCAGCCCGACGGGCCGGGCGGCCAGAGGCCGTCCTTCGTCCGCGTGAATTGGCTTCCCGGGTACCGGCCGTTTCCGCGTCTTCGAATCGGTGTGGTTGCTAACCCCCGGAGCATCCGCGACTATGCCGCACAAGCGGGGGTGGCAATGGCCAAAGACGGTGACGACGCAAAGGCGAGCGGTAGCACGCCCAGCGTCTTCATTAGCTATGCCTCACCGGACATCGCCGTCGCCGAAGCCACCTGTGAGGCTCTGGAACAGGCCGGCGTGACGTGCTGGATCGCGCCGAGGGACGTGACCCCCGGCACGTTCTATGCCGATGCAATCGTTCACGCCATCGACGCCGCAAAGGCGATCGTACTGATATTGTCGCAGAGCGCTGCCACCTCCCCTCACGTGCTCAGGGAGGTGGAACGCGGAGCTTCAAAGCGACATACGGTCATATCGCTGCGCATCGATAGGGCGCCTTTACCCGCGGGCCTTGAGTACTTCCTCAATACCTCGCAGTGGCTGGATGCGAGCTCTGGCGATACGGCGCGTGCGCTGCCCAAGCTGGTTTCTGCGGTACAGGTCGCAATACAAGCCTCTACCGTGACGCCTACAGGCGTCCCCACGGCGCATGCTCTCGCGCCGGCCGTGTCCGCCCGCCTGCCAAGGCGGATAGCCCTCATCGCGGCGTCGGTGGTCGGGTTGGGCCTCGTGGTATTGGCGGCAGACCGTCTGTGGGTATCCCGCCATCAAGCCATCGCGCCGGCCGCACCGGCGCCGGCGGCGTTAGCACCCGCGCCCACGACTGCAGTGCCCACTATCTCTGATAAATCTGTCGCTGTACTTCCGTTCGTGGATATGAGCGAGAAAAAGGATCAGGAATATTTCTCCGACGGGCTGTCGGAGGAGCTCATCGATATGCTGGCGAAAGTGCCAGACCTACGCGTGCCAGCGCGCACCTCGTCCTTCTATTTCAAGGGGAAGCAAGTAACGATTCAGGACATCGCCAAGGCGCTGGGCGTTGCAGACGTGTTGGAAGGCAGTATTCGTAAGTCAGGCAATCATCTGCGTATCACGGCGCAGCTTGTCCGCGCCGACAACGGCTATCACCTCTGGTCGGAGACGTATGACCGCCAGCTCAACGACATCTTCAAGGTGCAAGATGAAATAGCTGGCGCCGTCGTCAAGGCCCTTAAGATCTTCCCTCGATGGGGGAATCCGTATCCAGTCAGCCGGCACGCACAACACCGACGCGTACAATTTGTTCCTGCAGGGAAATCGATGTGGAGACATGCGAACGAAACGGCCGACTTTGAACGCGTCGCCGGGTACTGCGCAAAGCCCTCGACGCAGATCCCCAGTTTGCAGACGCTTGGGCGCTACTTTCCGCGCACTTTTGGCGCAAGCATTGTCAGGCCCCGTGCGCGATTTAAGAAGCTTTTAGAAGAAGCTCGGCGTGCCGCCAACAGGCACTGAAGCTGAACTCCGCGCTCCCGGGGCCACACCTCGCATACGCCGATATCTTGCTGGACGTTGACCTCGACTTCCGCGGCTCAACCGTGCAGTCCGACCAAGCGCTGGAACTGGCGCCCAAACTCCGCATAGGCTTTGAGCTACGCCGCCACTTCGGCGATGTATAGCGGGCATTTTGACAAGGCGCTGGAATTTGCTCAGAAGTCCATCGCTATCGATCCTGTAACCCGGGTGCGTACGCTAATCTCTGGTAATTTATTATCTTCGCGGGAAGTATCCCGAGGCCTTGGCCGCCAATCGCAAGATGTTTGATCTGCCCCTGGAGCACATGAAGGCTACCATCAGCATAGCCGCGTTCGTGTTCTCGCGAAAGGCGATGCCGCGGCCGCCCTGAGCGAGATCGACAGCGACAAATGGGCCCACGAGAGTTGTCCGTGCCTGGTCATTGCCTACGATGATCTCGGGCGCAAGGCCGAAGCCGACGAGGCATTGGCCAATTTTAAGAACCTTGATGCAGCCACTAATGCCTTTCTGATAGGGCTCGTATACGCAAACCGAGGTGAAGCCGATCAGGCATTTGCATGGTTTGACCGCGCTTACCGCAGCATGAAAGCGGATTGTTCTACCTAAAATTGGCCACTTCACTAACAACGTTCGATCCGACCCCCGCTTCAACGCTCTTTGTCGCAAGTTGGGCCTGCTGGACCAGCTGGCGGTGGTGCACCGTCGCTCGTGTACTGGTCGGTAGGAAAGCTGCCGGTCGCGACCGGCAGCAGAGGCTCAGGAGCGTCAGTGGAACACTAGAATAGCGGCGGTCTCAATCGCCGCTGGCCAATCAGGAAGGGAGGTCTGGAGTTGCGCTGCGGTGCATCGGGATGCAAACCGTTGCAAATGGTAGCGGGGGGCGTGATTCGCTTATTGCCTACTTCGCACCGCCTGGCGCTAATCGCCTGATTATTAAGCCATAGTCGCCATCAGCCGCTCACGCAGTTGCCTGCGCTGTTGCTTAGACATTGAAAACCGGCGGCAATCGGCCACAAGCGGTCCTCTGGTTCCACGAAATTGCTGCCCGGAAGGAGACAGTCCGGGCCCGGGAAACCCAGTCTGGTTGCCAACCCCCTGGGCATCCGCGACCATTCGCGGACGCTAGGGGGATGCTTGATATGGTTGAGGGTAGCTGCGCACCTTGAGCGGGATTTCGCACGCGGTATTTCTGAGCTACGCCTCGCAGGATGCGGAGGCGGCCCAGAGGATTTGTGAGGCTCTGCGTGCAGTCGGCATCGAGGTCTTTCTCGATCAGAGCGAGCTGCGGGGCGGTGACGCCTGGGATCAGAAGATCCGGCACGAGATCCACGACTGCGCTCTCTTCATTCCGGTTATCTCCGCAGCACTCCCAGACGCGCGTCACGAGGGCTATTTCCGTCGCGAGTGGAAGCTCGCCGTGGATCGCACAGCCGATATGTCCGACCGCCAGCGTTTCTGGTGCCGGTCGTCGTTGACGACACCCGTGATCAGCAGCGCGTTTGTCCCGGACCGCTTTCGAGAGGTGCAGTGGACGCGCCTGCCGGGAGGCGAGACACCCCCTGCCTTCGTTGAACGGATCAAGCGCCTGCTGTCCCGGGAGCTGTCGCCGATGAGCGCCGTGTCGGGTGCCGCAGCGGCAATCAGGGAGCCGGTCCGCGCCTCCCGGCGGTCAAAGCCAGTGCTGCTCGCGACCGTTGCCCTCGTTGTCTTCGCGGCGCTCGCGTACTTCGTTGCTGACAAGTTCTGGATCTCAAAGCACCTGGCCGGCGCCCACCGCCTTCGCCCCGCCGCCGCACTCGATCGCGGTGCTGCCGTTCGTGAACATGAGCGGAGACAAGGAGCAGGAATACTTCTCCGACGGACTCACGGAGGAGCTGCTCAACTCCCTTGCCGAGATCAACGAGTTGCAGGTCGCCGCCCGCACCTCGGCGTTCTCGTTCAAGGGCAAAGACACCGACATCGGCACGATCGCGCGCAAACTGAACGTGGGCGCAGTGCTCGAAGGCAGTGTGCGTCGCTCGGCAAACACCGTCCGCATCACCGCGCAGTTGATCAATGCCGTCACGGGCTTTCACCTGTGGTCGAAGACCTATGACCGGGACTTAGGGGATGTGCTGAAACTTCAGACCGAGATCGCGACTGCCGTCGCCGATGCGCTCAAGGTCACCTGCTCGGCGATGTCGCCGCGAAAATCGAGCTCGGCGGTACCCACAACCCCGCAGCCTTCGATGCCTATCTACGCGCCGCGAAGGCGTTTCAATCGAGACACCAAGATAAAGAGATACCCACCGCGATCTTCGCGTACACGGAAGCAATCCGATTGGATCCGAACTTCGCGCTCGCGTTCTCGGGCCGATCGATCGCTCTCACGACCTACGCCGGGAATGAGGCGACCGGGGCGGCGGTTCGCGAGGGCTACGAGAAGGCTGAAAGCGATGCACGGCAGGCGGTCGCGCTCGCCCCGGAACTGGCCGAGGGGCACTTAGCGCTTGCGAACGTGTTCGAGACCGGAACCCTCGACTTTGCGCGGGCGGGTGACGAATACGAACAAGCGCTCGCGCTCGCGCCCGGCAATGCGCAGGTACTGCGCTTGAGCGGCGTGTTTGCCGCCTACATGGGGCACTTCGATACCGGGGTTGCTGCCGCTCACCGTGCGGTGGTTCTGGACCCGCTCGATCGCCGCAGCCATTCGGCACTCGGCCGTGCGCTATATGCCGCTCGCCGATATCGGGAGGCGGCCGCAGCCCACGCAGAAGCCATCAGCGTCAACCCCGACTTCCAGTCGGCCTACGGGGAGCGCGGGCTCGCCTTCTACGCGGTCGGAGACCTCGAGCGCGCGCGCGCCACATGTGAGACGAAGCGAGACGACTGGGGCAGTCAGCAGTGTCTGGCGGTGGTGTACGAGAAATTAGGCCGGCACGCCGACGCGGGAGCCGAATTGGCGAAAATGAAGGCTGCGCTGGGCGATGCCTTAGCCTTCCAGTACGCCACCATCTACGCGCAGTGGGGTGATCGCGCCAAGGCGCTTGAGTGGCTCGACATTGCAATGCGCTTGCGTGATCCCGGGCTTGAGAACTTGAAGACCGAGCCGTTCTTTGATCCCCTTCGCAAAGAGCCGCGCTTCCAGGCGATTGAGCGTGAGTTGAAGTTTCCGACCTAACTACCCGAGTCGCGAAGTCTCGTTCCCGAGATTGCATTCCTCAAAGCGGCCGGTCACCAGCGGCAACTCAGAGCTGCCCGTTGGGCGACAGCGGCGATTCGATCGCCGTTGGCTAATAAGGAGGGGCAGCCAATTGACATTGCAATCCGGTGCATCCGGATGCAAACCGTTGCAAATGGTAGCGGGGGCCTGATTTCGTTATTACCTACTTCGCACTGGTTGTCGCTAGCCCGTTGAATTCAGAGGATATCCGACCCGCGTGTTTCCCTTTTTGGATAGTCACGCGCGGCGGAGCGCCGGTCGCAGCGCCCCGCTGCTAGTGAAATCGTTGAACTTGAACTGAAGGGTACCTCGTTAATCGGGAGTCGTTCAAAAT
The DNA here is from genome assembly GCA_963743625.1 of uncultured Pseudomonadota bacterium. Taxonomy (GTDB): domain Bacteria; phylum Pseudomonadota; class Gammaproteobacteria; order Steroidobacterales; family Steroidobacteraceae; genus 13-2-20CM-66-19. Next base: position 158,481 of record CAVUQM010000005.1, on the reverse strand, counting down.
CGCGACCGGCCAGGACTGTGGTTTCCGGCAAGACCGTCCTATCGGATACTGGCCTATGCGGTCTGAGTGCGCAGTCGGCCCTCGTAATCTCGCTTTCCAATCGGCACACCCCGGGCGCGCAGGATGTCGTATGCGGTGACGGCGTGGAAATAGAAGTTAGGCAGCGAAAACGAAAGGATGAGGGTTTCCGACTTGAAGGCTAGCTTTCGCGGTCCGATCTGAAGATCTAGGTCCTTGCCCGCCCAGCTGTTGACCTCGTCGGGCGCCAACGACTCCAGCGCCTTTTCCGCCTTGCCGATCATAGCCTGCAGGTCGGCGAAAGGAACCGGTCCGACCAGTGGGGGCGGGCTGAACACGCCGGTCTTCACGGCCTCCAGCCCCCACACGGAATGATGCCACGCTGCTTCGATCTGGAAATGGAAGGGGGCCATATCGTCGAAGAGCCGGGCGTGCACGAAGTCGTCCGGGTCTGCGCGGGTCTCGGCGCAGTGCGCGGCCGCGCGGTTGAGAAAGCCCCCGACGGCCTTCACGGTCTGCAGGAAGGTGGGCACGCTGAGGTCGTAGAGTGATGTCGCCATCGATTTCCCCTTAACTTGAACCGACCTCCGTTAGCGCAGGGCGAACCCTGCGCGCTCGCGGAGGACGTGGCGCAATATTATATTCTCGCTTCCTCATAGCGGACGCTTGCGTCTGGCGGCTTCAGGTCAATAGGACTCACCGGCACGCTGCTGTGGTGACACTGGCTAAGATCGGCCAGAAGCGGATATTCATGCGGGTGCAAGTCGGCGAACAAAGCGACTGGTGCGTAAGCGATCCTGGACCGCTCGTTCAGCGGACGTGGCGACGTAAATACTGGGCGTCTCAACAATTACGCAGCTAAGATGTGGCTTCTAACCGACGCTTCGGCGAAAACAAGAAGTACAGTCGCTTTCCATGGTTATCCTTGTGTTCTGGGCTGCAGCCTGCTGCTGTACGTGTACGTGCTGTACTTGCTGAGGTGAGAATGCTGCCAGCGTGGATGGGCAAGCGCGTCAATCGAACTGTCCAGCGGGGGTCGAGCTGGGGTCAAGCAACTGTGCTGGCGGCCGTCGCCGTCGCCGCGTCGTCGGCAACCGCTGGGAATCTGTCGCCAGTCACGCTGGATGAGCTCACCGGCGATTTGATTTGCAAGGCGACCGTCATCTCCGATCGTCGGGTAACCGACGAGTCATTTGAACCGATATTTGGGTTCGAGGTCCACGAGGCTGAGCTGCGCGTAATCTCAACAATCAAGGGCGCGGCGCCGAGCGTAGTTCGGTTTCGGTATTACGGCCCAACAATGCCTGAGCTGAGTCGTGAGGAACTCGAGCAGCTGTCCAAGGCGTTGCCCGAGATAAGCCGAGAGAAGCTCGTCATGGCGCTACGCCAGCTGCCTCCCGAGCAGCTTCAGCAGCTCGTCAAGGCGATGCCTAGACTCGATCGCCGGCAGCTTGAGAAGCTCAGGGAGCTCTTCAACGCGCTTTCGTCAGAAGGGTCAGATACCCCCACGATTGTCATCGGACGCACGTACCTCATGGTCGCGGCACAGAGCGGGGGCGGCGCGTATCGGCAGCTAGGAAAAATGCCTCTATTTGTGGGACCCATGGCCCACAGCGTACTGCTCGCCGCCGACGCCCAATCCCATCACGGCACTACTCTCAGGGAAGCGGCGTGGAGTGAGCTATTCGCACTGCTCAAGAGTCCTGCTGAAGGCGATGTGATCGGGGCGATCCGCAATCTTGATTACATGAGCGGTGGGCCGGCCTGGTATCACACCGGATTGGATTTCGAGCGCTCACAGGCGCTCGCTGCGATCCAGCCGCTGATTGAGGCCAAAAGCCTCCACATAGCGACCGCCTCAATAACGGTATTCGGCATGGAGAGCCCGTACTTCGAGGATCCTTACGAGCACGATTTGACCGCGGCGCACTGGTTCGTCGGAATCGGTAAAGGCCATATCCCCGGGCTCGCAGCGCGCAAGAGGCCCCCGAGCCCTCTGGCTGACATCGGCGCGAAGGAGCTGCTCCAGGTCGCCTCCGATGGCGCGACACCGGAGGTCCGCGCGCTCGCTATCAGGGCCCTCGGACGGCGCTCGCATGCGTATCCGGCCGCGATGGTTGCTGTATGGGTCCGCGATCCGAGCATCGCTGTGCGTCGCGCGGGGGTGTTGGCGAGCGCTGACCTGCCTGACCGCGAGCCCATCATAACTGCCTCAACCAACGGCTCTCCGGACCTTCGCCGCACTGCTGCGCTGGCGATCGGATTCGCACAGGACCCGGGTCTCGTGCCGATACTCGGCAAGCTGCTTCAGGATCCAGTGGCTAACGTACGCAACTCTGCCGCCATCAGTCTGCTCTCGTTCGCGCCCGACCAAGCCGCGCCGATGATGGAGGCAAACCTTGCGTCGGACTTCAGGCCGCTGTTCGTGAACGCGCTCGCGAGCAGCGATCCGCAGCCTTATCTTGCGATGCTTGCTGAGGTCATCGAGGAGCAGGGGGCTGGACCATCCGACTGGAAGCGACCAGAAGACTGGAACTATGGCGGCACCATTCCCGCCGCCGACAGTTGGCGGATCCTATTCGACTTCGTCAAGTCCCGCCCGGCGGCCGAGCTGAGAGCCGGTGAGTTCGATCGCTCCCTGGATGCGCTTGAGCGGATGCATTGGTTCGGCTCCGGAGAACCGACCTCCCTGTACGCGCTGTACCTCAGTCGAGGATTGATGTCGCGCGCGAAACAATTCCGTGATAAGGCTCGCAAGAGCGTCTCGTTTGACATGGATCTTTACTTCGATCGAGTCGACCGAGACTCGGCCGCATACCTCCAGTAGGGAATCGGCGGTATTACGCGACTGCTCGCGGCCCGATATCTATCGTCGGGTGCCAACGACTTCTGACTAACGCAGGCCAGACCAACCCAGACTGGGGGCCAGCGAGTGTCGGCTTCCGGGTCAAGAGCCAGTGGGACAACGTGGAATGGCGACGGATTCAATCGACGCTGGCTAATGAGAAAGCGCCGTTAATTGCGGTTGGACTTCGGTACATCGGAATGCAAGCCGCTTCAAATGGTAGCGGGGGGCGCGCTCGCGCCTAAACTTTCGGAGTTGGTGCAGCTGGGGAGGGGTGGTGTGTAGAAACAGCGGTAAGTCCGGCATTTGCGTGACACAGCCCCCTCGGCGCCCGCGGCCGGGGGTTTCGTCTCAGGGAGTGGTGGAAGACGTGATTACCACTTGCAGCCGTTCGGGCTGGGCGTCCCGCCGTTCAGGGCACCCCAGGAGAATGAATCGGCCGCCGCGCAACCAAGCTGGTAGTGAACCCGCCGACTGATTTCGCGTACCCCATGCAAGCCTCCGGTGTCCAAGAGTCCGGAGCCGTGATGGTGTCTCGCCAATACGGGTCGTTCATCCGAAAACGGCAGTTGCCCCGCTGCCTGCTGCGGTTACCTTTATAAGTTCGTCGGGCAATACCCCGATTGCCGGAGCGCAATTCCCACTGAGGCGGCCCTGACTAGGAGGGTCCCGAGGTCGGCTCCCGATTGGCCGCGCAGAGATTCAACGAACCGCTCGATTCGAGCGCGAACACCGGCAAGTGAGCTAAGGCGCGCTGGATCTCTTGCACATCTTGCCGCAACCCCCCGTGAGCGCGACCTGCTCAAGACCCGAACATTGACTCCCGCGCAAAAGCCCGAGAAAGCGAGGGCGGAGTGGCCGAAGTCTCGCGCCGGCCCGCGGCAACGCCCCACTAAAGGTCAAGGTCGCGAGGGTTCGAGCGAGCGCGGGACTGATGCGGCGGAGGACGGCGACAAGGAAAAGGTAGGGGACGGGGAAGGGATGACGATGCACTCAGTGGGTAGATTGCAGCGCTGAATCAGATCCAAGATTTGAGTGCGGACTGATTTGGCAGTGGCTTTGTGAACAGCATCGCTCCGGGCCCCGTTCACGGTACTTATCGAGTCCGTCTGTAAATGAGATCGATAACCGGTAATAAAAGCCATGCAATCAGATTTAGACCAGCGATACTAAGATGGAATCCTCGTTCGATCCACGGTACGTCGGCAATCCCCGAAGCGAAAAGGCAGTTTACGAGAAAAAAACAAGCAGCGACAAGAACCCAAATGATAAAGTCACGCAGCTTTTTGAAGGGGCAAAACATTCGGAGAATTGTAAAGGGTGATGTTCTTAACTGCTATTTCGGCTCAATCGCTTGGATGGGTTTCTCGATGTCAGGATTCAGCCCTGGATGGAGGCCACTTCCAACCCTCCTGTTCATACTTCAGTTCAAACAATTGCGCGGGCGTGGCAGTCGTCGGGCCACTTGCGGTGAAATACGATCGAATGTTCGCGACTCCGGAAGCGTCGGCAAGCAACACGTGGATCTCACGGCAGATGGTAAGGAGTGTCGCGAAAAAGTCCATCGCTGTCCGCCGGCGCAGTAGGGCTAGCCACAGGTGCCCCGCTCCAGGAGCAAACATAAGGATCCACTGATCCTCCCATCGGCTTTTTCTGATGCCCAACCTAAACGTATCTTTTCCCGCCGTCAGGTCGAAAGCCCAATAAGGAAAGGTCCAGTGCTTCTGCGCTGGAGTGACCTGGAATTGGCGGCTCAGACTCCTCGACAACCTTTCGCTCAGCTCACGATCAACATCCGTCACGACGGCGGGCTTAACAATGAAAGCGGCACACGGCATTTTATGTAGGTGCACGGCAACATCACCTCGTGTACTGGAGGATACAAGACTGTGCGCTGAGGCCGATTGAATTCACGGCACTAGCTCCACCATTAGTCGGGTTCGTAGCCTTCGTGGCATGTCGAGCATGGCAATGAATTCGGCGGACTGGGTGGTCCGGAAGGCGGCCCTGGCGAAGGGCCCGCGCCCACTCCGCGGCTGCGGCACCCCCTCCTGCGATCAGCCAACACGGTCGACGAAACAGGTAGCAGCGTCTTATGCGCGCGGTCGTTTTGGCCCATTCCTCCAGCCCGCAATTGACGCCTGATACAGGCAAATCAGCTCGCAGAAGGATCCAAGTCCTCCGCTGCGCGACGGCAGTTGCGGCGCTGCTTGCTGGGGATCGGCGGTTGCCTTTTCAAATTCGTCGGGCAATACACCTGACTGGCGAAGCGCAATTCGGACCGAGGCGGCCACGACGAGGAGGGCGCCGAGCTCGTCTCCGGACTGGCCGCGTAGCGAGTCGACGAATCGCTCAAGTCCTCGCGGCCCCTTTAACGATTGCGAGCTGGGCTTTTCGTCTGAGCTTGGAAACGAGCACCCGTCGTTCGTCGGATGCGTGACTTCCGAGCTTGACTCAGTCATATACAGCTCAGTGCTGGAGCAATCGAGAATTAATTGCGACGCGGCGCGACTCAGACGCGGCGTTTCCTCAATCGTCGTTCCGTCGTGTGGGATTAAGAGCACTGACGGTGTGGTCGGTGCTATCTGCGCCTGCACGAAGGACAAAATTCTTGCGACATCAGATTTGCCAGCCAGTTTGTCGCGTTGCTCCCGCGGAGACCGTTCCAGAGCCATCGGTCTCCGCAATGCGGGCATTTAATCGAGACGCAAGCAAGCAAGAGTGAACAGAGAACCAATCCGATCCCGATCGATACAAACAGCAAGGAGCGCGCCGGCCTTTCGGTAGATAGTCGGGCAATCCCGAGGAAGAGAATCAGTCCTCCCGAGATACAACCGAACCCCAAGACTGCAACCTTCCATCCTTGCCCGCTCTTGGTGAATACAGATCTGTCAAACATCTGCGTCCTCATCTGTTCCAGCGGTTGACCGATGCCAGTAGCGCCGAATCAGGAACAGGTCACTGAGGGCAGGCGTCGTAAGAACCAAACCGACGCCAAAAATGAATTTAAGCCATGCGCTTGTTTTTCCAGAGTAGATCCAAACCAATGCCAGCGCAGCGAGCCATACTCCCGTGTAGAGCCATGCAAGAATCGGGTAGAGCTTACTTTTTTCGTCTGGCATCGTCACACACAGTAAAAAACTTCACTGCTTGCTGCAAGTCGTTGATGGCGAGTCTGCGTCGTAGATGGAGCGAGGGCCGAAATTGTCGTACAGGTAGTCAGCTGAAAGGCTCCGCAAGGTGCTACCGCTGCCGGTTGGAAGCGCCGCCAGCAAGGAGCCACCTGCGACTCCGAGTTCGTAGAGCGTCCCGCCCACGACGAAGTTCACCGCGCCGGTGTATGCCCGTTGCTTGTTCCAGAAACTTAACCTATTGCGGTCTACGCCTTCTGGAAAAGCGGAGACGTACTGCGAGAAGGAGATCTGATATGGACCGCAAGTTGCGCAGTCCACCGGTATAGTCCCCCCGCTAACCGGAAGCGGTTCGGGAAATCTTCCTTCGCAGATCCAACACTTATCGAAGGTAACCCGGTCGCCCATTTTTCTTTTCCTCGTGCGCGGGAACCTGTAGCTAAATGCGGCAGCGCACCTTGCCGCTCGACCGTCTTGCGCGGGGTGCTAGCCTAGCACTCTGATTTGGTAGCAAGCCCCCTTGCCCCGTGGTCTACGAGTCATTTTGGCCGCGACGTTCTCGGGCCATGCACCGAGGGACGGGTCAGTCCACTCGCGGTGATTGACGTTCTTTGTGATCGTCAGGGGCCGAGCCTGGAGTGCAGGTCGCGAAGCTAGCCACGCTTGAAATTGGGTCTCTGAGACCTCGCGCCAAGTTTGCCTTTCGTGCGGCACCATGCGCGTCATGGTGCCGCCCGTGCTGCGGCGCGTCCATGCAGTACCGGCGGGCGGGCGGGACTGGATGGCCTGACCAGAACCCTGACGCGTGTGTCAAACTCACCTGATGACCCACAAGAGACTTCCAGCCAGCATCCCGGCGGTTGCAGCGTAGCAGCGGCCGTGGCGCTAGCACGGATATCCAGCCGGTGACAAACGAAGGAAAAGACGACGCTGTGCTATCTGACCTTGTGCAGGTCTACGCACAGGCGTTGATGGACGTTGTAGTCTCCGACGAACTCCTCAAACACATACCTGTTATTAAAACGCTAACGGCGGCCGTCGCTGCCGTCAAAAGTATAAGAGATCAAATTCTCTTGCAGAAATTGGCTCAATTCGTTGCATCACTTGCGGACGTACCGGTGGACCAGCGACGCGCCATGATCGGCAGGCTTGAGGCGGACCCCGCTTACAAGCGCAAGGTGGGCACGCACTTGGTTGAGCTGCTGGACCGCGTGGACAGTCACCGCAAGCCGATCATGATTGGCGAAGTTTTCGCGGCGTACCTGCGCGGCCAGATCGACGCGACTATGTTTCAGCGACTGCTTGGGGCAATCGAACAACTTTCGACGATTGACATCGACGCAGTCAAAAAATTCCTGAATTCGCCCAACCCCGACCTCGGCGAAATCACCCGCGAGTCGATCCAAGCTCTTACAAACGCCGGTATGACATGGCCCTCCACCGGTCCAACAGGAGGGCGAATCGGCTACACCCCCAATGAGATCTGCCGGATGTTTGTCGTGCTCGATCTTGACGTGAAATCCGCGGACAAAACCTGACTTCAATCTTCGCCCAGCACTGCCTCGTATAGCTCGCGCGTCGGGTCGCGCTTGACCAGTTGCCAGCGGTCCGGCCGTGCGCCCTCCATGAACATCTCGAATGCGATACACGCCAGCCGCCCAGCCGCACAGCGCTCAGCGTGCCAGCAGTCGGTGCAGGGGGCTGGTTCATCGATGAGCCGCGGGGGCGCAGGCTGCGCGGATGCCCATGCACGCGCCGAGAGCGGCACGAAGGCGGCGGGCTGGGCTGGAGCGCGATCCGTGGTGCGGATTCTCGGGAGCCGTTCGCGCATGACGCCTCCGGGTGCTGGGCCGCAGAGTGTAGCGCCAAGGGTGGCGGCAATTTTGCCGCGCAGGGTGGGACTGGGGGACGTTATGCGACAGAATTGGGGTAACGAAAGGCGACATTTTGATCGCCTAATGGTGCTCAGACAACCTAGCGGAACCTAAGGAATCACGTGTGAAGATGGTGACTACGCTGGCACTTGCGCTCAGCTTCTTTGGAACTGGGTCCCTAGGACTTGCACAGACTCCATTAAGCGGAGTCGAGGCGGCTCGCGAGGTTGACTGGAGCACAATTGATGTCAGCTCCCCGATTCCCGATCCCATGCCAAGTGCTGATTCTGACGATCCGCTTGAAGCAGGGTTTGCGCCACAGTGGATTGAACGCCGCGTCAGCAGTCCTTCCCGGCAATTCGCATTACACATCGTCTCGGTGGCGCGGTCGCCTGAAGATCAGTGGGCGCTCGACATGCGCAAATCCCTGCGCGAATTGGTGGGCTCGTCGGTACCAAAGGCAATGAACGTTCGCGTCTTCTGCAACGCTAACGGGTGCCTATGCTATGTGGAGCGAGACGAGCCAGGGTACGTACTCGATTCAATCATTTACACAAAACTGCTGAGTGAATCAGGTCGCGAGCTGCATATCGCTCCTGCCGACTTGGTTGACGCCTGGGTACATGTCCACAGACCGGGTCGGCCGTGGGAGCTCACTATCATCAGGAATCCAAATGTCCAAAGTAAGTAGCTGCCGGACCCCCCGACAAGCCGTGAATTCTAACAATTGCTTGGAGCGGCCGTGATGTTAAGTAGGAGGCGCGCCATGGGCGCGCTGCGATATGTTGCGCTCATGCCGCGTTAGCCAGAGTCATCGACCGGCCGCTCAAGCTCACCGTTAGGTGTCACTATGCGTGGGTGGCTTGTTACGACCGTCGCCGTTAGCCTTGTTGCTAGCGCCGGTGAGACATTTCCATTTGACAGCCACGCGATCATTAAGATCGCGCGTAGTTACATGCACGCCCACCCAGGCTGGGAGAACGGCCTGAGACTTAACTACGACGAGCCGCACATATTCACTTTGGTGGACCAATCTGGCAGGAGGTTTATCTCCGTGGGATTCGACGCCTACGGAGATATCGGTGACTTGGGCGGTTCTTTCGTGGTGATTGAAGACTGTCCTGGTGGAGCATCCGTCGTCGCGCTCCCGGGTATGATCAGCAATTTCGCGACCTACGAAAGCTACGTCACCGGCTTCATTTCTGACGTAATCGGTTTGCCGCAAGCGTGCCCTGAAAAGAAATGACGCCTAACAAGCGCCGGAGCGGCCGTGATGCGTGAGTTTGTGCGCCGCGAGCTCAGAGCAATATCGTGTGCTCGCGTCGCACAACACACCGTACTGGTCGGCCGCTCAGCTTCACCGTTAGACGGCATGAAAGAGGCGCGAAGTTCCGTGCGGTTTCGTTGCGCGACCACCAACGCGGCATTGCTTTTGATCGTGTCCTTATGCATCGGCGTTGCGCTTGCCCAATCACAGGAAGATAAAAGGCGGGCCGACTACAGGGCGAAGATGGAGAGGCTCTTTGGTATCGAGAAGCGGGCAAACGATACACGCCCATACCGCAGGGAAAGCCCCATCCGGGTTGATAACATCAAGGATGAAGAGGTTCAAGAGATCCTGAACCTTATGGCAAAAGTCCGACCCGGCGCGATCGTGAACATTGGAACGGTAGTGCTGGGTTGCCCTTGCGAAGACGGCTCATCTTGCTCCGACCAAGTCTGGGTTGTCGCGCACGGCTCAGACGGGAGTGTGGGTTTGTTACTTTCGAAGATCGACAGTCACTGGGCGGTTGGTCCTGTCCAGGAGTGGTGGCTGGACCGCGAAGACCTGGAAGGCCGTCGCAAGACCTTTAGCTCTCGTTTTGCATACTTTGACGCGGTGGATGCATTAACGGACCGGTTCCCAGCATGTTTGATCCCCAAGTGAGGATCCGGTTGCCGTCTAACCACGCATTGGAGCAGCCGTGAGGGCCAATCAGGTTGCGCCCCGAATTCCTGCTTGGCTGTTGGCTTTGACCGTTGTAGCCATAGTCGGCGCCGCTGCCCGCGTTGTCGAAGTCCGCGGTGTGGCCGGAATAGAAGGCCTTATCGGGGTACTTCTTCCCGTTGCAGTCTCCAGGTTATACGTATGGGCCGCCGATAGGGCCGAAGCAAGCATGCGGCGTCCTCTTTGGCCTGGTGCTCAGTCCCGCTGGCGCCTGTTTCTCGTTCTGCTGGTCATCGTAGACTTCTGTTGCGTATTCATGTTACTGCTCGGTCGCCGGTTTATAGATGCGCTTGGCATCTAAGCAGCACTTGGAGCGGCCGTGATGTTAAGTGTGCATCGCGCCATGAGCGCGCTGGGCTATCTTGCGCTCATGTCACGTATTGAACTCATTCGGTCGGCCACAAGCTCACCGTTAGGCGTCGGTTGAGCGCAGCGTGTACCGAGTCGCAGCAGTTCAAATCAACCGCGGTCTGAGCCCTACCGCGAGGTTCATTCTAGGTGGCTTTGCTCTGCTATTCGGTTCGGTGATGTTCTTGGTTGCACCGCCTGGGCCAAAGGCCGTCTACTTCTATGGCTTTGCCGCCTTTTGCCTGCTTATAACCGTCGCATGCGCCACACGCGGGAGAACGCGTCAGTTTGTGGGTAGCGTTATCGGAACTCTTCTATTCGGGGCTACCGGCATGTACCTCGGCTATGAGCTATTTACCGGCGCCCGATTCTTCTCTGGCCGCTCTCAACCATCCATATGGAATGGCGCGCTCTGCCTGTTTTTGTTTGGCATTCCTGGCGTGGCCTACGCGCTACGGGTTCGTTTTGGCTTCTCCAAACCTCCCATCAGCGATGTGCCGCCACCGCCTAACCAACGCTTGGAGCGGCCGTGAGAGTTAAGGGGGCGCGCCGCAGGCGCCTGAGCCTGCTTAAGCAGGGGAATCGCGCGACAACTAGGTTCCCCACGGAAGCCAGCCGCCATGAAACTTCCTAGCCTCTTCGCCCTTCTAGTCGGCAGCTTCGGCCAGTGTCTTTCGTCGGCTCAGGACGCTCCCGCGTCCCCGCCACATACAGGCCTTGTTCCGCTCCCTAAGGGTTCATTTTCGTCTTGGCCCGATGAGTTGAAAAGTAAAGCGGTCTCGTCGCTAACCCTTCGATGCAATATGGTCAGCATCATGGCCCTCGGCAACTACCACGGGCCGGATGCAGCTGCGAAGGAGTATGCACAGGCGTTTTCCGCTGCATGCGTTGACGGGCAAATGCCTGATGATTGGCCGGGACACGTGGAAACTCGAGACAGCTTGCTGAGACACTTTGATCTTGCGCACCAGCAGGACCCTAAGCTTGAAATGCCGCAGTGGCCGCGCGGTGGACCGCCGCCGCCCTATGCCGACGCATATCAAAGCAACCAACGGTGGAATGATCGTCCGTCATCGAGCCCCGACGCAGTGACGTTCAGTCTGGCTGCATTTCCATACCATACGGTGCCCAAAAATCCGGGCTGTTGTAAGCCGATGGCGTTACCCGACCATGAAGATGAAAAGACGCAAGTTCGCTATCGTGTCCCGCGAAACTACCTTGTTTGGATGGACGCCTGGAACGGCGGCGCACAGACACTCGTCAAGTTGAAGGTTACCTTCCCCGGTTTTCAGCCGCTGGCGCGGGAAACCGCACCTTGCCTATCGTTGTCACCCGCCTTTCGACCGACGACGTGCACGCCTCTCGAATTCGTTCTGAGAAACGGGGGTGCTTATGAGCCCCCGGATGACGTGCGCTTCAATAACGCTCGCGCGTTGTTCCACAGCCAAAATCCATTACCGGCTTTCGATGGTTTCGAGCTCTATGAAACAGGCCCACCGGAAGCAAGAATCAACACATATCGGAAGGTCACGCCGCAACACACGTTGGTGATCACTTGTTTATTGCAGTCAAGCGACCAACGCATGGCGGTGTGCCGCTCAGTGTCGCGCCTAGAATCCGGGGTGGTTTTGTCATACCTCCTGTACAGCGACCAACTGCAAGATGTCGAGCGGATTGATACAGGGATTCGACAGCTCATTAGAAGTTTTCAGTTGGACAGCGGCGTGCCGTGAGCGCGCTGCTCAATGTACCCCGAACGAGCCAGATGAGATTGAAAAATGGCGACGCGGAAGCGCTCCTCCCTACCCATACTCACACCTCAAGAGAAGGCGCGCGCGACAGGGTACTGGGCGGAAATCATGTTCCGCGCCCTTAGCACGCGCGTCGCGAGTCGGTGGCGTTTTGTCTCGTTCCGGGGTCGCGGGAGGGGAGAGTGGCGGGGAATTATAGACTTGATCGCGATCCGCAAGGACACGCGCACGCCTGCACTTGCTCCGCTAAAGCGCGATGACCTTCTCGACATTATCCTGGTTCAAATTAAGGGAGGATCTGCTCCCCGACCAACGGTCGAAGATCGGCAGCGTCTGCGCGCTGTGGCAAGGCGATACCGGACTCAGGCTGTCGTTTTTTTTGAGTGGCGGCGGGGAGTTTCGGCGAAGTTTTACGTTCTCAATCGCAACCTAGACTGGATTCCCACAACGGGCGCAGGCTTGTTCGGATGATCGTGGTTCTTTCACTTTAAGCGCTCCTGTGCATCCCGTGCGGCCCGGCGCCGCAGCGCAAGGCGGTCGAGGGCAGGTCACGTCGCCTTCCTCGGAGCGCGACGCCGACGCAATGACTCTCGTGCAGCTTTCCTACGGGCCACGCCATCCGGTCGAAAGGATCTCGCAATAATGCGAGGGGATGTCGGATCCACGACCGGCCGGTGTTGATTGACCGCAGCGCACCGCCGGCTGGCGCTGTCCTGCGAAACCTTGTCGCAGGGAGTTGCGCAGGCGGCAATCGTTAAGGCTGAGGAGGAGATTCAAACACTGGAGCGTGTGCAGCCAGCGTAGGAGGAGAGGCACACGACGCGCATCATTCGGATGCTGCCGCGCATGGCTGAACAACTGCGCGAGCGCATCCGGGGCGGCAACATGGGGCTGCGCGATCCGCGCTCAATCGTGCCGGCGCGCAACACGCTGTTCGCGATGTTCGGGGGCAAGGTGCCGGTGCGGCTTGCCGTGGTAAAACCCGGCGAGCGACCGTACTTGATCGCTCGCGTCGCGCTGAATCGTGAGGTCTTGTTGCAAGCTGCGGCGAGTGCCGCAGGTTGTCTGTGAAGTCCCAGAACTAAGGTGACATTCTGGCTCCCTTCTCGAACCAGGAGAGAGCCCATGAACAAGAACGAACAGAACCGAGTGGTTGCCTGGCGGTTGAAGCTCCTGCGGCAAGCCAACGACCTGCCCAGAGGCGTAGCTCAGACCTGCCGGCATTTCGGCCTTTCTCGCAAGACCTTCTACAAATGGAGAGCCAGGTACAAGACCCACGGTGACGCCGGCCTATGCGATCGTCCCCGAGCGCCTCTTCATTGCCCTCGGACAACCTCTCGCACGATTATCTCCAAGATCCTGTATTTGCGAGAGCGCTACCGATTTGGTCCGGCTCGGATTGCCAGCTATCTGCATCGCTTCCACAACATTGACGTGGCATGCTCTACCGTGCACCGCATTCTGATCCGTTATGGAATGAACAGGTTACCGGCCAATCAGAGACGCCAACCCACAGGTCGTCCCTGGCACCGATACGAGAAGGCGCAGCCAGGCCACCGCCTGCAAATAGATGTGAAATTCCTGGAGCGAATCGCAGGCTCCAGGAAACGCCTATATCAGTTTACGGCCATCGATGACTGTACGCGCATCCGTGTGCTCAAGATCTACGATGTCTGCAACCAAAAGGCAGCCATCAGCTTCGTCGACGAGGTCATCCGACGGCTTCCCTTCAGAGTGCTCGTCATCCAGACGGATAATGGCGCCGAGTTCCAGTCCAACTTCCACTGGCACCTGGAGGAACGTGACGTCCGCCACGTCTACATCCGTCCAAAAACGCCACGTCTGAATGGCAAGGTCGAACGCTCTCACCGCGTCGACGAGCAGGAGTTTTACCAGCTCCTCGACAAGGACGGCATCGGCGATGATGTCCACCTGTTCAACGACAAACTTCGCGAATGGGAGGACTATTACAATTACCAGAGGCCCCATGGAGCACTCGATGGATAGACCCCCGACGAGCGGCTCTTGGCAAGGAAAACCTCGGCCAGCGTGTTACCGAAGTCCTGAGACCTTACAGTCTGCAAAGTGGTAGCGGGGGCGTGAGTTGGGTTTCGCACACCCCTGAGTTCGTTGATATTTCCCTGCGCTGATCCGGCTTTTCTCGCCGAGTCCAGCATGCTTTACCGTCCCTGACGTAATCTCAGACGGCGCTACGGGGCTGTGTCACCAGCCCCGAGCGCCTAACCACAACCGCACGTATGAGGTGCAATCATGGCTAAGTCGAAGTCTAGCAAGTCCCAGATACCACCCCGCGCCGTCATTGATCGGCGCGTGGAGGAGCAACGCCGGCGCGTCTGGCAAGCGCAGGCAATGTGCAACATTACCTCTCGGGCGGCATACGCCGAGGACGGTGGTGCTGCAAACAAGTTCTCGACAGATACCTGGGTGGCAATGGAGAGCGTAGCCGAGCTACTCGGCATCGCGGGCGAGCTCGAGGGCGATGTCGTCCTCAAGACGGCTACGCCCGAAGAGGAGGCGCAGTCATGAGCCAGAAAGTCACTCGACTGCGCCCGGAAGCCGTCACTTTGCCGCCCGGCTGGAAGAGGCCATTAACGAGCAGCAGGGCCATGTGTGGCGCCTGCGAAGCCTCCTCGATGCAGTGCACAAGGGCACGATGGCCGCCAGCCATGGCCCCGCCATCGAGGACGATGACGCTGTTCTGGAGGCCCTCGTGGAGTACGCCGATACCGTCCACCTGGCGCTCGACATCGACCTCGACCGAAGAAGCGCGCCGCGGAGTTCGTGGCGGAGGCAGAGATCAGAGCGCAAGAAGAGGAGCATGATCACCGTCGTGAAGGCGATGAGCGTGGAGCACGCGCGCTGCCTCGCGATGGCTTACGAACTGCACCGGCTCCTGGGCGAAGTCAACGACCGCCCGGGAAACGGTGAGGGCTCGGCCGTTGAAAGCGCGCTCAACCTCATGGAGGACGTAGTCGAGTACCTAGAACCGCCGGTGCTCAGCGGAACTGAACCTGCCCCCTTGCTTGGGATGGTTCGGCGCAGGGCGCTGCATTCCTTGGCGACGAGCGGCGGCGGCCATGAGCCGCCGGTGGGTGGAGTTGCAGAGTATGCGGGGAGGGTTTCTCGCCCCGTACGCTCAAGCAGGATGTGTGCAGCCTCAAATGCTTCTGCAGGGACCGCAGGCACCTGGTTGGCTGGCCTACGCGGCTGCGACAAGCGCTGCGGCATCAGGCGCCGCTCGACTGCAGTTCGGGGATGTCATCAACCGTGTCTATCTGCTTAGGCGCGTCGCCATCACAGCGATAGAGGTTTCGAAACCGGCTCGTATTCTTATCGTATAGTGGCCCTTCTTGAAGAAGTTACGGGCCGCGGTTTCCGCAACGTTCTTAACGCCGTGATGGCACTCATCCCCGGTGTCGCCACGCGACTGCAGGATTTCGATTTTGGGCGCGGCCTTGGGCGGGGCAGGGATGTCATTTGTATCGAAAACCCAGTAGTACACGGGCCCATCGTTGGGTGGGACCTTGGCGGGGTAGAACTGCCTTATGTGTCTGCAAGGACCTCCAGAGGTCCGGACGGCGCAGTCACGCTCAAAGCATGAGATCTCACCGTCTTCACTCGACGGTAAGAATGCGTAGCTCTTAAAGCGACCCACGTTGTGGTCGTATTCGTCACCAACGAGGATTCTGACCAAGACCATCGTGCTTGTCTCGCTAGTTCCACCAGTTTTTGTTGGACGTCCTTCATGACGACAGGTCGCGACTCAACCTCATCGCCGTCATGCTCGTGAACGCACTCCATGCTGCCATCCACGAATACCACGAAGTCGTAGGTGTCCTTGTCGATGTAAACGGAGCTGACTACGCCGCCATCGCGACGCGGCAGACACCCCTTACGTCCAATGCCCAGTGCGCTAGCGGGACATCAGGATGTCGCGGGCGGTCTCGATAATCACATGCGGAAAATGAAATCCGTCTCCGCGTGCCCATCCATCGGGATAGCTGGCAAGATGATCTAACTTCCGAGAAGAGCGGGGTCGGTTCCGGCGCCGGTGTCTTGGGAAGTGATATACCAAAGCGCGTTCATTGCTTGGCCTTCTTGGCGTGCTCACGGAGCTTGTTCTCCGCCACCTCAATGGAGGGAACTACAGTTCCGACCTGCTCCTCATATCTCGAGATCGCCTCGGTGAACTTAGCTGCCAAGGACTTGGCTAGCGGGTACGCCATAGAGATCACTGCGGTTGGAACACCCGATTGGCCGAACATGATCGCAAAGTCATTTGCCTGCACCACATTCCAGAACTGGTTTGTGTAGATCTTCGGACGCTCTCATTCAGGAGAGCTGCTCTAAAAGCTGCCTCTGGGCTAGCCTCTAGTTGGGCTTGGTCCATGGCAACGGGTGCTGCGGGCGGCGGTGTGTTCCTGGTGGTCATTACGTTCTTCTGTAAATATAAGGACACTAGTTCGATCCCATCCTAGCGACTAAATCGCAAGAATATTAAGAATCCTCACTGTATGCGTATACAGTAATGCGGGAGCTGGTGGATTGCGGGACCCTTCGTGTCGCCAATGTTTGGCATAAGAACTCACTCAGGTTCGTGCGTCACTCAGACGATGCAGGGTTCTACAAAAACATTCTTCAACTGCCAGCACTGGGTGCATTTCTGCTCGTGGGGGACCCTTGGGACAAATCGCGTCATGGTCTCGTCCTGGAAAGTGCGCTGAGTACAACGATCGGTGCCCCACGCTGACTACATCCCAGGTTTCCAACCTGCGTCTTTCCCGTCACCGGCGCCGTGTTGGTGCCACCCCCGTAGATGTTCGCGAGCAAGCCACGACGCATGCGCATGGAGTCGGTGAGGGACTGGGAGGCGTTGGCCGCATCGTTCGGATTGGGAGGAGCCGGAGGGGCCTGTCGGGCTCTTAGGCTCAATGGCCCGCGTGACCGCATTCGTGATCTGTGCGTCATGCCCGCATCTACGACGTTCAGGAACTTGCCTAGTCCTCTTGCGAAACTCATGGTGACCCTCCAAGGGTTTGTGTTGAAAAAAGGTTCTACGCTTTGGATTCCTTGACCGTCATCGAGGCCTTACCCGACGGCAGATCGATGCTGCTATGCCTAGTCACCGGAGCTTTCATCACCTTAATCAGCTCGTAGATCGCTTCGGTGAGTGCAGCATTCGAGGCTTCGATCTTCTTAACTTCGAGCACGATCCAAGCCGCGCTACCAGGTTCGGCGGTGTCGTTCATGTTCCTAGCCTTTGTCTCGCGGACCCGCGTTCGTGTGGGTACAGCGGGCGGGACGGGCTGTGTGCCAACGAGTGCCACTTGCGGAGGATCTCCAGTAATGCCTTATCCACTGCCTCCGACCCTTGTGGCTGCTTGCCCTTGACGCCGCTTGATCGCAGGCCAAGGATACCGGGCCACTTGCGCGCCTCGCGGCAAAACTCATAGCGCCGCCTTGCTCCTCGGCTTTCGACCACTGTTTGCCCCGGCTTTCTGTGACCGTTATCTTTACTGTCCCAGAGGGCAGTTCGACCGTGGCACTCTCGCGGTGTCAGTCGCTTTCAGGTCCTGCGTCAGCGCCTGTATGTCCCTTAGCAGTCGCCCCGCCGGCGTCGGCTCGGGCTGCCACGGCCATTTCGTTCGCGGAATGCCGTGCGCATCGCGAATGCGGTCGTCTTCCTCAAACGCCGCATCTTCGCGTAGTCGGCCGATCTGCTCGGGTGTTGCGAGTCGGCCGGCCTTTCTGAGCTTGTCGTAAAAGGTCTTCTCCTCAGCCGGAGAGCGGAAACTCTGCTTGCCGGTGGTCCAACGTGGGTCAACGGACGGCATCGCCTCTTTGATAGTTATCGTTGTCATCTTCAGCGCCTGACGCCGTGTAAGGCGAGCTGAAGGATGGAGTCGATGCTCAGCGCTGACATATAGCGCACGTCGTCGTTCAGCCGGAAGAGTGCCGGGTTCCTCGTGAGCTGGTCCATGAACGCGTTGACCTTGTCGATGTTCGCCGCGTAATCCTTCCCCCACATAGCCTGAAGCCGAGAGTCTCGGGATGTGAGACGGCTACGCTGGCCCTCGGGAGTCTCGTTTGCGAGTGTGCGTGAGGCTGCGGCGAGATCAGACGCGATAGAGCCCACGATGAAAGTCGGCACTTTGGCGTCGTGGAGTGCCGCCTTCACTGCCGCATCGGCCGCTTGCTGCTCATCGGTCTGTGTCGTGTCGGTATAGGGGAACCGGTAGTCGGTCGGCGAAGCGGGTGGGGCGAAAGTCTGCGTGAAGCTGCGCGCCAAACTCAGCCTCCTGGTGTGCTTGAAGTGCGGCGTTCGCCTCCGCAGCGGAGACCTGCGGGGGCGGTGGCGGCTTCGCGATAGGCGGCAGGTTTCGCAGCTCCATCCCCAAAGCCATGCGCTCGTCCGGGGAGCCGCGTCCGGCCATGACGTTCGCCTGCGAGGCGAGCGCCGCGGCGGTCTCAATAATCTGCACCCGCAGCCACGAACTCTGCGGCGCTGGCGGGTTGAGTGAGATCGACCATGGGTTACTCCCTCTCCTGAGCGATGCGAAGCGCAATGCGGATGAGGCGCAGCGTGAGAGTCCGAAAGTCTTTAGCGATACTCAGTAGCGATGCGCGTCCGCTTTGCCTGAGCTGTTCGTCACTCTCTAGCGTCCGCCGCTCGCCGATGCCACTCCGTCAGTCTCCAGGTGCAACATCATTTTCACGGTACTATCGAATTTTGCGTGAAGGATGTAGTGATCCGGAAGTAATGCCGGCCTGCATCATCTGCGTTTCGAGTAGAGCTTGGCCGGCTTTTGAGGCCTTGAGCGCGATAGCGAAGGCCTTCCCGGCGTCCCCGACAACCTCTAACTCCCGGAATCTTTCTGCGACGCTATTTTTTAGCGTTTCGTACTGGGCCGTGTTGAGTTGTGCCTGCTCGCGATCCTCCGCGATGCCGATCGCTTCGCTCACGCCCTTAATGTCAGCCGCTGTCTGCGCCACTTTCGCATCCAGCAGGCCAATTCTCGGCAAGCTCTCGCGTGGGCTTGGTCATCGCCCGCGACTTTAAGTGCGCCCAATCCACTCTGCACCGTGTTCCGCCTCTGCTCTGTGACACCGCGCGCGCGTTCCAAAGCAGCGAGTTCGGCCTTGAGTGACGCCACCGACCGCGGGGACGCTTTCTGCTTCATGACGGCGTTCATCCAGGCTTCCCGGCGTCTCTTCGTTCGCCAGTCACTCTGTCATTCGCCTCGGCGACAAGTCGCTGAAGCTCAACGGTTAGTACCAAGACCTGTTCGCCGTGCGCGGCTTTGAAAGCGGTTTCTACGGTCACCGGCAGGCCCGCAACCAGAGCCTGGACGGAGGCCATCACCCGATCAACCTTGTCAACCAGGGAATAAACGCTCACCAATTTTGCGTCTACAAGGGCTTCGATTTCTTGCTGTGTCACGGGCTCATCCTTCACATGATCGAGTAGGGAGGCCGACTGCGGCGCGGGTCGGCCGGCCCTGTGGGCCGCGACCCGCCCAGAAACGTGCGGCTTCAAGATCCATCATTCCGGAGGCAACTCTGTGGCTGCGGAATGCGGCCTCGTCACACCGCACCCGCTGCATTTCTCGCCATAGCTCATGCGAAACCACTTGTGCACGCACGGCTTGGTGTCTTCGCTCATAAGGCTGTCTCCTCAGGTAAGGCTGTATGCGGGGCGACTGCGTGCGCCGCTCCCGGGCATGATCTTGCTCAGTGACGCTTGCCACAGCGCCCCACAGGCGGCGTTCGCGATGTCATCCCGCCCCCGGGGCGGATGATCGACGGAATCACCGCGGCCACCGGCGCGCGGCTTGCGCTCCAGGAGCCGCAGTTCCGTGATGAGCTTGCGGTCGTCCAGAAGCTCGACGCGCTTCTGCGCAAAGAGCGGCAACGCCTCCGAGTAGATTGCGGACTTGTCCAGTTCTGAGACCTGATAGCGAAAGCCCGCTGCTTGAACGCGGATACAACCCATTCCGCGGCATAACGGTCTCCCGTAACGTGGACGATGTCGAACCGCTGCAGGACTGCGGCGAAGCGCTTCGCGACCTCCTCGGTCTAAAAGGGAGCGGGAGCTACGTGGATCTGATCAGGATGACCACTTCGGCCTTGAACCCGAACTCCTTGTGCGCAATCGCCATCGTCATCGCGTCGTGCGCGCCTCCGCTAGGATCGCAAAAGGCCATGTACCAGCCACGCAGCCCAAGCGTCCACGGCAGCTCGGTGCGGCACGGGATGATCGCCGCATCGATCAAGTCATCCGGCAGATATTGCGACACATCGCCGCGGAATTGTCCATACCATTCGGCTCGAGCTGCCTCCGGGTCTTCCGCCATTGCCCGTTCGATGATCTTCGGGTCGATCGTGGGATTGAGCTGCGCATGCTCGGCGTCGATCACCAGCACGTCGGACGCCTTGCCATAGTACTCGTGATACATCGCATAACAGATGGCCGCGACGTGCGTGCGGACTTGAGAGTCCCAAGAGTCTGCCGCCTCGATTCGCAAGACCCGGTCGCACCGCTCGGACTAGTTCGATATCGGGATTCGCGGAGAGGTCATCGCGGAAGAATGCAAGCTCGTCCAGGATCACCGCCGCGTAGCTGTAGCCGCGAGTGCTGCGGAAGCTCGTCGTGTGCACTTCAAGATGTCACTCGGTGCGCGAAGGTTATCGCTCTCTGCGGTCTCGCCGGCCACCTCCGCCCCGATGATTGGCCGACTCGGCGATGAGACCGCTCACGTAATTGAACGCCTGCCGGGCCTGTTTGCGGTCAGAGGCGATGAGCGCCACGGTCGCGTGCTCGCCTGGGCCGAGCCTCTCCCGGTAGTCCTGGAGAGCCGCGTGTAGTGCCATGGCGGCGGCAAAGAGTGTCCCGCCCGCCCGGCTAGGTTTGATGATATAGGCCTCTCCGGTGGGCTTGGTGGCAGCCTCGGCGCGCTCGGTGATCGCTCGGAAGAACTCAAGTTCCGACCGCTCAAGCGGCAGCCCGTCAAGACCTTCGCGACACGCGCCAATTCTCAAACGTCGGGCCGCCGAACGTGCTGCCGAAGAGATCCGGATCGAGCATGGCGTCGTAGAGCGACTTCATAACGCCTCCTCGGGCACCAGGTCCGGTGCGACCTCGCGGTACTCATCGATCTGAAGCATCAGCTCATGCACGTAGCCGGCATCAAGCCCGTGTAGCTCAGACATGCGGAAGGCCACCTGGAGCGCGTACCGCTGGCGCACGTCGGGACTTGCGTCGTGGGCTGGCGCGTGGCATTGCCCGGGCGCGCTCAGGGAATGGCGCGAGCTGATCGAGTGGAGTCCCTGAGGGGAACAGGCGCGCCTTACCGCGCATGCCTTCCGGGTGGCTGGGGCCTGTCCGGTGTCCACGCGAGAATGACTTCGCCGATCTTCACGCCACGACCCTCCCGCCGAGATCGCGGATGACATCGTCCTCGGTGCGCCAGACGAGCCAACGCGCGCGGCGTAGCTGGCACCAGGCGAAGAAACGACGCTGCGCAGGGGTGTACTCATGCGCCAGGCCCTCACGCTCGGGAATCTTGATCTCCACCGGCAGCCAGCTCGCGCGCCAGACGATCCAACCGTCCAGGGGACCGTGCTCAAACCACTGGGCTCCCGAGACGCTCCGGCGACCGTGAGCAACGCCTGCTCGTTGGCGTCGCGGGGATTTGCGAACCTGGGCTTGCTCATGCGAACTCACACCTCATTGCGCGACGTTTGAGTCGCCAATGAGTCGCTCCTCCAGGATGCGGAGCATTTGTTGAATTTCGCCTTTTTTTAGCGCGCGTGTGCCACCCGCGACAGAACCGTCAGTAATTGCCGTAACGGTCTGGTCGAAGCGGATCTCCAGTGTGCCGTTGCCGCCTGAGGGTGCATTGGTGCCGGACGTGACGTTCTCCAGCGGCTGAGAGACGCCGATGCTGTAGCTGATTGCGCTCATGGGAATCCTTTAGCGCCTGCCGGCGCGTCGTTTCGGGACACGGGTAAGTCGGGCGCCGTGGCTCATGTGCCCTCGTAGAAGTCTGGGTTTATCCACTGCAGATTCGGGTTACTCGGATCGGGAAGCGGCGGTCCGATAATGCGGTACCAGACGACCCCTGTGGTTATGCCCGTTCCGTTGCCGGCATCCGACAGTTGCGCGGTGAATGATCCGTTGAGGGTCTCAACTGTCGGTACGCCAAAGACAAAGCCGTCCGGGTTCAGTACCAGGCCCGGCGCGAGCGAGCCCTCGACGATTCTCCAGGTGTAGGGCGGAAAACCAGCGCCGTTGCTTGTGAGGCGGGCCTGATACCAGTGGCCGACTGCCCCGTCGGGCATCACCGTGCGGGTGATGGCAAGAGCGACGCTCATCCGGCCACCCCCGCCGCGGACGAGACTTCCGCAGCCTTGACGTCGTAGGCGCTCAGGACGTGATGCGCCACGAGGTCCGCCCCGGCATGCGGGACCCCTTTCGCTGAAGACCTTGGGCGTCCACTCCCCGGCAATCGAACACTGGGCGTCATCGGGCAGCGCGAGCAACGCAAGCATCGCCGCTTCGCTGAACGCCACGACGTTGACGTTGATACGACCGACATCCCCGAATGGCACCCGAAGTGTCGCGTGGGCATAGCCGTTTCCGCCCTGGCTTACGCGCTGGGTCGGCCGCCCGATGATGACGCCGGTGCAAAGGACGGAGATCATGGGATAGCGCTCATATGGGGAACAACACGTTGCGGCGCGGCTGGAAGAGCGCCAGAGGCAGGCGACTTGCGCTGGGTGCGCCTGGATAGCTTCCGAGACCCCCGCGGGCACCCGATACCATCGTTACAGTGGCGCCGTTGTACCACCAGATTCCGGCAGGGCCTGCAACACTCAACGGTGTGCCGTCAGTCGTCTGGTAAACCTGCGCGTAATTCTTGTAAACCGTCAGCGTGCTCGTTCCATCGAATGCGAGCGCCCAGACGTCTCCCGCTGCCGGCGTATAGCTTCCGGTAGTCCCGATGCTGGTGTACGAGCCCGCGTTAATCCTGCGAAGCTGAAAGTCATTGCCGCCGAAGCTCAGATTGAGGGCGTACATGGTCGGGCTGCCGCCCGGTGATGAGCCGCAGATCAGAGGCCCGATCGTTCCTGCGGTAGTAAGCGCGTTCAGAAGGGTGATCTCACCCCACGAACCCAGCGAGCTAAATCCTCCCGCGCCCCAGGAATACGCGTCGGCTGATGAGGTCGTGTTGTTATTGACCCCACTGCCGTTCGTAATCGTGGCGGAAGCACCTGACCCACTCCAAAGGTGAGACCAGTTGGTGTCTTCCGTGAGGAAGCTGCCGCTCGGGTAGCCACCGAAGAGTTCTGTATAGATTGTTGACATCAGCTCCTCACCTGAGGCTCAAGCGCTGCATGCGCACGTCGTGGGCTCGGACAATCGCCTGAGCCTTCCCGCCGTACTCCCCGGGCGTCAGGTGAGCCCAGGCGAGCGCGTGGTAGGTCCGCACCACCTCGAACGCCACGCCCCAGCGGCCAGCCCAGCAGATCGGCGCACACACGCGCAGGAGCTGCACGTAGTCCGGGATCAGGGCTGCGATTAGTCGCAGAGCACCGGCGAAGCGGGCGGCCTCAGAACGGGAGGGCATCGTCGAACTCCTCCTGTTGGCCGCCTTGTGCCGCTGCAGGCTGCTCCTGCGCCTTCTCGCCCCGCTGGTCAGCCTGGACGGCGAGCGACAGCCAGCGCTTGCCGCCGTTCGATTCCCGTCTCCAGCCCGAGAGCCGGTAGAGCACGCCACCGATGCGCACGTTGCCGCGGTAGTCCGGCTGCGAGTCAGCCTCCTTGCGGTCGTTGACGAAGAGCGCCCCCTGACCTTCGCGGGTCTCAAACGCCATGGAGCGGCTCCTGGGCGGATGCTGGAACGCTTGGAGTGCCCCGGATCTTGCGCACCTGCTCGACGCTAAGGCGCGTAGCGCCTGCAATGCCGTAGTCGCTCCATCCGTCGGCCGCTATGTCGCAAATGGCCCGCGCCTGCGCCTCAGGGCTGAGCAGGAGGAAGTACAGCAGTTCGCCGGGAATGCTCATGCGGCACGCCTGTTCGCGTAGAAGCCCTGACGCAACGGCTCCGTGGCGCGCAGGACGTCAGCCGCTATCCAGTAGCCAGCCAAGGCGATCGCCGCTCCTACGCACGAGGCGACAGCTACGGCGGGACGTTTGCCACTGATCCAGAAGCCGGCCGCATTGCGCAGCCAGCCCTTCGCCAGCATCTGGGTCGCCGTGAGGCAGCGGCGAGTGTCGGGACGACTAATCGGTGCGAAGAGGCCGACGCGGTGACCGTCGAACGTGTAGGCGCTGTTGAAGTAATTGCCGGTGAGCTTCATGCCATCAGCTCCCGCAGCGGCCGGACGGTGCGAGCGCGGCGCTCCAGACAGCCGAGCGCCTTGTAGGCGCCCTGCATCGAGTTGAAGGCTTGCGTGTACGCGCCGACGTCTGCCGGTTCGCCCGCGGTGAAGCGCATCTCCTGTGACTCGCACAGAAGCTCCAGGAAGGCCGCACGGCGAGCGAGCGAGCGCTTGGCGTGGGTCAAGGCGTCGGAGCCGCCCGCGTCTTCCTCAAGCTGCCGTATGCGAGGCAGGAGTGCGCGCCAGACTTTCGTGCGCTTATCGACGCGGTCCAACCACTGCGGGCTGTACTGCTCAGGCAGCGTCGCTGTTAGTTTCGTGCTAACTCCGCGCGCCATCAGTGCAACTCCGGGATAGTTCGAGCGTGGTTCGCGGTCGCCGGTGCGCTCAACTCAGGGACACGAGTTTGCGCACGCGCTGAGAAATCAATCAGTTGAGTCAAGCGCGAGACAAATGCACCGGGAATGAGCAGAGCGCGGCGAGCAAGCGCACGCGCGGCGTCGCCTACCCGTGAAATATGCGCACGCGAGAGGAACGATTCCGGCTCAGTACTCATACCGTCCCCGTCCATTTGTGCTCCCGTGTCTCCTGTTTGTCTCCTCGTTTGTCTCCTGCCCGTGTGTGTTTGTCTCCTAGTCTCTCCCCCTTAGGGGAGGAGACAGGAGACACCACACTCAGGGAACGTCTCCTCGGAATGTCTCCTGTCTCCTGAAGCTCCTTCTGGATTCGGTAGCAGAACGAGCGGTTGACCTTCAGCTCAGTGGCGATATCGCCCGGGGGCATGCCGTCGAGGAGCATGAGGCGCACGCGTTCGTTGACCGGAAGCTGTGAGCCTGCGCGCGTCCAGACGAGTCCTTGGGTCTGTCCGGGCTCCAAACACGCCGTGAAGTCGCGCTTGTCCTCCGGAGACATGTGCCGGGCCTTCTCGAAGGTCACGGAGACTTCCGTGTGCCCGTCCACGGCGGACAGGACCGAGGTGAGTTTGACCACCACGTCCAGGACGTCATTGCGCTTGCTCGTGCCGCGCTGCTCGCCGTTCTTCCCGCTATGGTGGACGATCCAGCAGGCGACGTGCCGGCGGCGGCACTCGAGCATCAGGTCCTGCACGAAGCTGAAACTCTTGGCCCCGTGGCTGTCGTCCCCGTCCGGGCGGGTGAGGCAGGCCAAGTTGTCGAGCACGACGAGCTTGATCTCAGGGCGCTCATCGAGCTGCCTGACCAGGGCACTGGCCCCTTCGTCGCCGTCGATTTTGGGAATACCACGGGACGTCAGGTCCGGGGTGACGACGTAGAGCAGGTTTGACTTGCGGTCCAACCCCTCGGACAGGAGTTTCAGCCGTTCGCGCATGTCGAACGCGGCCATTTCCCCGTCGACGTACAGCGCGGCGAAGGGTTCTTTCACCGAAAACCCGAGAAACGGCGCGCCGTGGGTGAGCGAAACAGCCATCCCCCAAGCTAAAGAACGTCTTCCCGACACCTGCCGGCGCGTGAATCATGCCGAGCGAGGCCTCGCGGACCAGCGAGCCGACGAGTTCCCGGGGCTTATCCAGCTGCATCTCGAGGAGGCCGCCCAGCTCGATCAGTTCAAGTTCACGCGGCGCGTCTTCCACGAGCTCCGCCTCCGCCCTTGGCGGGCGTTGCGTCGCTTTTCGCGGCGGATCTCGGGTCACGGGGAATCCGCCCAAGGCCTCCCAATCAGCCTTGCTACGGCGAAAAAAGGCCTCGTTCTCTGTCGTCCTGGTCTGGCAGCGTGCCGCTCACGCACGCACCGAGCAGAATCGCGCGACGGCACGGCCGAGCTGCCCGTAGGCGTAGCACGCCCGACACAGCAGGTGATGCGCCGGGGCGCTGCGAGGGAGCGGGAGGCCACAGCAGGCGCACGTTCGCTGCCGCGCTAGCTTCTGTCGGGGGAAGTCGAGTACATTCCGCACGGTTCGTGATTCCTACGCCGCTGCTGTTCCTGCCCGGACTCAGCGGCGTTTTCATTTGGGGATGCGAGGGCCTCTTCGGCCATTTCGCGCGCAATCAGCTCAATAAACTGCCGTGCCGCTGGCCGACAGGTGCGGCGAAGAAGGCGATTCGCGAGTGCGTGCCACGCGCTACTCCTGGGCTTAGCCCGAAAATCCAGCGCTCGAAGGCGGCAGGCGAGATCAACAGGCCCAGCGGGCTCTCAATCACGGCGCCGCTTGTGACCAAGCCGTTTTGGTGGCGGCGGTCTAAGTGATAGCGGAGTGCCGCATAGGTCTTGAGCGGCAGCTCTCGACGGTGCCTGCGCAAAAACTCGCTCGGCTTGCGCAATTCAGAGATAGGGGTCGCGTCCATTTCGCGACGCTAGGATAGGTTTCGGGCACTTACTAGACCCCGTCGGTTTCGGTTGGTTTCCTGGCAGGGCGCCCCTAACACACGTTGCGGGCACATACTATTCTTTGAGAGGCGATGTGACTGTTTATTAGCAGGTCTCGCAGTCGATTGACTTCACAAATATACGTGTTAATATTAACAGCATGGTGATTCGAAAACCGAATAGTTCCGACCGGCTCAAGAAGATACAGGTAGCACTGTATCTCGACCCGGAGCAAGTTGACGCCCTGAAGGCACTCGCAGCCGGACGCACGCGCGTACCGATGCAGGCCGTACTTACGTGAGGGGCTCGACTGCGTGCTGACCAAGTACGGCGCTTCACGGCGCAGTAAGGGTGCAAAATGAAAGCCGTCCTATACGCCAGATACTCGACAGAGAATCAGTCGGCGGACTCGATTGAGGACCAATTCCGCGTCTGCGACCGCTTGGCCGAGCGCCACGGGCTGACCGTAGTG
This sequence comes from uncultured Pseudomonadota bacterium, assembly GCA_963743625.1. Taxonomy (GTDB): domain Bacteria; phylum Pseudomonadota; class Gammaproteobacteria; order Steroidobacterales; family Steroidobacteraceae; genus 13-2-20CM-66-19. Next base: position 131,307 of record CAVUQM010000005.1, on the reverse strand, counting down.
GAGCGCTTCTCCGACGCCGCCATCAGCGGCGGCACCACTGAGCGTCCCGGCTACCAGGCGATGCTCGCCTCAGCCCGCGCCAAGGGGTTCAAGGTCATCCTGGCCGAAGACACGTCGCGCCTTTGGCGTTCGCTCCCGGAGCAGTGGAGGGCGGTGAGCGAACTCATGGACGGCGGCGTCCATATCGTCACGCAGGACATCGATACTCGGTCCGAGAATTTTAAGCATTCTCCTGTCCGTTCACGGTGCGATGGCGGACGTGTACCGCGATCAGATCGGCTACCGCACGCGCCGCGGCCTCGAGGGCCGCGCGCGGCACGGTAAGCCGACAGGCGGCAGGGCGTACGGTTACGTAGCTGCTCGCGATGGGACGACCGGCGAGCGTGAGATACACACGGAGCAAGCAGAGACCGTGCGGCGAATTTTCGCCTGGTACGCAGGCGGCAAGTCGCCGCGGTGGATCGCGGGCGAACTGAACCGGCTTGAGATTCCTTCCCCGGGTGCGTCATGAACCGGACTTCCGGTCCGACTCGAATGCGAAGCGCACGCGCGGATGGGTGCCGACTGCGATTCATGGAGATCGCAGGCGCGGCACGGGCATCCTGAACAACCGCGCCTACGTCGGCGAGATCGTTTGGGGACGCTCGACCTGGAAACGCTCGGCTGCGGACTCCAAGCAGCGGCGCTGGCAGTTGAGTGAGGCTGCGCAGGTTGTGACGCACCAGGACGAGCGGCTGCGCATCGTGCCGCAGTCCCTTTGGGATGCAGTGAAGGCGCGTCAGAGCAGCATCGAGGGCATGACGACGAATCTGCGTGGCGCATTGAAGCGAAGCGGCAACGCTCCAGCCCGCCACCTTCTGTCCGGACTTCTCGTGTGCGCTCATTGCGGCGGGGCGTTCCGCTGCGTGAATGGTCGCGAGTACGGCTGCGCCAGTTACAGGGATGGCGGCGAATCTCGCCTCGCACAAACGGTGTGCGCGTTCGCATGAACCTGGCCGAGTACAAGCTGCTCAACCGTCTCGCCGAGGAGATGTTGTCGCCCGAAGGCGTGGCGCTGCTTGAGCGCCGCATTCGCGAGCAGCACGAAGGCGCAGGCGCGACTACCGAAGGTGGCGCCCAAGCCGCAAGCGCTGCAGGTCGCCAAGAAGGCGGCAGAGATTGAACAGCTACGTGGGCTCATGAAGGCCGGCAAACTGTCACAGGGTGTAGCACAGGCGGCGATCGCCAAGGCCGAGGAAGAGATTCTACGCGCTAGAGCGCGCGCAGCCGCAGAAGGACGAGAAGCAGACGGCGCGCGTGATTCGCATGTTGCCACGCGCGGCTGAGATGCTGAACCAACGCATGCGCGGTGGAAACCTTGGAGTGCGTGACCCGCGCTCAATCGTCCAGGGGAGAAATACACTCTTCGGGATGTTTTCGGGCGGCAAGGTGCCGCTACGCGCAGCGCAGGTGAGGAACGGTGAGAAGCCGTACTTCATCGCGCGCGTTGGCCTGAACAGAGAAGTGCCGTTACAGGCCGCCGGCGGTTGTGTCGAATTTGGTAGCGGGGGCAGGATTTGAACCTGCGACCTTCGGGTTATGAGCCCGACGAGCTGCCAGACTGCTCCACCCCGCACCAGGAGGGCCGCGCATTCTACAAGTAGGCGGTGGTAGCAGCAACCACCGAGGGTACAATCAATGACTTACGCGTGATTCCTGAGCCGGCGCGGCGTCATGCATATGGTCGAAGAGGTCCCCTCGTGCAGGTACCTTCTCCAGGGCGCATACCGGGACCAGCATGAGTCCGGTGAACATTAGCGCGCATTCATCGGTGAGATTGATGGCGACGCCGCCGTGCCTCAGAGACTCGACTCGGTGTGTCGCGGCGTGCGACCAGGCGAATTTCGCAGCCGGAGAATGATCCGAGAAGACGGCGGTCCTGGGCGGCGAGCGCGCGCCCGCATGCTGTCGCTCCGTTGCTTCGCGCGCGACTTCGCTGCTCGCGGTGCTGCGGGCCTGCTGCGCCCAGTCGATCCGCGCCGGATTGGCTGCCGGGGCGGAAAGGATTTGATCGGTGGCTGGCGGGACGCGCGGCTGGGAGAGTCGCTGCGCGCGAAGCGCCGATCCCGGCAGTTGCGGCACCGAAGATCCAGTCCCCCGTCGCAGTCCCGGCCGGATGAAGGTCCACAGCAACGTAGGTTCGCGGTTCTGGGCCGGCACTATCAGCCTTGCGCTGGGTGAGACGAGAAGCAGCAGCAGCACGAGGAGATGCGCGCTGATCACACAGACGAGCGCTGCGCTGCGACGCGCGACCGTGGGCAGAAACGGATGCGCTACCACGCCCGTCCGCAGGCCTCCCTGACCCCGAGCGGGCAGTAACGATTTCGAGCGTGATGCGGGACGGAAAGTTCACGACAGTTGCGCGAACCCGGAGGCCCTCACGCGATCAAGCCGGCGATCTGCCTCGCCAGCGCCGCTCCGCGCTGTGCATCGAGGGTCGTCATCGGCCAGCCGACCCCGAGCCCCTCGCGCGCATTCGGCTTGGGGATAATGTGGAAGTGCACGTGCGCAATCGCCTGGTGCGCCACCGTGCCGTTGTTCTCCAGCACGTTGTATTCGCGCACCCCGGTCGCGGCAATCACTGCGCGGCACAGGCGCGGCAGGACCCGGCCGATCGCCGCCGCGGACTCGTCCGAGAGCTCATCGAGGGTGACGGCGGGTTCCTTGGGAACGACCAGCGTATGGCCGTGGCTCAAGGGATTGATGTCGAGGAACGCCAGCACGTGCGCGTCCTCGTAGATTTTGTGGCAGGGAATCTCCCCGCGGATGATTTTGCCGAACACCGTATCCGCCATGTGTGCGTTTCCTTCATCGGGTGGGCGCCAATGTGCGCCAATTGTGTCTCACTCTCTGCACGTCTTGGCACGTTTATGGAATTTGGCAAACAGGCGGGTACACTCTCACGCTTTCTCACGCGCCAAACCGAATTTCGGGGAAATGGCATGAAGACAAGCGCAGCGATTGCATACCGGGGCGGGCAAACCACTGGAAGTGGTGACGCTGGATCTGGAGGGGCCGAAGGCGGGAGAGGTGCTGGTGGAGCTGAAGGCCACCGGGATCTGCCACACCGATGAGTTCACCCGCTCCGGGGCGGACCCGGAAGGGCTGTTCCCGTCGGTGCTGGGGCACGAGGGAGCGGGGATCGTGGTGGAGGTGGGGGCGGGGGTGACGAGCCTTAAGAAGGGCGATCACGTGATTCCGCTGTATACGCCCGAGTGCCGCCAGTGCAAGAGCTGCACCTCGCACAAGACGAACCTGTGCACGGCGATCCGTGCGACCCAGGGCAAGGGGGTGATGCCCGATGGCACGACGCCGTTCTCACTTCGGCAAGGAGCCGGTGTACCACTACATGGGGTGCTCGACGTTCTCCAACTACACGGTGCTGCCGGAGATAGCGCTGGCGAAGATCCGCGAAGACGCCCCGTTCGAGAAGGTGTGCTACATCGGCTGCGGGGTGACGACGGGGATCGGGGCGGTGATCAAGACCGCGAAGGTGGAGCCGGGGGCGAACGTGGTGGTGTTTGGCTTAGGGGGGATCGGGCTGAACGTGATCCAGGGTGCGCGCATGGCGGGGGCGAACAAGATCATTGGGGTGGACCTGAACCCGGGACGCAAGGCCCTGGCCGAGCAGTTTGGGATGACGCACTTTGTGAACCCCAAGGAGGTGGAGGGGGATCTGGTGGCGCACCTGGTGGCGCCTCACCGAGGGAGGCGCGGACTACAGTTTCGAGTGCGTAGGGAACGTGAACCTGATGCGCCAGGCGCTGGAGTGCTGTCATCGCGGCTGGGGGGTGTCGGTGGTGATCGGGGTGGCCGGAGCGGGGCAGGAGATCAAGACCCGACCGTTTCAGCTGGTGACGGGACGGGTGTGGAAGGGCACCGCCTTTGGCGGGGTGCGCGGGCGCACCGAGGTGCCGAAGATCGTGGACTGGTACATGGACAAGAAGATCTCGATCGATCCGCTGATCACGCACGTGATGCCGCTGGAGAAGATCAACGACGCCTTCGACCTCATGCACAAGGGCGAGTCCATCCGCAGCGTCGTCACGTACTGAAGGTCATCATCGATTCGTTACCGCCGGCGCGGCCGCTGCGCGGTTCATGCAAAAACGCGAACCCGAGGAGAACATCATGGCAGTTTCAATTCATCCGGCGGTCGATGGCGGCGTCAAGGCCGGCGCGCCCAACTTCGCCGGCGGCACGCTGACGTGCAAATGCACCTCGTCCCCTGTGACCGTGACGCTGACGGGCAATACCGCCTTCAATCACGTCTGCGGCTGCACCAAGTGCTGGAAACCCTCCGGAGCCACGTTCTCGCAGGTCGCGGTAGTGGGACGGGACAAGCTCAGCGTCACGGCCAATGGCAACAAGCTCAAGATCGTCGACGAGAAGGCCCCGATCCAGCGCCACGCCTGCAGCGGCTGCGGCGTACACATGTACGGGCGCATCGAGAACAAGAATCACCCCTTCTACGGCTTCGACTTCGTGCACACCGAGCTGTCCAAGGACAGCGGCTGGTCGGCCCCTGAATTCGCCGCCTTCGTCTCCTCGATCATCGAGTCGGGCTTCCCGCCGGCGCGCATGGGCGAGGTGCGCGCGCGTCTGAAGGAGCTGAAGCTCGAGCCCTATGATTGCCTCTCACCGGCGCTCATGGATCTGATCGCCACGCACACGGCCAAGGCGAAGGGCACGCTGGCTGCCTAAAGAGCACGGCCCGACAGATCCGCCCGCGCGCGCGCGCGGCTTGGGCCGCACCCGGCGCCTTCTGTCCTTAATCGGGCAGACGGCGCCGCTCCTTTATCATGAGCGCGGATCTAACAAGGAGAAGGAGTTCCCGGTGATCGACCGCCGCCAGTTCCTGGGTCAGTCCGGCGCGCTGCTCGCGCTCAGCCTTGCCGCCGCTCGCGCGGCGCGTGCCGCCACAGTGGCCGCGGCGGATGCGCCGGGCAGTCTCAATGGACTCTTCGATGTGTTCATGGCGGAGCGCTTCGCCAAGAGCCCGCAGTTTCTGACGAGCCTCGGACTTGATAAGGACCAGTACGCCTGGGCGCGCTCGCAGCTCAACGACGCCTCGCTCGAGCGCGTTGCGGCCTTTAAGCTGGAGAACGCCTCGCGCCTACAGCGCCTGCGCGAGTTCGGGCGGGCGCAGCTCTCCGGGAGCGACCTGGCCAACTACGAGACGGTCGATTTCCAGATGGATACGATCGCGCGCGCCGCCCCGTTCCCGTACGGGGACTTCGTGCGTCCCTACGTGGTCAGCCAGCTGACCGGCTCCTACCAGGAGGTCCCGAGCTTCCTCGACCGCCAGCACAAGGTCGAGAATCGCGCTGACGCGGAGGCCTACCTCGCGCGCCTGCGGGCCTTCGCCGTGGTCCTCGATCAGGAGACCGCGCGTGTGAACCACGACGCGGGGCTGAAGGTCGTGCCGCCGGACTTCCTCATCGAGCGCACGCTCGAGCAGATGGGGAACCTGCGCGCCGCCGCCCCGGACGCATCGATCCTCAGCACCTCCCTCGGCACGCGCGCGGCGAAGCTCGGGCTCAGCGGCGACTACGGCGCGCAGGCGAGCCGCCTGGTGGCCGCCGAGGTCTACCCGGCGCTCGAGCGGCAGATCCAGGCCCTTATCGCCCTCGAGCCGCACGCGGTCCACGATGCCGGTGTCAGGCGGCTGCCCCAGGGCGAGGAGCTCTACCGGGTCGCGCTGCGCTATTCGACCACGACTGACATGAGCCCCGAAGAAGTGCACCAGCTCGGGCTCGCACAGGCCAAGGAGATCCACGCGCGCATGGAGGCGCTGCTGCGCAAGCTCGGCAAGACCCACGGTTCGGTGACCGAGCGCGTACAGGCGCTGATGAAGGATCCGCAATACCTCTACCCCGACACCGATGCCGGTCGCCAGCAGGTACTCGATTACTGCAACGGGCTGCTTGCCGCGCTGCAGCCGCACTTGCCGCAGTACTTCAACATCCTGCCCAAGGTGCCGGTCGAGATCCGCCGCGTACCGCCCTACACCGAGGCAGGCGCACCGGAGGGCTACTACAACATCCCGGCGCTCGATGGCTCCCGCCCGGGAGCGTTCTACATCAATTTGCGCGACACCAACGAGCTGCCGCGCTGGACGCTGCCGACGCTGGTCTATCACGAGTCCGCCCCCGGTCACCATTTCCAGCTGGCGCTCGTGCTCGAGATGGCGGCGCTGCCGCTCATCCGCAAGGCGGGCGGCGGCTTCTCGGCGAACACCGAAGGCTGGGCGCTGTATGCCGAGCAGCTGGTCGATGAGATGGGTCTCTACGACGCCGACCCGGTCGGACGTTTGGGCATGCTGCAGTCGGCGATCTTCCGCGCGGCGCGCTGCGTGGTCGACACCGGCATCCACACCAAGGGCTGGAGCCGCGAGCGCGCCATCGACTACATGATCGAGACCACCGGCGACAAGCGCAGCTCCATGACGAGCGAGGTGGAGCGCTACTGCACCTGGCCCGGACAGGCCTGCAGCTACAAAGTCGGGCAGACGCAGTGGCTCAAGCTGCGCGAGGAGGCGCGGCGCCGGCTCGGCAAGAAGTTCGACATCCGCGCCTTCCACGATGCGGGACTTACCGCAGCGCCCATGCCGATGTCGGTGCTCAGCGGCGTGATCGATGCGTGGCTGCGCAGCCAGGGCGTATGAGGATGCGCGCGCGCTCTTGCGCCTCGGTGCTGGGGATCGGAGCCATCATGGTACTGAAGGTCACACAAGCGGCCGACTACCCGCCGCCCACGGAAGGGGATTTCCTCGTCCGCGACTTCCGCTTTGCCTCCGGAGAGACACTGCCGCAGCTGCGCATCCACTACCGCACCTTCGGCACGCCGCGCACCGATGCCAACGGCGTGGTCCGCAACGCGGTACTGATCCTGCATGGCACCGGCGGCAGCGGTGGGAGCCTGGTGCGTCAGGAGTTTGCCGGCGAGCTGTTCGCGCCGGGGCAACCACTGGATGCCAGCCGTTATTTCATCGTGCTGCCCGATGGCATCGGCCACGGCGGCTCGAGCCGGCCGAGCGAGGGCCTGCGGGCGCGCTTCCCGCACTACGGCTACCGCGACATGGTGCGGGCGCAATACCAGCTGCTCACCCAGGGCCTGAAGGTCAATCACGCACGCCTGGTCATGGGCACCTCCATGGGCGGCATGCACACCTGGCTGTGGGGCGAGCTGCACCCGAAGTTCATGGATGCACTGATGCCGCTCGCCAGCCTCCCCACCCAGGTCGCCGGGCGCAACCGTGTGTGGCGGCGCCTCATCATCGACGCCATCCGCAACGACCCGGACTGGCAGGGCGGGGACTACCGCACCGAGCCGCCCGCGCTGCGCACCGCGCTCGAGATGATCTGGCTCGTAGGCAGCAACCCGGCGCTACGGCAGAAGGAAGCCCCGACGCTTGCGGAGGCCGACCGGGTCATCGATCACTACGTGGAGGAGGGCCTCAAGACCCAGGACGCGAACGACATCCTCTACGCGGTGGCGGCCTCGCAGGACTACGATCCGGGCCCGGCGCTGGAGAAGATCGAGGTCCCGCTGCTCGCGGTGAATTCGGCCGACGATCTCATCAATCCCCCGGAGCTGGGCGTTCTCGAGCGCGAGATAACGCGCGTGCCACACGGGCGCGCGGTGGTGGTGCCCTTCAGCGAGCACACCCACGGCCATGGCTCGCACACCTACGCGGTGCTCTGGAAGGGCTATCTCGAGGAACTGCTCAAATCTCCGGAGCGCTGATCAGGCCTTCGAGGCGCTGGCACGCAGGAACCCCGGGTCGAGCTCCGCCACTGAGTTGCAGCCGAGTTCCCCGAGCACCCGGTAAAGCTCGCTCACGAGGATGTCGAGTGCGCGGTTCGCGCCTGCTTCGCCCCCGGCCGCGAGCCCGTAGAGCGTGGCGCGGCCGAGCATGACGGCGTCCGCGCCGAGCGCCAGCGCCTTGACAATGTCCGTGCCGCGGCGAAAGCCCCCGTCGACGATCAGCGTCGCGCGCGCACCCACCGCCGCTGCAATCTCCGGCAGCACCTCGAGCGCCGCCACGCAGTAATCGAGCTGCCGCCCGCCGTGGTTGCTGAGCACCAGCCCGTCGCACCCGAGGGCCACGGCGCGCTCGGCGTCGCCGACGTTTAGGACACCCTTGACCAGGAGCTTGCCGCGCCACAGCTCGCGCATCCACTCGAGGTCGGCCCAGGAGATCGAGGCATCCACCAGGCGCGGGATGAGCGTGCTACCTCCCAGGGCGCTGCTGGCCGCGGGCGTGAGGAAGCCCTCGAGGTTGCGAAAGCGCGGCAGGCCGCAGGCCGCGTGGCGTGCGAGCCAGCGCGGGTGGCGTGCGATGTCGAGGACCGTACGCAGGGTGAGCTTGCCGGGTGTGCGATAGCTGCGCTGGTCCCATTCGCGGCTGCCGAAGACGTTCGCATCGGTGGTGAAGACGAGTGCCTCGCAGCCGGCCGCCGCCGCCCGTCCGATGAGCTCGCGCGCGATGGCGCGATCCTTGAGCACGTAGAGCTGCAGCCACAGGTGTCCGCCGGCGCGGCGCGCGACGTCCTCGAGGCGCGTGGTGGAGAACGTGCTGAGCGTGAAGGGGATGTCGTGGTGCGCCGCCGCGCGCGCCAGCGCCACATCCCCGTCCGCATGCAGGATGCCGTTGAAGCCGGTGGGCGCGAGCACCAGCGGGGCGGACAGTGTCTGGCCGAACAGGGCCGAGCGCAGGTGGCGTGCGCACGTGTCGATCAGCGTGCGCGGCACGAGCCGCCAGTCCCTGAAGGCGCTGCGGTTCAGCGCCAGTGTGGCTTCATCCTCGGCGCCTCCCTCGACATACTCGAAGGCGAAGTGCGGCACACGGCGGCGCGCGAGCTCGCGCAGGTCCGCGATGTTGAGCGCCTGCGCGAGCGTGCCTGTGGAGAACGTGCGTCGCTTCCAGGGCACCGCTCGTGAGGCTCCGCTTACTGCGCCCTGAGTCTCGCCGCCTAGTTCTGCAGCGAGACGCTGATGCGCGTGGCGACGAAAGTGTTGGCGGCGCTGTTGTACTGTCCGAGCGCCACCAGGCGGAAGATCTTGTTGGTGCCGTTGAGGGCGTTGCCGACGGCGGTGGCAAAGGCCGTCGGTGCGCTCATCTCGGTGAAGATCGACACGCCGGTGGTGAGGGTATTGTTACCCACGGCGAGCACCAGATCGTTCACGTCGGCCCCGGTGCTGGTGATCACCAGCGGCCGCGGCAGCGACTCAATATCGAGCGACTCCGGTCCGGTATAGATCGCGTGCAGCGTGTCGAGGTGGCCATCGTCGAGGTTCACGATCAGCTCATCCGGGCGCACCGTGATGAAGGGACTCGCTGAGCCGCCGTCGGTCCACTCAATGATCAGCTCCTGCTGCGTGCCCGAGCCGATGGTGATCGCCGTGGCGTTGAAGGCGGGCGGCGCGCTGCCGAACGGCGCGACCACCCCATCGACCGCAAGCAAGGTGCCCGCGGCCGTCGTGCTGGAATCGAGCGTGCCGGTGTTGACGGGGTAGGCAGTCTTGGACACCTCGCCGCCGCCCAGGGCGACGCCGGTCAGATTAAAGGCGCCCGGATCGAAGTCACCCAGGGAGGCCAGATCGAGCGACAGGCTGCTCGGGGTGGCGGAGTTAAGCACGCCCCAGGCGCGGGTGCTGGTCAGGCGCACCTGGCCCTCGGTCGCATCGAGACTCACGCTGCCGGTGGCGGTAATCGTGCTGAGACCGGCGACATCGATCTGCTGGCCCACGGAGATCGCCTGCGGCGTGAGTGCGCTGACGGCATAGCCGTCGCGGCTGACGAGGGTGTCGGGCCCGACAGTCACCTGGGTGCTGGGCAGATAGTAGGTCTGGCCGGCCACGTACAGGTCGGAAACGGCGGTCGTGTAGAGGTAGTCCCCGCCGATCACCGTGAGGGTGTTGCCGCTGCGCGCAGCGACCACGCCGCGGATGTGATCCGCCAGGCCCTCGCTTTCGAGGCTCGAGCCGACGAGCACGGTCGTCGCCTTGAAAGAGGGTGTGATGGTACTAAGACTCGAGAGCGTGCCGTAGACGGCGATCGGGGTGTTGATCAACATCGAGGACATGGCTTTGAGACCGGCGTCGCCGGTGTAAACCGTGCCGTTGACGTTGTAGTAGGTCGCGGCACTGACGTCCACGGTGATTGCGCCGAGTGCCGACACCAGGTCGAAGAACGGGCGCAGGTTCATCACGAAGAAGTCCGAGCCGGTGTAGACGAACAGGCCGCGCGCGCGCAGCGGAGTGGGGTCGAGCGGCGGCGGCTGGCTGATGGTGACGAAGGGGTTCACGGTCACCGTCTGCGCCGCCAGGTTTACGTAATTGAAGGCATCAAGGTCGAAGTTGATTGCCACACGGGCGCAACTGCCGTCGGGGATGACGAGCGGATGTGCTGGGTCAAAAGTGATGGTGATCGAGGCCGACAGCACGCCGGTACCACCCGGGAGAGTGGGAGTCACGTGCACCGAGCTGCCATTGTCCTGCACCCAGATGCTGGCGCTGCTGTAGTCGAGCGTCAGGGTTGCGGACGTGTACGAATCGGAGGGCACGGCCGGGGCTTCCACCAGCTCACTCAAGTCAGAAAGCTTTGCCAGATCGACGGTCTCCGGGGTGACCAGCGGCGTGGCGTAGGTGCCGTCGGCCCCGGTGAGCGTGATGGAGTCGATCGCGACGATGTAGGAGGCGAAGGTCTTGTTGGTCGAGGTGAAGGTCACGACCGGGGTGCCCGGGGGCGGGATGGTATTGCCGCCGCAGGAGCTGAGCAGCGTAGCTAAGGCTGCGGCAAAGACGGGCAGGGCATGCGCCAGGAGCTGGCGGCCAGAGCGGTCGGCGGTCATCTTCGAGGATCCCCTTCAATTCTTAGACTGGGACGCGACGGCCCGCCGCGCCGTCCATTAGAGGCGTCTGCGTCGGATACGTTCCAATCAGATTCAGCGGCTTGGCCCGTGGCGGGGGCCGAAAACCGCGCATTCTACTGGTTTTTCGGGACCCGATTCGCTCAGTTGAGGGTGATCGGGATCGACACGCTCGTGCTCGCGCGCAGGTCCGCGGGGGTTTCGAACCACTGGCGCGACAGCGTTCCGGCCGTAAGGCCGCTGCCGGGCGGGGCAGGGTTCGGGGCGGGATCGCTGGTGTTCCAGACGCGGACCGAGACGTAGTAGAGCGAGCTCGCGGTGCCGGCCGGGACCGTTGCCGAGACCTTGCCCCCGGAGGCGAGCAGGGCGGCGGTGAGCGGCACCTGGGCCACGAGTGCCCCCTCGTGCGAGATCAGCAGCTGTCCGGCGTTGTACTTGCCGTTCGCGGCCACGACCGCTACGACCGAGCCCGTCGCAGCGCCCGAGGCGAGGGTGAGCGCCGGGATCGGCACCGACACGGGCGCCGCGGTGGTCGTCGTGGTTGTCGGCGCGGTCGTGCTCGCCGTGGTGAGGCAGGTGCCGGAGCCAGGGGGTTTGATCGGGGACGTGAACGCGCCGTCAGCGTAGTTCGGCGCCGTTGCGGCCACCGTGTAGCCGCCGGTGCCCTGCAGCGGAGCCGCGCTGACGATGTTGATGGTCTCGCCACTGGCCACGTACGTGCCCGAATCCACGGTGCAGGCCGAGAGCGTCTGCGCGTTGAAGAGGTTCTGGTTGAAGGGGTCGATGGGGCTCGACTCAATCACGTAGGGCACTTCACCGGACCCGGACAGGGTCTCGTAGAAGGCGACATCGCTGCCCGCCGGCAGGGGCGCGGAGGCGGCGGTGATGTTGGCGGTGTAGATGCTCGCGTAGCGCGGCAGGAGTGTGCCGAGGGAGACCGTGTTCAGGCTCGGCGGGGTGATCGTCGTCGTGTCGATGCTCGTGTTGGTGCTGTTGATGGTCGCGGCGCTGAGCGCCGTGGTGGTGCCGGTATCCGTGGTGGCGGTGGTGGTGTCGGTCGTGGTGCTGCTGCTGGGAAGGGTCACTTCCACGTTCTTGATAATGATCGTCGCGATGCCGGCGCCGTGGATCACGACGTCATAGAAGACGGCCGTCGAGGAGCTCGTCGGCAGCGGATAGAGGAGGAAGGTGCCGTCCGAGTGCACCGGGACGCTCAAGACCACCTCGTGCCGCGTGCCATCCGCGCTGAGGGTCTCCGCGGTCGCCTGAATATCCGGCAGCCCGCTCACCGCGGTGTAGCCGGTGAGGTTCGTGAGGGTGAGCGTGCCCTGGATACCACCCACCTGGGAAAGATCGAAAGCGGTAGCGTGCGAGCTCAGCATGATGCCGTTGGTGCCGCTCGTGCCCGTGCCGGCATACAGGAAGGGCACGAGATCGCGATTGCCATCGATGTTGACGGTGAAGGAGGCGAGCGTGGTCGTGGTCGTGGTGCCCGTGGCGGACGTCGTCGCGGTGCCGGTGGTCGTGGCGATGCCCGTTGAGGCATCCGTGGTTCCAGTGGTGCTCGTGGCATCGGCGGTACCGATGCTGCTCGTGCCGCCAGCGACACCGCCGATTCCGGCGGATCCCACGCTGCCGATCGGCACCTTGAGGGACGCCTGGATGCCGATACCCTTGTCCGGATTGAGCAGTTCCAGCGGCAGTTGTACGGTGTTGCCCGTGGCGGCGTCCACGTAATCGGCCTCGGCGTTGTAGGTCGCGCCGATCGCTGTCGCGGAGACCGACAGGGGTGCCGAGGAGTCTATGGGAATCAGGCGGATCTGCGAGTAGGTGCCGGCGACGAGGTTCACGTTCGTCGCGATGGTGCCAAGCGTGCCGTCCTCGTCGCCCACCAGGTCCACGGTCGCAGGCGTGCTCAGGGGGAACCTCTGCCAGCCCGAGTCATCGGGACCTGCCGTTGCACTGCTGTTGAACCACACTTCCTGGGTGGTGATATAGACGTGCGAGTACTGCGCGGGGGCGTTGCCGGATTGCGACACCTCCGTGCGCGCGGAGCAGCCCGCCAGAAGCAGGGCGGCAGCTCCAAGCGTGCCCAGCAGCAGTGCGGCGGGGGTGCGGTTTCTCATGCAAATCCCTGTGCGGCGTGAGTTTGGAATCATGGCCGAGTGAGCTTAACGCTGCAATGTGTAACTCGCTGACAAGTGTGTCCAATTGTCGCTTTGAGACATGCATTGGACTCTCGAGCTGGAAGTCTGTACAGTGCGCGGCGCCAAACGACCTTAAGTGCTCGGTCAGCACCGTTTCGCTCGCAAGTCTGTCTTTTTTCCGACGCACTTCGATTTACCATTAACTTTCAGCCTCGCGCCTGACCGCCGCAGCGCAGATGCGCTTGCGGGCGAGCTCAAACAGAGGTTTCCCTACATGTTGTTTACTGAACTTGGGCTCAAGCCCGAGCTGTCCCGTGCTGTGGCCGAGAAGGGCTATGACACCCCCACCCCCATCCAGCGTGAGGCCATTCCGGCCGTGCTCGCCGGCCGCGACGTGCTCGCGGGCGCGCAGACCGGTACCGGCAAGACCGCCGCCTTCGTATTGCCGATTCTGCACAACCTCGGCAGCCCCGCCGGCCCCGCGCCGCGGGCGCTCGTGCTCACACCGACCCGCGAACTGGCCGCCCAGGTGGCCGCGAGTGCCCAGGACTACGGGCGCTTCGTGGCGCTGCGCACCGTCGTCATCTTCGGGGGCGTGAGCGAGCGGCCCCAGATTGATGCGTTGCGCCGCGGCTGCGACGTGCTCGTCGCCACCCCGGGGCGGCTGCTGGATCTGGCCCAGCAGCGCCAGCTCGACCTTTCGCACGTGCGCACTTTCGTGCTCGATGAGGCCGATCGCATGCTCGACATGGGCTTCATCCCCGCCATCAAGCGGATCATCAAGCTCCTGCCGCGCGAGCGGCAGAACCTGCTGTTCTCAGCCACCTACTCGCAGGACATCCGTGCGCTGGCCGAGCGCATGCTGCGCCAGCCGGTGCAGATCGAAGTCGCGGCGCGCAACGCCGCCGCCGAGCGCATCGATCAGCAGGCCTACCGCGTGCCGAAGGACCACAAGCGTCATCTGCTCGCGCACCTGATCGAGGAGGGCAACTGGCAGCAGGTGCTGGTCTTTACGCGCACCAAGCACGGTGCCAACCGCCTCGCCCAGCAGCTGGAAGGCAGCGGCATCCGCTCCGCGGCGATTCACGGCAACAAGAGCCAGGGCGCACGCGTGCGGGCGCTCGCCGACTTCAAGGAAGGCCGCGTCACTGCGCTGGTGGCGACCGAAGTCGCCGCGCGCGGGCTCGACATCAAGGAGCTGCCGTATGTCGTCAACTACGAGCTGCCGAACGTGCCGGAGGACTACGTCCACCGCATCGGCCGCACGGCGCGCGCCGGCGGCAGCGGCGCGGCGGTCTCCCTGGTCGCTCCCGACGAGGCACCGCTGCTGCGCGATATCGAACAGCTGCTCAAGCGCACGATCCCGGTAGCGGCGCTGCCGACCTTCAAGGTCAGCGCGCCCCTTCCCGCCGAGAAGGCGCGTGAGGTGAGCGGTGGCACGCATCGCCAGGGTCACCGGCCGCACGGCTCCTTTGGCGGCCAGCGCCGCGGTGGCGGGCGCAGTCACGCGCCGAGTTCCTTCTCGCGCGGCGCCCGCCGCTCGGTGTAGCCTCATGGCATGAGGCTGATGGCTGTCGCACTTGCCTGGCTGCTGCTGGTATTCAGCAGCAGCGCCTGCGCGCATGCCCATCTCAAGGCGAGTTCACCGGCCGCCGGCAGCCGCCTGAGTGTGGCGCCGGCGGCGCTGTCGCTGGAGTTCTCCGAAGCCGCACAGCTGACGGCGCTTTCGATTGAGAAGACCGGTGCGCAGCCGGTGAAGCTTAGCGCCCCACAGTCCCCGCAGACGCACATCAGCGTGCCGCTGCCGACACTCACCCCGGGTACCTACGTGGTGCGCTTCCGCGCGCTCGGCAGCGACGGGCACCTCGTGCCCGGCGAATTCACCTTCAGCCTCGCGCCGTGATCGATGGCCTGTGGCTGGCGCTGCGCGCCGCGGGCTTCATCCTGTTCCTGCAGGCCACCGGGAGCGTGCTGTTCCGGGTATTGTGCGCGCGTACTCTCGGGCCCGCCCTCGCACGCGTCCTGCGTGCGCGGGCGCTGCGCGTGACGCTGGGCGCGCTCGGCGTGGTCGTGGCGCAAGGCCTGTTCGAGCCGGCGCACCTGGCCGGCGCCTGGGCTGGTGTAGCCGATCCGCAGCTGCGTCATCTGGCGCTGAGTTCACCCGCCGCGGCTGCGCTGTGGCTGCGGTTCACCGGTCTGGGCACGCTGGCACTGGCACTGTGGCGTGCGCACCCGGCGCTCGCGCTGCCGGCGGCGCTCGTGGCCTTGGGTTCCTTTCTCGTCAGCGGGCACACGCTGTTTGATGAGCATCGACTCATCCTGCTGCCGCTTCTGGCGCTGCACGTGTGCATCGCCGCCTTTTGGTTCGGCTCCATCGCCTGCCTGCGCCGGCTCCTGGTGTCAGGAAACACGCCGGCGCTGCTGGCGGTGCTGCAGGACTTCTCGCGCCGCGCACTGTGGCTTGTGCCGCTGCTCGCGCTCGCCGGGGTGCTGCTCGCGCTGACGCTGCTGCCGGACCTGGCGGCACTGCGCCGTCCCTACGGGCTCCTGCTGTGCAGCAAGGTCGCGCTGTTTGCGGTCCTGCTGACGCTCGCGGGGTTCAACCGCCTGCGCGTGACGCCGGCACTCGTGCGCGGAGAGTCGTCCGCGCCGGTGAGGCTGCGCGGCACGCTCACCGCCGAGTACCTGCTGCTGGCCCTGGTGCTGATCGTGACCGCCACGATGACCGGGTTCTACTCCCCGGGCGAGGCCTGAACCGCGGCGCGCGCGCGCATGATGGCGTGGCGAACGTCCGCCAGCGGCGCGTGATCATCGAGGCGCACAACTTCGCCCTCGACTTCGATGCCGAGATCCTTCCACAGCTGCATGAGGTCCGGAGCCGCAGCGCTAGCCTTGTAGCGCGCGTAGAGCTCCTCCAGTACCGGTACGCCGACCGCCGCATCGCCCACCGCGAACACGCGCCCGATGGGCCAGTCCGCGGACAGACCGCCGCTGGCGGCAAGGATCGCGCGCAGCGCGTCCTGAAGCCCGGCGCGGTTATGCGTGCGCTGGTGGATTTCGACGTCCGCGAGCAGGCAGAACATCGCGCCGCCCCAGTAGGTGCGGCCCCAGGTGTGCGTGTGATCGAGCCCCGCATCGCCCGGCTGCGGCAGGCCGCGGGGCATCGAGCCGAGTTCCTCCGACCAGACGTCGAGTTCAGTGCGGTTGCCGGCCTGCACGCGCGCGATGCCCTCGACGTAGGTTGCGACGCCCTCGGAAAGCCACGCATGTTCCTCGCCCGTGTCTGGCAGCGCCAGGTGTGTCATCTCGTGCACCAGGACCCAGTCCGCGCTGAGCTGCGCGACGGTGACCTCGCGCCCGACCCCGACTCGAATGTAGGCGTCGGGGTGGGCGAAGGTCTTGCCACCGTGCACTCCCTCACCGGAATTCGGCTCAAGCACCAGCTGCAGGTGCTTGACCGGGAAGCGCCCGTAGTAGCCGGCGACGATCGCCCCCGCGCGGCGCACCCACACGAGCAGTGGCTCCTCGCGCTGAGCGAAGTCGGCGGCCGGGTATTGCACCTGCACCGTGGCACCGGCGATCGTGACCTCGGCAGCCGGCAATGCGGCGGCCGCGAGCGCGCAGCCGAGAGCCCCGGCGATGCGGGCGAGTCCTGCGGCAGTACTGCGTGACATGGTGTGCGTGCGCTTCAGCGTGCGGTCTGACCAAACAGGATCTTCTTCGCCTCGTCGGTGAGCGTGGTCTGGGTACTCACGCCCGCGCCGCGCTCGTAGGCGCGCGCGGTGGCCGGGCGGGCGCGGATCGCCTCGAACCAGCGTTGCAGATGCGGAAAGTCCGCGAGCTTCTGCCCCTGCGCCTCGTAGGGAACGATCCAGGGATAGCAGGCGATATCTGCGATCGAATAGCCTTCAGCCCCGATGAAGGCGCGGTCCGCGAGGCGTTTGTTGAGCACCCCGTAGAGGCGATTGGTCTCATTCACATAGCGGGTGATGGCGTAGGGGAGCGGCTCCGGTGCGTAGCGCGCGAAGTGATGATTCTGGCCCGCCATGGGCCCAAGTCCTGCCATCTGCCAGAAGAGCCACTCGAGCACCTCGAAGCGCCCGCGCAGCCCCTGCGGCAGGAGCTGCCCGCCCTTCTCAGCCAGATACACGAGGATGGCGCCGGACTCGAACACCGACACCGGCGCACCGCCGCCTCTGGGATCGTGATCGACGATCGCCGGCATGCGATTGTTGGGGGCAATGGCGAGGAACTCGGGGGTAAACTGCGCGCCCGCACCGATGTTTACCGGCACGATGCGGTAGGGGAGCGCGGTCTCCTCCAGAAACATCGTGATTTTGTGGCCGTTGGGCGTGGGCCAATAATAAAGGTCGATCATGTGTGCGACACCTTGGCAGTTTGCAAATCCCGGCCACCCTGTCACGGGCGCGCCGAGCGCGCGAGCTCCCATCCGGGCTGCGGTGGGCTACGCCTTTCGCAGGATACAGGCCCGCCATGAACCGTGAGCGTTCCGGGGTGCTCGAGGCGCTGCGGGATCAGGGCTACGCGCGCCTGGGTGCCGCCGCCGCCCATGCCGCGCTCGGGATCGACGTTGCCGGGCTGCAGGCACTGTGCGCAAGCTGGGAGCATCTGCCGCGCGACAAGTATTTGCGCGATGGCGGTGACTACCGCGCCCGCCGCCACAGCTGCTTCATGCAGGCCCCGGCGGCGGCGCCGGAGCCAGTGGCGCACCGCGCGCACTGGCAGCCCACCGCCTACAACGCGCTGCACGGGGGTCTCACGCGCTGGTTCGAACCCATCGATCCGGCCGTCGCGACCGCTGCAGCGTGGCTGCAGCTGCTGGCAGCGCTCGGGGACCTGTTCGCGGATCTGAAGCCGGTCACGCGCTGGTACATCGAGGCGCATCAGTTCCGCATCGACACGGTGCACGGTCTCGGGCGCCCCACACCGGAAGGGGCGCATCGCGACGGGGTCGAGTTCGTCGCCGTGATTCTCGTCAACCGGCGCGAGGTGATCGGCGGGGAGACGCGCGTATTTGATGCGCACGGTGCGCACGGCGTGCGCTTCACGATGACTGAACCCTGGTCGATGTTGCTGATGGACGATGCCCGGGTGATCCACGAGACGACCCCACTGCAGGGGCAGGGTGCGGCCGGGGCACGCGACACGCTGGTGCTCACCTACCGCGCGGCCGGCTTTCAGGCGCCCGTCTGAGGCGCGCTCATGCCGCTTGCGTCGAGCGGCCGTCGATCCAGGTCTCCAGCACGTTGAGCTCGTCGTCCGCCAGCACGAAATTGGCGCGGTAGCCCGGCGCGATACGGCCATATTCGCGGCCGAGGCCCAGAAAATCCGCGGGCCACTGACTGGCCATGTGCACCGCTTCGGGGAGGGAGACTCCGAGCAGGCTCACGGCGTTGCGCACGCAGCTGGCCATGTCGATGTTGGAGCCGGCCAGACGGCCATCCTCATCCAGGCAGGCGTGCCCCTTGACCGTGATGCGCCGCCCCTGCAGTTCGAATGAGGCGTTGTGGGTGCCGACGCTCGGCATGGCATCCGTGACCAGCATGAAGCGATCGTGCGGCTTGCACTTGAGCGCGATGCGCAGCACGACCGGATCGGTGTGCCGGCCGTCGACGATGATGCCGCACCAGCTGCCGGGATCATCGAGCGCGGCGCCTACGGTGCCGGGCTCGCGCCCGGTCAGCTGTGACATGGCGTTGAACAGGTGGGTAAATCCGCGCAGTCCCTCATCCAGGGCCGCGCGCACTTCGGCGTAGGTGGCGTTGGTATGCCCGGCCGAGACCACGACCCCGGCCGCGGCGAGCCGGCCGATGACGCCTGCAGCGGTGACCTCGGGTGCGAGCGTCACGAGCGTGCGCCCGCCCTTGAGGGAGGTGAGTAGCCCGAGCGCGCTCAAATCCAGGTCACGAAGCTTCGCCGGGTCGTGCACACCCTTGCGCGCAGCGCTGAGGAAGGGCCCCTCGATGTGGATGCCCAGGACGCCCGGCACGCCGCTCTCCAGGGCTGCGCGTACCGCGCTGATGGCGCGCGCGACGATATCGAGGTCCGCCGAGATCAGCGTGGGCAGAAAGCCGGTGGTGCCAAAGCGGCGGTGCGCCGCGCCGATGGCGCGGATCGCATCGACGCTGGGGGCGTCGTTGAAGAGCACACCGCCGCCGCCGTTGACCTGCGAGTCGATGAAGCCCGGCAATAGCAGCTGGCCGCCCAGATCGTAGTGCTGCGCGCCGCGGCAGCGCACATCATCGGCGGCCACGATGTCCAGGATGTGCCGGCCCTCGATGAGCACGCACGCACCACTGACCCAGCTTTCTTGCTGCAGCACGCGGCCGTTTACCAGGGCAGTGAGCATCAGAGCGTCTCGGTTACTTTGGTGAGGTGCGGGGGATGGTCCGGATCGACACCGCGCGCGAGCGACAGCGCATTGGCCAGGCGATAGAAACTCTGTACCTGCAGCAGGGGTTCGATAACCGGATGAGCGGCCAACGTCGGCAGCTGCTGGGCACCGCTTGCGGCGGCGCCCGCAAGGAGGACGCGCGCGCCGCCGCTGCTGAGCTCGCGCGCCAGCGTCAGTGTGCCGGGCTGCGTCTCATCATCTTGGGTGAAGAGCAGGATCGGAAAGTGCGCGCGCACGAGTGCCATCGGACCGTGACGCAGCTCGGCGGCACTGAGCGCCTCGGCATGCAGCGCGCAGGTCTCCTTGAACTTGAGCGCCGCTTCCTGCGCGATCGCCAATCCCGGTCCGCGTCCGATCACATACAGGCTTTCCGCCGCCACCAGTGCGGCCGCCGCGCCGCTCCAGTCGAGCTGCCAGGCCGCCTCGAGCTGCCGCGGGGCGCCCCGCAGCGCCCTCGCCAGCGGCTCATCCTGCGCCCAAGCGGCTATCAGCTGCACGATGGCACTCAAGGAGGCGATGTAGGACTTGGTGGCCGCAACACTGCGCTCCGGCCCGGCGCCGAGCGGGATCAGATCATCGGCGAGCTGCGCAAGCGGGGACGCCTCGGCATTGACGAGCGCGATGATGCGCGCGCCGGCCTTACGTGCGCTGCGCACGCTGGCCAGCAGATCAGGGCTTGCGCCCGATTGCGAAATGGCGAGCACGACCGTGCCGGCAAGGTCGGTCGTGGCGCGGTAGACCGAACTCACCGAAGGGGCGGCGGAGGAGGTGAGCACGCCCAGTCGGGTCTCGATCAGGTAGCGCGCGAAGGTTGCGGCATGATCGGAGCTGCCGCGCGCGCAGGTGACCACGGCGCGCGGTGGCGCGGTGCGCAGCCGCTCCCCGAGGCGCTGCAGGTGCGCGGCGTTGGCCGCCAGCTGAGTATCCACCGCTGCGGCCGCCTGCGCCGCTTCCCCGAACATGCGTGTGTCCTCGGGCCGCACGGTCAGGTAGTCAGGCTGAGCTCGGCGACGAAGTCGTAGATGTCGCCGCGATAGTAGGACTGGGTGAATTCCGCCGCGCGCCCGTCCTTGAGAAAGCCGAGGCGCTCGACCAGCAGGCCCGCGTCGCTCTCCTTGGCCTGCAGCAGCTGCGCCTGCTCGGCGCTGAAGAGCACCGCGCGCAGGCGCTGCAGCGCCCGCACCGGGCGGTTGCCGGCGCGCTCGAGCGCGACGTACAAGGATGACTCCACCGCCTCGATCGAGGGCAGGCAGTAAGCGAGGATGGTCGCGTACTCGAGCGCCATCGGTGCATCGTCGGCGAAGCGGATGCGATGAAAGCGATACACGGGCGTGCCCGGGCTCGAGCGCAGCGTGAGAGCTTCCTCCGGCGTCACCGTGCCTGCGGACTTGTGCAGCCACACGCTGCGCGGATTGCGGCCGCGAGCGCGCATGTCCTCGGAGAAAGAGGTGAGCTTGGAGAAGTTCTTCTCCACGCGCGCCTGCACGAACGTGCCCGATCCCTGGCGGCGCACCAGTAGGCCCTCACCCACCAGCCCGTCGATCGCCTTGCGCACCGTGATGCGCGAGACCTTGAACTCGGTGGCGAGATCGCGCTCCGGCGGCAAGGCATCCGCAGGTCCCAGCACGCGCGTCTCGATCGCCTGGCGCAGCGCCCGCTGCAACTGTTGGTAAAGCGGCAAACTGCTCGTCTCATCGAGCAGACCGACGGCCTGGGACAGCAGCGCCAAGGTGGGACTCCCGTTAATACCGCACCGCCTTTAATACTACCATTACAATACCAATAAGACGCTAGAGGGACGCAACATTTATCCCAATAGGCTGTAAATCAAGCAGAACTGAATTACAAACAATTTGCGGTTCACCTGGGTATAGCAATCTATAGTTACTGGTACTATATTGGACCCTAAGTGGTCCCACGAGGGAATCCGTCCGGTGACCGACGCAGAGCGGCACGCCGGGGTCTTGCGGGGAATTTGCAACGAGTCGGTACCTAAACGGCTAAAGACAAACATCCGGGGTGTGCCAATCATGAGAATCGCAAGGTCAACGTTGATCGGGACGGCGGTCGCCATGGCTTTGTTTGGGCGCAATGGTGCAGTTCACGCACAGGAGAACGCCAGTGCCACGGGGCCCAAGCCGGAGGATCTCCAGGAAGTGGTCGTCTACGGCATCCGTGCAAGTCTGCGCGACTCCCTGCAGGCGAAGAAGGATGCCTCCAACATCCAGGACGATTTGACGGCGGAGGACGTCGGTAAGTTTCCGGACAAGAATCTCGCCGAAGCGCTGCAGCGCGTTCCGGGCATTGTCACCCAGAAGGATTTCGGCGAGGGCGAGCGCATCAACCTGCGTGGCACGATCAGCACGCTCACCAACGTAACACTCAACGGGCACAGTCTGTCCACCGCGGACTGGTTCATCCTCGATCAGCAGAACGCCACCCGCAGCTTCAACTACCTCATGCTGCCCGCTGATCTCATCGGCAAGGTGCAGGTCATGAAAAGCGCGCAGGCCGACGTGCAGGAGGGCGGCATCGGCGGCACGGTTAATGTTGAGACGCGCAAACCGCTCGATCTTGAACCTTTCACCGCGTATGCCTCCTTGGAAGGCGCGCGCAACGAGCGCGCCGCCCATACGAACCCGTATGCGACCGGACTGGTGAGCTTCAAGGACGACGAGAACCGTTTCGGCTTCCTGCTGGCGGCGATCTACCAGAATCTAAACATCCGTCGCGACGGCTTCGAGGTTCTGGGTTACGCGCCTATCAGCAGCACCAACCCCACACTCATTCCAACCCTGATCAACTCCGCCTTGTTTGAGCAGGATCGCGTCCGCAAGGGCGCTAACTTCTCCTTCCAGGTCCGGCCCACCGAGCAACTGGAATTCAACTTCAACGGGCTGTTGTCCATCTTCGATGCCGAAAACCAGAACCAGAGCTGGCTGGCGGATCCGCAGCGGGCTATCGGCAACGGCGGCTCGATCACCAACTGCGTCGTGGACGCGGGTGCGTGCGTAGCTGGCACGGTTTCCTCTCAGGCTAACGGCACCAAGGACTTTGCCTTCTTCTACGACTCGTTCCACCGTATCGCCAAGACCACCAGCCACAACCTCGATCTCGACACTAAGTACACCCCCGACTCCACCTGGACTGTGCACCTCGACGTCGGCTGGACCGATGCCACCGGTAACACCGATCCGCAGTACTTTCCCGAGTTTGGCGCCGCCGGCTCCTTCACCTACGACTTCAGAAACGGCGCGCCGCAGGTGAAACCGATTCCCAATGGCAACGGCACGACGGTCAACTTTTCCAATCCCAACTCGTTTGCGTTCGATTTCGCGAACGCTGACCAGTTTCTCAACTACGATCGCGAAACCTATGTTTACGCAGACGCACTCAAGGAACTGGACTTTGGCGTGCTCAAGTCGATCAAGTTCGGGGTCAAGGGCACCAGCCACGAGCGCGACGCGACCGGCAACTACACCACTTATGGCGCATTCTCCGCTCCGATCCTGAACCAGAACATCCCGACCTCTGCATGGTCCGCCGGCCTGAGCCCCGGCAATTTCCTCTCCGGAATCTCCGTACCCGGCTCGTTGACCCAGGCGTGGATCGTCAATCCGGCCTTCGCCGCTGAGGTGCTGGGCAATCAGCTGAATGTCGCCGGACGGGTGCCGTATCCGCAGGGCAGCTTCACGGTCAACGAGAAGACCTCGGGCGGCTACGTCATGGGCAATTTCGCCGGCGATCGCTGGCGCGGCAATGTCGGCGTGCGGTTCGCGCACACCCAGGAAGACACGACCGGCGCGCAGTTCGTTGCCAACCCCGATCAGCCGGGCGTCATCCCGAGTTTATTCGGCGCCTACATTCCGGTGGAGGCGAGCAAGAGCTACAACGATGTCCTGCCATCGCTGAATTTCGCTTACGACATCACCAAGGATGTCGTGGTGCGCTTTGCTGCAGCCAAAGTGATGTCGCGTCCCGATTACACCGATATGGTCCCGCGCGTGATACTGAATACCGGCGCGCTGTCGGGCACCGCGGGAAATCCCAACATCGATCCCTACCGCGCCAGCCAGGAGGATCTGTCGCTCGAGTGGTATCCCAATCCGGACACCGCCTACACGATTGCCCTATATAACAAGAACCTCAAGAATTTCATCGTCGACAGCCCAACGACTCAGATCCTGCCGTTCAGTGGTGCAACCGCCCCCAACGCACTGTGCACTCAAGTCTCGAAGAACCTGTTCAACTGCCCCTTCGCGATCGACGTGCGTGCCAATGGTGGCAACGGCTCGCTCAAGGGCGTCGAGGTAGGGTTCACACAGCGTATTTGGGGTGGCTTCGGCGTGCAGGCCAATTACAGCTACTCCGATGCCAGCCTCGACAGCGGCAATCCCTTCCCTGGAAACTCTAAGGACACCTATAACCTCACGGCGTATTTCGAGAATCCAATTGTCAGCGCGCGGCTGGCGTACACCTTCCGCTCCCATTTCTTCGTGAGCTTTGATCGCACGAGTGATCTGGACGAGGCGCCGCTGAAATCTCTGGACGCATCGTTCGCGTGGAATGTCACGCGCTACGCCGCAGTGACCTTTGAGGCGCAGAATCTCACCGACGCAAAGGTGGTGGAGTACGACGACGTGGTGTCACACCCGCGCGCAATCTACGACAACGGTCGCGTGTACTTTGCCGGCGTGAAACTTAGGTTCTGAGGTTGCAGGGGCCCGCCGCGCCGTGATCGGCACCGCGGGCCCCGTGCCGGCTCTAGCGGTAGCCGTATTTCCTCATCATCGGCGCCAGCTGCTCGCGGTAGCTCTGCAGCTGCGACGCGTAGTGGTGGTGCCGGTCGATCGCGGTGGCGTTGAGGCGCTCGGCAACTTGCGCGTAGCTGGGCGTAGGCGCGTAGCGACGATTCTCATGAAAGCGTATGCAGGCGTCCTCGAACCGCAGTCCGAGGTATTCGAGGAGCCTGCGGGTCTCGCCCGCCTGGTCGGCAATGAGTGCCTCGTATTGCAGTACGTGCTCTGCCGGCCCCACTGCGCGGTCATAGTGCTCGACCAGGTTGAAGACGGCCGCCAGATGATGGGTAATGTCCTCGATCCGATAGGCGCAGGCGAAACCATGCGTCATGTTGTTCGCCAGCATGGATACGCAAACGTCCAGCGGATGGCGGATCACGCGGACGATCTTCGCCTGTGGAAACGCCATCTTCAGCAACGGCAGATTCATCTCATTGAAGGGCATCTTGTCGGTGAACAGCCGTTTGTCACCGGTAAGCAGCCCGTACTGCTCGGCGCGTGCGAGATAGTAGTCGCGAAACAGCGTCGCGACGTAATGGCGATCGGCCGTCCAGCTGCGGGCGAGGTTGCCCGGGTAACCTTCAGTTCCGGGCAGCAACTCCGTGCTGAGTCTGCGCAGGTCGTCCAGAAACGTGAGCTCACCCCCGGGGCGCACCTGCGAGTGGCTGCACAGGATCTGTTCGATGAGTGTCGTGCCGGAGCGCGGAAATCCGGTGATGAAGATCGGCTGCGCGTCGGCGGCGCGCACCGCGGCGCGCGGCAGCGCCGCGAGGCTTTCGCGCGTATAGAATTCCCGACACAGCCCGAACAGCGCGTCGACCGACCGGGCCTTGTACGCCAGGCCGCCGCCTTCGTGCGCGAGCTTGCGCTTACCTTCCACGAAATCCTGCCACGCCTCGGGGTATCTGCCGACGCGCTCGCGCAAGCGCCCGCGCTGCAACTGCGCATCGCCGGCCAGTGTGCCGGCGTTATCCAGGATTGCGAGTGCCTGTGTGTGCTGTCCCGAGCGGGCCGCGTAGTTGGCGCGCAGCAGGCTTACCTCCGCGGCAGAGGAGGCGGCCTGTGCACGCTCCAGCAGCTCCTGTGCGCGCTTGAGATCACCGCGCCCTTCGTACAAAGTAGACCAGTGTGCGAGCGTCTTGGCATCCTGCGGCGCCCGTTCATGCGCCGCGGAGAAATAGCCATCTGCCTCGTCCGGCCGGCCCTGCTTCATCAAGTTGAGCGCCAAGTTCATCAGATACGGCGCCTGTGGGCCGGCGAGCTGCAGTGCACGCCGGAAGTGCCATTCACCCGGCGGCAGGTCGTTCATTTCCGACAACACCAAGCCGAACAGATTGTGACCGGGTGCGCTGCCCGGATTCACACGCAGCGCTGTGCGTGCCACCTCGCCGGCCTCCGCAAGCCTGCCATGCGCCATGAAAATCTGTACCAGCTCGTTGTACGCCCAGTCGCTCCCGGGATCGGCGCCAATGACGGCATCCAGTGTGCGCACGGCCTCGGCCGCCTGGCCATGGGCCTTCTGCACCAGGAAGCGAAGCTCGAGCGCATCGATGTCCGCGGCTGCCACCTTGAGGCGTGCTTCGGCGGCGGCGGCGGCGGCTTGCAGGTCCCCGCGCCCGAAGGCCTCGCGACCACGCAGAATCAGGGCATCGGGTTGGGAGCCGGGCATAAGACGCTATGGTGCCCTCTTCGAGGCGACTTGTTTAGAGCATCACGGCGAGCGTCGCGGGCGCTGCCGGTCGCCGTCGCGGCTCTGATGTGGCTGCTGACAGGTCGCATCGTGGCCGCGGCGCCGCTGCCCGACAGGGCGGAACTGGGGAACATCATCCCGACGCCGGCGCGCATGGTCGCGGCGACGGGCAGTTTCGCGATACGCGACGGCACGCAGATTTCAATACCAGCCGACTCGAGGCTGCTGCCGATCGCCAGCTACCTGCGCGAGCTCCTGTATAAGAGCTCGGGCGTAAGGCTGCAGGTGGCAGTGCGCGCCGGCACACAGGTACCCGCGCACGCCATCGAGCTGCGCCTCGGTCCGGGGTCTGACGAGCAGACTCCCGAGAGCTACGCGATCGAGGTGTCGAGCGAGCGGCTGATCATCACGGCGGGCGAGGTGCGCGGGTTGTTCTACGGAGCGGTCACGCTGTGGCAACTGTGTGATGTGGATGCGGTGCGCCCTGGGGAGCGCCTCAGCGTACCGGCAGGGCACATTGTCGACGCGCCACGTTTTGGCTGGCGCGGGCTGATGCTCGATTCCGCGCGTCACTTCCAGTCGCCCGCTTTCATCCTGCGC
Source organism: uncultured Pseudomonadota bacterium (assembly GCA_963743625.1). Lineage (GTDB taxonomy): Bacteria > Pseudomonadota > Gammaproteobacteria > Steroidobacterales > Steroidobacteraceae > 13-2-20CM-66-19. The sequence goes on along the minus strand of CAVUQM010000005.1, from coordinate 104,740 downwards.
TACCTCGACTGGATGGCGCTGCACAAGCTCAACGTGCTCAGCTGGCATCTGACCGATGACCAGGGCTGGCGCTTGCAGATCAAGAGGTATCCGCGGCTGACTGAGCTCGGCGCCTGGCGGGTGCCCGCGGGGCGTGCCGCGCAGCGCGATCTGGATCCCGCCACCGGGCGGCCGCGCCTCTACGGCGGCTTCTACACCCAGCAGGACGTACGCCGCATCGTCGCGCACGCGGCCGCGCGCAACATCACCATCGTGCCGGAAATCGACCTGCCGGGGCACGTGACGGCGGCGCTCGTGGCCTACCCACAGCTCGCGGCGAGCGCAGCGCCACCGCGCGCCGTGCCGGCCGACTGGGGCACCTACCCGAACCTGCTCAATGCTGAGGAATCCACATTCGAGTTCCTGCAGAACGTGCTCGATGAGGTGATGGCTCTGTTCCCGGGAAAGTACATACACCTCGGCGGGGATGAGGTGGTGACGGATCAGTGGCGCGACTCGGTACGCGTGCAGCAACGACTGCGCGAACTCGGGCTCGCGGATGCGTCCGCGCTACAGAGCTACTTCACCGCGCGGCTGGCGGCCTATCTTGCGAGGCACGGGCGGCGCCTGGTCGGCTGGGATGAGATTCTGGAAGGCGGCGCGCCGCAAAATGCCATCGTCGTATCCTGGCGCGGCACGCAGGGGGCGATCAGGGCGGCGGCCGCCGGACACGATACCGTGCTGGCCCCGGATCCGACCTTCTACTTCGACAACCGCCAGGGCAGAGGGGCGGATGAGCCCCCCGGGCGCGGCCGCATCGTCACTGTCGAGGACATTTACCGCTTCGATCCGCTGCCAGGTGCGCTTGCGCTCGATCAGCGTCATCTGCTCGGGCTGCAGGGGAATTTGTGGACCGAGCACGTACGCACCGAGGAGCGCGCCGCCTACATGACCTATCCGCGTGCAGCGGCGCTGGCAGAGCTCGCCTGGTCGCCCCCGCAGCGCCTGGACTGGGGGGATTTCCGGCGCCGCCTGCGAGTGCAGTTCCAGCGCTACCGCGCGCTCGGCCTGCCGTACTCGAACGACGTCTTCGCGAGCGCTGCGCTCCCGGCTCCGCAGCAACGCCACATGAGTCAGGACCTCAGGACCTGCACCGACAAACTGGTGCTCTCGCTCGAGGACGATGCGCCGCGCAACGGGACGCGGGCCGTGTTTCTCATCGACATCATGAACCCGTGCTGGATCTTCCCGGGCGTCGACCTGACAGCGGCTCCGCAGTTCACGGCCGCGGTCGGCCAGGTGCCCTTTAACTTTCAGCTCGGCGCTGCCCGCGCCGGCATCCGGCTGGAACCGCCGGTGAGCGGGGCCGGGGAGCTGCAGGTGCACGTCGATGACTGTGGCCAGGCACCGCTCGTGACGCTGCCGTTGTCCACGGCGGCCGACAGCGACACCGTGACGGTGCTGCCGAGCGTGCGCCTGCCGGCGCTCGCGGGACGGCATGACCTGTGCCTGAACTTCACCCAGGCGCAGCTCGATCCGCTCTGGGCCATCGACTGGGTGCAGGTGTCACCGTGACGGCGGACGGTTCCGTGATCCTGGTGGCGCCGCTGTCGGGGTGGAGCACAGCGCTCGAGGAGGTGCCCGATGAGGCCTTTGCCGCCGGCATGCTCGGTGACGGACTGGCGCTGGATCCGACCGGTGACACCCTTTATGCCCCCTGTGATGGCGAAGTGAGCCTCATCGCGCAGGCGCACCACGCCATCACGCTGCGCGCCCCCGGCGGGGCGCAGATACTCATGCATGTCGGGCTGGACACCGTGGCGCTCGCCGGTGAGGGCTTCGCACTCAGGGTCGCGCCGGGCGCACGGGTACGTCAGGGGGAAGCGCTGCTGAGTTTCGACCTGGACTTTCTCGCCCGCCAGGCACGCAGTCTCATGACGCCGGTGATCCTCGTGGCGGACAGTGCCTGCCGCATCGTGCGGCGCAGCCTCGACCGCGAGCTGCAGGCCGGGGACTTCCTCATGGAACTTGCGCCGGCGCGGACGCCGAGCGCGCTTGATGCGCCGGCGCCGGGTGAGAAGTTGCATCGCCGCCTGACCGTAACCCTTCAGCACGGGCTGCATGCGCGTCCGGCGGCCGGGCTGTCCGCAGCACTGAAGGGTCTGGCGGCGGAAGTGCGCGTGCTGGCGCACGGCCGTGAGGCCAACGCGCGCAGCACCGTGGGCCTCATGGCTCTTGGTGTCGGCTGCGGGGACTTAATTGAGGTGAGCGCCAGCGGTCCGCAGGCCGCAGCGGCGCTGGAGGCGCTCACCGCAGCGCTCGCCGCCGCCGCAGCGCGGGAAGCAGCCACGGCGGCCGCGCCTAAACTGCGACCGCCCGCTGCGGCAGCGCCCGCACGAAAATCCCCGCCCTCCGTGCTCGACGGCGTTATCGGCAGCCGCGGGGTGGGGCTGGGCCCGGCCGTGCACTTAAGCCGCCCGCGGCTCGCGGTCGCGGAGTGCGGCGGCGGCGCGAGCGAGGAGAGCGCGGCGCTGGAGCGCGCGCGCGCGACGGTGCGCACACGCCTCGCCGGTGGGGGTGGCGCGGGCGCGGTGCCAACGGCTGCGCACGATATCCTCGGGGCGCACCTGGAGCTCTTGGATGACCCGGAAATCCTCGGTGCGGCCGGCGCGCTGATCGATGCGGGCAAGAGTGCTGCCTTCGCCTGGCGTGCGGCGATCCGCACCCAGGTCGAGCGTCTGAGCTCCCTTGCCGATGCGCGCCTGCGCGAGCGTGCCGATGACCTCCTGGATCTGGAGGCGCAGGTGCTGCTGTCGCTCGCCGGCCTCGCCTCCGCGCCGGCGCCACAGATCGCACCCGGAGCCATCGTGCTCGCCCGCGAGCTATTGCCTTCACAGCTGCTCGCCCTGGAGAGCAGCCGCATCGCCGGGATCGCGCTCGCCGAGGGCGGCGCGACTTCGCACGTTTCGATCCTCGCAGCCGCCATGGGGGTCCCGGCGCTGGCTGCCCTCGGTACGGGCGTGCTCTCGATTGGTGCCGGCACCATGCTCGTGCTCGATGCCGAGCGCGGGCGGCTGGAGATCGACCCGCCGCGCGAGCGGGTGTTGCAAGTGCGCAAGGGACTTGCGGCGCGCGATGAACGGGCGCAGGCGATGCAGCGCGCAGCGCAGGACGCCTGTCGCACCGCGGACGGCACGCGCATCGAGGTGCTGGCGAATGTCGCCTCGGTGGCCGAGGCGCAGCTCGCGGTACGCAATGGCGCGGAAGGCTGCGGGCTGCTGCGCACCGAATTTCTGTTCCTCGACCGCGCGACCGCCCCGCACGAGGCGGAGCAGACGGCGGCCTATCAGGCAATTGCGGATGCCCTGGGCGCTCGGCCCCTGACCATCCGCACCCTCGACGTCGGCGGCGACAAGCCGATCGCCTACCTGCCGCTGCCGCGGGAAGACAATCCGGCACTCGGACTGCGGGGCATACGCACGAGCCTGGCTTATCCGCAGCTGCTGCGCGAACAGCTGCGCGCGGTGCTCGCGATTCGCGCCGCGGTGCCGGTGCGCTTGCTCTTGCCAATGGTCACCGACGCCGCCGACGTACTGGCAGTGCGCGCGGTGCTCGAGGAGCTGCAGCGCGCGAGCGGGCGCGCGGCGGACTTGAGGGTTGGGGCGATGATCGAGACTCCGGCCTCCGCGATCCTCGCCGCGCGCGTCGCCCGGGTCGCCGATTTCCTCTCGATCGGCACCAACGATCTCACCCAGTACACCCTCGCCATGGACCGCGGGCACCCGCAGCTCGCCCCGCGGCTGGATGCGCTGCACCCGGCCGTGCTGAGGCTGATTGCGGATGTGGCGCAGGCGGCGGCGGCGCGCGGCCGCCACGCGGCCGTATGCGGGGGATTGGCCTCCGAGCCGCTCGCCGCAGCGTTGCTGGTGGGCTTGGGCGTACGGGAGCTGTCGGCGGTGCCGGCCGTAATCCCGCAGCTGAAGACGCAACTGGCCGGGGTGAGGCTCGAGGCCTGTCGGGCACTGGCCGTCCGGGCGCTCGAGCTGGAGAGCGCTGCACAGGTTCGCGCGCTGCTCGGGCGCGCCGGCGGGGATTCGCCGTGAGGGAACTGATGGGGAGCCTGCAGAAGATCGGCGGCGCCCTCATGCTACCCATCGCGGTGCTGCCGATTGCCGGGCTTCTCTTGCGCCTCGGCCAGCCCGATCTGCTGAACTCCGCGTCTGTCGCCGCCGCTGGCAGCGCCATCTTCTCAAACCTGGGACTGCTGTTCGCCATCGGGGTTGCGGTCGGGCTCGCGCGCGAGAACCACGGCGCGGCGGGGCTCGCGAGTGTCGTCGCCTACCTGGTCGCCACCCGCGGCGCCGAAGTCCTCATCGCGGTCCCGCCGGATCAGCTCGCCGAGCTCAGCGGCCGCGCCCGCGAGCTCGCCAGCGACGCCTACAAGGCACACGAACTGGCAAAGCTCAGCGTGCCGGTGGGAATCCTCTCCGGCCTGATCGCCGGGGCGCTCTACAACCGCTTTTACAACATCAGCCTGCCGAGTTACCTGAGCTTCTTTGGCGGCCGGCGTTTCGTACCGATTGCCGCCGGACTGGCAGGCCTGCTGCTGGCGCTCGCCTTTGGCACGCAGTGGCAGCATCTGGAGGCCGGCATGAACGCGCTCAGCTACAGCGTGCTGCATGCCGGGGCATTCGGGCTGTTCGCCTACGGGGTGCTGAACCGCATCCTGATCGTCACCGGACTGCACCACATCATCAACAACATCGCCTGGTTCCTGCTGGGGGAATATCACGGCGTCACGGGCGATCTGAACCGCTTCTTCGCCGGTGATCCGAGCGCCGGGGCATTCATGTCGGGCTTCTTTCCGGTCATGATGTTCGGGCTGCCAGCGGCGTGCCTCGCCATGTACCACACCGCGCTGCCGCGAGCGCCGGCGGCTCGTGGGCGGACTGCTCGGCTCCATCGCGCTCACCTCGATCCTCACCGGCGTCACCGAGCCGATCGAGTTCACGTTCATGTTCCTGGCGCCTGCGCTGTACGCCGTGCATGCGCTCTTGACCGGACTCGCGTTCATCATCATGGACACGCTGCACGTGCGCCTGGGCTTTGGCTTCTCGGCCGGACTGTTCGACTACGTCCTGAATTACAACCGCGCCACGCGTCCGCTGCTGCTGCTGCCGGTCGGTATCGGCTACTTCCTGCTCTACTACACGCTGTTTCGATTCGTGATCCTGCGCTTCGATCTGAAGACCCCCGGACGCGGGGTGCAGGAGGGCGCCGCAGCGATGAGCGCGGTGCCGCCGGCCGAGCGTGGGCGACGCTGGCTGGCAGCCCTGGGCGGTGCGGGCAATCTGCTGTCCGTTGATGCCTGCACGACGCGGCTGCGGCTTAAGGTGGCGAGCCAGACCGCCGTGGACGAGAGCGCTCTGGGGAGCCTCGGCGCCCGGGGCATGGTGCGGCCCGGGCCGCAGGCCCTGCAGGTCGTGATCGGCCCCGCCGCCGACCAGATTTCGGGGGAGATCCGGGCCGCGCTCGCCGCCTTGCCCGGCGACAAGGCCCGTCCCGGAACGCTCCCCGCGGCCGCGGCAGTGCCCGTATCCCACGTTTGGACGAGGCGGGCGGATGAGCTGCTGGCCGCCCTCGGAGGGCGCGCCAACGTCAAGACCGTGGCGGAGGCTGGCGGGCGGCTGCGCGTGAGCCTTGCCGACAGCACCTGCGTGGATGCAGCGGCCGCGCGGGCTGCCGGCGCCCGGGCGGTCGCGGTCCTGGGTCCGGGCTGTGTGCACGTGCTGCTGCCACCGGCGCACGCAAGCGCAGCCGCTGCCGCACTTAGACAGCTTCTCGCGAAAACGTGACGCAACTGGTCTAGTCTTGGCCGCGGGCCGATGGCGGGAACGTGCAAGCGTCCCAGGGCGGCCCGGGCTTAAGATTTTTGTTTGCGGCGCCCAGCGCGTACGCTCGCACTACCAGATTCGCAAGGAGCGAACGACAGTTCGCCTTAGGCTGACTTAAAAACTATAAAAGCAGAGGAATTGGCAGATGCTCATTCTCACTCGACGGGTCGGTGAAACCGTCATGATCGGTGATGACGTGACCATCACGGTTCTGGGGGTCAAGGGAAACCAGGTGCGCGTCGGAATCAACGCACCCAAGCACGTTGCCGTGCACCGGGAAGAAATCTACGAGCGCATCAAGCGCGAGCAGCAGCCCGAGGACGTCGCAGCGGATAAGCCCAAGACGGCCCTGTACGTGCCGGCGTAAGGTGCGCGCCGCAGCATGGCTCGGCCGCGCTGAGCGATAAGCGGCGTCCCTGTGTGGAAGGAAAAGGGGCCGCGGCGTTAGCCGCAGCCCCCTGGCGCTCTCTATCGGGGCAGGGCGCGCTCGTTACTGGCCTTCCTGTGCCTTGCCCGCATCCTTCACCGGAATGTCGCCCGGATTCTCGAGCACGTGCATCACCACGCGGCGATTCTGCAGCCGTCCTTCCTTGGTCGCGTTGCTCGCCACCGGCTGGGTCAGCCCGTAGCCCTTGGTGGTCAGCTGCGTCCCCGGCACGCCCTGGCTTTGCAGGTAGTTGCTGACGGAGTCGGCACGACGCTGGGACAGAGCCAGATTGTAAGGAGCCGAACCGGTGCTGTCGGTGTGGCCCTGGATCTCCACCTTCAGACGGTGGTGCTCCTTCAGGCCCTTCGCCACCTCATCGAGCACCGGCTTCGACTGCGCGGTGAGCGTGGAGGAGTTGGTTTCGAAGTTCACTCCCAGCAGTACCACGTCCGCGATCGGGCAGCCGTCCTTGTCGACCATGACACCCGCGGGCACGTTCGGACATTTCACCTGTGGCGGCGGTGGCGGGGGTGGTGGTGGCGGCGGGGGCGGGGGCGGGGGTGGCGCGGCGGCTACGGGCGGCGGGACGCCCGGACCGAAGGAGAGCATGAAGCCGAGCGTATAGAGCACGTCCATCGGGCCGCCGGACTGGCCGAACTTATCCGCGCGCAACTTCACGTCCGGGCGCAGCGAGAAGCTGCGCGAGGCGTCCGCGTTCTCCCAGAGCTTGATGAAGGCACCCGCGCCACCCTCGATCATGAAGTCATCGTGCGTCGGGTTCGCCGGGACCTGCGAACGCAGGTCGCCGGCGCCGAGGGTCAGGTAGGGCGCAAACACACCACTGCGATTCCACACGCGCAGCGCGTCGAGCGAGAGCGCCGAGAGGCGTGTGTGACTGGTGTGATCGTTCGTGCCCAGGCGTGCGCTGTTGAGATTGAGTTCGGCGCTCCAGTCCTCGTTCAGGTGTCGGCCGAAGGCGAGCCCGCCCAGGAAGTTGGTGCCGCCGTCCCACTTGTTGTCCGGCGTGATGCCACCGGCATAAGGGTCGACGTACCAGTGCCCAACTTCGTCTCCCGCGGATGCTGCCAGTGGCAGGCATGCCAACAGCAGTGCGTAGTAATGTCCCTTCATCAGAAAACTCCTTCCTTGTTGCAAGCTAACAACACCGTGAAGTGCTGCGTAAAACCAGCACGAATTATAACTGTTGTGACCACAGCGCGTGCGCGCCGTTCCGGGAGCGGTGTTGGTTTGCTCAGCGGAAGCTGGGTAACAAACTGTCAGCCAAGGACTGAACGTCGGGCCGGCGCAACACGAGCGCTGCCGCCTCGATGTCCAGCGCGAGCAGCCGGTCGCTCGGGGCAAACGGCACCGCGAGGCGCAGCACATCGTACGCACCCTTAAGCTGAGCAGAGGTCTGCAGCGGCGCGCGCAGATCAATACCCTGACAGGCGGCGAGAAATTCGATCGCCACGATGTTCAGGGCATTGGTGGTCATAGCTAACAGACGGCGCGCGCCGTGAGTTGCCATGCTGACGTGATCTTCCTGATTGGCAGAGGTCGGAATGCTGTCGACACTGGCCGGGTGGCACAGCATGCGGTTCTCGGCCACGAGTGCCGCCGCCGTGACCTGGGCCATCATGAAGCCGGAGTTGACGCCACTTTCCGGGGTCAGGAAGGCGGGCAGTCCACTCATCTTCGGATCCACCAGGAGCGCCACGCGCCGCTCGGTGATCGAGCCGATCTCGGCGCAGGCGAGTGCCAGCACGTCGGCGGCGAAGGCGACCGGCTCGGCGTGGAAGTTGCCTCCCGAGATCACTTCCGCACTCTCTGCAAACACCAGCGGGTTATCCGTGACCGCATTCGCCTCGGTCACGAGCGTGGCCGCCTGCTGCGTCATAAGGTCCAGGCACGCGCCCATGACCTGCGGCTGACAGCGCAGGGAGTAGGGATCCTGCACGCGTGTGCAGGTGCGGTGCGATTCGCGGATCTCGCTGCCGGCGAGCAGTGCGCGATACACCTGTGCGACGCGCGCCTGCCCGTCGTGGCCGCGCACGTGCTGAATGCGTGGGTCGAAGGGCGCATCGCTCCCCTGCAGCGCATCCAGTGACAACATGCCCGAGACCACGGCGCCGGCAAACACGCTCTCGAGCTCAAAGAGTCCCGCGAGCGCAAGGGCCGTGGACACCTGCGTGCCGTTCAGCAGCGCCAGCCCCTCCTTCGGCCCGAGCGTCGGGGGCGTCAGCCCCTCCTGCGCGAGCGCCTCCGCTGCGGGCAGGGTCTCGCCGTTGCGCCGGATTTGCCCAAGTCCCAACACCGCCAGCGACAGGTGCGCGAGCGGGGCCAAGTCCCCGGATGCCCCGACCGAACCCTGCGCCGGCACGCACGGGTAGAGCCCGCGGTTGATCAGCGCCTCGAGGAAGCGCGTGAGCTCGGTGCTCACGCCCGAGAATCCCTGCAAAAGGCTCGTGAGCTTGAGCACGAGCGTGAGGCGCACGATGGCGTCATCGAGGAGTGGTCCGACGCCGGCGCTGTGCGAGAGGATGATGTTGCGTTGCAGGAGCGTGCGCTGCGCGGGGGGGATGCGCGTGTTGGCGAGCAGGCCGAAGCCGGTGTTGATGCCGTAGGCGGGCGCATCGCCGGCGGCGATCCGCATGGTTGCCGCATGCGCCTGCTCGACCGCCCCCAGCGCGGCCGGATCAATCGCCACGCGGACCGCACAGCGGTACATGCGCCTCAGGTCGGCGAGGTGCAGCGGCCGGGAGCCGAGCTTCAGGGAGTTGAGTTCGGCCATCTGAGGACCTCGCCCGCGCGCACCACGGTGCGGCGGGGGTTAAAGCCAATCCAGTACGACAGTTCCGCCAGTGAGCGCACGTTCCACACCACGAAGTCCGCGGCGCGCCCGGCGCTGAGCGTGCCGCGCTCGGCGCCAAGTCCCAGCGCGCGCGCCGCCTCGCGCGTAGCGCCCAGGAGCGCCTCCTCGGCGGTGAGACCGAAGAGCCGGGTCGCCATGCTGAGCGCGAGCAGCAGTGAGGCGCCCGGTGCTGAGCCCGGATTACAGTCGCTCGCGACCGCCATCCCGGCCCCGGCCGCGCGCAGCGCGGCGATCGGGGGCTTGCGCGGCTCGGCCAGGCAGTAGTACGCAACCGGCAGGAGCACTGCCACGCTGCCGGCGCGCGCGAGCGCCGTTGCTTCCGCCTCGCCGGCAAATTCCAGGTGATCGCAGGAGAGCGCCGCGAAACGCGTCGCCAGGAGCGTACCGCCCAGGTTGGAGAGCTGTTCGGCGTGCATCTTCACCGGCACCCCGAGAGCTTGCGGCGGCGGCGAACAACTGCTCGGCCTGCCCGAGCGTGAAGCCGATGCGCTCGCAGAAAATGTCTACCGCATCAACCAGTCCCTCCGCGAGCAGTGCCGGCAGCCACTCGCGCGCGATCGTGTCGATGTAGAGGTCCGCGCGCCCCTGGTACTCCGGCGGCAGCGTGTGCGCGGCGAGCAGCGTGGTTCGCACGCTCACCGCGAAGGCACGCCCGAGCGCGCGCGCCACGCGCAGCATCTTGGCCTCATCTGCGAGCGTCAGGCCGTAACCGGACTTGATCTCCACCGTGGTCACGCCCTCGCCGCTGAGCGCGGCGAGCCGCGGCGCGCTCTCATCGAACAGTTGCTGCTCGCTTGCGGCACGCAGCGCGCGCACGCTGGCGAGGATGCCGCCGCCCGCGCGTGCGATGTCTTCGTACGAGCGCCCGCGCAGACGCTCGGCATACTCATCGGCCCGCGTGCCGGCAAACACCAGGTGCGTATGGCAGTCGATGAGGGCGGGCGTGACCCAGGCGCCGTTCAGGTCGTGCACCTCGGCTGGCGCTGCAGCCGCGGGCAGCGCGCCTTCGGCGCCCACCCACTCGATGCGTGCGCCGCGGGTGAGGAGGGCGCCGCGGGCGATGTGCGTGTTGGTGGCATCGCAGGTCGCGAGCTGCGCGTTACGCCAGAGCTTGAGCGTGCCCGACATGCTGGGTCCGCGCTTCAGCGCGCGCCGCTCAGGAAGGGCAGGTTCAGGCCCTGCGCGCGCGCGCACTCGATGGCGATCTCATAACCGGCATCGGCGTGGCGCATGACCCCGGTGGCCGGATCGTTCCACAGCACCCGCTCGATGCGTCGCGCGGCCGCAGGTGTGCCGTCGCACACGATGACGACCCCGGCGTGCTGCGAGTAACCCATGCCGACGCCGCCGCCGTGGTGAATCGAGACCCAGGTAGCCCCCGAGGCCGTATTAAGAAGTGCATTGAGCAGCGGCCAGTCGGCCACCGCATCCGAGCCGTCCTGCATCGCCTCGGTCTCGCGGTTGGGGCTGGCGACCGAGCCGGAATCCAGGTGATCGCGGCCGATGACCACGGGGGCCTTGAGCTCCCCGCGCGCCACCATCTCATTGAAGGCGAGTCCGAGACGATGGCGGTCCCCCAGGCCCACCCAGCAGATGCGCGCTGGCAGGCCCTGGAACTGGATGCGCTCGCGCGCCATGTCGAGCCAGTGGTGCAGGTGGTGATCCTCGGGCAGCAGTTCGCGCACCTTGGCATCGGTCTTGTAGATGTCCTCCGGGTCCCCGGAGAGCGCGGCCCAGCGAAACGGTCCAATGCCGCGGCAGAACAGCGGCCGCACGTACGCCGGCACGAAGCCGGGAAAGGCAAAGGCGTCCTTGACGCCCGCATCCAGTGCGACCTGGCGGATGTTGTTGCCGTAATCGAACACCGGTATGCCGAGTTTCTGGAAGGCCAGCATGGACTCGACGTGGCGCGCCATCGAGGCGCTGGCCGCGCGCACTACCTCGTCCGGGTTCTCGCGTCGCAGACGGTCCCACTGCTCGAGGCTCCAGCCGCCGGGGAGGTAGCCATTGACCGGGTCGTGGGCGGAAGTCTGGTCGGTGACCGCATGCGGGCGCACGCCGCGGCGCAGCAGTTCGGGCAGCACCTCGCAGGCATTGCCGAGCAGCCCGACCGAGACGGGCTTGCCGCTTTGGGCGGCGCGCTCGAGGATCGTAAGCGCCTCATCGAGCGTCTTGGCCTCGACGTCCAGGTACTTCGTCTGCAGGCGTTTGGCGATGCGCTCCGGGCGACACTCGATCGCGAGCATCGAGGCGCCCGCCATGGTGGCAGCGAGGGGCTGCGCGCCGCCCATGCCGCCCAAGCCCGCGGTCAGAATCCATTTGCCGGCCAGATTGCCGCCGTAGTGCTGGCGGCCCATTTCGACGAAGGTCTCGTAAGTGCCCTGCACGATCCCCTGGCTGCCGATGTAGATCCAGGAGCCCGCCGTCATCTGCCCGAACATCATGAGGCCCTTCCGGTCGAGCTCATTGAAGTGCTGCCAGTCGGCCCAGCGGGCGACGAGGTTGGAGTTGGCGATCAGCACGCGCGGCGCATCGGCGTGGGTGCGGAACACCCCGACGGGCTTGCCCGACTGCACCAGGAGCGTCTCGTCCTCGCCCAGCTGGCGCAGCGCCGCCACGATCTGCTCGTAGCACTGCCAGTTGCGCGCCGCCTTGCCGATGCCGCCGTAGACGACGAGCTCCGCGGGGCGCTCGGCGACCTCCGGGTCGAGGTTGTTCATGAGCATGCGCAGCGGGGCTTCGGTGAGCCAGCTCTTGCAGCTGAGGGTCGGGCCGCGCGGTGCGCGCAGCGGCATGCGGGTGTTGGAGTCAGACATGGTGGCTTACCTCGGCTGACAGTTCGCGGCGAGTTCGTAGCGCGAACCGGGATGATAAAGGTCGGCGAGACTTGCAATGCGCCCCTGGAAAACGTACGCCGGCGGATGAGGAGGCACGCCTCGTCCGCATCGAGCTTCAGCAGGCGCCGGATACGCCGGTCGGGCCGCAGCGCGCGCACCGTGTGCTCGGCGCGCTGCAGCGGGGCCACGCGGATCAGGAACTCGTGCGGCGTCACTTTCGTGAAATCGTTGTCGAGGTAGCCCGGAGCGGCCAGCGGATTCACGTAGCGCTCCTCGACCTGCAGCGGCAGTGCCCCCTCAAAATGAGTGAGCAACGAGTAGGCGAGGGGGCTGCCCACCTTGAGCTCGAAGCGCTCGGCGAGCTCGGGCGTGGCGGTCATGGGCGCAAGCGTCAGTACCTTGACCCGGTACTCGTGGCCGCGGGCGCGGATCTCATCGGCGATATTGCGGATCTCGAGGGGATGGGCGTGCACGCGACGCTCGGCGACGAAGGTACCCACGCCGGCCACGCGCACCAGCACCCCGTCCTGGGTGAGCTCCTTCAGGGCCCGGTTGGCGGTCATGCGCGAAACGGCCAGCTCGCGCACCAGCTCGTTCTCGGAGGGCACTCGCTCGCCGGACTTGAGCGCCCGCCGGCGATGCGCTCGAGCACATAATGCTTGACCTGCAGGTAGCGCGCGCTGGGGAGGGGCACGGACATGGTCGGGAGCTTCCTCTTGAAGCGGCGCTTGAGAGTCCCCATGCTGCCATGGTCGGGTCTTTCTTGTCTATACAGGTCTAGGGTGGGGGCGCGGTGCGGCGCAGAGCGCAAGTGCGCGCGGGTTTCCATCGCGGGGCGCCTTCCGGTAGAATGCGCGGCCCGCAAACGGCTCGTGCCGTGGCGGGGACGGGTGGCTGGTGTCGAGGGACCGCTTTGGGCGGTGCCCGGCGCCCCCTGAATTCGAAGACCGCAAAGCCCCCCGTGGGGCTTTTTGTTTTTGGGTGGGCCATAGGGCCCATTTTTGTTTCCGGACCGCACCTTTATATAGAGGTGCGCGCAAGGGGACCGACGGTGACGGATGCGCTGCGCGGGCGACTGATCGCCCTGGTCGAGCCGCTGCTCGAGCGTCTGGGGTATGAGCTCGTGGACCTCGAGTTCACCGCCGGCCGTGGCAGCAGCGTGGTGCGGGTGTTCATGGACCGCGCCGCAGGCGTCGGACTTGAGGACTGTACGCAGGTGAGCCGCGAGGTGTCGGCGCTGTTTGACGCCGAGGATCCGATCCCGAGCGCCTATACGCTCGAGGTGTCCTCGCCGGGCTTCGACCGGGTGCTGCGCACGCAGGCGCACTTCGGGCGCTTCGTCGGTGCGCGGGTGTTCGTCGAGCTGAAGGAACCGCGGGCCGGCCGGCGCCGCTACACCGGCAAGCTCGTGGCGGTGGATGAGGGCGGCATCGCGCTCGAAGTCGACGCGCAGCCGGTGACGATGACGTTTGCAGAGATTGGTAAGGCGCGACTTGCCTCCTAAGAGGTGAGTCGTCTGGATGCCCGGGTCGCAAGAGCCACGGGCAAGAGGTAGTGAAGACCGTGAACAAAGAAATCCTGATGGTGGTGGATGCCGTCTCTAACGAGAAGGGCGTCGACAAGGAAGTGATCTTCGAGGCGCTCGAGGCTGCGCTCGCCTCGGCGACCCGCAAGAAGCACGGCGAGGAGTGGGACGCGCGCGTCTCCATCGACCGCAAGAGCGGGGACTACGAGACCTTCCGGCGCTGGAAAGTGTTCGCGGATGACTCCAAGGAGCTGGAAGTGCCCGAGCGCGAGCTGCGGCTCGAGGATGCGCTCGACATGAACCCGCAGGCCGAGGTCGGCGGCTTCGTCGAGGAGCCGGTCGAATCGGTGGCCTTCGGCCGCATCGCCGCCCAGCAGGCCAAGCAGGTGATCGTGCAGAAGGTGCGCGAGGCCGAGCGTGCCCAGGTGGTGGACGCCTACCGCGACCGCGTCGGTACGCTGGTCAGCGGCGTCGTCAAGCGCGTCGACCGCAACGGCATCTACATCGACCTCGGCAGCAACGCCGAGGGCTTCGTGCCGCGCACCGATATGATCCCGCGCGAGCAGGCGAAGCCGCAGGACCGCATCAAGGCGTTCCTGAAGGAAGTGCGCTCCGAGCCGCGCGGCCCGCAGCTGTTCCTCACCCGCACCGCGCCCGAGTTCCTGATCGAGCTGTTCAAGCTCGAGGTGCCCGAAGTTGGCCAGGGACTCATCAACATCCTGGGCGCTGCGCGCGATGCGGGCGTGCGCGCCAAGATCGCCGTCAAGAGCAACGATCCGCGCATCGACCCGGTCGGGGCCTGCGTCGGCATGCGCGGCTCGCGCGTGCAGGCGGTCTCCAATGAAATCGCCGGCGAGCGCGTGGACATCATCCCGCACGTCGACAACCCGGCGCAGTTCGTCATCAACGCCATGTCGCCCGCGGAAGTGATGTCCATCGTCGTGGACGAGGATTCACACAGCATGGACATCGCGGTGGCCGAGGACAAACTGTCGCAGGCCATCGGCCGCGGCGGCCAGAACATCCGCCTCGCCAGCCAGCTGACCGGCTGGGACCTGAACGTCATGACCGAGTCTGACGCGGAGGCGAAAAGCGAGACCGAGGCCAAGGAGCTGGTGCAGAACTTCATGAAGCAGCTGGACGTCGATGAGGACGTCGCCACCATCCTCGCGCAGGAGGGCTTCTCGACGGTTGAGGAAATCGCCTACGTGCCGCAGGCGGAGCTGGCCGCCATCGAGGAGTTCGACGAGAACATCGTCAAGGAGCTGCGCAACCGCGCCCGCGACGTGCTTTTGACCCAGGCGATTGCCAGCGAGGAGACGCTCGATCAGTCGATGCCGGCCGATGACCTGCTGCTGCTCGAGGGTATGAGCCCGGACCTCGCCCTGACCCTGGCACGGCGCGGGGTGCGCACGCGCGAGGACCTGGCCGAGCAGTCGGTGGATGAGCTCGCCGACATCGAGGGACTGGCCACCGACAGGGCGGCGCAGCTCATCATGACGGCGCGTGCGCCGTGGTTCGAAGCCGGCAACGGGACTTAAGGATCGCACAGCTATGGCGGAAGTAACGGTTTCCCAGTTTGCCGAGGTTCTGAAGGTACCGGTGGACCGGCTGCTCGTGCAGCTGGACCAGGCGGGTATCAAGGTCACCGGGCCCGATGCGCGCATCAGCGATGACGCGAAGCTTGAGCTCCTGACGCATCTGCGCCGCGCCCACGGCAGCGAGGACGCCGGCGGCGACGGCGCGCCGCGCAAAATCACCCTCAAGAGGAAGACCCAGAGCGAGCTGAAGCTCGCCAGCAATCAGGGACGTGCGCGCACGGTGAACGTGGAAGTGCGCCGGACCCGCAATTACATCAAGCGCGACGTGCTCGAGGAGCAGGCGCGCGCCCAGCAGGATGAGCTGGACTCGAAGAAGCGCGAGGCCGAGGAAGCCGCGCGTGCCGTAACCGAGAGGGCGGAAACCGAGCGCCGCGAACGTGAGCGTCTCGAGGCCGAGAACCGCCGCCGCGTCGAGGAAGAGGAAGCCCGCCGCCGCACCCAGGAAGAGTCGCGTCGCGCCGCCGAGCAGCGCACGCGTGACGATGAGGCGCGCCGCGCGCGCGAGCGCGAGGAAGGCGAGCGTCGCACCGATGATCGCGAGCGCCCGCAGGCCATCGCCGCGGTACCCGCGCCCGCCGTGGCTCGCGCGGCACCCGGAGCCGCCCCGGTGGACGACAAGCACACCCGCTACGGGCGCCAGGAGCTGCACGTCGCCGGCGACGTAAGCTCGCGCTACAAGAAGAAGCGGCGCACCAAGGCGCGCCCGCTGCCCTCGGCCGGCGCCGAAGGCCGCCATGCATTCGAGATGCCCACCGCGCCGATGAAGCGTGACGTCGGCATCGGCGAGACCGTCACCGTGGCCGAGCTCGCCCAGAAAATGGCGGTCAAGGCCAACGAGGTGATCAAGGTGCTCATGAACATGGGCGTCATGGTGACCATCAACCAGCCGATCGACCAGGACACCGCGGTGCTGGTGGTCGAGGAGATGGGTCACACGCCCAAGCTCCTGCGCGAGAACCAGATCGAGGACGACCTGCAGGGCGAGCCGATCGAGTCGGACGCCGAGCCGCGGCCGCCGGTCGTGACCGTCATGGGTCACGTCGATCACGGTAAGACCTCGCTGTTGGACTACATCCGCCGCACCAAGGTCGCGGCCGGGGAGGCCGGTGGTATTACCCAGCACATCGGTGCCTACCATGTCGAGACCGACAAGGGCGTCATCACCTTCCTCGACACCCCGGGCCATGCGGCCTTCACCGCCATGCGCGCCCGCGGCGCCAAGGCGACCGACGTGGTGGTGCTGGTCGTGGCCGCCGATGACGGCGTGATGCCGCAGACGATCGAGGCCATTCAGCACGCGCGCGCGGCCGGTGTGCCGATCGTCGTGGCGGTCAACAAGATCGACAAGGGCGATGCCGACCAGGAGCGTGTGCGCACCGAGCTCTCCAAGCACGAGGTCATCGCCGAGGAGTGGGGCGGGCAGAACATGTTCGTGCCGGTCTCGGCGCGTACCGGTCAGGGGATCGACCAGCTGCTGGATGCGATCCTCTTGCAGGCCGAGGTGCTCGAGCTGCGCGCACCGCGCTCGGGACTCGCCTCCGGCATCGTCATCGAGTCGAGCGTGGAGAAGGGCCGCGGCGCGGTCGCGACCGTGCTCGTCAAGCGCGGTACCCTCAAGATGGGTGATCCCATCATCGCGGGCTCTGAGTTCGGGCGCGTGCGCGCCATGTTCGATGAGAACGGTAAGGCCGTACAGGAGGCCCCGCCCTCCATGCCGGTCGTGGTGCTGGGTCTTGCTTCGGCGCCCAATGCCGGCGATGAGCTGCTCGCGGTCGAAAGCGAGCGCAAGGCGCGCGAAGTGGCGCTCTACCGCCAGGGCAAGTTCCGCGACGTGAAGCTGGCCCGCAACAGCACGCGTGCCGAGGACGTGTTCTCGCAGATGGGCGAGGCCAAGGCCGGCGTGGTGGCGGTGCTCATCAAGGCGGACGTGCAGGGCAGTGCCGAGGCACTGCGCGAGGCACTCACCAAGCTCTCTACCGATGAGGTGCAGGTGAAGATGATCGCGAGCGGCCTGGGCGGTATCACCGTATCGGACATCCAGCTGGCGGCCGCCTCACGGGCGCTCGTCATCGGCTTCAACGTGCGCGCCGATGCCGGTGCGCGCGATGCGGTCAAGGAGACCGGCGTCGAGGTGCGTTACTACAGCATCATCTACGAGGCCATCGACGATGTGAAACAGATGATGTCCGGCATGCTGCAGCCAGAGATCAAGGAGACGATCGTGGGCGTCGCGCAGGTGCGCGAGGTGTTCCGCTCCAGCAAGTTCGGCGTCGTGGCCGGGTGCCTGGTCACCGAAGGACTCGTCAAGCGCAACAACCCGATTCGCGTGCTGCGCGACAACGTGGTGATCTTCGAAGGCGCGCTCGAATCGCTGCGGCGCTTTAAGGACGATGCCGGTGAGGTGCGCGCCGGTACCGAGTGCGGCATCGGCGTCAAGAACTACCAGGACGTGCGCGTCGGGGATCAGATTGAGTGCTTCTCGCGCGTGGAAGTGGCGCGTACGCTGCAGTAATGACTCAACCGCGCAACCTTCGCATCGAGTCGGAGATCCAGCGCGTGCTCTCCGCACTCATCGCGCGCGAGGTGAAGGACCCGCGCGTCGGCAACGTCACCATCACGGGCGTGACCGTGGCCAAGGACAAAAGCGCGGCGAAGATCTTCTTCACGCCCTTTGCCTCGTTGAACCCGCCGGAGCAAGTGCGCACCGGGCTCACGCACGCAGCCGGGTACCTGCGCGGGGAGCTCGGCCGGCGCCTGGGACTGCGGCATGCGCCGCGGCTGGAGTTTGTGTTCGATGACACCGTTGAGGGCGCCGAGCGCCTGACGCGCCTGATCAACGGTGCGGTGGCTGGCGATCGCGCTGCGGCGCCGGACTCCGGCACCGAGCCAGCCGCGGGCGAGGACCCCGCCGGGGGCTGAGGCCCCAAGAGATCGCGCCATGCGAAGCGGCATCCTGCTGCTCGACAAGTCCCTCGGGCTTTCGTCGAACGCCGCGCTGCAGCGCGTGCGTACGCTGTTCGCGCGCGTGAAGGCCGGGCATGTCGGCAGCTTGGATCCGCTGGCCACCGGGATGCTGCCCATCTGCCTGGGGGAGGCCACCAAGATTGCCGGCGACATCCTCGCCGGCCGCAAGCGCTACCGCTTCACGGTCGCACTCGGCACCACCACCAGCACCGGGGATGCCGAGGGCGAGGTCACACAGCGCGCCGCGGTGCCGCCCCTGGATCGCGCCCAGGTGCTCGCCGTCCTCGCCGGCTTCCACGGCGTGCAGTCCCAGGTGCCCCCGATGTACTCCGCGCTAAAGCGCGACGGGCAGCCGCTCTACCGCCTGGCGCGGGCAGGTCTCACCGTACCGCGCGCGCCACGCGGCATCGAGCTCTTCGAACTCGCGCTGCACGAGCTCGGCGCGCGCTCCCTGGAGCTCGAGACGCTCTGCTCCAAGGGCACCTACGTGCGTGTGCTCGCCGAGGACATTGCCCGAGCGCTCGGCAGCTGCGGGCACGTGGCGGCGCTGCGGCGCGTCGCGGTCGAGCCCTTTGAGCACGAGCCCATGCAGACCCTGGAGTCACTCGTGCGGCTGCGGGCTGCGGGCGAGGTGGTGCCGCTCCTGCCACTCGACTTTGCATTGCAGCATCTGCCGGCGGTGCACTTGAACGCACACGACAGCGAGCGCTGCCGCCGCGGGCAGCGCATCGCCGCCACCGCGAGCGGTGCGCGCGTGCGCATCTACGATGAGACGGCTCGTTTCATGGGGCTCGGACAGGCCGACGCGAGCGGCGGCCTGCAGCCGCGGCGGCTGTTTAATCTCGACACGGCCGATCCTGCCTAAGGGGCAGTTCACCGCGAGTGCCTCGGCACGCGTGCACTTTGCGGTTGTTCCTGCGGCCGCATCGGCGTAGGTTGCGGCACGGGTCGGCGGGACACGGGCCGACGACAACCATAATTCCAACACACCTTTACCCCTTCAGGAGACCTGTCATGACTCATATGACCCGCAGCCTTTGTGTTCTTGGCGCTGTGTGCGCGCTCAGCGCTACCGCGTCCGTCGCCCAGGCCGATGGCCGCAACTGGAATGACGGCCCGGTGATCAACGTCTCGGCCATCCGCACGCTCGATGGCCACTTCGATGACTACATGAAATGGCTCGCGACCGGCTTTAAGAAACAGGAAGAGGCGGCCAAGAAGGCCGGTCTCGTACTCTCGTACCGCGTGCTGATCGCCGAGCCGCGCGGCCCGAACGATCCGGACATTTACCTCGTAACCGAGTTCAAGAACTGGGCGGCGCTCGATGGTCTGGGAGGCAAGTTCGACGCCCTCAGCAATCAGCTGGAAGGCTCGCCGGAGAAGGCGGCCGCAAGCTCCGCCGAGCGCGGCAAGATCCGCACGGTTCTCGGCTCACAGACGATGCAGGAAGCCCTGCTCAAATAGGCTTAACGGGCCGCGCCGCCGGGCGGTGCCCCCCAGGGGGCACGCCCGGCGGTCAACTGCGATAGTTTCCCCGGCCTGCGGCTCCGGCGGCGCCGCCGGTGGGAGCCTTTTGCCCGGCTGCGGGGGCTGCGGACCTTGTCGCCGGGGCGGTCAGCCGTATAGAATTGGCGGCTTACCAAAAGGCTCTTAAGACCAAGCAGTTAGGACAATCGCGCAATGGCTTTAACCAGCGAGAAAAAGGGCGGCATCCTCGCCCAGTTCCGCCGCGGCCCCGCCGACACCGGTTCCCCGGAAGTGCAGGTCGCGCTCCTTTCCGAGCGTATCAATGGGCTCGGTGAGCACTTCACCGCGCACAAGCGCGATCATTCTTCGCGCCGCGGGCTGGTGAAGCTCGTGAACCAGCGCCGCAAGCTCCTCGATTACCTCAGAGCCACCGAACCCACGAAGTACCAGGAGCTCGTTGAGCGCCTGGGACTTCGCCGCTAGAAACGTACAGGGCCGCCGCCACCACGACGCGGCCCTTTCGTTTTCACCTACCGAATCCACTCTTTGAGGTATTGACCCTTGAGCGTCGTCAGCAAGTCATTTCCCTACGGCCAGCATACCGTCACCATCGAGACCGGCCAGATGGCCCGCCAGGCCGACGGGGCCGTCAAAGTCTCCATGGGCGAGACCGTGGTACTGGTCACCGCGGTCGCCAAGACCTCGCCCACTCCGGGCCGGGATTTCTTCCCCCTCACCGTCAACTACATCGAGAAGACCTACGCGGCCGGGCGCATCCCGGGCGGGTTCTTCAAGCGCGAAGGGCGCCCGACGGAGAAGGAGACCCTCACTTCCCGGCTGATCGATCGCCCGATCCGCCCGCTGTTCCCGGATGGTTTCCTGAACGACGTGCAGGTGGTCGCCACCGTGCTGTCGATGGACCCGGATATCGATGCGGACATCCCCTCGCTCCTCGGGGCCTCGGCCGCGCTGTCGCTGTCGGGCATTCCCTTTAAGGGTCCGATCGGGGCCGCGCGCGTCGGTTACATCGACGGCAAGTACGTCCTCAATCCGACCGCCAAGGCGCTCACCGGCTCGCAGCTGCACCTGGTGGTGGCCGGCACCGAGCAGGCCGTGCTCATGGTCGAGTCGGAGGCCAAGGGGCTGTCTGAGGACGTGATGCTCGGCTCGGTGGTCTTCGGCCACGAGCAGATGCAGGTCGCGATCCGTGCCATCAAGGAGCTCGCAGCCGAGGCCGGCAAGCCGCGCTGGAAGTGGGAAGCCAGCGCCGATAACGCCGACCTCACGAGCGCGGTGTCGCTGCACGCCCAGGCGGCGCTTTCGCAGGCCTACAGCATCACCGAGAAGCAGCAGCGCCATGCGCGCATCAGCGAGATCAAGGCGCAGACGCTCGCCACGCTCAGTGCGGGCGAGGCGCCCAAGTTCGGCGCCGCGCAGGTCGATGACGCGCTCTTCAAGCTCGAGAGCAACATCGTGCGCCAGCGCATTCTCAACGGCGAGCCGCGCATCGACGGTCGCGACACGGTCACCGTGCGCCCGATCAGCGTCAAGGTGGGCGTGCTGCCGCGCACCCACGGTTCGGCGCTCTTCACCCGCGGCGAGACCCAGGCCCTGGTGGTCACCACCCTCGGCACCACCCGCGATGCGCAGATCATCGATGCGCTCGAGGGCGAGCGCCGCGAGCCGTTCATGCTGCACTACAACTTTCCGCCGTTCTCGGTGGGCGAGACCGGCATGATGGGCTCCCCGAAGCGCCGCGAGATCGGCCACGGCAACCTCGCGCGCCGCGGCGTCGCGGCGGTCATGCCCGACATGACGACCTTTCCCTACGTCATCCGCGTCGTTTCGGAGATCCTCGAGTCCAACGGCTCGAGCTCCATGGCGAGTGTCTGCGGTACCTCGCTGGCACTCATGGACGCGGGCGTGCCGCTCAAGGCACCTGTTGCCGGTGTGGCGATGGGACTGGTGCTCGAGGGCGGGCGCTTCAAGGTCCTCACCGACATCCTCGGCGACGAGGATCACCTGGGCGACATGGACTTCAAGGTTGCCGGCACCAAGGACGGCGTCACGGCGCTGCAGATGGACATCAAGGTGGAGGGCGTGACGCCGGAGATTATGCGCGTGGCACTGGATCAGGCACGCGCCGGCCGCCTGCACATCCTCACTGAGATGAACCGCGTTATCAGCGCCCCGCGCGAGAAGATGTCGGAGTGGGCGCCCTCGATCATCACGATCAAGATCGACCCGGAAAAGATCCGCGACGTCATTGGCAAAGGGGGCGCGGTCATCCGTCAGATCACCGAAGAGACCGGCACCACCATCGACATCGAGAGCGATGGCACGGTGAAGATCGCTTCCGTGAGTGGCGCGGCCGGGCGCGAGGCGCTGGCGCGCATCGAGCTCATCACCGCCGACGTCGAAGTCGGGCGCATCTATGAGGGCAAGGTGGCGCGCCTGATGGACTTCGGCGCGTTCGTCACGATTCTGCCGGGCCGCGACGGCCTGGTGCACATTTCGCAGATCTCCAACGAGCGCGTCGAGCGCGTCTCCGACAAGCTCAAGGAAGGCGATGTCATCCGCGTGAAGGTGCTCGAGGTCGACCGCCAGGGTCGCATCCGCCTGTCGATGCGCGACGTCGACGCCGCCTAGCGCGACGCCAAAAACCAGGGCGGCGCGGTCAGCCTTGCGGGCCGCGCCCGTTCTGGCTCGAGAACTGTCGCAGGCTCTGCTCGAGGTAGTTGCCGACCAGCCCGCGCGTCGTGCCGCCGTAGGAGCGGATCACCTGCGAGAGAAAGTCGCGGCTCATGAGCGGCTCGCCGTCGTGTTCCTGCTCGGCGATCACCTGCAAGAGGATGCTGCGCGTGATGTCGCTCTGCGTCTTCTTGTCGATGACCACGAAGTCGATGCGCTCGACCACCAGGCGCCGGATGTCGGCCAGCGTGATGTAGCGGCTCTCGACCGTGTCGTACAGCCGCCGGTTTGGATACTTCTTTATTGTTCGCGCGTCACTCATACGTCCCTCACTTATGGGTTTGTTATTGCACCTTCCATAGTGCGGGCGTTTCACATATACCTTATTACACCGCCGCGGGCGCAGCTACCGGCAAGCGGCAAAACTGCTGTTGTTTGGTTGGTTAGTTGGGGGGCGCTAGCGCGCACGCACTTCCCGTACCCCCTGCAGTGCCTGTAGGTCCCAGTGCCGCACCGCCCATTCCAGGATCCGGCCGACCGGCTTATGCTCAAGCTCAGGCTCAAGTTGCTGTCGCAGCAGTTTCAGGGCCTGGAACAGCTCGCCTCCGGCGCGTGCGGGGTCGAGGGAAACCGAGCGGCGTGACTTGGCGAGCTTGCTGCCGTCCGCCTCTGTCACGAGCGGCAGGTGTGCGTAACGGGGCGTGTTGAGATGCAGCGCCTGCTGCAGTGCGATCTGCCAGGGCGTGCTGTCCAGCAGGTCCGCCCCGCGCACCACGTCCGTGACGCCCTGCAGGGCGTCGTCCACGACGACGGCGAGCTGATAGGCGAAGGCCCCGTCGCGCCGGCGCACGATGACGTCCCCAAGGGCGGCGAGTTCGAAGTGGCTGCGGCCCTGCAGGCGGTCCTCGAGCCCCAGGGGCTGCGCGGGGACGCGGAAGCGGATCGCGGTTGGGCCAGATGACTTAGGTCCGGCGCGGCAGGTACCCGGATAACCTCGCTCGTCGGCGAGTTCGCGCCGCGAGCAGCTGCAGGGGAAGGTGAGGCCGCGTGTGGTGAGTGACGCCAGTGCCGCCGCGTAGTGCTCGCTGCGGGCGCTCTGGTACTCGATTTCTCCGTCCCACTCCAGGCCGAAGGCGCCCAGGGTATGCAGCATCTGCCCGGCACAACCGGGCAGTACGCGCTCGCGGTCCAGATCCTCGATGCGCACCAGCCAGCGGCCCCCGGCGGCGCGGGCGTCAAGGAAGCTGGCCACCGCGGCCAGCAGCGAGCCCTGATGCAGCGTGCCGGTGGGCGAGGGTGCAAAGCGCCCAACGTAAGGGGCGCGCGCAGGAGGAGCACGCCCGGGAGCCGGGGCTGACTCAGCGGTAGCGATCGTCGCGGTCGCCGTACTGGCGCTCGCGCCGCTCGCGCCGTTCCTGCGCTTCGATGCTCAAGGTGGCCACGGGGCGCGCCTCGAGGCGCTTGATGCCGATCTCTTCGCCGGTCTCCAGGCAGTAGCCGTAAGAGCCGTCCTCGATACGCTTGAGCGCCTCGTCGATCTTGCGGATCAGCTTGCGTTCGCGGTCGCGCGTGCGCAGCTCCAGGCTGAACTCTTCTTCCTGGGTGGCGCGGTCGTTGGGATCGGGGAAGTTGGCGGCTTCATCCTTCATGTGCGAGACGGTGCGGTCGACTTCGACCATCAGGTCGCGCTTCCAGCTGTTCAGGATGCTGCGGAAGTGTTCGAGCTGCTCCTTGCTCATGTACTGCTCGCCGCGCTTGACGATGTACGGCTGTACATTGCGCGGACCGGCCAGCAGGCTTCCGGGCTCCAGGCCCTCGGCTTCGTCCCCATCACCGCTGACGTTCAGGGGCACCGCGCGCGCGCTTGCCACGGCGGCAGCGGTGGCACCGGGCAGTGCGCGGGCGATGGGCTTCTTCAGTTCGAGCGCGGGTGCCGCGGCGGGTGCTGCTGCGGCGGCCTTCTTCGGAGCCACGGCCGCCTTGCGCACCTGTGCGCTCACCGGGCGCGGTCGCGCCGCCTCGGGTTTGCGCACCACGAGCCTTGCGGGCCGGTGGCCGGCTCACTGGCTTCTTGCCCTTTGCGGACTTCGGCGCAGGTTTCTTAGCCGCCATCGAAAACTCCTCGGAAAAGCTGTCCGGCCTCGTTAAAGAACGCGCGATTATACCGGCGCACTTGGGCCTGTACAGTGCCGTAAAGAGTGCGGATTTGCGCCGCGCAACCCGCCCGGGGCGGCCACTAAGTCCAGCCGCGTCGAGGGCTCAGGAGCGCTTCTTAAGGCAGCGTCACGGCCGGGGCGCTCAGCCAGCCGCTCTGTCGTCGCTCGGCGACAATGGTGGTGTAAATTCCGCCACGCACGTTGAAGCGGGCGCTGAGGCGCAGGAAGCGCGCCTGTACGGCGGCGTGCAGATGATCGGCGATCTCATTCGTCACCGCCTCGTGGAAGGCGCCGCGGTCGCGGAAGGACCAGATGTAGAGCTTCAGCGACTTCAGCTCCACACACAGTCGGTCCGGCACGTACTCCAGTTCCAGCGTGGCGAAGTCCGGCTGGCCGGTGCGCGGGCACAGACAGGTGAACTCCGGGATCTGCATGCGGATGGTGTAGTCGCGCGCGCCTTCCGGGTTCGGAAACGTCTCCAGCTCACGGGTGGGCGCTGTCGGCATATTGCACTACACTACACCATCCTCTGAGGACCTGAAGTAAGGGCGGAAGTAATACGAGATGCGGCTGACCAAGATCAAGCTCGCCGGCTTCAAGTCCTTCGTCGATCCGACCCAAATCAACTTCCCCAGCAATCTCACCGGTGTCGTGGGCCCCAACGGCTGCGGCAAGTCGAACGTTATCGACGCGGTGCGCTGGGTGATGGGTGAGCTGTCCGCCAAGCATCTGCGCGGCGACAACATGGCGGACGTGGTCTTCAACGGCTCGAGCGCACGCAAGCCCGTCGGCACGGCCTCCGTGGAACTGGTGTTCGACAACGGTGATGGCAAGATCGGCGGCGCCTACGCCGGCTTCAGCGAGATCTCGCTCAAGCGCCAGGTAGCGCGCGACGGCACCTCGGCGTACTTCATCAACGGCGGCCGCTGCCGTCGCAAGGACATCACGAACCTGTTCCTTGGCACCGGCCTCGGCTCGCGCAGCTACGCGATCATCGAGCAGGGCATGATCTCGCGCGTCATCGACGCCAAAGCTGAGGACATGCGTGCCTTCGTCGAGGAGGCCGCCGGCATCTCGCGCTACAAAGAGCGCCGCAGGGAGACCGAGGCGCGCATCGCCGATACGCGCGAGAACCTCGAGCGGCTGCAGGACGTGCGCGATGAGGTGGAGAAGCAGATCCGTCACCTGCAACGCCAGGCGGCGACCGCGCGGCGCTACCAGGGGCTGAAGGAACAGGAGCGGCGGCTGACCGCGGAAGTGCTGGCGCTGAAGCTGCGCGACCTGGACAGCGGCGCTGAAGTGCACGACGCCACCGTGCGTGCCCGCGAACTGACCATGCAGGCGGCCCTGAGCGAGCAGCGCGCCGCCGAAGCGGCCATCGAGCGCGAGCGCGCCGAGCATGGTGCGCGCACCGAGGCACTCGCCGGCGTGCAGGCGCGCTACTACGAGGTGGGCGCGGACATCTCGCGCCTCGAGCAGTCGATCGAGCATACCCGCGAGCTGCGCGAGCGCCAGCACGCCGATCTCACCCAGACGCACGCCACCTTAGGGGAGCTCGCGAGCCACATCGAGCGCGACGAGCAGCAGCTCGCCGCCGTCCGCGCCGAACTGGCGCAGCTGACCCCCGAACTCGAGGGTGCCCAGCACGCCGAAGCCCACGCGGCCGCAACGCTGGAGGCCGCCGAGCGCGCGCTCGGGGAATGGCAGCAGCGCTGGGAGAGCCATACCCACAGCGTGAGTGGCGCCGAACAGGTGGCCGAGGTCGAGCGCGCGCGCATCGAGCAGCTGGAGAACCAGCTGCGGCGACTGACCTCCCAGGCTCAGCGTCTGGCCGAGGAAGCCGCGGCGGTCGCTGCCGCGAGTGCCGGCGAGGAGCTCTCGGAGCTCTCCGATCAGGAGGGCGCCGCGCGTGCGCGCGGCGAGCAACTGAGCGCGGCGCTGGGCGCTGCGCACGAGCGCGTGCAGAGCCTGCGTGCCGTGCAGCTGGGCGCCGAGCGCGAGCTCGAGCAGACCCGCAGCGCACGCGAGTCGGCGCGTGCCGAACTCACCGCGCTCGAGGCCCTGCAGGCCGCAGCCCTCAGTGACCACGCCGGCCAGACCGCCGCGTGGCTTGCGGCCGCCGACCTGGCGAAGCAGCCGCGCCTGGCCACCACGCTGGAAGTGGAGGCGGGCTGGGAACGCGCCGTCGAGACGGTGCTTGGGGACTACCTGGAGGCGGTGTGTGTCGAGGGTCTGGATGCGGCCGCCGCAGCACTCGCAAGCCTCGGCACCGGGCGTCTCACCCTCATCGAGGGCGCGGCCTCTGCCGCCGCGGCCGGCGGGGGCGGCACGCTGGCGGCGCGCGTGCGCGGGCCGGCGGCGATCGTGGCGCAGCTCGCGGGCGTCTACACGGCCGAGTCATTGCAGCAGGCGCTCGCGCAGCGTCACGCGCTCGCGCCGGGAAGTTCCCACATCACGCCGGCCGGGGAGTGGGTGGGGCGCGAATGGCTGCGTGTCAGCCGCGGGACCGATGAGCACGCCGGAGTGCTCGAGCGTGAGTACCGGCTGAAGGGCCTGCGTGGCGCCGCCGGCACTGCCGCCGCCGCGGTCACGGCGGCGGAAGCTGCGCTCGCAGGTGCGCGCGCGGGGCTGCTTGAGGCCGAGCACGAACGCGACGAGACCAGTCACGGCCTGCAGCTAGCGCACCGCACGCACGCCGACCTCATCGCGGCGCTGCAGGCCGGGCGCAGTCGCGCCGAGGCCGCGCACGAACGCAGTGCGCGGCTGCACGTGGATGCCGCGGAAGTGGCGCGCGAGCGTGCCGCGACCGAGGAGGCACTCAAGCGCGCCCGCGAGGAACTGGCGCGGGCGAGCGCTGCGCTCGCGGACCTGCAGACCCGCCACGCGGGGCTCAGCGGCGAGCGCGAGGAACGCCGCGCGGCGCTCGGCGCTGCCCGCTCCGAGGCCCAGGCGCGGCAGATGAGCGCGCGCGACCTGCACGTGCGCGTGGAGTCGCGGCGCTCGACGGAAAATTCGGTCGCGATCGGCATGGGGCGCATGGTCGAGCAGCGCGCCCAGCTTACGCGTCGCCGCCAGGAGCTCGAGACCGAGCTCGCCTCGGGCGATGAGCCGATCATCCAGGCGCAGGGGCGTCTGGGTGGTGCGCTCGAGCAGCGCCTCGCGGTCGAGGCCGAGCTTGCCCGGGCACGCGGGGCGCTGGAGGAGACCGAGGCCGCGCTGCGCGCACTCGATGAGGAGCGCGTCGCCGCTGAGGGCCGGGTGCTCGGGGCGCGCGAGGCGATGGAGACGGCGCGCCTGGCCGCGCAGGAAACCCACGTGCGGCGGGCCGCGCTCGCCGAGCAGTTCGCCGAGACACACTGCGTGCTCAGCGAGGTTCTCGCCGCGCTGGATGGGGCGGCACAGGTGCCGGGATGGGAGCTGTCTCTCGCCGAAGTGCGCGCCGACATCGAGAAGCTCGGCCAGGTCAATCTGGCGGCCATCGATGAGCTCAGCGAGCACACGCAGCGCAAGGAATACCTCGACAGCCAGTTCACCGATCTCACCAGCGCGCTCAGCACGCTGGAGGAGGCCATGCGGCGCATCGACAAGGAGACGCGCGCGCGCTTCGAAGATACCTTCGAGCGCATCAACACCGGACTGAAGGACAAGTTTCCGCGGCTGTTCGGGGGCGGCCATGCCTACCTTGAACTCGTGGGCGAGGACAAGCTCAGTGCCGGGGTGGCCGTCATGGCGCGCCCGCCAGGCAAGAAGAACAGCACCATTCATCTGTTGTCGGGCGGGGAGAAGGCACTCACCGCGGTGGCGCTGGTGTTCTCGATCTTCGACCTCAATCCCGCCCCGTTCTGCCTGTTGGACGAGGTGGACGCGCCGCTCGATGAGCACAATGTCGGGCGCTTCTGTGACATCGTGCGCGATATGTCGCAGCGCGTGCAGTTCGTGTTCATCACCCACAACAAGAGCACCATGGAACTGGCCTCGCAGCTGATCGGCGTGACCATGCACGAGCCGGGTGTCTCGCGCCTCGTGACCGTGGATGTGGATGAGGCCGTGCGGCTGGCGGCCGTCTGAGCCCGGCACGGTAGCGCCCCGCATGACCTCAGAGCTGCGCTGGATTCTGCTGATCATCGGGGTGGCCTTCATCGCCGCACTCGCAGTGTGGGAGCGGCGCCGCCCGCGCCAGGCGAGTGCCAGCAGCGCCAGCGAGCGGCCGGCGCCGCGCGACCTGCGCGGCGAGAGCGCCGCGCGTGCGCGCCAGGAACCGCGCATGACGCTCCCGGAGATCACCCCACAGACGCGCGCCGCGCACGAGCTGCCGGTGCTGGAGTTCGATCCGGAGCCCGAGACCGATGAGGTGCCGGTGCTCACGCCCCTGCGGGCCGCGGAGCCCGAATCGCAGCCGGACTCTGCAGGACCGAGCCCAGAGCGCTGGCAGCGGGCCGATACGCCGCCGGACGATGCCGGCACCGCCGCCGCCGACGGCGATGCGGAGTCTGTGGCCTACGTGCCGAAAATCGAGCCGGCGCCGCCGCCCGCCGCCGCCGCGCGCACAGCCCTGCCGCAGCTGCCGCCCGCGGTGGCGCCGGTGGTCGAGTGGCCGCCGGATGCCGAGCGCCACATCGTCGCGCTGCGCCTGGTGGCACCGCAGCCGCAGCGCTTTCACGGGCGCTCGGTGCGCCAGGCGCTGGCCGCGGAGGGCTTCATCCTCGGCCGCTTCGCCATCTTCCACAAACCCGACGATGCGCACCGCGCGGTGCTCTCGGCCGCGAGCCTCAATCGCCCTGGCACCTTTGATGCGGAGACCATGGACACGCAGCAGTACGGCGGCCTGTCGCTGTTCGCCGTGCTGCCGGGCCCCAGGTCACCGCCGCAGGCCTTCGATGAGCTCCTCAGCACCGCCCGCAGCCTCAACGAGCGCCTGCAGGGCGTGCTGCAGGATGAGCAGGGCGGCCCGCTGACGCCCTCCCGGATCGCGAGCCTGCGGGAGCGCCTAAACAGCGGAGCCGCCTCGTGAAGTCCGCCGCGGCGGCCCGTGCCGCCGAATTGCGTGCGCAGCTCGCGCAGCACGACTACCGCTATTACGTGCTCGATGATCCGGAGGTTCCGGACGCCGAGTACGACCGCCTGATGCGCGAGCTGCGCGCGCTCGAGGCCGCAGATCCCGCGCTCGTGACGCCGGACTCCCCGACACAGCGCGTCTCGGGCACCCCGAGCGGCGCCTTCGGGCAGGTTGTGCATCAGGTGCCGATGCTCTCGCTCGACAACGCCTTCACGGAGGAGGACCTGGTGGCCTTCGACCGGCGCATCCACGAGCGCCTGGAGCTGAGCGGGGATCTCGACTATGTGGCGGAGCCTAAACTCGACGGCCTGGCCGTCACCGTCATCTACCGCGACGGCGTGCTGGCGCAGGCGGCGACGCGCGGCGATGGCGTCACGGGCGAGGACGTCACCGCCAACGTGCGCACCATCCGTGCCGTGCCGCAGCGCCTGCGCGGCAAGGCGCCGCGCCTGTTCGAGGCGCGCGGTGAAGTCGTCATGCCCGTCAAGGGCTTCGAGCGCATGAACGCGCAGGCACGCGAGCGCGGCGAGAAGGTATTTGTCAATCCGCGCAATGCCGCCGCCGGGAGCCTGCGCCAGCTCGACCCGCGCATCAGCGCGGGCCGCCCGCTCAGCGCCTTCTTCTACGCACTCGGGGCGCTCGAGGGCGGCTCGCCGCCGCCGGGGCAGATGGAACTGCTGCAGCTGTTGCGCTCGTTGGGACTGCCCGTGTCCCCGGAGGTGCGCTCGGTGCGCGGCGTCGCCGGGTGCCTCGCCTACTACCGCGATCTGGGCGAGCGTCGGGCGACGCTGCCGTACCAGATCGACGGGGTGGTCTACAAACTCGAGAGCCGCGCCGACCAGGAGCGTCTCGGGTTCCTGTCGCGCTCGCCGCGCTGGGCGATCGCGCACAAGTTCCCCGCAGATGAGGCGGTGACGGTGGTGCAGGGCGTGGAGTTCCAGGTGGGGCGCACCGGGGCGCTGACACCCGTGGCACGTCTGCAGCCGGTGTTCGTAAGCGGCGTCACGGTGAGCAACGCGACGCTGCACAACATCGATGAGGTGCACCGCAAGGATGTGCGCGTCGGGGATACCGTGATCGTGCGGCGAGCCGGAGACGTGATCCCGGAAGTGGTGAGCGTGCTCACCGAGCGCCGGCCGCCGGGCACGGTAGCGGTCGAGCTGCCCGCGCGCTGCCCGATATGCAACTCACCGGTGCTGCGGGTCGAGGGCGAGGCGGCGGCGCGCTGCACCGGCGGCTTCACCTGCCGGGCACAGCGTCAGGAGGCGCTGCGCCACTTTGCCAGCCGGCGCGCACTGGACATCGAGGGCCTGGGCGACAAGCTCATCGGGCAGCTGGTCGAGCACGACGTCCTCAAGTCACCCGCTGACATCTACGCCCTGAATGCTGCGGGGCTCGAAGAACTCGAGCGCATGGGCGAGAAGTCTGCGCAGAACCTGATCGCCGCCATCGAGAAGAGCAAACGCACGACCCTGCCGCGGTTGCTGTTCGGCCTCGGCATCCGCGAGGTGGGCGAGGCCACCGCGCTCGCACTCGCGCGCCACTTCGGTACGCTCGAGCGCCTGATGGCCGCAGACGCGCAGGCCATTGAGCAGGTGCCCGATGTCGGCCCCGTGGTCGCCGCTCACGTCGCGGCCTTCTTTGCATCGGCCGAGCACCGCAGGGTAATCAAGGCGTTGCAGGATAAAGGTGTGGTGTGGCCTGAGATCGAGACGCAGCGCTCGGCGCAAGAGAGCGCGCTGGCCGGCAAGACCTTCGTCCTCACCGGCACGCTCAAGACCCTCACCCGCGAGGCGGCGCAGGAGGCCCTCACCGCGCGCGGTGCCAAGGTCTCCGGCAGCGTCTCGAAGAACACCAGCTACGTGGTCGCAGGCGCAGAGGCCGGTTCCAAGCTGGCCAAGGCCGAGGCCCTGGGCCTGTCCGTGATCGATGAGGCGCAGCTGCTGAGGCTGCTCGGTCGCAGCTGAAAAGAAACGGGGCGGCGGACCTAAGTATCCGCCGCCCCGTAAGCTAAGCCGCTACGCCTTACTTGTTCGGTGCCGGCGCGGGCTGCGGGCTCGGCGCCGGGGTCGGCGCACTGGCCGGCGCGGCGGGCGTCACAGGGGCCGCACCGGGTGCCGCCGGTGCCGCGGCCGCTGGCGTTGCCGGGGTCTGGTCGAGCTTGTCGATCTTGGCGGTGTGCACCAGTTCGTCCATGTAGGCCCGGAACTTCTTCTGCTGCACCATCTGCTCGAGGCGCTGCTTCACCTGGTCGTAGGAGGGCGGGTTGAGGTCACGCGTCTCGATCAGCTGGATGACATGCCAGCCGAACTGGGTCTGCACGGGTTTGTGGGTGTACTCCCCGGGCTTGAGCGCCATGACGGCCGCCGCATAGGCCGGCGGCATGCGCTCGGGGGTGGTGAAGGGCACGTCCCCGCCGTTGGACTTGGAGGGATCCATGGACAGGCTCTTGGCCACGTCCTCGAACTTCTCCCCCTTCTCGAGGCGGGCGACCGCCTTCTCGGCGAAGGGCTCGGTTGCCACCAGGATGTTGCGCGTGTGGTATTCGAGCTTCGGCATCTGGCCGACCTGCGTTTCGTACTCGGCCCGCATCTCCTGCTCGGTGGGCGGGCGGTCCTTCAGGTACTTGTCTTGCATCGCGCCCTCGAGCACCTGCATGCGCGCGAGCTGCATCATGTAGGCGGTGTCGCTTTGCTTGTCGACGCCTTCCTTCGCCGCCTCATCCCCCGACGACCTTGGCGTGGATGAGGTTGTCGAGCGCGGTGGCGCGCATCGTCGGATTCAAGTCCGCAGGGGTCTTGCCGGTGATGTTCTTGATGTAGTAGTCGTAGAAGCCCTTCGTGATCGGGCTGCCGTTCACGGTGGCGATCGGGGGCGAGGTGTCGGCGACGACCGCCTCGGTCGCGCTCTTGGGCTGACAGGCGGCGAGGCCGGCGAGCAGCAGGGCCAGTGACAGGATACGCAGATGGTTCATAGAATTTCCGGTGTGTTACCTAGAGGCAGTGGAGTGAAGCATTAACTGGGGTTTTTGGAGCGCAACTGTGGCGTTTGGTTCGCGCCGGGCGTTGAGTCTGTTTCATCCGGGGTACGCGCCGTGATGTTGAGCGCGTGCACTTTGCCAGCCATGAGCGGCGCCACCGCGGCATACACCAGGCGGTGGCGCTCGAGCGCCGAGCGGCCGCGGAACGCCTCGGCGACCAGGGTGACCTTGAAGTGTCCGCCGCTGGCCGCGCCCGCGTGCCCGGCGTGGCGCGCGCTGTCATCGATGATCTCCACAGCCGCCGGCGCCAGGGCCGCCTGTGAGCGCGGCGCGCAGTTCGCTGATAAGGGCGTGGTTCACGGCTTCAGCGGGGCGTTGATTCGGCAGCCGCCGGCGTGCCGCGACTGCTGAGCCAGAACACTTGCGCCGCGGTAAACGCGAACACCAGGATCGTGAGCCCGAAGAGCTTGAAGTTCACCCAGGTGGCCTCGCTCGCATAGTGGGCGACCGCAAGGTTCAGCACCCCGGCGGCACCGTAGAACACCGCGGCCGCCGCGTTCAGCTGACGCCACACGCCCGCCGGCACGGAGCTTGTCCTCCAGCGCCGGGGCGAGGAAACGCTCGGTCAGCGTGCGCTCCCCGATCCAGAAGCTGCCGAGGAAGGCGAGGCCGATGATCCAGAAGAGCACGGTCGGTTTCCACTGAATGAAGGCGCTGTTGTGCAGCACCAGAGTGGCCGTGCCGAAGATGAGCACCAGCACCCCCGAGAGCGCGTGCACGGGCGGGATCTTGCGCTCGCGCAGCCAGTCGATGGCGAGCACCAGCGCCATGACAACCATCAGGGCTGCCGTGGCGAGGTAGATGCCACCTAGTTTGTAGGCCACGAAGAACGCCACGAGCGGCGCCAGGCCGATGAGAGTCTGCATCGGAGAAACTTAGGGTGCGACGGTCCTACAAGAGGCGACGGTGTACCCGGCAAAGGGCCGCGTATATTGTCACGCGTCGCGTCCAAGTTCCACGCGGGTTGATTTTTCTGCAAAAACGTACGAAATCTTGGCCGAATACCTCCAGTTACATCCGGTCACCCCGCAGCTGCGCCTGATCCGCCAGGCGGCCGAGATCGTGCGCCGCGGCGGTCTCATCGCCTACCCGACCGACTCCTGCTATGCCCTCGGCTGGCACCTTGGGGATACGGCCGCGCTCGAGCGCGTGCGGCGCATCCGCCAGGCCGACCGCCACCACCATTTCACGCTGGTGTGCGCAGATCTTGCGCGAGGTGGGACACTTCGCGCGTCTGGAGACCTGGCAGTTCCGCATGCTGCGCGCCTGTCTGCCCGGGCCCTTACACTTTCCTGCTGCGCGCCACGCGCGAGACGCCGCGGCGCCTGCAGCACGCCCGGCGCCGCACCATCGGCGTGCGCATTCCCGATCACCCCGTGGCGCGCCAGCTGCTCGCCGAGCTCGAGGAGCCACTCATGAGCTCGACACTGCTCCTGCCCGGCGGAGCGCAGCCCCTGACCTCGGGGCCGAGATCCCCGCGCGTCTGGATCACGAGATCGACGCCATTCTCGATGGCGGTGACTGCGGAACCGAGCCCACGACCGTCGTGGACCTGGCGATCGACGCCGCCCACCATCGTGCGCGCGGCAAGGGCAAGCTCGGCCCGATCACCGGGCGTGCGCTATAATCGCGCCCCGTGAAGAGCCCCTCGCCCTAAGCGCCGCGCAGTCCCTGCGCGCGCCGCCGACCCCGAGCCTGCTTTCGCACACCCTGCCGTCGGGGCGGGGAGGCCCGTGAGCTCACCGGCGGCGGCCCGGCGCGTGCTCCGGCATGCGTCCGACCGGCGGCTGCATCTGGGTAATTACCACGGCGCGCTGCGCAGCTGGGTGGAGCTGCAGTACCAGTACGAGTGCTCCTTCTTTGTCGCCGACTGGCACATGCTCACGACCGGCTACGAGGACACCTCGCACCTGCAGGAGCACATGCGTGACGTGCTGATCGACTGGCTGGCCGCGGGCCTCAATCCCGGCGTCGCCACTCTTTTCATCCAGTCGCACGTGCCCGAGCACGCCGAGCTGCACCTGCTCTTGTCGATGATCACCCCGCTCGGCTGGCTCGAGCGCGTGCCGAGCTACAAGGACCAGCAGGAGCAGCTCAAAGAGAAGGATCTCGCCACCTACGGGTTCCTCGGCTACCCGCTGCTGCAGGCCGCCGACATCCTGGTGTACCGCGCCGCTTACGTGCCGGTGGGCGAGGACCAGGTGGCGCACGTGGAGCTGACGCGCGAGATCGCGCGGCGCTTCAATCATCTCTACGGCAAGGAGCCTGACTTCGAGGCCAAGGCCGAGCGTGCCGTGAAGAGCTTAGGGGGCGCAACACCACCACCTACAAGCAGCTGCGGCGCAAGTTCCAGGAGACCGGCGACCAGGAGGCGCTGCAGCGCGCCCAGGCGCTGGTGCAGAGCAACAACCGCATCACGGTCGCCGACCGCGAGCGCCTCCTCGGGTTTCTCGAGGGTACCGGGGTGACGATCCTGCCCGAGCCGCAGGTGCTTCTGACGCAGACGCCTAAGGTGCCCGGTCTCGACGGGCGCAAGATGTCCAAGTCCTATGGCAACACCATCGGCCTGCGCGAGGAGCCCGATGAGGTGGTGAAGAAGCTGCGCGCCATGCAGACCGACCCGGCGCGCGCGCGCCGCACCGACCCGGGCGACCCGGACAAGTGCCCGGTGTGGGACCTGCACAAGATCTACTCCGACGATGCCATCCGCAAATGGGCGCAGCCGAAGGCCGCCGCACGGCCGGCATCGGTTGCCTTGAGTGCAAGCAGCCGCTCATCGACAAGGTGGTCGAGGAGATCTCCGGCATGCGCAAGCGCGCCCAGGAGTTCGAGGACAACCCCGAGCTGGTGCGCGGCATCGTCGCCGAAGGAGCCGACAAGGCGCGCGAGGTGGCGCGCCAGACGCTCGATGAGGTGCGCCGCGCGATGCACCTGCGCGTGGACTGATCATGAAGCCAGCGACCCGACCTCAAGATCATCATCTCCAATCCGGCCGCCCGGCCACGGTGGTGGTGGCGGCCGCGCCCGAGCAGGTGGAGATGCCCTTTGCGATGGTGAACGGCGAGCCGATCACGCAGCTGCCGCGCGATCTGTACATTCCGCCGCAGGCGCTGGAGGTCTTTCTCGAGGCCTTCGAGGGTCCCCTCGACCTCCTGCTGTACCTGATCCGTCGCCAGAACCTCAACATCCTCGACATCCCGCTGGCGGAGATCACACGCCAGTACATGCAGTACATCGAGCTCATGGCGGAGCTGCAGCTGGAGCTCGCCGGCGAGTACCTGGTGATGGCCGCGACCCTTGCCGAGATCAAGTCCCGCATGTTCTTGCCGCGCGCCGCCGTTGAGCGAGGAGGGCGAAGCTCGATCCGCGCGCCGAGCTCGTGCGCCGCCTGCAGGAATACGAGCGCTTCAAGCGCGCCGCGGAAGGCATCGACGCCCTGCCGCGCCTGGAGCGCGACGTGTGGACGGCGTCTGCGCCGGCTGAAGGAGCGCCAGGCGGTCCGCATGCTGCCGCAGATCACGCTGCAGGAGATGCTGCTCGCCTTCAAGGACGTCGTGGCGCGCGCGAGATGTTTGCCCATCACCACATTCAGCGCGAGCGTCTCTCGGTGGGTGAGCGCATGAGCGACATCCTCGCGCTACTCGGCAGGCGAGTTCCTCGCCTTCGTGCAGCTGTTCCGCCCGGAGGAAGGGCGCATGGGCGTGACGGTCACCTTCGTGGCGATCCTCGAGCTGATGCGCGAGGGACTGATCGATATCGTGCAGACGGAGCCCTTCGCGCCGCTGCACGTGCGCGCCGCCACCCCGCAGCGCAACTGCGCGTGGTGAGCACCGATCGGGATTACGACGGCCGGTGCCGGGACGAGCGCCAGCGGGCCGGGACGCGGATGAGGAGGCGCTGGCGCTGACCGGATGATGAGGATCAGCGCATGAACGAGTTTTACCCGCAATGTGCTCGAGGCGGCGCTGCTCGCCGCGGGCAAACCGCTGCAGCTCGCCGAGCTGGAGCAGCTTTTCGACGAGGACGCACGTCCGACGTCGATGAGATCCGCGCGACGCTCCAGGCGCTGAGCGCCGAGTACGCGAACCGCGGCATCGAGGTCAAGGAAATCGCCGGCGGCTTCCGCATCCAGGTGCGCCGCGAGTTCGCGGCCGGAGATCTCGCGCCTGTGGCCGGAGCGGCCGGCGCGTTATTCGCGTGCGCTGCTGGAGACGCTCGCACTGATCGCCTATCGCCAGCCGATCACGCGTGCCGAGATCGAGGCGGTTCGCGGGGTCGCGGTGAATCCCGAACATCATGAAGACCGTGATCGAGCGCAACTGGGTGCGCGTCGTCGGCCACCGCGACGTGCCCGGCCATCCCGAGTTGCTCGGCACCACGCGCGAGTTTCTCGATTACTTCGGGCTGCGAGCTCGATGAGCTGCCGCCGCTGGCGGAGCTCCAGGCCATGACCGAGGCAGCTAACCTGCAGCTCGGCCCGCTGGGACGGCGGCCGCGCGGCGGATGGCGCGAGCGCGGATGGCGGCGACAGCGATGAGGGCACCGATGAGGATGCGCTGTCGGCCGAAGGCGCGGGCTCACGCGAGCTGGTGGCAGCTCCCGCACATCTGGAGGACTGATGAGCCGCGCACCTGCGCGTGCGCGCCGCCGGCGCCAAGCGGCGCAACGCCCGGCGGTGCACCGCAGCGCCGGCCGCACAACCCGAACGATTGCAAAAGATGCTGGCGCGCGCCCGGCCTTGCTTCGCGGCGCGAAGCGGAAGAGTGGATCCGTGCCGGACGGCTAAGCGTGAACGGCACAGCCCGCCAGCCTCGGGATGCGGGTGAGTGCCGCACGATCAAGGTGCGCCTCGACGGCCGGCTGGTGCGCGCACAGCCCCAGGATGAGGCAGCGCACGCGTCTTCATCCTGCCACCGCTCACCGGGGGAGCCGCTGCGAACCCCTGAGCTGCCGATCCTGGCACGCCAGCGCCGCTGCTGCGCGCGGCTCTCATCGAGCGATTGCCGCGCCGCGCCGGCCGGCGCTTCATGCCGGTCAGTCCCATGCCCCGGGCTGATGGCGGACTGGAACTGGTCACCTCGGATGGGGCGCTCGCCCTTACCCTGCAGCGCGGCGTGCGCGCCCTCACGAGCGAGTTCAGCGTGCGCGTGCGCGGTGAGCTGAGCGAAGCGCAGCTCACCGCCATCACCGGTGGTGCGCTCGACAGCGGCGCGCATCTTGAGGTGGAGAGCTGCACGGCGGCGGGCGGCGAGGGCGCTAACCGCTGGTACACCCTGAAGGCGCGCGGCGCGAGCGGCAAGGACGTGCGGCAGCTCTTCGAGCGTCAGGGCGCGCTCGTCAGCCGCGTGATGCGCATCCACCTTGGCCCCTTGACGCTCGAGCGCTCCCTCGGGCGCGGGCGCTTCCGCGAGCTCACTCAGGAGGAACTCAGCGCGCTCGTGCCGGCGGCGGCGGGCCGCGGCAGGCTGAGCGTCGAAGCTTCTGCCGGTGATGCCACGGCTGGCCGGACCCAGCAGCGCCAGTAGGCCCCGGTGACGCTGGCCGGCAGCGGCACGCTTTCGATGTCCTCGGCCGGATACGCCTGGCGGCGCATGGCGTCCGGGTCCGCCCGGGTTGATGACGTTGACGCGCACCTGGCTGATGTTCTCCAGCTCCGCGGCCAGCACCTGGCTTAAGCCCTCGAGCGCAAATTTGGAGGCTGCGTAGGCGCCCCAGTAGGCGCGGCCCCGCGGCCCACCGTGCTCGAGGTAAACAGCACGCTCGCGTCGGCGGATTTCTTCAGCGCCGGGATCAGCACCTGCGTCAGCGCGAAGGCAGCGGTGACATTCACGTGCATGACGCGGCACCAGGTCGGCACGTCGTAGTGTTCGATCGGCGTGAGCGTGCCGAGGATCCCGGCGTTGTGAAGCAGGCCATCGAGACGCCCGTAGCGCTCGAGCAGTGCGTCGGCGAGCTGGTCGTAGTCGCGCGCCACCGCATGCTCCAGATCCAGGACCGCGATGCTGGCCTCCGGGGCGCTGAGCGCGGCGATTTCGGCGTGCACCGCCTCCAGACGCGCGGCGTTGCGGCCGATGAGCACGACCTGCCCCTGGTGCGCCGCGCACGCGAGCGCCACCGCGCGGCCGATGCCGGCGCTCGCGCCCGTGATGCCGATCACGCGTCCGGCGAGTTCTGCGGGCGAGGCCACGTAGGTGCGCGGATCGAACGGTGCGCTCAAGACTTAGCCTTTCCTTAGAATTCGCACTACAGCCGCAGGCTCCCCGTGGCCGCGCGGCGCGCGGCGCGCCAGGCGCGCCAGCCATCCAGCGGTGCGGGATCCTCACCCGCGCCGGCCGCGCGGGGCAAGGCGTCGCTGAAGCGCCGCGAGCCGATGAGGGCCATGTGCGCCCACACCAGCAGCGCGCGCAGCGGCGGCTGCTCAAGCGGTGTCAGGGCGGCGGCGGCCTGCGCGAGCGCGACGCGCGCGCGCGCATGCGCGCTGCTAGCAGCGCCCGCAACGGCTCCCCCGGCGTACCTGCAGTCAGCGCCTGCGGCGTAAGGCCCGCACGCTCGAGCTCATCGAGTGGCAGGCGCACGCGACCGGCGCGTGCGTCCGGCAGGAGGCTGCGCAGCAGCTCGAGCTCCTTGAGGGCGCTGCCCACCGGCAGCACGTGCGCTGCGGCGATGCCCGGCACCGCGCAGCGTGCCCACGGCAGGATGAGAGCCGTGCTCCAGCGCTCGCAGTATGCGGTGAGCTCGCGGCGTGAGCCGAAGGTAGCCTGCGCCAGATCCCAGCGGGCGAGGTCCACCAGGCCCCCGACCCCCGCCAGGAGCGCGCGGTCCGAAGCGGCACAGCCCGCCGCAAGCTCGCGGCAGAGGGGGTGGAGCGCGCTGCCGTCCGCGAGCCGCACGCATTCCTCGCGCCACCAGTTCAGGCGCGTGTGCGCGACCTCGTGCTCCAGAGGTGCATCGACTCCGGCGCGCACTTCCGCCTCGATTGCCAGCAGCGCGCCGAGCACCGCTCGTTGCGCCGGGGGGCAGTAGAGCCAGGCGAGCGCGCGGGCGGGCGAGGCTTCAGCCCTTGCGGACATGGGGGGCGTCACCGGCGGCGCTGGTCTCGTTGTCCGGCGCAGCTACCGCGGGGGTCTCCGCTACGCTCGGGGCGCCGCTGCTGCGCACCAGCTGACCGATGGGCTCCAGCGCAGGCGTCGGGGCGTCGGCGGTGACACCGAGGTCATGGAAGCGGCGCGCCTGCGGCATGACCTGGCGCTCGAGGGAGCCGACCGCGGCGTTGTAGGCCTCCACCGCCGAGCTCAGCCGTGCGCCCATGCGGCCCAGATGGGTGTTGAAGGTGCCCAGGCGCCGGTAGAGTTCCTGGCCGAGGTCACGGATCTCGCGGCGTTCTGCGCCACCGCCGACTGGCGCCAGCCGTAGGCCACCGCCTTCAGCAGCGCCACGAGCGTGGAGGGAGTGGCGATGATCACGCTCTGCGAGAGCGCGGTCTCGAGCAGTTCCGGGCGCTCGGCGAGGGCGGCGGACAGGAACTGGTCGCCCGGGCAGGAACAGCACCGCGAACTCGGGGCTCCTCTCGAACTGCGCCCAATAGGCTTTGGAGGCCGGTTCGCGCACCCGCGGCTGGACCTGCTGCGCGTGGCGCTGAGGGCGAGCTGGCGCTCCTCGTCGCTGGCGGCTTCGAGGGCGGCGAGGTAGGCATCGAGCGGGTGTCTTGGCATCGATCACAGGTCGCGCGCGTCGGGCATGTGCACCACCAGGTCGGGGCGCAGCGCGCCCTCATCGGCGGCGATGTGCTGCTGCTCGCTGAAATCGCAGTGCTCGGACAAGCCCCGCGACTCGACCAGGCGCGCAGCGTGAGCTCACCCAGCGGCCGCGCACTTCGGGGCGGCGCAGCGCGGTACGAGGTCGCGGGTCTCGCGCGGCAGCTGCGCCTGTCCGCCGGCCAGCCCCTCGATCTGGACGCGCAGGCTCGCGAATGCATCACGCCGCTCACGCTCCAGGGCCTGCACCTGCGCTTCGGTGCGCTCCAGCGCCGCGCGCAGGGGCTCGACGAGCTGGCCGATCGCGACCTCGCGCTCCTTGAGCGCCCCCGTAGCGATGCACCTGCTCGCGCCCGAGGGCCTCGCGCGCCATGCGCAGAAACAGCTCGCTGTTGGCGCGCAGGCGTCTCCCCCGGCAACCGAGTCGAAGGCGGCGCGCAGGCGCTCGGACTGCTCGAGCATCGCCACCCGTTCGCTGTCCTTGGCGGCCCGGGCTCAGCCGCACCCGCGGCCGCGTCAGGCTGCACGCGCAGCGCCTCGACGCCGGTGCGCGGCGCGGAGGTGCCAGCGCGCCCAGCACCCGCCCCGTGGAGCAGGGTGGCGCCGACCAGGAATAGATGAAGGGGGTGCTCACCGGGCGAAATGGGCAGGTCGTTCACCGAGACGTCGGTACTGACGGTCACGCGCTGGGTGAAGGGGTTGAGCTCGATGCCGGCGGTGGCGCGAGCGTCAGGCCCGCGGCGCGGGCCCAGCGCGCGAGCTCGGCCGGGCGGATGAAGCGCTCATACTCGTGTGTGCCGCGCGGGATGAGCCTGCAGCAGGTATTCGGCGCCGACGACGCCATGAGGAACGACTTCAGGTTGCGGTTCAGGGTCGAGACGAACAGGCGCCGCCGGGGCTCAGCGAGGCGGCAAGTCGCGCCGCGGTGGCGGCCGGGCGGGCACGTGCTCGAGCATCTCCAGGCAGGTGAGGGCATCAAAGGCTGGCGGCGCTCCCGCCCGCAGCGGCTCGGCCCGGCGACGCGGTAATCGATGCGAGCGCCGCGGGGGCGGCATGCAGGCGCGCGACCTCGATCATGCCCGGGGCCAGGTCGATGCCGCTCACCCGCGCCCCGGCGCGGCCAGACTCTCGGCGAGGAGGCCGCCGCCGCAGCCGACATCAAGCAGGCGGCAGCGGCCAGCGGGAGGCGGCGCTGCTCGGCGATGAAGCGGGCGCGCAGCGGATTCAGCAGGTGCAGGGGGCGGAACTCACCGTGCGGGTCCCAGAATCCTGCGGCGCCGGCATCGAACTTGGCGAGCCTCGGCGGGGTCCGCGTTGCGTGCCGTGGGCGGGGTGCGCTCATGCGGCGAGCCTCCGCGCTTCAGACGCTACGTCCAGCGCGCCGGGCAGGCGCCGAGCTCCTGGGCATCGAAGGCCGAGCCGCGCGTGGACGGGCACCGCGGTCGCGGCCCGCCGGTGCCATACATCGCTCACCTGGGCGCGGGTGCTCGCCAAAGACGATGAGCTCCTCAAGCTCGCACTGCGGCGCGCCGTGAGCGCACCCCACCGCGATGCAGGTCAGGTCGGCGGCCTTGCCCGCTTCGATGGAGCCCACCTAGGCCGGCAAGGCCGAGCGCGGTCGGCGCTGCCTGAGGGTCACCAGCCGCAGTGCCCAGCGCGGCGCCGAAGCCGCCGAAGGAGCGCGGCCAGCGGAGCCTCGAGCGAACATGTCCAGCGGTACCCCAGCCTCGGCCGGACTGCCGCTGCCGAGTCCGAGTGCGCTCACCTTCCAACAGCGGCATGCCCGGTGCACGCCGGCGCGCAGGCTGGCCTGCGGACAGGCGATGAGAGCAGCGCCGTGACGTTCGATGATTCCTGCTTCGGCGGCATCCAGCGCGCCGATCGCCGCGAACCCCGGGCGCAGCAGGCCCAGATTGGCGAGGCGGCCGAGAGAGCGTGACCCCCAGGGCTCCCCGCGCGGCGCGGCCGATCGCGCACGCCCGCAGCCTCGGCTGCGAATTCAGCCGGTCACGCACAGGGCCACGCGTGCCTCGAGCTCATCGGCCACCCGGCGCACCCGGCCGAGGGTGCCTCACTCAGAGCGGCGGCTGCCCAGCGGGGCGAAGTACAGGCTGATGCGCGGATCGGAGCGGTACTCATCCCACAGCCGCTCGGCGCGCGCGAGCTTGCGCGGTGGCATCCTCCGCCCTCATCGGGCCCTCGGTCACCGGCAGTCCGATCGAGGCGCGCATCTGCGCGGCGGCCGCGGCGCGCGCGGTCTCCTCGGGGTGGGGGCTCGAGGTCGGCAAAGCAGGTGATGCCGGCGCGCAGCATCTCGGCGATCGCCAGGCGCGTGCCGTCGCGCACGAAGTCGGCGCCGGCGCCGCGCATCGCAGCGCTGCGCCGGCAGGCCGCCGCCGCCGTGGGCACGCGGCCCGCAGCAGCGTGTGGCTGCAGCGGGTAGGGCATTCACCAGGCCGGGCAGCAGCGCGTGGCTGCTCGCGCCGCACGTGTTCGCGCGCCGCGTAGCGCGCGCTCAGCTCGGCCGCCGGGCCGACCGCTGACGATGCGTCCGGCGTCAACGCCACCGCGTGCCCCTCGAGCACGGCGCCGCCGGCCGTCATGGGCAGCAGCCAGCGCGGCTCGATCAGCAGGTCGACGGGTTCTCGCTGGCATCGTGCGCAGGCTGGAAAAGCCTGTCGCGGAGTATATCGGTGCGCTGCACGGCACGCGCGGCCGCGCATGCCGGCGCGAGGGAGTAAAGGTGAGGGTTCGCGGCCCGCTTCGTGGTAGAATTCGCGCTTTGTTTCGGCCCTCGTAGGGCCGCCAGAGTTCAGCGATTAATGGCCGAAATCGCCCGCGAAATCCTGCCGGTCAGTCTCGAAGACGAGATGCGGCAGTCCTACCTCGACTATGCGATGAGCGTCATCGTCGGGCGTGCGCTGCCGATGTGCGCGACGGCCTGAAGCCCGTGCACCGGCGCGTGCTGTACGCCATGCGCGAGCTCGGCAACGACTGGAACAAGGCCTACAAGAAGTCCGCGCGCGTCGTCGGCGACGTCATCGGCAAGTACCACCCGCACGGCGACACGGCCGTCTACGACACCATCGTGCGCATGGCGCAGCCGTTCTCGATGCGCTACCTGCTGGTCGACGGCCAGGGCAATTTCGGCTCCGTCGACGGGGATATGCCGGCGGCCATGCGCTACACCGAGGTGCGCATGTCGCGCATCGCGAGCGAGCTGCTGGCGGATATCGAGAAGGAAACTGTCGATTTCGCGCCCAACTACGATGAGTCCGAGCACGAGCCCTCGGTGCTGCCGACGCGGGTGCCGAACCTACTGATCAACGGCCAGACCGGCATCGCGGTCGGCATGGCGACCAACATCCCGCCGCACAACCTCACCGAGACGTCAACGCCTGCCTTGCGCTCCTGGATGATCCGGCGCTGACCGCTCGCCGCGCTGATGCAGCACATGCCGGGCCCGGATTTCCCGACCGGCGGCATCATCAACGGCGCCCAGGAGATCGCCACCGCCTACCGCACCGGCCGCGGGCGCCTGTCGGTGCGCGCGCGGGTCAGCATCGAGGAGGTCGGCAAGGGCGACCGCCAGGCGATCGTGGTCACCGAGCTGCCTACCAGGTGAACAAGGCGCGCCTGATCGAGCGCATCGCGCAGCTGGTGCGCGAGAAGCTGCTCGACGGCATCGCCAGCGACGGCCTGCGCGATGAGTCCGACAAGGACGGCATGCGCATCGTCATCGAGCTCAAGCGCGGCGAAGTCACCGAGATCGTCCTCAACAACCTCTACGCGCAGACGCCGATGGAGACGGTGTTCGGCATCAACATGGTGGCGCTGCAGGACGGCCAGCCGAAGCTGATGTCGCTGAAGGAGATGCTGGAGGCCTTCATCCGGCACCGTCGCGAAATCGTCACGCGCCGCACGATTTTCGACCTCGCCAAGGCCCGCGACCGCGCCCACATCCTCGAGGGCCTGGCGGTGGCGCTCGCCAACATCGACGAGGTGATCGCGCTCATCAAGGCGGCGCCCGCGCCGGCGGAGGCGCGCGCCGCGCTGCTGGCGCGCGGCTGGCGCGCCGGGCGTGGTCACGGAGCTGCTGGAGCGCGCCGGGGCGATCTCGACCCGGCCGCAGGCGCTGGCGCCGGAGTTCGGCCTCACGCCGGACAGCTACCAGCTCTCGGAAGTGCAGGCCCAGGCGATCCTCGACATGCGCCTGCACCGCCTCACCGGGCTCGAGCAGGACAAGATCATCGCCGAGTATGGAGCTGCTGGAGAGCATCCGCGACCTGAACGACATCCTGGCGCGCCCGGAGCGCCTCACCGAGGTGGTGCGCGCCGAGCTCATCGAGGTGCGCGAGGCCTACGGCGATGCGCGCCGCACCGAGATCAACCGCGATCATCTGGACCTCACCACCGAGGACCTGATCGAGCCGCAGGACGTGGTGGTG
This sequence comes from uncultured Pseudomonadota bacterium, assembly GCA_963743625.1. GTDB lineage: Bacteria > Pseudomonadota > Gammaproteobacteria > Steroidobacterales > Steroidobacteraceae > 13-2-20CM-66-19. The sequence goes on along the minus strand of CAVUQM010000005.1, from coordinate 60,029 downwards.
ACCTTGAGCACGCCGGCTATGCCAAGAGCCAGCCGCTCACCGAATACCAGACCCAGCGCCGCGGCGGCCGCGGCAAGACCGCCACCGCCGTGAAGGATGAGGATTTCGTCGAGAAGCTGTTCGTCGCCCACACCCACGACACCGTGCTGTGCTTCTCCAACCGCGGCAAGGTGTACTGGCTGAAGGTGTACGAGCTGCCGCAGGCCGGGCGCGGGGCGCGCGGCAAGCCGATGGTGAACCTGCTGCCGCTGGAGGAGGGCGAGAAGATCAACGCGCTGCTGCCGGTGAAGCAGTACGACGAGCAGCACTTCGTCTTCATGGCGACGCGCGCCGGCACGGTGAAGAAGACCCCGCTCGCGGCCTTCTCGCGCCCGCGCACCTCCGGCATCATCGCCGTGGATCTGGCCGACAATGATCAGCTGGTCGGCGTCGCGATCACTGACGCGGAGCGCGAGATCATTCTCGTCTCCTCCGGCGGCAAGGCCATCCGCTTCCACGAGAACGAGGTGCGCCACATGGGGCGCGAGGCCACCGGCGTGCGCGGCATCCGCCTGTCCCCCGGGCACGACCTGATCGCGCTCATCGTCGTGGGCACGGGCCACATCCTCACGGCGTCTGCCACCGGTTACGGCAAGCTCACCCCGCTCGAGGACTTTCCCTCGCACGGGCGCGGCGGCCAGGGCGTCATCGCGCTGCAGACCTCCGATCGCAACGGCTTCACGGTGGCCGCACTGCAGGCGCAGGCCGGGCAGGAAATCATGCTCATCAGTTCCAGCGGCACGCTGGTGCGCACCACCGTGGATGAGATCTCGGTGCAGGGGCGCAATACCCAGGGGGTGCGTCTCATCCGCCTGGACGAAGGCGAGCGCCTGGTCGGGATCGAGCGCATCGAGAGCCTGGAGGGCGCCGATGAGAGTGCCACGGCGGGCGAGCCTGCACAGGCGGACGCGGGCCCCCCGGCGGCGGATACTTAGACCGAAAAGTTCTGACACGAGCGCCGCCGCGCGTTGCTAAGATCGCGGCATTCCCTGATGGTGTGAAGACGACCTTGGAGAGGGGCCGTGCGCGTATTCAATTTCGCCGCGGGGCCGGCGACGATGCCCCTGGCAGTCCTCGAGGAGGCACGCGCAGAGCTTAGCGACTGGCGCGGCTCTGGGATGTCGGTGATGGAGGTCAGCCACCGCAGCAAGCCCTTCATGGCCATCGCCCGCGAGGCCGAGCAACGCCTGCGCGAGCTGCTCTTAATCCCGTCCTCTTACAAGGTGCTGTTCCTGCAGGGCGGCGCCACGCTGCAGTTTGCCGCCGTGCCGCTGAACCTCGCGCGCGCAGAGGCGCAGGCCGACTACCTCAACACCGGGGCCTGGTCGCAAAAGGCGATCGCCGAAGGGCGGCGCTTCATCGCGGACCTGAGCGTCCGTGCCGATGAAGCCGCCTCGCGCTACACCACCGTGCCGGCGCCCGAATCGCTGCACCTGCGTCCCGGGTCCGCCTACCTGCACTACACGGTCAATGAGACCATCGGCGGCGTCGAGTTTCCCTACGTGCCCGACAGCGGTGCCGTACCACTAGTTGCTGACATGTCCTCCACGCTGCTGTCGCGGCCGCTGCCGGTGGCGAAGTTCGGACTGATCTACGCCGGCGCGCAAAAGAACATCGGTCCCGCCGGGCTCACGGTGGTGATCGTGCGTGAGGACCTGCTGGGGCGCGCCCGTCCCGCAACCCCTGCGGTGCTGGACTATCAGGCGCTGGCGGCCGAGGACTCGATGCTCAACACGCCCCCGACCTTCGCCTGGTACATGGCCGGCCTGGTCTTCAAGTGGCTGCAGGCGCAGGGGGGGCTGACAGCGATCGCGGCGGTCAACGAGGCCAAGGCGCAGCTTTTGTACGGCACCATCGAAGCCTCGGGCTTCTACCGCAGCCCGGTCGCAGCCGAGTGCCGCTCATGGATGAACGTGCCTTTCACGCTCACGGAGCCCGAGCTCGACCAGAGCTTCCTCACCCAGGCGCGTGCCGCGGGCCTTACCAACCTCGAGGGGCACCGCTCGGTCGGGGGCATGCGCGCCAGTCTCTACAACGCGATGCCGCTTGCGGGCGTTGAAGCCCTGGTCGCCTTCATGCACGAATTCGAGCGTCGCCACGGCTGAGTGTCCATGACCTACCGCATCCTCACCCTCAACGACATCAGTGCCAAGGGACTGGCGCGTCTGCCGCCACCGCGTTATGAGGTCGGCCCGGCCCTCAGTGACCCGGATGCGATCCTGGTGCGCTCGGCCGACATGCACCGCTTCGAGGTCGCCCCCGGCGTGCGGGCCATCGGGCGCGCGGGCGCCGGCACCAACAACATCCCGGTGGCGGCCATGAGCCGCCGCGGCATTCCGGTCTTCAACGCCCCGGGAGCCAACGCCAACGCGGTGAAGGAGCTGGTGCTGGCGGGCCTGTTGCTCGCGGCCCGCAATATCGCACCGGCGTGGCAGTTCGCGCGCAGTCTCAAGGGCGATGATGCCGCGATCGATGCCGCGGTGGAGGCCGGCAAGAAGCGCTTCGTCGGCTTCGAGCTCCCGGGTCGCACGCTCGGGGTAGTGGGGCTTGGGGCCATCGGGGTGGAAGTCGCCAATGCCGCGCTGGCGCTCGGCATGAAGGTGCTCGGCTACGACCCGCAGATCACCGTGCAGCGTGCCTGGCAGCTGTCCGCCAACGTCGAGCAGGCGCGCTCACTCGAGGACCTGTTCGGGCGCGCCGATGCGGTCAGCGTGCACGTGCCGCTCAACGATGCGACGCGCCAGCTGGTGAATGGGCCGCGCCTGGCGCTCATGAAGCCCGACGGCACGCTCCTGAACTTCGCGCGTGCCGGCATCGTGGATGATGCGGCGGTGCTGGAAGCCCTCGGCGCCGCTCGCCTGCACGCCTACGTGTGCGACTTCCCGAGTGTTGCGCTCAAGGATCACCCGCAGGTGGTCACCCTGCCGCACCTCGGCGCCTCCACCGGGGAGGCCGAGGAGAACTGCGCCGTCATGGTGGCCGAGCAGGTGCGCGATTTCCTCGAGAACGGCAATATCCGTAACAGCGTCAACTACCCGGAAGCGGTCCTCGCGCGCGTGCCCACCACCACGCGACTGGCGATCGCCAACAGCAACGTGCCGAACATGGTCGGACAGATCTCCACGTGCCTGGCCGCAGCCCAGCTGAACATCGCGGACCTGTTGAACAAGTCGCGCGGCGAGTTCGCCTACACGCTGATCGATGCCGACGGCGCGGTGAGTGAGGCGGTAGTGGCGAGGATTCGCGCCATTGCGGGCGTGCTGTGCGCCCGTATCGTTTAGGGGGCAGAGCGTTGGCCAGAAACAGCAGGAAGAAGAGCGCGCCGCAGGTGGCACCCGTGCCCGGGGCGAAGCCCCTCACAGCGGACCTGGAAGCGGTGCGCGCGCGCATCGATGCGGTCGATGAACAGATTCACCGCTTCATCTCCGAGCGCGCGCGCCTGGCGCAGGCGGTAGGCATGTCCAAGAGCGCCGCCGGGCGCGCGGTGGACTTCTACCGCCCGGAGCGCGAAGCGCAGGTGCTCAGGCGCGCGCGGGCGCGCAACTCAGGTCCGCTGCGCGATGCGGAAGTGCTGCGCCTGTTCCGCGAGATCATGTCGGCGTGCCTGGCGCAGCAGGAACCGCTCAAAGTGGCGTTCCTCGGCCCGGAAGGCACCTTCACCCAGACCGCAGTGCTCAATCACTTCGGTCACTCGGTGCGGGCGCTGCCCTTGAGTGCGATCGACGAGGTGTTCCACGAGGTCGAGGCCGGCAGCGCCGACTTCGGCGTGGTGCCGATCGAGAACTCCACCGAGGGCACCGTCAACCACACCCTGGACCGTTTCCTGAGCTCGCCTCTGAAGATCTGCGGGGAGGTGGAGCTGCGTATCCGCCAGCACCTGATGGGCAGCATGAGCACGCTCGGGCGCATCGTGCGCGTGTGCTCGCATCCGCAGTCACTGGCCCAGTGCCGCGCGTGGCTCGAGGAGCATCTGCCGGGCATCGAGCAGGTGGCGGTCTCGAGCAACGCGGAAGGTGCGCGCCGCGCGCGCGATGAGAAGGGCACCGCGGCGATCGCCGGGGAGACGGCCGCCGAGGTCTACGGCCTGAAGGTGCTGGCCGCGGAGATCGAAGATCAGGCGGACAACACCACGCGCTTCCTGGTGCTGGGACGCAAGCTGTTCGCCCCGAGCGGCGAGGACCGCACTACGCTTCTGGTCTCGGTGCTGCACACCGATGCGCCGGGAGCCCTGCACCGCCTGCTCGAGCCCCTGGCGCGCCACCGCGTGAGCCTGACCCGCATCGAGTCGCGGCCCTCGCGCCGGCGCAAGTGGGACTACGTGTTCTTCATCGACTTCGAGGGGCACGCCGAGGACAAGAATATCGCCAAGGCGCTCGCGGCCCTCAAGAAGCGCGCATCGCTCTTTCGGCTGCTGGGCTCCTATCCGCGGGCCGTGCTGTGAGGGAGGGCGAGCAGCGCCCGCTTTCGTGTTGCGCCCGGCGGCCAAATCGCCGGCTCGCTCGCCCTGCCGGGGGACAAGTCGATCTCGCACCGCGCGCTCATGCTCGGCAGCATCGCCACGGGTGCGACCCACATCCGCGGCTTTCTTGCGGGCGAGGACTGCCTGGCAAGCGCACGCGCACTCGGGGCGCTCGGGGTTCGCATCGAATGGCTCACCACCACCGAGGCCAAGGTGCACGGAGTGGGTGCCCAGGGACTCAGGCGGCGCCGCAGCGCCGCTCGATATGGGCAACGCCGGCACCGCGATGCGACTGATGATGGGCCTGCTGGCCGGCCAGGCCTTCCCCTCGACCCTGATCGGGGACGCCTCGCTCATGCGTCGGCCGATGGAGCGCGTGGCGGCGCCCTTGCGTCTGATGGGCGCGCAGGTCGAGACCTGTGATGGGCGCCCGCCGGTGCAGCTGCGCCCGGTGGCGCAGTTGCAGGCCATTGAGTACGCACTCCCGGTGGCGAGCGCGCAGGTGAAATCAGCGCTGCTCCTCGCCGCCCTGGGGGCTCGCGGGCGCACGCGCATCACCGAGCCTGCGCCCTCGCGCGATCATACCGAGCGCATGCTCGCCGCCTTCGGCGTGCAGGTGCTGCGCGAGGGAGCGACGCTTGCGCTCGAGGGCGGCCAGCGCCTCACGCGGCACTGCGATCGAGGTGCCGGCGGACTTCTCCTCCGCCGCCTTCTTCATGGTCGCCGGCTGTCTTGCGGCCGAATCACCCCTCATCCTCGAGAACGTCGGCGTCAATCCGACGCGCACCGGGCTCCTGCAGCTGCTGCAGCGCATGGGGGCGGACATCCGCGTGCACCCGCGCGCTGCTGCGGCGGGCGCTGCCGCCGAGCCGATCGCGGATCTGGAGGTGCGCAAGAGCGCGCTGCGCGGCATCACGGTACCGGAGTCGCTCGTGCCGCTCGCGATCGATGAGTTTCCGGTGTTCTTCGTGGCCGCCGCCTGCGCCAGCGGCGAGACCGTGGTGCGCGGCGCGCACGAGCTGCGCGTCAAGGAGAGCGACCGCCTGGCGGGGATGGCAGCCGGGCTCAGCGCGCTCGGGGTCGAGAATCGGCTGCTGCCCGATGGCCTGTGGCTGCGCGGCGCGCCGCACTTGGGCGGTGGCATCCTGGACAGTCTCGGCGATCACCGCATTGCGATGGCTTTCGCCGTGGCGGCACTGCGTGCCACCGCCCCGATCGAAATCCTGGACGTGGCGAACGTTGCCACCTCATTTCCGGGTTTCATCGCGACCGCGCGCGCGGCCGGCTTGCAGATCGAGGCTGTCTGACTGCAGGCTTGCGCACGATGAGCGACTCCACCCCGATTCCCGTGGTCACCATCGACGGTCCGAGCGGCTCGGGCAAGGGCACGATCAGCCGCGCCGTCGCCCGCAGTGCCGGCTGGCACCTGCTCGACAGCGGGGCGCTCTACCGCCTGGTGGCGCTCGCCGGGACGCGCCAGGGCCTTGAGCTCGAGGACCGGGCGCGGCACGCCCAGCTGGCCGCCGCCATGCAGGTCACCTTCGGCTCCGCGGCCGACGGGAGCGAGCAGGTGCTGCTCGATGGCGAGGACGTGACCGCCGCGATCCGCTCCGAGAGCGCCGGCGCCGGGGCCTCCCGGGTGGCGGCCTGGCCCCAGGTACGCCAGGCGCTGCTGGAGCGCCAGCGGGCCTTCGCTCAGCCCCCCGGCCTGGTGGCCGACGGGCGCGACATGGGGACGGTGGTCTTTGCCGGCGCGCCGCTGAAGATATTCCTGACCGCGACCCCCGAGGAGAGGGCCCTGCGGCGGCATAAGCAGTTGAAAGACAAGGGATCCGATGTTAGCCTTCCCGCCCTTTCGCGCGAGATAGCCGAGCGGGACGCAAGGGATCAGACCCGCCGGGTCGCACCCTTGAGGCCAGCGCCCGATGCCTGCGTGATCGACTCCACCGGCATGCCCGTGGAGGCGGTCGTTGGCCGGGTGCTGGAACTGGGGGCCGCTCGAGGCTTGTGGCGCTAGCCGCTCGTCGCGATACGCACGGAAGGTATTGAAGGTTGGCACACGCAGGATGCGCGTGCCCGTTACTTTTTCCTGGACCCTGAGGATTGGGGTTTCAGTACAGGCACGCCCGTTAAGCGTGCGAAGTGAAGGTATGACAGAAAGTTTCGCAGAGCTCTTCGAGCAAAGTCTCGCCAACCAGCGCATCCGCCCGGGGATGATCCTCACCGGGCTCATCGTCGATGTCACCGATGACGTCGTCATCGTCAACGTAGGCCTCAAGTCCGAGGCCGTCATTCCGCTTGAGCAGTTCAAGAACGAACGCGGCGAGATCGAGGTCAAGGCCGGCGATCAGGTCGAAGTCGCGCTCGACTCGGTGGAAGACGGCACCGGCGAGACGCGCCTGTCGCGCGAGAAGGCCAAGCGGGCGCGCACCTGGACACGGCTCGAGGAGTCCTTCAACAAGTCCGAGATCGTCACCGGTGTCATCACCGGTCGGGTCAAGGGCGGCTTCACGGTGGAGATCGAGAACGTCCGCGCGTTCCTGCCCGGTTCGCTCGTCGATGTGCGCCCGGTGCGCGATACCTCCTACCTCGAGGGCAAGCCGCTCGAGTTCAAGGTCATCAAGCTCGACCAGAAGCGCAACAACGTCGTGGTCTCGCGCCGCGCCGTGGTCGAGCAGGAATTCTCCGCCGAGCGCTCCGCGCTCATGGACAACCTGCAGGAAGGCGCGGTCGTGAAAGGCACGGTCAAGAACCTCACCGACTACGGTGCGTTCGTCGACCTGGGCGGCATCGACGGCCTGCTGCACATCACCGACATGGCGTGGAAGCGCGTCAAACACCCGAGCGAAGTCGTCAAGGTGGGCGATGAGGTCGAGGTGCGGATCCTGAAGTTCGACCGCGAGCGTTCGCGCGTGAGCCTGGGGCTGAAGCAGCTGGGGGCGGATCCCTGGCAGAACATCGCCCGCCGGTACCCGCCCAACACCCGCGTGTTCGGCAAGGTCACCAACATCGCCGACTACGGCGCGTTCGTGGAGATCGAGGACGGCGTCGAGGGTCTGGTGCACGTGTCCGAGATGGACTGGACCAACAAGAACGTGAACCCTGCCAAGGTCGTGCACACCGGCCAGGAAGTCGAGGTCATGGTGCTGGATGTCGACGAGGAGCGCCGCCGCATCTCGCTCGGACTTAAGCAGTGCCAGGCCAACCCGTGGAAGGAGTTCGCCGAGAACTACAACCGCGGCGACAAGGTCGGCGGCCAGATCAAGTCGATCACCGACTTCGGCATCTTCATCGGCCTGCCCGGTAACATCGACGGCCTGGTGCACCTCTCGGACATCTCCTGGGACATGCCCGGGGAAGAGGCAGTGCGCAACTACCAGAAGGGCCAGCAGCTGGAGGCCATGGTGCTGTCCATCGACCCGGAGCGCGAGCGCATCAGCTTAGGCATCAAGCAGCTCGCCAAGGACCCCTTCTCCTCCTACATCGCCGACAACCCCAAGGGCACGATCGTGCGCGGCGTGGTCAAGGAAGTCGACGCACGCGGTGCGGTCATCGATCTGGGCAACGGCATCGAAGGTCAGCTGCGCGCCTCCGAGCTCGGCCGCGATCGCGTCGAGGATGCCCGCGCGGTGCTGAAAGTCGGCGAGGAAGTGGAAGCCAAGTTCACCGGCGTCGACCGCAAGTCACGCACGATCTCCCTCTCGATCAAGGCCAAGGAAGCGCACGAGGAGGCGGAAGCGGTATCCAGCTACCGCTCCGAGTCCAGTAGTTCCTCGGGCACGAGCCTGGGGGATCTGCTCAAGGAGCAAATCGAGTCCGGAGAGAGTCGCTGATTGAGCGCAATGACGAAGTCGGAACTCATCGAGATCATCACCGCCAAGCAGAAGCATCTGCCGGCGAAGGACGTGGAGCTGGCGCTGAAGCAGATCCTCGAGATCATGAGCGATGCGCTCTCCCAGGGGGAGCGCATCGAGATCCGGGGCTTCGGCAGCTTCTCGCTCCACTTCCGCCCGCCGCGTCAGGGGCGAAATCCCAAGACCGGCGAAGCGGTGGCGCTCTCGGGCAAGCACGTGCCGCACTTCAAGCCCGGCAAGGACCTGCGCGAGCGGGTCAATGACGGGGCGGACAGCCCGATCCGCGACTGATCCTTGCTCAAGCGCGCGGCAGCCCGGCGCGGTTATCGGTGCTGCCGCGCAACCTGCTAGTCTCGGGGGCGTGTTCGAACTGCCGCCGATGTTTCTCGCGCTGGCCTTCATCGTAGTGGGCCTGGCCGCCTATTTTCTCGGCCGCAAGAACGGCGCGGCCCGCACCGTGCGCCTGCCGCGTGACTACTACGAAGGCCTCGATCACCTCATCAACGACCGCTTCGATCACGCCGCGGAGATCTTCGCGCGCATGGCGCAGGCGGACGGAGATGCCGCCGAGATCCAGTTCGCGCTCGGGAGCCTGTTCCGGCGCCGCGGTGAGGTCGACCGCGCGATCGCCATCCACTCGCGCCTGCGCGACCACGGCACGCTCTACGGACCGCGCCGCCTTCGAGCTGGCCCAGGACTACCAGAGCGCCGGTCTCATGGACCGCGCCGAGCGGGTGCTGGAAGAGCTGTCGGCCTCGCGCGACTACCGGCGCGCGGCGCTTGATCACCTGGTCGGGATCTACGAGGCGCAGGGCGACTGGGCCAAGGCGCTGAAGATCTTCCACGAGCTGCCCGCGAACGTGCAGGCCGAGCGTGCGCAGGTTGCGGCCCATTACCTGTGCGAGCTCGCCGAGCAGGCGCTGGTGCAGGGTGAGGCCGAGCGCGCCCGCACGCTGCTGCGCCAGGCGCGCACCCACGATGCGCAGCTGCCGCGGGCCGACATCCTGGCCGCGCGCATCGCCGAAGCCGGCGGGGATGCAGCGGCCGCGCTGTTGCTGTACCTGCACGCGCTGGAGGTTTCCCCGGGGCTGGCGCTCGAGATCATCCCGCGCAGTGCTCGGCACGGCGCGCCGCGCCGGCAGTGCCGATATGCTCGCGCGAGCTCGGCCGGCGCCTGCAGGTCAGCGGGCGGGTGAGCCCGCGCCAGCTCGCCTGGCTGCTCGCCACCGCCATGCCCGCCGGAGGAGGTGGCACGGCTCCCGGGGGTCAACATGCGAGCTGGGGCTCGGCGTCGCCTCGGCCGCGGAAGCCAATTCCTTAAGCACGCTTCTGACGCGCATCGGGGATGCCGGCGGACGCTACCAGTGCGATGACTGCGGCCTGCACAGCGTGGGCTGGTACTGGCGCTGCCCGAAGTGCCGTTCCTGGGACAGCATGCGTCCGGCGGTCTTCAAGTGGGCTGAGCGCGCTGACCACGCCGCACGGCCGCTCCTAAGATTCTTAAAGCGACAGGTCCTGCCACGGCGGTGCGCGCTGCGGCTACACTTGCGCGCCAGTTAAGCCAGCCGACCGCAGAGGTGGATTCGATGAGGACGAGTTCCCGGAGCGGTGATCCGCACCGCCGTGTTTCCCGTGGCCGGCCGCGGCACGCGCTTTCTGCCAGCGACCAAGGCGAGCCCCAAGGAAATGCTGCCCGTGGTCGACAAGCCCCTCATCCAGTACGCGGTGGAGGAGGCACTCGCCGCGGGCGCCCGCCGCCTGGTGTTCGTCACCGGCGCCTCCAAGCGCGCCATCGAGGATCACTTCGACTCCGACCAGGAGCTCGAGACCATGCTCGAGCAGCAGGGCAAGAGCGATCTGCTGAACCAGCTGCGCAGCGTGCTGCCCTCGTACGCTTCCTGCATCTACATCCGCCAGCCCGCCCCCCTGGGCCTTGGGCATGCGGTGCTGTGCGCGCAGCCGGCGGTCGGGGCAGAGCCCTTCTTCGTGCACCTGGCCGATGATCTGATCCGCAGCGAAGTCGCCTGTCTTGCGCAGATGGCGCAGGTGTACGAGGCGAAGCGGGCGAGCGTGCTCGGGGTTGAGCTCGTGCCGCACAAGGACACCGAGAAGTACGGCATCGTCGAAGTGGAGGCCGACCGCTCCGCCACCAGCCGCGTGAAGAGCATCGTGGAGAAGCCCAAGCCGGACAAGGCGCCCTCCAATCTTGCGGTTGTGGGCCGCTACGTGCTCGCGCCGGCGATCTTCGAGCACCTCGAGCGCATCGGCCACGGCGCGGGCGGGGAGATCCAGCTCACCGACGGCATCGCCGCTCTCATGGGCGAGGAGGCGGTGTATGCCTACCGCTTCAGCGGCAAGCGCTACGACTGCGGCAGCAAGCTCGGCTACCTGCAGGCGACCGTGGAGTACGCGCTCGGTCACTCCGCGCTCGGCAAGGATTTCCGACACTACCTGGAGCACCTCAACGTCGCGGCCGCCGCAGCGGGCGGCACCGCACCGCGCCGGCGCGCTCCGGCCCGCAAGAAATAGCACTTCACGGGAGCCAGACCGTCACGAGCGCCCCGCCGCCGGCGCGGTTGGCGAGACTCAACCGCCCGCCGTGCGCTTCGACGATCTCGCGGCACAGAGTCAGACCTAAGCCGGTGCCGCTCGCCTTGGTGGAATAGAAAGGCAGCAGCGCATCACGCAGCGTGCCCTCGGTGAGGCCGCTGCCGCGATCCCCCACCTCGATGCGAAAGCCCGCGCCCTCATCATGGATCGCCACGGTGATCTGATCCGGCGCGGAGCCGGACTCAGCGGCGTTCTTGAGCAGGTTGATCATCACCTGCTCGATCTGCGGCGCATCGAGGTTCCCCGGACGCTGCGGCAGCACACCCAACGTGCGCCACGGCAGCGAGCCCTCCAGCGGCGCGAGCAGCTGCGGCCACGGCACGCTCTGCAGGCGCGGGCGCGGCAGCTTGGCGAAGCGCCCGTAGCCTTCGATGAAGGTTGCCAGATGTGCGGCGCGCTCGGCGATGGTGGCGAAAACGCGCTCGAGCTGCGCCGGATCGGGCGCCAGCGCGAGCAGACGCCCGGAGTGCGCGAGCGAGGTGATGGGGGCGAGGGAGTTGTTGAGCTCGTGCGCGATCACCCGGATGACCTTCTTCCATACGGCGAGCTCCTGGGCGGCGAGCTCGCGCGTCAGCTGCTTCAAGAGCAGCAGCTCGTGCGGCCGGGCGTTCAGCAGGAAGCGGCGCTGCGAGAGGTGATAGACCTCCGCCTCCCCGGCGACGTCCATGGTGAAGAGCGTATCGCCGCCGCCGCCGAGGGCTTCGCGCAGGGCCGCCGGGGAGTGCGCCAGGAGCGCGCTCAGCGAGCAGGCCCTCGAGCTTGCGGCCGCCATTGAGGAGCGCCCGCGCCGCGACGTTGCTGTAGACGATGCGGCCGCTGAAGTCACTGAGCACTATGGCGAGCGGCGAGCTCTGCATCACCGTATCCAAGAGCAGCTCACGCTGGTACAGGTCGAGGCGCTCGCGGCGCAAGAGCTCACCGAGGGAGTTGTAGGCGGCGCTCAGGCCGTCGAGCTCCGCATCCTGGGTGCTGCCGACACTCATGCTGAAGTCGTGATCGCGCAGGCTGACGATGCCGTCGCGCACCGCGCCTACCAGCTGCACCCAGGGCCGCGTGATGCGCCGTGCCCCCCACAGAATGAGGGGCGCCACTAGCAGCAACGCCGTGAGGGCGGCGAGCGGCAGGTTCAGCCAGCGCGCCGCGAAGGCCGCCACCGCGGCGGCGGCGAGCGCGCTCGCGGCCAGGGCTACGGCGACCCGCCCGGCAAGCGATGAGCGCAGCTTCACGGCGCGGGTGCGGAGCGGGGCGGCTCGCTCTTCAGTCCAAGTCTCTCCATGCGCCGGTAGAGTGCCTGACGCGAGAGGCCGAGGTCACGCGCGGCACGCGCAATCACGCCCTCGGCGCGCGCCAGGGCCTGCTCGATGCTGGCGCGGTCGATCTGCGGCTCCTCGCTCACCGCGGTGCGGGCGCTCGGCAGGTTCAGCGCCTGCGCACTGATGCTCGTGTCCGGCGACAGCAGGCAGGCGCGCCGGATGGCGTTTTGCAACTCGCGCACGTTACCGGGCCAGGCATGACGGCGCAGCAGCTCCTCGGCCTCCGCGCTCAGGCGGAAACCCGGCTGCAGGAAGTGCCGCGCCAGGGGCAGAATGTCCTCGCGCCGTGCGGCGAGGGCGGGCACCGCCAGCTCGATGACGCTCAGGCGGTAGAAGAGATCCTCGCGAAAGGCGCCCTCGCGCATCGCCTGGCGCAGCGGGGTGTTGGTGGCGGCGATGACGCGCACGCGCGTGCGGCGGGTATGGTTGGACCCAGGCGCTCGAACTCCCCGCTCTGCAGCACGCGCAGCAGTTTCGCCTGGCCGCTGCCGCTTAAGGTGCCGAGCTCGTCCAGGAACAGCGTGCCGCCGTCGGCGGCCTCAAAGCGGCCCGCGCGGCTGCGCGCGCCGGTGAAGGCGCCGCTCTCGGTGCCGAACAGCTCCGCCTCGAGGAGCTCCTGGGGCAGCGCGCCGACGTTCACCTTAAAGTAAGGCCCGTCGGCCTGGGCGGAGTTCGCCTGCACGATGTCCGCCAGCACCTCCTTGCCCGCCCCGTTCGGGCCGGTGATGAGGACCGGCACGTCGGCGTGCGCCACCTGGGTCGCCATGGCAACCAGGGTATGCATGGCCTCGCTCTCGTAGACGATCCCCTTGAGGTCAAAGCGCTCGGCCAGATGCTCGCGCGCCCGGCGTCGCCCCGCACGCAGCGCCTCGGCCTCGGCGCGCGCCGTGCGCAGGTCGAGGAGGTTGCGCACCGTGGTGATGAGGCGCGCATCGTCCCAGGGCTTAGCGAGGTAGTCCGCCGCACCCGCGCGCACCAGTTCGACCGCGGTCTCCAGGTGCGTCCAGGCGGTCAGGAGGATGATCGGCAGCTGCGGCGCCTGAGCGCGCAGCTCGCGAAACAGTGCGACCCCTTCCGCGCCGCTGGTGGCCTCGCGGCGGAAGTTCATGTCCTGGATGACGAGATCCGGCTCTGCCTGCCGCACGAGCGCAAGTCCGGCGGCCGGGGAGGCGGCCGCGAGCACGCGTGCACCGTGCAGCCCGAGCAGCACCTCAAACGCGGTGCGCACCGCCTCGCTGTCATCGATGATGAGCAGCGTGTGGCCGGCGAGGCTCACGCGTACGGTGCGCTAGAGCGTTCATGGCGCTGATGCTAGCACCGGGCAAGCTTGCAGCCCCCGAGCAACGCCGCCCGCGCAACGCTCACACGGTGCGCGTCGCCACCGAGGGTGACACCTGCGCGGCGCGCCGCGCAGGCTGCCAGGCGGCGAGCTGCCCGATGCCCCACAGCACGAGCACGCCGCCCACCAGGAAGTAGAGGTTGAGGCGCGGCAGCGCGTACTCAAGCGACAACCAGTAGCCGGCGCCGAGCGCCAGGGCGCACCCCACGAGGATGCCGGCCGAGGTGGTGAGCCCGTTCTCGATCAGGAAGTACTGGATGATGTCGCTGCGCCTGGCGCCGACGGCGCGGCGCGTGCCGATCTGCTTGGTGCGGGTGCTGACGTTGAAGGTCGCGAGCGCGAAGATACCGAAGCAGGTCACCGCGATCAGGCAGCACGTGACGGTCAGGAGGTAGATGCTCATGGTGCGATCACCGAGGTAGGTGAGGTCACGGATGGCGGCGAGGGTGCGGTTGAAGGTGATGACGCGATCGGGGTTGGCGGCTGCTCAGGTGCTCCTCGGCGATGCGCATCACCGCATCGCGCCGGCCGGGCTGCGTGCGCACCAGGTAGTAGCTGCCGACGCCGGAGCGCGCCGCCAGCCGCGGTGCGAAAAAGACATCATCGGGATGCTCGTTGGCGGGCCAGGAGCCCGACGACGGGGTCGACGATGCCGATCACGGTGGCGACCTGCCCGAGGCTGTCGTACAGCGGCTTGCCGAGCGGGTTTTCATGCCCGAACAGGTGCACGGCGCGCAGCGCGGCTCAAGATCAGCTCATCGAAGAAGCGCGAGGCGTCCGCCTTGCCCAGCGGCGGCTGGATCTCGTCGTGGCGGAAGTTGCGGCCGGCGACCAGGTGTACGCCGAGGGCCTCGAGACCGTGCTCGTCGACCTCGAAGCGGTTGTAGTTATCGGGGCCGGATCCCGTCGGTGCGGTGGTGATCGAGTCCGCGCTGCCGCCGTTGCTCAGGGGTATGGCGTTGATCGCGGTGGCGCTCACCACCCCGTCGAGGCCGCGCAGGTAGTCCAGATCCTGCTGCAGGGTACTGTTGATGTTGAAGCGCGTGGTGAAGCCGCCGCTGTACATGACGAAGATGTTATCGACGTCGATGCCGGTGGGCCGTCGCATGCGCTCGATGCGCTGCGTCGTGATGTAGAGCGCGTTCACCAGCACCGCCAGTGCGATGGCGATCTGCATGGCGACCAGGATGGCGCCGGTACGGTTGCGCAGCAGGGCGGTGAGGACCGGGCGGACGTTCAGGTTCATGGATCTCCCTTACTGGCTCTTCAGGTAGCGGGCGGGCTCCAGGCGTCCGACCCGCCAGGCCGGGTACATGCCGGCGGCGAGTGTGGCGAGCACCGCCAGGACGAGCGCCCATATGAGTGCCGTCGTATCCAGGTGCATCAGCTCCTGGTAACCCCCGGGGCGGCCGAAGCGGGCGGCCGAGTACATGTGCTGCAGCGCCCGCAGCCCGAGCGCTGCCAGTCCGAGCCCGAGCAGGGAGCCGGCGAGACACACGGTGCCGACTTCGACCAGGTGCTGCAGGAAAATGTGCCGCCGGCTGGCGCCCAGGGCCCGGCGCACGCCGGTTATGGGTGCGCCGTTCAGGAACTTCGCGAGCAGCAGTCCCACGGTGTTGATCAGGCACACGGCGAGGAAGGCGAAGGCGAGTCCCACCAGCACGCGGTTGTCGCTGGCGACGACCTTCTGATCCTTCAGCCAGTCGCCGACGTTGGTCAGCCGGTTGTCACGTGGCCGCTCGAATCGCCCGGCCTTGCGCTGCTCGGCCCAGTAGCCATCCATGAAAGCCTGCATACGCTCGCGGCTCGCCCTATCGGGAAGTTCGACCCACATCTGCAGCCAGATGCAGTCCGAGGCCAGCAGGTCCTTGTAGGTGTCGACCTTCTCGGGGCGCCAGCAGTCCATGTTGCCATCCGCCGGAAGCTCCATCTCGGCGGCCCAGCCGAAGGGGATGAAGGCCGCTTCCGAGGGGCTGAAGGCTGCCGTTCTCGAGATCATAGAAGCGCGGCAGCGGGAACCAGTCATTGAGTACCCCGATCACGCGAAACTCGTGGTCGTTCCAGCGCAGCGTGCGCCCGACGCTGTTGGCGCCGCCGAAGAGTTTCTCGTTCTCCTGCCGCGACAGCACGATCACCGGCTGCGCGGGGCGGTCGGCGGCGGCCGTCCAGCCGGAGCCATAGAGGAACGGCGCCTCGAACATCGCGAAGAAATCCGAGGTCGTAACCCGCGTCGGAACTCGGTGCGGCGCGGTCTGCGGGCCACCGCTGACGACGCCCGGGGTCGTGAAGCTGACCTCCTTGCGTTCCGGGATGTTTGAATTGAACAGGTACGCTGTGTCCTTGTAGGTCATCTGCGGCGGCCGCGATTTGTCGTTGACGTCGTAGGGCTGATTGGGGTCCCAGTTGTCCATGGTGACCGCGTACAGGCGGTCGTTCTTCCACCAGATCGGGTTGCCGGACATGGCGTGATAGACCGTGAGCGTCATGATGCACACAGCGATGCCTAAGGCGATCGCGAGCACCATGAGTGCCGTGAGCCCGGGATTGCGGCGGAAGCTGCGCAGGGCGAGTTGGGCGTAGTAGCCGAGCATGCGGGGTTCCTTGGTCTTCAGAGCGCGGCGCTGGCACCGCTGGCGGGGCGCGGCTCGTAGGAGCGGAAGTCGGACAGCTGCCCGTCCACCAGATGCACGTTGCGCTGCGCGCGGCGCGCGAGCTCCGGGTCGTGGGTGACCAGCAGAATGGTGGTACCGAGATCATTGATCTGCTCCAGCAGATCCATGACTTGGCGCGCCATGAGCGAGTCGAGGTTGCCGGTAGGCTCATCGGCGAGCAGGAACGCAGGGTCGCCGGCGATGGCGCGCGCGATGGCGACGCGCTGCTGCTGACCGCCGGAGAGCTGCGAGGGCATGTGCTTCATGCGTGAGGCTAGCCCCACGAGGTCGAGCGCGCTGCCGATGCGCTCGCGCCGATCCTTCGCGCTCATGCGCCGGTAACGCAGCGGCACCTCGACGTTATCGGAGATGTTGAGATCAGGGATGAGATTGAAGCTCTGGAAGATGAAGCCGATGCGCTCGTTGCGCAGCCGCGAGCGCGCATCATCCGAGAGCTGGTGCACGTCGGTGCCATCCAGCTGGTAGCTGCCGGAGTCGAAGGTCTCGAGCAGCCCCGCGACGTTGAGGAAGGTCGTCTTACCTGAGCCCGAGGGCCCGGTGACCGCCACGAACTCCCCGGCGCCGACCTCCAGGGAGAAGCTGCGCAAGGCATAGGTCTCGATGAGATCGGTGCGGTAGATCTTGCTGACGTCTTGCATTCTGAGCATCGCTGAGTTCCTTTTCCTGAGGAGGCGCAGTGGTGCCGGCGCGCTCCGGCGTCTTCAGTTTGAGATGGCGAATCGGGCGGCCTGGTTTAAATCGCGCGTGTCGGAGGTCACCACCGTGTCCCCGGGCGCGAGCCCGCGCAGCACCTCGATCTCGGCGACCGAGTTGGCACCGAGCTCGACCGGGACGCGCACGCGCCTCGCTGCCGCGCACCACGTATACGGCCCGGGTCGCGGAGTCGATGAAGGAGCCGCGCTCGAACTTCACCACCCGCTCGCGCTCATCGAGCACGATGCGCACCGCGGCGCGCTCGTTCTGCCTCAGGCCCGGCGGTTGGCCGTCGCGGAACTTCACGCGCCCGATGACCTGGTTCTGCCGCACCTCGGGGGAGATCGCGGTGACGATGCCTGGCAATGTCGCGCCCCTCGAGCGTGATCGGCGGCGGCCATGCCGGCCTTGATGTCGCCGGCGTAGGACTCGGCGACCTGGAACTCGATCTCGAACGCCGACAGGTCCACCACCGTGATCAGGGCGGCATCCGCGGCCACGCGGGTCTTCTCCGTGACGGCGAGGTTGGCGACCGTGCCGGCCACCGGGGAGCGCACGGTGAGCTCGTCCACCCGCTGCTTGCAGCGACTGGACCACCAGCGCCTGCCGGTCGCGCTCCAGGCGCTTGGTACGCAGGTCCAGCGCCAGGCTGTCGCGCTCCAGGCTGGCGGTGTCACGCGCATGATCGAAGTTCAGCTGCGCGGTGGCCACATCGTCGCTGGACGCGCTTGTAATCGCGCTCGGGGATGACGTGCTGGTCCCAGGCCCACTGCGTTGCGCGCCAGTTCGCGCTGCGCCGCCTTGATCGCCACTTGCGCCAGGTCCGCCTGCTGCTGGCTCGTCAAGATCTGGCGGCGGATCTCGATCTGCTGGCGGCTGAGGGCTGCGTCCAGGCTGTCGAGCGTGGCGCGCTCGCGCTGATACTCGTTGTTGAGCTCGGGGCTGTCGAGGGTGGCGAGCGGGCTCGTCCTTCGTCACGGCCTCCCCGGCGCGCACCAGGTAGCTCACCGTGCCCGGGGCGATGGCATAGAGCGTTGGGTTGACCGCGGCGACCACGGTGCCCTCGGCGGCGACGTCGCGCACGAAATGGCCGCGGTTCACTGAGGCAGTGCGCAGGCGCTCGCGCGACAGCACGTCCCCGGTGCGCAGCCAGCCGTGTACAGCAGCCAGGCGAACAGCAGAAGCACCAGCGCGCCGCCGGCGAGCGCGAAGCGCCGCCAGTAATGGCGCCAGCCCGGCGCTGACTGCGCGCGCGGCACGTCCTGTGCCTGGGTGCCGCGATGGCGGCGATGGGCGCGGTGCCGTCCTCGGACTTCCTGAGCTGTGCGAGCTTCATGCCTCAAGGCAGTTGCATAGCCCGTGCCAGGTGCGCTGCGCTCAAGCCCTGCGCACGCAAGCGCCTGAGAATGCGACGGAAAGCTGTGCCGCGCGCGCCCGTCCGCCGCCGCGCGCGGCACTGTCCGCACTGCGGGCGGCGGACACGCCGCGGACACTTGTTGCGGACACTTCACGCATCCGCGCTTGCGCGGCCGAGCGCGAGCGCGCGCAGAGTCGCAGGCGTCACCGCGTGCCGCCCAAGGAGGACCCATGGCCAGCCGCCGTTCGCCCGATCCCCCCGTCTTCGCCCGGCGCCCGCCCGTCGCACTCTGAGTGCGAAGCCCGGCGCAGTGCCGCGCACGCGCGTGGCGCTCAGCCCCGAAGCGCGCCACGCCATGATTGCGGAGAACGCCTACCTGCGCGCCGAACGCCGCGGCTTTGCGCCCGGGCAGCGAGGCCGAAGACTGGCTCGCCGCCGAGACCGAAGTCGATGCGCTGCTGAAGATCAGTTACGGGGGCTCGCCCCAGTAGCCGGCGGCGCGGCGGCGTCCTCTCCCGGGCGTGGGTTCGGGGGCCGCAGCCCGTTCGAGTAGAGAATCTTGCCCTCGGGAGTGATGAAGACCGCATCGTACTCGGGCATGCGGTTGATGATCTCGAGCGTCTTCTGCGCCCCGAGCACGAACGCGGTCTTCGACATCCCGTCGGTCTGCGTCGCGGTCGGGGCGAGGATGGTGGCGCTGCGCACCTTGCTCGCCGAGTGTCCGGTGTGCGGGTCGATGATGTGGTGGTAGCGCACCCCGTCTCTCGTCGAAGAAGCGCTCGTAGTCCCCGGAGGTCGACATGGCGCTGTCAGAGAGCGGGATGCGCGTCACGACTTTCTGCGGGTCGTCGGGATTTTGGATGGCGACCACCCAGGGTCGCCCCATGTGGTCGCCGATGATGCGCGTGTCTCCGCCGGCGGTGACCACCGCGTGCTGGATGCCACGGGCCTTGAGGATGTCGATCCCGCGGTCGACCGCATAGCCCTTGCCAATGCCGCCCAGGTCGATGCGCATCCCGGGTGCTCGAAGCGCACGGTGTGGTGCGCCTCATCGAGCAGCATGTTGCGCCAGTTGACGGCGGGCAGGGCGCTCTTGATCTGCGACTCGGTCGGGTGGATGTGCTTCGGGTAGTCGTAGAGATAGCCGACGCTTGCGTAAGTGATGTCGAAGGCGCCCTCGGTAATCTGCGAGTAGTAGGTCGAGAGCTTGATGAGATCGAACAGCTCCTTGTCGACCTCGACCGGCCCCTCATTGGCATGCTGGTTGATGCGCGAGAGCTGACTGTCGGGCTTGTAGTGACTCATGAGGTCATCGATGCGACGCATGTCGGCCATGACCGCATCGATCGCCTGATTGCCCTTGAGCGCATCGTCGGCCCACAGTTGCACGTAAACGCGCGTGCCCATGATCGCTTCCGTGCGCTCGAACCAGGCCGCCCGGGCGCCTGGCTGGCAGCACCATCGCCGCCAGCAGCACAAGACAACAAAGAGGGCGCACCTCTGCCACCATCGTGTATTACCTTTCGGGTTGCCGCTCGTGAGGGGCCTCAAGCCTACACCGCCGGCGGCCCGTGCCGCGCTGCGGTGCCGCGCGGGCGGCGGTTCCGCCCCCTGAGTGATTGGGGTATTCTGCGGTTCCTAGAATAAGCGCTCACTCACATGGAGAGCTGCAAATGAACCTAATCAATTCCAAGTCTGTGGCCCGGGGAGTACTGCTGGCCGCAGCGCTGCTCACCGCCCCGATGCTGGCACTCGCTCAGGATGCCGCCTCCACCCCGGTCACCTGCAAGGACGGCTCGACTTCGCCCCACGGCGGTCGCGGCGCCTGCAGCGGCCATGGCGGCATCGACAAGTCGGCCACGGCGGCCGCCTCCGGCAGCACCGCGGCCGCACCGGCGGCGGCGAGCCCGCGGCACCGGCGACGAGCAGCAGCAGCGCTCCGGCTGCGGGTACTGCCATGACGGCCAGCATGGTCACCTGTAACGATGGCAGCTCCTCCAAGGGCGGTCGCGGCGCCTGCAGCGGCCATGGCGGCGTGAACAAGTCCGCCGGCGGCAGTGGCACGGCGGCGGCGGCTCCGGCGGCGGCGGCGAGCACCGCCATGGCGGCCAGCGCATGGTCACCTGCAACGATGGCAGCTCCTCCAAGGGCGGTCGCGGCGCCTGCAGCGGCCATGGTGGCATCAACAAGAGCGCGGCCAGCGGCGCCAGTTCCGCGCCGGCTACGGCTCCGGCAGCCGCGACGACGGCGACCGGGGCGGCACCGGCTACGGCTGCGACGGGCTCGACCTCGGGCTCGAAGTACACGCCTCCCGCGCAGCCGGTCCCCGGCGGCGGACCCGGTCAGGTGTGGGTCAACTCCAGCAGCAAGGTGTATCACTGCCCCGGTGATGTCTGGTACGGCAAGACCAAGGCCGGCGAATACATGACCGAGGCGGCCGCCAAGGCGGCGGGCAATCGCCCCGATCACGGCAAGACCTGCTCCTGAGGGCTGCAGACGCGCGCACCCGCTGTCGCTGGGTGCGCGTGTCGCTCCCATAGCTTCTCGGATGCGCCGGCGTATCAATGCTCAGACGGCGTGATCTTCTCCTCGGCGCCTCCGCGGGCGTCCTCGGCCCACATCTGTGGGCGGGCGCGGATGCCGACGTACTGAGCGCGCTTGCCGGTAAGCAGCCGCTCATCCGTCACGCCGCGCGTCCGCCGAACTACGAGACCCCGCTCAAGGATCTGATCGCACCGTTCACCCGCAACGACGCCTTCTTCGTGCGCTATCACCTGGCGCTGATTCCGCAGATCGACCCGCAGCGCTGGCGGCTGAGCGTAGCGGGCGCGAGTGCCGCCCATCCCCTGTCACTGTCGCTGCAGCAGCTGCGCGAGGATTTCGAGCCGGTGAGCCTCGCCGCTATCAACCAGTGCTCTGGCAATCGACGCGGGCTGTTCGTCCCGCGCGTGCCGGGCGTGCAGTGGGGGAACGGCGCCATGGGCAATGCCCTGTGGCGCGGCGTGCGGCTGCGCGAGGTGCTGGAACGCGCCGGCGTGGTCGCCGATGCGCTCGAAGTGTGGTTCCACGGTGCCGATCGTCCGGCCCTGGATGCGACACCGGCCTTCCACAAGAGCCTGCCGCTGGAGCGGGCGCTCGATGACAGCACACTGATCGCCTACGAGATGAACGGTGCGCCACTGCCGCGCTGGAACGGGGCACCGGCGCGCCTCATCGTGCCGGGCTGGACTGGCACCTACTGGATGAAGCACCTGACTGAGGTCCGCCTCGAGCCGGCGGCGCTTACGAACTTCTGGATGAAGGGTGCCTACCGTCTGCCGGCCGGTGTCTTCCCGGGTGCGCGCTTTCCCACCCAGGACACCCCCGAGACCACCCCGATCACGGAGATCCTGGTGAACTCGCTCATCACGAGCCCGCTTGCCGGCCAGCGCCTGCGCCGCGGCGAGCCGGCCCGCTTGAGCGGCAAGGCTTGGGACAACGGCGCCGGCATCGCGCGCGTGGAGGTTTCAACGGATGGGCGGCGCAGCTGGCGCGAAGCCACCTTGGGCGGCAACCTCGGCCGCTACGCCTGGCGGGAGTTCAGTGAGCCGCTGGACACCCATGCGCGCGGTGTGCTCGAGGTGTCGGTGCGCGCCGTCAGCCGCAACGGCACGCGGCAGCCGGACAAGCTCACCTTCAATCCGTCCGGCTATCACGACAACATCGTGCAGAGCGTCACGGTCGAGGTGGTATGAGCCGGTCCGGCCTGCACACACGGGGCGCGACCTGGCTCAGCACGGCGGCACTGGCGCTGTGCGCCGCGCTCGCGCAGGCCGGGGAGGCTGAGCCCGTCGTTAACCTCAAAGACGCGCCGGGGCGCGAGCTCGCGAGCAGCGAGTGCGCCATATGCCACAGCCTGGAATACATCCCCTCCAACGCACCGGCGATGGATCGTGCCGGCTGGCAGAAGACCGTGCAGAAGATGCGCGAGCGCTTCGGTGCGCCGATCACCGATGAGCAGGCGCAGGTCATCCTCGACTACCTGAGCGCGGCCTACTCGGGCAAGTCCTAGGGATGCGGCCCCAGGGTGTGTTAACACTTATCTGAGCGGTGTCCCGTCAGGATGCGCTGCGCGTTCCGGTCAACTCGAGACGCGACGGTCCGTCGTTCGTCCTGGTGGTTGACTTGAGGATCATTTTTCCAGGAGAAGGAAAGGCAATCCTCAGATACTCCGTCATCTTCGCCCCGGCTGCCGTGTAGGTGAGCGGTTCGAATCCGATTTCAGTCCCGTGCCAGGTGCCACGGTGATCGTGATACTCCCCGGTGGAAGAGATCTCCATCCAGCGCACGACGTGCTCGTCGGGGCTGTAGCCGATGACAGTGGCGGCCTCTATGTGGCTACCGGACACATCGGCGCCGATCAGGCAGTTCACCGCTGCACCGAGTGCAGCGGATTTGCAGTCGATGACGGCCTTCACGCGGGCTGGTGCTTTCGCGCCAGGTTCGCTGTTCGTGCCCGTCAACACCCAGTGTCCGGCAAATGCAGCCACTGTCTTTTTGACATCGGGCGGGAGTGGAGCTGCGTTCTCCCCGGAGACCAAAGGCGGCAGGGCGCCAAAAACTATGGAAGCCAAGATGACACCGCCGACAGGAAGACGTGTGCGCATACAAACCTCCCAATGCTCCGAGCTAAAACGAGAATTCTAATGGACCACGCGTTCCGAGGTCGCCCGGCTAGTGTTGTGACCCGTATGTAACTTTACGCATCGAGTGCGGTCCAAGGAGTATCCTTGGCAAGCGGAGCGCTCGATGGGACGACCGGCAAAAGCATTGACGGTGAACGCGGCAGATCGTCTGCAACTGGAGTCGATCGCACGCTCGCAGAGCCTGCCTGCGGGGCTTGTGAAGCGTGCGCAGATGGTATTGCGCATGGCCGATGGCGAGTCCAACACCCACGTCGCGCGTCGCTACCGGGTGAGTCGACCGACGGTGACGCTGTGGCGCACACGGTATCGTGAGCGCGGCATCAGCGGACTTCATAGTGAGCTTAAGCCGGGTCGGCCTCGAAGCACGAGCGAGGAGCAGGTGGCCGAGTTGATCAACACGGCACTGCGCTCGAGACCGAAGGGCAAGACGCACTGGTCGGGCCGAGGCTTGGCGGCCGAGACCGGGCTGTCCAAGACCACGGTGCATCGATACCTGTCGCTCTTTGGCGTGCAGCCGCATCGCAGCCGGACTTTCAAGCTCTCCACCGACCCGCTCTTCATCGAGAAGGTGCGCGATGTCGTCGGGCTCTATCTTAATCCGCCGCAAAACGCCTTGGTTTTGTGCGTCGATGAGAAGAGCCAGGTGCAGGCGCTCGAGCGCACGCAACCGGTCCTGCCGATGGGCCTGGGGTATGTCGAAGGCATCACCCATGACTACATCCGCCACGGCACGACGACACTGTTTGCGGCGCTTGATGTGGCCAACGGCAGCATCCTCACCCAGTGCAAGCAGCGGCATCGGCACCAGGAGTTTCTTTCCTTCCTGCGTCACATCGAGGCCAACGTCCCGGAACATCTCGATGTGCACTTGATCTGCGACAACTACGGCACCCACAAGCATGCCAAGGTGCGCGCCTGGCTGGCACGCCGGCCGCGCTTTCATCTGCACTTCACCCCGACCTACAGCTCCTGGCTCAATCAGGTCGAGCGGTGGTTTGCACTGATCACTCATCAGGCGATCCGCCGCGGCTCCTTCGACTCGGTCACCGATCTGAAACGCAAGATCACCGAGTTCGTCGATCACTACAACCAACACCCGAGGCCCTTCATGTGGACCGCAACAGCAGAATCGATCCTTGCCAAGCTCGAACGTCTTTGTAAAGTTATCAACGGGACATCACACTAGGAGGCGGCGGCGAAGGTGTCGCAGTCCTGGATCGAGCCGCCCGCGAGTCCCCGCTTGAACCAGCTGGTGCGTTCGGCCGCGCTCCCGTGGGTGAAGGATTCGGGCACGACGTAGCCCTGGGCGCGCTTCTGGATGGTGTCATCGCCGACCGCTGAGGCGGCGCGCAGCGCTGCCTCGACGTCACCCTGCTCGAGGATGTGCTTGGTCTGATCGGCGTGCTTGGCCCACACCCCCGCGAAGCAGTCCGCCTGCAGCTCAAGGCGCACCGACAGCTGGTTGGCCTGCGCCTCCGTGGCGCGCTGCTGGGCGGCGCGCACCTTGTCGGCGATGCCAAGCAGGTTCTGCACGTGGTGACCGACCTCGTGCGCCAGTACGTAGGCCTCGGCGAACTGACCCGGCGCGTGGAACTCATCGGCGAGCTGCTGGAAGAAGCCGAGGTCCAGGTACACCTTGCGATCGAGCGGGCAGTAGAAGGGACCCGCGGCGGCACTGCCGGTGCCGCAGGCGGTGGGCATCTGGTTGCGGTAGAGCACGAGCTTGGGCGGTATGTACTGGCCGCCGTTGGCCTTGAAGATCGCGCTCCAGGTGTCTTCGGTCTCCCCGAGCACCGCGGCAATGAAGCGTCCCTGCTCATCGGTCGGCGTGCCCTGCGTGGCCACCGGTGCGGGTGAGGAGCTGGGAGCTGTGCTCATGAGCCCGAGGATCACGCGCGGATCGATGCCGAGGAAATAGGAGGCGACGAGAGCGAGCAGCGTGCCACCGATACCGAGCTTCAGTCCCCGTCCGCCACCGCCGGTGCTGTCGCGCACGTCCTCGACGTTGCTGCTTTCGCGAAGATCGTCCCAGCGCACGGTGTTCTCCTTCTTAGTCGGGGCGTAAAGTCACGCTATACCGGGGCTGTGCGCGAAAGCAAGCGTACTTCGTTCACCGCCGGGGGGCCGGCCCGTGGCGCGGGCGGCGCGGCAGCAGGGAGTTGTAGAGCGACTCAGTATAGGCCTCGGTATCCACGAATCCCTTGGGCGGGGAGTAGCGCGCACTCCAGGGTTCCAGCAGCTTTGCCTGCTTGATCGCCTCCAGGCTCTGGCCGGCGGCGATCGCTTTAGCGATGAGCGCGCTCGTGTCGGTGAGCATCTTCAGGTACTCGCGCAGATCAGCAACTCCACCGAGCTCGCCGTGGCCGGGGATGACCTTTTCATCCGCCGGCACGCTCCGGAGCACGTCCTGGCAGGCGGCGATCATGCCGCGGACGCTGCCGCCGCCCGCCACATCGATGAAGGGAAAGCCGTAGCGCACGAAGATATCGCCCATGTGC
The DNA here is from genome assembly GCA_963743625.1 of uncultured Pseudomonadota bacterium. GTDB lineage: Bacteria > Pseudomonadota > Gammaproteobacteria > Steroidobacterales > Steroidobacteraceae > 13-2-20CM-66-19. The sequence goes on along the minus strand of CAVUQM010000005.1, from coordinate 34,510 downwards.
ACGGCGTGGGCGTTCTCAAAGAACACCACTGAGTCCCCGTCGGTGTGCGCGCTGGCGTAGTGGTGGACGCGCACGCGCTCGCCATCCAGATTGAGCGTAAGTTCGCTCTGGTAGGTGATGAGGGGCAGGGCTCCCGGATCTGCCGGCTTGAAGGTGACGGAGATTTTGCCGCCGTTGCCGGCCGTGCCGCCGCTGGCGAGGCGCACCCGCAGGTTCTCATGCGCGATCACGGTCGCGCCCCCCTGGGCGAAGGCCAGGTTCCCGTCGGTGTGATCCTGATGGTAGTGCGTGTTGATGACGAAGCGCACCGGCTGCACGGCACCTGCGGCCTTGAGCGCCGCGCGGATCTTGTCCGCCAGCGGCCCGAACTCGTCATCGACCAGGAGCACGCCGTCACTGCCGCTGAGGGCTGCGATGTTGCCGCCCGAGCCTTGCAGCAGGGTGAGGTTTGCGCTTAAGGGTGAGCTTTTGACCGCCACCTTGCTGAAGTCCTGGTGCTCCTGGGCACACAGGGCGGAAGTTGCACCGAGGAAGAGGCCGAGGAGGAGTCCGTGCAGGCGCATGGCGGGATACTCTGCTACAGCCGCGTGAGGCGGCCGGATGCTAACACGGGCGTCGTGACCCTCGCGCCCCGCGCACCCGGGTTGTACCGGCGCACGTTCGCGGCCGCGCGCGGATGCCCGTACACTTAGCTTCCGTGGCGCCGACAGGCGCCGCAGCGAAAGGCCGTTCGTGAGTCTCAAGGGCAAGACACTCTTCATTACCGGGGCGAGCCGTGGTATCGGGCTTGCGATCGCGCTGCGCGCGGCGCGCGACGGCGCCAACATCGCGATCGCCGCCAAGACCGCCGAGCCGCACCCCAAGCTCCCGGGAACCGTCTATACGGCCGCGCGTGAAATCGAGGCCGCCGGCGGCCAGGCGCTGCCGCTGATCGTCGACGTGCGCGAGGAGGCGGGCGTGGTCGCGGCCGCACGTCAGTGCGCAGACAAGTTCGGCGGCATCGACATCTGCGTGAACAACGCCTCGGCGATCAATCTTTCGCCCACCGAGCAGATCGACATGCGCCGCTACGATCTGATCCAGTCGATCAACACCCGCGGCACCTTCGTCACCTCGCGCGCCTGCCTGACGTACCTGAAACAGGCGGCCAATCCGCACATCCTGACGCTCTCCCCGCCCCTGAACCTCAGGCCACAGTGGTTCGCACCGCACCTGGCGTACTCACTGTCCAAGTACGGCATGTCGCTGTGCATGCTCGGCCTGGCGGCCGAGTACCAGGCCGCCGGCATCGCCTGCAACTGCCTGTGGCCGCGTACCACAGTGGCCACCGCCGCGGTGGAGTTCGCGCTCGGCGGTCAGGCCATGATGCAGCGTTCGCGCAAGCCACAGATCATGGGGGACGCGGCCCACCTGATCCTGCAGAAGGAGGCGCGCAGCTGTACCGGGCAGTTCTTCATCGATGACAGTGTCCTTTATGAATCCGGGGTCCGCGACTTCGAACCCTACAGCGTTGAGCCGGGCGGTGCGCTGCTCGCGGATCTGTTCGTCGATGCCTCGATGCCCGCGCCCCCTGGCGTCAAGCTTCAGTACCTGTACCCGTGAGGTGAGCCGATGAGCAGTACCGCGCAAGCCATTAACCGCCGCATCGTGCTCGATCACCGCCCTGTGGGCGAGCCCACGGCCGCCAACTTTCGCCTGGAGAAGCAGCCCGTGCCGGCGGCAGGTCCGGAGCAGCTGCTGCTGCGCACCCGCTACCTCTCGCTCGACCCCTACATGCGCGGGCGCATGAGCGATGCGCCCTCCTACGCCCCGCCGGTTGCGGTCGGGGAGGTCATGACTGGACAGACGGTGAGCGTGGTCGAGGCCTCGAACGCGGCCGGCTTCACGGTCGGAGATCTGGTGCTCGCCACGGTGGGCTGGCAGGACTACGGCGTTGTGGATGCGCGCCACGCGCAGAAGATCGATCCGGCGATCCCGCGCCTGTCCTACGCCCTCGGGGTCCTCGGCATGCCCGGACTTACCGCCTGGATCGGGCTGCTGGAGATCGGGCAACCGCAGCCGGACGAGACCGTGGTGGTGTCGGCCGCCACCGGCGCGGTGGGCTCGGTGGTCGGCCAGATCGCCAAGCTCAAGGGCTGCCGCGTCGTGGGTATCGCCGGCGGGGCCGAGAAATGCGAGTTCGCCGTGAAGACGCTCGGCTTCGATGCGTGCCTGGATCATCGCGAGCCACAGCTGCGCGAGCGCTTGGCCGAAGCGGCGCCGAAGGGGGTCGACGTCTACTTCGAGAACGTGGGCGGGGCGGTGCTGGCGGCCGTGCTGCCGCTGCTGAACGCGCATGCGCGCATACCGCTGTGCGGTCTGGTCGCCTGGTACAACCTCGCCAAGCTCCCCGAAGGGGTCGACCGCACCCCGGCGTTCCTCACCACCGTGCTCAAGCAGCGCCTGAAGGTGCAGGGCTACATCATCTTCGATCACTGGCACCGCCTGCCGCAGTTCTACCAAGAGATGAGTGCCTGGGTGCGCGACGGCAAGGTCAAGTACCGCGAGGAGATCCTCGACGGGCTCGAAGCGGCCCCGGAGGGACTCATGGGGATGCTGCGCGGGGAGAATTTCGGCAAGCTGGTCGTGCGGGTGTCGGGAACCTAGCGGTCCTTATGGGTGCGCGCGTGCCGGTGATCTGGGTCTACGACGTCATCTCGCCCTTTGCCTACCTCGCGCTGCCGCGCCTCGCCGAGCTGCCCGCGAGTGTGGAGCTCACGGCCCGGCCGGTGCTGTTTGCGGGGCTCCTCGATCACTTCGGGCAGCGCGGGCCCGCGGAGATCGCCTCCAAGCGGCGCTTCACCTACCGCTTTGCGCTGTGGCGCGCGCGGCGCTTGAGCCTGCCGATGCGCTTCCCGCCGGCGCATCCGTTCAATCCCCTGGGGGCGCTGCGGCTCATCATCGCCGCGGGCAGCGACCTGCGCAGCGCGCGCACGCTGCTCGAGGCGGTGTTCCGTGACGGGCGCGACGTCAGCGATCCCAGGGTGCTCGCCGAACTTGGCGTGCAGCTCGGCGTGCCAGATGTAGAGGAAAAAATCAGCTCTCCGACGATCAAGGCGCAGTTGCGCGAGAACACGCAGTGGGCCGCGAACCGCGGTATCTTCGGGGTGCCGACGCTCGTCATAGGTCCTGAGCTCTTCTGGGGACACGACGCACTCGACATGGCGCTTGATTACCTCAAAGACCCGCAGGGCTTCGAGGATGCGCAGATGCGCGCCGCCGACAACCTGCCGGTAGGTGCCGCCCGCAGCGTCAAGAGCGCCGGCTGAGGCGCGGAAGCCGTCATTAGCGAAAGGCCCGACATGTCAATCCCGAAGGTGTCCGCCCGCGTGGCGCTGTTTGTGCTGCTGCTCCTGTGCAGCGCGGCGGCGCCGGCCGCCAAGCCCCCGGTGCGCGCCATCACGGTGTTCGTCGACCTCGATGCCCGCAACTACGTCGCCCAGGTGCGCGCGGCGGCCGCCAAGGTGCACCGCGCGCAGGCGGTTTTTGAGGCCGCAGGCTTCACGGTGCAGACGGTGCGCATCACGACCCAGCCCTTCATGCAGTACGTGCGTGACCTCGATCGTGCGCAGGCGCTGGCACTGTTCGCGCAGCTCGCGCAATTGAGTAGCAGCGAGAAGGTGCTGATCAACATCGGACCGGCGGTGCTGGATGATCATCCGGATCCACGGGCGCTCGGGCTGCTCGAGGAGGTGCACGCCCAGAGCCTGCCCTTAAACGCCAGCATGATCATCGCCGGCGAGGATGGCATTCACTGGAACACGATCCGCGCCGCCGCCCACCACGTAGCGGCGGTGGCCGCACGCAGCGCCCACAGCCAGGGCCCGTTCGCCTTCGCCGCGATCGCCATGCTCAATCCGGGCTCGCCGTTTTTTCCCGGCTCCTACCATTTGAACTCCGCCGGGCGCTTCGCGGTGGGACTGCAGTCAGCCGGCACGGTGGCCGAGGTGTTCGCGCGCACCCATGGGGATGCGCCGGCAGCCATCCGTGAGCTCAGCGCAGCACTCAGCGCGTATGCGAGCGAGATCGCGCAGCTGGCGGCGCAGGTCGAGTCCGGGACCGGACTTAAATTCTGGGGCTTCGACCCGACGCCGGCGCCGCTCAAGGAGGACTCGATCGCCACCGCCATGGAGGCATTCAATCAGCAGAATTTCGGCAGTGCGGGCACCATGACGGCCGCCTACGTCATCACCGAGTCCGAGCGCCACGTGCCCGCGCCGCGCGTGGGTTACTCGGGCCTGATGCTGCCGGTGCTCGAGGACAGCCGCATCGCGCAGCGCTGGACCGAAGGCGCCATCAACATGGATGCGCTCCTGGCGTATTCCTCGGTGTGTGCCACCGGGCTTGACACCGTGCCGCTGCCCGGCGACATCACGGAGGCGCAGCTGGCGCGGATCATGGGCGACGTCGCCGTGCTCGCCTACAAGTGGAAAAAGCCCCTCACGGCACGCCTGTTGCCGGTGCACGGGGCCAAGGCCGGGGACCTGACCCGCTTCGACAGCCAGTTCCTGGTGAACGCGCGCCTGCAGCCGCTGCCGTAAGGCGCCGGCGGCGGCTGTCAGGCTCAAGGGGCGGGGCGCGCGCGGCGCGGCACGACCTCGTAGCCTTGCACTTTGGGCTCCGCATCGAGCATCTGCTCGGGAAACCCTTCCCCGAGCACCCGCACGCCGAGTGGCTCCTCGAGGCGGCGAATGATGTTGGGGGAGAATTCGCGCGCGCCGAAGCGCTGCGCGCCGTCACGGAAGATCTCAAGCACCAGCGGCGAGAGCTCGAGCGGCACGTGGTGCGCGCGCGCCATGGCGTCGAAGAGGCCGACGTCCTTGATGACCAGGTCCATGGTGAAGTTGATGTCGCGACTGCCGTTGAGGATCACCTGCGACTCGGTCTCATGCACGAAGGAGTTGCCCGAGGAGATGCGGATGGCCTCGTAAGCGGTATTCAGATCGAGGCCTGCGACCTTGGCGGTGGTGAGCGCTTCCGCGAGCGCCACCAGGTGCACGGTGCACAGATAATTGGTGAGTACCTTGAGCGCGGACGCCGAACCCACCGGCCCCGTGTGCAGGATGCGCTGGCCGAGGATGGCGAGCAGCGGCAGCACGCGCTCGAATGTGGCGCGATCGCCGCCGGCGAAAATGGAGATGTTGCCGGTGGCGGCGCGATGACAGCCGCCCGATACCGGACAGTCCATTGCCGCAGCCCCGAGAGCCTCGACCCGCGCCGCCAGACGCCGCGCCTCGGCCTGGTCGGTGGTGCTCATCTCCAGCCAGATCTTGCCGGGGGCGAGTCCTGCAAGCACCCCGTCGGGGGCCTCCATCACGGCGGCGGAAATAGCCGGCGCGGGCAGGCAGGTGATGATGAGGTCGACCGTCTGGGTGAGGGCGAGCGGCGTGGCGGCGGCCCTGGCGCCCTGTTCCACGAACGCCGCCACGCGTTCGGCGTCGAGGTCGCGCACCGTCAGGTCCACCCCGTGACGCAGGAGGTTGCCCGCGAGCTGACCGCCGACATTGCCCAAGCCGATGAAACCGACCCGCATCCCCGCCATGACCTTGACTCCGCTTGGCTCGCACCCGCCGCGCGCGGGCCGCATCTGAACACCGACGCCGCAGACCGCCTCACCGCCTTAGCGCTTGGGGCACTCCATCTCCTCACCCTGCCAGGTGAAGCGCGCGATCCCCTGGTGCTCCCAGATCTCCACACCTTCGGTGCTGTAGCGCGCACCACTGCCGGAAGGGGCGGCGAAGGCGATGACCTGCCGGTTCTCGAAACGCAGGCGCACCGCGGGCGGATCGCTGTGAAAGTAGGCCGCTACCAACGGCGTTGACTCGTGTCCCTTGCACACGTAGGTGGCCGAGGCGAACACCGGCAGCTCGCCCAGGGCGAGCTTCAGTTCCACGATGCGCCGGCCCTGGCTGTCGGCGATGCAATTGCGGGCATCCGGGTCTGGCGCGCACGCGGCGCGCTCCCCGAGCCAGGCGTTCTGGCGGTGGCTCTGGAGGGCGCGCTGCGGCGGCGGCAGTGAGCGCAGCGCTGCCTTGTAGAGGCTCTGCACCTGTGCTTCACGGGTGCGCAATGCCGCGTCCCGGCAGACGATGCCCTGGATCGGGTCGGCCAGCGCTGAGCATTCCGGGGCTGGCGCAGAGCTGGCGGCGAGCAGGGGCAGAAGCAGCACGGTCGCGGACATGAACGGGCCTGGTCAGTGAGAGCGGGTGCGAGACGATAGCGCAGTGGCCGCGCTTTGCGTGCATGCGCGTGAGGCCTGCGGGGCGCCTGCACCGTGATGGTGCGATGCAGCGGCGCGTGGCCGCGTTGCCCCTGCCCTGAATTTCCGCGACGATTGGGCGGAAAATCCGCTTGGAGGTCACGGTGCGGTTGGCCGGACTTTGATTGCCTCTAAAGCCAAAAGGAGAGAACGACAATGAAATTTATGGCCGTCGTATGTGCCGCCGTAACCTTTGTGATGCTCAGCGGTTGCGCCAGCGGGCCCAGCCCGGATGAGGTCCGTCAGCACCTGCGTTCGTGGCGCGGGCAGACCGATACCGCCCTCACCAGCACCTTCGGTTATCCGCAGAAGACCGTCGACCTGCAAAGCGGCAAGAAGGTCTATCACTACGATTTCGACAAGGGCTGCACGGCGGATTTCGAGATCGATGCCAAGGAGATCATCAACGACGTGAGGATCACGGGCTCTGACCTGACGAGCTGCCCGCGCAAGCTCCCCGGCGGCGGCACGTTCTGAGGGCGGACGCGGCGGGCGCAAGCCTGGTTCGCATGAAACTGCGGCGGCGGGGGCCGCCGAGCCCCGCCGCTGCCTCGGGCGGCAGGCTCACAGGTCAAACGTCCGCCAGATCCTCAGTACCGCGCGCTGCGAGATGCCCAGTTCATGCGCCAGGCGCCGGCTGCTCCAGCGCGCGGCGTCCGGCGGCTGCTCGTGGAGTGTCTTGGCGAGCACCGCTTCCACCAGGGCATCGCTGATCGAGCGCGGCGCACCCGAGCGCGGCTCGTCCACCAGTCCGGCCAGGCGCCGCGCCACGAAGCGCGCGCGCCACTTGCCCACGGTCTGGGTCGTGACGCCGAGGCGCCCGGCGACGTCGCGGTTGTGGCCACCGTGCTGAGAGGCCAGCACGATGCGCGCGCGCAGCGCGAGCGCGGCATCGCCGCGGCGGCCGCGCGCCCAGCTCCTGAGCTGGGCCTGTTCCTCCCCCGTGAGAGTGACCGATGGCAACTTCGAGCGATGTTGCATCCTGCGCCCCCCGCTGACGATGCAAGCGCTGCAGTGCAGCGTTCCCGAGCACGCTGCCACCACGGCCTGCAAACCGCAACCCGTTAAATGAACTTGTGACTCAGCGCGAGCGCGGCCGCAGGCGCGCAAACCGCATTTTTATCGGCATTTACAGCGAAATCCGCACGCTCCCGGCGTGCGTCTTAAAGGCGCGACACTTCGACTTGGCCGCACTTGGCGCGTAGACAGGCGCAGCTACGCCTGTATCGCTACGGGCGCGCAAACAGGGAGGAGATCGCGATGGCAAGACATAACGCATGCGCGCGCCGTGCCGCCGTACTGCTGGTGACGGGATTGATTCTGCTTGCCGCGCCAGCCGTCCGCGCGCAGGTCACAGACCCCGGGGTGCGGCGAGCGAGCACCGACGGCGGCCCGCCGCCGCCGCTGCCGGGGCTCAGCGCCGAACAGCTGCTGTTCTACCAGGACGGCATGACGCGCTTCGCCGTTGTGGAGTCGGTATCAGGAGGGGATGACAACGGTCTGGGTCCGCGCTTCAATTCCAACTCCTGCGGCTCGTGTCATTCGCAGCCCTACAGCGGCGGCTCAAGTCCGGCGGTCAATCCGCTCTACGAGGTCGTCAACGCCGGCGGTGCGAGTAACCAGATGCCCTGGTTCATCTCCCCCAACGGGCCGGTGCGTGAGGCGCGCTTCGTGCAGTCCAACGGCGCCCCGGATGGGGGCGTGCATGACCTCTTCGTCGTCACCGGCCGCACCGATGCCGGCAGCTGCAGCATCGCGCAGCCGAATTTCCTGCCGGCGGGCAATGCTCTCACGGGGCAGGGCGGCAACAGTAACGTGGTGTTCCGCATACCCACCCCCACCTTAGGGGCGGGCCTGATCGAGGCGATCCCCGATTCTGCCATCCTCGTCAACCTCATCGCCAACAGCAGCGCCAAGCAGCGTTTCGGCGTCGGCGGGCACCCGAACGCCGTGCAGGGCGGCACTGTCAACCGCAGCGCCAACGACGGCACCATCACCCGTTTTGGCTGGAAGGCGCAGAACAAGTCGCTGCTGATGTTCGCCGGCGAGGCCTACAACGTGGAGATGGGGATCTCCAACGACCTGTTCCCGCAGGAGCGCGACGAGACCGTCAACTGCCAAGGCGGCGTCGCCGCCCCCAACGACTCGGACAACATGCCCAATCCCGCCGATCCGCCCTCGGCGACCGCGGTGCTCTCCGACATCGAGTCCTTCGCGCTCTTCATGCGCATGCTCGCACCCCCGGCACCGGCAGCGCCGACCCCCTCGACGCAGCACGGCAGCAGCCTGTTCGTGAGCACCGGCTGTGCGCTGTGCCATACGCCGTCCTTGAGCACCGCGCCGACCTCGGTCGGCGGCCGCGGGCGGCCGCCGACGGCGGCGATCTCCGGCAAGCAGGTGCCGTTGTACTCGGACCTCCTGGTGCATCACATGGGCACCGGGCTTGCCGACGGCATCACGCAAGGCGGGGCCGGACCGGATGAGTTCCGCACTGCACCCTTGTGGGGTGTGGGTCAGCGGGTGTTCTTCCTGCACGACGGGCGCACCAGCAATCTGATCCAGGCCATACAGGCGCACGTCAGTCAAGGCAGCGAAGCCAACCAGATCGTGAGGAACTACACGACACTCAGCGCTCAGGACCAGCAGGACCTCATCAACTTTCTGCGCTCACTGTAATCGTGGGGGAGAGGGTACGGGGCCGCCGGGGCTTGTGCCGGCAGCCCCGGTTTTCTTCCCCTCCTTAACATCATCCCGCGCCGGCCGTCTCCCGGCCTAGTGCGTTTGGGGGCGTGACGCGTGCGCGCCCCGCCCGCATACTTCCGGCGCTGGGGCTGAAAGTATGATCATTGGGGGGCCGATGAGATCGCCTGCGAGCCACGTCGCGGTGGCGCTACTTTTCATGCTGACACCGCTGGGTGCCAGCGCCGCCACTGACTTCTGGACCTACAGCTACAAGAACATCGACGTCACGGCCCAGGGTAACGGCACGTTCACCGTGAATCTGGCGCGCTACTGCGCGCGCCTGGATGCGCTCCTGGTGCAGATCCTTGGGATCAAAACCGACTACCGCGTCCCCACGCGTATCTATGCGCTGCCGGCGGCGGAGATCCGCCGCCTGACCGGCGGGGACTACAGCAACGCGTATCTCACCTCCCACTGGACCAACACCGTACTGATGGACTCGGGCGCACTGCCGGACGGCCGCCCCTACTGGGGTGCATTTTTTGGCTACACGGGGAGCCTGCTGGCGAGCGACCAGCAAGGTGGCCCGGACTGGTACCGGGTGGGTGTGCCGGAGGTGTTCGCCGATACGTTGTTTGAGAAGGGCCAGGCACGGATCGGCAATATCACCCCCGCGTTCGCCCTCACGCTCACTACCGGCGGGGCGCTCTATCCGATGCGCGCCTTCCTCGCAATGACGCAGACTGAGGCGCACAAGCAGGGCGAGCACCAGGCACAGATCTACGACGCCGAAGCCTGGTACGTGGCGCGCCTGGTGTTCGTGGAAGGCTGGCATCGCGCTGAGTTTGGCCGTTATCTCGATCTGATGCGCCAGGGACAGTCCGAAGCTGCCGCCTACAGCACAACCTTCAAGGTGAGCTACGAGGACCTGGACCACGAACTCGCCCGCGCCATGCGTGAGCGGGCGCACATCTACATCCTGCCGGCGCCCGCGGATCCGGAGGCCGCGCAGGCGAACGCTCAGCCGCTGACGCTCGCCGAATGGCGCGGGCGGCTCGCCGGAGTCTATGCACTCTATGAGCATCCCGAGGCCGCGCAGCAGATGGCGCAGGAGGCACTGCGCCTAGAGCCGGATAACCAGGACGCGCTGCGCGCGCTGGCGCGCGCCCAGCTCGATGCCCATGCGTACGGGGAGGCACTCGCCACCACCGAGCGCATCCGGGTGGATGGGCAGCCGGCGCTGGCGTCTCTGGAGCGCGCTGCGGTTTGGGCGGAGCTCGCCCGGGCGGTGGTCAGCGGCGCGGCGCACCTGCCGGTGGATGCAGCCAGCCTGCGCAAGCGGGCGCGGGCAGACTACGAGCGGGCGCTCAGCGCGGACCCGGATAACCGCGAGGCCCGCGGCGCGATCGCAGCGCTCGAGGCCGCAGGCTAAGCGCGGCCGGCTTCGGGAGACTGCGAGCCCCATGCAAATCCCGCTTACCCCGCTCGAGTTCGCGCGCCGCGCGCGCCTGTTGTATCCGCAGCGCGAGGCGGTGGTCGATGGCGCGCTGCGCTTCACCTACGCGCAGTTTCTTGAGCGCTGCGATCGCTGGTCGGCGGCACTGCAGCGGCTCGGGGTGCAGCCGGGTGACCGGGTGGTGGTCATCGCGCCCAACACCCATGGCATGCTCGAACAGTTTTACGCGGTGCCGCAGATCGGGGCGATCCTCGTGCCGCTCAACTACCGCTTAAGCCCCGGGGACTTCCGCTACATGATCGGGCACTGCGAGCCCAGCGTTGTGTGTGCGCATCCGGATTACATCCCTGCCCTCGAGGGCATGCGCACACAGCTCGGTAGCGTCAGGCACTTCGTCGCCCTCGAAGGCTCGCACCCCGGCTGGCTCGAATACGAGTCGGTGCTGGCGGCCGCGCCCGCCGAGTTCACGCCGGTGGCGGTGGCCGAGACCGACGTGCTGACGATTAACTACACCAGCGGCACGACTTCGCGCCCCAAGGGCGTGATGATCACGCACCGCAATGCCTGGATGAACAGCGTCGGCACGCTGGTGCATCACCCGCTCGCCGTCGGTGAGCGCTATCTGTGGACGCTGCCGATGTTCCATGCCAATGGCTGGACCTTCGTGTGGACGGTGACGGCGGCCGGGGGTACGCACATCTGCCTGCGCAAGGTGGAGGCGGCGGCCATCTACGCCCTCATCAACGCTGAGCAGGTGGGCGTGCTGTGCGCCGCACCGACGGTGCTCATCGCCGCCGCCAACGGTCCCGAGGAGCTGCGCCGCAAGGTGCGGCGCGGCGTGCGGGTGCTGACCGCCGGCGCACCGCCGGCGGCGGCCACCATCGAGCGCATCGAGGGCGAGCTCGGCTGGCAGGTGACTCACGTCTATGGCCTGACCGAGACCGCGCCCTTCATCCTGGTGTGTGAGCCGCGGCCCGAGCACGCGCACTTGAGCGCCGCGGAGTCGGCGACGCTCAAGGCCCGCCAAGGGGTGGAGCTCATCACCTCCGGGGAGCTTAAGGTCGTGGACGAGGAGGACCGCGAGGTGCCGGCCGATGGTGCCACGCTCGGGGAGATCGTCGTGCGCGGCAACGTCGTCATGCAGGGTTACTACAAGGACCCTGAGGCCACGCTCACGGCCTTCCGCAACGGCTGGTTCCACAGCGGCGATGCGGCGGTGGTGCACCCGGATGGGTACGTGGAGATCCGCGACCGCTTCAAGGACGTCATCATCAGCGGCGGGGAGAATATCTCCTCCATCGAGCTTGAGGGCGTGCTGCTCACACATCCGGCCGTCATGGAGGTGGCCGTAGTGGGTATGCCGCATGAGAAGTGGGGCGAGACGCCGGTCGCGCACGTGGTGCTGCGGCCGGGAGCTGCGATTACTGCGCAGGCGCTGCGCGCGTACTGTCGCGAGCGCGTGGCCGGTTTCAAGGTCCCGAGCGCCGTGCACTTCGTCGCGGAGCTGCCCAAGACCGCCACCGGCAAGATTCAGAAATACGTGCTGCGCAAGGGTCAAAGCGCCATCAGCAAGCAATAGCAACAGGCGGGAGCAGACAATGAGCAGGGCAGTCGACAGTGGCTTCAGCCGCCGCGATTTCGTGGCCGGCGCGGCGGCGCTCGCCGCGGCACCTGGGTGGGCCGCCGCCACGCCGGGCGCCAAGAGCGCGGTGCTGGCGCAGATTCGCGCCATGCACGCAGCCAACGTGAAGCGTCTGCAGGACTGGATCGCGCTGCCCTCCATCGCCGCCGAGAACCGCAACTACCCGCAGGGACCTGAGTACATGGCACGGCTCGCCCGCGATGCCGGCTTTACCGCGGTGGAGATCATCGCAACTTCCGGCAAGCCGGGAGTGTTCGGGCGGATCGATGCCGGGGCGGCCAACACCCTCGGCATCTACTTCATGTACGACGTGAAGCAGTTCGTGCCGGAGGAGTGGAGCTCCCCGCCCCTGGAAGCACGTCTGGTGCAGAGGGAGGGACTGGGCACGGTATGCGTGGGGCGCGGGGCGGTGAATCAGAAGGGACCGGAGAATTCCTTCCTGAGTGCGCTCATGGCCTTCAAGGCCGCCGGCCAGCAGCTGCCGGTCAACCTGGTTCTGGTGTGTGAGGGCGAGGAGGAAATCGGCTCGCCGCACTTTCACGAAGTCGTGAATACCCCGAAGGTGCTCGCGGCACTGAAGAAGTGCTCGGGCGTGTTCATGCCCGAGGCCGGCCAGGACCGCGACGGCGGCGTGCAGGTCTCCCTGGGCGCCAAGGGCGTGATCGAGCTCGAGCTCGTCTCGAGCGGCGAGAAGTGGGGCCGCGGCCCGAGCCACGACGTGCATTCGAGCCTGGAAGCGCAGCTCGATTCCCCCACCTGGCACCTGGTGCAGGCGCTCAACACGCTGGTGGCCAAGGACGGACATACACCCGCGGTCGAGGGCTTCTTCGAGAAGGCGCGGCCGCTGACGACGGCACAGCTGGCGATGCTGCGCGAGTACGCGGCGAGCAGTTCCGAAAGCACCCGCTTGCAGCAGCTCGGCGCGCATCACTGGGTGCACGATGTGGATTATTACGACTCCCTGGTGCTGCTGGAGTCCAAGCCGACGATCAACATCGAGGGGCTGGTCGCCGGCTATACGGGTCCGGGCGGCAAGACGGTGCTGCCGCACCGTGCGGTCGCCAAGATCGACATCCGCCTGGTGCCCGACATGACTACCACCGACATCCTGGCCAAGCTCAAGGCGCATCTGGCGCGTCACGGCTTTGCCGATCTGGAAGTCAATATGAGCGGCGGCTACAACCCCACCCAGACCGATCCCACGAGCCGCCTCATCCAGGCGCAGCTCGCCACCTATCGCGCGCTCGGCACGAAGCCGCAGCTGTGGCCACGCTCGGCGGGCTCCTGGCCGGGGTACGTGTTCACCGATGCGCCACTGAGCCTTGCGGCCGGGCACTACGGCCTGGGGCACGGCACCGGCGCACACGCGCCCGATGAGTACTACGTGATCGAGTCGGGTAACCCCAAGGTGCAGGGTCTGGATGGCGCCGTCGCCTCCTTCGTGGAGTACCTGTACGCGCTCGCCTGAGAGCGCATGGCGGCGCGCGCACCTGTCACTTGACCAGAACAACGATACCAACAACGAGGCCAAGCACATGAACGCACTGTTGATCCATTTCGGCGTGGGACTCATCTTCATCGCGCTCTACTTCTACTGGAATGCCTACCTGTACCGCCCGGGCTGGGCGGGCTCGGGGGTGAGTGCGCTTGAGGGGCTCTACTACCTGATCGCGGTGTGCTCCTTCGCGCTCGGGTACTACTTCAACGTCCAGTACGTGCAGGAATACCCGACGCAGGCGAGCTGGGTGCATTTCACCAAGCTCCTCTTCACCAATCCGGCTGCTTCCTCCGGCTCCCAGGATCTGGTGTGCACCAACGCGATACTGTTTCCGCTGTGGACCATCATCGATGGGCGGCGCCTCGGCATGAAGCGGCCCTGGATCTACTTCGTTCTGAGCCTGCTCACGAGCTTCGGCTTCGGCATGGCGCTCTACCTGGCCGCACATGAGCGCCAGATCCGCTGGCTGCGCGCCAACGGGGACAGCGCCCGCACACTGGCCGCCTAGAGGCGCCCGCGTCACCTTGATCTCACGGGCGTTTGGCCGCTAAATGGCGCGAGCAACGTCGCGGAGCGGGCGACTATGCATAGGCGATCGGCGGGCATGCTTCTCGCAGCGCTGGCGGCGGCCGGGTTGATCGCGCCGCCGGGCGCGCTCGGTGACACGGCGATACATGACGTCACGGCCGCGGCGCTTGAGCACGATGCCACCTCGAGCGATCCGGCGCGGGCCGGGATCTGGAAGGCGGCGATACCACCGCAGGGCTCGATGCACGGGGAATTCGACAACAATGATCCGATCGGTGTCATGGCCGGCGTGCGTATCTGGGCCGACTGCTCGATTAACTGGACCGACCCGGACAGCCAGCGGCTGTACTGCTTCTCCAGCGCCACTTCCCTGGTGTTCTTCCTGGAGGCGCCGCAGGAGTATCTGCGGCGCGCCCGTAAGCAGTGGCCGCAGCTTGACCGTTCGGTAAGCTAGCCATCTTTCGCGCGTACGACCCTCCTGCCCGCTCCCCGGGCGGGCAGGGCCCGGGCGCGTTCTGGCCTCATTCGAAAGCGAGCGCGGCATGGCGGACGATGTCTACGATGTGATCGTGATCGGGGCCGGGCACAACGGCCTGGTGTGCGGTGCCTACCTCGCCAGGGCGGGGCTGAAGACCCTGGTGCTCGAGCGGCGCGAGATTTTCGGCGGCGCGGCGGTGACCGAGGAGTTCGTGCCGGGCTTTCGCGCCTCGCGCTTCTCCTACGTGATGAGCCTGCTGCATCCGCGGGTGATCCGGGACCTCGAGCTCAAGTCCCACGGACTTACTGTGCTGCCGGCCAACGATCTGTTCTGTCCGCTGGGCGGGGATGACTACATCGTCTTCAGCGACGACATCAAGAAGACGCAGGCCGAGTTCGCGCGCTTCTCGCGTCACGATGCCGATATCTATCCCGAGTTCTCGCGCTACCTTGAGGAGTCGGCGAACGTCGTGCGCCGGCTGCTGTTTGAGACCCCGGTCGACCCGGTGCAGCGCCGCTGGAGCTCATTCAGGAAGAGCGCGGCGCTGCTGTGGCGCGAGCGGCGCATCGGGGACCAGGCTTATCGCCTGGTCGATCTGCTCACCCAGAGCGCCTACGACTATCTCTCGGCCTGGTTCGAGAGCGACATCATCAAGAGCGTGCTGGCCTACTACTGCTCCATCGGCACCTTCGCCGGACCGAAGTCCCCGGGCAGCGCCTACGTGATCATGCACCACCTCATGGGCGAGCATCAGGGGGCGGGCGGCTGGGGTTTCATCCGTGGCGGCATGGGGGCGATTACCGGCTCCATCGCGCGCTCGGCGGCGCGCTTCGGCATGGCCGTGCTCACCCAGGCCCCGGTGGCGCAGGTGCTGGTGAGCGGCGGGCGTGCCACGGGCGTGCGCACCGTGGACGGGCGCGAGTTTCGCGCCCGGGCGGTGGTGTCCAATGCCGCGGCGATCGCCCAGCCTGCAGCTCGCGCGCCGTTCTGGCACGCCCGGCACGGTATCAATGGCGGCGGGTAAGCCCAAGACGGCAAGGCCCATGTGGGGGCAGCCGGTCGTCTTGCGATCAGCCGCGGTCGATCTCGGCGGCGATGCTTTGCGCGAACGCGTCCGGGCGTGAAAGAAACGGGTGGTGCCCAGCGCTGAACTCGACGAGCCGGGTGCCGGCTCTGACGCGTTGACGCTGCACCTCGGCTGGGGTGGCGAGATCCTCGGTGCAGACGAAGTACGTGGCGGGCTTCTGCTTCCAGGCAACCTGGCGGGGTGGCTGCGTGAACGGCGTGAGGGACTGGCGCGTGAGACGGTCAAGCGCCTGCTCGGTCGTGACCTCGTCGCAGTCTTGGAGGAAAAACTCCCGGATCATGTCGGGATCGACGCCAATCGTGCCGTCATTGCCGGGCTGCAACCACGGCGCTGGCTCAGCGCCGATGAGATCGGCCTGCGACTGTCCGGCGTCCGGCATCACCGACGTCACGTAGAGCAGCTGGGTGACTCGATCTGCAGCGCCGGCCTCGGTGATGATCACCCCACCGTAGGAGTGACCGCACAGGACGACTGGCCCCTCGGCTGCAGTGATCGCATGGCGGCACGCGTCGACGTCGGCGTAGAGGTCGCCGAGCTCGTCGCCAGTTTCTCCGCAGCTGGGCAGCGGCACCGCGACGGTGGCGATTCCGTGATCAGCGAGCGGTCGGGACATTTCAGCCCACCACCATGCGGCATCGCGGACGCATGCGCCGTGAACAAAGATCAAAGTCGGCACAAGGAGCACGATAACGCAACGCTCGGGTTGCGCTTGCCGCGACGCCGCATTACGACTCGTTGCGACTCGCCGGCCACGGCTTAGCGGTTGTGGTTGACGAGCTCGATGTTGTGGCCGTCCGGGTCGAGCACGAACGCGCCGTAATAGCCCGGGTGGTAGACGGCGCGCTCGCCGGGGGCGCCGTGGTCCTCGTAGCCCGCGGCGAGCGCGGCGGCGTGGAAGGCCCGCACCGTGGCGTCCGCGTCCGCGGGGAACGCGAGGTGGACGTGCTCGGTGAGCGGGCGCTCGTCGCGCACGAGCGAGAAGGAGAAGTCCGGGCCGGAGAACTGCACGCGATCCGGCGCGTCGTGCGCCAGGCGGAGCCCGGCGTACGGCGCGACCGTCGTGTAGAAGCGCCGCGACGCCTGCGGGTCGCGGACGCGGAGCCACAGGTGGTCGATGCAGCCGTCGGGCACGGGGCGCTCGCGGGCGGCGTGGACCGCCTCGACACTGTTGCCGTCCGGGTCGAGCAGGAAGCCGCCGTAGTAATCGGGGCCGTAGACCGGGCGCGGCCCGGGCGCGCCGCCGTCCGGATGACCGGCGTCGATCCCCGCCTGCCAGAAGGCGTCGACGGCCGCGCGGTCCGGCGCGCGGAAGCCGACGTGCAGGCCGTGGGTCACAGGGTGCTCGCGGTCCGTCGGGCCGATGTCCCAGTCCTCCCACTCGACCAGCTCGGCGTCCGCGTGGCTCGGCTCGACGCCGAGCACGGAGAGCACGGTGCGGTAGAAGCGCTCGGACACGGCGAGGTCGGACACGGCGATCCCCACGTGGTCGAACATCGCCCCGAGGCTACCGTTGCGGGAATGCTCGAAGCTGCCGGGCGGGGGCCGCGCTCTGCCACGATGGCAAAGCTATGCGTACCGGGGATCAGGAACTGGACGCGCCCGAGCCCGGGGATGTAATCGAGCCCCGTCTGAGCGGCACGATGTTGATTTTGGTGTCCGGGCTACCGGGCGTAGGAAAGTCCGTGCTGGTGCAGGAGTTGGCCCCCCGTCTCGCCGCAGGGATCTGCTCTCGCGACGCGGCAAGGCTGGGGTCGGATTCCGGCAGCCTGAGGCGCGCAGTCGAAGCGCTCGTATGGAGATTTGCGGGCCGCCGGCTCGCGAGCACGCAACAGCGGGCCGGTCGGATCCTCGAATCAGCGGTCGCGGAGCAGCTTGAGAGCAACGGCTCTGTGATCGTCGAGGCGGTCGCCGAAGACGCGCTCCGCCAGCGTCTGCAAGAGCTGGCGCTCCAATATGGCGCAACCTTCGTTCAGGTCGAGTGCGTGCTCTCCGACCGCTCCGAGCATCATCGGCGGCTCGGTCTGCGCGCCGAGGGCGAGCAGTTCTGGCTCGGTGTGGTAGGCAGAATCCAGAAGAGCTACCAGCCGCCGCCGGACTGCGTTCGAATCGACACCCAAGCCGCGCCCGACGAACTGGCCGAGCGAATACTCGCATTCGTCCGGTCGGATTGATCGAGGGGCGCCGCCCGTCCCCTCAGTCGATTCGCACGAGGGTGTCCCCCAACACGACCTCATCGCCGGGTTGCAGGCGGGATCGGCCGACAGCGACGCCGTTCACCCTGGTGCCGTTCGTCGAGCCAAGATCACGGATCACCCAATTGCCGTCACGAAAGAAGAGGCGCGCGTGCTTACGAGAAACCGCCCCGCTTCCGAGCACGACGTCGCAATCGTCCAGGCGTCCGAGCACCACCTCGCTTTGGCCGCCATTCCAGTCGAGCGCAAGCAAGACAGCGGGCGCGTCGGCCGGTCCCGATCCGCCCGACGGAGCGTGCCTAATGCCGCAGCGGCTACCCCTCGAAGGGTCAGGCGCCACCGACTGGGCGCGCTTCGAAGGTTGAGGTCTCCGATCAGAGCCACCGGATCGATCAGGCGTTCGCCGAACACCTGGTCGAGACGATGTGCAAATGTCTCCTCGCTCAGCAGCCCATCGGCGTACGCCGTGTTCAGGACCCGGCGATGTGCCGTCGTGATGCTCCCGGGCCGAGCATGGGTCGAAGTCTCCCGCGGTCGTCGCGGCGTGTCCAGGGCTCGGTGTGCCGTGCTCGTCGGGATCGTCATCGGGGAGTCGGCGCGGTACCTTTTGCCGGTGGAGACGATCGGGCCAGGTGATCTCGTTCGGGTCGCGGGTCGCGGTCCTGATCTGGATGGGATCGTGTTCGACGTGCCGAGCCACTCCAAGGTAGTGGTGGCCGTGGTGGAACCCGGCCGAGGGCCGACGTTCCGCACGGTTCATCCCGGGGCCTTGACGGAACGAGCGGAGGAGGGTCCCGATGATCGGGCTTTGCGTCTTCTCCTCGGCCGGACACCGTCGCCAGTCCATGATGCAGCGCGCGGCGGCGGCCGCGGCGGGAGAGGACGCGCCGGCCACACGCGCGCGCCCTCGCATCGCACGACCGGCCGTTAGCGACGCTGAGCAGCGGGAGGAAGGCTCCGTATGCTCGCGCCGTGCCTTTCGATCGCTACCGTCCGCTAGGTCTGGAGTGGTTGCCCGAACGCGATGTCGTGGCCGTCGGGATCCTGTACGCCGAACTCGCGAAAGCCGTGGGGGCGTTGTAGATCGTGTAGTCGATGCCGGCGCCCCGCTCCTGAACCTCGGCGTAGATCGCATCCACATCGTCGACGCGGATGTACGCGTCCCACATGTTGTCGACGATCTGCCAGTGAGGGACCAGGCGCTCGGGTTGATCTGAAAGGGCAATCAGGATGACCGCGGCATCACGCCCAGCGGTAGCGAAGTTCGGCGGATCGCCGAACACGTGGCACTCAAACCCCAAACGGTTGCTGAAGTAGTCCACGGAGCGCTGAAGATCCGCCACTAGGAGCACGGGGGAGACGCCGGTCAGCACCGTCACCGGCTGATCCTAATCCTCAACCGGCGTCGGATGTAGCCCGACAGGGCGGGCGGGCTGCGTTACGTTCCCGCCGCCCAGGCCCAGGCGATCATCAAAGCCTGGAGCGGCAGTCGCGCGATCAGTGACGGCCGGCCGCCCGGAATCCTTCGGTAGCGGTCCGGGTGCAGCGCCATGTGGACGTTGGCGGGGAACACAGCGATCAGGGTCACGATGCTCCACCAGCTCCCCCCACCGGCGGGTACGCGGGTGAAGGACTCCCGCTCCGCCGGCGATCTCAGCCACCCCGCTGGCATACACGAGCGCACGGCGCGCTGGGAGATAGTCCGGGACGATCGACTCGTACACGCGCGGGATCACGAAATGCATGATCCCCGCGAAGATGAACACCGGTCCGAACAGGCGTCGCACGCGCGGGAACTCTATATCGGCCGCCGCGCGGCCGCGCTGCGACTAATCCCGCACACTCAAAGTTCGGGCTGCGGAGATTCCGTTCGTCGATCAGAGCCACGACGCGCGACGCTGGCTGTCGTACAGTCGCCAGATCTCGTCATAGACCTGGTGAGCACCCATGAACGGCACCAGCTCCTGCTCGTCGCCCCAGCCGTAGTGGTCGAGCACCTGGCGGACGAACGCCGACGTCGCGCCGTGGCTCCTCAGATCCATGATGTAGCCGGCGACATCCCAGTGGACAGGCCCGCGGAAGGTGTCTTCGAAGTCATTCCAGACGAGGCGATCTGGAGTGTGCAGCAAGTTGCTGAGTGATGCGTCCCCGTGAAGGGCCTGTTCGGGAAGCGGCGAACCAAACATCCCGTCGCCCGCCGCATCCAATCGTGCGCGAAGCGATGAGATCGTGCCCGCATCAACGACTTCGGTGGGCCGAAGCAGGCCATGGAGACGTTCGATGTCATCACGCAGATCGTGCAGGTTGCCCAGGTCACCATCGAACGTCCGCAACTCGTCATGCAGGGTCCGCAGCGTTTCGCCGAAGCGGGCGGCATCGATGGGTGGATTTCCGTGCTCGACATTGGGGATCCATTCGGTGAAGGTCATCCACAGGCCATCGTGCTCATGTGGACCAGGGACGATCAAAGGGCTCGGCGCCACGGCTATCCGGGACGGCGCTAAGAACTCAAGCACCGAGACCTCGCGCTGAAGCCACGCTCGGGGATCGTTGTGCAGCACGACGGTGCCGGTCATCACCCGAGCGACGACCGGTGCGGGACGGAGATGGACAAGCACATTGCTTCCGGAATGCACGACGAGGGCCTGCTCACACGCGAACCCGTGCACGGTTGCGACCGCGCATGCGGCGCTCAGCGCACGTCGCTCAGGACCGGGCTCCACCCGACGCAATCTCGCACAGTCGCTCCTACGGGCTAAAGTTAGGCCGTGAGGCATTCGCAACCTCCCACTTCGCCGGAGTTGCGTCGACTCGGCCGGTGCTGGCTGGGCGCCTCGCTGATCATCGTGGTCATCGGACCCGTACTTGCCCTCGCCGGCATCGGCGGATCGCTTTGGAGTCTGGCCGGGTTTCTCGTGATTTTCGGTGTCGCGGTGATGCCCTTGATCGTCCGCGAACTCCGCCCGACCGTTAGCCTGCTGTCGAGTTCGGACCACACCGAGAGACCACGGCAGGTCCGGCTCGGATAGGATCGCTCGCCGATTTCGCGCACACCTCGGCAGCAGAAGGGAGACCCGGATCGTGGCCGACTACAACCCCTATGAGCAACTGCCCCAAGTGGCGTCGTTCGAGCTGACCAGCGAGGACGTACGTGACGGTGAGGAGCTTCAGCAAGCGCAGCTGAGCGGCCTGTTTGGCGCGGGCGGCGAGGACGTGTCACCGCAGCTCTCATGGAGCGGATTCCCGGACGACACGAAGAGCTTCGCGGTCACGTGCTATGACCCCGAGGCGCCGACCGCCAGCGGGTTCTGGCATTGGGCGGTCGTCGACATCCCGGTCAGCGTGACCGACCTTGCGCGGGGTGCGGGCGACGAGCAGGGGAGCGGGCTGCCGTCAGGGGCGTTCCAGCTGAGCAACGACGCCGGCGTCAGACAGCATGTCGGGGCTGCTCCGCCCCCGGGGCACGGCCGTCATCACTACTACTACGTCGTCCACGCCGTGGATGTCGAGTCGCTGGGAATCGATAAGGACGCCACGCCGGCGTTCCTCGGCTTCAACCTGTTCTCGCACACGCTCGCCCGCGCGATGATCGTCGCCTGGTACGAAGCTCCCGACAGCTGATCCTAGGCTCGTTGGTGTGGTCGCCCCCGCCTCTACGCTGAAGGGCAATGCGGAGGGTGCTTGTCACTGGGATGTCGGGGACCGGGAAGTCAAGCGTGCTGGTGGCGCTCGGACGACTCGGATTTCAGGTGGTCGACACCGACGAGCCTGGCTGGACCGAGTGGTCTGACCGCGAAGGGGGATACGTGTGGCGCGAGGATCGGATCACGGAGCTCCTCGCGCGCGAGGACGGGCCATCGTTGTTCGTCTCCGGGACGGTGTCAAACCAAGGCCGGTTCTACCCGCGCTTTGATGCGGTCGTCCTGTTGAGCGCTCCCGCCGAGGTGATTCTCAGCCGCATCGAGAACCGGAGTACGAATACTTTTGGCAAGAGCCCCGAGCAGCGGGAACTCGTTCTCCAGGACCTGGCACACGCGGAACCAATGCTGCGTAGAACGTGCACTCACGAGATCGTTGCCACCCAGCCTCTCACGAGCATCGTCGAGCAGCTTGCGGAGCTGGGTCGCGAGCCTCCGGCCTAGATCGACAGGGGAACAGCGACGGTCGCAGCCCGAAGACGCAGTCCGGGACCGACCCACCTTGGGCGGCGAGCCATGCCTGGCGCCCCCGCCGCGGGAGCCGCGGCCGAAAGCGCGGCACGCCACGTCGCCCGTGGCGAGCCGCGCGTCGGGACCGATTACTGCTTGATCAGTGGCCCGGCCTTGGCCAGCACCTGGCTCTTTGATAGCGGCTTGTCAAACGCGCCCGAGGGCGTGATCGGCTGGCCGGTGAGCAGCGCGATCGCTGCCGCGTGGCGGGCCTCGGTCTGTACGATCGACCCTGCGGCGGCGAGGTACTCCTTGTTCATGAGCGACGGACCGGCCCCGTTGTAGGCGCCCACCCCGGTGTTTTCGAGCACGTAGGCGAGCTTGAGGAACCCGGCTTGGTTCGTCACGGGGAACGCGAACTTCGGCTGGGCGACCGGCTTGCCCCCAGCCGCGGTGATCGCCTTGGTGAGCGCGGCGACGTGCTGGGCTTCCTCGTCCCCGAAGGACTGGGCCAGCGTCTTGGCCTCGCCGCTGAGGCCTACCGAGGTGCCCTTGACGTTGTAGAAGTCGGTCTCGAGATATTCGAGCGTGAGCGCGAAATTCAGGATGTCGACGTCCGAGCTTCCGGTTTGGGCCAGCGCGTTCGATACGTACGGACCGACTGCGGTCGCGCCGTACACGGCGCCCGCGGCCACCGCGCCGCGCAGGATGAAGCTCGCCCGGCTCACGCCGTGGACCTCCACGGCACCCAGCTCGGGACTGGCGATGTCAGATCTGTTCATTTCAATGTTCCTTTCTCGAAGAGTTTGGTGGGGGCGGGTCAGGCGATGAACGGCTTGACGACCGCGAGCACCTGCGCCATCGACATCGGCTTCGCGAACGCACCATCCGGCGTCGGGGACTTCTTCAGCAGCGTGTTCAGGGTCGCCGCGTGACGCGCTTCGATCGTGTGGATCGCCAACGCGGCCGCCAGGATCTCCTTGCTCTGGATGTTCCCGGCCTGCCCGAGGTAGGCCGACGCGCCGGTGTTCTCAACCGCGGCTGCGAGCGCCGTGACCTGAGCGGCGTTGTGGAGCGGGAACTTGCCCATTGGCTTGGTCGCCGGGGTCCCGAGGCCGCTCGCGACCTTGTGGAGCGCGATCACGTGCTGGCCTTCCTCGGCCCCGAATGACTTCAGCACCGACAGCGTCTTGCCGGAGAACAAGCCGCTCTTGGCGACCTCGGCGTAGAACTGCGACTCCAGGTACTCGAGCGTCAGCGCGTAGTTGACGATCGCGAGATCACCCGAGTCCGAGGTACCGCCCGCGCTGCTCGAACCGCTCGTCGAAGTCCCGGTCGCCGCGGTCGAACTTGCACTCGACGCGGGCTGAGACGGAGACGACGAGGATGAGGTGGAGCCGCACGCCGCGATAAACGCCGCCAGCCCGGTCGCAGCCACGCCCGCGCCGATGTTACGTCCGGCCATGGACAAGAACTTCTTGCGCTCAACGTCATCGCGTGCAAGCGCCTCCACCACGCCCGGCTCGCGGCGGGTGCTCTCGGTAGTCGTTGGTTCGGACATCGGGTCTCCTTCGATAGCGGGCGCCCCGGGCCTGTCGGGCCTAGGGGGTTCACCAAAGGCTTCGGGCGCTCGCCGCGAACGGATCACCGAACTGATCCGTAACACCAGCCCGGACGAATCCCAATCATGCCCCGATCTCGACGATGGCGACCCGCTGCGCTATCGCGCTCCTGGTCGCTACGCCAGCACTGTCACCGTTAAGTAACCCGACTCATATACCGCGCCCACGGTCCGTCGATGCTTGGGCACTGCGAGCAGGGTCGCCGGGCGCGCTACGCCCGGCCCGTGCCTCCGAGCCCGAGGCCGCGGACGACCAGGAACATGGTCGCGAGAAGCAGTGCTGGGGCGAGGGTCAAGCTGGGGATCACGTCGCCGTGTCCGATGCCCGAGGAAACGATCGCCACGACCATGGTGACGCCGAGCAGGCTGGCGGCAGGCACGACAGCTCGGCGTCGCGCCAGCAGGACTCCCCCCACCGTCTCGAGCACTCCGGCGAAGATCTCCAGTGCGAACGGGAAGGGAAGGCCGAAGCTGCGAAACGCGTGCAGCTCCCAATGGTGAAAGACGAACTTCACCAAGCCGGCGACAACGAACGTGACCCCGGTGAGGAGCGCAACCCACGTGGTCACGCGCTCGCGACTGACCCTCTCATCCGGCGCTGAGATGAGGTCGTGAACGAGCCGGGCGCAGCTGACGGGCGAAGCGAACACCCGCTCAGGCTCTGGCGTGGGCATCCCGCCGATCGTGGCACATCCCGTCGGGGTGCTCAGTGCGCCCGCCCGTCGCAGCCCGCGGCGATGTACGGTGGTGCGGTGGAGCGAGTGTGGGACTATCCGCGTCCGCCCGCGGTCAGACCGTGCGACCGTCGGGTCCGGGTTGAGTGGGCGGGCGAGCTGCTGGCTGACTCGATCCATGCCCTGCGGGTGCTCGAGACCAGTCACCCGCCGACGATCTACATCCCGCCCGCCGAGGTGCGCCTCAATCTGCTGACCCCGAGCGATGCCCGTCCGACGTGGTGTGAGTTCAAGGGCGAAGCGCGATACCTGGACGCGATCGTCGCCGGACAACGGGCGCACGCGGTCGCCTGGAGCTACGCAGCCCC
Organism: uncultured Pseudomonadota bacterium; assembly: GCA_963743625.1. Lineage (GTDB taxonomy): Bacteria > Pseudomonadota > Gammaproteobacteria > Steroidobacterales > Steroidobacteraceae > 13-2-20CM-66-19. The sequence continues at coordinate 9,838 of CAVUQM010000005.1, read as the reverse complement.
GACCGTTGGGTATGAGGCGTTGCGCGACCACGTCGCTTTCTATCCCGGCCGCTTGGACGCTGCGTGGCTTGATGACGAACGCGTGCAAGCCCAGCCGGGCGACTTCTATGGAGGATGGATTACCGGCGATCTGGTCGGCCCGTTCAAAGGGCCGCCTGGCACCCGCGGCTGGTAGGCGGGTTTAGGTTAAGTACGGTAGAACCATACGCCGCCAACCGACATGCGCTTAAGTCCGAGCGCCGCGAGAGCCCGGGGCCAGCGCTGGGGCGTTTCGGGATCGACGATCACCGCGCCCACATGCCGACGGACGAGGAAAGAGCGCAGCTTCTGCGGATCGGGGCGGGCGCTGCGAAACAAGGCGGGGAAAAGAGGGTCAGCCTCGTAACCGCCGGGTACACCGGGTTGATGTATCCGCCGGCGAGACGGAACCACATGCCGGTGTCGGCCTGCCAGAGCATGCTGTTGTCGAGCTGCCCGAACGGCAGAATGAGGACGGTTTCCCCGCGTGCGAGGACGCGTCGGTATTGATGGGTCGTGAAGAACGCCGGGTTGAATTCCTGGCCGCGCCAGAGGCCACCGCTGATGTTGGGCACGAGGAACGCGATGCTCGCGGCCGCCACCGCCCACTTGCCCAGGGCCCATCCTCCGGTACGTGGCTGGGCCAACCACATGGCTCCGATCACGCCGACAAGCAAGAACATGTAGACCGCGAAGCGCAGTGGGATCACATCGTGCAACAACGACTGGTCGAGCAGCTTCCATGGAAGCGGGATCGTGCTGTAGCCGGCGATATGCAGGTGTGATCCGAGGAGCAGCACGACGACGACCGCCAGCATTGAAAACAGGATCCTCGTCGACGCCAGGCCCCAGCGGGTGATCGTGTACCGCGCGACGATCAATGCGAGCGGCAGGCCGACATAGGTGACGGCCTCGGCGTCACTCGCGCTCAGGTTGTATGCCCGAGCAAGCGCCGCGAAATGCGTGTAGCCAAGGCGGACCAGGTCCGTGGGCACGAGGAACCCGAGCGCGTCGCTTCCGTCAATCTCGCCGATGTTCGATCCGAACCTCACGATCCCGTGGAGCTCGTAGTAGATCACCGGGCTTGTCACGATCACCGCGGCGGCTCCGGCAGCGAGAATCGGCTTGATGGTGCGGATGATGCGCTCTCGCTTCGGTGGCGCAAGGGCGAACGCCACCGCTAGGGCGACCGCTCCAAGAGCGACTAGGGTGAGTGTAAGTTCACTCACCGTCAAGAACAGCGCTGCCAGGCTAAGCGCCATCAGGACGATGAAGCGCCGTTGGCTGATGCGTGCATCGATCAGGCGGAGGGTGAGGTGAACCGCGGCGGGGATGGGAAAGATCAGCACGAGTTGGAGATGACCTTCCATGTGCCCGAGCATGTAGGTGGAGAAGCCGAACACGTAGCCTCCGAAGAGGCTCGCGGCGAAGTTGCGGGTGATGTACCGGCACAGCAGGAAGGCGAAGAACGCTGCGAGCACCGGGCTCGCCAGCATCAGCAGGTTGTAGGCGACGACTGGGCCGAACGCGATCGTGATCGGAGCGCCGAGAATCCCCGCCAGTGGGCACAACGTCGGGCTGGTCGCGGCGAGGTCGATGCGGTCCGGGACGAACAGCGTGTTCGTAACCAGGGGGTTAAGTCCGTGAAGCACCGCATACGGCCACCACTCGAGGCTCCAAATGTTGACGGTCGGATCGGTCCAGTTGCGCAGTCCGACGGTCGCGCTTCCGAGATGGGGGAGAACGTGTAGACCGAAGTATCCGATCGAGATGACCACGTACAAGCCGAGCGCGGCTGCGGCCTGGTGACGTCCTGACGCGAGCCAGGTACGAACGGTGGCGAGGGTTCCCCGGACGGGATACTCCGTTGCCGTCTGAGTCGTCATTGCGCGCGCTGATCGCGGCGGGTCACTTCGTCGCGAGGATCACGTTGTGCGCTGCGAACCTCCGCAGCCCGGGGGTGCTCTCGAAGGCGCGCTCGAGCGCCGCAGCCAGGCCGATTGCCCTGGGCGGGGTAAAGTCCGGGACGGCTCCGAGCTGCGTGCTGAGCAGGATCTGTCCGCCCGCGACGCGCAGACCGCTGACGATCTCGGCTTCGCCGATCAGTCGCTCCTCGCCGGTGTCCTGGGGGACGCGGGCCATGAGCCGCCCCCAGTACGGGTTCCGGGGGTTGTGGTCCCAAACGACCACCCGCCCGGAGGGCTTCACGACCCTAACCATCTCGGCGAGTGTCTGTCGTACCTGGTCGCGGTCGGCGATGTGGTGCATGACGGCGACGGTGATCACGAGCTGGAAGCTGTCGTCATCGAACGGCAGCGAGGTCCCGGACGCGTGCACCGGGCGGACCAGTGGCGTGGTTGCCTCGAGGATGTCGAGCATGCCCTTTGAAGGATCGACCCCGACCATCTGGTATCCGGCTCTGGCAAGGCGCTCGGCGAGCACGCCGGTCCCGCACCCGACGTCGAGTCCGTCGCCGAGAGGGCAATGCGCGAGCACGAACGACGTCCGTTTTTGTAGGTAGTGCTCGACGACGTGGGCGGGCAGCGACTCGTCGTAGACGGACGCGATCGAGTCAAAGTGTGAGCTGCTCACGGGGCACCTCACCGCTCGATGTGTGCTCTGAGACGAACGCCGGGGCTCGCTTGAGCGGTCGGGGACGGGACCCCGCGGCGCGAAGCACCAGCCCGATCATCCGCAGTCCCACGGAGATCGCCATCAGCCGATTGCCGGTGACCGACGATTGTCCGACGCGCGGGAGATAGTTGACCGGCACCTCGACGAACCGCGCGCCGGAGCGGATCGTGAGCAACATGATCTCAGCGCCGGCGTGGCTACCGCCGACCGTCATGCTGCTCGCGACGCGCCTCGCGGTATCTCTGCGCAGGAGCTTGTACGTGCAACCGACGTCACTGAGATGACTTGTGTTGAACAAGACCTCGATCATCTTCGCGACCGCCCAGTTACCCCAGCGCAAGAACCAATCCATGTTGGCGCCCTCCCACACCAGCTCCCAGGTCGTCCGGGTGCCGAAGACCGCGTCACACTCCGTGCTGTACACGAGGAGCTTCGAGATGTCCTTCGGCACGAACGTGCCGTCCGGTTCGGCGAGCACGATCAGATCGCCGGTGGCCTCGACCAGCCCGCGGCGAGTCGCGTATCCATACCCCTGCTGGGGTTCCTTGACCAAGCGGGCCGAGGTCCTGCGAACCTCCTCTTCGGTCCCCGGCTGCGCGTTGTTGTCGACCACGAGCACCTCGTCTACCAGGCCGGTGGCGAGGAAGCCCTCGATCACAGACCTGATCGAGTCGCGCTCGGCATAGGTCATCAACACCACGGACACTCGCTGACCGTTCCACATAGCTGTTCCCGGATCTCTCCTGATTGGCGGCGGCGCACTCTATTCGGGCTGCGGGCTCCAGACTTGAGGGAGAGTTCGATCGCACGTGAGATGACCCGACTACGGGGGGCGACGATGTGGCCGGACCGCCTACAAATCCAGAGCGGCCCGTCTAGGTTGAGAGGAGCGATCGCGGTCCTGGACGCGGTCGGCGGCGCACGGACGGGCCCGGTCGGCGATGATTGTCGACGTGTCCGAGAAACCGACCGCGAGAAGCGTCAAGATCTCCGCCGACGAGCGGACCGGCTGGTCATCGGAGCGGCCGCGCCCGGATGGCGCCCCGCGTCGCCCGGTCGACGTGTCAGTCCGGTGCCGCGTCCTCGCTCCCTCGCATCGCCTGCGTTACTCCCCCGGGAGCCTTCTCATCATCGTCGGTGCCGAGGCGTCGGAGCCCGCACGGTTCGCCGAGCGAGTCGTCGAGGAGCGCGCGGCGACGCTCGCGCCCGCTCGGGTGCGAGCACTGCTGGCCGGTCGGGTCGCGGATAGCGAGATCGAGGAACGTGCCAGCGAACTGCTCGCCGGCGCCGTTCGCAAGCGGCTGGAGTCTGAGCAGAGCGTCGTGCTGCCCCTCGAGGGTTTCGACGCTCTAGAGCGCGAACGTTACGTGCGCCTGGCGCATGGTTTCCGGCGCCCGCGACACCTGATCCTGCTGGACGCCTCGCGCGAGAAGGTACTCGACGACGACCGGCCAGCACTCGACGACCTCCGGCGGTCGCTCGATGCCGGCGAGCTCGGACTCGAGGGCTTCCAGACCGCGCTTCGTCTCGGCGGCCGCGCACTCGCCGAGCTCAAACGAATCGTCTTTCAGCCCCCGCCGCGCGACGACTGACCCTCGCCACGGTCGAGTGGGTCAGGTCAGCTGGTAGTCGAGCAGCAGATAGCCGGTGGGTGAGGTAACGCTCCGGGTCAGTGACAGCCGCCGGGGACTCCCCCTATCGAAGAGCCTCCGTCCATGCATGTGCACTGCGGGGGCGATGACAAGTCGGAGTTCGTCGACCAGGCTCGCCTCGAGCAGCGATTGGGTCAGCGAGATGCTCCCATGGATCCCGATGTCGGCGCCGGGCTGCTGCTTGAGCTCGATGACGAAGTCTGCGAAACCGTCCTCCACGACCTTGGTCTCCGGCCAGCCCTGCTCGGGAGGCGTGGATGTCACCACGAACTTTTGGACGCCGTTGATGAAGCTTGCGAATGGCTCGATGGCACTGGCGGGCCAGAAATTGGCCCAGTCGTCGTAGGTGCGGCGTCCGAGCAGCACAGCGTCCTGGGCGGCGATGACGCGGCCGAGGTTCTCCCGCATGACGTCATCGAAGTCGGTCACGAACTCGTCCGGCTGCTCGGCCACGCCGTCGAGCGACAGCAATTCGTAGGCAACTACTTTGCGCATCGGGTGATCTCCCCGCTGGTTGTGGATCCGTCGTTGTCAGCCTGCGGGCGCCGTCGCGGCGACGAGTTGTGCCTGGCGGACGTCGGTCTCGTCGTCGTTGAGCATCCGGCGGGCGACGTGGTCGAGTGCCCGGTCGATCTGTTCGTTGTCGGGGTTCAGTTTCCAGTCCGCGAGTTGTTCGACGAGCCACGCCCGCATTGCCTTTATGAGCAGCCTGGCCTCCGTCTGTCCCGCGGGCGTGAGCGTGAGCGAACCGTTGGAGCGCGCGGCCATGCCCTGGCCTGCGAGCTGCTCGAATGTTGGTTCTAGCACGGCGGCGGGGAGCCGGTACCAACGCGCAATCTCGTCGATGTCCGCGCCGCCGCGCACGTATGCGAACCGCAGGATTTGGATCACGCCCCAAGCCAGCGCGGTCGTGAGGCTCGTCCCGGACCGGGCAAGGATATGGGGTGCGTGCTCACGCCCTCGCTCGCGGAGGATTACGGCGATCGCGCGCTCCAGGCATTGCTCGGAGCTCTGCTCGGCTGGCATGCCGAACCCGTCGCCAAGATCGCCGGCGCTCGCTCTTGCGCTCCCCCGCAACGGCACCTCCTTGAGCGCCAGCGCGAGCAAGAAGCCGGCGAGCGCGACCGGGATCGCCCACAGGAACACCTTTTCGAGGGACTGCGCGTAGGCGTGGACGATCGGCTGGATCTGCTCCGCCGGCAGCGCGTGCAGCGCCCGTGGCGTGTGTGTCACCGCCGGGTTGACACCCGGGCTGGCGCGCAACGCATCCGGCAGCCGGCTGGCGAGGAAGTTCGCGAACAGCGACCCGAACACGGCCGCGCCGAACGACGAGCCGAGCGTCCGGAAGAACGTCACCCCCGAAGTCGCGACCCCAAGATCCCGATAGCTCGACGTGTTTTGCACGATCAGCGTCAGCACCTGCATGCACAGGCCGATCCCGGCGCCGAGCACGACCATGTACAACTCGCGACCAGCGCCGACGTGTGCTCGTTCAAGCGAGACATCAAGAACAGACCGACCGCCATGATCAGCGTCCCCGCGACCGGAAAGATCTTGTACTCGGCCCGTCTTACCGACGATCGTTCCCGCCGCGATCGACGTGATCAACAGACCGGCCACCAGAGGCAGCATCCGCACCCCCGAACTGGTCGCCGACACGCCATTGACGTACTGCAAACGTCGGCAAGAACGTGATCGATCCGAGCATCGCAAAGCCAACCACCAACGCCAGCGCGCTGCACACCGAGAACACGCGGCTCGAGAACAGCCGCATCGGCAAGATCGGCTCCGCCGCGCGCCGCTCGACGACTACGAACACCGCCAAGGCAACCACAGACACGCCGATCAACCCCAGCACCTGTACCGACCCCCACGCGTACGTTGTCCCGCCCAACTCGTCGCCAGCGTCAGCCCGCCCGCCCCGATCGCGACAAACACGATCCCGGCCCATCGATGATCGGCCGGGCGGTCGCGCGGACCGCCGGGATCGTGACCGCCGCCATCGCGACCACGACCACCGCGATCGGCACATTCACATAGAACGCCCACCGCCAAGACAGATGATCGGTGAAGAAGCCACCGAGAAGCGGCCCAATGATCGTCGTGACGCCGAACACCGCCCCGAGCGCACCCTGATAGGTCCCCGCTCGCGCAGCGGGATCACATCACCGATCAACGCGGTCGCCGTGACCGTGATCCCGCCGGCACCGGGCCCCTGTATCGCCCGCGCGGCAATCAGCCACTCCATGCTCTGCGCGGCGCCGCTGAACGCCGAGCCGATCACGAACACGATCGTGCTGACCTGAAAGACGAGCTCCCGGCCGAACAGATCACCAAACCTGCCCACCACCACCACGATGATCGTGTCCGCCAGCAAATAGGACGTCACGACCCAGGACTGATGCCCCGCTCCGCCCAGGTCACCAACAATCGTCGGCAACGCGGTCGCGACGATCGTCTGATCTAACGCCGCCATCAGCATCCCCAACACGATCGTCGCGAACACCAGATTCTGGCTGCGGCGGTCGACCCGCGGACTCTCGAGAGCTAGATCGCCGGTGGTTGCTGAACGCCACTCCGGATACCCTGACGGCGCGGCCCGGAGGCGGCCGTCGGGCGGGGAGAGGTCGTTCAGAACGACGCGGCCGCCTCGGCCATGTGTTCCATCTTCGCGCTCAGCACCGGCCGGCTACGTGCGGGGTGCCGCCCGAAGCCGCACGACGGTGAGATCCAGAGCCGCTCCTCGCCCACCACCCGCGCCCAGTCGGCAGCACGGTCGCGGATCTTCTTGACCGTCTCGATCCCGTAGCTGGCCTCGTCCACGATGCCGGCCGCCAGCTCCATGCTCTGCGGCATGTCGGCGAACGCCTCGCGCTCCAGGTACTCGGCGAAGTAGCTGCACTCGAGGCTCGCGATGTCGATCACGCCATCCACTCCTGAAGCAACGGCACCCACGAGGCGTTGCGGACGATCGGCGAGATCGGCCTGCCCTTGAAATTCCCGTTACAGATGTGCATCCCCGGGTCACGCCGTCAACCCCCGCGAAGCACCCGGCGACCATCGCCGACAGGTCCTTGGGGCCATCAGACCCTCGTTGAGGATCATCCCGAAGAACGGCACGTCGAGCTGCACGTGCGGGCAGCCCGCGTCGGCCAGCTCGCGATTTCGCGGTTGACGATGCCGATCAGGTTCGGCATCTGGCGCGCGAGCTCGTCGCGCTGGTCCTGTGCGTGCCGGTGATCTCAAGCGGCCCCACCACGGTCGCCTTCCGCACTCCGCCTGGCAGCTTTGACTCGCGCCGGTAGGCGGCGGCGTACCCAAGTCCCTGGGGTGCCGAGAGCTCGCCCGTGACCACGGCGTGCGCCAGGTCGTCGTAGTCGAACGGGTCGGGCTCATCGGCTTGTCGATCTCGAACCCGTGGAGGACCCGCTGCATATGATCGATGAAGTTGTCTGTGAAGTACTCGCCGCCGGTCCACTCGTCGAGCCCGAGGGCACGCTGCTCATCGATGGCCGCAGCGGCGCACGGTTCAGCAAATCATCGCCCTTCTCCGGATCGAGCTCACCGCGGTGGTAGCGAGCGAGCTGATCCTCGTGTTCATCGAGCTTCCACCAGGATCCAACTACCGTGGTTCGCAGCGCCATCGACCGCTCCTTCCTGTCTCAGAGTCGTCAGAACCGGCCGGTCGAGCATGAGTAGACCACAAACGCGCGGGGCGCCATGCGGCGCTCGATTGCGTTCGTCGGCGAAGCACTCACCCGTTGGGGGCCGCTGGACCACTCCTGCGTCGCCGACGCGATACCGCGAGGAGACCATCGGCGCGGAACGAAATCAACCGCGCGGACGGCGGATCGCGGCAGGCGCGGGGTGCTCTTGATCGCCGCCGCTGACTCGCACGACGAGCCCCGCCGAGCCGTCCGGCCCGTTGGGCGTTGATGCGACGACTATCCGATCCCGGTTAAGCGGCCCAGGCTAGGCGCGTTTTCTGATCGGACGGGAAGAACGCCTCTAACCGTAGCTCCTGCGCGGTGACGTCGATTGGCGTGCCGATCGTGGAGACGACGAGGAGAAGCTGAGCGCCGCTCCCGGTGAACTCGAAGCACACGTCGATGACGGGCGCTGACGCGGGCGCGGAGCTGGACGCCCACTATCGCTCTGAAGCGTTCGCCGACTTTCAGCTCGGCCTCGATGGCCTCCTCGCGAGGCCAAGCGAGTCGACCGTCTACTCAGCCGAGGCTTCGGTTCGGCCGTTGAACACCCGCCCGATGGACCCGCGAGACGCCGACTAGGCCCGACGTCGCTCGGCGGACCTGTCCGCTCCCTGGTGCGATCGCCTCCCCGCCTGGGGGCGGTGCTCCTCCCGGCGAGACCTTTGGTGTCGTCGTGATTGCCGACAAGATCGAGATCGCGAGGCAGGCCAGGGCGGTCGTTGGCTCGCCGGCGTGGCTGCCGACTCCCTGGTCGCCGAAGCCGCCGCCGTCCGGAAACCGGCGGTTGAGCCGAAGCGATCTTCAGCTCCAACGACCGTTGGCGCCTCAATGCAGCCACGCCGATCCCCGACTGCGGGTTGGTGAATCACGCCTGATGGGGGCCACCGGTTCGCCCGTGGCCGGTTTGCTCGGCGACCGGTGGCACGGTCGTGCCTCACGGTCAGGTCGGACCCCGGCCCGACCGCTTCCGCGTTAGCAGGATCCGACAGTCTGGGCCGGCGCTGCTCCTGGTCGTGCCTTGCGGCAGCGGGCCTTCGTTTGCAGAATCGCCCCAGGACGACCGCCGGGCTAGCGGGACCGAGTTAGGCGAGGCTCGCGGACGCGGCAAGCGGTCCGATCGGCTCGCTGTCCGTGTCAGCCGCCCGAACGGTACCTCCCGGTCGGTAGACGCTCGTCGAACGTCCTCGGCTTCAGAACAAGCAGGCCGACACTCCACGCGGTGCTCGATCCGACCGCCAATCTGCGCCAACGACGGTTCGGGTCGTCTCACGGCGTGATCCTGGTTCGATCGTGAGACAGGACGTGAGCGGACGTACGCCGGCCCCCTCGACGGACCCGGGCTATTCACACTTTAGAAATACCCTCGACTGGACGGCCAGTGGGGCGTCTGGTAGGTTGCCGCCCGGACTGGGAAAGGGGAGTTTTCCCCGGATCGGAGGGCAAAACCGTGGGCCAGAGGGCAGGACGGACTGGGACAGCTCGTGAGCCGACGCCAGGTTCTGGCGAGCGCGGGCGGAGCGGCGATCGTCGGTGCCGCTCTAGGGTCGGCACCAGGTGCGGCGGCCGACCCAACGGGCACGGCGGCTGCACTGGGTAGTGCGCGGGTGGGCGAGACCGCGACCAGGCTGGTCGGTGTCATCGATCAGAAAGGCAACAACTTCGTCGCGTACGGCTTCTATACGCTGATCGCAGGCCTGAAGCCGGCAGAGTTGTTCTCCGCTCAGACCGATCCGGTGTCGGAGTCGAACGCCTTCTTCACCTTCCACGGAACTGCTTCGCTGGTCCAGCGAACCGTAGTCGGCGATGTCTTCACGCTGGCCGTCG
>CAVUQM010000004.1:0-296851 GCA_963743625.1 uncultured Pseudomonadota bacterium | reverse complement strand
TGCCGTGCTCTAACCAGCTGAGCTACCTTTCCAGCAAGGGCGCGCATTGTCCTCATCGGCGCCCCAGGGTGTCAAACAGCCTGTTACGGCGTGAATTCCGCCCGCTGTCTGGGGCCTAGACATTGAACCGGAAGTGCATGACGTCGCCTTCCTGGACGACGTATTCCTTACCTTCGAGCCGCAGCTTACCCGCATCCCGGGCGCCCGCCTCGCCCTTGCCGGCCACGTAGTCCGCGAAGGCGATGACTTCGGCACGGATGAAGCCGCGCTCGAAATCCGTGTGGATCGCGCCGGCCGCCTGGGGAGCAGTCGCGCCGATGCGCACCGTCCAGGCACGCACTTCCTTGGGCCCCGCGGTGAAGTAGGTCTCGAGGCCGAGCAGCTTGTAGGCGGCACGGATTACGCGGTTCAGCCCCGGCTCCTTAAACCCGAGTTCCGCTAGGAAATCGCTGCGCTCGGCCTCATCCAGCTGCGCAATTTCCGCCTCGATCGCCGCGCACACCGCGACCACCACGGCGCCATCGGTCGCAGCACGATTTTCCACCGCCGCCAGCAGCGGATTGTTCTGAAAGCCGTTCTCGGCCACGTTGGCGACGTACATCACGGGCTTGGCGGTGAGCAGCTGCAGCTCGCGCAAGTCGCGGCGCTCCTCAAGTGTGAGCGCCATCGCGCGCAGCGGCTTGACCGCGTCCAGCTGCACCTTGACGCGTTCGTAGAGCGCGCGGCGCCGCAGCGCATCCTTATCGCCGCCCTTGGCCGCCTTGATCGCGCGCTCCAGACCCTTCTCCAGAGTCGCCATGTCGGCGAGCGCGAGCTCGGTGTCGATGACGTCGACGTCCGAGAGCGGATCGACGCGGCCGGCCACGTGAATGACATCGCTGCTCTCGAAGCAGCGCACTACGTGCGCGATCGCGTCCACTTCGCGGATGTGCGAGAGAAACTGGTTGCCGAGACCTTCGCCCTGGGAAGCGCCCGCCACAAGTCCGGCGATGTCGACGAACTCCACGGTCGTCGGGACGATCTTCTCCGGGTGCGCGATCCCCGCCAGCTGCTCGAGCCTCGGGTCCGGTACCGGCACCACGCCGATGTTGGGGTCAATGGTGCAGAACGGATAGTTCTCCGCGGCGATCTGTGCACGCGTCAGCGCATTGAACAGGGTCGATTTGCCAACGTTGGGCAGACCCACGATGCCGCAGCGAATAGGCATGAAAAGAAGCCTTCCTTTAGGTGGCCGGCGCGGCGCCCGCGGGATCGCGCGCGTGCAGACGGTTCATGGCGATCTGCGCGCCCTCGTTCAAGAGCACCGGCACGCTGTCGGCCGCCGCCCAGAGGGCAGCCTCGAGGAGCGGTGCGTCGCTGGCGCTGGGCCGGCCCAGCACGTAGTCGAGACGCGGGTCCGATCGCCCGGGTGGCCTATGCCGATACGCAACCGCCAGAATGCATCGCCCAGTTGCGCGATCACGTCGCGCATGCCGTTGTGGCCGGCAGCACCGCCGCCCTGCTTCAGCCGCACGATGCCTACGGGAAAATCCAGCTCGTCGTAGGCGATCAGTATCGATTGCGGAGAGCACCTTGTAGAAGGCGGCAACGCTGCGCACCGGCTCGCCGCTGTGGTTCATGTAGCTCATCGGCTTCAGCAGCCATACCTCAGCGTCACCGATCTTCACGCGGGCGAGCTCGGCATGATGCCGCGGCTCGCTTCTGAAGGAGCCGCCGTGGCGCCGCGCCAGCTCGTCTGCGAACTGGAACCCGGCATTGTGACGCGTGCGCGCGTACTCGGTGCCCGGGTTGCCGAGACCGACGATCAGTTTGAGCGGCTCACCTGCCATACGTTAATGTCCGGCCGCAATAACCACCGGGCGCTGCACGGAGGCGATGCCTCCACAGCGGCCGGCGGCCATGCGGACCGCAGTTGCTGCCGCGGCTACTTCTTGCCGCCTTCCTTCTTGGCGGGAGCCGCGTCCTTCTTCTCCTCGCCCTTCTTGACCTCTGCGCCCGCGGCCGGTGCCCCAGGTGCCCCGGCAGCAGGAGCTGCCCCGGCTGCGGCGGGAGCTGCGCCTTCGACAGGTGCAGCGATGGCCTCGGCGGCGACCGGCTCGGGCTCCTCGGCGCGCGGCGCGTGGATCGACACGACCGGCGCATTGCGGTGCGCAAGCTCCGGGATGGTCACACCGGGAGGCACCGGGACGTCGGCGAGGAACTTGGTCTCGTTCAGGTGCATCCCCGATAGATCAAATTCCAGGAACTCCGGCAGGTCCTTGGGCAGGCAGGTGACTTCCACGTCCGAGAGCATGTGCGACACGACGCCACCCTCGGTCTTCACTCCCGGGGAAATACTCTCGCCCTTGAAGTGAATGGGCAGGCGGATACGAATGGCCTCATTCTCCATGACGCGCTGCAGGTCGACATGCACCACCAGGTTCTTCGCCGGATGCATCTGCACATCTTTGACGATGGCTTCCTGGGTCGCATCGCCGATCTTCAGGCGCACGATGGAGGAATAAAAACGCTCGTCACCAATCATCGTGAGCAGGTTCTGCTGATCGAGGACCAAGGCCTGTGCGTCCTTGTGAGCGCCGTACAGGATGGCAGGGACTTTACCCGTGTGACGCAGGCGGCGGCTCGCACCCTTGCCTTGCGTCCCGCGGGCGTCCGCGCCGAACGTGAATGAAATACGCATGACTCAAGATCTCCAGTAGTTACTGACAACTCGTGCCGGTTCGCGACCAAACCAACACATCCCAAGAACCCACGAAGCTGCAGGCCAAGTACCGCGCTTCAGTCGACGTACAGCGAGCTCACCGACTCCTCGTCGCGGATGCGGCGGATCGTCTCTGCCAGGAGCGCGGCCACCGACAGCTGGCGGATGCGGCTCGAGCCCTTGGCCGCGGCGCTCAGCGGGATCGTGTCCGTCACGACCAGCTCATCGAGCGCCGACTTCGAAATCTTCTCCACCGCCGCTCCCGAGAGTACGGGGTGGGTAATGTAGGCGACCACCTTTGTAGCGCCCTCCTCCTTCAATGCCTGCGCGGCCTGACACAGAGTGCCGGCGGTATCGACCATGTCGTCGATCAGGATGCAGGTGCGACCCTCGACCTCACCGATGATGTTCATCACCTTCGACTCGTTCGGCCGCGGCCGGCGCTTGTCGATAATCGCCAGCTCGGTATCGTCGAGGCGCTTCGCGAACGCCCGCGCACGCGCCACGCCGCCGACGTCCGGGGACACGACGATCACGTTGCTGTACGCCTGCCGCCAGGCATCCCCGAGCAGCACCGGCGAGGCGTACACATTGTCCACCGGGATGTCGAAAAAACCCTGGATCTGATCTGAATGCAGATCGACCGTCAGCAGGCGATTCACTCCCGCACTCGACACCATGTTGGCGACGAGCTTGGCCGTGATCGCCGAGCGCGTCGCGCGCGGCCGGCGATCCTGGCGCGAATACCCGAAATACGGCACCACCGCGGTGATGCGGGCGGCCGAGGCGCGTCGGCACGCATCCACCATCACCAAAAGCTCCATCAGGCTGTCATTCGCCGGCGGGCACGTCGACTGCACGATGAACACGTCACGCCCGCGCACGTTGTCCATCAGCTCCACATTGATCTCGCCATCGCTGAAGCGGCCGACGTAGGCTCGCCCCAGCGGGGTCTGCAGGTGCTTGGCGATGTCCAGCGCCAGCGCCGGATTGGCATTACCCGCAAACAGAGACAATGTGTCGCTCGTACTCATACCCTATGTGCGCGCAGCTTCCACCGGACCGACCAAGGCAATGCCGCCACGCTTCGCGCGCGCCGGCTCCCCGAAACTGGCTGGGGTGGAAGGATTCGAACCTCCGAATGGCGGGATCAAAACCCGCTGCCTTACCACTTGGCGACACCCCAGCATCTGTCCGCCCGCGGAAAAGCGTGCGGGCGCGCATCTTACAGCCGCGTCAGCTCGCCGCCCGTGCTTGAGGCGTTCATGCACGGGTGATGTGTTCAGGCCCCGCGCCACATAACTTCTCCAGCGATCGGGCACCCGTGCCGCCAGGCGCTCCGCCTCGGCGGCACTGCGGCAGGGTGCGAACACACAGGCGCCGGTCCCGGTCAGGCGTGCCGGGGCGAACCGGCCCAGCCAGTCCAGCGCCTCGGCGACTTGCGGGAACTGCGCCCGTACCACCGGCTCGCAGTCGTTACGGCCGCCCGACTCAAAAAAGGCGCGTATTGTGATGAGGGGCGAATTTCGTGTCAATTCAGGGCTCTGGAATACTGTCGCGGTGCTGACATGGACGGCGGGGTGGATCAGCACGTACCAGGCCGGCGGCAGCTCGACGGGGACAAGCCGCTCGCCCACCCCCTCCGCCCAGGCGGAAGAACCCTCAATGAAAACAGGCACATCCGCACCCAGCGGTAGCCCCAGGGCGGCCAGCTCGGTCAGCGACAGGGCGCAGGCCCAAAGCTGATTCAGGACCAAGAGCGTCGTTGCGGCGTCGGAGCTGCCCCCGCCGAGCCCCCCTCCCAGCGGGATCCGCTTGTGCACCCCGATGGTCGCACCCAGGCGGGTGCCGGTCGCCGCCTGGAGGGCCCGGGCGGCGCGGACCACCAGGTCGGCTTCGGCCGCCACGCCGGCGGCGCCCGAAGAACGCTCGATCTGCCCGTCCTGACGCATTGTGAAGGTGATCTCGTCAGCCAGGTCGATGAGCTGAAAGAGGGTCTGCAGCTCGTGGTAGCCGTCAGCGCGGCGTCCCGTCACGTGCAGGAACAGATTGAGCTTGGCGGGCGCCGGCCAGCGCGGCGCCTCGGCCGTCGCGAGGCGCGACGCGCCCGGCGCTGCCTTCACAGCTGCCAGTCCTCCACCAGCAAGCGCACCCGTACCGCCTCGCGCTGCAGCGTGATGCGCGCCGGCACGATTTCCCCGGCGGCGCTGGTGTATTCGTTGTAGTCGATCTGCCAGCCGTCCTGCACCAGACTCGCGAGGCGCTGCTGGGCAGCGTCGAGCCTCTCTTCGGCCGGCTGCGCCGGATCGGGTACGCCGAGCACCCAGTAACGCAGGCTCGCGATCGGCACGTCGAAGCCGAGGCGTGCGCTGAGTTCCGCATGCGCGGCCTGGTCCGAGATGCGCTCCCCGTGCGGGGTGACGATCTCCAGAGCCGCGCCGTTGGCGTTGATCTGCATGCCGCCGACCCCGAGGGGACCTTCCAGAGCGATCTGCGAGCGGGCGTGCTCCTGTGACCAGCGCAGCTGGCGTTGAAGCCGTTGCCGCCGGCGGAAAGCGCCACGCGTCCCTTCAGTTGGAAATGCGCCAGTGCCTGCAGTTGCGGGCGACGCTCGGGCCAGGGGGCTGAGGCCGCCACAGACGGTGGCGGCAGAGTGCGGCAGCCCGCCAGTGCCGCCAGGGTCAGGAGTGCCCCGACCCACGGCGCACTACTGCGCATCGGGCAGGAACCGCTTGATCGTTGCTTTCAGTTGCTTGGAATCCGGCTCGCGCGCCAAAGCTGCAGCCCATACGCGCGCGCGCCTCGCTCTTGTTACCACTCACCCATAGCGCCTCGCCCCAGTGCGCCGCGATCTCCCCGTCGTGGCCGAGCGAGTAGGCGCGCTCCAGCGTGCTGGTCGCGCCCTTCATGTCGCCGGTGCGAAGCGCACCCAGCCCAGGCTGTCCAGGGCAGCGGGGCTGTCCGGCATGACGGTGAGCGCGCGCCGGATCAGGGTTTCCGCATGCGGCAGCTCGAGGGAATGATCGGCCAGCGTATAGCCGAGTGCGTTCAGGAGCGTCGGATCGTCGGGGCGCGTCTCCAGCATGTGCTCGAGCGCCTCCACCGATTCGTGCACGTGCCCGGCCTGTTCGAGGATCACGGCTCGATCGTACTCGATCGAGGGATGCTGGGGATGGCGCACCAGCTCGGCGCTGAGGATCTCGAGGCTGGCATCGGCTTCGCCGTGATCGGCGAGCAGGCGCGCCTTGGTCAGCGTCAGGTCGAGCTCATCCTCGGGGTGATCGGTCGCGTAGTCATCGAGCAGCGCCAGCGCCTCGGAACGTGAGTGCCGGTCGAGCAGTAGCGACGCCGCGCGCGAACGCGCCGAGAGCGCGACCGAGGAATCATACAGGCGCCGGTAAGCGGCGATCGCCCCGTCCGGGTCGCCGTCACGCGCGGCGATGTCGGCGAGGTAGAGCTGCGCGCCATCGTTGCCCTCACCGCTGGAGAGCAGCTCGCTGAAGCGCTGCTTGGCCTCCTTGTAGTCGCCGGAGTTGTAGGCGAGCAGCGCCAGGCGGCGGTCGATCTCCGCCTGTGGCGCGCCGTTCGCGCGCAGCTGCTCGAGTTCCTGGTGGGCCTCCTCGCTGCGATCCAGAGAGGCAAGGATCTCTGCCAGCTCAAGCCCGCCGCGCTGGGCATCATGACTCTTCGCCTGGCGCGCCGTGGCAAGCGCCTGCGGCGCATCACCGCGCATCACGTAGGCACGCGCGAGGATGCGGGTCGCCGCGAGGTCCTGCGGGTCGTGCTGCAGCGCCTGCTGCGCGTAGCGGGCCGCGCGCTGCCCGTCGTAAGCGGCCAGGGCCAGCTCCCCGAGCAGCGTCAGCGTCTCGGTCGAATTGGCGCCCGGCTCCAGCGCGCCACTCATCGCCATGAGCACCGCGGAGGCATCCGATTCCTCCAGCAGCAGCGCCGTCAGTTCCGTCATGCTGCGCGCGGTACGTTCCTCGGCGCGGTGTGGCACGGCCGCGCTCCCGGCCTCGGCCTTCGGCGGCGGCGCTGCGTTAGTCTGCTCCTCCACCCGCCAGAACTCGTGGATCGCGGCGCGCGCATCGGCCGTGCGGTAGAGCTTCAGGGCAATGGCCGCATACAGCGCGTTGGCCTCGCGATCAGTCGGCGCCAGTGCACGCCAGCGCGTGGCTGCCTGCCAGGCCGCCGGCAGATGCTCGCATGCCATGGCCACCTGCGTGGCGCGCCGGGCCAGCTGCGCATCACCCCCGGCTGCGGCCTTGGCGTAGGACTCGGAGGCCTCGCGGCAATCCCCGCGCTTCAGGGCTGCTTCCGCGCTCGCGGCAAGGGCGCTAGTGTCGGCGCTGGCCTGTGCCGGCACGGGCTTCTTTTCGCCCGGGTGCATGGCGGCGCAGCCGGCCAGCAGGGCCAGGCACAGCAAGGGGGTGATTAAGTTACGCAAGCTATTGATCATACTAAAACCACTATAGACCCTGTGCCGGGGGCGCGCATTGCGCAACTTGTCACAAAGTACAGACATCCCGGAGAATGCGCGGCCCTACAACCATGAAGGAATCCATCCGACAACGTCTGCAGAAACTCTCCGATCGCTTCGAGGAAATCGGCCGTCTGCTGGCCACTGATGAGATCGCCGGGGGTTCCCAGCAGTTCCGTGAGCTGTCGGTGGAATACGCACGCCTGCAGCCGCTGGCCGAACGCTTCGGCAGCTACCACGGGCTGGAGCGCGACCTGGCCGCTGCCCAGGAACTGCAGAGCGATGCCGACCCGGGCATGCGGGACCTCGGCCAGGAAGAGGTCACCCGGCTGCGCAACGCCATCGGCGCCGAAGAGGAGGAGCTGCGCAAGCTGCTGCTGCCGAAGGATCCGCGCGACGACAAGAACATATTTCTTGAGGTGCGCGCGGGCACCGGGGGCGATGAGGCCGCAATCTTCGCCGGGATCTGTACCGTATGTACGCGCGCTACGCCGAGTCCAAGGGTCTGGTGCGGAGGTGCTGAGCGAGAGTCCCGGAGAGCACGGCGGCTACAAGGAGATCATCAGCCGCATCGCCGGCAAGGGCGCTTTCTCGCGCCTGAAGTTCGAATCCGGCACCCATCGCGTGCAGCGTGTGCCGGCGACCGAGGCACAGGGACGCATCCACACCTCGGCCGTCACGATCGCGATCCTTCCGGAAATCGACGAGGTCGATGAGATCGAAATCAATCCGGCGGACCTGCGCATCGATACCTATCGCTCCTCCGGCGCCGGCGGCCAGCACGTCAACAAAACCGATTCCGCGGTGCGCATCACGCACCTGCCAAGCGGCATCGTGGTGGAATGCCAGGATGAGCGTTCCCAGCATAAGAACCGCTCGCGTGCCATGGCACTGCTGAAAGCACGCTTGCTGGCGGCGGAACAGGAGAAGCAGCAGAGTGCCCAGGCGCAGTCGCGCCGCCTGCAGGTCGGCAGCGGCGACCGCTCCGAGCGCATCCGCACCTACAACTTTCCGCAGGGCCGAGTCACCGACCACCGCATCAACCTCACCCTCTACAAGCTGCAGCACATCATGGACGGTCAGCTCGATGAGCTCATCGAGGCGTTGCAGCAGGAGTATCAGGCCGCGCAGCTGGCGGAAGAAGCGTGAACGAGGCGCTCGCACCGCAGCTGACGGTCGAGAGTGTTACCGGTATTGACGTTGCATTGCCGGTGGCAGGACCCGGAGCGCGCTCCTTCGCGTTTATCATTGACTGGCACATTCGCCTCATCCTGGCGCTCGCCTGGTATTGGGTCGGGGCACTCATATATAACCGCAGTTTCTCCCTGACCCCGCCTCTCACCAACAGCGCGCGCTGGTTTGGCACCGTGGTTCTGCCCGCGATGGCAATCTATTTCCTCTATCACCCGATCGTGGAACTGGCCCAGCGCGGGCGCACACCCGGCAAGCGCAGCGTGGGCATCCGCATCGTCACCCGCCAGGGCGCACCGGCGGGCGCCGGCGCGCTGCTGGTACGCAACGTCTTCCGGCTTATCGACTGCCTACCGACGTTCTACGGTGTCGGTCTCACCGTCATGATGTTCTCGCGCGAGAGTCTGCGTATCGGCGACATGGCCGCTGGCACACTGTTGGTGTACGAGCGCGACACGGGCGACCACGCTCTGCCGCAAGCGGCTGCGGGACGCCTGGGCACCCTCGATCCGGTCGGGGCTGAGATCGTCGCCGACCTGCTGCAACGCTGGCCGGAGCTAGAGTCCGAGGCACGCGTGCGCATGGCGCGCCAAGTGCTACAACGTTATCTGGGCGAGCAGGCCGATCTCAGCGACGCCGAGGATGGCGGCTGGCAGGCGCGTCTTGAGCGCCTGGCGCACTCCGGTCGGTAGTCGATGGCCGCGACCGAACCACGTCAACAAGCGCTCGCCGCGGCGCTGCTGCGGCGCGCCTCCCTCTGGCAGCAGGCGCGCGAGCGCGCCCGACGACTCGCGCGGGCTTCCACCGAGGATGCGACCGAGGCGGCGCGCCTCGCCGATGACTACCGACTGCTGGCGCACGACCTGGCGCGGGCGCGCGAGCTTTTGCCCACGAGCCATACGCGCGAGTACCTCGAGGACGCCTACGCGCAGACGCACGCCACGCTGCACCAGGGCGCCCAGCACCTGGGCAGTGCGTTGCGCGGGCTGCTGCGCGGTGAGCTGCCGGCCGCGGTGCGGTGGCTGCTGCCGTACCTGGTATGGACAACGCTCATCTTCGTGCTTGCGGCGTGCGCTGGCTATGCGCTCGTGCATCGCTATCCCGAGCTCATCGCGCTGTTCGCAGGACCGGACCTGATCGCAAGCGTTGAGCGCGGCAAACTTTGGACGGATGGCCTGCTCAATATCGTGCCCTCCTCCATCCTGTCGGTGCAGATCCTGGCGAACAACATCGTGGTGAGTCTGTTCGCTTACTGCCTGGGATTTCTCTTCGGGCTCGGAACGCTCTATATCCTTGGCCTGAACGGGCTGATGCTCGGCGCGGTGTTCGCGTTCGTTGGCCAGCATGGACTGGCCGCCGACCTGTTCCGCTTCATCGTCGCGCACGGCTGCGTAGAGCTCTCGGTAATGTGCCTGTCGGGCGCCGCCGGGGCAGCGGTCGGTGAGGCGCTGATCCGACCGGGCGCGGCCGGGCGCATGGAATCGTTCCGCGCGGCCGCACTGCGCTCCGGGGTGATACTGCTTGCCTGCGCGCTGCTGCTCGCGGGCGCGGGCCTGATCGAAGGCTTCGTGTCGCCCGATCCGCGCATTTCGCTGGGCCCGCGGATCGCGATCGGAGTTGCCTACTGGCTGTTCATGGTGTTGTTACTGAGCGGGTGGCTGTTCGGCCGCCGCAGCGCCGCCGTGCCGGCCTAGACGCGCCGCGCGCGGCGCAACGACTCGTAGCGCTCGAACAGCGCCTGCTGCAAATGTTCGACCGAGGCGGCTACAACCGGCACTCCGCGCCGCCGCAGCAGCGTGCGCTGCGCCTGGGCACGCTGCTCATGCTCGCTCGCCGCGAGCGCGATCCACGGATCCTGCCATTCGTGCGCCACCTGCTGCGCCAAAACGGCGATTTCGCCGCTGTGTATGCCGGCCACCATCACCAGATGCGGCGGTGCGAGCAGGCGCACTGCGCGTGCCAGTGACTCGGCAACGTTGGCATCGTCGAGGTCGGTCAAAATCACGATCAGGGCGCGCTGACGCAGTAGGCGGCGAATGCTCACGGCCGCGGCGGTCGGATCGGACTCCGCAGGGCGCGCCGTGAGTTGCTCGAGCACGCGCCGCAGACGCGCCACTGCCGGCAGCCCGCGTGCCGGTGCGCAGCTCGCCAGCACCCGGTCGGAGTAGACCACCAGTCCGATGCGGTCATCGTTGTGGACGACGAGTTCCGCAAAACTAGCTGCCACGTTGCTGTAGACCCCGAGCCGGTCGAGTGTTCCGGAGCGCACGCGACTGAGGCGCCCCGCGTCGATGGCCACGAATATGTCAAGGTGCTGATCCTCGCTGTATTCGCGCGTCACCAGCGCGCGGCTGCGCGCCGTCGCCTTCCAGTCGACGCGCGCCAGCGGATCCCCGCGCACGTAGCCGCGCAGCTGGTGCAGCTCCTGGCCGGCACCGGCGACGCGGCGCGAGCGCGCGCCGCCCGCTAGGCCCCGCAGGCGTGGGCCACCGCGCAGGATCTCGGGCGCGACGCTGAGCTCTGCGCGCAACGGCAGCGAGGCGTCCCACCAGCCCAGCCCGAGCGGACCGCGCAGGCGCGCCGGCAGTGCCGGCCAGGCCTGGGGGCCGAGGCTGGCCGGCAGGAGCGTCATGTGGTCCTCACGCGTACTACGCGGCGGCACGCTGAGGCGCCGGACGCTGGCGGTCGAATCGATACCTGCCGGAGTAACCGGCGCATATTCGAGTAACAGCGGACGGGCATTGTTGTTGGCAAAGAGCAGGGTTGCCCGCTGCGGCCTGCCGAGGAAGGCACGTGCGGCCGTAAGCACTCGGGCCTGCGGTTGCAGACGCCGGACCAGGGAGCCCTCCACTACAAGCCCGAGCATGAGCAGCGCCGCAGGGATACGCCACAGATGAGCGAACTCGCGCTCGCCTGACCAGATGCCGGCGACCGCGAGCACCGCGGCGAGCATCACCAGTGCATAACTGCGCCAGGCGAGATGCAAGTCAGACCCTTCAGCGCGGCACCGGCGTCGCGGCGAGCAGACTCGTCACGACCTCGGCATCGTCGACCTCTTCAAGGGCCGCTTCCGGTGTCAGAACCAGGCGGTGCGCGAGAATCCAGGGCGCGACCTGCTTTACGTCGTCCGGCGTCACGAAATCACCGCCACGCAGGCCGGCGGCGATGCGCGCCGCGCGAATCAGGGCCAACGCCCCACGCGTGGAGAGCCCGAGGCTCAGGCGCGGATGCTCGCGTGTCGCCCGCGCCAGGTCCAGCACGTAGGCGCTGAGTGCCTCGGAAACGTGAATCTCCTCGGCTTCGGCACGCGCCTGCTGCAGCAGCAGGCGCTCGACGGGCGTGACGGCATCGAGGGCGCTGTGCGCGGCGGTCACGACTCCGCCGTAACGCGCCAGTATCGCGGCCTCAGCCTCGCGCGCCGGGTAGGGCATGTCGACCCGCAGCATGAAACGGTCCAGCTGCGACTCTGGCAGCGGGAAGGTACCCTCGAATTCACGCGGATTCTGGGTCGCGAGCACCAGGAAATCCGCCGGCAGCTGCCATACCGCCCGCTCCACGCTCACCTGACGCTCCTCCATGGCCTCCAGTAGCGCCGACTGTGTCTTGGGTCCGGCGCGATTGATCTCATCCACCAGCACCACGTCGGCAAACAAAGGGCCAGGCCGGAATATGAAGCTATGCGCCGCTTCGTCATACACGTGCACGCCGATAATATCGCTCGGCATCAGATCGGCGGTGCCCTGGATGCGCTTGAATTCCCCGCCCAGAGCGCGCGCCAGCGCCTTCGCCAGCAGCGTCTTGCCCAGCCCGGGCACGCCCTGCACCAGAACGTGCCCGCGCGCCACCAGCGCAATGATCAGCGCATCCACGGTGGTCTCGGTGCCGATGACCACGCGCCCCAGCTCGCGCGTGAGCAGACTCTGCAGTTGCTGGATCGAACTACTCATGCGGCAACTAGCCTTTCGGTCACGACCAGAAGATTGTGCAAACGTCCCAGCGGCACGCGCTGATCAGCGTAAGCCGCCGCATACCACTGTTGCAGCTGCTGCAGATCGTGGCGCTCGATGCGCGGATGGTTCTCGAGCCACACCCACAACTGCCCGGGGTCCGGCCGAGCGTGCGTGGAGCTGACGCGTAGCCGCTGAAAGAAGTTTTCGAACATGCGGCGCGCCGCGGCCGCCGGCCGCAAGACCCGCGCCAGGAACAACCCCGTAGTACGTACGAGTTGCGCCTCGCCCGGTAGCGCGCGGCGTACGCGTGGCATCTTCAGCTGCGTTCCGCCCAGAACCCAAATCAGCCACACCGCGCCAAGCACCGCGAGCGTCGCGTACAGGCGCGCATCGCGGTAGAACTTGGCCGGATCATAAGCTGCGGTCAACCCCTGGTGCTGATCATCAAATATCACGGTGCCCTGCGGACCGAGCGTCGCGGCCACCAGGTTTGCGAGCAGCTTCGCGTTATCTGCAACTCCGAGCGCGCGATTAGTAAACAGTGTCGCGAAACCGCTGACGATAATGGTCCCGGCGCCATCGGGTCGCACCCACCAGGCCGCCTCGCGGTTCTCGCCCACGCGGGCGAGCGTAAGCGCGAAGCCATCGCGCGGAACGGCGATGTGGCTGTCGCGGGGGGTGTAATCGGAGAAGCCGACGGCCTTTGTAACGCCGGCAAAATATCCCTGCTCGAGATTCGGCACAAGCGTGCGCCGTTGTGGTTCGGCGAGCTCCTCGGTGAGCCTGCTGAGCCGCGTGACAACGGAATCTTTCTTCTCAGGCGGTGGCTTGTCGCCGCTGCTCGCCCGGTGAGCCTCGCCCGCAGCCTCCTTGGCAGCCGCGCTGTGATCGGTCTCGCGCAGCAGCTCAAGTCCGCTGAGGAGCTGCAGATCGCCGTCCATGACCCGGGCGAGCGGCGCCCAGCGCGGCCGATCCTTGAGCGCTGCCAGGATCAGCAGCGTGTTGCCCGCGCGAATCCAGCGATCGAGCGATACGACCTCATCATTACGGAAGTTGCTCGCGGCAGGCAGGGCAACGATCATGAGGTTGCCGGTCGCGGTCAGCTCATGATGGGCGCCGAGCTTGCCGAAGCGCTCGCGCAGCGACAGCGTTCTGACTCCCTCGCCACTTAGCCAGCGCGTTGCGCCGCGCAGCCCGTTGTCGCCCCGCTCGGCCGTGGTGGGCAACGAAACCGGGCGCTCGGACAGTCCCTTGCCGCCCCAGAACAGCGTTGCGAACAACAACAGCGCTGCGATGGCGCACCCCAGCGTGATGATTCGTTCGCGCATCAGCGCGGCACCGCCGCGTCCAGCGTGGCCAGCACGCTGCGTCCATCCGCGACGGCTGCATCGAGCTGTGCCGGTGGCACGGGCACGTTGGAGAAGCGCACCTGCTCGGAGACGCCTGCGAGCTGCGCCAGGGGTGTGCGTGCGCGCTCATCCGGAAGGCGCGCACGCCGCCACAGCTCGCGGGCCGTGAACGCGCGTGTCGCCGGCAGTCGATCCTCGGCCGTCAGACGCGCGGCGATGAACTCGAGCAGCATCCCCGGCCGCGCGCTCAGCGCCGCCCGGTTGATTTCGGCGAGACTCAGGGCATTGTCGCCAGAACCTGACTGCGCCGCGGCGAGGCGGGCGGTGCGCGCGCGACGAACGATGAGACCGGCAACCCGCAGCTCGTTCAGGGCGATGCCCGCGGCGATGGCCACCACCAAGGCCAGTGCGATCCAGCGGATTACGCTCCAGGTGGTCTCAGGCAGATCCTCAAGCCAGCGCCGCAACCAGCCATCATCAGCCGCCTGACGGCGCGGCGTGAGTGCCCGGCGCAACCAGTCCTTGAATCTTGTCCAGCGGCTCGGCGACACCGTTGCACTATCGGTCACGGCGGCGAGTACGGCGGCAACGTGAGTAGTGTCCGGCGCTTGCCTGGCAGCGGGAGTTCCCAGCAGCTCGCGCGCCAGCTGCGCACGCAGGTCCGCCAGGCCGCGCGCGGAAAGCTCGTTGTCGGGCTGGTTCCAGTCCGCCGGCAACCACGCGGCGGCCGGGCTGTGCAGCAACGCCTGAGTCAAGTCAGGGCAGCGTGCCGCGATGCGCGCGTAACCGACATCCGTCACCGCATCCAGTCGGCTCAGGCAGCCGTCGATTGCCTGCAGCGCGTCCCCGGCACGCGCGCCAGGCAGTGCGACAACGAAGAGCAGCAGCGCGAGAAGGCAGCGCGGCACGCCTTCAGGCCGACGCGGCGATTCGCTGCTCGAGATCGGCGCCTTCCTTGCGCGCACCAAGCTCCCCGAGCACGGCTATACCCATCGCCGTGTAGTACGGAACCGTGAGAGCCGACATCGCGACGACGATCGCGCCGGTTGTCGCAGCCACTAGGGCGACATCGCCCCGGCCGAGAACTGCGGCGAGGACGCCGGCGACGAAGAACAGAACCACGGAAAACACCAGCAGCACGATCATGCCCACGGTGTAAACGACCGATACGCGCCAGAAACTCCCGGAGGTCAGACGCCAGCTGCGCACATAGCTGGCGACCGGGCCGGCGCCGTTGAGAACCAGGGTTAGGAACGCGCAGGACAGCCTCACGAGTACATACGAGGCGGGGATGAGCAGCAGTACTATGAGACCGTAGCGTGCCGGACCGCTCAGCAGGAGCGCCGGCAAGAAACAGGCGGCCGTGCTTGCGGCGATCAACAGCGACACGCCGATCAGGGCCGGGAGGCGGCGCGCGGCTATACCGAGTTCGCCACCCACCGGCTGCCCGGTGATCATTGCGTGCTGGCGCAGCATAATGGCGGCGTAAAATATGAGTGGCAGCACGATCCCAAGCACGTACGCCACCCAATAGAGAGGATCTTTGTTCGCACTCGAGAGGACTTGCACAATTCCCTGCCAGCCACCGCCACCCAGCCCGCGCCCCTTGCTCAATGCATAGATGCTGGCGAGCTGGCCCACGATGACGCCGAAGGCGGCGAACAGGAGACATCTCAAGCCCGTAGCGCGATAGATCTGGAAAGTCAGATCGAGTACCTCGCCGACCGACAGCGGCCGACGGGGCGGATACGCTATGTTTGGCATCGCGCCATCTTACGCCTGCGCCGGTGCAGCGCCTATGACCGATGAGACAACCGTTGCAGCCCTCACCATGCAGGGGATCGAGCTGCTTACGGCCGCCGCAGACGATCGCAGCACCGTTGCACTGGATGCGCAGCTGCTACTGGCTCATGCGCTCGGCCTCGAGCGTTGGCGACTGACGGCAAATCCGCAGCTCGCGGTTCGAGCCACGCAGCGCGCGCGCTATAGCGAACTGCTCGAACGCCGTCGCGCGGGTGAGCCGCTCGCCTACCTCACCGGCCGGCGCGAATTCTGGTCGCTGGACCTTACGGTCTCGCCCGACGTCCTGGTCCCGCGGCCCGAGACCGAGCTGGTGGTCGAGCGCGCGCTGGCCTTGCGATCCGCGCCAGCAGCACGTGTCGCGGACCTCGGCACCGGTTCGGGGGCGATAGCGCTCGCGCTCGCCAGTGAGCGCCCGAGGTGGCAGGTAGTGGCCACAGATGCTTCCCTTGCGGCCCTGGCGGTCGCGCGCAGTAATGCTCAAGCGCTTGGCCTCGTGCTCGAGTTCCGCCATGGCGACTGGTACGCCCCGCTCGCCGGCGAGGGCTTTGATCTGCTGCTGAGCAATCCGCCGTACGTCGCCGCGGACGATCCCGCGCTGCAGGCACTGCGCCACGAGCCACGCATGGCCCTGAGCCCGGGCGCGGACGCCCTGGAATGCCTGCGTTTGCTGGCGCACGGCGCCATGCAACATCTGCTGCCGGGCGGCTGGCTGGTCCTCGAGCACGGTGCTGCCCAGGGTGCACAGCTGCGGGATGAGCTTGTCCTGGCCGGCTTGCGTCACGTACGCTCGCACCGCGATCTGGCTGGACACGAGCGCACTACGGAAGGACAAAGATGATCAGATTCGAGACTTCACACGGGCCCTTTACGGTCGAGCTATTCACCCAGGAAGCACCGGTAACCGTGGAGAACTTCCTGCGCTATGTCGATGACGGCTTCTTCGACGGCACCATCTTCCATCGTATTGTGCCGGGATTTGTGATTCAGGGCGGCGGCCTGACGACGGACTTCGCCAACAAGAAGACGCGCGCGCCCATCAGCAACGAGGCGAAGAACGGCCTCAAGAACATCCGTGGCAGCCTGTCGATGGCGCGCACCAGCGATATCAACAGCGCCACGTCGCAGTTCTTCGTGAACCTGGCGGACAACGCCTTCCTTGACAACAGTGGCCGCGATTTCGGCTACGCCGTGTTCGGACGCGTCACCGACGGCATGGACGTAATCGACAAGATCGCAGCCGTTAGCACCGGCCGCCGCAAGGGCTATACGGATGCACCGCTCGAGGATGTCGTCATCGTGTCCGCGCGCCGCGTGCCCGAGAAATAGCGCCTGCGTCCCCGGCTCGGTGAGCTGCGCGCATCTGCCCGCCAGCGCGGCGGCATCGCGCTACGGCTGCTCAAGTGGTGCGGGACGGTACTGCTCGCGTGGCTGGCGTTTACCTGCCTGGCCGTGCTGCTGCTGCGCTGGTTCAATCCACTCACCAGCGCCGTCATGGCGGCAGCGCGCCTGCAGGCCTGGGTGGCCCAGGAGCACGACTACCGCGCGGACTTCCGCTGGGTGAGCCTCGAACAGATCTCCCCGCACGCGGCCATCGCGGTAATCGCCTCCGAGGACCAGCTGTTCCCGTTCCACGCCGGCTTTGACTTCAACTCCATCCGCGAAGCGGTGCGTGCCAGTGAGCGCGGCAAACGCCTGCGCGGTGCCAGCACCATCTCACAGCAAGTTGCGAAGAATCTGTTCCTATGGTCGGGCCACAGTTTCGTGCGCAAGGGACTGGAGGCCTATTTCACGGTGCTCATCGAGACGTTCTGGCCCAAGGAGCGGATCCTGGAGATGTACCTGAACATCGCCCAGTTTGGTGATGGCGTCTACGGAGTACAGGCGGCGGCCGAGCGCTTCTGGCACAAGCCGGCGCTGGCGCTGAGCTCCTCGGAGTCCGCGCTGCTGGCCGCGGTGCTGCCAAATCCGCTGCGCCTGCACGCCGAACGCCCGTCGCGCTACGTGTGGCAGCGGCACGACTGGATTCTCGGACAGATGCGCGAGCTCGGAGGTGCGGCCTACCTCAAGGCGCTGGAGAAGGAGCGCCCGCCCGCGCGCTAACGAGCGCGCAACCGCCGCTTCAGGCCTCGTAGCCCAGCACCGGTGCCAACCAGCGTTCGGCCTCCGCGGTGCTCAGTCCCTTGCGGCGCGCGTAGTCCTCGACCTGCTCGCGGTCGATCTTGCCCACCGCGAAGTAACGCGCCTGCGGATGAGCGATGTACCAGCCGCTGACCGCCGCGGTCGGATACATGGCATAGGAATCCGTGAGCCGCATGCCGGCATTGCGCTCGACGTCCAGCAGTTCCCACAATTTGCGCTTCTCAGTGTGGTCGGGACAGGCCGGGTAGCCGGGCGCCGGACGGATGCCGGGATATTCCTCGCGCACCAGCTGCTCGTTGGTGAGCGCCTCGGCGACGGCGTAACCCCAGAACTCCCGCCGTACGCGCTCGTGGAAGTGCTCGGCGGCAGCCTCGGCGAGACGGTCAGCCAAGGCCTTCAGCATAATGCTCGAGTAGTCGTCGTGGGCGCGCTCGAAGCGCGCCAGGTGCTCCTCGATACCGATACCGGCCGTGACCGCGAAAGCACCGAAATAGTCGCGCACGCCGCTCGACTTTGGGGCGACGTAGTCGGCCAGGCACTCGTGCGGCTGGCCCTCGGGTTTGCCCTTCTGCTGGCGCAGAAAGTTGAGCGTGGTCAGCACACGCTGGCGCGATTCATCGCCATAAACTTCGACATCATCGTCCACGGCGTTGGCGGGGAAGAGGCCCAGCACCGCGCGCACGCGCAGCCAACGCTCGGCGATCAGAGTCTTAAGCATGCGGCGCGCATCCGCGTACAGGTTGCTCGCCGCCTCCCCGACCACCGCATCGGTCAGAACGTCCGGAAACCTGCCGGCAAACTCCCAGGCATTGAAGAACGGCATCCAGTCGATGTAGCCCAGCAGTTCGCTGAGCGGATAGTCCGCGAAGCGCTGCACGCCAGGCACTCGCGGTGCCACGGCGGCGTAGGCGGGCCATTCGATGGCGCGGCGATTGGCGCGCGCCGCCGGCAGCGAAAGCGCGGGAGCTTTCACGGATTTGGCGGCGTGCTGCGCGCGGCGGCGTTCGTGTTCCACGCCGATCTTGGCGAGAAAGGCAGCGCGCTCCCGCGGTTGTGTCAGCGTCTGGCAGATCCCGACCGCGCGCGAGGCATCCTTGACGTAGATGGCGCCCGCGCCGTATTGCGGGGCGATCTTGACGGAAGTGTGCGCCGGCGAGGTGGTCGCACCGCCGATCAGCAGCGGCACCACAAATCCCTGACGCTGCATTTCCTTGGCGACGTGCACCATCTCATCGAGCGAGGGCGTGATGAGACCTGACAGACCGATGAAATCGACCTGCTCACGCCGTGCGGTCTCCAGTACCTTCTCGCACGGCACCATCACACCCAGATCGATCACCTCGAAGTTGTTACACTGCAGCACCACACCGACGATGTTCTTGCCGATGTCATGCACGTCACCCTTCACAGTCGCAACAACGATGCGGCCGTTAGTCCGCCGCGCGCCGCCGTCCTTGCTCGCTTCAATGTATGGCACCAAATAGGCCACCGCGCGCTTCATGACGCGCGCGCTTTTCACTACCTGCGGCAGGAACATCTTGCCGGCTCCGAACAGGTCGCCCACCACATTCATGCCATCCATCAGCGGGCCTTCGATGACCTGCAGCGGCCGCTCGAAGGTGAGACGCGCGGCCTCGGTGTCTTCGATGATGAAGTCGTCGATGCCCCTGATCAGCGCGTGCTCGAGGCGCTTGGCGACCGGCAGGCCGCGCCATGTGAGGTCCTCGACACGCCGCGCGCCGCCTTCGCCCTTGAAGCGCCCGGCCATTTCCAGCAGCCGCTCGGTGGCGTCCGGGCGCCGGTTGAGAACGACGTCCTCGCACACCGCGCGCAGCTCGGGCTGGATCTGCTCGTAGATCGCCAGCTGGCCGGCGTTGACGATGCCCATGTCCATGCCGGCGGCTATGGCATGGAAGAGAAACACCGAGTGCATCGCCTCGCGCACCGCGTCATTGCCGCGGAACGAGAATGAGACGTTGCTGACGCCCCCACTCACCAGCGCGTGCGGCAACAATGCCTTAATACGGCGGGTCGCTTCGATGAAGGCAAGTCCGTAACCGTTGTGTTCCTCGATGCCGGTCGCGATCGCGAATATGTTGGGATCGAAGATGATGTCTTCGGGCGGAAAGCCGACCTCTTCAGTCAGGATCCGGTGGGCGCGCGCGCAGATCGCCACACGCCGCTCCACGCTGTCGGCCTGCCCTTGTTCGTCGAAGGCCATGATCACGGCGGCCGCGCCGTAGCGGCGCACCTTGCGCGCCTGAGCGATGAAGGTCTCCTCACCTTCCTTCAGGCTGATGGAGTTGACGATCCCCTTGCCCTGCAGGCACTTCAGGCCTGCCTCGATCACACTCCATTTCGAGGAGTCCAGCATCACCGGTACGCGCGCGATGTCAGGCTCGGCGGCGATCAGATTCATGAACCGCACCATGGCTGCCTGCGAGTCGAGCATGCCCTCGTCCATGTTGACGTCGATGACCTGTGCGCCGCTTGCAACCTGCTGGCGTGCTACCTCCAGCGCCGTGGAATAGTCCCCCGCCTCAATGAGCTTGCGGAACTTGGCGGAGCCGGTGACGTTGGTACGCTCACCCACGTTCACGAACAGACTGTCCTCATCAATGTTGAGCGGCTCAAGTCCTGCCAGACGCAGCTTGGCGGTGTGTGGCGGCAGCTGCCGCGGGGTGCGGCCGCGCACGCCCTCGCCGATCAGGCGAATGTGTTCGGGCGTGGTTCCGCAACAGCCGCCGACGATGTTGACGAGACCGGATTCGCCGTACTCGCGCAGGATCTCGGCGGTCTCTGCCGGGCTCTCGTCGTACTCACCGAAGGCGTTCGGCAGCCCCGCGTTCGGGTAGGCACACACGTAGGTATCGGCGACGCGCGCCAGCTCTTCGACGTACGGCCGCAGGAGCTTCCCGCCTAGCGCGCAGTTCAGGCCCACGAACAGCGGCTGCGCATGCCGGATCGAGTTCCAGAAGGCCTCCGCCGTCTGTCCCGAGAGCACGCGTCCGGAAGCATCCGTAATGGTGCCGGAGACCGCGATCGGTAACCGCACCCCGGTCTCGTCGAAGAGCTGCAAGGCCGCGTAGATCGCCGCCTTGGCGTTCAGGGTGTCGATTACCGTCTCGATCAGCAGGAAATCCACACCGCCGAGCACCAGCGCGCGCGCCGCTTCGAGATATCCCGTCACCAGAGCATCGAAGTCAATGGCGCGAAAGCCCGGATCGTTGACGTCGGGGGACATCGAACTCATGCGGTTCGTGGGACCCAGGGCGCCGGCTACGAAACGCGGCGTGCCGCTGCGCAGCGCATATTCGTCGGCCGCCGTGCGCGCCAGGCGTGCGGCGTGGTAATTCAGCTCCGGCACCAGGGCTGCGGTGCCGTAATCGGACTGGGAGACCGCGTTCGAGTTGAACGTGTTGGTTTCGATGATGTCCGCGCCCGCCGCCAGATACGCACGGTGGACGTCGGTAATGACATCGGGGCGCGTCAGCGTGAGGATGTCGTTGTTGCCTTTGAGGTCGCGACCGTGCGCCCGCAGGCGCTCGCCGCGAAAATCGGCTTCAACCAGCTGGCGTTGCTGGATCATCGTACCCATCGCGCCATCGAGCAGCACGACGCGCTCGCCCGGCAGCCGCTTCAGGCGCTCGCCGCGGTCGCGCCGCGCGGTCTCATCGGTCGGTTCGATGGCATAGGGAGCCGCCGCCGCCTGTGCTGCCGGCGCGGTATGGCGCTCGCGCTCCCGGTCGGCCCGCCCCGCATCCGCGGGGGCGCCGTGACGACAGGCGCTCACGCGCGCGCCGCCAGCTGCGCCGCGGAGGCACCACGCACTTGCGGTCGCAGTCCGAGTGCATGACAGATCGCGTAGGTGAGCTCGGCGCGATTGAGGGTGTAGAAATGGAACTCGCTCACGCCGTGCGCCTTGAGTTCCTGCACCTGCTCGATCGCGACGCTCGCTGCGATCAGGCGGCGCGTATCAGCGTCCTCCTCGAGCCCCTCGAAGCGCTCCCGCAGCCACGGCGGGATGCGCGTGCCGCAGCGTGCAGCGAAGCGCGTGACCTGCGCGAAGCCGGTGATCGGCAGAATGCCGGGGATGATCGGGGCGGCGATGCCGGCGGCTGCGCAACGGTCACGGAAGCGCAGAAAGGCGGCGGTGTCGTAGAAGAACTGCGTGATGGCGCGACTCGCGCCCGCTCCGATCTTGCGCTTGAGGTTATCGAGGTCAGCGGCCGCCGAGCGCGCCTGCGGGTGCACCTCCGGATAGGCCGCCACCGAGATATCGAAAGGCGCGACCCGCGCCAGCGCGGCGACCAGTTCGGCGGCAAACTCGAAGCCATCCGCGGGTTGCCGATAGGCCGGATCGTGTGGCAGATCTCCGCGCAGCGCGACGATGTGGCGGATGCCCTCGTCCCAGTAGGCGCGCGCGATGTCGAGGATCTCAGCGCGCGTCGCGCCGATGCAGGTGAGGTGCGGGGCGCCGGTGAGGGAGGTTTCACGCTGCATGCGTGTCACCAAGCGATGCGTGCGCTCGCGCGTGGAACCATCGGCGCCGTAGGTAACGGACACAAAACACGGCGCGAGCGGACTCAGACGCTCGACTGACTTCCACAGCGTCGCTTCCATCGGCTCATCCGCTGGCGGAAAGAACTCGAATGAAACTCTCAGCGGGGCATTCACGCGGACGCACCCGCGGCATCGTGCGCTCGGTTGCCGGGCAATTCCGCAGGGTGGGCGCTGGCGGCCAGCACGTGCTCACCGTCGGCTTCCACCGGGCTGAGGCGTTCGCATTTCAGTCCGCTTTCGCTCAGCAGACGGCGCAGCCGCGCAAGCGGGTGCTCGACCACCCGCCCCGCGCTCTCGAGTGACTCGTAGCCCTCGAAGAGCCACAAGCGTCCTGCGGGAGACAGCGCTGCCCTTGCCACCTGCAAAGTGCGCAGCAGCGCCGCCTCATCCGCCGCCGGCCGGTCCAGCACCACGACGTCAAAGGGGGCACCGGCACGGGCGAGCTCGGCAGCCGTGAGGTTCGGGCCCGTGCTCTCAAGAACGCGGCACGCAAAGCCGCGCCGTTCGCTGTAGGCGCGCGCGGCCTGGGCCGCACGCCGTGAGCCGCTCAGCGCAGTGCAGAAACGTGCTGCCGAGGCACTGGCCTCCAGCAGCTCCGGGTGCGTGATGCCAACGACGAGAACGGCGCCGCCGCGGTTTGCGGTGGCATCCGCGCTAACAAGCGCCGCCAGTGTGCGCCCGAGTCGCGACTCCGTGATCGTCCCTGTCGGCTCCAGCGCCAGGGCGGCCCGCACGGTCGCGCGGTCGTGCATCAGCTGCGCATCGCGCCGGTCCAGCTGGGCGAGAAGCCCGGCGACGAAGCTGGCGGCCGCGGCCGTGGTCGCGATGCGGTAATGAACCCATTGACCCTGCCGCTGCCGCTCGATCAGGCCGGCCTCGGACAGGATCTTCAGATTCCGGGAGACCCGTGGCTCACTCTGGCCAAGGGCCTGCGCCAGGTCCGAAACGCTCAGCGCCCCCTGGGCGCACAGGGCCAGCAGTCGCATGCGGCTGGCTTCCCCCGCCGCGCGCAGCCAGCCGATCATCCTCGAAGGGTCCACCGAATCCATTCAAGGATTGTACAAGTCTACAATTGTCCCTTCAACGCATCTC
The DNA here is from genome assembly GCA_963743625.1 of uncultured Pseudomonadota bacterium. GTDB lineage: Bacteria > Pseudomonadota > Gammaproteobacteria > Steroidobacterales > Steroidobacteraceae > 13-2-20CM-66-19. Next base: position 273,583 of record CAVUQM010000004.1, on the reverse strand, counting down.
TTTCAAATCTATTAGTTTGGCATAACACCAATATTGTCTCATTAGTGAGACTATATATCAGTGCAATGCCGGGGGATCCTCTGACTCGGGTGCATCCGCAAAGAGTGTCTCAATGTCGATGGAATCGAAGCGATACGGCCGCTGACAGAACTCGCACGTGACCGTCACCGAGCCCTGCTCACGCAGCACCTCGCGGATCTCCCCCGCACCCAGAGCCCGCAGAACTCCGGTAACCCGGCTCTGGCTGCAACGGCATTCAAAGCGCACCGGCGTAGCGCGGAACAGCCTCAGGTCCTCCCCGGCGAAGGCGTGCGCGAGCAGCGGCTCAACGGGCGCGCGCAGCAGCTCACGCGGGGCCACCCGAGCGATGCCGGCCTGCGCCTCGTGCCACACGACGCCGGCCGCCGCCTCCTCGGGCGCCGGCTCCGCCTGCGGCAGCTTCTGAACCAGAAGACCCGCAGCGCACTCGCGGTCCGCCGCGAGCACGACGCGGGTCGGCAGCTGCTCGGAGGTGGCGAAATAGGCCTCCAGCGTCGCGGCGAGGGAATCACCCTCCAGGGGTACGACCCCCTGGTAACGCATGCTCTTCTCTTCGGCTTCGACCGTGACCGTGATGCGTCCATCGCTGCCGACCAGCCGGTGGAAAAGCGCCGCGGTGCTCGCGCCGGAGGGCAGCGCGGCGATCGCCGTCTCCTCGCAGCGCGCCACGGCGCGCAGCTGAAAGTCGTGCGTGCACTGCGCGACCAGCAGGCTGACCGCGCCATTGCCCTGCAGCTGGAAAGTCAGTGTGCCGCGAAACTTGAGCGTCGCGGCGAGGAGCACCACGGCGCTCACCGCCTGGCCGAGCAGCTCCTCCACCGGTGGGGGGTAATTGCTGTGGGTGCGCAGCTCGCGCCAGGCGCTCTGCAGGTGCACCCAGTGGCCGCGCACCGGACGCTGCTCGAAGATGAAGCGACGCACCTGGTCGGTGGCCGGTTTGCTGTCGGTTTGCATGGGCCGGACTATGGGGCCCGCGGCGATCAACTCAATGCCTTGTCGCCCCCGACCGACGCTGCGGATCAGCTGTTCAGCTTCTTCCTCAGCAGCTCATTCAGCTGCGCCGGGTTGGCCTTGCCGCCGGTGGCCTTCATGACCTGCCCGACGAAGAAGCCGAACAACTTGTCCTTGCCAGAGCGGTAATCGGCGAGCTGCCCGGGGCTCTTCGCAAGCACTTCATCGATCACGCGCTCGATGGCCGAGCTATCGGTGATCTGGCGCAGCCCCTTGGTTTCGATAACCGCATCGGCGCTGGTACCGTCGTCCCACATCGCCTCGAACACCTCCTTGGCAAGCTTGCCGGAGATGGTCTGGTCGGCCACGCGCTTGAGCAGGCCGCCGAGCCGCTGCGCGGAGATCTTGCTGGCGGAGATGTCGAGGTTTTCGCGGTTGAGCGCCGCCGCCAGATCCCCGGTCACCATGTTGGCGGCAAGCTTCGGTTGCCCGGGCACTTCGCGTACCACGTGCTCGTAGAAGTCGGCGTACTCGCGGCTCGCGGTGAGCACGCCGGCATCGTAGGCAGACAGTGCGTACTGTGCCACGAAGCGTGCCGCCTTCTGATCGGGCAGCTCCGGGAGCGTGGCACGCACGGCGGCGATGAAGGCCGCATCGAGCTGCACCGGCAACAGATCCGGGTCGGGAAAATAGCGGTAATCGTTGGCCTCTTCCTTGGAGCGCATGGAGCGCGTCTCGCCCTTGTCCGGGTCATACAGACGCGTTTCCTGCCTCACCTTACCGCCCGCCTCGAGCAGCTCGATCTGCCGCTCCACTTCGTAGTTGATGGCGCGCTCGACGAAGCGGAAGGAGTTCAGGTTCTTGATCTCGGCCCGCGTGCCGAACTTCTCCGTGCCCACACGGCGCACCGAGACGTTGGCGTCGCAGCGGAACGAGCCTTCCTGCATGTTGCCGTCGCAGATCTCCAGGTAGCGCACCAGCGTGTGCACCTTCTTCATGTAGGCGACGGCCTCCTTGGCAGAGCGCAGGTCCGGCTCGGAGACGATCTCCACCAGCGGCGTGCCGGCGCGGTTGAGGTCGATGCCGGTCACCCCGGGCAGTCCCTCGTGCAGGCTCTTGCCGGCATCCTCCTCCAGATGTGCGCGCGTCACGCCGATGCGCTTGACGCTGCCGTCCTCGAGCACGATCTCGAGCGCCCCATTGGCGACGATCGGCAGCTCGTACTGGCTGATCTGGTAGCCCTTGGGCAGATCCGGGTAGAAGTAATTCTTGCGCGCGAACACCGAGTGCGGCGCCACCTGCGCATTCAGTGCCAGTCCGAGTTTGACGGCCATGCGCACCGCTTCCCCGTTGAGCACCGGCAGCACACCGGGGTAGCCCAGGTCGACGAGATTGGCCTGCGCATTGGGCGGCGCGCCATAGCGGGTGGCGGAGCCAGAGAAGATCTTCGACTGCGTGGCGAGCTGCGCATGGATCTCCAGCCCGATGACGGTCTCCCAGCCGTTCATGCGTAGCCCTGCGGCACACGCGTGTGCCAGTCGGTCGCACGCTGGAACGCGTGCGCGGTGGCGAGCACGCGCGCCTCGCTGAAATGCGGGCCGACCACCTGCAGTCCCACCGGCAGCTCGTTCACGAAGCCGCAGGGGACCGAGGCCGCAGGCAGCCCGGCGAGATTGGCCCCGATGGTATAGATATCGTTCAGATACATGGTGATGGGATCGGCGGTCTTCGCCCCTAGCGCGAACGCCGGCGTCGGCGTAGTCGGCCCAATGAGCACATCGACGCTCTGGAAGGCGCGGATGAAGTCGGCGTTGATCAGCGAGCGCACGCGCTGCGCCTTGAGGTAGTAGGCATCGTAGTAGCCGGCGGACAGGACGTAGGTGCCGGTCATGATGCGTCGCTTGACCTCCGCGCCGAAGCCCTCACCGCGCGAGCGGCGGTAGAGGTCCTGCAGGTCCTTCGGGTTCTCGCAGCGGTGCCCGAACCGCACCCCGTCGAAGCGCGCCAGGTTCGAGGAGCACTCGGCCGGGGCCACCACGTAGTACACCGGCACCGATAGCGGCAGATTCGGCAGGCTCACCTCGGTGAGCTTTGCGCCCAGGCCTTCGTAGACGCGCAGCGCTTCGCGGATGCGCTTCTCGTTCTCAGGCTCCAGCCCCTTGTCGAAGAATTCCTTGAGCAGACCTACCTTCAGGCCCGCGAGCGGCTGCTCGAGCGCGGCGACGTAGTCGGGCACCGGCGTATCGACGCTCGTGGAATCGTTTGCGTCGAAGCCGGCCATCTCGCGCAGCATGAGCGCAGCATCCGCGATGGTCGTGGTGAGTACGCCGGCCTGATCCAGGCTCGAGGCGAAGGCGATCATGCCGTAGCGCGAGACGCGCCCGTAGGTGGGCTTGACGCCGGTAACGCCGCAGAGGGCTGCGGGCTGGCGGATCGAGCCGCCGGTATCGGTGGCCGTCGCCGCCGGCACCAGGCGCGCGGCGATCGCGGCGGCCGAACCACCGGAGGAGCCGCCGGGAACGAGCGTCGGGTTCCACGGATTCCTCACCGGGCCATAGAAGCTGGTCTCGTTGGAGGAGCCCATCGCGAACTCGTCCATGTTCGTCTTGCCGAGCATGACAGCACCGGCCGCCTTGAGCTTCGCCACCACGGTCGCATCGTAGGGCGAGACGAAGTTGTCGAGCATGCGCGAGCCGCAGGTGGTGCGCACGCCCTCGGTGCAGAAGATATCCTTGTGGGCGATCGGCACCCCGGTGAGGGCGCCACCGCCGCCGGCGGCGAGCATGCGGTCGGCGACCTGCGCGTCCCGCAGGGCCTGCTCGCGGGTCACCGAAATGAACGCGTTGAGCGCCCCCTGATAGTGGTCGATGCGCTCCAGGTAGGCGCTCACCAGCTCGACGCTCGAGAAGCGCCGCGCACGCAGGCCCGCGACAAGCTCAGTCAGTGAGTTGCGATGCCAGTCACTCACGCGGGCCTCACTCGATGACCTTGGGCACGAGGTAGAGGCCGGCGGCCACCCGGGCGGCGTTCGCCTGGTACTCCTCGTGGCGGTCGGTTTCGGTGACGAGGTCCGGCCGCAAGCGCTGCGCGAGCCCGGGCAGTGGATGCGCCATGGGCGCGACATTGGTCGTGTCGACCGCGTCGAGGGCGCCGATGAAATCAAGGATGCTCGAGAGGCTTTGCTGGTACACCGGGATCTCGGATGCACTCAGATCGAGGTGCGCCAGGGCGGCGATGCTTGCGAGCTGCTCGCGGGTCAGGGACATAGGGGGTTCGCGATATGCGCGGTGAACTGAGAAAACCAGCGCAAAATCATACATGTTGCCTTGCTGAATGTCCTGTCGGTTGCTAGATTACGCGCCACTTTCTGGGTCTCCCGCCGCACACTTTCCGGTCGCTTCATGTTCAAACGCCTGCGCGGATATTTCTCCAGCGATCTGTCGATCGATCTGGGGACAGCCAACACGCTCATCTACGTGCGCGATAAGGGCATCGTGCTTAACGAGCCCTCAGTCGTGGCCGTGCAGGACGAGCCTGCGCGCGGTGGCAAGGTGATCGTGGCGGTCGGCACTGAGGCCAAAGCCATGCTCGGGCGCACCCCCGGTCACATCACCGCCGTACGGCCCATGAAGGACGGGGTGATTGCCGACTTCACCTATACCGAGAAGATGCTGCAGTTCTTCATTAATAAGGTGCACGGCAACCGCATGCTCAAGCCCTCGCCGCGGGTGCTGGTGTGTGTGCCGTTCGGGTCGACTCAGGTGGAACGGCGTGCCATCCGCGAGTCCGCCGAGGGCGCCGGCGCCCGCAACGTCGCGATTGTGAGCGAGCCGATGGCCGCGGCGGTCGGCGCGGGACTGCCGGTGCATGAGGCGCGCGGCTCGATGGTGCTCGATATCGGTGGCGGCACCTCCGAGGTCGCCGTGCTGTCGCTGAATGGCGTCGTGTATGCGAACTCGGCGCGCATCGGCGGTGACCGCTTCGACGAGGCGATCATGAACTACGTGCGCCGCAACTACGGCATTCTCATCGGCGAGGCGACCGCCGAGCGCATCAAGATTGAGATCGGCTCGGCCTACCCGGGGCAGCAGGTACGCGAGCTGTCGGTCAAGGGCCGCAATCTCTCCGAGGGCGTACCGCGCAGCTTCACTCTCAACAGCAACGAGATCCTCGAAGCACTGCAGGAGCCGCTGCAGAGCATCGTCAGTGCCGTGAAGCAGGCGCTCGAGCAGACCCCACCGGAACTGGGCGCCGACGTGGCCGAGCGCGGTATCGTACTCACCGGCGGCGGTGCTCTGCTGCGCGACATCGACAAGCTGCTGACCGAAGAGACGGGCCTGCCGGTGGTGGTATCGGACGATCCGCTCACCTGCGTGGCACGCGGTGGCGGACGCATTCTGGAGCTGATGGACGAACTGGGCCCGGGCCACTTCGGCCTTGAATAGCGCAAGGAGCGCGCAAGCCTAAAGTGGCGGCCTTCGGGACAGGAGCCAGCAGACCGCTGCAGCGGGGCGGCTCCGGCTTTCGCTTTACCTTCTACGCGGTGCTGGCGGTCGTGGCCATGTACTTCGACCAGCGCGGGCACTATCTCGAGCAGGTGCGCTACGTACTGCAGGGCGCCGCCTATCCCATCCAGCTCGCCGTAAGTTCCCCGCCGGCAGCCTGGCGCTGGCTCAAGGATAGCTTCGAGAGCCGCCAGGCGCTGCAGGCCGAGAACGCGCGCCTGCACAACGAGCAGCGCGATCTGGAGCTGCGCGCGATGCGCTACGAGGCGCTCGCGCGGGAGAACGGCGAGTTGCGCGGGCTGCGCGGCGCGCTGCCGCCGGTGGCCGACCGCTGGCTGGCGGCCGAAATCGTCACGCTGCAGGTCAATGGCCTGCGCCAGCGCCTGCTCTTGAATCGCGGGCAGAGCAATGGCGTCTTCAAGGGCCAGGCGGTGCTCGACGACAAGGGCCTGATCGGCCAGACGATGCACGTGGGACCCTGGAGTGCCGAAGTGATCCTCATCACTGACCCCGAGCACGCCGTCCCGGTGCGCATCGAGCGCACCGGCATGCACACCATCGCGGTCGGCGCCGGCGATACCGCCTCACTCGCGCTGCCCTACCTGCCGGCCAATGCCGATATCAAAAGCGGCGACCTCCTGGTCACCTCCGGGCTGGGCGGGGTGTTTCCCGAAGGCTACCCGGTGGCGCGTGTCACCGAGGTGCATCGGGATGCGGTGCAGCCGCTCGCCCAGGTGCGCGCCGCACCGCTCGCCCACATCGACACCGACAGCGAAGTGATGCTGATCTGGTTCCGTGCCGATCACCCGGCGGCACCGGCGACCCCCGTGGTGAGCGGCAAGTCCGATCCGTCGGCCAGCTCCAGAGCGGTGACGCCTCGATGCAGCCGCAGGCCGTGACGCATCCGGCGAGCGCCCCGCGTGCGGCGCCGGCCGTAACGACGCCCGGCCCGGCAAGTCCGGGCGCTGCCGCAGCCCCGCTGCCCTCCGGGCCGGTGAAGTCTAGCCCACGAGTGGTCAGCTCCCATGAGCAGCCGACTCACTCGGCCGGCTGCTCCTGAGCGCGCTGCTGGCGCTGATTCTGACGGTGCTGCCGCTGCCACCCTGGGCGGATGTGATCCGCCCGCAGTTCCTGGTACTCACCGTCCTCTACTGGTCGGTGAACGCGCCGCGTACCGGCGGCATCGCCTTGGGCTTCTTCGCCGGGCTCATGCTCGATGTCTTCCAGGGCCCCGTGCTCGGCGAGCACGCCCTGGCACTCGGCTCGCGGCCTACATCTTCGTGCGTGAGCACCAGCGCATCCGCTCCAAGCCCGCCTTCCAGCAGGCCCTGATCGTGTTCGCAGCCCTGGTGGCCTATGAGGCGGTGCTGTTCGCGATCGACGGCTGGACCGGCCACCCCGTGACGAGCCTGCTGCGCTGGGTGCACACCGTGACCGGCGCACTGATCTGGCCGCTCGCCGCAGCTATCCTTGCTTATGGCGCGGGCCGGCGCGCGCGACGGGCATTCCGCCGGCAGACTCTGAGCTACTGAAACTATGCCGGCCGTGCGCATCAAGGATCACTGGCGCGAGCAGCGCCTCTTCGATCAACGCTCGCTCATCTGCGCGGTGATCATCGCGCTCGCCACCATCGGGCTGATCGCGCGCCTGTACGTGCTGCAGGTCTCCCGTCACGACTATTACTCGGATCTCTCGCAGGGCAATCGCGTGCGCACCGAGCCGATCCCGGCGGCGCGCGGACTGATCCTGGATCGCGCCGGCGCGGTGGTCGCCGGCAACCAGCCGGCCTACCAGCTCGAGCTCGTGCCCGAGGAGGTGCCGGACATCGACAAGACGCTGCAGAGCCTGGTCGAGATCGGCCTCATCCGCGCCGAGGACGTGGATGAGCTCGAGCGCACCATCGACTCCAGCCGCGGCTTCGACAGCGTGCCGATCCGGCTGCGCATGTCGGACGAGGACGTCGCGCGCTTTGCCGTGCGGCGCTTCGAGTTCCCGGGGCTCGACATCAAAACCCGCCAGACGCGCTGGTACCCGAACGGCGAACTGGCGGTGCACGCGCTCGGCTACGTCGGTGCCATCAGCGAGCAGGATCTCAAGCACATCGACCGCGCCACCTACGCCGGCACCTCCCTCATCGGCAAGCTCGGGGTGGAGAGCGCCTACGAACAGAAGCTGCACGGCACCAACGGCTCGCGTGAGGTGCTGGTGAACGCGCAGGGACGCTCCGTCGACCGCCAGGGCGCCTTCGTGCCGAAACTGCACACCAAGGCGCCCGTTGCCGGCGATGACCTGGTCCTCTCGATCGATCTCAAGATCCAGCGCGTCGCCGAGGCCGCTCTCGCCGGGCACCGTGGTGCGGTAGTGGCGATCGACCCGAACAACGGCGACGTGCTGGCGCTGGTGTCGCTGCCGGGCTTTGATCCGACCCTGTTCGGCCGCGGCATCACCGCCACCGAGTACGCCGCGCTGCAGAGCGACATCGACCGGCCGCTGTTCAATCGCGCGCTGCGCGGTACCTACCCGCCCGGCTCCACCATCAAGCCGGGTATCGCCCTCGCCGGGCTCACCTACCACGTGGTGGATCCGGCGGCGCGCAAGTACTGTGCCGGCTCCTTTCACCTGCCAGGCAGTTCGCGCCTGTTCCGCGAGTACCACAACGAGAAGCACGGCTACGTCGACCTGGACGACGCCATCGCGCGCTCCTGTGACGTGTACTTCTACGGGCTGGCGGACGTACTGGGCGTGGACCGCATCGCGAGTTTTCTCGCGCCCTTTGGCTTCGGCAGGCTCACCGGCATCGACATCAGCGGCGAGAAACCGGGGATCCTGCCCTCGCGCGAGTGGAAGGCGAAGGTGTTCACCAAGGCTGCCGACCAGATGTGGTTCCCCGGGGAGACTGTGAACTTGGGCATCGGCCAGGGTTACCTCAGCGTGACGCCGCTGCAGCTCGCGCACTATGCGAGCATCATCGCCACGCGCGGCAGGATCTGGAAACCGCGCCTGGTGTCCGCCTACCGTGATCCCCTCACCGGACACCTGAAAAAGGTGGCGCCGGAGTCCGAGGGCGAGGTCGACGGGGTCGCGGCCGAGGACTGGCAGCGCGTCGTGCACGGCATGATCGGCGTTACCCAGCGCGGCACCGCCGCGGCCATCGGGCTGCACGCGCCCTACACCTTTGCCGGCAAGACCGGCACCGCGCAGGTATTCACGGTGGCGCAGAACGAGAAGTACAACGCCAGCAAGATCAACGAGCGCCTGCGCGACCACTCCTGGTTCATCGCTTTCGCCCCCGCGGACGAGCCGCGCATAGCGATCGCGGTACTGCAGGAGAATGGCGGCGCCGGCGCCAGCGCCGCAGCCCCCATCGCCAGGAAGGTGCTCGACGCCTATCTTCTGGATGCCGACGGCAAGGTGAAGCCCGCCACATGATCTACGAGGAGGTGGCGACCGGCTCGCGTACGCGGCGCACCCTCACCGGTGCAGCGCGCGTGCTGTTCGCGCTGAAGATCGACGGGCCGCTGGTGATCGGCCTCGCCCTGATCTCCGCCTACGGGCTGGTGGTGCTCTATAGCGCCTCCGGCCAGAGCATGCCCACGGTGCTGCGCACGGTGGCGCGCCTGGCGCTCGGTACCGCCGCCATGCTGCTGCTGGCGCAGATCAATCCGAACTTCCTGCGCCGCTCGACGCCATGGCTGTACCTGGGGGGCTGCTTCCTGCTGGTGGTGGTGGCCGCCATCGGTCACATCGGCATGGGCGCGCAGCGCTGGCTCGATCTGGGAATCTTCCGCTTCCAGCCCTCCGAGCTCATGAAGCTCGCCGTGCCGATGATGTGTGCCTGGTACCTGCACGAGCGGCCGCTGCCGCCCAGCTGGACCTCGCTCGCGGTCCTGACCGCGCTCATTATGGTGCCGGTCGCCCTGGTCGTGGTGCAGCCCGACCTCGGCACCGCCGCGCTCATCGGTGCCGGCGGTGCGCTCGTCATCATCCTGGCCGGGCTGCGTCTGCGATTCATGGCGGCGCTGCTGGGCCTGGCGGCGGTGGGCGCCTGGTTCGGCTGGAGCTTCATGCACGACTACCAGCGCAAGCGTGTGCTCACCTTCCTCAACCCGCAGACCGACCCGCTCGGGGCGGGCTATCACATCATCCAGTCGCAGATTGCCATCGGCTCGGGCGGGGTGTTCGGCAAGGGCTGGATGAACGGCAGCCAGGCACAGCTGGAATTCCTCCCCGAGCGCTCGACCGACTTCATCTTCGCAGTCATTGGCGAGGAGTTCGGGCTGCTCGGTCTGCTGGTACTGCTGGTGCTGTACGTGTTCGTGGTCTCGCGCGCCGTCTACCTCGCCACGCAGACGCAGGACACGTTCGCACGCCTGCTCGCCGGGAGTCTCGCACTCACCTTCTTCGTCTATGTGTTCATCAACGCGGGTATGGTGACCGGACTGCTGCCGGTGGTGGGCGTGCCGCTCCCGCTGGTCAGCTATGGCGGCAGTTCGGTCGTGACGCTGCTGGCCGGGTTCGGTATTCTCATGGCGCTGTATTCACGGCGTAAGCTCATCGGATCCTAGTTGAAAGCCACCCCTTTCGCGCTGCTGGCCGCGCTTGTGTGCCAGCCCGTGCTCGCCCAGCCGGTCGGCGCGCCGGCCTTCGACCTCAAGCGCCCGGAGATCAGCGCCTTCATCAATGAGGTGTCCGCGCGCGACGGGCTCAGCAAGAAGGAGGTGCGCGCGCTGCTAAAGGCGGCGCAGCCACAGCCCAAGATCATCGAGCTGATGACCCGGCCGCTGGAGAAAGCTGCGCCCTGGTGGGAGTACCGTGATCATTTCCTCACCCCCGAGCGCATCGACGAGGGCGTGCAGTTCTGGAATGAGCACCGCGAGGCACTCGAACGCATCGCCGCTCAGTACCAGGTGGCGCCCGAATACGTCGTGGCGATCCTCGGGGTGGAGACCAAGTACGGGCGCGTGCTCGGCAAGTTCCGCGTGCTCGACTCCCTCACCACGCTCGCCTTCGATTATCCGCCGCGGCAGGCGTTCTTCAGGAGCGAGCTTGAGCAGTTCCTGATCCTCAGCAAGGAAAACAAGCTCGATCCGCTGACGCTGGTCGGCTCCTACGCCGGCGCGCTCGGCGCGCCGCAGTTCATGCCCTCGAGCTACCGCCGCTTCGCGATCGACGCCGACGGTGACACGCGGCGCGACCTGTGGGGCAACTGGGACGACATCATCGCCAGCGTCGCCAACTACCTGCGCGAGAAGGGCTGGACCCCGGGCGGCCCGGTGCTGACGGATGCGACGCTCGAACCGGAGCCATCCTTCCAGTTCGACCCACACAATCTGGAGCTCAACGAAACCGTCGCCAGCCTCGGCGCCCGCGGCGTGAAAGTCGACCTGGAGCTGGCCGCCGACACCCCGGTGGTGCTCATCTCGGCCGAGCAGCGCGACGGCCCGGCCTACCGCGTGGGTTTCCACAACTTCTATGTCATCAGCCGCTACAACGCGAGCGCCCGCTACGTCATGGCGGTGCATGACCTCGCCCAGGCAGTCGCGCAGCGCGTGCGCCACCCGGCCACCGCGCCGTGAAGCGCGCGCGCCGCGCTGCGGTTCTCAGCGCCTGCGGCGCGCTCACGCTCAGCGCCTGCTCGCTCAGCCCGCAACGCGCAGCGCCCGTGCCCACGCCACCGAACGCGCCGCCGCCGGCGGCTGCAGTACCGGCCCCGCCTGCCGGCGCCGAGGCCATCCCGGATGCCGTACCGCGCATCGAACCGCGCAGCGCCCACGGCAACCCGCCCTTCTATGACGTGCTCGGGCAGCGCTACTTCGTGCTGGCAGCCGCCGAGGGCTACAGCGAACGCGGCGTCGCCTCCTGGTACGGGCCGACTTTCCACGGTGGCAGCACTTCCAGCGGCGAGCAGTACGACATGTACGGCATGAGCGCCGCCCACAAGACGCTGCCGCTGCCCACCTATGTGCGGGTGACAAACCTGCGCAACGGCAAGAGTTGCGTGGTACGCATCAACGACCGCGGCCCCTTCGTCGCCAACCGCCTCATCGACCTGTCCTACACGGCGGCCGCCAAGCTCGACATGCTGCGCGAGGGCACGACGCTGGTGGAAGTGCGCGCGCTCACCCCGGGCGTACCTGATGAGCTGACGCGCAGCTCGCAGTCCCCGCCGCCGGCACTGTACGTGCAGGCCGGCGCGTTTGCCGATCAGCACAATGCCGAGCGCCTGAACGAGCGCCTGCACGCCGCAGGTCTGGCCAGCGCCTTCGTCGTGTCACCGCTCGAGGGCCAGTCGCACCTGTACCGCGTGCGCCTGGGACCGGTATCGAGCGTTGCGGAATTCGATCAGCTGGCCGCGCGCCTGCAGGGCCTCGGCATCCGCGACGTGCGGCTCGCGAGCGACTGAAGGTGCTTGCGGCCTGGGCTAAGATACGCAGCTTCCGTACCCGACCACCAAGGAATCCCCACCCGTGCTTCGTTCATGCTTGAGCGCGCTTCTCGTACTTCTCAGCAGTGCTGCGCTGGCCGCACCGGCGGCGCCCGCTGCCGCCCCACCCGCGCCTGCGGCGACACCACCCGCCCCGAGCGTCGCCCCCCTTCCGACGCCGCCGAGCATCGATGCGCGCTCCTACATCCTCATCGACTACCAAAGCGGCCGGGTGCTGGCGCAGGCGCACATGGACGACCGCGCCGAGCCTGCCAGTCTCACCAAGCTGATGACCGCGTACGTGGTCTTCAAGGCGCTCGAGGAGAACCGTCTGAAGCTCACCGACATGATCACCATCAGTGAACATGCGTGGCACGCGGAGGGCTCGCGCACCTTTGTGCAGGTCGGTACCCAGATTCCCGCCGACATCCTCATCAAGGGCATGATCGTGCAGTCCGGAAACGACGCCACCATCGCGCTCGCCGAACGCGTCGGCGGCACCGAGGCTGCGTTCGCGCAGATGATGAACGAGTACGCGCACCGGCTCGGCATGAAGAACAGCAACTTCGAGAACAGCGACGGCCTGCCCTCGCCGAATCACTACACCTCGGCGCGCGACATCGCCACGCTCGCCGCAGCGCTGATCCGCGAGTTCCCGCAGTACTACCCGCTCTTCAGCCTCAAGCAGTTCATGTGGAACAACATCCGCCAGGACAACCGTAACGGCCTGCTCAGCAAGGACCCGACAGTCGATGGGCTCAAGACCGGCCATACCGACAGCGCCGGCTTTTGCCTCGCCACCTCCGCCAACCGCAACGGCATGCGCCTGATCTCGGTGGTGATGGGGGCACCGAGCATCAAGGCACGCGAGGATGCCAGCGCCGCGCTGCTGAGCTACGGCTACACGTTCTTCGAGACCGTGCGCATCAAGGCGGCGAAGGAGACGATTCTGAAACCACGCGTCTACAAGTCGGTGAGCGAGTTCGCCGACCTCGGCGTGCCCTACGACGTATACGCCACCGTCGGCCGTGGTCAGGGCGCAAGCCTGAAGACCGCGACGCACCTGACCACCGATCCCCTGATCGCCCCGCTCGAGGCCGGCAGGCCGGTGGGTGAGTTCACGGTGAGCGATGCCAGCGGCGCCGTCGTCGCGCGCGCCCCGCTCGTGCCCTTCAGCGCGGTCGGCCTCGGGGGCCTGTGGACGCGCGCCATGGACAGCATGGCGCTGTGGTTTCACTAAAGGCGCCGCAGTTCAGCGCACCCTCATGGCCGAGCCGCTGCCGCTTTGCTACCTGAACGGCGACTACCTGCCACTGCGGGAGGCGCGCGTCTCGCCGCTCGACCGGGCATTCCTGTACGCGGATGCGGTTTACGAGGTCATGCCGGTCTATGGCGGCCGGGCCTTCCGCTTCGATGCCCACCTGGCGCGCCTCGGCCACAGCCTGGCGGCGATCGGCATGGAGAATCCCCACAGCCGCGAAGAGTGGCGCACGATCTTCGCTACCCTGATCGCCAGAAACGGTGGCGGCGATCAGTACCTGTACTGGCAGGTGACGCGCGGCGCCGAGTACGGCCGCAACCACGCGCCGCTGCCGCAGCTGGCTCGCACCGTGTTCGCCTTCGGCGCGCCGCTGCCGGTGAACTCCGCTGCGGTGCTTGAGAAGGGCGTCGCCTGTATCACCGCCGCCGACACGCGCTGGGCGCGCTGCGACATCAAGTCGACGGCGCTCCTCGCCAACGTGTTGCTGCGGCAGCTGGCTGCCGACAGCGGTGCCACCGAAAGCATCCTGCTGCGTGACGGGGAGCTCACCGAGGCGTCCGCGTCCTCCGTGCACGTCGTGCTCGCCGGCGAGGTGCTGCTGCCGCCGAACTCACAGCGCATCCTCCCGGGCACCACGAGAAGCGCGGTGGAGGAGCTCGCGGCACGCGCCGGGGTCCCGGTGCGCGAAAGGGCGGTGAGCGAGGCGCAGCTGCGCGCGGCCGATGAGCTGTGGCTGAGCGCCGCCACGCGCGAACTGCAGCCGGTGACCTCCCTCGACGGCCATCCGGTCGGCAGCGGTGTCCCGGGCCCCCTGTGGGCCCGTCTGTACGCGGAACTGGGGCGCTACAAGCGCGAGCTGGCGGGTACGCCCTGGTGAGTGAGCCGTCGCCGCTGACATTCCCGACCGACTACCCGGTGAAGGTCGTGGGTCGGCCGGATGCGAAGTTCCGCGAGCGCGTGCACGCCATCGTGCTGCGCCACGCACCGACGCACGACCCGGCGCGCACCAGCGAGCGTCTGAGTGCCAACGGCAACTTCCTGTCTGTCTCCTACCTGCTGCGCGCCGAGAGTCGCAGTCAGATCGAGGCCTTGGTGGCGGATCTGCAGGCCTGCGACGGGGTGTTGATGCTCTTGTAGGCTTGCCGTGGCCTGTAACCGCATTGTTACCGGCCGGCGCCTGCTTTAGACAGTGACGCTTTGCACGCCGGCCCGGTAGCATCGCGCGCATGTCCATCACCCTCGACCAGGTCACCAAGCACTACGGCGGCGTGCCGGTCGTTAACGACGTCTCCCTCGATATCCGCGACGGCGAGTTCTTCGTGCTGCTCGGGCCCAGCGGCAGCGGCAAAAGCACGCTCCTGCGCGCCATCGCCGGGCTTTCCGGGGTCGATCACGGCCGCATCGCGCTGCACGGCCGCGACGTCACCCACGTCGCCGCACGCAAGCGCGGCGTCGGGCTGGTGTTCCAGAACTACGCCCTGTTCCAACACATGACGGTGGCGGAAAACATCGAGTTCGCGCTGCGGGTGCGGCGCATGCGCGCCCGCGCGCGCCGGCATCGCCTGCAGGAGCTGCTGCGGCTGGTGGCGCTCGAGGGCCTCGATCGGCGCCTGCCGGCGCAGCTCTCCGGCGGCCAGCAGCAGCGCGTGGCCGTGGCGCGCGCCCTCGCCCACAAACCCGAGGTACTGCTGCTCGATGAGCCCTTCGGCGCCCTGGATGCCAAGATCCGCGAGGAGCTGCGGCGCACCATCCGTCAGGTGCAGCGCGAGCTCGGGGTCACGACCGTGCTGGTCACGCACGACCAGGAGGAGGCATTCGCGATGGCCGACCGCATCGGCATCATGAACCTCGGGCGCCTGCTGGAGATGGGGGCGCCGCATGACCTGTACTCGCGCCCCGCGACGCGCTTCGTCGCCACCTTCCTCGGCGCCGCCAACCTGATACTCGCGCGCCGTACCCCGGATGGCATTCAGGTCGGCGCCACCACGGTGGCTCCCGCCGAGCGCAGCAGCGGGGCGCGCGAGAACGAGGTGGTGGCCGTGGTGCGTCCCGAGGAGATCGAGGTGGCGGCGAGCCGCGACGAGCTCAGCGCTGCCTACCTGGCGCGCGCCGTCGCCGACGAGGTGGTCTTCACCGGGGCGCTCGAGCGGCTGCGGCTGCGCCTGGAGGACGGCGCCCAGACCACGCTGCTTGCCCACGGTGACGGCGCGGCGCAGGCGGCGCTGCTCCTGGTGACGCGCACCCAGCACGAGCAGCGCGGCTACGAGGTGCGTCCCGGGCAAACGGTGGCGGTCGGCGTGCGGCGCGTGCACGTGCTGCCCACGCCGCTGTCGAGCTTCACGGTGTGCGCTGCCACTGTGCCGCTGGCGCAGGCCTTGAGCCAGCAACCGCTGCTCACCGAGCTCGCCGCGCGCATGAAGACGCGCATTGCGACGCGCATCGAGCCGCAGCTGGGACTGCCCGACGCTCCCTGCCAGGGCGAGGATGCCTTCGTCGGCACCACCGTGATCGCCGCCGCTGCCGACGGGGCGCAGCGCGCGCAGTGGCTGCTGCGCTGTGGCGCGCGTGACCTGCTGGTGCTGCCGGAAGGGGCGCGCGCGCCGCAGCGCGTGCTCATCCACTGGATCGGGGAAGCCGCGCGCAGCGCCACGCTCGCCATGTCCGCGAGCGTGCTGCGCCACGTGCCCGCCGAGGCGGTCTATCTCGGCATTTTCGCCGGCGCCGCCGGCCACTCCCCGCCGCAGGGCATGCGCGAGCTGCTGGACGCGCGCTCCGAGGCGCAGGCCACCCACGGGCTGGAGATGCGCACCGAGCTGCACTTCGGGGACGTTGAGGAGCAGATCGCGCGCCGCCTCGCCGAGAGCCCGGGGCAGATGCTGATCATCGGGGTGAGCCGCCTGACGGGCTTCGCCGAACGCTTCCGCGCGTTGCTCAGCGGCGGACGCTGGCCGGTGCTCATCGTGCACCGCGGTGTGGCATGAGTTTCCGCAGCCCCAGCATCCTGCCCGGTTTCGGCCTGACCTTCGGCTTCACGACCTTCTTCCTCAGCACCATCGTGCTGCTGCCGCTGGCCGCGCTGGTGCTCGCAGCTACCTCGATGCACTGGAGCGACTTCGTCAGCACGGTGTTCAGCGCGCGCGCGCTCGGTTCCTACCGGCTGTCCTTCGGTGCCTCGCTCCTGGCCGCCTCGATCAACCTGGTGTTCGGCTTCATCATTGCCTGGACGCTGGTGCGCTACGAGTTCCCCGGGCGCAAGCTCCTGGATGCGCTCATCGACATGCCGTTTGCGCTGCCGACGGCGGTCTCCGGCATCGCTCTCACGACGGTGTTCGCGCAGAACGGCTGGATCGGCCGCTATCTGGAGCCACTCGGAATCAAAGTGGCTTACACCTGGCTCGGGGTGACCCTCGCGCTCACGCTGATCAGCATGCCCTTCGCCGTGCGCGCGGTGCAGCCGGCGTTGCTGGAGGTGCAGCGCGACCTGGAGGAGGCCGCCGAGACCCTCGGCGCGGGCCGCTTCTACGTGTTCCGCCGCATCATCCTGCCGACCATCCTGCCCGCGCTCCTCACCGGTTTCACGCTCGCGTTCGCGCGCGCGGTGGGTGAGTACGGCTCGGTGATCTTCATCTCCGGCAACCTGCCGATGAAGACCGAGATCACCCCGCTCCTCATCGTCATCCATCTCGAGCAGTTCGACTACCAGGGCGCCGCGGCCCTGGGCCTGGTGATGCTGGTCATCTCCTTCGTGATGCTGCTCACCATCAACCTGCTGCAGGCCTGGGGCCGCAGCAGCCAGGTACGGGCGGCGCGCTGATGGAACTCGCGCCGGAGGCCCATGCCGAGGAGGTCAGTCGCCCGGGTCAGCACACCTGGGTGCAGGCGCTGGTGCGGTGGCTCTTCATCAGCGTCTCGCTGACCTTCATCGCCGCGGTACTGCTCGCCCCGCTCGCCACCGTGTTCGTCATGGCGCTCTCGCGCGGCATCGCCGCCTACCTGCACAGCTTCTCCGACCCTGATACGCTCGCGGCGATCCGCCTGACCCTGATCACGGCCGCCGTGGTGGTGCCGATCAACACCGTGTTCGGACTCGCGGCGGCCTGGGCGATCGCCAAATTCGAGTTCCGTGGCAAGAGCATCCTCATCACGCTCATCGACCTGCCATTGGCCATCTCGCCGGTGATCTCCGGCATGATCTTCGTGCTCCTGTTCGGACTGCATGGCTGGTTTGGCCTGTGGCTGCAGGCGCACGACATCAGCATCATCTTCGCGCTGCCCGGCATCATGCTCGCGACCATGTTCGTGACCTTCCCCTACGTGGCGCGCGAGCTGATCCCGCTCATGCAGCAGCTCGGGAACGACGAGGAGGAAGCCGCCATTACCCTCGGCGCCGGCGGCTGGATGACCTTCTTCCGGGTCACGCTGCCGAAGGTGCGCTGGGGCCTGGTGTACGGCATGGTGCTCTGCAATGCGCGCGCCATGGGGGAATTCGGTGCGGTGTCAGTGGTCTCCGGGCACATTCGCGGCCTCACCAACACGATGCCGCTGCACATCGAGATCCTCTACAACGAGTACAACTTTGTCGGCGCTTTTGCAGTCGCCTCCCTTCTCACCCTGCTCGCCGCGCTCACGCTCGTCGTCAAGACGCTGGTGGAGCGTACCGGCTACCGGCGGCGCTAGCCATGCTGCAGCGGCTCCGGCGCTTCGCGCGCGCCCATCTGCCCGACCCGGCCCACACCGGGCTCGGCTGGTGGCTGACCGCCATCCAGCTCGCGATCGTGCTCCTGGTCGGCGGCGGCATTGCCTGGTATGCGAGCGGCATGCTGCACGACCTCGCCGACCAGCAGGGCAAGGCGCGCGTGCAGCTGGCCGCCACCACGGCCCGCGAAGACTTGCGACGCATCGGTGAGGATGCGCACGCCACCGCGCGTGCGCTCGCCGACCAGCCGACCCTGCAGCGCCTGCTGGCGCAAGGCCAGAGCGAGGCGCTGCCGCCGTTCCTGCGGCACTGGTGCGAGAGCGGCGCGGCCGACGCCTGCGCGGTGCTCTCCGGCGAGACGGTGGTGGCGGTGGCAGGCCCGGCACTCGACTGGCAGCAGATCGTCACGGCGGGCACCGAGCAGGGCGGAACCTTCATGGCGCTGCCCGCGACCGAACACGTGCCGCTGCTGGGGGCGCACGCCAACCTGCCCGCGGGCGGACTGACCGTGTACGTCGTGCGCCGCCTGGATGAGAAGCTCGCCCGCTCGCTCAGTGATCAGGTAGGGGCTGAGATCCGCCTCATCGACTACCGCACCTATACCAGTGCGCCGGTCAACGCCTTCACCTCTTTGTACGCCGCCGCGCTCGCCGATGGCCACTCCGCCGTGCAGCGCATTGATTCGCAGGATACCTATGCGGCGGCCGTGCCGGTGTCGGCCGCCACCGGGGAGGCGATCGCGCTGCTCGAGGCACTGCTGCCCACGAGTGCCGTGGATGCACCGGCACGCCACCTGGTGCGCAAGCTCCTGGTGGCGGCGCTGCTCCTGGCGCTGGGGGCGATCCTCGCCGGGGCGATCCTGGGCGAACTGGTGGCAGGTCCGGTGCGCGCACTGACCGCTGCCGCGACGCGCCTGGCGGCCGGGGACTTCTCGGCCTCCATCCCGCCCGGTGGCGCAGCCGAGGTCGGCACGCTGGCACGCACCATGGAGGACATGCGCCGCAATCTGATCGAACTCACGAGCACGCTGCGACGAAGCGAGGCCGAGGCCCAGGCGGTGCTCTCCGGCATCGTGGAGGGCGTGTATGCGGTGGACAAGAACCGCCTCATCCGCTACCTGAATCCGCTCGCCGCGAAATTGCTCGGGGTGCTGCCGCAGGAGGCGGTGGGACGCTTCTGCGGCGACGTGCTCAAGCCACGCCTCGAGGACGGCCGGCGCCCGTGCGAGTTTAGCTGCCCGATTCTCGCTGCGCGCACCGCCGGCAGCGCCCGCGCGGTCGAGCACCTTGAGGCCACGCGCGAGACGCGCACCACCGTGATCACCAGTGCCGCGCAGGTGGACGGCCTGCAGGTGCAGGTGATCCGCGACGAAACCGAGCTCGAGGCGGTACGGCGCGCACGCGACTCGGTGCTCGCCAACATCAGCCACGAGTTCCGCACCCCGCTCGCCGCGCAGCTGGCCTCCATCGAGTTGCTGTCCGCCGGCCTCGAGCGCATGCCGCCGCCGCAGCTGCGCGAGCTGGTTGCCTCTCTGGAGCGCGGCACGCTGCGCCTGACGCAGCTGATCGACAACCTGCTCGAGAGCGTGCGCATCGAGTCCGGCCAGCTCGCCATCCGCCGGCAGCGCGTGGCGCTGGCGGAGGTCGTCGAAGACGCCGGGGCGCTGGTCGGCTCACTGCTCACGCAGCGCGGCCAGCGCCTGGAGGTGAATCTGCCGCCGCACCTGCCGCTGCTGAGCGGCGATCGCACGCGCCTCACGCAGGTCTTCGTCAACCTCATTGCCAACGCCAACAAGTTCGCCCCCGAGGGCAGCAGCGTGCGCGTCGGTGCGGCGGCGGCGGCTGCGACCCTGCAGGCGTGGGTGGAGGATGAGGGGCCCGGTCCCGCCGCAACCGACAGCGCGGCGCTCTTCGAGCGTTTCCGGCGCGGCGGCGGCGAGCCGGAGCCGGCCGGTCTGGGACTGGGTCTGTGGCTGGTGAAGTCCATCATCGAGCGGCACGGGGGTGGTATCGCCTTCGAGCGCACCGCAGAGGGCCGCACGCGCTTCACGCTCACCCTGCCGCTGGAGAGTGCATGAAAATACTGGTTGCCGATGATGACGCCGACCTGCGCGAGCTCATCGCCTTCACGCTGGCGCAGGCCGGTTACCTCGTCCTCAAGGCGCACGACGGACCGCAGGCGCTGCAGCACTTCGAAGCCGAGTCACCTGACCTCGTCGTGCTCGACATCAACATGCCGGGACTGACGGGCTTTCAGGTGTGCGAGGCGATCCGAGGCCGCTCGCGCGTGCCCGTCATGATGCTGACGGTGCGCGGCGAGGAGGAGGACCTGGTGCGGGCGCTCGGGCTCGGCGCCGATGACTACCTGAACAAGCCCTTCAGTCCGCGCACACTGCTCGCCCGGGTCAAGGCGCTGCTGCGCCGCGCCGGCATGGAAAGCAGCGCACCGCTGACCGCCGGCCGCGTATCACTGGATCTGCAGGAGTACACCGCGCGCATCGGCAGCGGTGCGCCGGTGCGCCTCACCAAGCTCGAGCTGCGCCTGCTGCAGATGCTGCTCGCCAACGCCGGGCACACGGTGAATTCCGACCGTCTGCTGGTGCAGGTGTGGGGCCACCGGAGCGGCGGGGACCGCCAGCTCCTGAAGCAGCTGGTGCACCGGCTGCGCCAAAAGATCGAGGCCGACCCGGCGGCGCCGGCGCTCTTACTGACCGCCGCGGCCGGCTACAAGCTCATCGTCGAGTGAGACGGGGCGCGCTCACGGGGCGGTGATCTGGTCGAACACCCCGCCGTCGCTGAAGTGGGTGTGCTGCGCGCTGGCCCAACCGCCGAAGTCGGCGATGGTCACCAGTTTCAGCTGCGGGAACTGCGGCGCATAGCGCGCCGCCACCTGCGCATCACGCGGCCGGTAGAAGTTCTTGGCGATGATCTCCTGCCCCTCCTTGCTGTAGAGGTAGCCGAGATACGCCTGCGCCACCTCGCGGGTGCCGCGGTGCAGCGCCACCGTGTCGACCACGGCGACCGGCGGTTCGGCGAGGATGCTCACCGAGGGTATGACGATCTCGAACTTGTCGGAGCCGAGCTCGCGCAGCGCCAGCATCGCCTCGTTCTCCCAGGCGACCAGGACATCGCCCAGGCCGCGCTGCACGAAGGTGGTGGTCGAGCCGCGCGCCCCGGTGTCGAGCACCGGTACGTTCTTGTACAGGCGCCGCACGAACTCGCGCGCACTGGCCTCGTTGCCGCCCGGCTGTGCCAGTGCCCAGGCCCAGGCGGCCAGATAGTTCCAGCGCGCGCCGCCGGAGGTCTTCGGATTGGGCGTGATCACGGCCATCCCGGGCTGAGCGAGGTCGCCCCAGTCGTGAATCGCGCGCGGGTTGCCCTTGCGTACCAGGAACACGATGGTGGATGTGTACGGAGAACTGTTGTCGGGCAGCAGACTCTGCCAGTTCAGCGGCAGGAGCTTGCCGGAGCGGGCGATCGCGTCGATGTCGGCCGCCAGGCCGAGAGTCACCACATCGGCCTGCAGGCCATCGATCACCGAGCGCGCCTGCTTGCCCGAGCCGCCGTGGGACTGATCGACACGCACGTCCTGACCGTGCTCGGCCTTCCAGTGGCGCGCGAAGGCGGCGTTGAAGTCGTTATACAGCTCGCGCGTCGGATCGTACGAGACGTTGAGGAGCGTAACGCGTGCGCTGCCGGGTGCGTCGCTGCGCTCCTGACAGGCGGCGAGCACCCCGCAGGCAATGACGGCCAGCGTGGCGGCGCGAGCCAAGTGGCGCAGAGGAGAGGGTGCTGTCATGCGGGCGATGCTAGCGGGGTTGACGCCGCGCGTCAGTCGACGCGCGGTTATGCCGCGGTTACAGGGGCAAAGCCCAGCGCGCGCAACAGGTGCGGCTGCAGCGCCCGCGCGCTCTCGGGCACCTGCGCCGGGCCGCCCAGGTCCGCCAGCCGCGTCATCTTAAGCCCGGCATAGCCGCAGGGATTGATGCGACTGAAAGGTTCGAGATCGACGGATACATTCAGAGCCAGTCCGTGATAGCTGCCGTTGCGGCGCACGCGCACGCCGACACTGGCGAGCTTCGCGCCCGCGACATACACCCCGGGAGCTGTGCGCCGGCACTCGGCCGCAATGCCGAAATCCGCCGCCAGCGCAATCACGGCCCGCTCGAGCGCGGTGACGAAGTCGCGGATGCCCAGGCCCGCGCGCCTGAGGTCGATGAGCGGATACACCACCAACTGCCCGGGCCCGTGATAGGTCACCTGGCCGCCGCGGTCGATCTGCACCACCGGAATGTCGCCGGGGGCGATGAGGTGGGCGCGGCTGGCGTTCATGCCGAGAGTGAACACCGGCGGATGTTCGAGGAACCAGATCTCATCCGCGCTCGTCGCGCTGCGCGCCTCGGTGAACTCGCGCATCCGCCGCCACACTGGCTCGTAGTCGAGGCACCCCAGGTGACGGATACACGGCTGTGGTAAGGCGGCTGCCGTCCTCCGCGGCGCGCCGGCCGACCTGCGGCAGCGCGCTCACGGGGCGAGCGCGGCGTTGTCGAGGCCCGCGTTGTTGCGGTTCAGGGCCTGCTCGGCGCGATAGCTCGAGCGCACCAGGGGACCTGCGACACACTCGAGAAAGCCCTGGCGCCAGGGCCGCGCTGCGGTAGCGATCGAATTCCGCCGGCGAGACGAAGCGCTCCACCGGCAGGTGGTGCACGGTGGGGCGCAGGTACTGGCCGAGCGTGACGATGTCCACGCCCGCCGCACGCAGGTCGGCGAGCGTCGCGTGGATCTCCGCCTCGCGTTCCCCGAGCCCGAGCATCAGGCTGCTCTTGGTGAGGAGCGCGGGCCGGTGCCTCTTGGCGGCGCTGAGCACGGCGAGCGTCTGCTCGTAGCCGGCGCGTGCATCGCGCACCGGATGTGTGAGGCGGCGCACGGTCTCGATGTTCTGCGCGAACACCTCGATGCCGGAGTCCACCACCGTCACGACATCCGCCACGACGCCGCGGAAGTCCGGCGTCAGTGCCTCGACCGCGGTGTGCGGATTGAGGCGCTTGATGGCGCGCACGCAGGCGGCGTAGTGCGCCGCACCCCCGTCCGCCAGGTCGTCACGGTTCACCGAGGTGAGCACGACGTACTTGAGCTTCATGAGCTCGACGGTGCGGGCGGCGTTCTCAGGCTCTGCCGCGTCCAGCCAGCCGCGCGGGTTACCCGTATCCACGGCGCAGAAGCGGCAGGCCCGCGTGCACACCGCCCCCATCAGCATCAGCGTGGCGGTGCCGGCGTTCCAGCACTCCCCGATGTTCGGGCACTTGGCCTCCTCGCACACGGTCGCCAGGCGGTGCTCCTTGACCAGCGCGCGCACGCTCTGAAATCCGCGCCCGACGGGGGCCGGCGCGCGCAGCCAGGAAGGCTTGCGCAGGGTGGCTACGTCCGCGCCGCCGCCGCGCGCCTTGATGCCGTCTCGGACCGCCGTAAAGCCTTGAGGCGTAACGTATTTATCACCGCTGCGCACCGGCGGGGGGTCTGAGACTACGGGGGTGCCCTTGAGGCTCGGCATGGCGCGCTCATTGTACCTGCAGCGAGCTCGGCGTTCAGTTCGGCGAGGCGCTGCGGCGTGCCGACGTCACACCAGCGACCGTGAAAGAGCGCGCCGCGCACCTGACCGGCGGCAATGGCACGCTGCAGAGGCTGTACCAGCGGAAAGCGCGCAGGGCTCAGGCCGGCGAAGAACTCCGGGCGGTAGATGCCGACATTGCCATAGGTGAACCGCCCGGACTCGGCCAGCACCACGCGATCGCCCTGCAGACCGAAATCACCGCGCGGATGATGCGGCGGGTTCGGTATCAGCACCAGGTGAGCGAGCGCATCCGGCTCCAGCTGCAGCGTCCCGAAGTCAAGCTCGGTCCAGATGTCCCCGCTCACCACCAGAAACGGCTGTGCTCCCAGCAGCGGCAGCGCCTGCACGATGCCACCGCCGGTCTCGAGCGCCACCGGGCCCTCCTCGCTGTAGCGGATCGTGACGCCGTAGGCATGGCCGTCGCCGAGGGCGGCGCGCAGTTTCGCACCCAGCCAGGAAAGATTGATGACGACCTCGCGAATGCCGGCGCGCGCCAGCGCGGCGAGATGCCAAGCGATGAGCGGGCGGCCACCGACCGGCACCAGCGGCTTGGGCAGCTCGTCCGTGAGGGGCCGCAGGCGCTGCCCGCGGCCGGCGGCGAGCACCATGGCCTTCACGCGCGCACCGTACCGCCCGCAGCGCGCGCGCGTTGGCCGCTGCCAGGCCCGGCACCACCTGCACTTCGAGGAAATGGCCCAACTGTGCCAGCTCCGGGTAGAGCGTGCAGGTCTCGCGCACGTAGCCGAGCGTGCGCGGCAGGTCCGACAGATAGCCGGGCTTGCCGTCCCGGTACCACAGGCGGCAGAAGATCCCGAGCACCTTCACATGGCGCTGCACGCCGATGAGGTCGAACCAGCGCAGCAACTGCGCGGCACTCACCCCGGCGAGCGCGCCCAGCGCGCGCAGACGCTGGCGGTACGCCTCCACCCAGTCAAGCACGCGCGCGCGCGGCCAGGCGATGTAGCAGTCCTTCAGCAGCGAGGCGAGGTCGTAGCCGATCGGGCCGCGCAGCGCATCCTGGAAATCGATAACGCCCGGGTTACCGTCCTGCGTGAGCATGAGGTTGCGCGAGTGGTAGTCGCGGTGCACGAACACCGCCGGCTGCGCCAGCGCCTCGCTGATCAGGAACTCAAAGGCGGCCTGCAACGGCGCCGCCTCACGCGCATCCGCCGCGAGCCCGAGGTGGCGGCCGAGGAACCACTCCGGCATGAGTGCCAGCTCGCGCAGCAGTTCCGCGCGGCCGTACGGGGGCAGCTCCAGGCTCGCCGCCGCCCCGCCCGCCTGCAGCCGCGCCAGTGTCGCCAGCGCATCCGTGTACAGCGGCTCGGGATCGTCCCCCGCGCTCAGGCGGCTCAGGTACGGGGTGGTACCCAGATCCTCGAGCAGCAGCAGACCCTGCGCGACGTCCTGCTCGTGCACGTGCGGCACGTGCACGCCCAATGGCTCGAGGAGCCCGGTGACCTTCAGGTACGGCCGCACGTCCTCTTTGCCGGGAGGGGCGTCCATGACGATGTAGGTGGTGTCGGCGAGGAAAGCGCGGAAATAGCGCCGGAAACTTGCGTCACTCGATGCCGGCTCGATGGCGCGCACCTGCAGGTGCAGCCCTTGCGTCAACCAACCGGCAATCAGCGCGAGTCGCGCGTCGGATTCAAGCATGTGAAGCGGCGAGGTTTTTCGGCCCGCGTTGCGGTGGCGCGCCATTATAATGCCGCCCCTCATGCCGCGTCCGAGCCCATTCCTGTACCTGCTGCTCGCATCCGGCAGCCTGCTCGGCAACGCCCGGGCGGATCAGCCCTGTCCCTCACAGCCCAACCCCGGCATTTCCCCGGCAGGCACGCCCGCGCAGCCGGCGGCTCCGGCCACCGCGCGCCGGCCCGAGGACAACACCGTCAACATCACCAGCGACGATGCCACGGTGGGAGCCGACGGCAAGGCGACGTTGAAGGGCAACGTCGAGGTGCTGCAGGGGGACAAGCAGATCCACGCCAACGAGATGCTGTACGACCGCGGCGCGGCCTCAGTGGAAAGCCAGGGCCGCATCGACTACCAGGATCCGCTGGTGCACGTGACCGGCGCCAGCGGCAGCTACTCGGCCGCCGGGGGCGCCAGCTTCAGCTCCGCGCAATTCACCCTCCAGCAGCGCAACGCCCGCGGCACGGCGCAGCAGATGCTGCTGACACCGCAGGGGCTGCTCGATCTGAAGGGCGTGACCTTCACCACCTGCCCGGTGAATGACACCTCCTGGTTCCTGAAGGCCAAGGACATCACACTCGACACGCGCACCAAGATCGGCACCGGGCGCGATGCCAGCATTGACTTCATGGGCGTGCCGCTCATCTACCTGCCGTGGGTGTCCTTCCCGCTGAGCAGCGATCGCAAGAGCGGCTTTCTCTTCCCGACCATCGGCAACACCTCCACCGGCGGGGCACAGCTGACGGTGCCTTACTACTGGAACATCGCCCCGAACGCCGACTTCACTTTCGAGCCCACCGAGTACACCAAGCGCGGTCCGGACCTGGGAGGCGACCTGCGCTTCCTCACCCAGAACCAGCACGGCGAGCTCGACTGGAACTACCTGCCCTACGACAGCAACTTCGGCGCGAGCCGCAGCCGCGTGCGGCTCAAGGACGTGACCGAGCTGCCGGATGAGCTGCGCCTGACGGTCGATGCCGAGAATGTCAGCGACACCCAGTATTTCGAGGACTTCTCGCAGGGCCCGGAAGGGGCGAGCACCGCATTCCTGAACCGCAGCGTCGACCTGTCCTACCGCAGCGAGCATTGGCGCATTGACGCGCAGGCGCAGCAGACCCAGACGATCGACATCGTGAACCTGGCGGAATCGCAGCGACCCTACGCGCGACTGCCGCAGGCGGTGGTGGCTGCCAACTACAGCATCGGCTCGAGCGTGCAGCTGCGCTACGGGTTCGATTCCGAGGTCGTCGACTTTCACCGCAACATCGAAGGCGCTGACAACAACGGCTGGCGCGCCGATCTCATGCCGCGCGTTTCCCTCGACCTCAGCGGGCCAGGCTACTTCCTGCGGCCGGCGGTGGCGTACCGCGTGACGCAGTACGAGCTCGACGCGGTGGCGCCGGGGCAGTACGAGCGCGCGCCCTCGCGCGCGCTGCCGGTCGCAAGCGTCGATGCCGGGCTGCGGTTCGAGAAGTACACCGGCTCGCGCGACCAGCGCAAACTGACTCTCGAACCGCGGGTGCTCTACCTGTACGTGCCGTACCGCAACCAGGACCAGCTGCCGGTGTTCGACACCGCGGTACCGGACTTAAACCCCGTCGAGCTGTTCCGCGACAACCGCTACGTCGGGGCCGACCGCATGAGCGATGCCAACCAGGTGAGTGTCGGGATCACCAGCCGCCTGCTCGATGCCGGCGACGGCCGTCAGTTCATCGCGGCCACGCTCGGGCAGTCCTATTACTTCACCACGCCGCGCGTGACCCTGCCGTTCGAGGCGCCAGCCAGCGGCAAGCGCTCCGATTTCGTCGCCCAGATCTCCCTTACGGCCTTTCAGGACTGGGGGGCGGACATCGGCGTGCAGTGGGACCCGGAGAACCAGCGCAGCGAGCGCACGCTCTTGAACGTGCAGTACAAACCCGCCGACAACGCGGTCATCAACTTCGCCTACCGCTATGAGCGCTTCCAGTTCGTCCAGCCCGGGCCGGATCAGCCCGGGTTAACCCCCTACTGGCAGGGCTTTGACCAGCTCGAACTCTCCGGCGCCTGGCCAATCCGCAAGAACTGGGACATTTTTCTGCGCGACGTGTATGCCCTACGCGACTATTCCCCCATCGGGGACCAGACCGGGGCACCGGTGGAGGAAACTCACGGGGAACTGGAACGCTTCGTCGGCATACAATACCGCTCCTGCTGCTGGCGGCTGCGCCTGGGCGTGCGTCGCTTCGTGAATAATCACGACGGCAGCCAGGACACCGGAATCTGGCTGCAGCTGGAACTCGCGGGCCTGGCGGGTGTCGGATCGGCGTCGGACGCCTTCCTCACCGAGGAAATACGGGGCTACAAACCCCCCGATGCCATCAATACCCGGTATCAGGGCCCGCTCAAGAGCATCTGGTAAGGAACTTAGGGACTATGCGGCTTTTCACGATTCTGGCGTCCGGCACCGGCCTGGCGCTGCTTGCATTCACCGGCACCACGGCCTTCAGCCAGACGCGCGAATTGGCCACCCAGGGAGAACTCCTCGACCGGGTGGTCGCGATCGTCAATGACGGCGTGGTGCTCAATAGCGACCTGGACGCCGAAGTTGCCGCCGTCACCGAACGCCTGAAGGAGCAGAAACTGGAACTGCCGCCGCAGAACGTGCTGCGCCAGCAGGTGCTCGAGCGGCTGGTGCTGCAGGAAATCCAGGTGCAGCGCGCCGGCAAGGCGGGCGTCAAGGTCTCCGATGAGAACGTGAACGCGGCGCTGCAGGATGTCGCCAAGCGCAACGGCATGACACTCACGCAGCTGCCCGAGGCACTCGCCCGCCAGGGCGTGGACTACGCCACCTACCGCGAGGAAATCCGCCGCGAGATCATGCTGCAGATGCTGCGCCAGCGCGACGTCATGCAGCACATTGCGGTTACCCCGCGCGAGATCGACCAGTTCCTGGAGAAGCAGTCAAAGACCCCTTCCGCGCGTGACGAATTCAATGTCTCGCACATCCTGATCGCCGTCGGTCAGGAGGCCACGCAAGCGCAGCTCGACGCCGCGGCCAAACGCGCCAACGAGGTGTACGAGCGCGCCAAGGGGGGCGAGGACTTCGCCAAGCTCGCTGTCGCCTACTCCAACAGCCAGACCGCCTTCGAAGGCGGTGCCCTCGGCTGGCGCAAGGGCAGCGAGCTGCCCACCTTTCTTACCGACGTGGTCGCCAAGCTCAAGCCGGGCGAAGTGAGCGAGCCGCTGCGCACGCCGACCGGTTATCACATCATCCGCCTGAACGAGGTGCGCGGCGGGGCGCAGAAGGCCGAAGAGGATCAGGTGCACGTGCGCCACATCCTCATGAAGACGACCGAACTAGCCGACGATGCCACCGTGAAGCAGAAGCTCAGTCAGCTGCGCGAGCGCATTCTCAAGGGTGATGACTTCGCCGGCCTCGCACAAACGGTGTCCGAGGATCCAGGCTCCGCGGTCGACGGTGGCGATCTGGGCTGGGCGGGACCTGGCACCTACGCACCCGAGTTCGAGCAGGCGATCGCGTCGCTGAAGGACAACGAGATCAGCGAACCGTTCAAGACCCAGTACGGCTGGCACATCGCGCAGGTGCTCGGGCACCGCCGCGTTGACAACACCGAGGACATGAAGCGCCGCCAGGCGATGGAAGCCATCCGCGCCGGCAAGGCGGACGAGGAGACCGAGCTGTGGCTGCGGCGCATGCGGGACGAGGCTTACGTCGAGTACAAATCCTAAGCTGCCGCGCATCGCGCTGACCTCGGGCGAGCCCGCCGGCGTCGGGCCGGAACTGTGCCTGGCACTCGCCGCCGGCCCGCTGCCGTGCGAGCTGATCTGCCTGGGGGATCGCGCGCTGCTCGCCGAGCGCGCCCAGCGCCTCAAGCTTGCCGTCGAGCTCTACCCCTACGACCCGGCGGTCGCCCCGGCGGCGCATGTGCCGGGCATGCTCGCGGTCGCGCACGAGGCGCTCGCGGTGCCGAGCATCCCCGGCCGGCCCGACCTGCGCAACGCACGCTACGTGCTGAAGCTCTTGGATCTGGCCATCGACGGCGCGCTCACCGGGGAGTTCTCCGCGCTCGTCACCGCGCCGGTGCAGAAGAGCCTGATCAACGATGCCGGTATCGCCTTCAGCGGCCACACCGAGTATCTCGCCACCCGCGTCGGCGGCGGATCGCCGGTGATGCTGCTCACCAGCGGGGAGCTGAAGGTGGCGCTCGCCACCACGCACCTGCCGCTGCGGGCGGTGAGTGATGCCCTGAGCGTGGAGTCGCTGTGCCGTACCGCGGCGACGCTGTCGCATGCGCTCAGCCGCTGGTGGGGCATCCGCGCGCCGCGCCTCGCGGTATGCGGCCTCAATCCGCACGCCGGCGAGGGCGGCCATCTCGGCGACGAGGAGATCCGCATCATCGGGCCGGCTATCGAGCGCATGCGCGCCGATGGCATCCGTGCCGAGGGCCCGCTGCCGGCTGACACCGTGTTCGTGCCGCACATCCTCAAGGGATTCGATGCGGTGCTCGCGATGTACCACGACCAGGGCCTGCCGGTGGTGAAGTACGCCGGCTTCGAGCACGCGGTCAACGTCACCCTCGGCCTGCCGCTGCTGCGCACCTCGCCGGATCACGGCACCGCGCTCAACCTCGCCGGCAGCGGCAAGGCCGACGCCGGGAGCTTGAGGGCGGCGGTGCAGCTCGCGAGCCGCCTCGCCGCGCAGCGGCTTTGATGCCGGCGGCCCCCGCGGCGCCACGGCCGCCACGACGTAAGCGCTTCGGCCAGCACTTCCTGCACGACCCGGGCGTGATCGCACGCATCGTGCGCGCCCTCGATGCGCGCCCCGGGGACCACCTGGTCGAGATCGGTCCGGGCCACGGCGCGCTCACGCGCCATCTGCTGGCCCTGCCGGACGTCACGCTCGACGCCATCGAGATCGACCGCGACCTGGCCGCGGGCCTGCGGCC
The DNA here is from genome assembly GCA_963743625.1 of uncultured Pseudomonadota bacterium. Lineage (GTDB taxonomy): Bacteria > Pseudomonadota > Gammaproteobacteria > Steroidobacterales > Steroidobacteraceae > 13-2-20CM-66-19. The sequence goes on along the minus strand of CAVUQM010000004.1, from coordinate 243,459 downwards.
GGCGTTCGCGTCCGCTGCACGCCAGTGCCTGCACGAAGCCGATGCGCTCGACTTTGACTTCGCCGCGCTTGCGCGCGCGCGTGGCGGGCGGCTGCGCATCCTAGGGAACCTGCCCTACAACATCTCCACCCCGCTGCTGTTTCACCTGGCCGCCGCCTCAGCCGCGCTCATCGACCTGCAGGTGATGCTGCAGCGTGAGGTGGTCACGCGCCTGGCCGCGCAGCCCGGCGGCAGGGACTACGGGCGCCTCACGATCATGCTGAGTCCGAGCTTTGAGGTGCAGCGCCTGTTCGATGTCGGCCCGGGCGCGTTCCAGCCCCCGCCGAAGGTGTGGTCGGCGGTGGTGCGGATCCGCACGCGGCCGGCGCCGTTGTTTGCGGTCAGTCCGCACTTCGCGGCTCTGGTGGCGGCGGCCTTCAGCCAGCGCCGCAAGACGCTGCGCAACGCCCTGAGTGCCTTCGTGACGCTCGCCCAGATCAGCGCCGCCGGCATTGATCCCGGAGCGCGGCCCGAGACGCTCACCCCGGCGCAATTCAACACACTCGCGCAAACTCTCGACCGCACGCAGCCGTGAGGCTAGTCTTTGCCAACACGTTAGCCTAGGGAGACGCCTGATGGCTCTTTACGGTCATATCCTGCTGGTCGTCGATCTGACCGAGGACAGCCTCGCCATCGGGCGCAAGGCCCAGGCCCTGGCCGCCTCGATGGGCGCCCAGGTCGAGCTGCTGCACGTCGTGGAGTTCGTGCCGGTCGAACCGATGGGCGAGACCCTCATGCCCTCGGTGCAAATGCAGGACGAGCTCATTGAGCGTTCCGAGAAGCGCCTCCAGGCTCTGGCCGCCGAGCTCGGCTTAGGCGACGCGGTGTGCCGCGTGGAGAGCGGCAACGTCAAGAGCGAGATCGTGCGCGTGGCGCGCGAGCACAAAGCGGACCTCATCATCATCGGCAGCCGCGAACGTCACGGGCTTTCCATCCTGGTCAATCTCACCGAGGACACCGTGCTGCACGCCGCACCCTGCGACGTGCTGGCGATGCGTGCGACGCGCGCCTGAAGCACTGCAGGGTTTAGGTAGAATCCGCCCATGAGCTCCGAGCACAAGATCCGGGTGGACGTCGAGACCAGCTACCTCGACGAACAGTCCGACCCGCGCGAGGCGCGTTATGTGTTCTCCTACACCATCACCATCCGCAACGAGGGCCAGGTGCCGGCGCGTCTGCTGACACGCCACTGGGTCATCACCGATGCCAATGGCAAGGTCGAGGAGGTGCGCGGGGACGGCGTGGTCGGCGAGCAACCCTATCTGAAGCCCGGACAGGGCTTTCGCTACTCGAGCGGTGCGGTGATCGAGACGCCGGTCGGCTCCATGCAGGGCAGCTACCAGATGCTGGCCGACGACGGCGCGCACTTCGATGCGCCGATCCAGCCCTTCCGCCTGGCGATGCCCGGCATCCTGCAGTGACGCGCTATGCAATCGGCGACGTCCAGGGGTGTGACGAGGAGCTGCGCGCGCTCTTGAAGAAGATCGGCTTTTGCGCCGATCGCGACCAGCTGTGGCTCGTGGGCGACCTGGTCAACCGTGGCCCCGGCTCGCTGGCCACGCTGCGTTTCGTACGCGCCCTTGGCGACAACGCCGCGGTGGTGCTCGGCAACCACGATCTGCACCTGCTGGCGGTCGCCCACGGCGTGCAGCGGCGCCGCAGATCCGACACGCTCGATGAGGTCCTCGCCGCTCCCGACCGCGAAGCGCTGCTCGAGTGGCTGCTGACACGGCCGCTGGCACACGCCGCTGGCGCCGATCTGATGGTGCATGCCGGGCTCGTGCCGCAGTGGAGCGTACCGCTCACGCTGCGGCTCGCCGGCGAGGTCGGCAGCGCCCTGCAACGCGACCCGCGCGCGCTGTTCGAGCACATGTACGGGGATGAGCCGGACCAATGGGAGGAGACGCTGTCGGGCTATGAGCGGCTGCGCTTCACCATCAACGTGCTGACGCGCCTGCGCGTGTGCACCGCCGAAGGCCGCATCGACCTCGCCAGCAAGGGCGAGCCGCCGCCGCCGCCCTCGCCGTGGCGGCCGTGGTTTGAGCACCCGCAGCGCCGCAGCAGCAACGCGCGCGTGATCTTCGGCCACTGGTCGGCGCTCGGCCTCGTGCAGCGGCCGCAGGTCGTGGGACTGGACACCGGCTGTGTCTGGGGCGGCGCGCTCACCGCGCTCGATCTGGACCGCGAGTGCGAGCCGGTGGCGGTCGGCTGCGCGGCCTACCAGCGCATCGGTAAGGGCTGAAAACGCTAGGGGGTCGGGACCGCGGCCGCTGTCCAGCTCACTTCGAGCTGCGGGGTTTTGGCGTTGTACACCCCCGGAGTCAGCTCCAGGTCGATCGGCGCACCGCCGCTGGCGTTGATCGGCAGGTAGACGCGCTGCTCGCCCCGCACTTCGAGCACCGCGATCGCACCCGGGCGCACGCGCAAGGCGAGGCGCACCGGCCAGGTAGTGCCGGCAATGGGCTTCACCATGATGTTGCCGGTGCCCGAGGCGGCGGACAGATCGATGAGCAGCGTGTTTCTCTTCCAGTACTGCGGGAAGCCTTCAGCGCCCGCTCCGGCGATGTCCACCTCGTGCACCGGCACGGGCTGCGCGGGCGGGGCATGGTGCCACGGCCACTTCAGGTGACTGCAGCCGGCGCTCAGGACAAATGCCAGCGCCAGGGCGGTGGCGCGCACCGCGTAAGCCCTTGACCGTAACCGCATCGGCACCCTCCTGCCGCTACCTGCGGCAGCGCGTAACATACGACAATGGCACGGAGGGCACATGGAATCCCTGCACGCTTTCAATTTCCGCCAATGGATCGACGCCAACCGTGCGCTGCTGAAGCCCCCGGTCGGCAACAAGCGCGTCTTTCACGACGGGGACTTCATCATCATGGTGGTCGGCGGCCCCAATGCCCGCAAGGACTACCACGTGGATCCGGGCCAGGAGTTCTTCTACCAGCTCGAGGGCGACATGGTGCTCAAGACCATGCAGGACGGCCGCCAGGTCGACGTGCCGATCCGGGCCGGCGAAGTACTGCTGATCCCACCCAACATGCCGCACTCTCCGCAGCGCCCCGCCGATACCGTGGGACTGGTGATCGAGCGCGCGCGCCGCGCCGGCGAGCTCGACGGCTTCCAGTGGTACTGCGAGCGCTGCGGGCACCTCTTATACGAGGAGTTCTTCCCGCTCACCGACATCGAGAAGCAGTTCCCGCCCGTGTTCGAGCGCTTCTTTGCCAACCTGCGCAAGCGCACCTGTGCGCGCTGCGGCGCGGTGATGGAGCGCGCCTAGCATGCACGCCCGCATCGCCCTGGGCGGGCGCGAGGTCCGCGTCGATCTGTCGCGCCCGGTGGACCTGGCCATCGCGCTGAACTTCCACGGGCCCCAGCCGCGCCACTTCGGCGCCCCGGCCGCGCACGCCGCCGCGCTCGAGCTGGGGGACTTCAGCGGCACGGTGGCGCGTGGTGCGAGCTGTAACTGCGAGATCATCACGCTGATCCCCCACTGCAACGGCACGCACACCGAGGGCGTCGGACACCTCACGCGCGAGGCGGTGGACGTCTACCGCACGGTGCCGGCCGGCCTCATACCCGCACTGCTGATCTCGGTGACGCCGCAGAGCGCCGCCCAGGCGCTGGAGGGTTCCGATCCGCCGCCGCCGGCACATGACGAGCTCATCACGCGCCGGGCGCTGGAGCGCGGCTGGCCGCGCGCCCCGTTCGAGGCGCGCGCCCTCATCATCCGCACGCTGCCGAACCGCGAGGACAAGCGCACGCGCGACTACTCGGGGCGCACCGCGCCGTACCTGTCGCGCGAGGCGGCGCAGCTTGTGGTGGAGCGCGGCATCCTGCATCTCATCGTCGATGTGCCCTCCATCGACCGCGAGCACGATGCCGGGCGCCTGTGCGCCCATCGACTGTTCTTCGGTCTGCCGCCGGCCGCCACCGCACTGGCCGCCGCCGCCCGACCCGACGCCACCATCACCGAGCTCGCCTATGTCCCGGAAGCGGTGGCCGATGGGGTGTACCTGCTCGAGCTGCAGGTGCCGCCCCTCGGCGGCGATGCGGTGCCGAGCCGGCCGCTGCTGTACGCGCTCGTACCCGAGGACGCATGAAGGAGTCAGCGACGCTGGCAGAAGCGCGGGCACGCGATGAGGCCGACCCGCTGCGCGCGTTCCGCGCGCGCTTCGCGCTGCCGCGTGATGCGCGCGGTGACCCCCTCATCTACCTGTGCGGACATTCCCTCGGGCTGATGCCGCTCGCGGCGCGCCCGCTGCTGGAGCAGGAACTCGACGACTGGGCGCGCCTCGGCGTCGCGGGCCACGAGCACGCGCAGCGCCCGTGGATTCCCTACCACGAGAACCTCACCGCCGGGCTCGCGCTCATCACCGGGGCGCGTGCCAGCGAAGTGGTCGCGATGAACTCGCTCACCGTCAACCTGCACCTGATGCTGGCGAGCTTCTACCGCCCGCAGGGCCGGCGCGCCGCCATCCTCATGGAGGCCGGGGCGTTCTCCTCCGACCGGCACGCGGTGGCCTCGCAGATCGCCTGGCGCGGCCTTGACCCGCACAGCACGCTGATCGAGCTCGCGCCGCCTCCCGGGCAGCACACGCTGCCGGAGGATGCAATCGAGGCGTGCCTGGCCGCACGCGGCGAGGAGATCGCGCTGGTGCTGTGGCCGGGAGTGCAGTTCCGCACCGGCCAGGCGTTCGATGTGGCGCGGATCGTGCGTGCCGCGCACGCGCACGGCTGCATCGCCGGCATCGACCTGGCGCACTCGGTCGGCAACGTGCCACTGGCGATGCACGAGGCGAATGCCGACTTCGCCGTGTGGTGCAGCTACAAATACCTCAACGCCGGGCCGGGTGCGATCGGCGGCTGTTTTATCCACCAGCGCCACATCGACGCCCAGCCGCCCACGTGTCACACCGGCGCGCTGCCCGGGGCGCGCCTGGCGGGCTGGTGGGGACACGAAGAGCCCACCCGCTTCTTGATGGAACCGCAGTTCCAGGCCGCCGCCGGAGCTGCCGCCTGGCAGCTGAGCAATCCCTCCATCTTCGCGGCCGCACCGCTGCTCGCCTCGCTGCAGCTGTTCGAGGCCGCAGGGCCGGCACGCCTGCGCGAGAAATCGATCGCGCTCACCGGCTACCTGGAGACTCTGCTCGCCCCGCTCGCCGCCGACGTCACGGTCATCACCCCGCACGCGACCGCGCAGCGCGGCTGCCAGCTGTCGCTGCGCATCCAGGGCGGCGCCGGGCGCGGCCGCCGGGTGTTCGAAGCCCTCGGTCAGCGCGACATGGTGGTCGACTGGCGCGCACCGGACATCATCCGCGTGGCCCCGGTGCCGCTCTACAACGGCTTCGAGGACGCCTGCCGATTCGCCACCACACTGAGTGAGGTATTGCGCGCGTGAGCGGCGCGGGCGCGAGCCGGGTGACCCTCGTCGGTGCCGGGCTCGCCGGCGCGCTGCTCGCCGTGCTGCTGGCGCGGCGCGGCGTCGAGGTCACGCTCTACGAGCGCCGTGCCGATCCGCGCCAGTTGCGTCCCGAAGGCGGCCGTTCGATCAACCTGGCACTCGCGGCGCGCGGTCTGGCGGCGCTCGAGCGTGCCGGCGTCATGGATGCGGTGCGGCCGCTCCTGATCCCGATGCGCGGCCGCATGGTGCACGAGATCAGCGGTTCGCCCGCGCTGCAACCCTACGGCCAGCGCCCCCACGAGCTCATCTACTCGGTCGGCCGCGCGGACCTCAACCGGGTGCTGATTGCGGCCGCGACGCGCCATCCGGCGGTGCGCGTGCACTTCAATCAGCTGTGTCTGGGGGCCGATGCCGGCGCTGCGCTGCTGCAGCTGCGCGACGGCGCGAGCGGCACGCTGCACGAGGTCGCGCTGGCGCCCACGATCGCAACAGACGGCGCAGGCTCGGCGCTGCGCACGAGCCTTGCGCGCGCCGCTCTCACGCAGGTGCGCGAGGACTGGCTCGATCACGACTACAAGGAACTGACGCTGCCGGCACTGGCTGGCGCCCATGTGCTCGACCCGCACGCGCTGCATGTCTGGCCGCGCGGCGGCTTCATGCTCATCGCGCTGCCCAACACCGACGGCAGCTTCACCGCCACGCTGTTCCTGCCGCGCACGGGCAGCACCAGCTTCGCCGCGCTGCGCACCCCGGCAGATGTGGCTGAGTTCTTCGCACGCGAGTTTCCGGACGTGCTCGCGCACGCACCGCAGCTGCTGGCGCAGTTCGCCACGCACCCGCAGGGGCAGCTGGGCACCGTGCATGCCGCGCCCTGGCATGTCGCCGGCAAGGTGCTGCTGCTGGGGGACGCCGCGCATGCGATCGTGCCCTTCCACGGGCAGGGAATGAACGCGGCGTTCGAGGACTGCGTGGTGCTCGATGAGCTGCTCACGCCCACGCCGGACTGGCAGGCGCTGTTTACACGTTTCGAGGCGCTGCGACGGCCCAACACCGAGGCCATCGCGCAGATGGCGCTCGAGAACTACACCGAGATGCGCGCTACGGTGCGCGATGCCGGCTACCTCGAGCGCAAGGCCCTCGCCATGGCGCTCGAGCGGCGCTTTCCGGAGCGCTTCATACCGCGCTACTCGATGGTGATGTTTCATCCGGAAATCAGCTACGCAGAGGCGCTGCGCCGCGGCGCAGTGCAAGGGCAGTTGCTCGAGGACCTCGCGCGCGAGGGGGCCGATGCCTCAGGTGTGCGAGCCGCGGCCCTGGTTCGCGAGCGTTTGACACCGCTGCCCGGGCACGCGGGTGCGCGCTGAGGGGCGAGGCGGCGTGGCGCAGCGCAACCGGCCCTCAGCGACTCTCGAGCACGGTGCGGCCGTTGAGCGGCTGCGGTGGGCGCACGTCGTGCGGGTACAGCCGCGCAAACGCCCGGATCTGCGCCGCCGAGATCTCGACCGGCGTCTTCAGCACGAACCATTTCACGCCCTCAGTGCAGGGCGGCGCGGTGACTGATCCCGTATAGAGGTAGTAGCCGGTACTGCGCGGTAGCATCTGTGTGGGGTCGATCTGGAGGTCGCCTACGTCCAGCTGGCCTTCGCTGCGTGGCATGTGCTTCCACAGCTGCCCGAGCGCGGCATTGGCTCGACCGGCCTGCAACAGGACCGCGACGCCTGCGACCTCACCGTCCGCGGCCCGGTGCATCAGGTGCAGCACCATGTCGTATTGCCTGCCCGCCACGAGTTCTTCACTGGGCCGGTGGAAGTGCAACTGCGTCAGCTGGTAACGCTTGCCGTCCGCGACCAGGAAGCTGCCGCTCCCGGGAGCGTCGTGGTAGTCGACGCGAATGGTGTGCCCATTGTTGATCACGTAGTGAATGGCCGAGCTGGCGTACTCGAAGCGCAGCGGCGGCAGGTCGGCCTTATGCGCGTCGCGGATGTCGATAGGGGACTGCTCCTTGCCGCGGTTGCACACGGCGTAGCCCGGATCGAGCTCGCTCCAGTGCGCAGCGCCGCGCGGGCCGCGGTAATCCCACGGCGTCTTCCACGGCGAGACGTAGTGGGAATAGTCGACGGCCGTCTGGGCCGGGCAAGCCTGCGACAAGAGCGCAGCCGCGAGCGCGAAGAGCATCACGTTGAGCACGGCGGCGGGCATAGCGCTTAACTCCCTGGGATGATGCTGGTGACCGGCATAACCGCAGCGCACCATGCGCGCGCTCCTCAGTGCTGGCACGGCGCCTGCGGCGCGCCACGCCGCTCGAGCGTCATGAAGGTGAGCGTATAGGCATTGCGCTCATCCGCTGCAAAGGCCTCGCATTCGACGTCGACCCATTGCGTGGGATCGAAGGCTGGAAAAAAGGTGTCGCCCGCGACTTCGGCGTGCACGTGCGTCAGGTAGATGCGTCGCGCGAACGGCATCACCAGCTGATAGATCTCGGCCCCGCCGATCACCATGAGCTCGCCGGCATCGCCGGCGGCCGCGAGCGCCGCCTCGACCGTGTGCACTACCGCCACGCCCGTTGCCGACCAGCGCGCGTCACGCGTGAGGACAATGTTCAGACGGCCGGCAAGCGGGTGGCCGATGGACTCGAAGGTCTTGCGTCCCATGAGGATTGGCTTGCCCATGGTGGAGGCCTTGAAGCGCCGCAGATCCTCCGGCAGACGCCAGGGCAGGCGGTTGCCGCGGCCGATGACGCCGTTCTGGGCCATCGCGACGATGAGCGAGACGCGCGGCGCCACGGCCTTCAGATCTCCACGGCAGTGTTGAGGATCACCACGTCACGGAAGGGCATGCGGAAGAACTCCGCCGCCTGGGTGCTGTACTGCTGCATGCGCGCGAACAGCCGCCGCTGCAGCCCGCGCAGCCCCGGCAACGGGCGCGCGCGCACGACGTGACGCCCGACGAAGAAGGAGCTGTCCTCGGTGAACACGCGCAGTCCGCGGGCGCGACAGGCCTTGAGGGCCTCGGCTACGTCGGGGGTCTCCATGAAGCCAAAGCGCGCCGTGATGAAGTGCACGCCCGGCACCGGCTCCTCGATGCGCAGGCGCCGCACCGGATCCTGGCGCGGCGTGTCAGCAATCTCGACATTGAGGATGATGACGCGCTGGTGCACGACGCAGTTGTGCTCGATGTTGCGGATCAGCGCCGAGGGCACGAGGTTGCCGTTGCTCGCCAGGAACACCCCGGTCCCGGGCACGCGGTGCACGCCAGCCACCAGCTTGCCCAGTTCGCTGCGCGGCACCGCCATCTTGGAAAGCGCAGCGCGCAGCTCGAGGCGCCCGTTGCGCCAGGTCATGAAGATCAGGCACAGCACGCCCCCGAGCGAGAGCGGAATCCAGCCGCCGTTCGGGACCTTGGTGAGGTTACCGGCGACGAAGGCAAGGTCGGTGACCAGCATGAGCCCGAACAGGCCAGCCACCTGCCACTTCGGCCAGTTCCACTGCGTCGCGGCCACGAAAGCGCCGAGGATGGTGGTGACCACCATGGTGCCGACCACGGCCGCGCCATAGGCGCCACCGAGGGCGTCCGAGGAGCCAAAGCCGACGACGAACAGCACCACCGCGGGAAACACCACCCAGTTGACGATCGGCACGTAGATCTGTCCCTGCTCCTGGGCGGAGGTCTGCAGCACGCGCAGCCGCGGCAAGAGATCCAGGTGCACCGCCTGGCGCGCCATGGAGAAGGCCCCGGAAATCGTGGCCTGCGAGGCGATGACCGCAGCGAAGGTTGCCAGTATCACCAACCACGGCAGCACCTGCGCGGACACCAGGTGATAGAGCGGGTGGGCGATCGGATGGCCGACCTCGAGCAGCATCGCGCCCTGGCCGAAGTAGTTGATGACCAGCGCCGGCCCCACCAACGCAAACCAGGCCGCGCGCACCGGCTGCTTGCCGAAATGACCCATGTCCGCGTACAGCGCCTCCCCGCCCGTGATGGCGAGGAACACCGCACCGATGATGGCGAGCGCCACCTGCGGGCGGTGGAAGAGCAGCGCCAGCCCCTGCATGGGGTTGAGGGCCTCGAGCACCCCGGGATTGCGGATCAGTGGAATGGCGCCGATAACCGCGATGACGATGAACCACAGCACCATGATCGGACCGAACAGCCGCGCGACGCGCGCGGTGCCGCGGTGCTGGTAGGCGAACAGCGCGATGATGACCCCGATCGTCGCCGGGATGACGAAGCGCTGGAAATCCGGGTCGAGCACTTCCAGGCCCTCCACCGCTCCCAGCACCGAGATGGCCGGCGTGATCAGGGCATCGCAGAAGAAAAAGGCGGTGCCCGCCACCGCCAGTCCCACCGCCACCTTGCTCCAACGGCTGCCAGTGATCAGCCGCCGCTGCGCCAGCGCGAACAGCGCCAGAATGCCACCCTCGCCCTGGTTGTCGGCACGCATGATGACCACGAGGTACTTCAGCGTCACCGAGATCGTGAGTGCCCAGAAGATCAGGGACAGGACGCCGAGCACCGACTCACGGTTGAAGGTCCCAGCCGCGCCGAGCGCCGCATCGAGCGTGTAGAGCGGGCTCGTGCCGATGTCACCGTACACGATGCCGGTGGCACCGACGATGGCTGAGACGCTCAGACGGCGGCTGTGCATGATCGCTGCGGTGGCCTGCTCAGCGGCGCCGGGTGCGCTGCGCGGCGCGCGCGGGCTTGGCCATGGGCGGCGGCCACAGCATGGTGCCGCGGCAGCTGGACGCCCCGCAGCGGCACGCGAAGATCACATCGATGTTGGGCGGATCGCTGTCCTCGCGCTGGATCTGGTAGTCGTAGGTGAGCTCTTCGCCGGGGGCGATATCGCGGATGGCCTCGATGAAGACGCGCCGGTCCTGGATCACGGACTCGCAGTTGGGGTCGCAGCCGTGGTTGACGAAGCGCGCCTCGTTGCCGCCGACGCCGGCATCGATGACGGTGCGGCCGTCGACGATGAACAGGAAGGTGTGACTGTCGGTCTCGTCCTTGTCGTCGTAGCGGCGGTCGGCCTGGGCATGCGAGACGCGCTCGCCCAGGTACTCGATGACGCGCGTGCCCTTCTTGATGCTCGTGGTGGCGAAGACACCGAGCCCGTGCAGTGCTGAGTCGCGCACTTCGATGTCCGCCGCCGCGCGGCACGTGCCGCGGCTCATACGGCCACCGCCGCGTGGATGCCCGCGTGATGCTGGTAACTCACGAATTCGAAGTCCTCGTACTGGTAGTCGAACATGCTCGGTGGGCGGCGCAGGATACGCAGCTGCGGCAGCGGGTACGGCGTGCGCGCCAGCTGCAGGTCGGCCTGCTGCAGATGGTTCAGGTAGAGGTGACAGTCGCCGCCGGTCCAGATGAACTCGCCCGGCTCCAGGTCGCACTGTTGCGCAAACATGTGTGTCAGGAGCGCGTAGCTGGCGATGTTGAAGGGCACGCCGAGGAAGATGTCGGCGCTGCGCTGATACATCTGGCACGACAGGCGGCCGCCGGCGACGTACAGCTGGAAGAATGCATGGCAGGGCATGAGACTCATGCGCTCAAGCTCCGCGACGTTCCAGGCGCTCACGATGATGCGGCGCGAATCCGGATTGGACTTAAGCAGCTGCACCGCCCGGGTGATCTGATCGATGCTGCCGCCCTCGGCGGTGCGCCAGGCGCGCCACTGCTTGCCGTATACCGGCCCCAGATCACCCCGCGGGTCGGCCCACTCATCCCAGATGCTGACGTCGTGCTCATGCAGCCAGGCGATGTTGGTTTCCCCGCGCAGGAACCATAAGAGCTCGTAGATCACCGAGCGCAGGTGAATCTTCTTGGTGGTCACCAGCGGGAAGCCACGCGCCAGGTCGAAGCGCAGCTGGTGCCCGAATACCGACAGCGTACCGGTGCCGGTGCGGTCGCTCTTGCGCACCCCCTCGGTGCGGATAAGCCGCAGCAGGTCGAGGTACTGCTTCATGTCGCCTGCAGGTAGTTTCCCGAGGGCACGCGCGCGCGGTAGGCCCACACCAGCAGCACGATGCCGGTGATGATCATGGGGACCGACAGCAGCTGTCCTTCGGTGAACCAGCCGCCGGCCAGATAGCCGATGTGTTCATCGGGCACGCGCACGAACTCGACCAGGAACCGCGCCAGGCCGTAGATCAGCATGAACAGGCCCGAAGGGGCGAGCCGCGGCCGCGGCCGGGAGGTAAACCACCACAGCACCACGAACAGGAACAGTCCCTCGAGAGCGGCCTCATACAGCTGCGAGGCGTGGCGCACCTCGCCGTTGACCTTGAAGCCCCACGGCACGGTAGTCACCTTGCCCCAGAGCTCGCTGTTGATGAAGTTGCCGATGCGCCCGAAGAACAGCCCCAGGGCCGGCAGCGGTGCGGTGAAGTCGAAGACATCCGCCGGATTGCGGCGCCGGCGCCAGGCAAACAGCGTCATCGCGGCGATGACGCCCAACAACCCGCCGTGGAAGGCCATGCCGCCTTCCCAGATCTTGAAGGGGTACCAGGGGTCCGCCGCCCAGAACTTGAGCCCGTAGAAGAGCACGTAGCCGATGCGGCCACCGAGGATGACCCCGAGCATGCAGAAGAAGATCAGGTCATCGACGTCGTCGGGCTTCCAGGTCGAGCCGGGTTTAGTGGCGCGACGGCGCGCGAGCCACCAGGCGCCCGCGAAGCCCAAGAGGTACATGATCCCGTACCAGTGGACCTTCACGGGCCCGAGCTCGAAGGCGATGGGTTTGAAGCCGGGATAGGTCAGCATGAGGCGCGAAGTTTAGCCGACCTCGCGTGTCACGCGGCAGAAGAAGGCCTTCAGGTACCTCGTTTCGGGGATGGCCGGGTGGATAGGATGGTCGGCGGACTGGCCGCCGCTCTCGAGGATCTGCACGAAGCGGCGGCTGTGGCGGGCGGCCGCCTGGATGGCGTTCAGGAGTTCCTCGGGTGCCAGGTGATAGGAGCAGGAGCAGGACACCAAAAGCCCGGCATCGGCGAGCAGCGCCAGCGCCAGCTGGTTCAATTTGCGGTAGGCGGCTTGTCCTTGCGGAATGTCCTTCTTGCGCTTAATGAACGCGGGTGGGTCGAGAATGACCACGTCGAAGCGCTCGCCGCGATCGGCGAGCACTTTGAGCGCATCGAAGGCATCCGCGCACAGAGTCTGCAGCTGCAGCTCGTTACGGCGGGCATTGGCGCTTGCCACATCGAGCGCACTCTGCGAGGAATCCACGCACAGGGCCGAGCCTGCGCCAAACTTGAGTGCCGCAACCGCCCACGCCCCGGCATAGGAACACACGTCGAGCACCCGCGCACCGGCCGGCACATAACGCTCGAGGCGTCCACGGTTGGCGCTTTGATCGAAGAACCAGCCGGTCTTCTGCCCCGCCATCAATGGCACCGCGAACGCGAGCCCGCCCTCGCGTACCTGCAGTTCATCGGGCAGCGGCCCGAAGGCGGCGCCACTTTCTTTGGGCAGGTGCTCCAGGTCGCGCGCCCCGGAGTCATTTTTCCAGTACAGGCACGCCGGTGCGAGCACCGTGCGCACCGCGGCGCTGATCTGCCGCTCAAGTGCCTGCATGCCCGCGGTCGCAATCTGTCCCACCACCACATCGCCGTAGCGGTCCAGCACCAGTCCGGGCAGCAGATCCGATTCGCCAAACACCCAGCGGTAGTAAGGCGCGGCGGCGGTGGCGTCACGCAGCGCCAGGGCCGCTCGCAGGCGTTCCTCCAGCAGCGCCGCATCGACCGGGCGATTGCGGTCGCGTGACAGGATACGGGCGCAGATAAGTGCGTGCGGGTTCACGCACACGTACCCCATGAACGCGTCGCGGTGCGAGCGCAGCTCGGCCAGTTCCCCGGGTGCGAAAGCGGTGAGCGGCGTGCCGTCAGTGTCGACTTCGTTGCTGAACACCCACAGGTGCCCGAGCACAAGACGCCGCTCCTCGCCGCGCTTCAGCCGCAGCAGGCGCACTTCCCGGGCAGATTCGGCGAGCACAGGCTTCGAGGACAAGGGGGATCCCGGAGTGAGAGGGCGTTGAAGTATACAATCGCGGCAGGAGACCAAGATGCAGATTGCCCACCGCAATACCGACGGCAGCCCGAAATACACCAATCAGCTCGCCGGCGAGACGAGCCCGTACCTGCGCAAGCACGCGCATAACCCGGTCGATTGGTATCCCTGGGGGCCCGAAGCGTTCGCAAAGGCAAATGCGGAAGGCAAGCCAATCCACCTGAGCGTCGGCTACCTTGCCTGCCACTGGTGCTCGGTGCTCGAGAAGGAAAGTTTCGAAGACGAGGACACGGCCCGCGTCCTCAACGACAACTTCATCAACATCAAGGTCGACCGTGAAGAGCGCCCCGACATCGACCGCATCTATCAGGCCGCGCAGCAGATGATCACGCAGCGCAGCGGCGGCTGGCCGCTGACGATGTTCCTCGCGCACGAGGATCAGCGGCCCTTCTTCGGCGGCACCTATTTCCCAAGGAAGCCCGCTTCGGGCTGCCGGCCTTCAAGGACCTGCTGCTGCGCGTCGCGCAGTTCTATCGCGAGCATCCGCAGGAGATGCGCACCCAGAACGAGGCGCTGGTGAAGGCGCTCGACCTCATGAACGCCAGCCCCGCGGACGCCGCGGTGGTCTTGAGCGATGCGCCCCTGCGCGCCTGCCGCACGCAGCTGGCGCGCCTGTTTGACACCAAGAACGGCGGCTTCGGCGGCGCGCCGAAGTTCCCGCAGCCCCGGTGCTGACGCGCCTGTTGCGCGACTGGCGTGCCACCAGCGCCGCGCCAGAACCGGATCTGCGGGCGCTCTACATGGCGACCCTGACGCTGCGGCGCATGGCAGACGGTGGCATCAACGACCAGCTCGGCGGCGGCTTCTACCGCTACGCCGTCGATGAGCTGTGGATGATCCCGCACTTCGAGAAGATGCTGTACGACAACGGCGCCCTCCTCGCCCTCTACGCACAGGCGGCCAGTGCGAGCGGTGATGCCGACTATGCGCGCATCGCCGCCCAGTGCGCCGATTACGTGTTGCGCGAGCTGCAGTCGGCGCAGGGCGGTTTCTACTCGAGCTTCGATGCCGACTCTGAGGGCCATGAGGGCACCTTCTACGTGTGGACGCGCGAGCAGGTGCAGGCGGCGCTCAGCGCGCAGGAGTTCGCACTGTTCGCGCCGCGCTACGGGCTCGACCGGCCAGCGAACTTCGAGGGGCGCTGGCACCTGTACGTGGCCGCGCCTCTCGAAGAGGTGGCGGGCGCTGCGCACTTGAGCCCGGCGGAGGCCGGCACGCTCATCGATGCGGCACGCGCAACGCTCCTGGCGCTACGTGCGCAGCGCGTGCCGCCGGCGCGTGACGACAAGGTACTTACTTCCTGGAACGGGCTCATGATCCGCGGGCTTGCGATCGCCGCCCGCGCGCTGGGTCGCGCCGAGCTCGCGGCAGCCGCCACGCGCGCGCTCGACTTCATCCGGGAGCACCTGTGGCGCGATGGCAGGCTGCTCGCGACCTCGATGGAGGAGCGCGCGCACCTGAACGCGTATCTGGACGACTACGTCTATCTCGCCGATGGGATTCTCGAGCTGCAGCAGGTGCGCTTTCGCGCCGACGAACTGCAGTTCGCGCGGCAGCTGCTCGAGGTAGTGCTCGCACACTTCAGCGACAGTAACAGCGGCGGTTTCTTCTTCACCTCCGATGATCACGAAAAACTCATGCATCGCCCGAAGTCATTCGGCGATGAGTCCACGCCTGCCGGCAATGGCGTCGCCGCCTACGTCCTGCAGCGCTTCGGGCACCTCCTGGGTGAGCCGCGCTACCTGGCAGCCGCCGAGGGCACGCTGCGGGCCGCCTGGGGCGATCTGAGCAAATACCCGCAATCGCACGCGACGCTGCTGACGGCGCTGGAGGAGCTGCTGCACCCGCCGCAGATCGTAATTATCCGCGGCAACGAGGCCGCTATGACGCAGTGGCAGGAGGAACTGGCGCGCATCTACGCGCCGCGCCGCATCGTGCTGGCGGTGCCGGAGGATGCGCTGAATCTGCCGGCCGCGCTCGCAGATAAGGCCGCCGCCAAGACGGTGGTGGCATACCTGTGCACGGGCAGCGTCTGCTCAGCGCCGCTCGATTCGCTCAGCGCCCTCCTCGCCGAGCTGCGCGCCGGCGAGACCAGCTAAAGAAGTACGCTTGCCGATGAAGGCGGCTCACCAAAACGGGGAGCCGCCGGTACGAGCTCTTCAGCCTTCGAGCATCTTCTTGAGGTTGTCGAGACCGCCGCGGTAGACGCCCTTGACGAGCTTGATGGCGCCCGCATCGCTTTCCGCCTCGGGCGGACTGTCGGCGGGGTTCTTGCGCATGAACGTGCCGCTCCAGATCACCTTCGTCATACCGCCGCCGGCAGAGCGCACGGTGACCTTGCTGACGTAGTGCGTGATCGGCAGCGGGGACTCGACGATGCGGTAGCGGAAGCTGCGGCCGCTGTCATCGAAAGCGAGCAGCTTCTCGGTGAACGAGGGACCGTCCTTGACGGTGAGCTTGCGCACCGTGCCGACCGCATTGTTGCCGCCGGAGACGATCTCGTCCGCCGAGAAGCCCGGGTGCCATTTGTTCAAGCCGTCGAAATCCTTGATGGTGGCCCACACCTTGTCAGGGGATGCCTTGATCTCAACGGATTCCACCACCCGCAGGGGCTTGGGCGGAGCGGCCCAGGCCGTGCCTTGCAAGATCGCCGCGCCCAGCAGAAGAGCCAATACCTGAATTTTCATTCGTTCCTCCCGTTACCGGCTTCGGAGCATAACCCCCGCCCGCAGCGCGAGAAAGGCCGACCGCGGGCAAGCGCCGCGGTCCGCGGGCGCCTAAGCCTTGTCCAGTGGCGTGGTGCCGCCGCTGAACTGGGCGCGCGCCTGCGCCATGCGATAGGCATGTCCGGCGCGCCAGTCGCGCCAGTGGCGCAGGCCCACCAGCCCGTAAACCAGCTTGAACAGCCGCAGACGCCACAGCACGCGCGGCGTGTCGAACAGATCCCCTGCGAGCATCGAGACCACGCCCTGCTCCAGTTGGAAGACGTTGCGGGGATTGCGGAACATCTCGCGGATGACCGGACCGTTGAAGCGGTAGATAAAGAAGGAAAAGCGCTTCATCGCGCTGCGCTGGCGTTTCTCGAGTGCGCGCTGCAGCGCACGCTCGCGCGCCGGCTCGCGTAACGCGATGTCCGCCAGCTGCGCGGCCTGTTCGGCGCTCGTCATCGCCAGATACACCCCGGTCGAGAACACCGGGTCGAGGAAGGCGAATGCATCCCCGACTAGGATCCAGCCCGGACCCGCCATGGTGCTCGAGTCATAGGAGTAGTTGCCGGTGACCCGCACCTCGTTGCCGATGAGCTGTGCGTCCTTGAGACGCGCCCACAGGTCCGGGTTCTGCTTGAGCGTCTCGAGCAGGAACTCCACCGTGCGTCCCTTGCGCTGCTTCAGATAGTCCGGCCAGCACACCGCGCCGACGCTCATGACCTCCCCGGGCAGCGGGATCATCCACATCCAGCCGTGCGGGAAGCGGTACATGCTGATGTTGCCGGCATCCTCACCACTGCGCGCGCGCGCGCCGCGGAAGTGACCGAAAATCGCCGCGCTCTGGTGATCGGGATTCTTGCGCCGCAGGCGGCGCTTGCCGGCGAGAAACGCATCGCGGCCGCTGGCATCGATCAGGTAGCGCGCCTGTATCTGGTAGGTGGCGTCGGCATCCGTGCGCACCTCGACGCGCGTGTCGCGCGCGCCGAGCTGCTCGACGTTCAGCACCTCATGGCCTTCGCGGGCGTCCGCGCCGCATTCGCGCGCGTGTCGATAGAGCATCTGGTCGAAGTCCTGCCGGAACACCTGGTAGGCGTGCGGCGGACTTTCCCCGAGCGCGCGGGCAAACTCGAAGGTGTGGTAGCCCTGCGGTTCGTCGGACTCGAAGTCCGCGCCGCGCTTGTAGACGCCCAGCTTGCGCACCTTCTCGTGCACACCCAGGCGCTCGAACAGCGGCAGATTCATCGGCAAGAGCGACTCGCCGATATGGAAGCGCGGGTGATGAGCCTTCTCCAGCGCGATGACCTTGTAGCCGCGCTGCGCCAACAGCGCCGCCGCCGTGCTGCCGCCGGGGCCACCACCGACCACGGCCACGTCACATTGCTCAGGAGCGCTGGTGCTGTGCTGCATGGCCGCCTTTGCGCGGCCGGCAGGCCGCCATGATCAAGGGATGGCCCGTATTATGGGTCAAGCGCGGCTCAGGACAGCAGCTCCACGTTGCCGCCGATGGCCGCGGTGTTCACCGTGAGCGTGCGCTCGGTCGCAAAGCGCAGCAGGTAGTACGGACCGCCGGCCTTCGGCCCGGTGCCCGAAAGGCCCTGGCCGCCGAAGGGCTGCACGCCGACGACCGCGCCGATCATGTTGCGGTTGACGTAGGTATTGCCGACCGGCAGCGAGCGGAACACGTGCTGCGCGACACTCTCCAGGCGGCTGTGCACGCCCAAGGTCAGGCCGAAGCCGGTACGGCGGATTGCCTCCAGCACCTGCGGCAGCTCCCCGCTGCGGTAGCGCGCCACGTGCAGGATCGGACCGAACTCCTCGCTCTTGAGCTGCCCGAGGCTGCGCAGCTCGAACAACTCGGGCGCAAAGAAATAGCCGTGGCTGAGACCTTCGGGCATCTCGCACGCGTACCGGAGCTTGGCCTCGCGGCGCATGCGCTGCGCGTGGTGCTCGAGGCGCTCGCGCGCGGCCGCCGAGATCACCGGTCCGACATCGGTGGCAAGGTTGCCCGGGTCGCCGATGATCAGGCAGCGCATGGCGCCGATCAGCATCTCGATGGTGCGCGCGGCAATCTCCTCCTGAAGATACAGCATTCGCAGCGCCGAGCAGCGCTGCCCGGCACTGGTGAAGGCGGACGTGATGACGTCATCCACGACCTGCTCAGGCAGCGCCGTGGCGTCCACCACCATGGCATTGACCCCGCCGGTCTCGGCGATCAGGGGCACGATGGCGCCTTCGCGGTTGGCGAGCGTGCGGTTGATGTGCGCCGCGGTCGCCGTGGAACCGGTGAAGGCAACCCCTGCGAGTGCCGGATGTTTCAGGGCCACCTCCCCGAAGGGCGGCCCGTCGGCGGGAGTCAGCTGCAGCACCGCGCCCGGAACCCCCGCCGCATGCAGCACGCGCGTCATCAGGTGCGCAATCAACGGCGTCGCGGGTGCGGGCTTGGCCACCACGGCGTTGCCCGACACCAAGGCTGCGGTGATCTGCCCGGCGAAGATGGCGAGCGGAAAATTCCACGGGCTGATGCATACGAACACGCCGCGCCCGTGCAGCGACAGCGTATTGCGCTCACCGGTGGGCCCGGGCATCACCTGCGGTGCGCCGAACAGTTCACGTCCCCGCGCCGCGTAGTAGCGGCAGAAATCGATTGCCTCGCGGATCTCCGCCACCGCGTCCGGCACGGTCTTGCCCGCCTCGCGCACCAGCAGGCTCAGGAACTCCCCGCGGCGTGCCTGCAGGGCATCGGCCGCGCGCTCCAGGCAGGCGGCGCGCTCTGGCGCCGGTGTCATCTCCCACTGCGGCTGGGCGGCCGCAGCGCCGGCCATCGCGGCGGCGATTTCGGCGGCGCTGGCATCGCGTGAGTAGCCAACGATGATGCGCGTATCGGCCGGTGACCGCACCGGCTGATCCGCATCCGCGGCTGACTCGCCATCAAGGATCGGCCCGCCGCGGTAGGGCGCCACCGCGTGCGCGTGGAGCTGCGTTGCCAGGGTGGCGAGGGAGGCCGGGTCACCGAAGTCCTCGCCCGCCGAGTTGGCACGCTCGGCACCGTAGAGCGCCTGCGGCTCGCGGATGCGCGCCGGCGGTGGGCCGGCAGCCAGTGAATCCAGCGGATCGCGTACCACCTCGGCCACAGACATCTCAGGGTTTAGGAACTGATGGACGAAGGAGCTGTTGGCGCCGTTCTCGAGCAGCCGCCGCACCAGATACGGCAGCAGATCCTCGTGTGAGCCGACCGGCGCATACACGCGCACCGGCGGCAGCGTCGGGATCTCGGAGCGCGCGGCCTCATAGAGCGCCTCCCCCATACCGTGCAGGCGCTGGAACTCGTAGCTCGCACCGGCCGGTGCCAGCGCAAGCACCGCGGCGACTGTGAAGGCGTTGTGCGTGGCAAACTGCGGGTAGATCACCTCGCGCGCCGCGAACAGCACCTGCACGCACTGCAGGTAGCTGGCATCGGTCGCATCCTTGGAGGTGTACACCGGGAAGCTCGCCAGCCCGCGCTCCTGGGCACGCTTGATCTCGCTGTCCCAGTAGGCGCCCTTGACCAGCCGCACGCCCATGCGCCGCCCGCTGTCGCGCGCCAGGCCCGCGACCCATTCGAGCAGCCGCGGGGCGCGGCGCCCGTAAGCCTGTACCGCAAGGCCCAGGCCATCCCACGCGCGCGTCGTCGGATCGCGCGCCAGTGCCTCGACGATGTCGAGCGACAGGTCGAGGCGGTCGGCCTCCTCGGCGTCGATAGTGAAGCCGACACCAGCCTGGGCCGCCATGCGCGCCAGCTGCAGCATGCGCGGTGCGAGCTCGCTGTTGACGCGCGCGCTCTGCAGCAGGGAATAGCGCGGCTCCAGTGCCGAGAGCTTCACCGAGATCCCGGAACGGGCGTAGGTGCCACCGGGCGCCTGGCGCGCGAGCACCTCGATCGCATGCGCGTAGGACTTGAAATAGCGCTCGGCGTCCTCCTCGGTGCGCGCGCCCTCGCCGAGCATGTCGAAGGAGCACAGGGCGAGATCCGGCTCGGTGCGGGTGCGCGCCAGCGCCGCCTCGATCGTGCTACCGACGATGAAGGCGTGGCCCATCATCTGCATCGACTGGCGCATGGCGGCGCGCACGATCGGGGCCACCAGGGGGGCCGCGAGGTTCGCTGCCGTGAACTCCCCGGTGAGCTGGGCCGTCACGTCCGGCAGCAGCCGCCCCGCAGCTCCGAGCAGTACGAACCCCGTGCGCAGCAGCAGCGCTGTGTTACCGGGCACGCCCGCCTCACGCATGGTCGCCAGCCGCTCGGCGATCAGCTGGTTGGCGCGTTTGGGGTCGGGGGTGCGCAGCAGCGCCTCGGCGAGTCCCATGAGCGCCTTGCCCTGAGCGCTGTCCAACGGAAACTGCTCGAGCATCTGCTCGACTAAGGGACGGGCGCGCTTGTCGGCACGCGCGGCCTGTACCCAGCGCGCCGCGCGCGCCTGCGCGACCTTGAGCAGCTCCTCGCTCGGCTCAAGCTCGGCGAGGATCTCCTCGGACGCATCAGACTCGGAACGCAGAGTCGCGGCGCGCAGGCGCTCGCGCAATACCGGCAGCGCGGCGGCGGTGGCCGGATCCGGCGGGGACATGTTCATGGGGGATTGGGCAATAGGCAGTTAATTACCCTTATGATACTGTCTGATCCAGAGAATATTTATTCGTTTTGAGCGCCATAATAGTCGAATCAACTGCCATGAGCCCCAAAGCCCCGCCGGCCGTGCCCCACGCGACGCACGAGCGCGGACTCGACCGCATCGACCGCAGGCTCCTCGCGCGCCTGCAGCAGGACGGGCGCACGCCGGTCGCGCAGCTCGCCCGCGAGGTGCACCTGACCGTAACGCCGACGCTCGAGCGCGTGCGGCGCCTGGAGGCTGCGGGCTATATCGAGGGCTATTTCGCGCGCCTGAACCCGGCGCGGCTGCAGCTCGGCCTGCTCGCCTATGTGGAGGTGTCGCTCGATCGCACCACGCCGGATGCCTTTGAGCGCTTCAAGCAGGTGATGCTGGCCCACGATGAGGTCATGGAGTGCCACATGGTGGCCGGCGGGTTCGACTATCTGCTCAAGGTGCGCGTCACCGACATGGAGAGCTACCGGCGTTTCCTCGGCGATCGCATCGCCGCGGTGCGCGGCGTGCAGCAGACCCACACCTACTTCGTCATGGAGGAGGTGAAATCCACTCACCGCCTCATCGTGCCCGAGGACGCCTAAGTGGCGAGCACCTGGGCGGTGGCGCGCGCCACGTACTCGAGGTTTTCCTTCCTCAGGCCCGCGATGTTGATGCGGCTGTCGTCGGTCATGTAGATGTGATGCGCGGCGCGCAGCGCCTGCACCTGCGCGGTGCTGATGCCGAAGAAGGAGAACATGCCGCGCTGGCGCTCGATGAAGCCGAAGTCACGTTGCGGGCAGTGCGCCGCCAGCTGCACCACGAACTCGCGCCGCAGTCCCTGGATGCGCCTGCGCATGCTGTGCACCTCCTCTTCCCACAGCGCCCGTAGCGCGGCGTCCGTGAGGATGCGCCGCACGATCTCGGCGCCGTGATCCGGCGGCATCGACCACAGGCCGCGGCCGAGGCGCACCAGATGGCTGAGGACGGCATCGGCGGCCTTGGGCGTCTCGGTGATGAGATGCAGCGCGCCGACGCGCTCGCGGTAGAGCCCGAAGTTCTTCGAGCACGACACCGCGCACACCACTTCCGGCAGTTCCGCACAGAACAGGCGCAGGCCGAAGGCATCCGCCTCCAGCCCCTCTCCCAGGCCCTGATAGGCCATGTCGATGAAGGGCAGCAGCTGGCGGCGCCGCACCAGCTCGAGGAGCGCCCGCCACTGATCCGGGGACAGGTCCGCCCCGGTGGGGTTATGGCAGGAGGCATGTAACAGCAGCACTGCGCGCGGCGGCAGTTTCTCCAGCGCCGCCAGCATGGCGGGGAACTGCACGCCGCCGCTCTCGGCGTCGAAGTACGGGTAGCGCTCGAGCTTGAGGCCGGCACCCGCGAGCAGCGGCACGTGATTGGCCCAGGTGGGCGAGCTCACGTGCACGACGGTGTCGGGGGCGGCGGCGCGGATCAGATCCGCTCCCAGGCGCAGTGCGCCGCACCCGCCCGGGGTCTGCACGGTGCGGATGCGCGCGGCCTTGAGCGCCGGATGCCCCGCGCCGAAGACGAGCTTCTCCATTTCGACATTGAAGCCGAGGTTGCCCGCCGGTCCCACGTAGGTCTTGGTGGTCTGCTCGGCAATGAGGGCGCTTTCGGCCTTGCGCACCGCCGCGAGCACGGGTGTCTCACCGTGGCCATCGCGGTACACGCCCACCCCGAGGTCGACCTTGCGCGCCTCCGGGTCGGCGCGGAACGCCGCCATCAGACCCAGGATCGAGTCGGTGGTGATGAAGTCCAGACCCTCGAACATGGTGCGCTCCTTAGCCGCTCTCAGTTCTTCCTGGCAGCCGCATCGGCGAGCGCGCGCTTGCGCGCCGCCTCGAACTCATCGCCGGGGTTCCAGGTGGGCATGGCGTCCGCCTGTGCGATGAGCCAGCCGGCGAGCATGTCGAGCTGCGCATCCTGGATCATGCCGTCGAAGTTCCAGCTGTCCTCGAGCTTGTCGCTCGGCTGGTGGTACTTCTTCAGCTCCCACTCATCATGCTGCTGTTTACCCCAGCCGGCGGGCTTACCGATGATGTCGGTGGCGTCCGAGAAGTACAGCGCCGGCACGCCGATCTTGGCGAACGAGAACTGATCCGAGCGATAGTAGTAGCCGCGGTCGGGGAACTGATCTCCCACCAGCGTGCGGCCCTGTGACTTGGCCACCGCCTCGGCCACGGCATCGAGCGAGGACTTGCCCAGGCTCACCAGCACCGAGTCGCGGCTGCGGCCGAGGATGTTGGCGCCGTCGATGTTGATGTTGGCAGCGATGCGGCCGGCGGGCACGGACGGGTGCGCGGCATAGTAGGCCGAGCCGAGTAGGCCGCGCTCCTCGCCGGCGACGAACAGGGCGAGGATGCTGCGCCGCGGGCGCTGCGGCAGCGCCGCAAACGCGCGCGCGATAGCGAGCACCTGCGCACAGCCCGAGGCATTGTCGACGGCGCCGTGGTAGATCTTGTCGCCGCTCTTGTCCGGCTCACCGATGCCGAAGTGATCGTGGTGGGCACTGTAGACAAGGAGCTGCGGGGCGAGCTTGGGGTCGTTGCCCGGCAGCACGCCCCCGACGTTCGCGGTCTTCAGGCGCGCCAGCGTGTTGCTGAAGGTGAGCGAGGTCGTCAGTCCCAGCGGCACGGGCTTGAAGTCGCGCGAGTGCGCCGATTCGATGAGCTTGTCCAGATCGTAGCCGGCAGACTTCATGAGCCGGCGCACGGCATCCTCGCTGACCCAGCCGCGCACGCTCAGGCGCGCCTCGCTCCCCGCCGGCAGCTCGAACTGCTCCCCGCCCCAGGAGCTCTGCACCACCTGGAACGGATAGCCGGCGGAGGCGGTGGTATGGATGATGATGGCGCCGGCGGCTTTCTGGCGCGCGGCGCTCTCGTACTTGTAGTCCCAGCGACCGTAATAAAGGCGGCGCTTGCCCGCGAACAGGTTCGGATCCCAGTCCGGATCGTTGTTCATCATCACGAGGATCTTGCCGGCGAGATTGGCGCCCTTGTAGTCGTCCCACTGGTACTCGGGCGCCTGGATGCCGTAGCCGACGAAGACCAGCTCAGTGTTCGGCACGCTCACCTGCTCCTTCTGCTGCCCGCTGACGGCGATGAAGTCCTCGTGCCAGGCCAGATCGACCTGGCCGCCCTTGCCGCTGAAGCTCCAGGTCTTGGGAAACTGCGACTTGATGCCGACGATGTCGAAGGGCTGCTGCCAGGCACCGTTGCCGAAGGCGGGCTGGTAGCCCATACCCTCGAGCTCGGTCTGCAGGTACAGGCGCGCCAGCTCATCGCCACGGGAGGCCGGGCCACGGCCCTCGAGCTGGTCGGAGGACAGGAAGCGGATCGGCGCCTCCAGCGCCCCCTGCGTGATGAAGGCGTGGGCGGCCCGATCCACCGCCGGGGGCACCGAGGTCGCCGGGGCAGCCGGCTGGGCCGCGGCTGCGGCGGCCCCGGCCACGCCGAGGGCCCACGCGCCCAAGTGTGCAAACGAACGATTTGCGGTCACGGTTGCTCCTCGTGCCTGTCATCAAAAAGGGGGCGCAACGGTAGCACGCGTGCCGGCGGACGTGGGGTACCCGGGGGGTGCCGCGCTGCGGGGGCCACCGGCGGGCGGACGCAAGGCCGGTGGTCACGGAAATGACATCCCGGAACCGCGACGGGGGATGATGCGGCGCCGCAGGACTCCCCGTTGCGCGGCCGGGCCGCCCCCGCAAAAGGGGGGCTTGCCAAAGACGACGCAAGTCCCACTTAAGGGGTTCGGGCGTGATAAGTTACGGCGCCCCCCTCACTGACACGTACTTACAATCCCCGCATGAGTACTGCCACCCTCCGCCAGCCCAAGCCACCCCTGATTTGGGCGAACACCCTGATGTTCGTGTTGACGCTGGCGATCGCCGCGGTCGCAGTCCCCTGGTACGGGCTCACGCACGGCTTCACGGCTTCCACCTGGGCAGTGGCGGTGTTCTTCACCGGCGCGAGCGGCATGGCCGTCACCGCCGGCTATCACCGCCTGTGGGCGCACAAGACCTACGAGGCGCACTGGAGCCTGCGGCTGATCCTGCTGGTGTTCGGCACCATGGCGCTGCAGAACAGTGTCTTCGCCTGGGCGAGCGGGCATCGCACGCATCACCTGAGCGTCGATGACGAGGATCTGGACCCCTACTCGGCGCGCCGCGGCTTCTGGTTCTCGCACATCGGCTGGATGCTGCGCGAATACCCGAGCGGCAAAGAGGACTTCACCAACATTCCGGACCTCAAGCGCGACCCCTGGCTCGCCTTCCAGCACCGTCACTACGTGCCGCTGGCGCTGCTCGCCAATTTCGGGCTGACGCTGCTCGCCGGAGTGATCTTCGGTGACGTCGTGGGAATGCTGATACTTGCCGGCTTCATGCGCTTGGTGTGGAGCCACCACGTCACCTTCTTCATCAACTCCCTCGCCCACATGTGGGGCAAGCAGCCCTACACCGAGGACAACACCGCGCGCGACAACCCGGTGCTCGCGGTGGTCACCTACGGTGAGGGCTACCACAACTTCCACCACATCTTCGCGCACGACTACCGCAACGGCGTGCGCTGGTGGCAGTGGGATCCGACCAAGTGGCTGATCGGCGTGCTCAGTGTCATCGGTCTCACGCGGCGCCTGAAGCGCACGCCCGCCTTCCAGATCCAGAAGGCACTGCTCGCCATGCAGTTCACGCGCGCGAAGGCGCGCCTGGCCAACTACCCGGCCGAGACCCACTTGCATCTGGAGCCGCTGCGTGCGCGCCTGGCGCACGAGTACGAGAACTTCCTCACCGCCATCGCCGAATGGGCGCGGGTCAAGGAAGAGTGGCTCAACGAGAAGAAGCGCGCGGTGCTCGAGCAGTGGGAACACGTCGACCTGCAAAGCAAGCTGCGCGAGATCGAGCGCCGCCTGAACCTGCAGCGCCGGCGCCTGCGCGTCCTGCACGCCCAGCTCGCTTAGAGCGCAAAAAACGCGGCGCGCCTGCGCGCGCCGTCCGGCTCGCCCCTGCCCGCGCCGTATACGCCTGCCTGCGGCTGGCACCTCCCCCCTGCTTTCGTGCACCATGCGCGTCATGGGACGAATTTTCGAAGTCCGCAAACACACGATGTTCGCGCGCTGGAACCGCATGGCGAAGCAGTTCGCCCGCATCGCCAAGGACATCACCATGGCGGTGAAGGCCAGCGGTCCGGACCCGGCCTCCAACCCGATGCTGCGCCGGACGATCCAGAACGCGCGCGCCGTCAACATGCCCAAGGACAAGATCGAGGCGGCCATCAAGCGCGCCGCCGGGCGCGATGCGGCGAACTACCAGGAGGTGCTCTACGAGGGCTACGCCCCGCACGGCGTGGCGCTGTTGGTGGAAACGGCCACCGACAACCCGACCCGCACGGTGGCCGGGGTGCGCAACATCATCACCAAGGGCGGCGGCAATCTCGCCACCAACGGCAGCGTCAGCTTCCTGTTCCGCAAGATGGGCGTGTTCCGCCTCAATCCTGCCGGCATCGACCAGGACGACCTGGAGCTGTACCTGATGGACCACGGCCTGGATGAGATGGGCGAGAGCAGCGGGGAGAAGGGCGAGCCGCAACTGGTGATCCGCGGCGCGTTCGCTGACTTCGGCCGGCTGCAGGAAGCGCTCGAGGCGCGCGGCATCACGCCGCTGTCGGCCGAGCACGAGTACATCTGCACCGTACCCACCGAGCTGCCCGAGGCGCAGGCGACCGAGGTCCTCACCGTCATCGACCGGCTCGAGCAGGACGATGACGTGCAGAAGGTGTTCCACACCCTCGCCTGAGAAGCTGAAGGCACACACGCTTGGCTCAGGTGTACGACTACCGCCTGGAACCTGCGCGCCGCGCGGATGCCGCTGCGCTGGCGCAGATGTCGGAACGCTTCGTCGAGGCGGGGCTGCGGCCGGCCTGGGGCGCGGTGCGCATCAGCTGGCACATCCGCGACGCCGACAGCGTGGTGCTCACGGCGCGTTACGGCGGCGATCTGGCCGGCTTTGCGATCATGCGCTACGCGGATGAGACCGCGCACCTGAACCTCTTGGCGGTGGCGCCCGGTCACCGCCGCCGCGGCGTGGCGCGCGCACTGATCACCTGGCTCGAGGAAAGCGCGCTGACGGCGGGCACTTTCACCGTGGGACTGGAGCTGCGGGCGGGCAACCTCAGCGCGCGCGCCTTCTACGGCGCGCTCGGTTACCACGAGACCGGCGAGGTGCCCGGCTACTACCAGGGCGTGGAGGCCGCGATCCGCCTCAAGCGCGACGTACGCCTGAGCCGCGCCGCTCCGGACGCGCGCCCGTGACCGGCGGCCCTTTAGGCCTCCGCCTTGCCGTCGATCTTGAAGTCGAACTCGTAGGCGTGCGTGCCGTCGGCGCCGACGCTGATGCTCATCTTGCCGGAAAGCCCGCGCAGCTCCCCGGTGGCCGAATCCGGCACCACGGTGATCTGCGCCTGCGACTCCCCGCGGCTCATGCTGGCGCTGTGCTGCAGGACGAAACTGCCGGAGTGGCCCTTGAGCTTGCCGGTGACGCGCTCGAGCGCCACGTAGCCGGCCGAGCCCTTGACCTCGGTCTGCAGCGCCAGCATCTCGCCCTTGCTGATGCCCTCGAGGTCGCCGTGGAAGCGCTTGTCGATGGTGAGGCGGCTCAGGTTCGCCGCGCGCGCGATCTGCGTATCCGGTTTCTGCGGGGTGACCTTCACGTCGAAGGACCCGGTGGCGCGCTGACTCATGGCATTCTCCTTGGTCGGTATATCGCCCGCGGCTAGTCCGGCATTGCAGTCATCTGCCCGGCCAGCACATCCTCGAAACCGAAGTCTCGCAGGTCCCGCACCCGCTGCGGGAAGAGGATACCGTCCAGATGGTCGACTTCGTGTTGCACCACGCGCGCGTGGAAGCCCTCCACCGTGCGCTCGAACGGGGTGCCATACGCATCGAAGCCCTGATACCTCAGGTGCGTGAAGCGCGGCACCAGGCCGCGCATCCCCGGCACTGACAGGCAGCCCTCCCAGCCGTCTTGCTGCTCCTGGGTGAGTGCGGTAAGGGTCGGGTTGACGAGCACGGTGTAGGGCACGGGCTTGATGTGCGGGTAGCGTGGATTGTCCCGCAGCTCGAAGATCACCACGCGTACGCCGACGCCGATCTGCGGGGCGGCGATGCCGGCGCCGTGCTGGGCGCGCATGGTGTCGTCCATGTCGGCAATCAGTGCAAGCAGCTCCTCATCGAAGCGCGCCACCGGACGCGCCACCTCCCTGAGGAGCGGCTCGCCCATCTTCAGTACCTGCCGCACCGCCATGCGGCTCACTTTAGCCGGAAGTGTGCCCGGGCGGCAGGCCGGTCGTCACCGCCACCGAGGTGCGGTGGTCGCGGAACTTGAGCACCTGCTCGCGCATGACGGGGACGCGCGCGGCCTGCTCCGCCCGGGCCACCGCCTCGGTCACCAGGTGGTGGTGCGGAGACAGATCGCACACCGGGTCGGCGTTGTCCGCATCGCCCGTGAGCAGGTAGGCCTGGCAGCGGCAGCCGCCGAAGTCCTTCTCGCGCTCCGGGCAGCTCACGCACGGCTCCTTCATCCACTGCTGGCCGCGGAAGCGGTTGAAGGCCTGCGAGTCGTACCAGATCTCGCGCACGCTCATGGCGGCCACGTTCGGCAGCTCAAGGCCCGGCAGCATGCGCGCCGCGTGGCACGGCAGCGCGGTACCGTCCGGGGTGACGGCCAGGAACACCGAGCCCAGCCCGCTCATGCAGGGCTTGGGGCGGGTCTCGAAGTAGTCCGGCACGACGAAGTAGATCTTCATCTTGCTGCCGCGGCTGGCGCGGAACTCGCGCGTGACCGCCTCGGCGTGCTCAAGCTGCGCGCGGCTCGGCAACAGGGCGTCGCGGTTGAGCCACGCCCAACCGTAGTACTGGGTGTTGGCGAGCTCTACGTACTGCGCGCCCATGCGCTCAGCCATCGCCAGGATTTCCCCGACGTGGTCGATGTTGTGCCGGTGCAGCACGACGTTCAGCACCATCGGGTAGCCGTGCGCGCGGATGAGGGCCGCCACCTTCGCCTTCAGCTCGAAGGTGCGCGTGCTGCTGAGGAAATCGTTCATCTCGCGGGTACTGTCCTGGAAGGACAGCTGGATGTGATCGAGGCCGCCTGCCTTGAGCGCGGCGATCCGCGCCTCTGTCATGCCGACACCGGAGGTGATGAGGTTGATGTAGAAGCCGAGCGCGTGCGCCTCGGCGACGATCTCCTCCAGGTCATCGCGCGCCAGTGGCTCCCCGCCCGACAGTCCCAGCTGCACCGCCCCGAGCGCCCGCGCCTCGCGCAGCACCCGCAGCCACTGCGCGGTCGGCAGCTCCGCACCGGTCTGCGCGAATTCGGTCGGGTTGTAGCAGAACACGCAGTGCAGCGGGCAGCGGTAGGTGAGCTCGAGCAACAGCCACAACGGCGGCCCGACGCCGCGCGGCGCGTGCGGGGTGTGCGGCAGCGCTCCCGGCGCACTCATGCGCGCAGCTCCAGCCACTGCTTCTGCAGCGCGTAGGCGATGAAGGAGTGCACATCGGCAGCGAGCCCGCTCGCCCCGTAGGTGCGCTCCAGGTCCGCCACGATCTCATCGAGGCAGCGCACGCCGTCACAGCGCGCCATGATCGCCCCGGCGCTGCCATTGAGCTTGACCATCCCTTCCGGGTACAGCAACACGTGCGCCTCCTGCGCCGCCTCGTACTGCAGACGCATGCCGTGCGCAATCGCCGGTTTCAGGCGGCCGTCGATGTCACTCACTGCTTCACCCCGTAAGCCAGTCCCATCGCGTCATTCATCTGCCACAACACGTCGAGTTTGAACTGCAGGATCTCGAGCGCCCGCTCCTGCTCGGCGCGGCTGCGGAAGCGCTCGAGCGTCACCGCCAGGCCGAACTCGACGTCGCGGCGCGCCAGACTCACGCGGCTCTGGAAGTACTTAAGTCCGCCCGCCTCAATCCACGGGTAGTGCTCCGGCCAGGTGGCGAGGCGCTGCTTGTGGATCTCGGGCGCGAACAGCTCGGTGAGGGAGGCACACACGGCCTCCGGCCAGGGCGCGCGGCGCGCGAAATTGACGTAGGCGTCGACCGCGAAGCGCACGCCCGGCAACACGGCATCCAGGCTCTCCACTTCCGCGCGCTGCAGGCCGACGGCCTGCCCCAGGCGCAGCCAGGAGTCGATGCCGCCCGGATCCTCACCGTAGCCGTCATGATCGAGGATGCGCTGCACCCAGTTGCGCCGCACCGCGCGCTCGTCGCAATTGGCGATGATGGCGGCGTCTTTCACCGGGATGTTGATCTGGTAGTAGTAGCGGTTCAAAACCCAGCCGCGGATCTGCACCGGGGACGCCTTGCCGGTGTTCAGCATGACGTTGAAGGGATGATGGATGTGATAGGCGCGGCCGCGTTCGCGCAGCTGGCGCTCGAACTCCGCGCGTGTCCAGGGTGTGTCACTCACAACTGCACCTCCAGGCCATCGTGCGCCACCTCGATGCCGCGCTCGTTAAGCGCGGCGCGCTCGGCGGAATCCTCATCGAGTATCGGATTGGTGTTGTTCACGTGGATCAGGATGCGCCGCGTCGGCGGCGGCAGCCGCGCGAGCCATTCGAGCATGCCACCCGGGCCGCTCTGCGGCAGATGCCCGATGTCGCGCGCGCGCTTCTTCGACAGGCCGAGCGCGAGCATCTCGGTGTCGCTCCAGAACGTGCCATCCACCATGACGCAGTGCGCCTGCAGCATCGCCTGCCACACCGTCTCCTCCATGGCGCCCAGGCCCGGGGCGTAGACCAGCGAGCGGCCGCTGTGAAGATCGCGCAGCACGAGCGCGACGTTGTCGCCGGGCTGCGGGTGCTCGCGGTGCGGGGAGTAAGGGGCGGGCTTGGAGGCGACGCTGAGCGCGCGCCACTCGATGCCCTCGATCCCCTCGATCGCGAACGCCGCACCGTCGCTGTCGAGCACGTGATGCTCGATGCCGCAGTAGTGAGCGAGGACTGCGAATATCGGGTTGCCGCGTGTCAGGTCCGCGTGCGCGTTGTCGGTGCACCAGATCGGCAGCGGGCGGGTCGACTCACGCAGCATGAAAAGACCGGTGGTGTGGTCGATCTGGCCGTCGGCCAGCACGATGGCGCGGATCGCGGTGTCGCGCGCGGCGCGCGCGGGCTGCAGCACCGGATTGGCACGCAGCTGCTGCAGGATGTCGGGGGAGGCGTTGATGAGCACCCAGGCGCGCTCATCCGGACCGCATACGACGATGGAGGACTGGGTACGGGCACTGCCGCGCAGCGTGCCGTTGCGCAGGCCCGAACAGTTACGGCAGTTGCAGTTCCACTGAGGGAAACCGCCGCCGGCAGCCGACCCCAGTACCCGAATTTTCACTCTTAAGGCCGGGCGCCACCCGGGTCACGCGCCCTGTTGCGGGCTTACGGAGCCTGAACACCAGGCTCCCAGCCCGAATCTGACTGTTACCGATTCGCGATGTACATCGTGATTTCCATACCGAAACGGAAATCAACAGCCTGTGGCAGTTCCCAGCGCATGGTTCTACTCCTGAAAGCCGGTTGCTCAATATCGACACGGCCAGTGTATCCTCGCCCACTCCTTCCGGGGCGGACAGCGCCCCGCCTTGAAGGTAGTTTCATGATTTTCTTGAATCGCACTGCCGCACCCCCCCGCCGCCCCCGGGGGCATACCCCCCTGGTCTGTGGATGAAACTGCGGACACGCCTGTTCCTGGTCCTGACCGGCCTGACGGCCGTTTTCATCCTGGTGCTGGTGGCGGATGAGATCCGCGCCACGCGCTCCTCCATCCGCGAGGAGATCGAGGCGGCCAACCGCGTCGCCGCCCAGATGCTCGGGCGCCTCGCCCTCACCTATGCCGATGCCGGCGGCACGCCGGCGGTGCGCGAACTGCTGGAGCACTTCGGTCACGTGCGCGCCAACGACATCACGCTGCGCGGCCCCGACGGGGCGGTGCTCTACCACTCCCCGCCGGCCTCCTACAAGGCCGGGCGCGAGGCGCCGGGCTGGTTCGGGCGGCTGCTGCGGCCGCAGATGGCGCGGCAGCTGTTTGCGCTGCCCGATGGCGCGCAGCTCGCCATCGACGCTGAGCCCTCACGCGCGATCCTCGACGCCTGGGATGAGCTCACGCGCCTGGTTGCGATCGCCGCGCTCCTGCTCGCAGCGGTGAGCGGGCTCGCCTTCTGGCTGGTCGGCCGCGCGCTCGCCCCGCTCGGGGTCATCGTGCAGGGGCTCGAGCGCGTGCAGCGCGGCGAGCTCACCTACCGGCTGCCGGCGCTGCCGGGCGCGGAGGCACACGCCATGGGCGCGGCCTTCAACCGCATGGCGCGCAGCGTCGAGAGCAACGTGCAGGCCGAGCGCGCCGCGCACGAGGCGCGCAGCCGCCTGGAGGAGCGCCGCGAGCTGGCGCTCCTGATCGAGCAGAGCATCGAGGAGGAGCGCCGCCAGATCGCCCACGAGCTGCACGATGAGTTCGGTCAGTCGGTGACCGCGATACGCTCCCTCGCCATGGCCATCGCCGCGCAGTCCACCCAGCCCCCGGTCGGCGATGCGGCGCGGCTGATCGGCGATGAAGCCGCGCGTCTTTACGATGCCATGCATGGCCTCATACCGCGCCTGACGCCCTTGTCCTTTGACACCCTGGGACTGGCGCATGCGCTGGAGAACCTGGTGGTCGACTGGCAGCGCCGCCATGCGCGCCCGCAGCTGAGCCTCGCGCACGAGCTGCCCGCGGACCTCGGTGCGAGCGTGACGCTCGCCGCCTACCGCGTGGTGCAGGAAGGGCTGGTCAACGCGGTGCGCCACGCGCAGGCCGAGCACGTATCGATCGAGGTGCGCACCAGCGGCGAGCAGCTGTCCGTGTCGGTGCGCGACGACGGCGTCGGCCTGCCGCCCAACTGGGCGCGCCCGGGGCACTTCGGACTGCGCGGGCTCGCCGAGCGCGTCGAGCGCCTGGGCGGCACGCTGCGCGTGCACAACCTCGCGCCGCACGGCACCGGCATCGCCGCGCAGATCCCGCTGGTGGCTGCATGATCCGCGTGCTGTTGGTCGATGATCACGCGGTGGTGCGCACCGGTTTTCGGCTGCTGCTGCAGGCGCAGCCCGGCACCACGGTGGTGGGCGAAGCCGCGAGCGGCGAGGAGGCCTGCAAGCGCTTCCTGGAGCTCAAGCCCGACGTCGTGGTGATGGACCTGTCGATGCCGGGCATGGGGGGACTGGAGGCGCTGCGGCGCATCCGCGCGCATCACCCGCAGGCGCGCGTACTGACGCTCTCGGCGCACGATGATCCGCAGCATGCGCAGCGCGCCCTGCGCGAGGGAGCGCGCGGCTTTCTCTCCAAGCGCAGCGCCCCGGAGGCACTGCTGGAGGCGATCACGACCGTGGCGGCCGGTGAGCGCTACCTCGATGCGGACCTGGCCCGCAAGCTGGCGCTCGCCGAGGCCGACGGCGGCAGCAAGTCCCCGGTGGAGCGCCTGTCGGAGCGCGAGTTCGAGGTGTTCGTGCGCCTGGCGCGCGGTCACACGGTGCAGCGCATCGCCGAGGATCTGAAGCTGTCCGCTTCAACCATCGGCACGCATCTGTACAACATCAAGCAGAAACTGGCAGTCGCCAACCAGTCGGAGCTGACGCTGATCGCCATCCGGCACGGGCTGATCGAAGCCTAGCTGTGATGTTTCAGTAGGTTGTTCCCTCCCACCGGAGGAGAGAAGCTGATGTTGCTAGACGTCAGTTTCCTTACCAGGGGAGAGAACAACCGTGCATAAGAATGCTCGTCTGACACCCAAGGGTCGAGCGCTGATGCTGGGCCGCCTCGAGGCGGGCCAGCATCAGCTGGACGTTGCCCAGGCGATGGGGGTGTCACTAACGACCTTGAAGAATGGGCTCGCCGATATCGCGCTGAGGGGGCGGTGGGCCTGCTGGATCGTTCGTGCCGGCCGCGGCATAGTCCGCGCCAGCTCTCCGCGACCCTGAGCGCTCAAGTGATCCAGTTGCGCCAGCAGCGGCGCACCGGGCGCTTTATCTGCTGCCGTGTGGGGGTCTCGGCCGCAGCGTCTCGCGCATCCTGCGCCGTGCGCACCTCTCACGCTGGCGAGATCTGCAGCCGCAGTTGCCCGTGCAGCGCTACCAGCGCGAAAGACCAGGAGAGCTGCTGCATCTGGATATCAAAAAGCTCGGGCGAATCAATGGCATCGGACATCGCATTACCGGGAATCGAAGGCCGGGCAAGCTCAACCACGGTATCGGCTGGGACTTCGTGCACGTGGCGATCGATGATGCCTCTCAGTGGCTCTGGCCAGCATCGTGCCTGACGAGCTGGCCCACACCGCCAGCGCCTTCCTCAGAGCCAGCGTAGCCCGCTTCCTCGAGCACGGTGTCGCATCGAGCGAGTCATGACGGACAACGGCGCAGCCTATCGCTCCCACGCCTTCCGCGACGCCTGCCACGAACTGGGAATCCGTCATCTGCGCACTAAACCCTATACCCCCAGAACCAATGGCAAAGCGGAGCGCTTCATCCAAACCTCTTTGCGCGATGGGCTTACGCTGCCGCCTACTGCAGCTCCTCGGAGCGCACTGCCTGCCTTGGCTCCTGGCTGCACCACTACAACTGGCATCGCCCTCACTCGGCGCTAAACTCTCTGCCGCCCATCAGCAGGCTCGGCCTGGAGGGTAACAATCTGTTGAAGCTCCACACCTAGCCGGGCACCCCCGGCGGGCTTCTCAGGGGTCGAGATTGTTACGCGCGCCGGCCACGCGGCGCGTCATGCGCTCGAGCGAGCGGCGCGCGGCCGCCTTGGCAATGTGCTTGCACCACAGCGGCTCGCGCTGATCGGACTGGCGCTGGAAGCGCTCGCAGTCGCAGGTCCAGAAGATCCGGTCATCCTGGGTGCGCAGCACCCGCACCGTGCGGCTCGGGAACTCGTACACGCCCAGCACTTCGTTGTCGACGGGGCGGCGACGTCTTAGACGGATGGCCATGGGATAAGCCTAGCGCAGCTGACCTGTGGAACGCCTGTGGATTACCTGTGGAAAACCAGTGCTTCAGGAAACGATCTTGGCCTTGATGGCCTCGTACTCGGCATCCGTGATCAGCTTGGCGTCGAGGAGCTGCTTGGCCTCCTGCAGCCGCCGCACCGCATCATCGCCGGCCGGCGCTGCGGCCGGTCCCGAAGTCGACCTGGATGCCCCCCGCGCGCGCGCGCAGCTCCTCGAGCTCGCGCACGCGGCGCTTCTCGCGCCAGGCCTGATCCTGGCTCTGGCAGATGCGGTACACCGCTTGCGCTTGCTGTTTGCGCAGGCCGCGAAAGTCCACGCGCTGCGAGCCCTGGGTGGCAAGTGAGGCGAGGTCGGTCGCCTTGCCGGCCCGCACCGCAAGCGCCGCGCTCAGCACTCCGACGTGCAGCGTCACTTCCTCCAGATCCTGCCAGCGAATGGTCGTCACGTCGAAACCGCCCAGGAGCTGGCGCGTCAGCACTACCAGGCGCCCGCTGGTGGCGGCGATGAGCACGCGGCGGTGCGTGAGCGCGAACAGACGCCGCTGGATTGCGATGGCTTCCAGCGACTCGCCCGCGATCAGTACCGAGCGCAGCTCGGCGAGCGGCTTCGCCAGCTCAGGCGCGTTCAGGTCGGTGGCGTCGTTCATGTCAGTGGGCATTTCGAAACGGCGCGCGCGGCGCGGTTATTATTTCTTGACGATCTCGGCGCGGAAGTCGCGCAGCTTAGCCTTGATGAGACGCTCGTTCGCCGGTCCCATGCGGATGAGGAGCTTCTGGCCCGCCGAGCGGCTCTCCAGGTCCGCATCCGCGTACTCGTAGAACACCTTCGGCTGCGTGAGCTTGATCGGGGTCGTCACTTCCGGGGTCTGCAGGAGGTGATCGATGACCTCGACCATGCGGTCATTGAAGTACTTGCCCGGGTAGCCGAGGTCCTCGTAGGCCTGCTGGAACAGCGGATAGAGGCGCTGGTACACAACCGCCAGCGCCTTGACGTCGGTCTTTTCCAGCACGCGCATCAGGGGCGCATAGCGCTCGAAGTTCTCGGGGCTCAGGGTGACGATGTCGCCCTGGGTGGCGGTGGCCGTCTGCCCCGCGGTGGGCTTGACCGGCCGCAGGTCCACGGCCAGCTTCTTGCGCGGCAGGTTGTCCACAGTGACGACGATGTGCCGCACGATGTTCTGCGGCACGAGGAATTGCTCGACCGGGTCGTGCCCGATGACGCCGGCGAATGAGTCGTGGGCCACCTGGTCGCTGTCGTTGAGCGCCGGCAGCGCCGTGGCATCGCCCTCGGCAGCGATCGGGTGCGAGATCTGCGGCTCGGTGCTGGCAGGTGGGGTGTTCGCGGTCGGTGCTGCGGCGGCGGGCGCCGCGCCCGTCCCGCGGCTGGAGTACCAGTACCAGCCGCCCCCGGCGAGCACCAGCGCGGCCACGATACCTGCGAGCCATACGACCTTGCGACGGGCCGAAGCCTCCAGTTCCTCTTCCCACATCCGCACACCTAGGTTCATTGACAGGGAGATCTTGCGACTTTACTCCCCTTTTGGCGCCGCCGGTGTCAGCGACCCTCTGTCAGCTTGTCGGACAGGCACGCGCCTCACCCGGCGGCGCCGCGCCGCTGCTGCCTCTTGCGAGTACGCGCCCGCGCCGCTATCCAGCAGGGGCGCCCACAGACCACTGTATGGGCGCAGAAATGGCCGCCGCCAAGCTGCGCGCGCGCCGGCAGGTGTGCTTCAATTCCAGCATGCTCCCCGCGTTTCATCCGGCCGTGGCCAACTGGTTCAGCCGTGCGTTCGCCCAACCGACGCCGGCGCAGGCAGGCGGCCTGGCCGCAGATCGCCGCGCAGCGCCACGTCCTGATCGCAGCGCCCACCGGCTCGGGCAAGACCCTCGCGGCCTTCCTCGCCGTGATCGATGAGCTGGTGCGTGCAGGTCTTGCCGGCCCCGGCCTGCCGGATGAGACCACGGTGGTGTACGTCTCCCCGCTCAAGGCGCTCTCCAACGACATCCACAAGAACCTCGAGGCGCCGCTCGAGGGCATCCGCGGTGAACTCGCCGCCCTCGGACTGCCCGAGATCGACATCCGCACCTTCGTGCGCACCGGCGACACTCCGCAACACGAGCGCGCGGCGATGCGCCGCCGTCCGCCGCACATCGTGGTGACGACACCCGAGTCGCTCTACATTCTCATGGGCTCGCAGTCGGGGCGGCAGATGCTCGCCACCACCCGCACCGTGATCGTGGATGAGATCCACGCCATGGCCGGCAGCAAACGCGGCGCGCACCTGGCCCTGACGCTCGAGCGCCTGGAGGCGCTCGCCGGGCGTCGCCTGACGCGCATCGGACTCTCCGCCACCCAGAAACCGATCGGCGACGTGGCGCGCTTCCTCGTCGGGGCGCGCAACCTGCGCCCCGATGGCACGGCGGACTGCGCCATCGTGGATGCCGGTCATGTGCGCGCGCGCGACCTGCAGCTGGAGATCCCGGCCTCCCCGCTCGAAGCGGTAATGTCCGGCGAGGTGTGGACGCAGATCTACGACCGTCTCGCGCAGCTGGTGAGCGAGCACCGCACGACGCTGGTGTTCGTCAACACGCGCCGCCAGGCCGAGCGTCTGGCGCGGCACCTGTCCGAGCGTGTCGGGGAGCAACACGTCACCGCGCACCATGGCAGCATGGCCAAGGAGTCGCGCCTGGATGCCGAGCAGCGCCTGAAGAGCGGACAGCTGCGGGCGCTGGTGGCCACCGCCTCGCTCGAGCTCGGCATCGACATCGGCGACGTGGATCTCGTGTGCCAGCTCGCCTCGCCGCGCTCGATCGCCGCCTTCCTGCAGCGCGTCGGTCGCTCCGGGCACTCGGTGGGCGGCACGCCCAAGGGACGCCTGTTCCCGCTGTCGCGCGATGACTTGGTCGAGTGCAGCGCGCTCATCGCCGCGGTGCGGCGCGGAGAGCTCGATCGCCTGGTGATGCCGCGGGCGCCGCTTGACGTGCTGGCGCAGCAGATCGTGGCCGAAAGCGCGGCGCGCGAGTGGGACGAGGACGGCCTGTTTGCGCTCCTCAGCGCTGCGTGGAGCTATCGCGAGCTCACGCGTGCGCAGTTCGAAGAAGTGCTGAAGATGCTCGCCGAGGGCTACACCACGCGCCGCGGCCGCCACGGCGCGCTGATTTATCACGACGCGGTGAATCGCACGCTCAAGGGCCGCCGCGGCGCGCGCCTGACCGCGCTCACCTCAGGGGGCACCATCCCCGATACCGGCGACTACCAGGTGATCCTCGAGCCGCAGGCGCAGTTCGTCGGCACGGTGAACGAGGACTTCGCGGTCGAGAGCCTGCAGGGAGACGTGTTCCAGCTCGGCAACATCTCCTACCGCATCCTGCGCGTGGAACAGGGCCGCATCCGCGTCGAGGATGCGCGCGGTGAGCCTCCCTCGATCCCGTTCTGGCTCGGGGAGGCTCCCGGGCGCAGCGATGAGCTGTCGCTGAGCGTGTCGCGGCTGCGCGGTGAGCTCGAGGCGCATCTGCATGCAGGACTGGAGGCCGCCAGCGCCTGGGTGCAGCAGCACACCGGCATCGCCGCCGCAGCGGCGCTGCAGCTGGTGGCCTACCTCGCCGCCGGACGCGCCGCGCTCGGCGCCCTGCCGACGCAGCAGCGCATCGTGTTCGAGCGCTTCTTCGATGAAGCCGGCGGCATGCAGCTCGTCATCCACTCCCCCTTCGGCAGCCGCATCAACCGTGCCTGGGGCCTCGCCCTGCGCAAGCGCTTCTGCCGCTCCTTCAACTTCGAGCTGCAGGCGGCGGCCACCGAGGACACGATCGTGCTCTCGCTCACCACCGCGCACAGCTTCGAGCTCGCCGATGTTGCGCGCTACCTGCACTCCAACAGCGTGCGGCCGCTCCTGGTGCAGGCGCTGTGCGCAGCGCCGATGTTTCCGGTGCGCTGGCGCTGGAGCGCGACCATCGCGCTGGCCCTGCCGCGCTTTCGCGGCGGCAAGAAGGTACCGGCGCCGCTGGCGCGCATGGCCGCCGAGGACCTCCTGAGCGCGGTGTTTCCCGACCAGGTCGCGTGCGCCGAGAACCTGCCCGGGGAGCTGGAGATCCCCGATCACCCGCTGGTGCGCCAGGCAATCCGCGACTGCCTGGAGGAAGCCATGGACATCGAGGGCCTGGAGCGGCTGCTGCGTGCCCTGGAAGCCGGCCACATCGAGGTGCTGGCGCGCGATCTCACCGAGCCCTCCCCGCTCGCACTCGAGGTGCTCTCGGCGCGGCCCTACGCCTTCCTCGATGATGCGCCGCTCGAAGAACGGCGCACGCAGGCGGTCATCGCCCGCCGCTGGCTCGACCCGCAAAGCGCAGCCGATATCGGCCAGCTCGACCCCGCGGCGATCGCGCGCGTGCGCGCCGAAGCCTGGCCCGATGCCACTAACGCCGATCAGCTGCACGACGCCTTGCTATGGCTCACCTACCTCACGAGTGCGGAGGTCGTCGCCGGGGCCGGCTGGGGTGAGCTGCTGGCGCAGCTTGCGCGCGCGGGCCGCGTCACCCGCCTGACGGCCGGCGCGACCCAGCTTTGGGTCACGGCCGAGCGGCTGCCGCTCATGCGGGCGCTGTTTGC
The DNA here is from genome assembly GCA_963743625.1 of uncultured Pseudomonadota bacterium. Classification (GTDB taxonomy): domain Bacteria; phylum Pseudomonadota; class Gammaproteobacteria; order Steroidobacterales; family Steroidobacteraceae; genus 13-2-20CM-66-19. The sequence goes on along the minus strand of CAVUQM010000004.1, from coordinate 203,980 downwards.
GCATGCGACGTGCACGCCCGAGCTCGTCACGCCGGCAGCCTACGCACAGATCCTGACCCCGGAAGCCGCCCTGATCGAAATCGTGCGCGGGCGGCTCGAGGGCTGCGGACCTGTCACCGCAGCTGCGCTCGCCGCATCGCTGGTGCTGCCGCCGGCGGCCATCGACGCGGCGCTCGCGGCGCTGCAGGCGGAGGGCTTCGCGATGCGCGGCGCCTTTACGGCGGCGGCCGCGCCCGCGAGCGAATGGTGCGAGCGGCGCCTGCTGGCGCGCATCCACCGCTACACGGTCAGGCGGCTGCGCGCCGAGATCGAGCCGATCGAGGCACGCGACTTCCTGCGCTTCCTCTTCGAGTGGCAGCGGGTGACTTCCGCCGCTCGCATGGAGGGACCGGATGCGGTGGGCGCGATCCTCGCGCAGCTGGAGGGCTTCGAAGCCCCGGCGAGTTCCTGGGAAACCGAGATCCTTCCGCATCGCATCAGCGAGTACGAGCCGGCCTGGCTTGATGAGCAGTGCCTGGCGGGACGCTTCGTGTGGACGCGGCTTGCGCCGCGACCCGCTGACCCGCAGCGCGGCGCCGCCCCGGTGCGCGCCACGCCGATCGTGCTGCTCGCGCGGCGCAACGTGCGCCTGTGGTCCTCGCTCAGCAGCGCCACCGATCCCGGGCACCTCTCGCCGGCCGCGCAGCGCGCGGCACAGTACCTCTCCGAGCACGGCGCCTCGTTCTTCGATGAGATCGCCGCCGGCAGCGCTCTGCTGCCGACCCAGGCGGAGGACGCCCTGGCCGAGCTCGTGGCGCTGGGCCTCATCAACTCCGACAGCTTCGCGGGCCTGCGGGCGCTGCTGGTACCGGCCGAGCGGCGCCGCCCGGCGGCCGGCGGCCGGCGCCGGCGGCGCCTGGCGCTCTTCGGCATGGATGCGGCCGGGCGCTGGTCGCGCATCGCGCGCACCGTGCCTGCCAGCGAGCCGACCCGCGCCGAGCAGGAGGAGACGCCGAGTATGTCGTACGCACGCTCCTGCGCCGCTGGGGAGTCATCTTCTGGCGGTTGCTCGCGCGCGAGGCGGACTGGCTGCCGCCGTGGCGCGACCTGCTCGCCTGCTGCCGGCGGCTCGAGGCGCGTGGGGAGATCCGTGGCGGGCGTTTCGTTGCTGGCTTCAGCGGCGAGCAGTACGCCGCTCCGGAGGCCATCGCGCTGCTGCGTGAAGCGCGGCGCAAGTCACCTGAGGGTCAGCTGCTGTCGGTCTCGGGTGCCGATCCGTTGAATCTCGTGGGCATCCTGACCCCGGGGGCGCGCCTGCCGTCCCTGAGCGGCAACCGCGTGCTCTACCGCGACGGCGTGCCGATCGCGCTGCTGAGTGGCGGGGAGATCGGTTTCCTCACCGAGCTCAGCGGCTCCGAGCAGTGGCAGGCGCAGAACGCACTCCTGCGCCGGCAGGTGCCGGCGGCGCTCGCGGATCTGGCCTAGAGGCACGCGCCCGCGCGGGGCGCTACTGAAGCTCAGCTCTTGGGGTGCGCGTCGGCCCACTGCTGCACCGCGGCCATGGTGTTCTCGACGTGCTTGTCGGGATCCATCGCGGTGTAGGAGTAGATGATCTGCCCGTTCGGGGCGATCACATAGGACGTACGGTTGGCGTAGTTGGTGTGGCCCAGGAACACCGTATCGTAGGACTTGATGATGTGGCCATCCGGGTCAGAAGCGACCGCGAACTTGTTGCGGCACTCGCTCACCGAGAACTTGTTGAGCGTGTCGATGGAATCGTGCGAGATACCGATCACGGTGGCACCGAGGGACTTGAACTTGTCGGTGGCCTCGGCGAATTCGTGCGCCTCCACCGTGCAGCCGCTGGTGAAGGCCTTCGGGTAGAAGTACAGCACCACCGGGCCCTGCTTGAGCGCCTCGGCGAGGGAGAACTTGAAGGGGTTGCCGGCCGAGCGACGCGTTGGTGGTGAAATCGGGCGCCTTGGCGCCGTTGGGCAGCGCGGCGTATCACCGGCAGTGCCAGCACGGCGGCGGCGGCAGCCGCCACGAGTAAGCGTCGCATGGTCATCGTCTCCCGTATGCGCAGTTAGGAGGTACCGAAGTCGTGCCCGCCATCATCGGGCAAGGCGCCGCGGGGCGCCAGTGGTGTGCCCACGTCAGCGTTCCTGAGTGTAGCCGACCAGTTCCACGTAGCCGCGGCCGCCGAGTGTCTCCCCGGCGTGCGCGCCGGTACATCGACCGCCCCCTCCCAGTAGCGCGGCGTGCTCGAGAGTTCCTGGTCGGCGAGCAGCGGTCGCACCGTGAGATCAAGGGCGAGCTGTGGCACCCGCACGCGCCACGCCGAGGGATAGCGCACGCCCTGCCGGCTGCGCCAGTGATCCGTGACCTCCATGATCACCTGCGTCGCGGTGAGTGTCCGGCTCGCGCCCGCAGCATCGATGAAAGTGCCGCCGCTGTGCGCATCGCGCGCACCGTTCGCGTCGCGTAGTGCATAGAACATGAGCGCCGAGCCGTCCTGCAGCTGCAGCGCGAACCAGTCCCAGCCGACCTGGGCTGCCCCAGTCCGCCGCTGCCCCACTCGCGATCGAACCAGGCCAGCCCGGTTACGGCGAGCGGCCGGCCCGCGCGCAGCAGCCGTCCGCGCACGCCGACGCGCGGCAGCGAGTAGTAGTAGCTGGCATCGCCCGGCCGGTCCGACTTGGCGCTGAACCCGGCGACGCCGTTCAGTACCGGGGCGCCCGAGGCATCCAGTTCCAGCTCGAGCTCGTAGCCCTCCCCGGCGGCGTGCAGGAGCCACGAGGTCGGCACGTCCGGCGAGACCTTCAGGTACCAGTCATCGAGCCACACGTGCAGCGGCTCGGCTGCGGCGCCGGCGAGCCCGAGCGCGGCGCGCGAGACCTTCTGCGCGAAGCGAAAGCGCTGCTGCGCCACGTCGGTGACCGCAAAGTGCGCCATATAAAGGGTATCGGTGCGCCAGGCCGAGGCGCCCGCAGGTGCCCTGCCCGGCGCTGCGAGCGCATAGCGGAAAAAGGTCAGCTCGAAGCCGAAGCGCTCACCATCAGCGGCCTCGAGGTTGCCGGTGGTATACCACCACTCCTGACGGTACTGCGGGTGCGGACCGTGGTCGGCGGGAAAACTGAACGCGCGCGGCGCGCTCACCTGGGCAAAGCCGGAGCCCGGGTCCTGCCCGAGGACTGCCGCCAGATCCAGCGGCGGTGCCGCCGCGAGCGCGCTGCCGGCGGCGGCTACGCATGCCAGGGCCCGCGCCAGCGTTGCCGCCGCGGCACTCATTCTTCGCGCAGCCCTGTCGCGAGCGGCGCGCTGGCGCTGCGCCAGGCCGGATACAGGGCCGCCGCGAGCGCGGCGGCGAGCGCCAGCAGCAGCGCGTTCAGGAACTGCGCGGAACTCAGGTGCAGATCGATCTGCCAGCCGAAGGCGCGGCGGTTGATGACCTCGGTCAGCACCAGCGCGGTGAGGAGCCCCGCCGGCACCGCCGCGAGAAACGCCGCCACTCCCATGAAGAGTGTCTGCGCGATGATGAGCCGCGCCGCGCCGCGCGGGGTGACCCCGAGGGAGCGCAGCAGCGCGAGCTCGCGGGCGCGCTCCAGTTGCCACGCCAGAAGCGCACTCACCAGCCCGAGCGCGGCAACTCCTGCAGCCAGCCAGTAGAGCACGCGCGTGATGACGAAGGTGCGCTCGAAAATGTCCATCGACAGGGTGCGGATGGCGGCGTTGGAGCGCATGAAGAGTCCCGGGTGCGCCGCGGCGGCGGCATGCAGCCGGGTGAGGCTTGCGGTGAGGTCCGCGTCAGGCTCGAGGTAAAGACCCAGGCCGCTGATCGCCTCATCGCCCCACAGGCGCTGATAGGTGGGCAGCGCCATCATCACTTCGCCGCGCTCATTGCCGTATTCACGGTAGACCCCGGCGATCGGGAAGGCGCGCGCGCCGGCGGCGGTGGTGAGAGAGAGCACCCCGCCGCTTCTGAGATTCAGCCGCCAGGCGAGCGGCTCGGACACCATGATCGCGCCGTGCGCAAACGCGTCCCACGCCGCGGCCGGGTCGCCGGAGCTCAAGCGGAAGGCGGCTCCGCCGGCCGGCCCGAACGCGAGCGCGTTCAGGTCGAGCTCCCCGTACGGGGAGGCGACCACCACGCGGCGCGCCTCGCTGTGCGCGCGCACCCCGGGCACGGCGAGGAGCGCCCGCACCGCGTCCGGCTCCAGGCGTCGCGTCAGGGCATCGGCGGGTCCCGGAGCGCTGACGTAGACGTCCGCGCGCAGCGTCTGTTGCAGCCACTCGCGCAGCGAGCCGCGGAAGCTCTGCACCATCACGGCCACCCCGATCATCGCCGTCAGTGCCATGCCAAGAGCCGCGACTGCAACGCCGGTGCGGCTGAGGGAGCGCGCCACATCCCCGAATGCGAGCCGCAGCAGCGGGCTCTTTTCGCCCAGGGCGCGCACCGCCGCCGCGGCCAGCAGCTGCAGCGCCGCCGGCGTCGCGGCCGCCACCGCCAGCAAGAGCAGGAAGAGCGCGAGGAAGCCGGCGAAGAGACTGCGCGCCGAGACGGCCACCGTGAGGGCCGCAGCCGCTGCCAGCAGCACCGCAAGCCCCAGCAGCCGCTGCGCCAGGAGGCGCGCCCGCCCCTCGACCACCGAGCGCGCGAGCCCCAGGTGCGGCGCACTCGCGGCCACTTCCAGCGCCGGTACCAGCGCGGCGAGGAGCGCCGTGCCGAGGCCTGCGAGCAGTGCCTTCAGCACGGTCAGCGGCGGCAGCGCCAGCGCGTTGACCGCAACCACGAAGTACAGATCGTTGATGGTGCGCGACACCAGCGCCACGAGGCCCCGGCCGATGAAGATGCCCAGGACGATGCCAAACACCGCCCCGATCGCACCGAGGAGCGCGGCCTCCCCGAGCACCACCCGCAGCACCTCGGCGCGCGTCGCCCCGAGCGCACGCAGCACCCCGATGATCGCGCGCCGCTGCAGCACTGCGAAACTCACCGCGCCGTAGATGAGGAAGGTACCAACGAGCAGCGCCAGCAAGCTCATCGCGCGCAGGTTAGTGGTGAAGGCATCCGTCATCGCGAGCGTCTCCTGCGCCCGCGCGCGCGCGCTGTGGAGAGTGACTTCTGCCGGCAGGCGGGCGCGCAGGGCCGCCTCGAGCGCAGCACCCGCCGGCCCCTGCACCAGCCGCACGTCGATGCGTGAGAGCTTGCCGAGCGAGCCGAGCCATTCCTGCGCCTGGGCGATGTCGGTGAGCGCCAGCGCATCGAACCCGGGGGCCTCCGCACCGACCACGCCGACCAGGTGCGCCGGATAGGTCAGGCCGGCCACCTGCAGTTGCAGTGCCGCCCCGCGCCGCAGATGCAGCTGCGCGGCGGCTGCTGGCACTGAGGATGAGTGCCCCGGGCTCGCTGAACCAGGCGCGCGCGCCTGTGAGGCCTGCAAGTGCGGCCGGGAAAGCGTTGGCGTCGCCTTCGAGCTCGGCACTCGCCAGCGGATCGATGCCGATCAGCTGCAGCAGCTGTCCGCCGATCTCAACGTAGCCGGACACCACCGGGGCAAAGGCCGGTTGCGGCAGGCCAGGCACCAGGGACTGCGTGCGCAGACTCGCATAGAGGGCCTCCTCGATCCCATGCGGGCCCCCGACGAGCTCATGCGTGGCGGCACCGTTGATGGCGCCCAGGGACAACTCGAAGGCGCGATCGGCACTCGCGGTGGCAATGTCAACGGCCACGATCGTGCCTACCCCGAGCGTCAGCCCGAGGAGCGCGAGCGCCAGCTGCGCGGGGTGGCGCACGAGGTGTCGCAGGCTCGCCGCATGCAGCACTTTCACCCTGGCGCTCTGCGCAGCCGGTGCAGCGTGCCGCCGTGCAGCTCGAGGATGCGATCGGCGCGCGCCGCCAGCGCTGCATCGTGGGTCACGATCAAAAGGGTCGCGCCGCGGGCGCGCGCCAGGGACAAGAGCACTGGCACGATCTCGCGCCCGGTGTCCTCATCGAGGTTGCCGGTCGGCTCATCGGCCAGGAGCAGCGCCGGGGCGTGCACGATGGCGCGCGCGATCGCCACCCGCTGCTGCTCACCGCCGGAGAGTTGATCCACCGCGCGCGCGGCGTGCTCAGCGAGCCCGACTGCGGCGAGCGCGGCGCGGCTGCGCTCGCGGGCCGCCGCGCCGCGCACGCCGTTCAGTTCCAGCACCAGACGCACGTTCTCCTGCACGTTGAGCGTCGGGATCAGGTTGAAGAACTGATAGATGAAGCCGATGTGGGCGCGCCGGTAGAGCGTGCGTGCCGGCTCCCTCAGCGCGCTCACCAGGGTGCCGTCCACCTCTACCGTGCCCGCATCCGGGGCATCGATGCCGCTCACCAGGTTCAGCAGCGTCGACTTGCCCGAGCCGCTGCGCCCGGTGATGGCGACGATCTCCCCGTCCGCAATGTGCGCTTCGGCACCCTCGAGCACCGCATGCGTGCGCGCGCCCTCGCGGAAGCTCTTGGAGAGTCCATGAATGTGAAGCAATTGGGTCCGCCGCCTCTCACCGCCGCTGATCTGGTGTGCGCATTGTAGAAACATCTGCACTTTGGCACTGTAGTGAACATGTCGGACGACCCCTGGCGACTGCTCACCACGCTCCCGGACCTGCCGAGCGCGCAGTCGCTCGCGGAAGTTCTCGGCGCGGCCGGCATGCAGGTGCGGGTGAGATCGGACGCGGGCGTGCTCGGGCAGGCCGCCCCCTCGCGTATCTACGTGGCGAGCGAGCACTGGCAGCAGGCGCAGGCGTTCCTCGCCGCCGGTGCCGGCGCCACCTGAACCGCACCTTGCTGACGCTGCACCACCTCAACGCCTCGCGCTCGCAGCGCGTGCTGTGGCTGCTCGAGGAACTGGGCGTCCCGTACGAGGTGCGCCGCTACCAGCGTGATCCCAAAACCTGGCTCGCGCCGCCTGAACTTAAGCGCGTGCACCCGCTCGGCAAGTCCCCGGTCATCACCGACGGCGCGCACACCCTCGCCGAGTCCGGCGCCATCATCGAATACCTGCTCGACACCTATGGCGGCGGGCGGCTGCGGCCGCCCGCCGGGAGCGAGGCACGGCTGCGTTACAACTACTGGCTGCACTATGCCGAAGGCTCGGCGATGCCGCCGCTGCTCCTGAAGTTCATCTTCCAGCGCCTGCCGCGCGGTCCGGTGCCAGCGCTGCTGCGGCCGCTGGCGCGCGCCATCGCCGGCTCGGCGCAGACCAGCTACATCGATCCGCAACTCGCCATGCACATCGGCTACTGGGAGGACAGCCTCGCCACGCACGCCTGGTTCGCCGGCGATGAGTTCACCGCGGCGGACATCCAGATGAGCTTCCCGGTCGAGGCCGCGGCGGCCCGCGCCGCGCTCCCCTTGGGCGAGAAGCTGCGCGCCTTCCTTGAGCGTATCCGTGCGCGGCCTGCCTACGCACGCGCCGTGAGCGCCGGCGGGGGATTTCAGCTGCCCTGAAAGGGGCAAAAAGGTGAGCGCGCCGGCCCGTGATCAGCGAAACTGCGCAGCCGCTGCGGGTCCGCAAAGCCGCGCCTGTCAGGCGCCCCCGCATGCCTTACCGCAAAGGGTCAGCCCATGAGTTTGCCAGCGTCCCGCCGTCAGGGCCGGACATCGATCGGATTCCTCGCCGTCACGGCGGCCACCCTGTGCGCCGGACTGGCGCTCGCACAGCAGCCCCCGGCGGATGCGCCGGCCGCGCCGGCCAAGAAGACCACTGCCAAGGCCGCGCCGGCCGCACGCTCGCCGAGCTACAGCCTCGGGGTCTCGATGGGTACGCAGCTGAAGAACAGCGGCGTGAGCGCCGATGCGATCAACTCCGTGGCGCTCGGTGAGGGCGTACGCGACGTGCTCAGCGGCAAGACCACGCTCTCGGATGCCGACCAGACCGCCATCCAGCAGCTGATCAGCAAAGCCGCGCAAGCCGGCGCGGAGGCCAACCATCGTGCCGCCGCCAAGTTCCTCGCCGAGAACGGCAAGAAGCCCGGCGTCATGACCACCGCAAGCGGACTTGAGTACAAGGTGCTCACCCCCGGCAGCGGCGCCTCCCCCGGTCCCACCGATGAGGTGACGGTCAACTACCGCGGTACGCTCCTCAGCGGCCACGAGTTCGACAGCAGCTACAAGCGTGGCCAGCCAGCTACCTTCCCCCTCAACCACGTGATCCCGGGCTGGTCCGAAGGCGTCGGGCTGATGAAGCCGGGCGCCAAGTATCAGTTCTGGGTGCCCCCGCAGCTCGCCTACGACACGCAGTCCCCGCCGGGCATCCCGCCCGGCTCGCTCCTGGTGTTCGAAGTGGAGCTCCTGAGCTCCAAGGCAGCCGCGGCGGCAGCGCCCGCACCGGCACCGGCGAAATAACCCTTCGGCACCTGAGCGCCCGTTAAGGTGTTTTCCGGGGGAAGCGGGCCGCAGCGGCGCGCTTCTCGTTTCAGAGCGCGGCGTTCTCGCCGGGGATGTAGCGCATGGGCTTGGTGACTCCCAGGCGCGTGAGCTCGCGCAGCAGGCTCTCGGCGAGCTCCGCGACGGCGGCGCGGTCGAACAGCGGTGCGGCGCTCCAGTCGTAGGCCCAGGGCTGCTGGGTGCGCAGGCCCTCGGGCTCATCAAGGTAGCGCGGGATGACGTGCGCATGCAGCGCCGGGTCCTGATTGCCGAAGATCGCGTAATTGATGCGCGCCGCGCCGGTGACCTTCAGGAGCGCATCTCCCAGGCGCGACATGTCCGAGAGGAAGGCGATGCGCTCGCGCGCCCCGAGGGCGTTCAGGTTAGGCACCACCGGATCGGGCAGCAGCAGCGCATAGCCGCGCACAAACTGGCGCTCGCCGAACACCGCCCAGCCGCTGAACAGGCGCGCGATCACCTTCGGATCACGTCCCTCGCGGGCGGCGATGACCTGGGTATGGATGGCGGTAGGTGGGTCTGCGGCGACTTCGTTGTTCTTCATGCGTGTTCCGGCGAGCGGAACACGAAATATACCGCACCCATGATGCACAGCGCCGCCCACAGGTAATCGAGTCGCAGGGTTTTGCCCATGTAGAAGACCGCGAACGGCACGAACACGGCAAGCGTAATCACCTCCTGCAGGATCTTCAGCTGCGCGAGCGAGAGCTGCGTGTAGCCGATGCGGTTGCCCGGCACCTGCAGCAGGTACTCGAACAGCGCGATGCCCCAGCTCACGAGCGCCGCCAGGTACCAGGGCCGATCGGCGAGGTTCTTCAGGTGCGCATACCAGGCGAAGGTCATGAAGACGTTGGAACAGATCAGCAGCGCGGTGGCGGCGGCCGTGGCGGACAGGAATGGGCTCATGCGACAAAGACCTCCAGGCTGTGCAGCGCGCGCAGCTGGCGCCGGGCTAGCAATCCACGCCCAGGGCGCGCAGCGCGCGCACCGTGCTTAAGTAATCGGCATGCACGATGCCGTGCCAGCCGCGCGCGCTCGCGGTGGCGATGTTATCGGCCCGGTCATCGATGAACACCGTGTGCGCCGGCGTCAGTGCAAAGCGCCTCTCGGCCTCGGCGTAGATCCCGGGGTGCGGCTTCATGACGCCGGCGAGGTAGGAGGGCAGCGCGCCATGGCCGATGTGCGTGCAGCCGGAACTCGCGCGACAGATGCGCCCAGTGCAAATCGCCGATGTTGGAAAGCAGGTGGACGCGGTAGTGCGCAGCCAGGCGGTGCGCCAGATCGACCATGGCCGCATCCAGCTCGAACATCCCGGTCCAGTGCGCGCGCACCTCGTGCAGCGGTACCGGCTCCACGGCCAGCCCCGCCAGGCGCTCGAGCAGTTCATCACCGTGCAGCCGCCCGCTCTCGTGCTCCTCCAGTGCGATGCGGGAGATCACCGCCTCCATATCGGGCGCGTGCGCGCCGCGCGCACTCAGGAACTCAAGGAACGGCGCGTAATTCAAGCGCACGAACACCCAGCCGATGTCGAAGACGATGCTCCTGATGGGGGCGGCAGGCATGGGCGCTAGGGGCTCACGCCACCGGCATCCCCGGGATGGCGGTTCACCGCCACCACCGTCGCCCGGGGGAAGAAGTTGAACTCGGTGGCGCTCGCCCAGGTGTAGGCCCCCATGGCGCGCCCCACCAGCAGATCGCCGGTCCTGAGCTTCGGCAGCATGAGGTTCTCGGCGATCACATCGATGCTGTCGCAGGTGGGCCCGGCGAGCACCGCCGGCAGCCGTTCCGCGGCCGCGCGCAGCGGCTCGACCGGGTAGCGCGCGTGATCGAACAACTGGCCGCTGTAGGAGCCGTACAGGCCGTCATCCAGGTAATACCACCAGTGGCCTTCACGCTGCGCGCGCCCCATGACTGAGGCGACCCCGATGGCGGCGGGACCGACGATGTAACGGCCGGGCTCAGCGAGCACGCGCACGCGCTGGGGCAGCCGCGCCAGCACCGCGCGCAAGGGCGCGCAGAAGCGCGCGATGTCCTGCACCGGGGTGGCGTAGTCGATGGGAAAGCCGCCGCCGATGTCGAGCGTGTCGAACACGCCGAGCCGCTCGCGGCGCGCCGCCCTCATCAGGCGTGCGCAGGCACTCACCGCCTCGACATGCTTGGTGGCATCCGGGGTCTGGGAGCCGACATGGAAGGACAGGCCGCGCACGCGCACGCCCAGCTGCGCTGCCAGGCGTGCGACGGGCAGGAGGTCCTCCGGGTCACAGCCGAACTTGCGCGACAGGTCGCACACCGCACCCGGGGCGCGGAACGAGACGCGCAGCAGGAGCTCGGCGGCCGAGGTGAAACGCGCGAACTTGCGCACCTCATCGGGATTGTCGGCGACGAAGGTACGCACGCCGAAGGCGAGCGCGTTGGCGATGTCCTCGGGGCGCTTGATCGGGTGCGTGTGGATGCAGCGTGCCGCGTCCACCCCCAGGCGCGCGGCCAGCTGCACCTCGCCACTGGTGGCGAGGTCGAGGAAGCCGCCCTCCTCGAGCACCGTCTGCACCACGGCCGCATGTGGCATGGGTTTGAGCGCGTAGTGCAGATCCACGTGCGGCAGGGCGCGACGCAGCTTGCGGTACTGCACGCGCACGCGCTCACAGTCGAGGATGAGGAGCGGGGAACCGAACTCGCGCACCAGGCGGCGGATCTCCGCGGGCTGGAACGGGTCGATGAACCGCGGGCGGCGCACCTTTACGGCAGCACGGCCATCGTGCCGGTGCCGTCGTCGCTGTCGGCGATGTTAGTGGCGGCGCGCACCAGGCGGTCGCGCGCCGCCTCCCAGACGTCACCGTCGGGCACGCTCTGGACCAGGATGCGCTGGCAGCCAGCGCGGTCGAGCGTGCGCAGGTTGTTGTACAGGTCGTGGGCGTAGACTTCCGCACGCCGGCCGGCGTTGATCCAGGTGACGTACTTGTGCGCGCGCAGCGGCAGACGCTGCGCCAGCACCGCCACGCGGCGGCCGCCGGCAGAGGCAGCATCCGCCTGCGCGTCGATCTCCCCGGCGGGCACGATGGTGAGCGGCGTCGCCGGCGCGTAGTGCGTCGGGGTGCCGCCGGGTACGCGCGGGGAGTCCAGGTCGGGGCCGAGGGCGAGCTCACCGACAACTTCGCGCAGCTGCGTGGCAGTGACGCTGCCGGGGCGCAGCAGGCGCACCTGCTCGCCGGTGACGGCGACGATGGTGGATTCGAGGCCGATCTGGCATTCCCCGCCGTCGAGAATCACGCGCACCGCCTCGCCGAGTTCCTCGCGCACGTGTTCAGCGCGCGTGGGCGAGAGGCGCCCGTAGCGGTTGGCGGAAGGCGCCGCGATGCCGCCGCCGAAGGCGGTGAGCAGCTGCTGCGCCATCGGATGTGCGGGCACCCGGATCGCGATCGTGTCCTGGCCGCCGGTGATGAGTTCATGCACGTGGGGCGCGCGTGCCATCACCATGGTGAGCGGCCCCGGCCAGAAGGTTTCGGCCAGGCGGTTGGCGGACTCGGGCACCTCGCGCACCCAGCGGTGCAGGTAGCGCGGGCTGTCCAGGTGCACGATCACCGGGTGATTTGCCGGACGTCCCTTGGTCTCGAAGATCTTGCGCACTGCGGCCGGGTTCTGCGCGTTCGCGCCGAGCCCGTAAACGGTCTCCGTGGGAAAGACCACGAGCTCACCGTCGCGCAGCGCCTGCACGGCATTCTCGATCTCGACCTGCGTCGCTCTGACAATTCGCACCATAGATCAGACAGATTCTATCAAGCCCTCGGGTGCAGCCGGCGCGTGTTGTGCGAAAGCATCACCTGAGCGTGAAAAACTGCGCCGGCAACGTCCGCGGGTGCGCCAGAACGCGAGTCGTGTCACGCCGTCACGCGCGAGGCTCGTGCCAGGCACGCCCCTCGGCTTTGACTTAAGCACGCGCGCGCTGCGGCGCGCACCGCGCTTACTCCAGCGAGCGCCGTATCCAGCCGGACTCGCTATGGGTCAGTTCGTAAGCGGGCCAGTAGTGCTTGTCGAGCTTGAGCGTGATGACCTCGGGGGCATTGTTCCAGGTGATGGTCTTCAGGCGCACCGAGGAGCGGTCGGGGCGCCCCAGCACAACCTTGAGGAAGGCGTCCAGATCCGGGGTCGGCACGCCGTCGACCTCGACAATGCGTCGCCCCGGGTACAGACCGTGACGGGTCGCAGGCGAGCCGTAGGCGAAGTAGGCGACGTACACGCCCTCGGGCTCGATGCCACGCTGTGCACTCATCGCGCGGTGCGGCGCCTGCAGCGTCGCGCCGGCCCACTGCACGATGCGCTCGACGTCGGACCCCGGCAGCGCCGCGGTCTCGATCGCAAGGGTCTGTTGCGCCTTGTTGCGCCACACGGTGACCTGCACGCGCTCCTTGTCGGCAGCGGCCTGCTCCACCTCGCGGAAGCGCGTGACCACCTTGCCATCGATCGCCAGCAGCAGGTCGCCGGGCTGCAGCTGGCGCGCGGCATCCGAGCCGCCGACGAGGCGCACCACGCTCAAGACCTGGCGGCGACTCGGCGCGTGCACGGCGAGCCGCTGGGTCCAGTCCTGCGGCAGACCGAGCTCGCGGGCCGTGGCGAGCGGCATGACGCCGAGTTCCGCTTCGAGGGAGTGCAGCACGCGCCCGGTGCGCACGCGCTCGAGCATGTCGGCCACGACATCGATCGGCACCCCGCGGGTGTCCTGAGTGATCTCGCGGCCGTTCTCGTACGCGAAACTGGACCACGTGCCCAGGACCGCGCCGCTGGCATCGGCGAGCACGCCGTCGTACTCGAGCGGCGGGTTCACCAGCTGCGCGGTCTCGATGTTGCTGTCACGGAAGCGCATGGTGCGCGACAGCGGCAGCTCGAGGGGATCCAAGCTTGCGATCTCCGTGCTGCGCGCGCGCAGCTGGTTGTCGCCGCTCAAGCCCACCACCCAGATGCGCTCACCGGGGGAGATCTCCCGCGCCAGCAGGCGCGCGGACTTCACCGGCGTATCGCCCAGGAGCTTCGGGTCGTAAGCCACCACCGCGAAGTCGTGCAGCGGATGTACGTAGACGACGCGTCCGGGCACCTGCACGGTGCCAGCGAAGGTGACGGTGACGTCCCCGACCGCGACCGGTACGGTGTTGCGGTCGACGACTACGAGTCCGCGCTGGGCATCAACGACCAGGCCCGTGCCGTGATAGTTGCGCTCGGTGATCCCGGACACCGAGTACGGCATGTCGAAGGTCACCATGGCGAGCGAGGGCGCGAGGGCCGTCATGCGCGGGTCGGGGTATTTGGGAAAGCGCGTCGCGCTCACTTCCGCGGGCTTCGGCGCCGGCCCGGGCGCCAGGTCGTGGCAATCCCACAGGCCGGCGGCATCGTTACGCTCGCAGTGGTGCGCCGGAAACCACAGCCGGTCCATGCGGATGGTGCGCAGATCGGTGCTGTTCGGATCATCGATGGTGAGGAAGCGCACCGTGGCGCGGTCGCCGTCACCGAGCTGGGCGATGCCCGCCTCGAAGTCCTTGAGCGTGTCGGTGTTCTTGCCGTTGAGCGTCAGCACCACAGCGCCGCGCGGAATGCCGGCGGCACTGAAGGCGTAGCCCGGGTTGGCGATGAACACTCCGCGCACCGGCACGTTGAAATGCCGCGCCTGCTGGTAGGAGAGCGTGTGCACCACCGCGTCACTGAACTCCGCGTAGGCACTGGGGGTGATCGCATGCAGGTCGCCCGACGGGCAGCTTGGCGGAGACCGCCTTGCCGCCGCGCTCGAGTTCCACCTCGACCTGAGCGCCGACCGCCTCATCGAGCACCTCCTCGAGCGGCTCGAACTGCGTGACGTAGCGCCCGTTCAAGCGCACCAGGATGTCCCCGGTCTGCAGCACGTTCTCGCTCGGGCTCCCGGGCAGTACCTCGCTCACCACCAGCATGCCGGTGTTGCGGGGGAAGTCCCTGCGCACCGCGGTCTCGGTGGTGCCGGACAGCCCCAAGCGCTCAAGCTCGTCGTAGGGGGTGTAGTTGAAGACACTGTAGAGCGTGCCGCGCGGCACAGGCTTGCCCTGCTGGATCAGCTCCAGCGCGCGCTTCACGCGTCCGAGGGGCAGGTAGAAGCTCGAGGCGGCGCCACTTGCGCCGCCGGCATTGAGCGCCACCACGCGGCCGCGAATGTCGATGACCGGTGACCCGGAGGAGCCCCCCGAGGTGCCGGAGGCGGCCTGCAGGTAGAAGGTGTTGAAGTCGTTGTACTTGGTGACGCCGTACTCGGGGGCATCACGATCGAGGCGCGCGAGCGTGCCGGCGAGGATCGAGAGCTGCTCGCCGGCGTTGTTGCCGACCACGCGGATCTCGCGCCCGACCTGCGCGCCTTCCGGGAAGAGCGGCAGCGCTTTGGGCTTGATGAAGCGCAGCTTCTTCGGATCGTAGCGGTAGATGCCGAAGTCGTGGACCGGATCGCGGTACACCGGGTAGAGCTGCACTTCCTCGCGGTTGAGGAAGGTGGCCTCCGAAGTCACAGGCCCGGGAGTCACCACGTGGCGGTTGGTGAGGATCAGGCCGCGCTCGGCGTCCACGACGAAGCCGGTCGCCTGCGCGGTGGTGTTCCACTCGGTGTCGAAGGCGCGCGTCTGGTCGACATTGATCGAGACCACGCTCGTGGCGATGCGCTCGAGCGTCACGGCCCAGTCGGGGTTGCCCTCGACGGCGACGGCGGCCTGCGCGGCATTGGGCTGGCCGGTCTCCCCGCCCGGGGGTGGGGGTCCGGGAACATTGGCCGGCGGCGGCGGCGGCGCGGTGGCGGTCGCCGGGCTGGGCGCGGCCGGGGCGGCGGCGGCGGTGAGCGGGCCGGCCGCCTGGCACAGCGCGGTGGCAGACAACAGCAGGCTCAGCCCAAGCAGGCGCAGGCATTGCATCAGATAAGGCTTCCTAGCGGCCGGACAGCACGATCAGCCAGACCACCGCGAGCAGCACGAAGGACATGAGCACCGCCGCGGACCCGATGTCCTTGGCAAGTCCGGCGAGCGTGTGACGCTCAAGTCCGATACGGTCGACGGTCGCCTCGATGGCGCTGTTCAGCAGTTCCACGATGAGGATGACGAAAACGGGCGCCACCAGCAGTGCGCGCTCTATGGGGCCATGTCCGAGCCACAGACCCAGCGGTATGACGATCGCGGCGAGGGCAAGTTCCTGACGGAAGGCCGCCTCTTCGCGGTAGGCCCCCTTCAGGCCGTACCAGCTGGAGGCGAAGGCCCGCACTATGCGTGTCAGGCCCCGGGGTTTGTAGCGGTCTGCAGCGGCGCCGTCGGCTTCCATGTGAGGTCCAGTTGCCTTGCCGCCCGGACGTCATCGAGGCGGCGCACTGGCATGGTATGCGGAGCGCTGGTTACCCGCCCGGGTTCTTGCTCGGCTTCCTTCTGGATCTGTGACAGGGCCGTCACAAAGGCATCGAGCATCTGGCGGCTCTCGGTCTCGGTGGGCTCGATCAGCAGGCACTCCGGCACCAGGAGCGGGAAGTAGGTGGTCGGGGCGTGGAAGCCGTAATCGAGCAGTCGCTTGGCGAAGTCCATCGCCGTCACGTTGAGCTCGCGCGCCTGGCGTCTGAGCGTGATGATGAACTCGTGGCTCGCGCGCCGCTGCGGATAGGCGGCATCAAAGCCGGCCTGCTGCAGGCGCTTGAGCAGGTAGTTGGCGTTCAAGGTGGCGTACTCCCCCACCCGCTGCATGCCTTCGCGCCCGAGCAGGCGCATGTAGATGTAGGCGCGCAACAGCACCCCGGCGTTGCCCATGAACGCCGACAGCCGCCCGATCGACTGCGGCAGATCGCTCTCGGTGAGCCAGCGGTAGCGCTCGCCCTCCTTGGCAACCAGCGGGATCGGCAGGAACGGCAAGAGCCGCGTGCCCACGCCGACCGCACCGGCCCCCGGGCCGCCGCCCCCGTGCGGGGTCGAGAAGGTCTTGTGCAGGTTCATGTGAATGACGTCGAACCCCATGTCCCCGGGACGCACCTTGCCGAGGATGGCGTTCAGGTTGGCGCCGTCGTAGTAAAGGAGGCCGCCGGCCTGATGCACGATGCGTGCGACTTCCCCGATGCGCCGCTCGAACACGCCCAGGGTCGAGGGGTTGGTGAGCATGATGCCCGCGGTGTTCGGGCCGACCACGGCGCGCAGCGCCTCGAGCTCCACGTCCCCGTGTACATCCACCGGGATCTCGCGCACCACGCAGCCGCACATGGTGGCGGTGGCCGGATTGGTGCCGTGCGCGGCCTCCGGCACGATGATCTCGTTGCGCTGCAGGTCCCCGCGCGCGCGGTGATAGGCGCGGATCATGGCAACACCGGCGAACTCCCCGTGCGCGCCGGCCATCGGCGAGAGCGCCACCCCCTGCATGCCGGTCACTTCCTTGAGCATCTCCTGCAGCTCGTACATGCAGGCGAGAAATCCCTGGCCGTGTGATTCGGGGGCGAGCGGATGGCGCGCCAGGAACTCCGGCAGCATCGCATACTGATTACAGGCCTTGGGGTTGTATTTCATCGTGCACGAACCGAGCGGGTAGAACTGCGTGTCGATGGAGAAGTTCAGCTGCGACAGGCGCGTGAAATGGCGCACCGCTTCCAGCTCCCCGACTTCCGGGAGCTGCGGCGGCGCGGCGCGGCGCAGCCCCGCCGGCAGGTCCGCGAGCGCCGCCTCCGGCACCGCCTGCGGCCACTGGTCGCTCGCCCCGCGCCCCGGGGTCGAATACTCGAAGATCACTTTTTCGCTTACGGCCATGGGGCCCTCCTTCAGGCGGCGCGCGCGGCCTGCAGTACGTCACTCAGGGCGACACGGAAGCGTTCCAGATCCGCCTGCGTCTTGGTCTCGGTGGCGCAGGTGAGCAGCGCGTGCCCGAGCTCGGGGTAGTAGCCGCTCAGGTCGAGGCCGGCGGCGATGCCACGTGCGGCCAGGCTCTTCAGCACCGGGGCCACCGGGCGGTCGAGCTGCAGCACCGCCTCGTGGAACACCGGACCTGCGAAGGCTGTGCGCACGCCCGGCACGCGCGTGAGCATCGCGAGAAGTTCGCGCGTGCGTGCATGGCTCGCCGCCGCCGTGCGCGCCAACCCCTGCGGCCCCATGAGCGAGAGGTAGATCGTGGCCGCGGTCACCAGCAGACCCTGGTTGGTGCAGATGTTGGAGGTGGCCTTGGCGCGCCGAATGTGCTGCTCGCGCGCCTGCAGCGTGAGGGTGAAGCCGCTCTTGCCGGCGACATCGAGCGTGCGCCCGACGATGCGCCCGGGCATCTGGCGCACGTAGTCCATGCGCGTCGTCATGAAGCCGAAGTACGGCCCGCCGCTGGACAGGGGCACCCCGAGCGGCTGTCCCTCCCCGACCGCAATGTCCGCGCCGCGCGTGCCCCACTGCCCGGGGGGCTTCAGGAGCGCGAGCGCCATCGGGTTGACGACGGCGATCACGAGAATCCCGTGCGCGTGGGCCCAATCGGTGAGCGTATCCACCTCCTCGAGGCGGCCGAAGAAATTCGGCTGCTGAATGACGAGCGCGGTGATGTCCTCAGCGTCGTAGCGCGCCAGCGTCGCCGGGGCGAGTACGCCCTCCCCGGGGGCGTAGGGGAGCTCCTCGAACTTCAGTCCCTGGTTGTGGGCGCTCGCCACGGCCACGCGCCGGTAATGCGGATGGAGCGTCGTCGGCACGAGGATCCGCGCGGATGTGGACCTGCGGTTGGCACGCACCGCCATGAGCGCGGCTTCCGCGGTCGCCGTAGCGCCGTCGTACATGGAAGCGTTCGCCACCTCCATGCCCGTAAGGCGCGCGATCATGGTCTGGAACTCGTAAATCAGCTGCAGCGTCCCCTGGCTCGCCTCCGCCTGGTAGGGCGTGTAGGCGCTGTAGAACTCTCCGCGTGTGGTGATCGCCCAGACCGCCGCGGGAATGTGGTGCTCGTAGGCGCCGGCGCCGATGAAGTTCAGCAGCACCCCGTCCTGGCGGGCGCGCTCGCTCATCAGGCGCCCGACCTGCATCTCGTTGAGCTCCTCGGGGATAGCGGCGAGTGCCTTGATACGCAGCTCGCTCGGGATCTCATCGAAGAGCTCCTCGATGCTGCCGGCGCCGATCTGCGCGAGCATCGCCGTGACGTCCTCCGGGGTATGGGGGATGAAGGCCATTCAGCCGCCCTCCGCGTCCAGCACCTGCTGGTAGTCAGCCGCGGCGAGCAGCTGCGCGGCCGCGAGCGCCCCGGGCGCCGGCCGCAGCCGCCACAGCCAGCCCTGACCGTAGGGGTCGCTGTTCACCGTCTCGGGCTCCTGGGCGAGCTTGGGGTTGCCGGCAGTCACCTCTCCGGCGAGCGGCGCGTACACATCGGAGGCGGCCTTGACGGACTCGACCACTGCGCAGGCCTCGCCGACCTTTACGGCGCGCCCGGCCTCGGGCACCTCGACGAACACCAGATCCCCGAGCGCGTGCTGCGCGTGATCGGTGATGCCGATCTCGAGCGTGCCATCGTCCAAGCTGCGCACCCACTCGTGCGACTTGGTGTACCTGAGATCCGCGGGAAGCTTGCTCATGAGTGTCCTTAAGCCTTATGTGAAGGGGATCAGGGAGCGGCCAAAGCGCACGAACGGCGGTTTCACCACGCGGGCATTCAGCAGTTTGCCGCGGATGTCGACCTGCACCGCCGCACCCGTGGCCGCCGGCACGCGCGCGAGCGCAATGGAACGCTCGAGCGTCGGTGAGAAGGTGCCACTGGTGATCTCGCCCTCCCCGACGCCGGCGATGATTACTTTCTGATGGCTGCGCAGCACGCCGCGATCCTCGAGCAAGAGGCCGACGAGCTTGCGCGGTGAACCCGCCGCCGCGAGCGGCTCGAGCGCCGCGCGGCCGATGAAATCGCGCGTCGCAGGTTTCAGTGCCACCGTCCAGGCGAGAGCGGATTCGTACGGGTGGGTGCTCTCATCCATGTCGTTGCCGTAGAGGTTCATGCCCGCCTCCAGCCGCAGCGTGTCGCGGGCACCCAGGCCGCAGGAGGCGACGCCGAGGGAATTCAAACTGCGCCAGGCCGGCACAGCGTCGGCGGCCGCCAGCATGATCTCGAAACCGTCCTCGCCGGTATAGCCGGTGCGCGCGATAAACCAGCCACCGAGCTCGCGACCGGAAAATACATCCAGCGCTAAGGCTGCGGCCGCATCCGCAGCGGACAACAGCTGCGCCGCCTTGGCGCGCGCCTCCGGTCCCTGCACCGCGAGCATGGCGAGATCGGTGCGCTCGGTGACGGTGACTCCGTAGGCTGCGGCACGGGCGCGGATCCAGGCCAGGTCCTTGTCGCGCGTGCCCGCATTGACCACCATGCGGAAGCTGCGCTCGCCGAGGTAGTAGACGATCAGGTCATCGAGGATGCCGCCGGAGTCCTTGAGCAGACAGCTGTAGAGCGCCCTGCCAGGAACCTTGAGCCGCCCGACGTCGTTGGCCAGCAGCTGCTCGAGGAAGACGCGCACGCGCTCGCCGGCTAGATCGATGACGCACATGTGCGAGACATCGAAGACGCCTGCGGCGCGGCGTACCGCGTGGTGCTCGCCGATCTGTGAGCCGTACTGCACCGGCATGTCCCAGCCGCCGAAGTCGACGAGGCGGGCACCGAGTTCCTGGTGCAGGCTGAAGAGCGGGGTCTGTCTTCCCACAAGTGCTCCGAAAGGTCGCGGCCATAACAAAGCGGCAGGCACGCCCGCGCTCGGGAGGCCTGCCGCCCTTCTGTCCTGTGACCTGAGAGATCAGGCGCCTTCCTGAGCGCCGCTCCCCTTCGGTGGGCGGATCCGATTGAGGGGATCCACCGCTCTCCAGAAGCCCCCGCGGCTGCTGCCAGCCGCCGTCTGCCGTTCTTGGGCCTGAGCGTTTCCGGGCGGAAATTGCGCCTTCGGCGGCCCGGCCCCGTGGCCGGACACTCTCCGAACAGACTGATTCGGGCGGGCGCATGATAGCAGCCCTGATTCGCCCCGCCCAAGCGTGGCAGAATTCACCCTGTCCCCAAGGCAGTTTCTGAAACATTCATGACAATCGAGCGTCGTTCCTCCATCGAGGTCACCATCGGCCCGGTGCGCGTCGGCGGTGGCGCCCCCATCGTCGTGCAGTCGATGACCAATACCGACACGGCCGACGTCAGCGGCACCGTCAAGCAAGTGCAGTCGCTCGCGCGCGCCGGTTCGGAGCTGGTGCGCCTCACCGTCAACAGCGCGGAAGCGGCCGCCGCGGTGGCGCCCATCCGCGAGCGCCTGGATGCCCTCGGCGTGCGCGTACCGCTCATCGGTGACTTCCACTTCAACGGCCACAAGCTGCTGCGCGAGTACCCGGCGTGCGCCGAAGCGCTCGCCAAGTACCGCATCAACCCCGGTAACGTCGGCCGCGGCAGCAAGCGCGACCCGCAGTTCGCCGAGATGATCGAGACCGCCTGCCGCTACGGCAAGCCGGTGCGCATCGGGGTCAACTGGGGGAGCCTGGATCCGGAACTGCTCACCCGCCTCATGGACGAGAACTCCCGGCTCGCCGAGCCGCGCGACGCCCAGCAGGTCATGCGCGCGGCGGTGGTCGAGTCGGCACTCTCAAGCGCCGCGCGCGCCGAGCAGCTGGGGCTGCCGCACGCGCGCATCATCCTGTCCGCCAAGGTCTCCGGCGTGCAGGACCTCATCGCCATCTACAGGGACCTCGCGGCGCGGTGCGACTACCCGCTGCACCTCGGCCTCACGGAAGCGGGCATGGGCTCCAAGGGTATCGTCGCCTCCACCGCCGGCATGTCGGTGCTGCTGCAAGGGGGCATCGGCGATACCATCCGCGTCTCACTCACGCCCGAGCCCAACGGCGACCGCACCCAGGAGGTCATCGTCGCGCAGGAGATCCTGCAGACCATGGGGCTGCGCTCCTTCACGCCCATGGTGGTCGCCTGCCCGGGATGCGGGCGCACCACCAGCACCTTCTTCCAGGAGCTGGCGCAGAACATCCAGACGCACATCCGCCACCGCATGCCGCAGTGGCGGCGCGAGTACGCGGGGGTCGAGGAGATGACCGTGGCCGTCATGGGGTGCGTGGTGAACGGGCCGGGCGAGAGCAAGCACGCCAACATCGGCATCAGCCTGCCCGGCACCGGTGAGCGGGCGGTGGCGCCGGTGTACGAGGACGGCGAGAAGACCGTGACCCTCAAGGGTGAGCGTATTGCGGAGGAGTTCCAGGAGCTGGTCGAGGCCTACGTCGCACGCCACTACGAGCCGCTGCAGCGCGCATGAGCGAGCTCGCCAGCCGCCGCTGTAAGCCCTGTGAGGGCGGCACGCCGCCGTTGCCGCGCGCGCGTGCGGAGGAACTGCTGCGCCAGGTGAGTGAGGCCTGGACCCTCAGCGCCGAGGCACACGCCATCCGGCGCGAGTTCGCGTTCAGGGATTTCTATCGCACGATGAGCTTCGTCAACGCGCTGGCCCACATCGCCAACATCGAAGACCACCACCCCGATCTTGAGGTGGGCTACAACTACTGCCGCGTCACCTTCACCACGCACGCGGTGCACGGCCTGTCCGAGAACGACTTCGTCTGCGCCGCGAAGATCGACCTGATCCCGCTGCACTGAAAGCGCCGGCTGGCACGCCGCCGGCAGGCCGCAGCGCAGCTGCGCGCGTACCCGCGGCGCTGCTCGGCGCCGCGTTCGTGCTGGTGTGGTGCACCGGCTACCCCACCGCCAAGCTCGCCCTCGGCCACTCCCCGCCCTTCACGCTGCTGGAACTGCGCTTCTGCGGCGCCGGCCTCATCTACGCGCTGCTCGCCCTCATCGGGCGCGTCGGCTGGCCACACGGCCGTGACGTGCTGCACAGCGCCTTTGTGGGCGCGACCTCGCTCGCGCTGCAGTTCGGCTGTATCTATTTCGCCGCCGCCCGCGGGGTCAGCATGGGCCTCATCGCGCTCGTCACCGGCACGATGCCGATCGCGACCGCACTCATCGGCCTCGCCTTCGGGGAGCCGGTGCGCGCCCTCCAGTGGCTCGGCTTCGCCTGCGGCTTCAGCGGGGTCGCCCTGGCAGTCAGCGCCGGCGTGCGCCTCGACAGCTCCGCGGGCTTGGCCGCCTATGTCGCGGTATTCGCAAGCCTGGTCGGCATCAGCGCCGGCACCGTCTACCAGAAGCACTTCGCCTCGAACGTCGACTTGCGCAGCGGGCTCGCCCTGCAGCACGCCGTGGGCGCAGCGCTGCTGCTGCCGTTCGCGCTGCGCGAGGGGCTGCGCACGGACGGCTCGCCGGCTCTCATCGTCAGTCTCACCTGGCTCATCGGGGTGAACGCGGTCGGTGGCTTCGCACTCTTCTTTCTGCTGCTCAGGCGCGGCGCGGTGAACCAGGTGGCGGCCCTCTTCTTCCTGATGCCACCGGTCACGGCGCTGCTCGACTACCTGGTGCTGCGCGAGCCGCTGACGCTGCTGCAGGTGAGCGGCATCGTGCTCGCGGCCCTCGGGGTGTACCTCGCCACGCGCCCGACACTCAGCGCGCGACCTGCGGCAGCTCCCCGCTCATACCCAACGCCCTGCGAATGAAGAAGCGCCGCAGCTCCTGGCTGCGGTTCACCACCGCAAGTCCCGCCTGCGCGAGCCGCGCCAGCGGACCGGTGCCGTGCGCCAGCAGCCGGTCGAACACCTCGATGGCCCCGGCCATCACCGCCACCTCGCTCTTGCGCCAGCGCTCGTAGGCGCGCAATACCCCAAGGGCGCCCGGGTCCTCGCGCGCCGCGCGCCCCGCAATCACTACCTGCGCGAGCGCCGCGGCATCGAGCAGACCTAGGTTCACCCCCTGGCCGGCGAGCGGGTGCACCACGTGGGCGGCATCGCCCACGAGCGCGACGCGCTCGGCCACGTAGTGCGTAGCGTTCAGGCGCCGCAGCGGCACCGCGACGCGTGCGCTCAGCAGGCGCGTGCGGCCGAGGGCGTGGCCCGAGCCCTCATCAAGCGCCGCGGCGAAGGCCTCCGTGTCCAGTGCGAGCAGCCCCGCGGCGCGGGCGGTGTCGGCCGACCACACGATCGAGCTCGAGCCGTCCGCGAGCGGCAGGAAGGCGAGCGTGCCGTCGTGCATGAAGCGCTGCCACGCCGTGTGCTCGTGGGGCCGCTCGGTGGCGACGTTGGCGACGATCGCGTTCTGGTGGTAATCGCCCGTGGCGGCGCTGAGACCGGCGGTAGCGCGCACGCGCGAATCCGCCCCGTCCGCCCCGATCACCAGACGTGCATTGAGCTCACCGCTCGCGGTACTGAGCAGCGCTCCCTCACCGCTCATCCGCAGCCCGGTGAACGCGGCGCGCTCGAGCCGGCCGCCGGCGGCGCTGAAGGCGTCCAGGAGCGCCCGCTGCAGCAGACGGTTTTCGAGGATGTAGCCGAGGTTGGGTTCCCCGACGTCGGCGGCGTCGAACACCAGCGCGGCGGACACGTCGCGACTCTCGTGCCAGATGCGCATGCGCTCGTAGGGTGCGAGCCGCACGCCCTCGATGCCGCCCCAGGCCCCGGCGGCGCGCAGCGTGCGCTCGCTCGCGCGCGACAATGCCACCACGCGCGTCTCGGGGGCGGCACCGGCGGGGATGGGCTCGGGCGGGTGCGGCTCGAGCAGCGTCACGGCAACCCCGGCACGCGCAAGCAGCGCCGCGGCGCAGGCCCCGACCGGGCCGCCGCCGACGATCGCCACTTCGGTCGTGGTGGCGCTCATGGCCGCAGCGCGAGCCCGCGCGCCAGGCGCGGTGCCGGGCCGCCGAAGCCGGCGCTGACGCGCGCCAGCGCGCTCTTGGCCGGAGGCGTGAGATCGAAAGCGAGCAGGCCGAGGTTGCGCAGCAGTCCCATCCCGGGGCGTGGGTCGCCGAAGAGCTTCACCAGCGAGTCGGTGAAGCGCACCACGCCGCTGCGGTCGCGCGCGCGCCAGGCGGCGAAGCGCGCCAGGAGCTCCGGCGCACCCGCATCTCCCGGCGCCTGCGCCAGTACTTCCGCCAGCATCGCGGCATCGCGCAGGCCGAGGTTGAAGCCCTGGCCCGCCACCGGATGCAGCGCCTGGGCGGCGTTGCCGATGAGCGCGGTGCGCGGGCCCACGGGCGCGGTCGCGCGCGTGAGCTGCAGCGCATACGAGCCGCGCCGCCCGCTGGCGGTGAAGCGGCCGGCGCGCCAGCCGAAGGCGCTTTGCAGCTCCCCGAGGTAGGCCGCCTCGTCCAGCGCCAAGAGCCGCTGCGCGTTCCCGGGCGTGGTCGCCCAGATCACCGCGAGGCGGCCATCCGCGAGCGGCAGCACTGCGATCGGCCCGGCGGCGGTGAAACGCTCGAAGGCGCGATCCTGATGCGGCGCATCGGTAGCCACGGTGGCCACGACCGCCACCTGTTCATAGTCCTGCACCGCAGCCTCGATCCCCGCAGCGCTACGGACCTGGGACTGCGCCCCGTCGGCCGCCACCACCAGGCGCGCACGGAAGGATTCGCTGTGGCCGGCCGCATCGGCGAGCGCGAGCTCAACGTCCGCCGCGCCGATGTTAAGTCCGGTGAGCCGCGCCGGTACGCGCAGCGTCAGTTGCGGCGCCCCCTGCAGCCTGCGCCACAGCGCGGCCCCGAGCGCGCGGTTTGCGACCACGTAGCCGAAGGCCTCGACGTCCTGCTCGCGCGCCTCGAGGCGCGCGAAGCCGAAGCGGCCGGCCTCCGAGACGTGAATGGAGCGGATCGGACCTGCCTCGCGGGCGAGCTCATCCCACACCCCGAGTGCCGCGAAGATGCGGCGGCTGGCGTTGCCGAGCGCGGTGGTGCGCTCATCGAAGCTCGGCTGCGCGCCGCTGTCGAAGGGCACGCCTTCGATCAGAAGCACCCGCACGCCCGTGCCGATGAGCGCCGTGGCAAGACTCGCACCCACGAGCCCCCCGCCGACGATGGCGACGTCGACCGCGGTGGCGGCGCTTGCAGGTTCGGGTGTCATGGCACGCGCGCTCAGCCTTCAGCCGCGCGCCATCAGGGCTTCGATCTGGTCCGCATCCTTAGGCGCACGTGCGGTCAGCACCTCGGCGCCCTTCTTGGTCACGATCACGTCGTCCTCAATGCGGATGCCGATGTTGCGGAAGCGCTTCGGCACGCCGCGGGCGCCGGCGGGCAGGTAGATGCCCGGCTCCACGGTCAGTGCCATGCCCGGTTCGAATACCCGCCACTCGTCGCCGATCTTGTAGTCACCGACGTCGTGCACGTCGAGCCCGAGCCAGTGCCCGGTGCGGTGCATGAAATAGCGCCGGTAGGCGCCGGATTTGATCAGGGCCGGCACGCGGCCCTTGAGGAGCCCGAGCTTCACCAGGCCCTGGGTGATGACGCGCACCGCCGCCTCGTGCGGCTCGTTCCAGTGATTGCCGGGCCGCACCTTGGCGATGGCGGCGCGGTTGGCCTCCAGCACCACCTCGTAGACGGCGCGCTGCGCGCTGGTGAAGCGCCCGTTCACCGGAAAGGTGCGGGTGATGTCCGAGGCGTAGCACTCGAACTCGCAGCCGGCATCGATCAGAAGCAGCTCGCCGCTGGCCAGCGGCTGGTCGTTGTCGCGGTAATGCAGGATGCAGCTGTTGGCGCCGCCGCCGACGATCGGGTGATAAGCGGTATCGGCGTTGTGGCGGCGGAACTCGTGCACGAGTTCCGCCATCACCTGGTACTCGGTGGCACCCGGACGGCAGAAGCGCATGGCGCGCTGGTGCGCCCGCGCAGCGATCTGCGCCGCCGTGCGCATGTGCTCGATCTCGGTGCGCGACTTGAACAGGCGCATGTCGTGCAGCACGTGATCGAGGGCCACGAACTCCTGGGGCGGGTGGCGGCCGTTGCGTGCCTGGGTGCGCAGCCCGTTCACCCAGCCGACCACCCGCTGGTCGAAGTCGGCGTACACCCCCATGGTGTAGAACACGCGCGCGCGGTTCTCGAGCAGCCCGGGAAGGATGTCGTCCATGTCGGTGATGGGGAAGGCATCGTCCGCGCCAAAATCACGCTTGGCGCCGGCGGGGCCGGCGCGCCGCCCGTCCCAGGTCTCACGCTCCGGGTTGCGCTCACGCACGAACAATATGTACTCGGCCTGCGCGCGGCCCGGCGCCAGCACTGCGACCGCCTCGGGCTCGTTGAAACCGCTGAGGTACTGGAAGTCGCTGTCCTGGCGGTAGGCGTATTCGACGTCGTTGTTGCGCAGGCGCACCGGGGCGGCCGGCAGGATGGCGATGGAGTCGCGGCCCATCTGCCGCATCAGCAGGTGCCGCCGGCGCGCGAACTCATCTCGGGCCATGGCGCCTCACGTGCTAGTGCAGCGGCGCTGCGGTGGGGGCGCTCGGGGCACGCGCCACGGCCAGCTCCTCGAACAGGAGCTGCACGCCGACGCGCACGAACTCGACCAGCTCGGCGTAGGCGTTCTCGTCGGACTCATCCGTGCCCCCCTCATCGATCTCGGCATGCGTGATCTCGATGAAGTCGCGCACGATCTCGCCGACCTCGCCCGGCAGCTGGCCCGGGTCCTGTATGCGGCCCGCGCCGAGCCCGTAGAGAAATCCCTGGCACCACTGCGTGAGCGCCTGCGTGCGCTCGGCGAGCGGGGCCGAGTCCTCTGGCAGCAGCAGCTCGAATTCCATGTCCGGCTGGATGAGGGCCGAGGCGGTCGCGTCATACAGCTCGCGCAGCGCCGCCCCCGCCGCCGTACTCGCCCGGCCCTCGGGCAGGATCTCCTTCAACCAGTCCTCGAAGCGGTAGCCGGAGGCGCCGCACAGACAGCCGGTGAGCGTGCCGTGCGCCTCGGCGGCATCGGCGAGGGAGTGCTGGTGCGCGAGCAGCTGCTGGATGCGGGTGTAGTCGGGCTGCATCATGTTAAGCGGAACATTATATTATTGACCGCCCAAAGAGCGCGGCTCTATAGTCCTTGACCATGAGCGACACTACAAAAACACCACTGGATCTAGAGCTCACTCGCCTGACGAAGCGCATTGAGGAGCTGGTTGCGGTGCTTGAGCATCTCAAGGACGAGAACCGCGCGCTGCGGGCGCGCCACGAGTCCCTGGCGGGCGAGCGCGCCACGCTCATGCATAAGAATGAGCAGGTGCGCACCCGCGTGGAAGCCATGATCGGGCGCCTGAAGACTCTGGAGCACGGTACATGAGTCAAGGCGAGCCGGCACGCGTGAGCGTGCGGATCATGGAAAAAGAGTACGTGGTCGCCTGTCCCTACGAGGAGCGCTCTGCGCTCCTGGATGCCGCCGAGTTCCTCAACGGCCGCATGCGCGAGATCCGCGACAGCGGCAAGGTCGTCGGCCACGACCGCATCGCGGTGATGGCGGCGCTGAACCTCGCGCACGAGTTCCTCAAGGGCCGCGACCGCGAGAGCAAGCTCGACAGCGGCGTGGGCCAGCGCGTGCGGGCGCTGCGCGAGCGCGTCGAGAGCGCACTCGAGAAGGGCCAGCAGCTGGAACTGTGAGAAAGTCGTGCTTCCCCTACAAGCACGTCAGCTATCCATGGTGTAGAGTGGTTCGCGCGTCACCTGCGGTGTTCGACAAGCGGACCGGGTTACCTCGGACCCTAATTGAAACACCCTCGGGACTACGTCTTGCGCGCAGCACTGTGCACGTCCGCCTCTGAGCGGGAAGCCTTACCTGCCGCAGCCCGTCCCACCTGTTGCTCTGGTTCGAGAGCAACGGTTCGCACCGGCACAGGCGGGTGACGCCTTCTGATTCTGCGCCCGAGGCCGCCCGCAGCACCCTGCGGGCGCGCCTCGTGGCCCGCCGCCGCAGCCTCACCCCTGGTGAACGCGCGCACGCCGCCCGG
Source organism: uncultured Pseudomonadota bacterium (assembly GCA_963743625.1). Classification (GTDB taxonomy): domain Bacteria; phylum Pseudomonadota; class Gammaproteobacteria; order Steroidobacterales; family Steroidobacteraceae; genus 13-2-20CM-66-19. The sequence continues at coordinate 175,815 of CAVUQM010000004.1, read as the reverse complement.
CGCGTCGCCCGCAACGCTGCCGGCGCGCTCGAGCTGCTCGCCGGTGCGCGCATCGCCGTCTACGCCAGCCTGCCGAGCGAACTCGATACCGCCCCCCTCATCCGGCTCGCGCGCGAGCGCGGCTGCCACCTGTATCTGCCGCGCATCGACCGGCCGCGCTCGGCGCGCGGCATGCGCTTCGTGGAGATGAGCGGCCCCTTGAAGCGCAACCGGCTCGGTATCGAGGAGCCGCAGCACGCGGCGCGCCTCGGCGCGCGCTGGCTCGACCTGGTGTTCCTGCCGCTGGTCGGCTTTGACCGCTTTGGGCTGCGACTGGGCACGGGCGGGGGCTACTACGATCGTGCCTTTGCATTCCGCAACCACCGCCGGGCGTGGCATGCGCCGCGCCTCGTCGGGCTCGCCTACGCGTTCCAGGAGCTTGAGCGCATCGCACCGCAGGCGCACGACGTGCGCATGGATGCGGTAATCACCGATGAGGGGATCATCCAATGCACCACTGGCTGATGAAGACCGAGCCCTCCACCTTCGGGCTCGAGCACCTCAAGGCCGCGCCGCGGCGCACCACGGCCTGGGATGGGGTACGCAACTACCAGGCACGAAATATGCTGCGTGACCAGATGAAGAAGGGTGATCAGGCCTTCCTCTATCACTCCAGCACCGCACTGCCCGGGATCGTCGCCATCATGCAGATCGTGAAGGAGGCGTATCCGGATCCCACCGCCTTCGACAAACGGCATCACCACTACGACCCCGACAGCGATCCGAAGAATCCGCGCTGGTTCATGGTGGACGTGCAGCTCAAGCGGGCGCTCGCGCGCACCATCACGCTCGAGGAATTACGCGCGCACGAGACCGGCGCGCTCAGGGGCATGGCGCTTCTGCGCCGGGGCAATCGGCTCTCCATCACACCGGTGGAAGAGGCTCACTGGAAGTTCATCCTCACGCTCGAATGATGCGCGCGCTGGTGCGCATGCGAGCCGCAGTGCGCATCGCACCTAGCACAGATGGTGGTGTGCTCGCTTGTAATTTCGATTCGCGTGTATATACTCGGACCCCGGACTAACCCGTCTCTAATTGGAGAGCCAACATGGCGAAGGCAAAGAAGAAGGCCAAGAAGAAAGCTGCGAAGAAGAAATAGGCCTTAACTCGGCGATCGCGCAAGCGATCGCCGAGTCAAATTCGAGGACTGTGCCCGCCGCTGACGCGGGCACAGTCGTTTCTGGAAGCCGCGTTTTCTTCATACCGGATCACCTATGGCCCCCGATGTCGATGCCCAGAAGCGCCGCGCGGCTCGCGCCGCGCTGGAACTCGTCCCGCCCGGTGCCACCCTCGGGGTCGGCACCGGTTCCACCGTCAATCTGTTCATCGAGGAACTTGCGGCCCACCCCGGGCGCGCGCGCCGCGCCGTATCCAGCTCCGATGCCAGCAGCGCACGCCTCCAGGCCGCCGGTATCGAGGTGGCCGATCTCAATGAGCTCACCGAGCTGCACCTCTATGTCGATGGCGCCGATGAGGCCACCCCGGCGCGGGCGCTCATCAAGGGTGGGGGCGGGGCACTCACGCGCGAGAAGATCGTCGCGGCCGCCGCCGCGCGCTTCGTGTGCATCGTGGATGAGGGCAAGATCGTGGCGCAGCTGGGAAAGTTTCCCCTGCCCATCGAGGTAATTCCGATGGCGCGCGAGTTCGTGGCCCGCCAGCTGCGCGCCCGCGGCGGGCGGCCGGTATGGCGCGCGGCGTGCATCACCGATAACGGCAATCACATCCTCGACGTGCACGGGCTCGCCATCGCCGACCCCGTCGCCCTGGAGCGTGAGCTGAACCAGATTGCAGGCGTGGTCACGGTCGGCCTCTTCGCCGTGCGGCCCGCGGACGTGCTGCTGGTCGGCACCGCGGACGGCGTCGAAGCCCGCTAACGGGCCCGCGCCGCGGGGCGGCGCGCCGCCCACCTGCATTCTTCACCCGCGCGCGTGCCCCAGCGGCAATTCATCACGCAATCTTCACGCGGCTTCACCCCCTCTTCATGCGGTTCCGGGGGCGGGTGCATACCTTGGCGGCGGTCCTTGAATCACCCAAACCTGGAGAACCGCAATGAACATCCTGAAGTCGATACACCGCACCTCCCCCGCCTCGATCACCCTCGTCGCCATGGTCGGACTCTTCGCCGCCGGGCAACTGCCGGCTGCCGAGCAACAGAGCGTCACGGTCAAATACCGCGACCTGGACCTGTCCACCCTGGAGGGTGCTCGCACGCTCTACGGCCGCATCTCCGCGGCGGCCCGCGAGGTGTGCGGGTACGAGGGGCACAGCTTCACCGACGAGGCCTTCTGGAGGGGCTGTTACCGGGGGGCCATCGCCGATGCCGTCGCCAAGGTGAACAACCCCCTGCTCACTGCAGTGCACACCGGCCATCCCGCCGATGTGTCGGTCGCCATGCTGCAGAAGTGAGCCGTGTCCGTGCACCCATCCGGGGCCTGCCGCCCCGGGTGGGCGCGCGGCCGTGTGAGGTGAGCGCCATGCCAGCTTCCGGCGTAACATCGTTTCAAAACGGGCATCTAATGAACCCTTCCCGGAGAAGACGCGGCCGGGCATGGACAAGAGCACCGAAGCGGCGGGTGATCCTGATCAGACGGGCTTTCAGGTTGATGACCTGATCGTCGACATCGGGCAACAACGCGTGACCCGTGCCGGGGTCGAGATTCCTATGCCGCACCTTTCCTTTGATCTGCTGGTGACGCTCGCCCGCGCCGCCCCCAACCTTGTGACCTTCGATCAGCTGATCGAGCGCGTGTGGCCGGGGCTGATCATTACCCCCGAGACCATCAGCCAGCGCGTCAAGCTGGTGCGCACCGCGCTCAGGGATGATCCGCACGCGCCCCGCTACATCGGGGGCGTGCGCGGCCGCGGCTATCGGATGGTGGCGAACGTGCGCCCGCTCACCGAGCGGCGGCGCAGCGAGCCGGTAACGCCCTACTGGGTCCAGGATCCCAAGGTGGGCCCCGTGGTTGCCGCCGAGCCGCAGGCGGCGGCGAGCCCGACACGATTAGCCGACACCGCAGCGCCCGCCCGGCCGGGGCTGCTCGCATGGCTGGGCGGCGCCCTCGCAGTAGTGGCACTGCTCGCCCTGCCGTGGGGAGCGACTCACCTGCTGCGCGGTTCGCGCAGCGCCCAGCCCGGCCCCGGCGCGGTCGTGGTGCAGCCGCCGCACACGATAGCCGTGCTGCCGCTCGTGGACGTGACTCCCGGGGATGGCAACAGCTACCTGGGCGACGGCCTCGCCCAGGAGCTCTCGGCGCGCCTTGCGCGCATCCACGGTCTGCGGGTGGCCTCGCGCACCTCGGCGTTTGCGTTCAAGGACCGTGAGGCGGACGTGCGCACCATTGCGCAGACCCTGGGCGTGCGCCACGTGCTCGAAGGCAGCGTCATGCGCCAGGGCAATCAGTTGCGCGTCACCGCGCAGCTGGTGGATGCGAACTCCGGCTACAACGTCTGGTCGCAGACCTACAACCGCACCTGGGAGGACCTGGTGGCGATCCAGGATGAGATCGCACGCTCCATCGTCGGCACACTCCAGGTGGTGCTGAGCAACGATCGCACGCAAGCGAGCGCGCCGCCCACGACGCACGTGGATGCCTTCGATCTGTACCTGGCCGGACTTGCGAAGCTGCAGGGACCGGGGCGCGCCACGCAGCTGGAGGCCGCAGCGGACAGCTTCCGTCAGGCGCTCGTCCTGGATCCGAAGTTCGCACTCGCCTATGCGGGGTTGTGTGAGCGTTACATCGTTGATTACGAGAACACCCGCAACACCGCGCTCGTCGCCCAGGCGGAGAGCGCCTGCAGTGCCGCTCTGCGGCTCGATGCGTCACTGCGGGAGGTGTCCGCAGCGCTCGCCCACCTCTACCTGATCAGCGGCCGCACCGCCCAGGCCGAGACGCTCTATCGGCAGGCGATCCGCACCGATCCGGACGACGCCGACGGCTACATGGGACTTGGCGAAGCGCTCGACGGCGAGCAGCACAATGCGGAGGCGGAGAGCGCCTTCCGGCGCGCGGTTGACGTAGAACCCACTTACTGGGAGGCGCAGACCGCACTCGGGAACTTCCTGTTCCGCCACGGGCGTGCCAGCGCCGCAGTGCCGTTCTACCGGCGGGTGACGGAACTGATCCCGGCGAGTCCGTTCGCCTTCAACAACCTCGGGGCGGCGCTGGAAATGACGGCGGACTTCAGCGCTGCGGCGGGGAGCTACGAACGCTCGCTGGCGCTGGAACCGACGCGCAGCGCCTACTCGAACCTCGGCACGGTCTACTACTTCCTCGGACGTTACGCGGACGCGGCCCGCGTCTCCGGGCGCGCTACCGAGCTCGCCGCCGAGGATCACCGTGTGTGGGGCAATCTTGCCGATGCGCTGTGGCAGATCAGCAGCAGCCGCGCCGAGGCGCAGAGCGACTATCGCCGCGCCAGCGCGCTCGCGCACCGCAGCCTCGAAGTGAACCCCAAGGACGGCCTTTCGTGGATGCAGCTCGCCTATTACAGCGCCCGCGCCGGGGACAGCGCGCCGGTGGCCGGTTATGCGCAGCGCGCGCTCGCCCTGGACGCTGACGATGAGTACGTGCACTACTACGCCGCACTCGTGGCGCTCGAGCGCGGCGATGCGAACGCGGCTATGGATTCACTGAGCCGCGCGGTCGAACTGGGCTACCCGCCGCAGCTGATCCGTGCGGCCCCGGATTTCGCGAGCCTGCGCGGCGACGCCCGTTTCCGCAAGCTGATCGGCCCCGCCGACAAGTCGCCTCAGGCATGAAATGAAGAGCAAACCCCCAACAGCGCAACGAAGGAGAAAGTCCGTGTCCAAGAACCCACTCTCGCTCGTCGTCATCAATCCGCTCACCGAAGTGCAAGTGGTGCAGATCAACGTCGGTCAGGGCACCCTCTGGTGCACCCCCAACGCCGGGGCGCTGCGGGTGCCGCCGCGCTCGCTGATCACCTGGACCTGCAACCACCCCTTCTCGATCACCTTCCAGCAACTCGGCGGGGCGCATGCGCCGCTGCCGACACTGGAGTCCCAGGGTGCTGCGGACAGCAACCAGACCGTGCAACTGAAACCCTCCCCGGTCGCGGAGGCCGACCAGGCCCCCTACTACGAGTACACGGTGCGGGTCGGCAACCTGGTCGTCGATCCGATCATCATCGTCGACAAGCACTAGGGAACACTGCCCGGCACGGGTGCGCGACGAAGCGCCGGTTGTGTGCGGCGACCGGCGGTGTTTGATGCTGGACAGACACTTTCGGTTTAAAGCTACCGCAGGCTGCTAGCGCGCGGCGCTGAGAACCGCGCCGCTCGGGACGGGCTTGGTCCCGCTCGTGCCAACTTGAGGCCCGCTGCGCGCGGGTTCTTTGTCCTTTTTCACTTTCGCGGCATCCAATCAAGCACAGGACCACGAGCTCACCTGTGCGCTAAGGCAGGTGCCACGCGGTCCCCGAGGAGACGCTAACCGGAGGACTGCAAATGGATACGTTCATACCGACCCGACGTTGCTCACTGTTGATCGCCGGCCTCGCCGTTGCGGCCTGCGTGGCCGGGACTGCACAGGCGCAGGATGCCGCCAGCACTCAGACGCATCAGCTCAAGGTCCGCTACAACGACCTCAACGTGAGCACGGTGGACGGGGCCACGGCGCTCTACTATCGCCTCGAAGGCGCGGCGCGCTTCGTCTGCGGCCAGGAGGGTCGCAGCCTCGAAGAGCAGATGCAGTGGCGCAGCTGCGTGCGCAGCGCGGTCGAGGGTGCCGTGAGCGCGGTGGACAGCCCGGTCCTGAGCGCCATCGATGCCGCAGGCGGTGCCCACTCGATGCAGACCGCACTTCTGCGCCGCTGAGCTCAACAGCCTTGGGAGCCCCTGAAAGGCTCAGGCCATGCGGCGGGGCCCGCGGCAGCGCGGGCCGCCGCAGCGGCGCATCCCTTCAGGCCGGGGTGTGCCGCCCGCGCCGGGCGGTGAGGCGACCGCGATTGGGCGAGTGGCCGTGGCGGGTGGCGACCGCGCGGCGCGCGGAATCCTCGCGGGCCTCGGCTTTGTGCGCCGCGGAGGTCTTGCGACCGCTGCCTGCGCGTTCGCCACCGCCGCTTTGTTTGTTGACCGTGGCCCAGGCACGCGCCTCAGCTTCGCGCGGATCCAGGCCGTGCGCTTCGTAACTCGCCTCGATGTGACGCGCCGTGCGCTTCTGCTTGGGCGTGTACTTGGACTTGTCGCCGCGTGGCATAGACAACCCTCCTGACCAAAAGCGGATGCTGACGCCTTTGCGGCTAACGCGGCTGTAGGCGCGGGCCGCAACGAAAAAGGCCCGCTCGATGAGCGGGCCTTGCCGTTTGGCTGGGGGACTAGGATTCGAACCTAGGTAAACGGAGTCAGAGTCCGTTGTCCTACCACTAGACGATCCCCCAAGTGAGGCGGGATAGCGCAGCGCACGCCGGACCGCAGCCGCGGTCCGGCGCCAGCTTAACGCTTCGAGTACTGCGGACCGCGGCGGGCCTTGCGACGCCCGACCTTCTTGCGCTCGACCTCGCGCGCATCGCGGGTCACGAAGCCCGCATCGCGCAGCGGCTTACGCAGCGACTCATCGTGCTTGATGAGGGCGCGGGTGATGCCGTGGCGGATGGCACCGGCCTGACCGGTGATGCCGCCGCCATCCACTTTGACAGTGATGTCGAACATGCTCGTGAGCTTCACCGCTTCCAACGGCTGGCGCACAATCATGCGACCGGTCTTACGGCCGAAGAAGTCATCGAGAGTGCGGTCGTTGACCGTGATGCTGCCCTTGCCGGGCTTGAGGTAGACCCGCGCCGTGGCGGTCTTGCGGCGGCCGGTGCCGTAGTGATTCGGAGTCGCTGGCATGTCGATTCAGTCCTATTGGATCTCGAGCGGCTTGGGCTGCTGCGCCTGGTGGCGATGTTCGCCGCCGGCAAACACGTGCAGTTTCTTGAACATGCGCCGACCGAGCGGGTTCTTCGGCAGCATGCCCTTCACCGCGAACTCGATGGCGCGCTCCGGGTGCTCCGCGAGCAGCTTATCGAGCGCGATCGACTTGATACCGCCGATGTAGCCGGTGTGGTGGTAATAGATCTTGTCGGTGAGCTTGCGGCCCGTGACGCGGATCTTCTGCGCGTTGACGACGACGATGTGGTCACCCATGTCAACGTGCGGGCTGTAGTCAGCCTTGTGCTTGCCCTTGAGACGATGGGCGATCTGGGACGCAAGGCGGCCCAGCGTCTTGTCGCTGGCGTCGACGACGAACCAATCGCCGCGGACGGTACCGGGCCTGGCAAATACGGTCTTCATAGCTCACTCGTGGCTGTATGGCCCGTGGCGTCAGCGCGGAACCGGCTGCTCTTGCGGGCCCAAAAAAAGGCGGGCAAGTGTACTCAAGCAGGTGACCCAATGCAAAGCCGCGGGGCCCTCAGGAGCCCCGGGAAGGCCTCAAAGCCCCGGGAATGAGGGCCCGGCGCGCGTTATACCCCTATAATGCACACCTTAGATATGGAGTCCGGAAGCCCTCTAGACGCTGTCATCGCCGCCGCCGATCGTGCACTGCGCTCGGTCTTTGCACCGGCCCGCTCGAATCGGCCTGCCCCGGTACCCGCGGCAGCGGCCGAACCCCTCCCCGAGGCCGATCGCCGCACTGCAGCGGGACTCATGCGCGTCAACCACACCGGGGAGCTCGCAGCCCAGGCGCTCTATCACGGGCAGGCATTCTTCGCCCGCACCGAGGGCACGCGCGCCCTGCTCATGGAGACCGCGCGCGCCGAGTCCGATCATCTGGCCTGGTGCGAGATGCGCCTCAAGGAACTCGCTGCGCGGCCGAGCCTGCTCAACCCGCTCTGGTATGCCGGTTCCTTCGCCATCGGCGCGGCCGCCGCCCTGGCCGGGGACCGTGCCAGCCTCAGCTTCGTGGCTGAGACCGAGCGCCAGGTCGAGGGCCATCTGGACACACACCTGACACGACTGCCGGCAGGCGACACTCGCAGCCGTGCGATACTTCAGACCATGAGGGCGGAAGAGATCGCGCATGGCGCGACCGCCACAAAAGCGGGGGCCGTACCCTTGCCGCGCGCGGTGCGCGAACTCATGCGTCGTACCGCCGCCGTGATGACGGGGTCTGCATACTGGATCTGATAAAGCCCGCAAGCTAAGCGGGGGCGTGTACATTAAGGTCACTCTGGGGAGCAGGTATGGAAGAGAACGTGAAGCCGTTAAGCGAGATTCCTGCGATCAACCGGTTTCTGAGCTATTGCCGCATCCGGGCGGTGCCTTCGAAAACGGTCGTCATTCACGCGGGAGATCTGCCGGACGTTCTCTACTACATCATCAGCGGCTCGGTCGAAGTCATGATCGAGGACGAGGAAGGCAACGAGATGGTGCTCGCCTACCTCAACCGCGGACAGTTCTTCGGCGAGATGGGGCTGTTCTACGAGCAGCCCACGCGCAGCGCCTGGGTACGCACGCGCAACCAGTGCGAGCTGGCGGAAATGACCTACCCGCGTTTTCGCCAGATCGCAGCGGAAAGCCCGGGACTTGTGTTCGAACTGGCCACCCAACTCGCCACGCGCCTCGACCGCACCAACCGCAAGCTTGGCGACCTGGCCTTCGTCGACGTCACTGGTCGCGTCGCGCACGCCATCATGGATCTTTGCGGCGAGCCGGACGCCATGACCCACCCTGAGGGCATGCAGATCAAGGTGAGCCGCCAGGAACTCTCACGCCTGGTCGGCTGCTCGCGCGAGATGGCCGGCCGTGTGCTCAAAGTCCTCGAGGAACAGGGCCTGCTGCGGGCCACCGGCAAGACCATCGTCGTCTTCAATGCGCGCCCTAAGATGAAGACGCGCCCGGTGATCGTGCCGGCCAAGCCCAGCGCCGCCACGGCGAAAACCGCGACCCAGGTCGATCGTGACGACGATGAGGACGACGATGAGGACGAGGACGACGACGAGTAATCCGGCGCTGCGTGCCCGGCGCGCACGCAGGTTTTACCTGGCGATCTCGCGGCGCATTGCCGCGATGGTGTGCCGGTAATCCTTGCTGCCGAAGATCGCAGAACCCGCAACGAAGGTATCCGCGCCCGCCTGCGCCGCGGCGCGGATGTTGTCGGTCTTGATGCCGCCGTCGACCTCCAGGCGCACGCTGCGCCCGCTGGCCTCGATCCGCCGCCGCGCCTCGCCAAGCTTGCGCAGCGTCGTCGGTATGAACTTCTGCCCGCCGAAGCCCGGGTTCACCGACATCAGCAGCACCAGGTCCAGGTACTCGAGCGTGTAATCGAGATAATCCAGGGGCGTTGCCGGATTGAACACCAGCCCCGGCTTGCAGCCGTGCCCGCGGATCAGCTCGATGGTGCGGTCAATGTGCTCGGAAGCCTCGGGGTGGAAACTGATGAAAGTGGCGCCGGCCGCGGCGAAGTCCGGCACGATGCGATCCACCGGGCGCACCATCAGGTGTACGTCGATCGGCGCTGCGACCCCGTGTTTGCGCAGCGCCGCGCACACCATCGGCCCGATGGTGAGGTTGGGGACGTAGTGATTGTCCATGACGTCGAAATGGATGAGATCGGCACCGGCGGCCAGCACCGCATCGACCTCCTCGCCCAGACGGGCAAAGTCGGCCGACAGAATCGACGGGGCAATCCAGGGGCTCGCCATGGCTGCGCAGTCTAACCCACGGCCAGTGGCGGGCCGGTGAGGCGCCTCAGGGCCTCGCGGTACTTCTCACTGGTGCGCGCGGATGACCAGCGCCGGCAGCTCCGGTCCGGGGGCCTTCTTGTTCCAGTCGAGCGTCTCCAGATAGTCGCGCACGTACTGCTTGTCGAAGCTCGGCGGGCTCGTGCCCTCGCGGTAGGTGGCGGCCGGCCAGAAGCGCGAGGAATCCGGTGTTACGACCTCATCGATGAGCGTCAGGTGTCCTGCCTGATCGACGCCGAACTCGAACTTGGTGTCGGCGACGATGATGCCGCGGCGGCGCGCGTGCTCGGCCGCAAGGCCGTAGAGCGCGAGCGCGGTGTCGCGCACCTGTGCCGCGAGCGCCGCGCCGATGAGGTCTGTGACGGCCTCGAAGGAGATGTTTTCATCGTGGGCGCCGGCGGCGGCTTTGCTCGCCGGTGTGAAGATCGGCTGCGCCAGGCGCTGCGCCTGGCGCAGGCCCGCCGGCAGTTCGATCCCGCAGACGGCACCACTCGCCTGGTAGTCCTTCCAGCCCGAGCCGATGAGATAGCCACGCACGACGGCTTCGATCGGCAGCGCTTTGAGGCGCCGTACGATCACGGCGCGCCCGGCGAGCAGCGCGCGCTCGGCCGGATCGGCAACCACCTCCGCCGGATCACGGCCGGTGAGGTGATTGGGCACGAGCTCGCGGGTGCGCGCGAACCAGAAATTGGAAATGCCGTTCAGCACCTCGCCCTTGCCCGGGATCGGGTCGGGCAGTACTACGTCGAAGGCCGACAGCCGGTCGGTGGTGATGATCAGCATGGTGTGAGCGTCGAGGGCGTAGATATCGCGCACCTTGCCCTCGTGAATGCGCTCAAGACCTGAGAGCTGGGTGCGGAAAACCGTGGGCGCAGACATGCTTGGTACTATAGCGAGCCTTTCAGCGGCATTCATACCTCGCGTATACCCGAAGAACCCTGGCGCATGAAATGGATCGGCAAAGTCACCGGCGGACTGCTCGGCGGCCTCGTCCTGGGGCCGCTGGGAGCTGCGCTGGGCGTGCTGCTCGGGCACCAGTTCGACGAGGGCAACGACGCGAGCTCACCCGTGCTCGCGGAGGAGGATCTCGATGCGATCGGCCAGCGCTTCTTCCGCGCCACCTTCCGTGTCATGGGCTACCTCGCCAAGGCCGACGGGCGCGTCTCTGAGCTGGAGATCTCGGCCGCGCGGGCGGTGATGGCGCAGCTGCGGCTGGATGCGGCATCAGACCCGCGAGGCCATCGCCTACTTCGGCGAGGGCAAGCAGTCAGGTTTCGATTTCGAGGGGGAACTTGCCGCCCTGGCGCGCGCCTGCCGCGGGCGCCCGGACCTGACGCGCATCTTCCTGGAGATCCAGGTGCGCGCCGCCCTGGCGGGCAACAATCTTGAAGGACGCGTGCGTCCCATGATGCAGCGCGCGGCACAGGTGCTCGGGATCTCGGCCTTCGAGTTCGCCCATGTGGAGGCAGTGCTGCGCATTCAAAGCGGCGCCTTCCGCCCCGGCGCAACCCCAGGCGCCGCCGCGGGCGCCCGCGACACCTCGCTTGCGGCCGCCTACCGGGTGCTCGAGACCGCCTCCGGCGCGAGCGACGATGAGGTGGTGAAGGCCTACCGGCGCGCGCTGCACCGCCACCATCCTGACAAGCTCAAGGCCAACGGGCTGCCGGACTCGATGATCGAGCACGCCAAGGAGCGCACGCAGCAGATCATCGAAGCCTGGGAACTGATCCGGGCCGCGCGCGGCATCCGCTAAGCGCGCCCCTCCCAGTCGATGATCACGTCCTGGATGGCGCGCACGCCGTCGGTGAGCGCGGCCGGCCCGGGCTGCAGGATCAGCGCCGACTTGATCTCGCGCACGTAGCCGGAGCGCACCGCCGGGATCGACTGCCAGCCAGCGCGCGCGACGAGCTGCTCGGGGCGGAATTTCTTGCCACACCAGGAAGCGAGCACGATGTCGGGCGCGCGCCGCGCTACCTCGAGCGGATCGGCAATGATGCGGTTCTTGCCGAGGGACTGACCGGCGAGCTCCGGAAAGCACTCCTCGCCCCCGGCGAGCGTGATGAGCTCCGACACCCAGCCGATGCCGGAGATCAACGGCTCGTCCCACTCCTCAAAATAGACCCGCGGGCGGCGCGCCAGCGCGGCCGCACGCGTGCGCACCTGCGCCAGTCCCGCCTCGAGCTCATCGGTGAGCGCACGCGCCTTGGCCTCGCAGCCGATCATGCCCCCGAGGGTGCGGATCATGCGCAGGATCTCGGCCATGCTGCGGTGATTGAAGATGTGTACCTCAAGCCCCGCGCGCACCAGTTCGGCGGCAATGTCGGCCTGCAGGTCGGAGAACCCCAAGACCAGATCGGGCTTGAGCTCGATGATGCGCTCGGTGCGTGCGCTGGTGAACGCCGAGACGCGCGGCTTCTCGCGCCGGGCGCGCGGCGGACGCACCGTGAAGCCGGAAATGCCGACGATGCGCCAGTCCTCCGCCAGGAGATATAGCGTCTCAGTGGTCTCTTCCGTCAGGCAGACGATTCGTTCGGGAAAGGCTGAGGTTCGGGTCATGAAGCACCGCGTAGCGCCGACGGGCACTGTATCCTTAAGCCATGTGGTTACGCATCTGGGCCTTTCTCGACTGGTGTTTCTTCGGGCCGGCTTCGGCACGCCCGGGCCTGCTGGGGGTCAGCCTGCGGCTGCTGCGTTACCCCTACGCGGTGCTGCGGGACCTGTCGCGCGGGGAGATCAACCTGCGCGCGATGAGCCTGGTGTACACGACGCTGCTGTCGATCATCCCGCTGCTCGCATTCAGTTTCGCGGTCCTGAAGATCTTCGGTGCGCGGCGCGACCTGGAACCGATCGTGCTCGAGTTCTTCCGCCCGCTGGGCACTGCGGCGGCGCAGGAGCTCACCACGCCGCGTGCTGCAGTTTGCCGGCCGTGTCTCCGGCGGCGTGTTCGGTTCGGTCGGTCTGGCGCTGCTCGCGTGGACGCTGGTCGGCACCATCAAGAAGGTCGAAGACAGCTTTAATTTTCTGTGGCACGTGGAGCAACCGCGCAGCTTCGGGCGCCGCCTGGCGGAGTACACCGGGCTGCTGATCGCAGCGCCGGTGCTTCTGGTTGGCTTCGTCGGCCTCATGCACGCAGCCATCGCCACCGGCCCGGTGCAGGAGGTCGTGCATCTGCCGCTGCTGCAGCGTCTGCGCGGCGCGGGCCTTGCGCTCGCCCCCTTTGCGATGGTGACGGCGTTCTTCACCGCGCTCTACATGATGATCCCCAACACGCGCGTGCATTGGCGCGCCGCGCTCGCCGGCGCGGTCGTCGGCGGCGTACTGTGGGCGGCGATCGGCAAGATTTTCACCGCCTTCGTGGTCTACTCCACGCGCCTGACGATCGTGTACGCAGGCTTCGCCTTCGTGGTGGCGGCGCTCCTGTGGACCTATTTCGGCTGGCTGATCCTGCTCGCCGGCGCGCAGCTGTCCTTCTACGTGCAGAACCCGACCTACCTGCGCCTTGGGACTGCAGCAGCTGCGCCTCTCGAGCATCGAGCTCGAGCAGCTGTCACTGAAGCTCATGTACCTGGTCGGCCGCACGCACGTAGCCGGCGGTCGGCGCTGGAGCGTGAACCGTCTGGCTACCGAACTCGGACTGCCGGGCGTGGCCGTGGCGCAGATGGCGAGCGCGCTGGAGCGTGCCGGGGTCATCATCGTCACGGAAGCCGATGAGCTCGTGCCCTCGCGTGACATCGGGCGCATCGCCGTATACGAGATCCTTGATATCGCGCGCCGCCAGGCGAGCGGCCACGTCGCCCCACGCCCCGTGCCCATTCCGGCCGTGGACCGGCTGCTGGCCCAGATCGAGGAGGCGCGCCGTCACCGCTGCGGGGATCTGACGCTGCGGGACCTGGTGGACGAGGCGCCGCGCCCGCAGCTGAGCGTGGCTCGCGGCACCGGCTCCTGACTACTCGCCCGCGATCGTCATTTCGCCGATGAGCACCGAGCCGGTGCGGATACCGCCGCGCGCATCGACATCGCTGCCCAGCGCAATGATGTCGCGGAACATGGGCTTGAGATTGCCCGCGATGGTGATCTCCTGGACCGGAAAGGCGATGGCGCCATTCTCGACCCAGAAGCCGCTGGCGCCGCGCGAGTAGTCCCCCGTCACCCCGTTCACGCCCTGTCCCATGAGCTCCGTGACCAAAAGTCCCGTGCCCAGGCGCTTAAGGAACGCCTCCGCTTCCAGTGCCCCCTGGCTATCGGTCACGATGAGATTATGTATGCCCCCGGCGTTGCCGGTGCTCTTGAGTCCCAGGCGCCGCGCGGAATAGCTGCCCAGCACGTAGCCCTCGAGCACACCGGCCCGCACCAGCTCGCGATCGCGGGTCGCAGCGCCCTCCTGGTCGAAGGGGCTGCTGCCGAGTCCCTTGCGAATGTGTGGCCGTTCCTGCATCGACAGAAACTGTGGAAACACCTGCGCGCCGGCCGCATCCAGCAGGAACGAGGCCTTGCGGTACTGGCTGGGACCGGAGATTGCGCCGATGAAGGAGCGGAACAGTCCGCGTGCCAGGTCCGGGGTGAAGGCGACGGCGGACTTGCGCGTGCTCAGTCGCTGCGCGCCCAGGCGCGCGAGCGCGCGTTGGCCTGCGGTGCGCCCGATGAACGCCGCGTCCTCGAGCTCGCGAGCGTCGCGTGCCACCGCGTACCAGTAGTCGCGCTGCATGTCATCGCCGTCCTGCGCGATGAGCGAGCAGCTCAGGGAATGACTGGTGGAGGAGTAGCCGCCCAAGAAGCCGAGTGAGTTGCCGTACACCCCGGTGGCGCGCTGCGTGTTGACGGAGGCGCCCTCGGAATTGCTGACGCGCGCATCCACGCCAAGGCCTGCCGCCTCACATTCGCGCGCCAGCTCGATGGCACGCTCGGGGCTGAGGTCCCAGGGGTGATCCAGATCGAGGTCGGGGATATCGCGCGCCAGCATCTCCGGTTCGATGAGGCCGGCGTAGGGATCCTCGGCCGTGTAGCGGGCGATGGCGCAGGCCTTGGCGACCGTTTCGCGCACCGCGGCGGCGGCAAGATCGGCGGTGCTCGCCGAACCCTTACGCTTGCCGAAATACACCGTCACCGCCAGCCCCCTGTCGCGCTGGTACTCGATGGTATCGACTTCGCGCAGGCGCACGTTCACCGACAAGCCCTGACTGACGGATACGTCCGCCTCGCTCTGCGAGGCGCCCTGGCGCTGTGCCTCCTCGAGGGCGAGGCTCGCGACCTCTTCGAGCGGCCGGGTGGCGGGACTTGGATCAGCTGAGCGGGTCATCGGGCGTGATTCGTGGCCTCAGTTGGGCTTAAATTGTACCAGTCAGGGCAATTTCAACCGCGGGCGCCTAACAGCAGTGTCCAGAGAACCCGAATCCCAGGACGAGGAGCCGCAGGGCGAGGAGCGTCCCAGCAAGAGCGCCCGCAAGCGGGCCGCGCATGCCGCCCAGGATCTGGGCGAGGAGCTCATCCGGCTGCGCGATGCGCAGCTCGAGGCCCTGGGCCTGCCGGAAGTGCTCAAGGAGGCGGTTCGGCTGGCGCGGCGCATCAACAGCCGCGGCGGCGGCGCCCGCCAGCGCCAGTACATCGGCAAGCTCATGCGCGAAGTGGACCCTGAGCCGATCCGAGCTGCGCTCAGCGCCCGCAGCGCAGAAGATGCGCGCGAGACCGAGCGCTTCAAGCGGGTCGAGAGTTGGCGTGAGCGGCTGATCGCTGAGGGCGCTGCGGCGCTGGCGGAACTCACCCGCTGGCATCCTGAGATCGATCAGTCCGATTGGGCACGCCGTGTCAGTTCCGCCCAGCGCGAGCGTGCGGCCGGCGCCAGCGGCGGCGCCGCCTCGCGGGAGCTGTTTCGTGCTTTGCGTACGTTGTTCGATACAATGCCGCGATGAAACCGCTCGTCGGCATCATCATGGGCTCCTCCTCCGACTGGGAGACGATGCAGTGCGCGGCCGACCAGCTCGACAAGCTGGGTGTGTCCTACGAGGTGCGCGTCGTCTCCGCACACCGCACACCGGATCTGCTGTTTGAATACGCCGCCGGGGCGCACGAGCGCGGTCTTGAGGTGTTGATCGCCGGCGCCGGCGGCGCCGCCCACCTGCCGGGAATGACCGCGGCCAAGACCCGCCTGCCAGTACTCGGCGTGCCGGTGCAATCCAAGGCGCTCGGCGGTATCGATTCGCTCCTGTCCATCGCGCAGATGCCCGCCGGCGTGCCGGTGGCGACGTTCGCAATCGGGCCTGCCGGTGCCAGCAATGCGGCGCTGTTCGCCGCGGCCATCCTGGCCAACAAGTACCCCGCCGTGGCCACCGCGCTCGAGGGCTTCCGCGCACGCCAGACCGCCGGCGTCCTCGGCAATCCTGATCCGCGCACGACGCCGCGTTCATGACGGTCGGCATCGTCGGTGCCGGCCAGCTCGGCCGCATGCTCGCATTGGCGGGCTATCCGCTGGGTCTCGACTTTCTGTGTCTGGATCCGGCCTGGGACGCCCCGGCCGGCCAGGTGGCACCGCTGCTTCATGGCTCCTTCAGTGACCGCACGCTGCTGCGTCAGCTGGCACGCCGCTGCGAAGTCGTGACCTTCGACTGGGAAAACGTCTCGGTCGAGAGCCTGCGCACGGTGCGCGATGCGCACGGGGCGCGGATCGCACCGCCGGTGCGGGCGCTCGCGACCGCCCAGGACCGGGTGGCGGAGAAGCGCCTGTTCGAGAAGCTCAAGATCCCGACCACCCTCTGGCGCGCGGTGAGCTCGCGCGCTGAGCTCGCGCGCGCCCTGAGCGAGGTCGGGCTTCCGGGTGTGCTCAAGACGCGCCGCCTCGGCTATGACGGCAAGGGCCAGGCGGTGATCGCGCGCAGCGCGGATGCCGAGCGTGCCTGGGCTGAGCTTGGCGGTGTGCCGCTCATCTACGAGGAGCGCGTTCCCTTTGACTGCGAAGTCTCGATCATCGGCGCGCGCAGCCTCACCGGCGAGGTGGCCGTCTACCCGCTGTGCGGCAACGTGCACGCACGCGGCATCCTGCGCCTGACGCGCGCTCCCTATGGGCCGCAACAGTGGCAGGTGCGCGCGGCGCGGTATCTAAAACGCCTGCTCAACCACTTCCGTTATGCCGGCATCCTCACGATCGAGTTCTTTGTGCGGCGCGGGCGCCTGATCGCCAACGAGATCGCCCCGCGCGTGCACAATTCCGGACACTGGAGCATCGAGGGTGCCGTCACGAGCCAGTTCGAGAATCACCTGCGCGCGATCCTCGGCCTGCCGCTCGGCAGCACACACGCCACCGGGCACAGCGCCATGATCAACCTGATCGGCAGCATTCCGTCACGGGCGCGCCTGCTGCGCGTACCGGGCCTGCACCTGCATGACTACGGCAAAGAGCCCCGTCCCGGGCGCAAAGTCGGCCATCTGACCCTGGTGGAGGCTTCCGCGGCGCGGCGTGACGCCCGTGCCCTTGAACTGCTCGAGGATTTGGCCGCAGGCGTCGGCTTCCCGTAACATCGGTTACGAGCCAACACGCATGTACCTGGAACCTTTCAAACTCAAGGAGTTGCCCTTCCGGCTCAGTCCGGATCCGCAGTTCCTGTACCTGTCCAAGCAGCATGCGCGCGCCAAGGCGTACATGGAGTCGACCATCTGGTTCACGGATGGCTTCGTGGTCATCACCGGCGAGATCGGCTCGGGCAAGACGACCCTCATCGAGTCGTTTCTCAAGGAAGTGCCCGCCGACGTCGTGGTGGCACAGATCAACCAGACCCAGGTCACCGCCATCGATTTTCTGCAGTCGGTGCTGGCGCAGTTCGGCTTCTCGCCCTTCAAGATGCGCAAGGCCGAGCTCATCACGACGCTCAACAACTTCCTCATCGAGCAGTACGCCGCCGGGCGGCGCGTGCTGCTGATCGTGGATGAGGCGCAGAACCTGAGCATGCGCGTGCTGGAAGAGATCCGCATGCTCTCGGGTGTCGAGACCACCAAGGAGAAGGTGCTGCGCATCATCCTCGCCGGACAACCGGAACTGAATGACAAGCTGGACGCGCCCGAGCTCGAGCAGCTCACGCAGCGCGTGCGCCTGCGCTTTCACCTGCAGACGCTCAGCGAGGGCGAGACGCGCGGCTATATCCAGCATCGTCTGGAGGTGGCCGGCGCCGGTGATCGCGAACTCTTTGCCGCGGACACCTTCCCCGAGATCTACCGCTATTCCGGCGGCGTACCACGTCTGATAAACACGCTGTGCGACACGGCCATGATGGCCTCATTCACCGCCGATCGCGACACCGTCACGCGCGCCGACATCACCAGCGCGGTGCAGGAGCTGCGCTGGGTGGACTTTGCGCACCGTCCGCACCATCAGGCCGCCGAGGCCGAACGCCTGGCGCCGCCCGCGCACGTGTCTGCCGACGGCCGGCCGGCGCTCGCGCGGCTGCTGGTGGCCACCGACGGGCGCACCGTGCAGGAGATCCCGCTGCGCACCGGCCGCGTGATTGTCGGGCGCACGCCCGACAACGACCTGCACATCGACAGCCGCTTCATCAGCCGTCATCACTGCCAGGTCATCACGACGCCGCACTCTTGCGTGATCGAGGATCTCAACAGCACCAACGGCATCTTCGTGAAATCCAATCGGGTGCGTCGGCACTATCTGAACGATGGCGACGTGGTGCTGATTGGCAAGCACGAGCTGATATATGTCGATGAGCGCGCCGCACGCGCGCGCAACACCCTGTCTGACACCATGCCGGGGCTGCAGGCGTTGCGTGACAGCGCTGCAGAGCAGCATGGCGCAGAAGACGAGGACGAGGACGACGCTGCGGCAGCGCGGCCGGACAAATAAGCCCCTTCAGGGCTCCTCGTTGCTGCCGAGTGAGTCCGGGTCGACATAGCGCGCACGCAGCGCGCGGTAGTCACGCCGCCGCAGCAGTACCACCACGCCACCGAGCAGCAGCAGCAGCCCGGGCACGGCGGCGAGCAGACTCAGCACGCCGTGGGCGGCCAGCAGGTAGCTGCCGCCGAGCACCGCCAGGCCACAGATTATGTAGAACCAGGGCAGGCCTTCGTAGATGGGGCGCGAGAACTGCATGCGCTCCATCCTAACCGCAGCGCCCCGGTGTTGGAACCGGGATTTGTTCGACCCTCTGGCGCGAGTATCTGCGGGGCGCTAGCCCACACCAAACAGGCGCGCCAGGCGCTCGAGCAGACCCGGCTTCCAGCCATCGACGCGGTAGTCGGTCTGCGTCTTCTTACGGCGGCTCATCTCGGTGAGCAGCTCGGCCGGCAGTTTCAGCTGAGGGGCTTCAATCGTCGCGTCTTCTGAGAACATCGAGGGTCCTTCAACGTTGATTGGTTTGTCGGCCGGCACAACGTTACGGACTCGCACCCGAGGCGGGCGTGTGGAGAATCACACTTGGCGTGCGGCGGGGATTATGTCGCCGTTCTACTGCCGCTGAGCGTCAGCATGTGGCGACGGTGGGCGGCGCTTCAGTTAAATCAGGCGGTGCCGCCGACGGTGAGGGAATCGATCTTCAGCGTCGGCTGACCGACACCCACCGGCACGCTCTGTCCCTCCTTGCCGCAGGTGCCGATACCGTCGTCGAGCTTCAGATCGTTACCCACCATGGAGACGCGCGTGAGCACATCGGGGCCGTTGCCGATGAGCGTTGCACCCTTGAGCGGGGCGCCGATGCGGCCATTTTCGATCGCGTACGCCTCACTGGCCGAGAACACGAACTTGCCGGAAGTGATGTCGACCTGGCCACCGCCGAAGTTGACGGCATAGATGCCGCGCTCGACGGAGGCGATGATCTCCTCCGGCGCGTGCGGCCCGGGGCGCATGTAGGTGTTGGTCATGCGCGGCAGTGTCAGGTGCGCGAACGACTCCCGCCGTCCGTTGCCGGTGGGACTGACGCCCATCAGGCGCGCGTTCAGGCGGTCCTGCATGTAGCCGCGCAGCACGCCATTCTCGATGAGCATCGTGCACTGCGTCGGGGTGCCTTCGTCGTCAATGTTGAGCGAGCCGCGGCGGCGCGACAGCGTGCCGTCATCGACCACGGTGCACCCCGGGGCCGCTACCTGCTCGCCGATACGGTTGGCGAACGCGGAGGTGCCCTTGCGGTTGAAGTCGCCCTCCAGCCCGTGGCCGATGGCCTCGTGCAGCAGGATTCCCGGCCAGCCCGGACCGAGCACCACCGTCATGGGACCAGCCGGCGCGGGACGGGCCTCGAGATTGACCAGCCCCTGGCGCACCGCCTCGCGCGCCAGCGCCAGCGGGCGCTCGCCCGCCACCAGATCGGCAAGCGAGAAGCGCCCCCCGCAGCCGGCGTAACCCTGCTCGCGCCGCCCGTTCTGCTCCACCAGCACCGAGACGTTGAAGCGCACCAGCGGGCGCACGTCCGCGGCCAGCTCACCTTCGCTGGTCGCGATCAGCACGACTTCGTTCACCGCGACTAAGCTGGCGGTGACGTGCACGACGCGCGGATCGATGCTGCGCGCCTCGCGGTCGACGCGCTCGAGCCAGGCAACCTTGTCGGCAGTCTCGAGCGCACTGGCCGGATCCTGCGGCAGGTACAGCTGATGCCCGCTGCGTGTGCGCCAGGCGCTGACGCTGCGCTCGGCGCCGGCGTGCGCGATGGCGCGCGCGGCGCGCGAGGCTTCCTCGAGAGCTGGCAGCACGATCTCATCGGAGTAGGCGAAGCCGGTCTTCTCGCCGGCGAGCGCGCGCACGCCCACGCCCTGCTCGATGCTGGCGCTGCCATCCTTGACGATGCCGTCCTCAAGTGACCAGGACTCCTGGTGCGCGAGCTGAAAGTACAGGTCGGCGAAGTCCACCGCATGCGACAGCACCTGGCCGAACACCTGATCGAGGCGTCGGTCGTCCAGTCCGCTGGGCGCGAGTATGAGATCGCGCGCCAGGCGCAACGGATCAGCAGCGGCAGTTTCACTCATGAGCGGACGGTTCCTTCGGCAAAAATGCGGTGAGCCAGGGCGGGGAAGCTCTCCCGCACCTGCGACTGAAGCGCCAGGTCGACTTCGGCGATGGCGCAACCCGTGCCGCGCGGCACGCGCTGCAGGATTCGTCCCCAGAAATCGACGACCATGCTGTCGCCGTAGGTCTCGCGGCCACTCGGGTGAAAGCCCGACTGCGCCGGCGCAATAACGTAGCAGAGATTCTCGATCGCCCGCGCGCGCAGCAGCGTCTCCCAGTGCGCACGGCCCGTGGGGCTGGTGAAGGCCGAGGGCACTAGCAGGATCTGCGCCCCGGCGGCGCTCAGGTGCCGGTAGAGCTCCGGAAAGCGCACGTCGTAGCACACCGACAGACCGAGCCGTCCGGCCGGAGTGTCGATGAGTTGGGCAGCGCTGCCGGGTGCCACGTGGGCGGACTCGCGGTAACTTTCAGCACGTCCTGGGATGTCGACATCGAACAGGTGAATCTTGTCGTAGCGCGCCGCGCGCCGGCCGTCGGCGTCGAACACCAGCGAGGCGGCAGCTACACGTCCGTCGGCACCGGCCCGCAGTGGCAGCGTGCCGCCGACGATCCAGACCTTCAGGCGCGCCGCCGTGCTCGCCAGGAACTCCTGGACCGGGCCGCCGTCCACGCTCTCGGCGACGGCGCGCTTGTCCGCATCCTTCAACCCCATGAAGGAGAAGTTCTCCGGCAGCGCCACGAGCCGTGCCCCGGCGGCAGCCGCGGCCTCGATCAGCTCTTGCGCCTGCTGCAGGTTGCCGGCCACGTCCGGGCCGGAGGTCATCTGTACGGCCGCTACCTTCATGCGTTACGAACCCAACTCCTCACTGCGCAGGCACCACTATGGGGTCGTTCCAGCCGCCCCGCAAACGCAGCACCCTGCGCGCGCTGTCGCCACTTTCCCCGCCGAACCACTCACGCAACGACAGCCACAGAGCCGCCATTTTCGGCGTCGGCCCCAGCCGTCGTACGGCCGAGGGCAGACGTTCCTCGCCCCGCAGGATGAAGGCCTCGCCGTCATAGTCCTGGGTCAGGAGCCCCACCCGGGCTCGCATCAGGATCTCCGCCTCCCCATCCAGATGCAGGTTGGTCGTGCTGGCCACCGCGTCCTCGAGCTCGTAGTCCGCCGTGAGGCGCGTGAAGCGCAGCTCGGCGGGCTGCGCCTGCGTTTCCGGCTCCATGCCGCTCACCAGAGCCGGAATCAGGAGCAGCGCGAACGGGGGTGCCGGGGCTGCCTCGGGAACGGTTCGCGTGGAACCGTCCTCGAGCTGCATATGGAGATGTCCGCTGAGCGTTGCAAGAGGCGCCGCCGAGCCCTGCGGCCACTGCAGCTCCCCGGTCAGGTGTGCCCGCTGTGCCGTCAGATCTGCACGCAAGCCCAGGGCCGCCAGCATCCCTGCAAAATCCGCGCTCTCCAGGCTGAAACGGGCGCTGCAGGCGCCGTCGCTCGCGCACTGGCCGGAGGCGTGCAGCTGCTGGGCAGCGCTGCCGAGTTGCAGCTCGGCGCTGGCCAGCGCGCCGGACGGTGCGCTCAGCGTCGCGCTGAGCGGCCCGAGCGCGCGGCCCTGCCAGCTCAGCGCATCGACCCCCAGGTGCACCGGGCCACCCAAGGCTGCCGGCAGGCCCGCGGCCAGTGCGAGGTCCCCGACACGCCCGGCGTCGAAGTCCGCCACGTGCACCAGGACCGGATGCGCGACATCGATCCGTGCCGGCCAGCTGAGGGCGGCGTCCAGCCCCGCGGCGCTGACCTTCACCGTCCCGCCCTGCCGGTCGGCGGATGCCGTCACACTGGCACCCGTGAAGCTGCGCGTCCCCGCGCCAAGCTCGGCTGCGATCAGGTGAGCCTGCAGCGCGGGCAGCACGGGCGAAGCCGCAGCGAGCTGACACAGCGTCAGGTACGCCGGCAGGTCCAGGCGCCCGAGGCGCCCTTCGAACCCCAGCACGGGGGCATCGGGGAGCACGGGCGTCTCGGCTCCCAGGCGCAGCGCACCGCGCTCGAGGCGCCAGCGCTCGCCGCTGCGCTCCAGGGCAGCGCTGCCGCGCAGCCGCTCGCCAAGGGACAGGTGCAGCTGCGCGGCCGTTCCGCGCCCTCGCGCCTCCAGGTGCAGGGGCAGCGCCGCATTGGCGCTCTTGGCGAGGGGGTCCGGCAGATGACTCAACACTCCGACGAGGTTCGCGTCCGCACGCACCTGCCACTCGGGCGCCTGCGCGTCGGCGGTCACCGGCGCGGTCAGCTGCGCGCTCCATTCGGTGCCTCCGGACAGGGGCGCATCGGCTGGTTCAACGCCGCTTGCGAGCAAGGCCCCTCGTACCTGCAGCAGCCCGCGGGCCGCGAGGATGAGTGCCGCGTCGCTGCGGCGCTCAGTGACGCTGAGGGTCACCGGGCCGCCGAGCCACTGCCCGGTGAGACTCGAGCGCTGTAGGTGGCCGCCCGAGAACGCCAGCGTGCCGCGTAACGCCTCCACCGGCGGCACACCTGAGAGCGCGTGCAACCGCACGCCATCCAGGATCGCGGTGATGCGCGAGCGGGCGGCGGGCTGACGCGCGCCGCTCCCCGGCACCACCAGATCCACATCGAGCAGCGTGTCACCCTCGAGATCGAGCCACGCGGCTCCGGGGGTCGAGGCGGCCAACTGCGGGCGCTGGCGCAGCCACTGCAGGGTTTCACGGGCACTGCCCTGAAGCTGTGCCCTCACGCGCAGGGCCTGCACGCCCAGGACATCCCAGCTCAGGTGCGCGCTGGTGAGCCTCAGGGCGCCGCTGCGGGCCGCGCTGATGCTGGCGCCCACGCGACTGTCCTGCCACTCGAAGCGTGCCGCGAGTCCCTCGACCTGCGGCCAATCGTTGCTGCCGGCGAGCGTCGCATCGGCAAGCTCGAGCATGCCGTGGGACTTCATGGGCTGCAGCGCCCCGGGCGTGCCGCTGAACTCAAGCTCGGCCCGCACGACGCGCCCGGCGCGCACGCGCGCCGCAAGCTGGCTCAAGCCCCCGGGCGCATCCCCACTCAGGAGCGCCGCGAGCTCATTCGCATCCGCATCCGCTATCTGCACCTGCGCCTCTAGATGGGGCGCCGTCTGTGCGCCATCGACCTGCAGTGCCGCGCGTGCGGCCAGGCGCGCGCCGTCCTCGCGGCGGATGCCCAGATCGTCGCTCCGCAGATACCAGCGCGCAGCGTCGTAGCCGGCGCTCAGGTGAGCATGCAGCTCAAGCCCTGCGAGCTTCACGGGCGCCGCGCGTATCAGCACCAGATCCGCGGCGGGCGCATCGAGCTGCGCGGTGAGCGTCGTGTCAGAGAGGGTGACCGCTGCGCTCAGTCCGCTCAGGCGCACGTCCTGCGAGGTACTGGCAAGTGCCAGCCGGATGACATCAGCCTGCGCCTGCAGCTGTGCGCCCGGGGAGCGCGTGGCGTTCCAGTCGAACTTGACCTGCTGCACCAGGCCAGCGAGCGCCACCTGATCCAGTGGCAGCTGCGGCTGGTACCACTGTGCCAGGGCCGTGAGCGCCGGCAGCGGCAGCTGCTGCAGACTTCCGTGAGCGCCCTCGCGCCCCAGCACGATGAGCGCGCTCGCCTCCCCCGCGCCGCTGCCGACGTCCAGGGAGGCCAGTGCGAGCTGCCAGTTGCGCGCGCTGCGCGTCAGCTGCCAGTGGGCGCGCAACACCGGCAGTCGCAGCGGCTGCGCCCCGGGGACCCGCGCTGTCCACTCGAGCGCGCGCGCCGCCAGCGTGCCCGCGATGCGCTGCGGGGCACCCGCGGCAACGGTTGCATTGAGTTCGAGGCTGCCGCTGCCGGAAGTTGGCACGAGGGGCGCAAGCCCCGCGCTCACGCCCAGGGCACGCCACAGGTTGAAGGTCAGCTGCGCGCTGCTGAAGGTCAGCGAGCCGGCCAGGGTCTCCCGGTGCGCCGGGTCCCCGGTGAGGTTCGCGGTCAGCTGCGCGCGCTCGTCGGGGTGCTCTGCGAGCTGCAGCTGCGCCTGCGCGCTCCAGTGCGCACCGAGTCGGCGCAGGTCGGCGTGCGGCACATCGACGCGCACGGCGGCCGCCCCGGCGCGCGCCGGCAGACGTACGCTGCCGCTATCGATATCGATGCGACCGCCGCGCCAGCGCGACAACAGTCGCGGGCCGGCGGCCAGCGGGCCTGCGCGCGCGACCGGCGTGCCGGGCGCCGCCTGGGCGCTCAGATCCATGTCGGCCCCGATGAGCGTGATACGCCCCGGTTCCAGATGTCCGCTGCGTACCGTACGCCAGGCATCCACGGCAACGGTGAGCTGGCGCGCGCGCAGCAGCGGTGTGGCGGCGCTTTCGCCGAGAGCGACGTCGTTGAATACGGCCTCCGGGCCATACCAACCCCAGCGCACGCTCAGGCGGCTGAAGGAGATCTCCAGCCCGGTCTGGTCGCGGATCAGCTGCTCGAGTGCGGCACGGTGCTCGGGCACGCGCGCGGCGATGAGTTCGCGCGTGAGCACCAGCAGCAGGGCTAGGGCAAGAACTGTTCCCAGTGCAGCGGCAAGCGACCGCAGGCGCGCAGGCCGCACCTCGCCGCCGGCGACCCCGGCGGGCGCTGCGGCTGCGGGCTCTGCAGGCTTCTGGTGCACACTGTCTGCCTCAAACGAGTACGACGTCGTACTGATCGACGCCGTAAAGCGCCTCGACCTGCAGGCGGATCGGACGACCCACCTGGGCCTCGAGTTCAGCCGAGCGTGGCCGACTCCTCGTCCAGGAGGCGGTCCACGACGTCCTGATGGGCCAGTATCAGCAGCTCGCGACTGGCAAACTGTCGGCTCTGTCGCACAATTTCCCGAAAGATCTCGTTACAGACCGTTTCCGGGGTGCGCACGAATCCGCGCCCCTCGCAGCTTGGACACGGCTCACACAGCAGGTGTTCCAGGCTCTCGCGCGTGCGCTTGCGGGTCATCTCCACCAGCCCGAGCGGCGAGAGGCTGACGATGTGAGTCTGGGCGCGATCACCGGCGAGGGCGCGTTCCAGCGCCGCCAGCACCGCGCGGCGGTGCGGCTCATCGCGCATGTCGATGAAGTCGATGATGATGATGCCGCCGAGATTGCGCAGACGCAGCTGGCGCGCGATGCTGACGGCCGCCTCGAGGTTGGTGCGGAAGATCGTTTCCTCGAGATTGCGATGGCCGACGTAAGCGCCGGTGTTCACGTCGATGGTCGTCATCGCCTCGGTCTGATCGATGATCAGGTGACCACCGGACTTCAGCGGCACCTTGCGATCGAGCGCCTTGGCAATTTCCTCCTCGACACCGTTGAGGTCGAACAGCGGCCGCGGCCCGGCGTACAGCTCGATGGCGGACTGCGCCTCCGGCATGAAGGCCGCCGCAAACTCGCGCATGTGTGCATATTCGCGTGGCGCATCCACCAGCACCCGACTGACGCCGCGTGCCAGCTCATCGCGCAGCACGCGCAGGGCCAGGGGCAGATCCTCGTGCACCACCGAGCCCGCGCTGGCTGCCGCCGCGCTGGCACGCACGTGCTCCCAGAGCTTGGCGAGATAGGTCATGTCCTCGCGCAAGTTTTCCGCGCTCGCACCCTGGGCCGCGGTACGAATGATGTAGCCGCCCTGGGCGATGCCTTCAGTCAGTTCCGTGAGGATGCTCTTCAGGCGCACGCGCTCGCGCTCGTCATCGATGCGCGCCGATACGCCGATCGCCTGGCCGCGCGGCATGTACACCAGAAACCGCGACGGCAGCGCGATAAAGGTCGTCAGGCGCGCGCCCTTGGTGCCGATCGGATCCTTGATGACCTGCACCAGGATGTCATCGCCGGCGTTCAGCAGGCGGCGAATGTCCTCGATCTGCGCCGGCTCGGCGCCGGGCGCACCGAGCACCGTAGCGTCAGCGCGCGCAGCGGCGATGTCGGCGGCGTGCAGGAACGCGGTGCGCTCGAGCCCGATCTCGACGAACGCCGCCTGCATGCCCGGCAACACCCGCGAGACGCGCCCCTTGTAGAGGTTGCTGACGAGACCGCGGCGGCTGGTGCGCTCGACGTGGAACTCCTGCACCACGCCGTTCTCGAGGATGGCGGCGCGCGTCTCACGCGGCGCGACGTTGACCAGGATCTCGATGCTCACGCCGGCAACCCGCGGTGCGCCTCGTCCAGCCAGCACGGCACGCCGGCGGCCCGCAGCAGCTGCGTGGTCTCGTAAAGTGGCAGACCCATGACACCGGAGTAACTGCCGGCCAGGTACTCGATGAAGGCGGCCGCGCGCCCCTGCACCGCGTAGGCCCCAGCCTTGTCGTGCGGCTCGCCGCTGTTCCAGTAGGCGATGCATTGCGCGCGGCTGAGGGCGCACAGGCGCACCTCGCTCGTGCTCAGGCGCAAGTTCAGCCCGGCGGCACTTGCCAGTGCCACGGCGGTCAGCACTTCGTGGGTGCGACCGGCAAGGCGCTCGAGCATGGCGACGCCCTCGGCAGCTCCGGCAGGCTTGCCCAGAATGAGCTCATCGATGAGCACGATGGTGTCGGCGCCGAGCACCGGCAGTCCGCCACTGTGCGCGTGCACGCTGAGCGCCTTGCTGCGTGCCATGCGTACCACGTAGTCGGCAGCGCGCTCCCCGGGCAGCACCATTTCATCGATGTGCGCGGCGCTCACGCTGTGGCGCACGCCGAGCTGTTTGAGCAGCTCGTGTCGCCGCGGCGATGCCGAGGCCAGGCACAGCAGCGGCGCGGGTTGTGTGTTTGCGTGCATCAGTCGCGATGATACGGGTGGTTGGCGAGAATGCTGTGGGCCCGATAGAGCTGTTCGGCGATCAGGATCCGCACCATGGCATGCGGCAGCGTCAGACGCGACAGCGACCAGCTGAAATTGGCGCGCTGGAGTACCGCAGGGGCAAAGCCATCCGCGCCGCCAACCAGAAAGGCAAGATCGGCGCCCTCCTGCATGCGCAGCTTGAGCCACGCAGCCAGCTCGCGCGTGCTGAGCTGCGTACCACGCTCATCGAGGGCGGCGACGAATTCACCCGGCCGCACGGCTGCCAGCACTTTCTTGCTCTCCGCGAGGATCGCCCGCGAGGGGTCGGCGGCGGCGCTGCGCGTGCCGGCTTCTATCTGCAGCAGCGAGACGTTGAGCGTGGACTTCAGGCGCGTGAGGTAGTCGTCGCAGGCGCTCTTTACCCAGGCGGGCATGCGCGTGCCCACGGCGATCACGCGCACGCGCACGGTGAAAGCTACCGCGAGACGCGTCGCCGCCGCGCCGGCGCGCGTGCCGTGGTCGGCGCGGGCGCCGCGCTGAGCGCCGGGCCGCCTTCCCAGAGCCGTTCGAGCCCGTAGAATTCGCGGATGCGCGGCAGCATGACGTGCACCAGAATGTCCTGCAGATCGACCAGGACCCATTCCCCGTCGCGGGCGCCCTCGGTACCGAGCGGCCGAAACCCGGCGGCTTTCGCTTGCTGGGTGACGCGCTCGGCGATCGAGCGCACGTGACGATCGGAATTACCGCACGCGATGATCATCGTGTCGGCGATGTCGGTGAGGCCCCGCACATCCAGCACCCTGACGTTGACCGCCTTCATGTCCTCGAGCGCACTCGTGACGGCTTGCTGCAGCACCGGCTCGCGTCTCTCAGCGGGGCGCACGCGTTTGCGGGTGGTCATGCGTTTTAGTGGCTTCTCCTGCAAGCGGTGTCAGCGGCCGTCCGGACTGTGCGTCGGAGCATAGCATCTCGTCTGAAAGATGATCTGTCGTACCTCCTCGGGCACCAGGTAGCGCGGGTCGCGGCCCGCGACCAGCAACGCCCGCAGCTCGGTCGAGGAGATCTCCAGCTGAGTACCCGCGTGCACGTAGATGCTACCGGCAAGCTTCTGGTGCAGCTCGCGGATACTGCCGGTGCCGTGGTCGACCATGACCTCGCCCAGGGGACCGCTGGTCGGGGCACGCCAACCGGGGCGGTGCGCGACGACGATGTGCGCAAGCGTCAGCAGGTCGCGCCAGCGATGCCACTGCGGCAGACCGAGGAATGCATCCATGCCAAGCAGCAGACACAGCGAGCGCTTGGGGTACTCGTGCCGCAGTTCGGTGAGCGTATCGACGGAATAGGAAGGACCGCTGCGTCGCACCTCGCGATCATCGACCACGAAACTCGGCTGCTCGGCCACCGCGGCGCGCACCATTTTCAGACGCATCTCAGCGCTGGCGTACAGCTGGTCGCGGTGCGGAGGGTGCCCGGCCGGCAGCAGCCTGACCTCTGCCAGATGCAGCTCCTGCCACAGCTCGAAGGCCGTGCGCAGGTGCCCGCAGTGGATCGGGTCGAAGGTGCCGCCAAAAATGCCGATGGGCTGCATCGCGTCCTTCAGGGCCCAAGCGCCGGCAGCGCAAAAGCAGGCTGGGCACACAGGTCGGCGGCGAGGAGTGCCATCTCATCCCAGGCATCGCCGCTTAAGCGCCCCTTGATCATGCGATCGGCCCGCGCGGCGCGGCGCGCCAGGTTGGCGAAGGAAAGGCGCGGCGCGCGCCGCTGCGCCGCCGCCAGCGCCGCCGCCTGGCGCTGCCATGCCGGGGCACGCGCGCCGCCGCCCGCCTGGGCATTCCACACATCGCGCACCGCCTTGGTGAGGGCCCACAGCGCCAGCGTCGGCTCGGTGCCCTCGGCGCGCAGTCCGGCGAGCATGCGCAGCGCGCGCGGCGTCTCCCCGGTGAGCACCGCCTCACTCAGCTGAAAGACGTCAAAGCGTGCGCTGTCCGCGACGCTGGCGAACACCACGTCCGCCGTCACGCCGGCAGCGCCGCCGAGCAGGGTGAGCTTGGTGAGTTCCTGGTGCGCGGCGAGCAGGTTGCCTTCCGTGCGCGCCGCCAGCAGCTCGAGCGCCTCCTCGTTCATGTCCAGTCCGAGCTTGCGCGCCCGGCTCCTGAGCCAGCCGACCAGACGCGCGCTGTCGACCGGCCAGATCTGCACCCAGGCGCCGCCGGCCTCGACTGCGCGCACCCATTGCGCACCCTGCGCGTCCCGATCCAGCCGCGGCGCGAGCACGAGGAACAGGGTGTCGGGATCGGGGCGTGCCAGCAGTGCGACCAGCGCGGCGTTGCCGGCGACGCCGGCCTTGCCACTCGCCAGCCGGATCTCCACCAGCCGTCGCGCACCGAAGAGCGACATGTTGGCGGTCGCACCGCGCAGCTCGTCCCAGTCCGGCGCGCGTTCGATGAAATGCACCTCGCGCTCGGTGAACCCGGCCGCACGCGCGCGCGCGCGAATCGCATCGGCGGCCTCATCAGCCAGCAGCGGCTCATCGCCGGAGACCAAATACACCGGCAGCAGGCGCTGGGTGAGCTGCGGTGCGAGTGACTCAGAGGTGAGTTTCAAGTTGGGCTAAGGTCCGGTGAGCCGATTCCGCCGACACGTCTCATTATTATTAACCATATCGGTGCTGGTCGCCGTATTTGCGAGCCTCGCCCTGATCGTCTGTGGTGCCGTGTTCAGCGCACTCCCTGGGCGACCGTGCGCACGAGCACGGGCATCGCGGCCGGTGCGTGCAACTTTGCGGCGCGGCGCCCCGCTCAGGTCAAGATCATCGGCAAGACCCGAGTGGCGGCACGCGTGCGTCCGGTCAGCCGTCCTGCCGCATCGATGATGCGCTCCTGCATCAGCCACAAGAGAGCCTCTGAGGCATCCCTTTCGAACCAGGCGCGGGTGGTACCCAGCCGGAAGCTATAGCCCCAGGCGTCCATGTCGCGGATGAGGCGGGTGCGACCGACCGCGGGCAGTTCATCGGCCAGGAGCACCTGCAGGTAACACACCGCTGCCTCCTCCAGGTCATCGCCACCGGCGTCGCGATCGAGCCGCGCTCGCCTCTCGGGGCTCATGCAGATGAAGTGACCGGCCTCGTGCAACACCGAGTGCACCGGCGTGTCGGCACGCGCGTAGAGCCGCGCTCCCGCAAGCCCCGCCTCGCTCTCACCCCAGTACGAGCCAGGGATGCTCGCCCGCGCGGGCAGTGGCACGAGCTCGAGTCCGAAGCGTCCGAGCAGGCGCTCGACCCCTGAGCGCTCGACGTCGCCGAGTCGCAATACCCGGGGTGCGCCGGAGGGTGTCGCAGAGGCGTTCACGCCCGCGCGCTCCTAGAGACGTGACAGCAGGCGCATCACCCGATCCGCGAGGGAGCGCGCCATGTCCTCACGCAGCACGTCCTCCTCATGGCCTTTGGCGAGCAGCAACGGCTCGCTGAAGCTGTAGGTACGCGTCTCGATCACGTCCTGTGCCGGCAGCAGCTCCTTGTCTCCCGCAGTCACCGAGACCCGCACCGTGTAGGTAATCTCGTACTGGTTGGGCTGGTTGGCCGCCGAAACGGACACCACGCGGCGGATCATCTGATCCTGCAGCACGCTGATGACGGCCGATGACTTGCCCTTCTCCGGCTCCAGCTGCGCGCCGTTGCTGAGCAGCTCATGCCGCAGGCTCTGCACGAAATCCGACTGCCGGTCGGGCGCCTCGACGTACGGCGTTTTCACCACGGCCGGCAGCGGGGTATGGCCCTGCAGCCGAAAACCGCAGGCGCTCAGACACAGCGCGGCTGTCATACACCATGCCGCCAGATGAGGTCGGGCCTGCATCAGATGACGACGTTCACGAGTTTGCCGGGCACCACGATCACGCGGCGCACCACCTTGTCGGCGATAAACTTCCGCACGCGCTCGTCGGCGAGCGCGGCGGCACGCATGGTGGCCTCGTCGCTCCCCACCGGCACCGTGACGTGGCCGCGCAGCTTGCCGTTTACCTGCACGACGATATCGTGGGAGTCCTGCGCGAGTGCGGCCGGGTCCGGTAGCGGCCAGCGCTCATCAATGAGCGCGCTGCTCTTGCCCAAACCCTGCCAGAGGGCATGGCACACGTGCGGGGTGATGGGCGCGAGCACCAGCACCGCGATCTCGAGTGCCTCCTGGCGCACCGCACGTCCCGGCGCGCTCGTATCGGTGAAGCGCTGGATCGCGTTCAGCAGTTCCATCACCGCGGCGATTGCGGTGTTGAAGTTGCGGCGTCGACC
Organism: uncultured Pseudomonadota bacterium; assembly: GCA_963743625.1. Classification (GTDB taxonomy): domain Bacteria; phylum Pseudomonadota; class Gammaproteobacteria; order Steroidobacterales; family Steroidobacteraceae; genus 13-2-20CM-66-19. The sequence goes on along the minus strand of CAVUQM010000004.1, from coordinate 144,139 downwards.
GATGTCGTCGGTGGCTTTTGCCAGTGCCTGGTGGGCGATGCGCCGCAGCTCGCGCTGTGCGCCGCTCAGGGCGGTGAGCTCCAGGGGCGGCGCCGCGCCCGCGCGGACATGTTCGTAGATCGCAGTCCACAGGCGGCGGATGAAGCGCGAAGCGCCCTGCACGCCCTCGTCCGACCATTCGAGCGTCTGCTCCGGCGGCGAGGCGAACATCATGAACAGGCGTGCCGTGTCCGCACCGAAGCGCGCGACCAGACCCTCCGGGTCCACGCCGTTGCCCTCGGACTTGGACATCTTGCCCAGGCCCTCATGCACCACACTCAAGGTGCCCGCATCGGCCGTGGCGACCTCGTAGATCTGGGCGCCGTCGCTGCCGCGGCGCACGTCCACATCGGCCGGGTTAAAATAGCGCTTGCGCTCCCCGGGCGCCTGGTACGAATAGACATGGTTGAGCACCATGCCCTGGGTGAGGAGGTTCGTGAAAGGCTCGCCGAATTTCAGGGAGCCGAAGTCGCGCATCACCTTGGTCCAGAAGCGCGCATACAAGAGGTGCAGGATCGCGTGCTCGATGCCGCCGATGTACTGGTCGGTCGGCAGCCAGTAGTCGACGCGCTGATCCACCATCGCCTGCGAGTCGTCCGCGCAGGCATAGCGCAGGAAGTACCAGGATGAATCCACGAAGGTGTCCATGGTGTCGGTCTCGCGGCGCGCCGGACCTGCACACTTGGGGCAGGTGCACTGGTAGAAGGCGGGCGACTTGGCGAGCGGGTTGCCGCTGCCATCGGGCACCAGGTCCTCCGGCAAGAGCACCGGCAGATCCTTGTCCGGCACCGGTACGACGCCGCAACGCTCGCAGTGGATGAGCGGAATCGGGCAACCCCAGTAGCGCTGGCGCGAGATACCCCAGTCGCGCAGGCGGTACTGCACCCGCTTCTTCCCCAGGCCGCGCTGCTCGAGCGCCGCGGCGATGGCATCAACCGCCGCCTGAAAGGCAAGTCCCGAGAACTCACCCGAATTGACGGTCACGCCGTACTGAGCGTAGGCCGCCTGCCACGGCGCCTGCACCTCGGAAAAGGCGCCATCCGTGGGTCGCACCACGGTCACGATCGGCAGCTGGTTACGGGTGGCAAACTCGAAGTCGCGCTCATCGTGGGCCGGCACACCCATGACCGCGCCCTCGCCGTAGCCCATCAGCACGTAGTTGGCGACCCATACCGGCAGGGATTCGCCGGTCAGGGGATGCAGCACGTGCAGGCCGCTCGCCATGCCCTTCTTGTCCTGGGTGGCGACGTCGGCCTCCATGACACTGCCCCGCCGGCACTCCTCGATGAACGCGGCCAGGCGCGCATCCTTGCGTGCCGCGGCGAGCGCAATCGGGTGTTCCGCGGCGATGGCGAGAAAGGTGGTGCCGAAGAGCGTATCCACGCGCGTGGTGAATACCTTCAGCTCACCGGCGCTGCCGAGGACGGCACGCGTGTCGGTCGCATAGGGGAAGGCGACCTCGCAGCCCTCGCTGCGGCCGATCCAGTTCGCCTGCATGACGCGCACGCGTTCCGGCCAGCCGCCGAGTGAATCGAGCGCCTCGAGCAGCTCGTCCGCGTAACGGGTGATGTTCAGGTAGTACATCGGGATCTCGCGCTTCTCGATCAGCGCGCCGGTGCGCCAACCGCGACCCTCGATCACCTGCTCATTGGCGAGCACCGTCTGGTCCACCGGGTCCCAGTTGACGATGCCGGTCTTGCGATAGGCGATGCCCTGCTCGAGCATGCGCAGGAACAGCCACTGGTTCCAGTGGTAGTAGCTCGGATCGCAGGTCGCGATCTCGCGCCCCCAGTCGATGGCAAAACCGAGCGCTTGCATCTGCGCGCGCATGTAGGCGATGTTCTGCCGCGTCCACTTCGCCGGCGGCACGTTGTTGCTGATGGCGGCGTTCTCGGCCGGCAGGCCGAAGGCATCCCACCCCATCGGCTGCAGCACGTTGAAGCCCTGCATGCGCATGTAGCGCGACAGCACGTCCCCGATGGTGTAGTTGCGCACGTGCCCCATGTGCAGCCGCCCGGAAGGGTACGGGAACATGGACAGGCAATAGAATTTGCGGCGCGTCGCATCCTCGCGGACCGCGAAGGCACCCCGCTCGTTCCAATACGCTTGCGCGGCACGTTCGACCGCCGCGGGCTCGTAGCTCTCTTGCATCGTTCGCTTAGGGCAGGCGCAGCGGCACGAAAATCTGGGCGTCCTGACGCTGGATCAAGAGTGCCACGGTCTTGCCGGAGCTCTTGGCGGCGTCCTGCAGTTCCTTCACCGTGCTCACCCGCTTGCCGTTGACACCGAGCACGATGTCGCCCGGCTCGACCTGCGCATCCTCGGCAGGGCCCGTGACCTCCTCCACCACCAGGCTCCCGCTGGTCGCCGCGCGCGCCTTTTCCTCGGGCTCGAGCGGGCGCACCGTAAGCCCGAGCGCGGTCGCCCGGTCGGGACTCTTCTGCTTGGCGCCCGGGTTGTCACGGTCGGCGACCGTCTGCGGCTGCTCCTTGAGCTCCTCGATGCGCACGTTCACGTTCTGCGCCTTGCCGTTGCGCCACAGTGCCAGCGTGGCATCGGCGCCGGGCTTCATGGCGGCGATGGCGCCGGAGAGCTCCCCATAACGTTCGATCGGGTGGCCGCCGACGGACAGGATCACGTCCCCGGGCATCAGGCCCGCCTTGGCGGCCGGGCCTTCCTTGTCCACCGAAGACACGAGTGCCCCGTGCGGCCGGTCCAGCCCGAAGGACTCGGCGAGCTGCGCGTTCACGTCCTGGATCGTCACGCCGATGCGCCCGCGCACCACGCGGCCGGTCTTGACCAGCTGTTCCTCGACATTGCGGGCGACATCGATCGGTATGGCGAAGGAGACGCCCATGAAGCCGCCGGTGCGACTGAAGATCTGGGAGTTGATGCCGATCACTTCGCCGTTCATGTTGAAGAGCGGGCCGCCGGAGTTACCCGGGTTGACGGCCACGTCGGTCTGGATGAAGGGCACCGAGTTCTCGCCCGGGATCGAGCGCGAGGTGGCGCTGATGATGCCGGCGGTGGCGCTGTTCTCGAAGCCGAACGGGGAGCCGATGGCGAGTACCCACTGGCCGGGCTTGAGCTTGGAGGGGTCGCCCAGCTTCACGATCGGCAGGTTAGTGGCGCTGATCTTGATCACCGCCACATCGGTGCGCTCGTCCGCGCCGATCACCTTGGCAGGAAACTCGCGCCGGTCGGTGAGCCGCACCGTCACCTCAGCGGCATTAGCCACGACGTGCGTGTTGGTGAGGATGTAGCCGTCGGCGCTGACGATGAAGCCCGAGCCCGCGCCGCGTACCGGCGCGCGCGGCCCCTGCTGGGGCGCCGGGATGCCGAAGCGGCGGAAGAAGTCATAGAACGGATCGTTGGGTGAGAGGCCCTGCACGCCACCGGCCGGAGTCTTCTCCACGACCTCGACGTTTACCACCGCCGGACCGTAGCGATCCACCAGCTGCGAGAAGTCCGGCAGTGCCCGTACTACCGCATCGGTCGCGGCGGACGATGCCGGCGCATCCTCGGGAGCCGTGACCGCCGGGGCCGTCTGCGCGGCCGCGGCACGCGACGACTGCGCCGGCAGATCGCGCGAGCAGGCGCCCAGTGCGATCGCCATGGCGAACACTGCAGCCAGGCGCTTAAGCGGTGGGGCGAAACTCGGATCGAACTTAACAGTCATGAACCACTTCCACTTGAGTCCAAAAAAGCCGGTCGCCCTATCCGTGGGACCGCCGGCGCCTATCATTCCGCACCCACAGGCCGTACGCCAGCGCCAGCGCCGCAAGAATCACCACGAGGTAGTTTCCAACACGGGCATAGGGCGTCAGGCCCCGCATGGGGATGATGCTTGAGATCAGCTTGGCGGGCTTGAATTCCGGAGCGCGGGCGATGACTTCGCCGTGCGCGCCGATCACCGCCGAGATGCCGTCGTTGGCCGCCCGCACCATATAGCGGCCGGCTTCGAGGGCGCGCATGCGCGAGATCTGCAGGTGCTGGTGGCGGGCACTGGTGTGACCGAACCAGGCATCGTTGGTGACGTTCACCAGCGCATCCGCCTGCGGCAGGACGGCGAGCATCGCGCTGCCGTAAGCGTCCTCGTAACATATCGTCGTGCCGAGCTTCAGCCCCGCCGCCGGCAACGGCGGCTGCAGGGCGCCCCCGGGCGTGAAATCCGAATACGGCAGGCTGCGCAGCCGCAGCCAGGTGCGTACGAAGGCGGGCACCGGGAAGAACTCCGCAAACGGCACCAGGTGACTCTTGTCATACCAGCTCGGCGCCGCATCGAGCGCCAGCACCGAGTTGTAGTAACGCGTGTCCTCATCCTTGCCGCCGTCGGCCCGCAGCACCCCCATCACCAGCGCCGAGCCGTGCGCGCGAGTCTCGCGGTAGAGATTGGTGATGTAGGGCACCAGCTCGTTGGCCAGGTCCGCGGGCGCGGACTCCGGCCACACGATCAGGCGCGTGCCGAGCACCTGCTCGGTCAGTGACTGATAGAGGTTAAGGGTGGTGTCGCGGTTGCTCTCCAGCCACTTCTCATCCTGCGGAATCGCACCCTGGATCACCGCCACCGACACCGGCGGCCCTGCCGGTGTGGTCCAGGAGTGCCAGTAGAGAGCTGCGCCGGCAAGCCAGGGCAGCACCAGGACTGCGAGGGCGATCCACCGCTCGCGCGGCCTGCCGAGCACGAACATCACGAGTGCGCCGGCACACAGCAGCAGCAGCGCGCTGATGCCGTAGACCCCGGCGAGGGGTGCGAAGCCTGCCAGCCAGGTGTCGCTTTGCGAGTAACCCAGCGACAGCCAGGAGAAGCCACCGAGAAACCAGCCGCGCCACCACTCCACCAGGAGCCACGCCGCCGGCAGCCCCAGCAGCCAGCGCGCCGCGCCGCGCGTCGGCAGCCAGCGAGCAATGCCGTAGCCGAGCGCGGCGTGGTAGAGCCCCATGATCGAGGCCAGCGCCAACATCAGGAACAGCGCCAGCCAGATCGGCGCCTGGCCGAGGACGTGAATGCTGAAGTACAGCCAGTAGGTGCCGGCGATGAAGGTGGCCGTGGTGAAGGCGAAGCCCAGGCGCGCCGCTTCCCGCGGGCTTGCCTCCTGCCACAGCCACATGAGCACCGCCGGGGCCAGCACGCCTAAGGGCCACAGGTTGAGCGGGGCAAAGGCCGCCGCCAGCAGTGCCCCGGCGAGTGCGGCGAGCATGACGCGCAGGCGCGGGGAAGCCAGCAGCCGCGCGTGGTCGGCCGTCACCGCCGGCGCGCCGCCGGCGGGAAGAGCGGGCTTAGGCATGACGCTCAGCTCTCGCCGCCGGGCGGGGGCTCGTCGGGCGGCGGCAGCACGTCGCGCGGCGCCAGCACGCGCAACGCGTCCACACGCCGGCGGTCGGCACGCAGCACACGGAACTCGAAGCCGTCGATGCTCACGCTCTCGCCGCGGCGCGGCAGGCGCCCGAGCTGCTTCATGATGAGACCGGCGATGGTGTCGACTCCCTGTTCCTCCGAGAGCCGCGCACCGAAGTACTCGTTGAATTCATCGATGCGTGTCACGCCGCGCACCGTGAACTGGCGCTCCGCGTCGCGGCGGATGTTCTGGTCGTCCTCGACGTCGAACTCATCGTCGATGTCGCCGACGATCTGCTCGATGACGTCCTCGATGGTGCAAAGACCTGCCACACCGCCGTATTCGTCGACGACGATGGCCATGTGGTTGCGGCTGCGGCGGAACTCCTTCAGCAGCACGTTCAGGCGCTTGGACTCGGGCACGAACACCGCCGGGCGCATGAACTCGCGGATGTCGAAACGCTCGCGTGACTGTTGCGTGGTCAGGCGCAGCAGGTCCTTGGCAAGCAGGATGCCGACGATGTCGTCGCGGTCCTCGTCCATCACCGGAACGCGCGAGTGACCCGACTCCACCACCACCGGCAGGATGCGCGCGGGTGGATCGCTGCGGCGCACGAACACCATCTGCGCGCGCGGCACCATGATGTCGCGCACCTTCAGGTCGCCGACCTCGAGCACCCCCTCGAGCATCGTCAGCGCATCGGCGTCCATAAGGCCGCGTTCCGCGGCCTCGCGCAGCACGCCCAGCAGTTCCGCGCGGTCCTGCGGCTCGGCGGCCAGCCCCTGCGTGAGGCGCTTGAGCCAGCGGCCGGTCGTGTTCAGATCCTTCGCCACGGCTCAGTCACTCCGGTAGGGGTTGGCAAAACCGAGGCCGCGCAGCACCGCAATCTCGCGGCGCTCCATGCGCCGCGCGTCTGCGGCGTCTTCATGATCGTAGCCGATCAGGTGCAGCGCGCCGTGCACCACCAGGTGTGCCCAGTGCGCGCGCAGCGTCTTGGCCTGCTCGCGCGCCTCCGCGCGCAGCACGCGCGCGCAGATGACGAGGTCGCCGAGCGCACCGGACGGTGTGCTGAGGGCGCGGGGCGGCGCGGCGAAGGACAGCACGTTGGTGGCGTAGTCGCGGCCGCGGTAGCGCTGGTTCAGGCGCCGGCTCTCCGGGGCCCCGACGACGGCTACGGCCAGTTGCGCGCCCGCGGCCCGCCGCCCAAGGGCAGCGCCCGCCCACAGCGTCAGCTCGCGCCGCGTCGGCGCCCAGCCGCGCACGCGCCGCCGCAGCTGCAGGGCAAGGCCCATGCGCGCCGCAGCGCGGCTGCTGCGCCGGCGACGCGCCGCGCGCCTCACAGGGAGCCCCCGCGCGACTCGTAAGCGCGCACGATGCGTTGTACCAGCGGATGGCGCACGACGTCCTGGGCATCGAAGAAGGTGAAGGCGACACCCTCGACCGCGCGCAGCACGTCGATGACGTGGCTCAGTCCCGACTGGCGCCCGGGTGGCAGGTCGGTCTGGGTGACATCCCCGGTCACCACAGCCTTGGAGCCGAAGCCGATACGAGTGAGGAACATCTTCATCTGCTCGACGGTGGTGTTCTGCGCCTCATCGAGGATGATGAAGGCGTCGTTCAAGCTGCGGCCGCGCATGAAGGCGAGCGGCGCCACTTCGATCACGTTGCGCTCGATGAAGCGCGCCACGCGATCGAAACCCATCATCTCGTAGAGCGCGTCGTACATGGGACGCAGGTACGGGTCCACCTTCTGCGTGAGATCCCCCGGCAGGAAGCCGAGCCGCTCGCCGGCTTCCACCGCCGGGCGCACCAGCACCAGCCGCCGCACGCTGTCGGCCTGCAGCGCCTCGACCGCGCACGCCACGGCCAGATAGGTCTTGCCGGTGCCCGCCGGTCCGATACCGAAGGTGAGGTCGCGGGTGCGGATGTGCTGCAGGTAGTCGCGCTGATGCACGCCGCGCGCCCGGATACCGCCGCGCGGCACGCGCACGCCCTGCTCCTCGCCCGCGCTCGGTGCGGCACCGGCCTCGTGACCGCGCAGCGCCAAGTGCACGCGCTGCGGCGTCAGGTCTTCGGTCAGGGTGAGCTCGTAGAGCTCGCGCAAGAGCTCCTCGGCGAGCGGCGCCTGTTCACCGCTGACGCGGAAGGTATCGCCGCGGCGCTGGATGCGTACGTCCAGGCGCGACTCGAGCAGCCGCAGGTTCTCCTCGAGCGGGCCGCACAGGTTCGCCAGGCGCGCGTTGTCCGGCGGCACGAGATCGAATTCCCGTGACGCCGGTGCTGCTGAGGCGGGTATGACCATCAGGCGCCTGCCGCCAGCGCGCGCCGGCTGCGCGCGCCGCGCCGGTGTCGGTGAGCCGGCCACGCAGGCTGTGTGCGAGCGCCTGGGTCACGGTCACGTCGACGAAGCGGCCGATGAGATCGGCGGGGCCGGCGAAATTCACCCAGCGGTTATTGGCAGTGCGGCCGGCGAGCTCGCGCGCGTCCCGTTTGGCGGTGCGCTCGATCAGCACCCGCTGCACGCTCCCCACCATGGCCGCGCTGATGGCGTGCGCCTGGTTTTCCAGCTGCGCCTGCAGGCGCACCAGACGCTCCTGCTTCAGCGGCGAGGGCACCTCATCGGGGAGTGAGGCGGCAGGGGTCCCGGGGCGGCGGCTGTAGAGGAAGCTGAATGACTGGTCGAACCCCACCTCGCGGGTGAGCGCGAGCGTCGCCTCGAAATCGCGCTCACTCTCGCCGGGGAAACCGACGATGAAATCGGTGGAGATCGAGATGTCGGGACGTACGGCACGCAGGCGGCGCACCTTGTCCTTGAATTCGAGCGTGGTGTAACCGCGTTTCATGAGCGCGAGCACGCGGTCGGAGCCGGACTGCACCGCCAGGTGCAGGTGGTTGGCGAGCTTGCCGACGCTCGCGTAGGCCTCGATGAGGCTGTCATCGAACTCCAGCGGATGTGAGGTGGTGAAGCGAATGCGCTCGATGCCCGGCACGCGCGCGACGTGGTGGATGAGGGTTGCCAGATCGACCGTGGCGCCGTCGGCCATCGCGCCACGGAAGGCGTTGACGTTCTGACCCAGCAGCGTCACTTCGGCGACCCCCTGGCGTGCGAGTGCGCGCACTTCGGTCAGCACCGAGTCGAAGCTGCGGCTGACCTCCTCCCCGCGCGTGTAGGGCACGATGCAGAAGCTGCAGTACTTGCTGCAGCCCTCCATTACCGAGACGTAGGCGCGCGCGCCCTCGGCGCGCGGCGCGGGCAGATGATCGAACTTCTCGATCTCCGGAAAACTCGACGTCGACCTGCGCGCGCCCGGTGCGGCGCAGCTCCCCGATCATCTGCGGCAGGCGATGCAGCGTCTGCGGGCCGAATACGAGGTCGACGAACGGTGCGCGCGCGGTGATCGCCTCGCCCTCCTGGCTCGCCACACAGCCGCCGACGGCGATGATGACCTCGGGACGCTGTGCCTTGAGCGCGCGCCACTCGCCCAGCAGCGAGAACACCTTCTCCTGCGCCTTCTCGCGCACCGAACAGGTATTCATGAGCAAAAGGTCGGCCTGTGCCGGATCATCGGTGGCCGTAAGATCGCCGCCCGCGGCGAGCACGTCCGCCATGCGGGCGGAGTCGTACTCGTTCATCTGGCAGCCGAAGGTCTTGATGAAGTAGTGGCGTGGCATACAGCGAACCGCGAATTTTACGGGCTCGGGAGGGGCCCCGCACGGTCATGCCTCAAATATGAAAAAGACTAAACATTTCATAAACTTGAAGGATGCTTTGCGCACACTCGCGGGCGCCGCGCGGTTATGGACCCGGGAGAACAGGGAGCCGCCAGCCCGCGGCACGAAGGAACCGGTGCGCGTGCAGGCGCCGTTAGCCCTCATGATCGTATGCCTGGGCGGGTGCGCGAGCCTGCATCCGCCGGCCGCGCCGGCGGTGCCCGCCAGTGCGCCAGGCGTGGGCCGCGCCGCTGCGGCAGCTGAACTTGAGCGCGCCCAGAACCTCGTCGGAGCGGCGCAGTGGCCGCAGGCCGATGCGGCGCTTCGGGGACTGCTCGCCGCGCGGCAGTTCCGCCAGCTCGATCCAACGCAGCAGCACCTGACGCTGAGCCTCGCCGCCCTCGCCGCACTCCAGAACAGCGATGCACGGCGCGCCCTGGCGCTGAGCCAGCGCGCGTGTGCGCTGCCCGGAAACGATGCGCGCGACTGGTTCACGCGCATGCGCGCAGCCACGAGCGCCGCTGACCCCAGGGATGCGGTGCTGGCACTCACTGCGCTGGCGCAGCGCTGGCCGCAGGTGCTGGCGCGGCTCCAGGTCTACGGGCCGATCGAGCAGGTCGTGCGCAATAGCCTCGATGGGGTCCCCGATGCTGAGCGCTACGAGCTCCTCGCGGCGCTGCACAGGATCAAGTTCCTGGACGAGCCGCGCGCGGCTGGCGAGTGGTGGCGCGAATTTACGCTCCTGCAGCTCGCGCGCGGGGAGCGCATGAGCGCCGCGCAGACCCTCGCCCGCATCTCCGACCCCTACGTGATCATCAGTATCGAGGCGGACCGGCGCTTCGATGCGTTGCGTGCCGAGCCCAACATTCTGGTGTCGGTCCATCAGGCCGCCGAGGAGAGCATCCAGTCGGAGCTGCGCTATGCGCAGCTGGCCCCGGATCGGCTGGAGCCGATGAACCACCTGGCCGAGATCCTCATCAATTGTGTACGCGCCCAGCAGGCCCTGTCGGTGACGGATGCCGCCATCGAGCAACTGGACCAGCACGGCCGGGGCGCCTGGAGCGACTACGAGCTGGAGTACCCCGACATATTCGAACAACCGGGCCAACGCCCTCTACAGCCTCGGCCGCTACCAGGCCGCCGTGATGCAGCTGGATGCGGCCAGTCGCCTGGGGGCACGCCCGGATGCCAACGTCAGCCAGCTCATCAATCTCGCCGAGATGTACAACGACCTGGAGCAGCCGCGCGAGGCCGAGCAGACGCTCTCGCGCGTGTCGCCCGCGGAGCTCAGCGCCTTCGGAGTCATGCAGATGCAGAAGGAAAAGCTGCGCGCCGCGCTGGGACTACACGACGACAAGGGCGCAGCGCTGGCGCTTGCGTTCCTGCACAGCCATCGCCAGGACGCACTCGGCGCCTATCAGGAGGCGTTGCTCTACACGCGCCGTGACGATGAGGGCGCGGCACTTCTGATCACGCGGCTGCGCGAGCCACGCCTGCGCAGCGCGGCGCTCATGGCCGTGCAAACCTATGCCGAGGACGCAGAGCCGGCGAGTGTGCTCGCAAAGCAGGCCCGCTGGCGCGCACTCATCCAGCGCGAGGACGTGCAACAGGCGATCAGCGCCGTGGGCCGCATTGCGCACTATCCGCTGCTGCAAGGCGACTACTAGTGCTGCACTGACGGCGCCCAGCGTCGGCACCGACCCACACACATTCTGAAGGACGCACCACATGGCACTCGGTAGACGCAGGCTCGGACGCCACGGACTTGAGGTTTCCGCCATCGGCCTGGGCTGCATGGGGATGAGTGAGTTCTATGGACCATCGAGTGAGGCCGAAGCGATCGCAACGCTGCACCGCGCACTCGAGCTCGGCTGCACCTTCCTGGATACCGCCGAGGTCTACGGGCCGTTCACCAACGAGGAGCTGCTGGGGCGTGCTCTCAGGGGACGCCGCGGCGAGGTCACGCTCGCCACCAAGTTCGGCTGGCGCATCGAGAGGGGCGCAGTCGTGGGCAACGAGCGCGACAGCCGTCCCGAGCGCATCCGTGCCGCCCTGGAGGGGTCACTACGGCGCCTCGGCACCGATTACGTCGATCTCCTCTACCAGCACCGCATCGATCCGGCCGTGCCGGTGGAGGAGGTCGCAGGTACGGTCGGGGAGCTGGTGCGCGCCGGCAAGGTGCGCTTCTTCGGACTCTCGGAGGCCGGCGTCGCCAACATCCGGCGCGCCCACGCCGTGCACCCGGTGGCGGCGCTGCAGAGCGAGTATTCGCTGTGGGAGCGCAATCTCGAGGCCGACGTGATACCGGTGCTGCGTGAGCTCGGCATCGGGCTCGTGCCGTTCGCCCCGCTCGGACGCGGCTTCCTCACCGGGACGGTGCAACGCGCGGAGGAGTATCCGCAGGGTGACTACCGGCGCCTGGATCCGCGCTACCAGGGCGCGAACTACGATGCGAATATGCAGGCAGCAGCCACGGTGCGCGAGCTTGCGACGCCCTTGGCGCAACGCCCGGCCAGGTAGCACTCGCGTGGCTGCTGCACCAGGGTGAGGACCTCGTGCCCATCCCCGGCACCAAGCGACGCCGCTACCTCGAAGAAAATGTCGGTGCTGCGGCGCTCACCTTGAGCATCGCTCAGCTTAAGACACTGGATGCCGCGCTCGCGCCCGGGAAGATCTCCGGAGCGCGCTACGATGCCTCCATGATGGCAACGGTGGACCGCTGAGCGCGCGCGGCGCGCTAGAACGGGATGTCGTCGTCGAACTCCTCGCCGCGCGAAGGTGCCGGCGCGCCCGCACCGCCACCCCCACCACCGCCGGACTCCTCGGCATACGCAGGTGCTGCGCCGCCACGCTCGCCTGCGGCAGCGCCGGCGCCGCCACCACCGCCGCGGCCGCCAAGCATCTGCAGCTCGTTGCCGATGATTTCGGTCGAGTAGCGCTCGTTGCCCTGCTTGTCCTGCCACTTGCGCGTGCGCAGGCTACCCTCGATGTAGACCTGCGAGCCCTTCTTCAGATACTCCGCCGCGATTTCCGCCAGGCGCCCGAAGAGCGCGACGCGGTGCCACTCGGTGCGCTCCTGCTGCTCGCCGCTTTGCTTGTCGCGCCAGCTTTCGCTGGTCGCCACCCGCAGGTTCGCCACCGTGGTGCCCGAAGGCATGGCGCGGGTCTCGGGATCCGCACCCAGATTGCCAATGAGAATGACCTTGTTGATACCGCGCGCCATGGTGGATGTCCTTGCCGGATGTGGGGCGGTCAGCCCGGTTGCGGGTGCCGCCACGTATGTTGGCCTTATTCTAGAGGAGCGGCCGCGCGCGCGCGAACCGCATTTGCAGCCTGATCGCGCAGCTTCTCGGCGTCGGTAACTGCCGGGGCGCGGCACTGCGAGCAGTGGCCGCGCCCCGGCGTACGCTCACGGCTAAGCCAACTTGACCGAGAGCTCCGTGCCGCCCTTCAGCGGCACCGTCATCGAGCGAAAGCCGCTGGCCGGGCTGCGGATGAACTGCAGGTAGTCACTTTCCGCGTTGTCGTTGACCGCGATGGCGCCCAGGCGCATCTGCGGTGCGAGCACAGCCATGACCTCGAAGGCCAGCGAGGGACCTGCGGGTCGCGGCCAGCCATCGATCAGGGCGAGATCGATGTCCCCGCCCACCTCGCGCAGCGTCATGCGTGCATCGCCGGCGCGGATCTCGACGAATTCGGCGAGCCCCGCCTCGGCGAGATTGCGCTTCGCGACCGCGATCTTCTGCGGCACGATCTCCGCGCCGATCACCTTGCCGCCGCCGTTGTCGCGCATCGCGGCTGCCAGATACAGCGTGGAAAAGCCCACCGAGGTGGCGAAGTCCACCACGCGGCGCGCGCCGAGGCTGCGGCACAAGAGATACAGCAGCTCACCCTGCTCGGGATGGATGGAGAAGCCGTACTCGGCGTAGGCCTGGGGGTCGTGCGCGTCGCCTGAAGTCGGACCACCGTCGGCGGGGCGCCGATAATTCTCGAGCAGCCGCGTGATCACACGCCCGATGCGCGGATCGCGCAGCACGTCGCTGTCCTGCTGCGGTGCTTCACCTCGCGCGCCCGGGTTGCGCAGCGCCATCACTCCGTCCCCCGGATCTTGGCAGCGGCGCTCTTGAGGATCGCGGCGATGCGCGCCTTCTCCTCCTCGCTCGCCCCGCGCACGGAGCGCAGCGCGTCCTTGAGTTCGCGGCGCGCCTGCCAGATCTCGCGCGAGTTACCGGCGTCCTCATCCTCTTCGAAGCCGGAGAAAGCTTCCCGCATGCGGCCGAGCCTGCGGGCGATGTGCTCGAGCTGACTCAGGATCGTGTCGGCGGCCTCCTGATGCTGCGCGAGGTACTCGCGGCCGGCGTCACTGATCGCGTAGAGCTTCTTGGTGCCCTCGCTCGTGACGGCGGCGTAGCCGACCTCCTCCAGCCAGGTGAGGGCCGGGTACACCATGCCCGGACTTGGGCTGTAGAACCCTCCGGAGCGGTCCTCCAGCGCCTTGATCAGCTCGTAGCCGTAGCTGGGCCGCTCGGCGAGCAGCGTGAGCAGCACCAGCCGCAGATCAACTGAGCCCATCTTGCGCCCGCGGAAGGACTCTGGGCCCATGCCGAAGCCGCCCGAAAAGCCGAAGCGGCCGAAGCCGCGTCCGTGCCGGTGGCGTCCCCCTGCCTCGAGCGAGGGATCGAGATCATCGTGGCTATCGCCCTGGAAACGGCCGTGGCCGTGGAAATGGCCGTGATGACGGCCGGAATGACGGTGCATTGGGCACCTCCATATTGTTGACAGATATATCTTAAGATAGCTTCTACGATAGTCAAGTGCCGCGATGGCGTCTTGGGGCAGCCCCCATATAGGGAGCTCCTCGCGGCTCTATGGGTCTGTCCGGGTGCCGCGCGTACCATTGAGGGTTCCAATGCAGCACATCCGCGTGCGCGGCGCGCGCACCCACAACCTGAAGAACGTGAGTCTCGAGCTGCCGCGCGAGCGGCTGATCGTGGTCACGGGTCTGTCCGGCTCGGGCAAGTCCTCCCTCACGTTCGACACGCTCTACGCGGAAGGGCAGCGCCGCTACGTCGAGTCGTTGTCCGCGTACGCGCGCCAGTTCCTCGCCACGATGGACAAGCCGGACGTGGATGCCATCGAGGGCCTCTCGCCGGCCATCGCGATCGAGCAGAAGTCCAACTCACACAACCCGCGCTCGACCGTGGGCACAGTGACCGAGATCTACGACTACCTGCGCCTGCTCTACGCACGCGCCGGCATCCCGCGCTGCCCCGACCACGGCATCGAGCTCACCGCGCAGACGGTGAGCCAGATGGTCGACCAGGTGCTGAAGCCCCCGAGGGCACCGCGGCGGTGCTGCTCGCGCCGGTGCTCACCGACCGCAAGGGTGAGCAGCATCAGCTGCTCGAGGACCTGGCCTCGCAGGGCTTCGTGCGCGCGCGCATCGACGGGCGCATCTACGAGATGGAGGCATTACCTGAGCTCGATGGCAAGAGAAGCACACCATCGAGGCGGTGGTGGACCGCACGCGCGTGCGCGCCGACGCCGCGCAGCGGCTGGCGGAATCGTTCGAGACGGCGCTGCGCCTGTCCGGAGGGCTCGCGGGCCTCGCCTTCCTCGATGAGCCGCAGCGCGAGGAGCTCGTGTTCTCCAGCCGTCACGCCTGCCCGGTGTGTGGCTATAGCGTGCCGCCGCTGGAGCCGAAGTTGTTCTCCTTCAACAACCCGGCCGGCGCCTGCCCGACCTGCGACGGCCTGGGGGTGCAGCAGTTCTTCGATCCGCAGCGCGTCGTGCTGCATCCGCACCTGTCCCTCGCCGGCGGCGCCGTGCGCGGCTGGGACCGCCGCAACGATCATTACTTCCAGCTGATCCAGTCCCTCGCCAAGCACTACGGGTTCGACATCGAGGCGCCCTGGACGGAGCTGCCGCCGCACGCGCAGCACGTGCTCCTGAACGGCAGCGGGGATGAGGCCATCGAGTTCTCGTACCGCGCCGAGGGCGGCAAGAAGACGCGCAAGCGCCATCCCTTCGAGGGCATCGTGCCCAATCTCACGCGCCGCTACCGCGAGACCGAGTCGGCGATGGTGCGCGAGGAGTTGAGTCGTTACCTTGGCATGCGCCCGTGTCCGGAGTGTCGCGGCACACGCCTGAACCGCGCGGCGCGCTTCGTGTTCGTGGCGGAGAAGAGTCTGCCCGAGGTCGCCCATCTCACCGTCGGCCGCGCCCTGGAGTTCCTGGGCGG
The DNA here is from genome assembly GCA_963743625.1 of uncultured Pseudomonadota bacterium. Taxonomy (GTDB): domain Bacteria; phylum Pseudomonadota; class Gammaproteobacteria; order Steroidobacterales; family Steroidobacteraceae; genus 13-2-20CM-66-19. The sequence goes on along the minus strand of CAVUQM010000004.1, from coordinate 128,809 downwards.
CTGGAAGTCGCCGGCTGGCGCGGCGAGGTCGCCGGCAAGATCGTCAAGAGCGTGCTAGAGCGGTTGCGCTTCCTCACCGACGTGGGCCTCGACTACCTGACGCTCGATCGCTCGGCCGAGACGCTCTCGGGCGGGGAGTCACAGCGCATTCGCCTGGCGAGCCAGGTGGGCTCCGGCCTCACCGGCGTCATGTACATCCTCGATGAGCCCTCCATCGGGCTGCACCAGCGCGACAACCGGCGCCTGCTCGGCACGCTCAGGCAGCTGCGCGACCTCGGCAATACGGTGATCGTGGTCGAACACGACGAGGAGGCGATCCGCGCAGCCGATCACGTGGTGGACTTAGGCCCCGGCGCCGGCGCCCATGGCGGCCAGCTGGTTGCGCAGGGCACGCCGGCGGACATCGAGGCGAACCCAGCCTCCATCACCGGACAGTACCTTTCCGGCCGGCGGCGCATCGCGGTGCCGCACCTGCGCATGCGCCCCGACCCGGCGCGCCAGATCACCCTCGTCGGCGCGCACGGCAACAACCTGAAGAACGTGAGCGTCGGGATCCCGCTCGGGCTGCTCACCTGCGTCACCGGGGTGTCCGGCTCGGGCAAATCCACGCTCGTGATCGACACGCTCTTCGGGCACGCGGCCGCCTACGTGAACGGCACGCGCCTGGAGGCAGCCGCGGTCGAGCGCGTCGAGGGACTCGGGCAGGTCGATCGCGTGATCGATATCGACCAGAGCCCGATCGGCCGCACCCCGCGTTCCAACCCCGCGACCTACACCGGGCTCTTCGCCCCGCTGCGCGAGTTGTTCGCAGCCGTGCCCGAGGCGCGCGCCCGCGGCTACGATGCCGGCCGCTTCAGCTTCAACGTCAAGGGCGGGCGCTGCGAGGCCTGCCAGGGCGATGGCGTCATCCGCGTGGAGATGCACTTCCTGCCGGACGTGTACGTGCCGTGCGATGTGTGCAAGGGCCAGCGCTACAACCGCGAGACGCTCGAGATCCGCTACCGCGGCAAGAACATCCACGAGGTGCTGGAGATGACCGTGGAGGAGGCGGCGCGCTTCTTCCAGAATGTGCCCGCGGTCGTGAGCAAGCTCACCACTCTGAGCGAGGTCGGTCTTGCGTACGTGCGCCTGGGGCAGAACGCGACCACGCTCTCGGGCGGTGAGGCGCAGCGCGTGAAGCTCTCGCGCGAACTCGCCAAGCGCGCCACCGGGCGCACCCTCTACATCCTCGATGAGCCGACCACCGGACTGCACTTCCACGACGTCGAGCAACTGCTGCACGTGCTGCACCGTCTGCGCGACGAGGGCAACACCCTCGTGGTGATTGAGCACAACCTCGATGTCATCAAGACCGCGGACTGGGTCATTGACTTGGGTCCGGAAGGCGGCGAGGGCGGCGGCGAGATCATCGCCACCGGCACGCCCGAGGACATCGCCGCGAACGAGGCCTCCTGGACGGGGAAATTCTTGGGTCCGCTCCTGGCCCGCGAGGCCGCAGCCCCAGCGGGCAGCACACCCGCCGGGGTGCCCCGCGCAGCGCCGCCGCGGCCCGGTCTTGAACGCTCAACACTATGATTTATATCTATATTCTCATCAAACTGCCCTGACCTTCGCCGAACCGTCATTTGTAACTGGTAATACGATTGCAAATGCGAACCGTTCTCATCCATACTGGGTGACATGGACGCAGTTGCCTCCCCCGCCGGGCTATCGCTGGAGCCCGGATTCGTCAGCCTCGCGGCGTTGCCGCCGGGGACGCGGGGACGCGTAGTGGGCGTTGGCACGGCCAGTGACACGCTCTCCGCGCTCGAGCGGCGCCTGCTCGAATTCGGTTTCGTGAGCGGTGAGCACGTCGAAATCCTGGCCGAGGCGCGACCCGGGCGTGACCCCTTCGTCGTGCGCGTCGGGCACACGACGCTCGCTCTCAGGCGACGCGAGGCGCAGAGCGTCTGGGTGGAACTCTCCCGCGGCGCCGCCTCCCCATGAACGCCATCGCGGCCGCGGCACACGCCGCGCCGCAGCTGAGCCTCTCGCTCATCGGCGTACCGAACTGCGGCAAGACCGCCCTCTTCAACCGCCTCACCGGCAGCCGCCAGAAAGTCGCCAACTACCCCGGCGTCACGGTCGAGCGCAAGGAAGGACGCCTGCTCGGCCCGCGCAGCGGGCGTAGCTACCGCGTCGTGGATCTGCCGGGCGCCTACAGTCTCGAGCCCGCCACCCTGGATGAGGCCATCGCGCGCGACGTGGTGCTGGGGCGTCACGCGAGCGAGCCGCCGCCGGATCTGCTCGTGTGCGTGGTCGATGCCACGAACCTGCGCCTGAATCTGCGTCTGGTGCTGGAACTGAAGCGCCTGGGACGCCCGCTGATCGTCGCGCTCAACATGAGCGACGTCGCCGAGCAGCGCGGCTACCGGCTCGATCGCGCCGCACTCGAGCGCGTGCTGGGCGTGCCGGTCATTCCGACCGTGGCGGTGCGCTCGGGCGGAGAGCGGGCACTGCTCGAGGCCATCGACGCCTACGACTTCGATGCCGGGGCCAGCGAGCGAGCGCGCCGGCGCCTGCCGCCACTGACGCCGGCCACCGCCCAGCAGATCGAGGCGACGCAGCGCGAAGTGCGGCGCGTCCTCGATGAGTCCGGCTACAAGGTGCCGGCGCGGGTCGCCGCGCTCACGCGCCTGGATCAGGTGGTCTTGCATCCGGTCGCAGGCCCGGCACTGCTCGCCCTGGTGTTGTTCCTCATGTTCCAGGCGGTGTTCAGCTGGGCGAAGACGCCGCAGAACCTGATCAACACCGGCGTGCAGCAGTTGAGTGGCTGGCTCGGCGGCATGCTGGCGCCGGGCCCGCTGCGCGGCCTCATCCTCGATGGCGTCATCGCCGGCACCGGCAGTGTGCTGGTATTCCTGCCGCAGATCCTGATCCTGTTCGCCTTCATACTGGCGCTCGAGGACTCCGGCTACCTGCCGCGCGCGGCCTTCATGCTGGATCGCCTGATGGGGCGCGTCGGGCTCTCCGGGCGCGCCTTCATTCCGCTGCTGTCGAGTTTCGCCTGCGCCATCCCCGGCATCATGGCGGCACGCACCATTCCCTCGCGCAGCGACCGTCTCGCGACCATCATGATCGCGCCCCTCATGACGTGCTCGGCGCGGCTGCCGGTCTATGCGCTGCTCATCGGCGCACTGATCCCGCAGCGCAACGTGGGTTTGCTGAATCTGCGCGGGCTGGTGCTGTTCGCGCTCTACCTCGCCGGCGTCGTGAGCGCACTGGCGGTCGCCTTCGTGCTCAAGCGCACCCTGACGGCACGCGAGGAGTATCGACCGCTGCTGCTCGAGCTGCCCGAGTACCGCGTGCCGCACTTGAGCAACCTGCTGCTCGGCCTGTGGGAGCGCGCCAAGATCTTCCTGACACGCGTGGGCACCATCATTCTCACACTCATGGTGGTGCTGTGGTTCCTGGCGAGCTTCCCCGCCCCGCCCGCGGGCGCCAGCGGGCCGGCGATCCAGTACTCGATCGCCGGCTACCTCGGCCGGGGCCTGGAGTACCTCTTCGCCCCGATCGGCTTTAACTGGCAGATCTCCATCGCCCTGGTGCCGGGACTGGCGGCGCGCGAGGTGGCCGTGAGTGCGCTCGGCACGGTGTACGCCATGGCCGGCAGCGGCACCCAAGACGTCGCCGGGGCGCTCACGCCGGTCATCGCCCACAGCTGGACGCTCGCCACGGGACTGTCGCTCCTGGCCTGGTACGTATTCGCGCCGCAGTGTCTGTCGACGCTCGCGGTGGTGCGGCGCGAAACCAACTCCTGGCGTTACCCGCTCTACATGGCGGCGTATCTGTTCGCCCTCGCGTACCTTGGTGCGTTCATCACCTATCGCGTGGCGCTCGCGCTGGGCGCCGGAGCGCTCGCATGAACACCGTGCTGCAGGGGCTGATCGTCGCAGTGGTGGTGATGCTGTGTACGTTCTACAGCCTCTGGCGGCTGCTGCCGGCGCGGCTGCGGCTGCGCGCGCTCGAGGCCAGCGCGCATCTGCCGCTCATCGGCCGCAGCGCCTGGCTGAGCGCACTACGTGCGCAGGCGCGATTGAGACTCGGGGGCGGCTGCGGCGCGTGCGCGCCCGCAGCTACGAGCGCGGCTTCCCGGAAACAAACACCTGGTGCACTTCGCCGTTCATGATGCGCTCGGTGAAGCTGCCCTGCGTGTAGCCGCCCACCACGCGGCGCCAGAAGCTGACCGCGGCGGCATTCCTCAGGTATTCGGTGATCTCCCAGCGGCCGGCGAAGCGGCTGAGTATCAGCTGCACCGCGGTTTGCCCAATGCCCAGGCGCCGGCGGGCACGCGCGATGAAGAACTCCGCCAGGCGGTAATCGATGCGCGGCTGCGCGGCGGTCGGCAGCATCCGCACCACGCGCGCAAAGCCGACCGGCTCCTCCCCGCGCATGATGACGAGCGGGTAGGTGTTGGGATCGCCGAACCAGTGCGCGATCTGGTCCGGCTCGCGATGCCCGATCTCGCCCAGGCGCGGAAACAGCCCGGTGCCCGGATTCAGATCATCGAGGTAATCCCGATAGACGCTCTGGATCCACAGGCGGTCGCCCGGGGCCGCCCGGGCATCACGCACACTGACTGTGGCGGCGGTCATAGGCTCACCCATCAGTCCCTGAAGTTAAGCGGGGCGACTGCAAAAAGAAACGGCCCGGACAGCTCGCCTACCGCGAACCGTCCGGGCCGTGTTCAGCCGTAAGCGCGAAGCTTACTGCTTCGGTGGCGGCGTCGAGCTGTCAGACGAAGCCTTCGCGGCATCGGACGCGGACTGCGCAGCAGAACCTGCGGCATCGGCAGCTGAGCCTGCAGCAGAGCCCGCGGCCTGGGCTGCGTTACCGGCAGCGTCAGCAGCGTTGGTGGCAGCCTGGCCGGCAGTGGAAGCGGCGTCGGACGCAGCAGCAGCCGGAGCAGCAGGAGGAGTTGCAGCCTGATCAGTGCCTGCGGATTCCTGCTTCGCGCAGGCCGTCAGCATCAGCGCGGCAACGAGTGCGCTAAGAGCAAGTTTGGTGTTCATCGATCGGTACCCCGAGGGAAGCAGTTATGAGGATTAGACAACGACCCATTGAGTCGTTCCGCGCCCCGTTCCGGTAGCGGCGGGAGGCAAATTCTATAGAAGTCCCGGTACGATTGGAAACTCTCGGACTTGCTCCCACTGTCGGCCCGGGACGACACTTCGGTGCCCAGTTAACAAGGGGTTGGAATCATGTCCTCGGCGTCACTGACCGCACAGCTCGAGAGCACCTTCGGACCGCACCTGGAGCAGCTGTGCGCGCGCACCGCGCAGGCGCTGGAGGCCTGTGGCTTTAGCTCGCTGCTGGTGCACTCCGGCTCGCTCCTGGAGGTATTCGCGGACGACCGCACCTACCCGTTCGAGCCGCACGCACCCTTCAAGGTCTGGGTGCCGCTTGCGGACGCCCCCGACAGTTTCCTGTGGTTCGAACCGGGCAGCCGGCCGCGCCTGATCCTCAATCAGCCCGAGGACTACTGGTACAAGAGCGCAGAAACACCCGAGGGTTACTGGGTCAGGTACTTCGACCTGCGCAGTGTCCCGCAGCGCGCTGCAGCACGTGCTCAGCTGCCGCGCGATCTGTCGCGCTGCGCCTATATCGGGGATGCGATCCCGGAGCTTCTGTCCTGGAACGTCGGCGCCATCAACCCGCCCGCACTCATGCGGCAGCTGGATTATGTCCGCGCCGCCAAGAGTGCCTACGAGCTGGTATGCCTGCGCGAGGCCAACCGGCTGGGCGCGCGCGGACATCTCGCCGCCGCCCAGGCGTTTCGCGGCGGCGCGTCCGAGTTCGAGATCGAACTCGCCTTCCTTAGCGCCTGCGGTCTGCGCGAGCAGGAACTTCCTTACAATCCCATCATCGCGCTGAACGCAGGCGGCGCGGTGCTGCACTACCAGGTGCTTGAGAAACGCCTGCCGCCCGAGCGTTATTCGCTGCTCATCGACGCGGGCGCCGAGTTCGCCGGCTATGCGAGCGACATCACCCGCACTTACGCCGCCGAGGACCGAGATTTCGCAGCTCTCATCGAGCGTATGGATCGCATGCAGCAGGGGCTGTGCGCGCAGGTGCGCCCTGGCGTTGACTGGCGTGACATCCACCTCGCCGCGCACGCACGCACCGCGGAAGTTCTGCGGGAGGCCGACATCATCGTGTGTCCGGTCGAGGAGGCACTCGAAAAGAAGGTCACGAGCCTCTTCCTGCCTCACGGCATCGGTCACCTCCTCGGACTTGAGGTGCACGACGTCGGGGGTTTCCTGGGTCCGGGCGCCGCGGGCGACATTGCCCGGCCCGACGGGCATCCGCACCTGCGCCTCACGCGGGTGCTCGAGAGCGGGTTCGTCGTGACCATGGAGCCGGGGATCTACTTCATCGACCAGCTGCTCGAGCGGGCGCGCGCGGATGAGCGCGCGAGCCTCATCAATTGGAGCCGGGTGGGAGAGTTCTCGCGCTTCGGGGGCATCCGCATCGAGGATGACCTGGCCGTGCGGGCGGGGGACTGTGAGAACCTGACGCGCGAGGCCTTCAAGGCCCTGAGCCGAGGCTCCGTCTCAAGCAATCGGGGGCCGGAAGCCCCCGATTGAATCACATTTGATACAAATCAGGGCTTCCTGGCGAGGATATTCTTAATATCCGTCAGTAATTCCTCGGTCTTGGTCGGCGGCAGCGGAGCTGCCGCTGAGGGCGGCGGCGGCCGCTTGAGCTTGTTGATGGCCTTGACGGCGATGAAGATCGCAACCGCGACGATGAAGAACTCGATGCAGGTCTGGATGAACATGCCGTACTTGAGCAGCACGGGTTTGCCGGCGGCATCGGTGGAGATCTGAACCGCCAGGTCAGCGAAATCCACCTTGCCCAGCAGCGGCGACAGCAGCGGCATGATGACGTCGCCCACCAGAGAGCTCACGATCTTGCCGAAAGCGACACCGATCACCACACCGACCGCCAGATCGATGACGTTCCCCTTCATGGCGAATTCTTTGAATTCCGAAGCGAAGCTCATAGGGCATCCTCCCCTTTATTTGGTTTTTAGGCGCCGGCGCGACCCCGCGGCGTTCCGGCAGCCTAACGAATCGCCCATGCGTGGCGCAAACGGCGAGGGCCGCCCTTAAGGCGGCCCTCGTGATTCTCAGGTGCCAGGCGCGGCCGAACTTACGCGGCCGCCTTCTTCTTGCGGGTGCGCTTCTTTGGGGCTTCCGCGGCCGGTGCCTCGGTGGCTGCCGCCTTGGACTTGGCCTTTGACTTGGCCGGAACCTTGGGCCTGCGTGCCGCCTTCTTCTTGCCCTCGGTGGGCTCTTCAGCCGCCGCGGCCTGCGGTCCGTCCACGAGCAGCATCAGGGCCATGGGGGCCGAGTCACCCGGGCGCGGGTTCATGCGCAGGATGCGGGTATAGCCTCCCGGGCGCGCCTTGAAGCGCGGGCCTAGGTCGCTGAAGAGCTTCTCCACGATCTGCAGGTCGCGCAGGCGCGAGAAGGCGAGGCGGCGATTGGCCTCGCTGTCGGTCTTGCCAAGCGTGATGAAAGGCTCGACCACGCGCCGCAGTTCCTTCGCCTTCGGCAAGGTCGTGCGGATCGTCTCGTGCCGCAAGAGCGATACGGACATGTTGCGCATGAGCGCGTGCCGGTGCGTGCTGTTGCGTGACAGCTGACGGCCGGAAAGTTGGTGACGCATAAATAACCCTTCGCTCTTCTACTTCGCTTTCCGCGGCGGCACGCCTCAGCCACCGGGCGGAAAGTGCGGGCCGCCGGTGCGGCCCGCGCTCAACTTCAGATCACGTCGCGCTCGTCGTCGTGCTTCAGTCCGGCCGGCGGCCAGCCATCCAGGCGCATGCCGAGCATCAGGCCGTGGCTCTGCAGCACTTCCTTGATCTCGGTGAGGGACTTCTTGCCCAGGTTCGGCGTGCGCAGCAGCTCGACTTCGGTGCGCTGCACCAGATCGCCGATGTAGTGGATGTTCTCGGCCTTGAGGCAGTTGGCACTGCGCACGGTGAGCTCGAGCTCGTCCACGGGACGCAGCAGGATCGGATCGAACTGCATCTCGGAGACCTTGGTCGAGGTCTCTTCCTCGCCCTGCAGGTCCACGAATACCGACAGCTGGTCCTTGAGGATGCTACCGGCGCGGCGGATCGCCTCTTCCGCATCGATGGTACCGTTGGTCTCGATGTCGATGACCAGCTTGTCGAGGTCGGTGCGCTGCTCGACGCGCGCCGCATCGACCGAGTAGGTCACGCGCCGCACGGGCGAGAAGGAGGCATCGAGCTGCAGGCGGCCGATGGGGCGCGTCTGCTCCTCGAAGGCCACGCGCGAAGCCGCCGGGCGGTAGCCGCGGCCGCGCTCGACGCGCAGCGTCATGGACAGCTCGCCTGCCTTGGTGAGGTTGGCGATCACGAGCTCGGGGTTCACCACCTCGACATCGTGGTCCGTCTGGATGTCGCCGGCGGTGACCGGGCCGGGCCCCTTCTTGTGCAGGCGCAGCTCGGCGGAGTCGCGCGAGTGCATGCGCAGCGCCACCGACTTCAGGTTCAGGAGGATGTCGACCACGTCTTCCTGCACACCCTCGATGCTGGTGTACTCGTGCAGCACGCCGTCGATCTCGACCTCCGTGACCGCACTGCCGGGCATGGACGACAGCAGCACGCGCCGCAGCGCATTGCCGAGCGTATGGCCGAAGCCGCGCTCAAACGGTTCGATTACGACGCGCGCCTGGCGCGGCGCGATCGGCTGCACCTTGACCACCCGCGGCCTCAGAAACTCGCTTACGGAACCCTGCATTGCAGTCTCACCTTGCCGGCAACTGTGACCGGCGCAAAAAGAACACGCTAGGACCCGCTTAAATGGGGGCAAAGACCCCGTAATTCAAGCGCATACGATTACTTCGAATACAACTCGACGACCAGGTTCTCGTTGATGTCCGGGAGAATGTCATCGCGCCCCGGGGCTGACTTGAAGACACCCCTGAACTGCTCGCCGTTCACGTCCACCCAGTCCGGCAGGCCCACCTGCTGGGCGATGCCGAGCGCTGCCTGGATGCGCAGCTGCTTGCGCGACTTCTCGCGTACCTGAACGATGTCGCCGGCCTTGACCTGGTAGGAGGCGATTGTCACCGGCTTCTCGTTCACGGTGATCGACTTGTGGCTCACCAGCTGGCGCGCCTCCGAGCGCGTCGCGGCGAAACCCATGCGGTACACCACGTTGTCGAGACGACACTCGAGCAGCTTCAGCAGGTTCTCACCCGTGGCGCCGGACTTGCGCGCGGCCTCGGTGTAGTAGTTGCCGAACTGGCGCTCGAGGATGCCGTACATGCGGCGCAGCTTCTGCTTCTCGCGCAGCTGCAGTCCGTAGTCGGACAGGCGCTGGCGGCGCTCACCCTTGACGCCGCCGGGCGGTACGGTGAACTTGCACTTGTTCTCGAGCGGCTTGACGCCCGACTTCAGGAAAAGATCGGTGCCCTCGCGGCGGGCAAGCTTGCAGGTGGGGCCGGTGTATCGCGCCATAATTCCCTCGTAACCCTTAGACCCGACGCTTCTTCGGCGGACGGCACCCGTTGTGCGGGATCGGCGTCACGTCCGAGATGCTGGTGATCTTCAGTCCACAGTTGTTCAGTGCCCGCACGGCCGACTCGCGGCCGGGGCCCGGGCCACCGACACGCACCTCGACGTTCTTGACGCCGTGCTCCTGAGCTGCGACGCCGGCCTTCTCGGCCGCCACCTGGGCGGCGAAGGGCGTCGACTTGCGTGAGCCGCGGAAGCCGCAGCCGCCCGAGGTCGCCCAGGAGAGCGTGTTCCCCTGACGATCGGTGATCGTGATGATCGTGTTGTTGAAGGAGGCATGCACGTGCGCGATCGCATCGAGCACGTTCTTGCGCGCCTTCTTGGGCTTCTTGGCCCCGCCCGCAGCCTGGGCGGCGGCGCCGGAAGCGCCCTGCTTTGCTTTCTCTTCAGCCATGTCTTTCTAAGCCTTATGCCTTTCCAGGAGGTGCGTTCAGCTTCACCGCCTGCTTGCGCGGGCCCTTGCGGGTGCGTGCGTTGGTGCGCGTGCGCTGCCCGCGTACCGGCAGTCCGCGACGGTGGCGGATGCCGCGCCAGGAACCCAAGTCCATGAGGCGCTTGATGTTCATCGAGACCTCGCGTCTCAGGTCACCCTCGACGGCGAACTTGGCGATCTGCGAGCGGATCGCGTTGACCTCTGCCTCGGTGAGATCCTTCACTTTGGTGGTGGGAGCGACGCCTGCAGCCGCACAGGCCGCGCGCGCGCGCGTGCGACCCACGCCGTAGATCTGGGTGAGCCCGATCCACACGTGCTTGTTCATCGGGATATTGATGCCGGCGATGCGTGCCATGCGTATTTACCTCAACCCTGACGCTGCTTGTGACGCGGGTCTGAACAGATCACGTAGACCACGCGGCGGCGGCGCACGATCTTGCAGTTCTTGCAGATCTTTTTGACCGACGGACGAACTTTCATGATTAACCACCTGAACCTGAACGGCCGGAGCCGAGCAGGTTCGCCTTCTTGAGAAGTCCCGGGTACTGATGCGACATCAGATGCGCGTTCAGCTGCGCGATGAAGTCCATCACCACCACGACGACGATGAGGAGTGAGGTGCCGCCGAAGTGGAACGGCACACTCTTCCAGGAAACGAGAATCTCGGGCAGCAGGCACACGGAGGTGACGTAGAGGGCGCCCCACAGGGTCAGCCGCGTCAGCACCGCATCGATGTACTCGGCCGTCTGCTGCCCCGGGCGGATGCCGCGCACGAAGGCGCCGGACTTCTTGAGGTTGTCCGCCGTGTCACGCGCGTTGAAGACCAGCGCAGTGTAGAAGAAGCAGAAGAAGATGATGAGCCCGGCATAGATGACCAGGTGCAGCGGCTGCCCGTAGCCCAGCGCTGCGGCGACGCTTTGCATGAAGGTCGCGACGCGGCCGCTGGAGCCGGTGCCCGCGAAGCTTGCGAGCGTGGCCGGGAACAGCAGCAGGCTCGAGGCGAAGATCGGCGGGATCACGCCCGACATGTTGAGCTTGAAGGGCAGGTGGCTGGATTGTCCGGCATACATGCGCCGCCCGACCTGGCGCTTGGCGTAGTCGACCGGGATGCGCCGCTGCGCGCGCTCGACGTACACCACGAAATAGGTGGTGGCGAGCACGACCAGGAGCAGCACCAGTGCGAAGGGTCCCTGCATTTCGCCGTTGCTCACCGACTCAAAGGTCGTGCCGACGGCGCCGGGGAGGCCCGCGACGATGCCCGAGAGGATGATCATCGAGATGCCGTTGCCGATGCCGCGCTCGGTGATCTGCTCGCCCAGCCACATGAGGAACATCGTGCCGGTGGTCATGGTGACGGTGGCGGTCAGCATGAACGGCCAGCCATGGATCAGTGTCAGGCCACCCTTGTCCAGCGCGCCGGCGGCGGCGAAGGACTGCACCAGCGCCAGCCCCACGGTGCCGTAGCGGGTGTACTGGGTGATCTTGCGCCGGCCTGATTCGCCTTCCTTGCGCAGCTCCTGGAGCGAGGGCACCACCATCGACATCATCTGGATGATGATCGAGGCAGAGATGTAGGGCATGACGCCCATGGCGAAGATCGACAGGCGCGACAGCGCCCCGCCGGAGAACATGTTCACGATCCCCAAGATCGTGTTGGAGCGATCGCCGAAGAAGCGCGCCACTTCCGCTGGATTGATGCCTGGCACCGGGATGAAGGTGCCGATGCGGTAGACGATGAGCGCCCCGAACAGGAACAGCAGGCGACCGCGCAACTCGCTGGAACGCGCCACATCGCTGAAGGAACTCGTGCTGCTTACCGTCGTGGCCATGCGTCGCTTCTTGCCTATTCCTCGATCTTGCCGCCGGCGGCCTCGATGGCCGCGCGCGCACCCTTGGTCACCGCGATGCCCTTGAGCGTCACGGCCTTCTTGAACTCGCCCGAGAGAATGATCTTGGCGCGCTCGGTGCCCACCGGCACCACGTGGGCCTTGAGCAGCGCCGCCAGGTCCACGAGCGAGCCTTCGACCTTGGCGAGCTCATCCAGGCGCACTTCCGCGCGCGTGCTCTTCATGGCCGAGCGGAAGCCGACCTTGGGCATGCGGCGCTGGATCGGCATCTGGCCGCCTTCGAAGCCGACCTTGTGGTAGCCGCCCTTGCGGGCGCGCTGGCCCTTGGTGCCACGGCCGCAGGTCTTGCCCTGGCCGGCGGAGGCGCCGCGGCCCACGCGCAGGCGCGGGCGCTTCGCGCCCGGGGCCGGTTTCATTGAATTCAGTCGCATAGTCTTAAGCACCCTTCTCGTCGACGTGCAGCAGGTGCACGGCGGTCTGAATCATGCCGCGGTTCTCGCGCGTATCCTTGACCATGACGCTCTGGTGGATGCGCCGCAGGCCCAGCCCGCGCGCCGAGGCGGCGATGTTCTTCAGCTGCCCGTTCAGGCTCTTCACCAGGGTCACTTTGATCTGTTTGTCAGCCATGGCTCATCAACCCGTGATCTCGTCCAGGGTCTTGCCGCGCTTGGCCGCGATGTCCTCGGGCGAGCGGATCTTCGCCAGCGCGTTGATGGTCGCGCGCACGACGTTGATCGGGTTGCGCGAGCCGTAGCTCTTGGCGAGCACGTTGCGCACCCCGGCGCACTCGAGCACCGCGCGCATGCCGCCGCCGGCGATGACGCCGGTACCGTCGGAGGCCGGCTGCATGTACACGCGCGTCGCCCCATGATTACCAGTGACCGCGTAATGCAGGGAATCGTTCCGCAGCGATACGTTGACCAGGTTCTTGCGCGCCTGGGTCATGGCCTTGGAGATCGCCACCGGTACCTCGCGTGCCTTACCGAAGCCGTATCCGACCCGGCCGGAGGTGTCCCCGACCACGGTCAGTGCCGTGAAGCCGAACTGCCGGCCGCCCTTGACTACCTTGGCGGTACGGTTGACGGCCACGAGCTTCTCGACGAACTCGTCGGCCGGCTGGCCCTTCTCTGGTCTCGCCATATGTGCTGTGCCTTTGCCTAAAACTCAAGACCCGCTTCGCGGGCTGCATCCGCGAGCGCCTTGACGCGCCCGTGGAACTGGAATCCGGAGCGGTCGAAGGCAACCCGGCTCACGCCGGCCGCTTTGCTCGCTTCCGCGATGGCGCGGCCGACGGCCTTGGCCGCCTCCACGTTGCCGGTGCCCTTCAGCCCCGCGCGCACCTTCTGCTGCACGGTCGAGGCGGCGGCGATCACTTTCGCGCCCTCGGCATCGGTCACCTGGGCGTAGATGTGATTGGGGGTGCGGTGCACGCTCAGGCGCGCCACGGACAGCTCCTTGATGTGCGCCCGGCTCTTCACGGCGCGGCGCAGGCGCCGCTGCTTCTTCGTGATAATCACTTCTTCTTGCCCTCTTTCAAGGTGATCTTCTCATTCGCGTATCTGACGCCCTTGCCTTTGTAGGGCTCCGGCGGGCGAATGTCGCGGATCTCGGCGGCCACCTGGCCGACCTTCTGGCGGTCGATGCCCTTGATCAGGATCTCGGTCTGGCTCGGGGTCTCGATGCTGATGCCGTCCGGGATCGGCACATTCACCGGGTGCGAGAAGCCGAGCGTCAGGTTCAGGCTCTTGCCCTGCACCGTGGCACGAAAACCGACGCCGACCAGCTCGAGCTTCTTCTCGTAGCCCTTGGTCACGCCCTGCACCATGTTGGCGAGGTGCGCACGCGTGGCACCCGCCATGGTGCGCGCCGTGCCCGGATCGTCGAACTTGATCTCGAGCTTCTTTTCCTTCTCCGTCACCGACACGCCGCGCCCGAGCGGCAGGCTCAGTGAGCCCTTCGCGCCCTTGATGGTGACTTGCGTCGCGGCAATGGTCGCACTCACGCCCGTGGGCAGGTCGACCGGAGCTTTGGCAATTCTCGACATGATGTCTGATCTCTGGGGTTAGGCGACGATGCAGAGCACTTCGCCGCCCTGCCCGCTGGCGCGCGCCTGCTTGTCGGTCATGACGCCCTTGGGCGTGGAGACGATTACGGTCCCCATGCCGCCGAGAACCTTCGGCAGCTCGTCCTTGCCGCGGTAAATCCGCAGCCCCGGGCGGCTGACGCGCTCCAGGCGGTCGATGACGGGACGGCCCTCGAAGTACTTAAGTCCGATCGTCAGGCGCGGCTTGCCGGCGTCGGCGTCCAGGCGGAAGTCGGCGATGTAGCCCTCGTCCTTCAGCACCTTGACGATAGCGGTCTTCAGGCGCGAGGACGCGAGCTGCACTTCGCTCTTACCGGCCGTCTGGCCGTTGCGGATGCGCGTCAGGAGATCGGCAATGGGATCGGTCATGCTCATGCGGCGTTCCTCACCAGCTCGCCTTCGAGAGTCCGGGAATCTCGCCCCGGCTCGCGACTTCGCGGATCTTCACCCGCGCCAGCCCGAACTTGCGGTACACGCCGCGCGAGCGCCCGGTAATGGCGCAGCGATTGCGCTGGCGCGACTTGCTGGCGTCGCGCGGCTGCTTCTGCAGATCCGCCTGCGCCGCCTGGCGCTCCTCGGGCGAACTCTTGGGGCTTCTGATCAGCTCCTTGAGTTTCGCGCGCTTCGCCGCGTACTTTTTCACGATCCCGGCGCGACGCTTCTCGCGCTCGACCATGCTCGTCTTAGCCATAGACCTTGTTAGTCCTGTTACTTCCGGAACGGGAAGTTGAATGCCTCGAGCAACGCTCGGCCGTGACGGTCATCCGTTGCCGTCGTAGTAATGGTGATGTCCATGCCACGGATCTGGTCGACCTGGTCGTACTGGATCTCGGGGAAAATGATCTGTTCCTTGACACCGAGGGAGTAGTTGCCCTGGCCGTCGAAGGCACGCGGCGACATGCCACGGAAGTCGCGGATACGCGGCATCGCGATGCTGATCAGCCGGTCCAGGAACTCGTACATGCGCGCACCGCGCAGCGTCACCTTGGCGCCGATCGGCAGACCCTGGCGGATCTTGAAGGACGCGATCGCCTTGCGCGACTTGGTGATCAGGGGCTTCTGGCCGGTGATCTTGGTGAGATCGGCCACCGCCGCATCCATCACCTTCTTGTCGGCGACCGCCTCGCCCACGCCCATGTTGATCGTGATCTTGCTGATGCGGGGCACCTGCATGACGTTCTCGATCTTCAGGTCCGAGCGCAGCTTCGGCACGATCGTCTGTCGGTAAACTTCTTGGAGTCTCGCCATAACGCACTCACTTGACGCCCTCAGGCGTCGAGCATTTCTCCGTTCGACTTGAAGAAGCGCACCCGCTTGCCGTCCTTGAGGGTCTTCACCCCGACGCGGTCACCCTTCTTGGTGGCCGGATTCCACAGCGCCACCTTCGATAGCGCCAGCGGCGCTTCCTTCTCGATGATGCCGCCGGGCTTGCCCGTCTGCGGGTTGCCCTTGGTGTGCTTCTTCGCCATGTTCACGCTCTCCACCAGCACATGCCCGCTGGGGAACACCTGCACCACAGCGCCACGGCGGCCCTTGTCGCGCCCGGAGAGCACGATTACCTGGTCGCCCTTGCGAATCTTCTTCATCTAGAGCACCTCGGGTGCGAGGGAGATGATCTTCATGAACTGCTGGTTGCGCAGCTCACGCGTCACCGGTCCAAAGATGCGCGTGCCGATCGGCTCCAGCTTGTTCGTGAGCAGCACCGCGGCGTTGCCGTCGAAGCGGATCAGCGAACCATCCGGACGGCGCACGCCGCGCTTGGTGCGCACCACCACCGCGTCGTACACCTCGCCCTTCTTGACCTTGCCGCGGGGAATGGCGTCCTTGACGCTCACCTTGATGACGTCCCCGACGGTCGCGTAACGGCGGCGCGTGCCACCCAGCACCTTGATGCACATCAGGGTGCGCGCGCCGCTGTTGTCAGCGGCATTGAGCATCGTTTGTAACTGGATCATGTTCTTTACCTAACCTGCGCGCTTCAGCGGCCCTTCGACTTCTCGAGGACCTCGAGCAGCGCCCAGGACTTGTGCCGTGACAGCGGGCGGCACGGGGTGATGATGACCAGATCCCCGTCCTGGGCGACGCCCTTGTCGTCGTGCGCCAGGAGCTTGGTCGTGCGGCGGATGAACTTGCCATAGGTGGGATGCTTCACCAGGCGCTCGATCTCCACGGCGATGGTCTTCTGCATCTTGGTGCTGACCACGCGTCCGGTGAGGTTGCGCTTGCCCTTCGCTTCAACCTTCGATGCCACCTTGCTGCCTTCTGCGCTCATGATTTACTTGCCTCCGGCCTTGGCCGTCTGCTGCTTGCGCAGCATGGTCTTCACGCGCGCGATGTTGCGGCGCGCGATGCCGAACTGGTCCGGCTTCGGATTCTGGCCCGTGGCGCGCTGCATGCGCAGCGAGAACTGCTCCTTGCGCAGCTTCACGAGCTCCTCGGCGAGCTCGGCCGGGGACTGCTTGGCGATCTTCTCGCGGTACTGCTTCAGTTGCCCGATCTTCATTAGCGCACCTGACGCTTGACGAATGAGGTGGACACGGAGAGCTTGGAGCCGGCCAGGCGGAACGCTTCGCGCGCCGTCACCTCATCGACCCCCTCCATCTCGAACAGCACCTTGCCGGGCTGCACGCGCGCCACGTAGTACTCCACGTTGCCTTTACCCGAGCCCATGCGGACCTCGAGGGGCTTCTTGGAGATCGGCACGTCCGGAAAGACGCGGATCCAGATCTGGCCGCCGCGCTTCACGTAGCGCGCCATGGCGCGACGCGCCGCCTCGATCTCGCGCGCTGTCATGCGCGCCCGGCTAGTGGCCTTGAGGCCGAACTCGCCGAAGG
The DNA here is from genome assembly GCA_963743625.1 of uncultured Pseudomonadota bacterium. Taxonomy (GTDB): domain Bacteria; phylum Pseudomonadota; class Gammaproteobacteria; order Steroidobacterales; family Steroidobacteraceae; genus 13-2-20CM-66-19. The sequence continues at coordinate 112,020 of CAVUQM010000004.1, read as the reverse complement.
ACACGTTGCTGCCACGGTGCGCCAGGCCGCCGTTGCGGCCCTTGAACATCTTGCGGTACTTGGTGCGTTTGGGCTGAAGCATGACCTAGTCGCCTTTAAGCCTGCGCCGGAGCGGCCTCGGGAGCCGCAGGCGGCGGCGTCACGGCCGGGGGCGTGCCGGCAGGAGCGGCGGCGGCGGCAGCCTCGGCTTCCGGGGCCGCGGCGGCGGCCTGCTGCGCGAGCTGGGCCTTGTCGAACACCTCGCCCTTGAAGATCCACACCTTCACGCCGATGACGCCGTAGGTGGTCTGCGCCTCGGAGAGGCCGTAATCGATGTCGGCGCGGAAGGTATGCAGCGGAATGCGCCCCTCGCGATACCACTCGGTGCGCGCGATCTCCGAGCCGTTGAGACGTCCGGAAACGCGCACCTTCACACCCAGAGCGCCCGAGCGCATGGTGCTCATCACGGCGCGCTTCATGGCGCGGCGGAACATCACGCGCTTCTCGATCTGCTGCGCAATGGAGTCGGCCACCAGCTGCGAGTCGAGCTCGGGCTTTCTGATCTCGGCAATGTTCAGCCGCACATCAGTCACGGGCATCCCCAAGAGCGCCGCCGTTTCCTGGCGCAGCTTCTCGATGTCCTCGCCCTTCTTGCCGATGACGATGCCGGGACGGGCGGTCTGGATGGTGATGTTCACCTTCTTGGCGGCGCGCTCGATGAGCACGCGGCTGACGGAAGCTTCCTTCAGGCGGTCCTTGAGGAACGAGCGCACGCGAAAATCCGTGTACACGTGTTCCGGGAACTGCTTCTTGCCGGCGTACCAGCGCGAAGTCCAGTCGCGGGTGATGCCGAGGCGTATCCCGATCGGATTGACCTTCTGACCCATGCGTTAATCCTTCCTGCCGTCGGAAACCCCGACGGTGATATGACTGTTGCGCTTGACGATGCGCGTGCCGCGGCCCTTGGCGCGCGCGGCGAAGCGCTTGAGCACCGGGGCTGCGTCCACGTGGATGAGTGTGATTTTCAGCTCATCGATGTCCGCGCCGTGGTTGTGCTCGGCGTTGGCGACGGCGGACTCGAGCACCTTGCGCACCAGTTCCGCGCCCTTCTTGGGCATGAATTTGAGCGTCGAGATGGCGTTGCCGACCGGCTGGCCGCGCACGACGTCGGCCACCAGGCGGCACTTCTGCGGGGAGATGCGCGCGTAGCGCAGCGTAGAGGTCACTTGCATCGTGTTTCCCGGCAGCCTTAGGCCGACGCCTCCACTTTGCGATCGCCGGAGTGCGCCTTGAAGGTGCGCGTGGGCGCAAATTCACCCAGCTTGTGGCCGACCATGTTCTCGGAGATGAGCACCGGGATGTGCTGACGGCCGTTGTGCACGGCGATCGTCAGTCCCACCATCTCCGGCACCACCATCGAGCGGCGCGACCAGGTCTTGATCGGCTTGCGGTCGTTCTTGGCAGAGGCCACCTGCACCTTCTTGGCGAGGTGCAGGTCGACGAACGGGCCTTTCTTCAGTGAACGTGGCATGTGTACTTACGCCCTTAACGGATGCGGTTCTTACGGCGCTGGACGATCATGTTGTCCGTGCGCTTGTTGTGACGCGTCTTTAGACCCTTGGTCTGCTGGCCCCACGGTGACACCGGGTGCGGGTTGCCCTGGCCGGACTTGCCCTCCCCGCCACCGTGCGGGTGATCGACGGGATTCATCGCCAGGCCGCGCACCGTCGGACGGATGCCGCGCCAGCGCTTGGCGCCGGCCTTGCCGTAGCTGCGCAGGTTGTGCTCATCGTTGCCGACCTCACCGATGGTGGCGCGACAGTCGACGTGCACCTTGCGGATCTCACCGGACTTCAGTCGCAGGTAGGCGTAGATGCCTTCGCGGGAGGTGAAGCTCACGGAAGATCCGGCGCTGCGCGCCAGCTGCCCGCCGCGGCCGGGCTTCATCTCCACGTTGTGGATGATCGAGCCCACCGGCACGTGCCGCAGCGTCATGGCGTTGCCGGACTTGATCGGCGCCTCAGCGCCCGAGCGCACCTCATCACCGGGCTTCATGCCCTTGGTGGCGAGGATGTAGCGCCATTCCCCGTCCGGATACTTCACCAGCGCGATGTGGCCGGTGCGGTTCGGGTCGTACTCCAGGCGCTCGACAATGCCGGTGATGCCGTCCTTGTCGCGCTTGAAGTCGATGATGCGGTACTTCTGGCGCGAGCCGCCGCCCTGGTGGCGCGTGGTGATGCGGCCGAAGTGATTGCGCGCGCCGGTCTTGTTCTGGTGCGCGGTGAGGGACTCGAGCGGGCCGCCCTTGTGCAGGTGGGAGCGGTCGACCTTGACGAGCGAGCGCGTCCCCGGAGTTCTTGGCTTGTACTTGATGAGAGCCATGGTGGGTCCTTAGGCCTTGGCGCGGGCTTCGTAGTCGATCGTCTGCCCGGAGACGAGGCTCACGTAGGCTTTCTTCCAGTCCTGCGTGCGGCCGATGGTCTTGCCGAAGCGCCGCGTCTTACCCGCCTCGTTGACGACCTGCACGCCTGCGACCTTGACGTCGAACATCAGCTCGACGGCCTGCTTCACATCCGTCTTGGTCGCATCGCGGCGCACCTTGAAGGTGTACTGGTTGTGGTTCTGCATCGCGAGCGAGGTCTTCTCGGTCACGTGCGGCGCGATCAGCACGCTCATCAGCTGCTCACGGTTCACTGCAGGCGCTCCTCGATCAGCTTGACCGCGCCGACCGTCATCAGCACTTTGTCGTAGGCGGCCAGCGCCAGGGGGTTCAGCGCCGTCACTTCGATCACCTCGACGTGCGCCAGATTGCGCGCCGCCAGATACAGCTTCTCGTCCTGCGCCTCGACCACGATCAACACCGAGGCGAGCTGCCATTCCTTCAGCTGATTGGCGAGCAGGCGCGTCTTCGGGGCTTCCAGCGTGATGCCATCGGTCACCAGCAGGCGCTCGGTGCGCGCAAGCTCCGAGAGCATCGAACGGATGGCGCCGCGGTACATCTTGCGGTTGACCTTCTGGGAGAAATCGCGCGGCTTGGCTGCAAAGGTGCGCCCGCCACCGACCCAGATGGGCGAGCGGCTCGAGCCGGCGCGCGCCTGGCCGGTGCCCTTCTGCGCGTGGGGCTTGCGGCCGCCGCCACGCACTTCGGCGCGCGACTTCTGCGCCTTGGTGCCCGCGCGTCCCGCGTTGCGGTACGCGGTCATCACCTGGTGTACCAGGGCTTCGTTGAACTTGTGGCCGAAGGCAGCTTCGGAAACTTCCAGCGCGGCGGAGCCGTTGACGAGCTTAAGTTTCATGGCTTACTTCTTTCCCGCCTTGGCCAGATCCTTCGGGGGGGCTTTTCCGGCCTTCAGCGGCGCCACCGTGCGGCGATTCGCGCGCCGGGCTGCCTTGAGCGAGGCCCGCACAATCACCTGGCCACCCTCGGCGCCGGCGACCGCGCCGCGCACCAGCAGGAGGTTGCGGTCGAGATCGACCTGCACGACTTTGAGGTTTTCGGTGGTGCGGCGCATCACGCCCATGTGACCGGACATGCGCCGGCCCTTGAAGACACGGCCCGGGGTCTGGCGCTGGCCGATCGAGCCCGGGGAGCGGTGCGACACCGATACGCCGTGGGTCGCGGGCAGGCCGCCGAAGTTGTGGCGCTTCATGACGCCGGCGAAGCCTTTGCCGATGGTGGTGCCGGTGACGTCGACCTTCTCGCCTTCCTTGAACAGGTCGACCTTGAACTCGGTGCCGGCTGCGACCTCGGTCTTGTCGGCATCGGTGAGGCGGAACTCGACCAGCCCCTTGCCGGGCGCGACGTTGGCGCGCGCGTAGTGCCCCGTGAGCGCCTTGGAATACAGCGACGGACGGCGCGTACCGTAGGTGACCTGCACCGCCCGGTAGCCGTCCTTATCCTTGCCCTTCACCTGCGTGACGCGGTTCGGCAGAACCTCGATCACAGTGACGGGCACCGTTTCACCGGCATCGGTGAAGATGCGGGTCATGCCGACCTTGCGGCCGACCAGTCCGATTGCCATGTCCTTCCTCTCATCCCAAAGGGCGCTGCGATTGGCGCCCCGGGGCCACTGGCATCGAGCGTAAGCTAGTGAGACAACAGGAGATTTACGCGAAGCCTGACGGCCTGCGTGAAGCTCGAGTGGTCTTGGAGCGCACTGCTCCAACCTCGCCCGATGCCGCTAAATGCGACTAAAGGCCCCCGAAAGACAGATCCCGCCGGGGCCAAAAAGGGCGCGCAGTATAGGCGCGGCCCGTGACGTAATCAATCCCGCCCTACACCGCGTGCATGCGCTGCTGCGGGCCCTCGAAGGGGCCAGCGATTCACATGCCGAAGGCCGCGCGCAGGAAGGCATCGCTCTTGGAGAGCAATTGCGCCCGGGCGGCCGAATCATCCAGTTGGTGGTCCAGACCCTCGAAGCTGACCAGCGTGACCTTGCCGCCTGCTGACTTCAGGGCCGATTCCATGCGTTGCGACTGCTCGGGGTTCACGTTGGCGTCCATGCTCCCGTGAAAGAGCAGAACGGGCGCCTTGATATGGTCGGCGTGCTCCGCCGGAGAGCCCTCGCGCGCGGTGGCGCCCTCGCCGATGAAATCGCTCGCCAGCTCGAAGTTGGTCCAGCGACGGTACTGCTCCCGCAGCGCCGGCAGATCGGTGACCGGGGCAACCGCGATCACCGCCTTGAACAGCCCCGGGTCAACCACCGCGGATTGCAGCGCCGCATACCCGCCGTATGACCAGCCGAAGATTCCGAGCCTGGCGGGATCGGCTCCCTCCTTGACCAGCCAGTGGCCGGCGTCGACCACGTCCCCGATCGCCACTTTCCAGCGTTTGAAGCCGTTGTCCCGGAACCAGCTGTCCCCGTAACCGGCGGAGCCGCGGAAATTGGGTTGCAGCACCACGTAGCCGCGGTTGGCAAAGAACTGCGCGAGCCAGTTAAAGCCCCACACATCGCGCGAGCTCGGGCCCCCATGCGGCATGACGATGGCGGGCAGACCGCTCGCGCTCTGTGCTCCCGGGGGCAGAGTCAGATAGCCGGGGATCTGCGTGCCATCACCAGCCGTGTAGGTAATCGGGCGCACGGTGGCGAGCTTCACGCCCTCGAGCTGATTGCGCACCACGAACAGGGTCTGCAGCTGGTGTGATTTGCGGTCAAAGAGGTAGAAGACACCCGGATCAATATCCGTGCTCGTTTGCACCAGCATGCGGCTCTCATCCTGGCTGGCGTCGATGACGTTCACGGGGCCATGCAGCGCGTGGTGCAGGGATTCGAGCAGCGTCTTGACGTCAGGGGCAAAGTACTCGGCGTGACGGTAATCCGTGTAGTAGGTGGCACCGACCACGCGATGTTGACGCCCGAGCGTCATGAGGCGCGCGACATCGACCTCGGGGTTGGCGTACACGAGTTGCTCGGCCCTCCCAGAATCGAGCGTCACCGTATAGAGCGCCATGCGACCATCGAATTTCTTGAGCCCGTAGGCCAGGTTGTGTTCGGGATCGACCGCCAGCGGACGAAAGCCGGTCTCGTCCGTGCTCTGGTACGTACTTAGCGGCTGCAGAGCCTCCGAGCCCACTGGATGGAACTCGTACTCGATCACCCCGGTAAGGCCGCGGGAGTTTTGCTCCTCGCTGGCGACGATGCGCACGTGCCCACGGCCGTCGCTGATGAAGCCGCCATTCTGGGGACGCGGAGTTTCCACGCGGTGGCTCTGCAGCGTGCGTGTATCGACAATATCGACCCCGAGCCCGGTATTGGACGATCCGATGCGAGTGCCGACCTGGTCGTTCGCCAGGTAATTGCGCGCCATCAGGACAGAGGCTTCGGTGTCCGGAAGCCAGTCGATCACAGCACCACCGCCCAGGAGCATCCCGCGTGTATGCAGAGTCTGCTCGTTGCTGAGCGTCTTGGGATTGGAGCCATCGGCGTTGATGGCGAGCAGGCGCGTGAAGGGCAGCGTGCCGAGCAGCGCGTCCTTTGCGAGAATATAGACCTCGCACACAAGCCGTTCATTGGATACCCATGCGCACCATTGGAGCCGCTCGGGACTGCCGCTCGCGCTGAGTGTCGGCTTGGGCTTCGCATCCTTGGCGAGGCTCAGGGTATAGACCACCGCTCCCTGGCCGGCCGCCGGGGCGATCCAAACCAGATTCTGGCCATCCGGAGAGAGGCTGAGATCGAGGACGCTCTGCCGCGCACCGAAGGCCGCAGCAGCATCGAAAGCCACGCCATCGGACAGCGCGAGCGCGGGGGCAAGAACGAAAAGCGCAGTCAGTACCGGGATCGTGCGTCGCATGCGGCCAGCTCCAGTATTCGGGCAGTACCCACGCATAGTCCTGTCTCGGAGGTAATGATACTCCCACGCTTCGGCTCAAGTTCCGAGGGCTGCCCGGCGAGCGACATAAGTCATCGCCTATAGGCGCGCGGGCGCTGCTGCCGGCGACCCAGGCGCTGCTGACGATCGTGGATGGCGGGTCGTCTGCGATGCCCATCGGCTGTGGCGGGCCAAGCGGGGCTTGAAAACGAACGCGCCGCGGTCTCCCGCGGCGCGCCTCTTCGTTCCATGGAACCGGCGGCTACGACCGCGCACCGGGCCTGGCTTACCGACCCCTCAATTCAGTGCGATCTTCACTTCCACACCCGCCGGAAGCTCGAGCTTCATGAGCGCGTCCACGGTCTTGTCCGTGGGATTGACGATGTCCATCAGGCGCTTGTGGGTGCGCAGCTCGAACTGGTCGCGCGCATCCTTGTCGGCGTGCGGGGAGACGAGCACGGTGAAGCGCTCCATCTTTGTCGGCAGCGGCACCGGGCCCTTGACGGTGGCGCCGGTGCGCTTGGCCGTCTCGACGATCTCGCGGGCGGATGAGTCGATGAGGCGGTGGTCGAACGCCTTTAAGCGGATACGGATGTTCTGATTAGCCATTGCGCTCACTCCACTCGCTTGAGTTCGACGTCACTTCACGATCTTCGACACGACGCCGGCGCCGACGGTCTTGCCGCCCTCACGGATGGCAAAGCGCAGTCCGTCTTCCATCGCGATCGGGCTGATCAGCTCCACCGTCATCTTGATGTTGTCCCCGGGCATGACCATCTCCACACCCGCCGGCAGCTCGATCAGGCCCGTGACATCAGTGGTGCGGAAGTAGAACTGCGGCCGGTAGCCCTTGAAGAACGGCGTGTGGCGTCCGCCCTCCTCCTTGGACAGCACGTACACCTCGCACTCGAAGTTCGTGTGCGGGGTGATCGAGCCGGGCTTGGCCAGCACCTGACCACGCTCGACTTCCTCGCGCTTGGTGCCGCGCAAGAGTACGCCCACGTTGTCCCCCGCCTGCCCCTCATCCAGAAGCTTGCGGAACATCTCCACCCCGGTGCAGATGGTCTTGGCCGTGGCCTTCAACCCTACAATCTCCACCTCATCGTTCACCTTCACGATGCCGCGCTCAATGCGCCCCGTCACCACCGTGCCGCGCCCGGAGATCGAGAACACGTCCTCCACCGGCATCAGAAAAGGCTTCTCCACTTCGCGCTTGGGTACCGGGATGTACTGGTCCATCTGCTCGACCAGCTTCACCACCGAGGGCACCCCGATGTCGCTCTTGTCCCCCTCGAGCGCCTTCAGCGCCGACCCAATCACGATCGGAGTCTTCTCGCCAGGAAACTTGTAAGTCGTCAGCAGCTCGCGCACTTCCATCTCGACCAGCTCAAGCAGCTCCTTGTCGTCCACCATGTCGGCCTTGTTCATGTACACCACGATGTACGGAACACCGACCTGGCGCGCCAGAAGAATGTGCTCGCGCGTCTGGGGCATCGGGCCATCGGCTGCCGATACCACCAGAATCGCCCCGTCCATCTGCGCCGCTCCGGTGATCATGTTCTTCACGTAGTCAGCGTGCCCGGGGCAGTCCACGTGCGCGTAATGGCGGTTCTTGCTCTGATACTCCACGTGGGCGGTGGAGATCGTGATGCCGCGCGCCTTCTCTTCCGGGGCCTTGTCGATCTGGTCGTACGCCATGAACGTGCCGCCGTAGGTCTCGGCCATCACCTTCGTCAGCGCCGCCGTCAAAGTCGTCTTGCCGTGGTCCACGTGACCAATCGTCCCCACATTAACGTGCGGCTTGCTGCGCTCGAATTTCTCTTTGGACATGGCGTACTTCCTCGACTCTTAAACGCTGACTGACCCGTTACTTCTTGATGATGCCGTCGGCAATGTTCGGCGGCACTTCCATATATTTCGCGAATTCCATCGTGAACGTGGCGCGCCCCTGGCTCATGGAACGCACCGTGGTCGCGTAGCCGAACATCTCCGACAGCGGCACATCCGCCGTGATCGCCTTGCCGGAGGGCGTCTCGTCCATGCCGGTGATCTGCCCGCGACGGCGGTTCAGGTCACCGATCACATCTCCCGAGTACTCCTCCGGGGTCACGACCTCGACCTTCATGATGGGTTCCAGCAGCACGGGTTTCGCGCGCTTGAAACCTTCCTTGAAGCCCATCGAGCCTGCGATCTTGAAGGCCATCTCGTTCGAGTCGACATCGTGATAGGAGCCGTCGAAGACTGTGACCTTGACGTCCACGACGGGGTAGCCGGCGATGACGCCGGTGTCGACCGCTTCCTTGATGCCCTTGTCCACCGCCGGGATGTATTCGCGCGGCACGGCGCCGCCGACGATGCCGTTGATGAACTCGTAGCCCTTGCCCTGCTCGTTCGGCTCGATCTTCAGCCACACGTGGCCGTACTGGCCGCGGCCGCCGGACTGGCGCACGAACTTGCCTTCGCTCTCGACCTTGGCGCGAATGGTCTCGCGGTAGGCGACCTGCGGCTTGCCAACGTTCGCATCGACGTTGAACTCGCGCTTCATGCGGTCAACGATGATCTCCAGGTGCAGCTCACCCATGCCAGAGATGATGGTCTGCGAGGACTCCTGGTCGGTGTGCACCCGGAAGGACGGGTCTTCCTTAGCCAGGCGCTGCAGCGCGATGCCCATCTTCTCCTGGTCGGCCTTGGTCTTCGGCTCCACGGCGACCGAGATCACGGGCGCCGGGAATTCCATCTTCTCGAGCGTAATGACCTGATCCAGATCGCACAGCGTGTCGCCGGTGATGACGTCCTTCAGTCCCACCGCCGCGGCGATGTCACCGGCGCGCACTTCCTTGATCTCGGTGCGGTCAGAGGCGTGCATCTGCAGCAGGCGCCCGATGCGCTCTTTCTTGCCCTTGGTCGGCACGTACACGGTGTCGCCCGAGTTCAGCACGCCCGAGTAGACGCGGAAGAAGGTCAGGTTGCCGACGAAGGGGTCGTTCAGGATCTTGAAGGCGAGCGCGGAGAACGGCGACTCATCGCTCGCCGTGCGGGTGTCGGGCTCGCCGCGATCGTTCAGGCCCTTGACGTCGGGCATCTCGATCGGGCTCGGCATGAATTCGATAACCGCATCGAGCAGCGCCTGCACGCCCTTGTTCTTGAAGGCCGTGCCGCACATGCACAGCACGATCTCGTTCTTGATGGAGCGCGCGCGCAGACCCTCGCGGATCTCCTTCTCGGAGAGCTCCTCGCCCTCGAGGTACTTGTGCATGAGGGTGTCGTTCGCCTCAGCGGCCGCCTCGATCATTTTGGTGCGGTGTTCCTCGGCCTGCGCCTGCAGCGCCTCCGGCACCTCGCGGTACTCAAACTTCATCCCCTGGGTTTCCATGTCCCAGTAGATGGCCTTCATGCGGATCAGGTCGATCACGCCCTCGAAGTTGTCCTCAGCCCCGATCGGGATCTGGATGATCACCGGATTGGCGCGCAGGCGCGACCTGATCTGATCGACGCAGCGGAAGAAGTTGGCCCCGGCGCGGTCCATCTTGTTGACGAACGCAATGCGCGGCACGGCGTACTTGTTCATCTGCCGCCATACCGTCTCGGACTGCGGCTGCACGCCGGAGACCGCACAGAAGAGCGCCACGGCGGAGTCGAGCACGCGTAACGAGCGCTCCACCTCGATGGTGAAGTCGACGTGCCCGGGGGTGTCGAGGATGTTGATGCGATGCTCGGGGAAGGACTGGTCCATGCCCTTCCAGAAGCAGGTGGTAGCGGCGGCCGTGATGGTGATGCCGCGCTCCTGCTCCTGCTCCATATAGTCCATCACGGCCGCGCCGTCATGGACCTCACCGATCTTGTGCGAGACGCCGGTGTAGAAAAGGATGCGCTCGGTCGTCGTCGTCTTGCCCGCATCGATGTGGGCAGAGATGCCGATGTTCCGATAACGCTCGATGGGCGTCGCACGTGCCACAGTCTAGGTTCCTTTCGCTTACCAGCGATAATGGGCGAAGGCCTTGTTGGCCTCCGCCATGCGATGCGTGTCTTCGCGCTTGCGGACGGCCGCACCCCGGTTCTCGGAGGCGTCCATCAGCTCGTGCGCCAGGCGAAATGCCATGGTTTGCTCGCTGCGGTCACGGGCGGCCTCGATGACCCAGCGCATCGCCAGTGTTTGGCGGCGCGTGGCCCGAACTTCAACCGGTACCTGGTAAGTTGCACCGCCGACGCGGCGCGACTTCACTTCCACGACCGGCTTGACGTTGTCGAGAGCGGTGGCCAGCACATCGATGGCCTCCCCGCCCTGCTTGCCGGTCTTCTCGCTGATGCGGTCGAGGGCGCCGTAAATGATGCGCTCGGCCGCGGACTTCTTGCCGCTCTTCATGACGACGTTCATGAACTTGGCAAGCATCTCGTTGTTGAACTTGGGGTCCGGGAGAATGGTGCGGACCGGAGCTTGGGCTCGACGGGACATGGCTTGACTACCCCTTACTTCTTCGGGCGCTTGGCGCCGTACTTGGAGCGACTCTGCTTGCGCTCGGCGACGCCGGCGCAGTCGAGCGTGCCGCGCACCGTGTGGTAGCGCACGCCCGGCAGGTCCTTGACGCGGCCGCCGCGGATGAGCACCACCGAGTGCTCCTGCAGGTTGTGGCCCTCACCGCCGATGTAGCTGGTGACCTCGTAGCCGTTGGTGAGCCGCACGCGGCACACCTTGCGCAGTGCCGAGTTCGGCTTCTTGGGCGTGGTGGTGTACACGCGCGTGCACACGCCACGCTTCTGGGGAGAAGCCCCGAGCGCGGGTACCTTGGTTTTCTCCGCCTTCGTCCGGCGCGGTTGCCGGATGAGCTGACCGGTGGTCGCCATCGTTCTCTTACTCTCCAAAAGCGCTGCGGGAGTTTTTGTGACTCGCGCGATGAAAACGACCTCCGAAGACCACCGGGCCGCCTGCGTGAGGCGGCCCGGTCATCGGAAGTCGCTGTTTTCCGGTGCCGGCGATTAAGAAGGGCCGGCCCGACAAAGGCCGGCGATTCTAGGTACGACCCCAGTGAGTGTCAACCGGCAGTAAAATCCCATTTATAGGATAATGAGCCCACCGGGCACGGGCACACAAAGAGGCTCAAGCCCCAAGCAATAACGACACGAATTTCAGCCCGCGCGTGGGGCCACAGGGACTAAGTGCGTAAACCGCTCCTGGCGAGCTGGCTCCTGAGCCTGGCCGCCGCCCTTCCTTTATATGGGGCCTTGGCCGAGGCCCCTCAAGGCGCTCCGGAGAACCCGCCCAGGGGGGCCTCCGTCCTGCTGCAGACCCGGATCCTGGGCCCCGGGCAGGCGTCCGTCGAGTCGGAACAGCTCACCGGCGGAAGCCTCGATGGCCGGTTCGGGGCCTTCACCAGCCACGGATCGCATCTTCTGACCGGGACCCAGTGGTTCCGACTGGACGGCCCCCCGCCCGCGGTCCCCGGCAGCACCCCGGTCCTGGTGGTCCGCTCCGGCCTCGACCATGACGTTGAGATCTGGGCGCGTGAGTCCGGCCGGGCCGTCCGCCTGGAGCGCACCAGCGTGGTGCCCAAGTTCGGCGGCGCTGAGGACAAGGTATTTGCCCTGCCGACGGGCTTGGATCCCGGACAACCGCTCTATGCCCGGGTCATCCGTACCGGTCGGGCGGTGACGGACCTCAACTTCTCGGTCTCGACCCTAGGCTACGTTCTGGACGGCGCCGCAGCCCATGCCCGGGTCATCGCCCTCACCTTCGGTGCGCTCCTGGCCATGGCGGTCTCCGCCCTCCTGATCCGTTTCGTGCTCAAGGACCAGATCTACCCCCTCTACGGGGCGGTCTTCCTGCTGCAGGCCATCTACCTCGCCTATTTCTCGGGTCAGGGCTTCTCCTGGCCGGTGCTGTCCTGGGCGCGCCCGTTCGCCAACTACGCCTACAACGTGCCGGTGGCCGTGAGCGCGGCCGCCGCCGCGCTGTTCGTGCGCGAGTTCGCCAATCTTCAGGATCTTCTCGCCCCGCGTCTACCGGACCTTCGGCTGGCTGGCGCTCGCCTTCGTCGTGCTCGCCGTCTCGAACGTGCTGCGGGTCTTTGGCCTGGGCGTCCTGATCGCGCGCATCGGCGACCTGATGTTCGTCGCCTCGGCCGTATTCACGCTGGTGGTCGCCTTCCTGGCCTGGCGACGCGGCGGCAATCGGGCTGCGGGCTGGTTCCTGATCGCCTGGAGTCTCCTGTGCATCTTCCAGATCCTCACCGCCGTGCGTCTGCTCTACACCCGGGCCGACAGCGCCGAGGGACTGGTGTACTACGGCCTCGCTCCCTCCATGGTGGCGGCGGCAGTGCTGATCGCACTCGGGGTGTCCGACCACGTGCGCCAGCAGTCCCTTGCCCTCACGGACGCGGAGCGGCGCGCGCAGACCGATCCTTTGACCGGGGTGCTCAACCGCCGCTCGCTGATCGAGCGGCTTGATGCCGCCTGCGTGCGCGCCAGGGCACGCAACCTGCCGATCTCGGTCCTGTTCCTGGACCTCGACCACTTCAAGCAGATCAACGACACCTTCGGACACGCGGCCGGGGATGCCTGTCTCGCCGGCATCATTCCGCCGATCCAGGCGGAACTGCGCCAGTCGGACGTCATCGGGCGCTACGGCGGAGAAGAGTTCGTGGTCATTCTCTACGGGGCGGACGCCGCGGCCGCCTTCCCGATCGCCGAGCGCATCTGCCGCCGCGTCTCCGACATCCGCATCGAGGGCTTCGGCGCCGCGGTCCAGCTCACCTGCAGCATCGGCGTGGCCGCCTCCGACACGCTCGACGTATGGGGCCAGCACCTGATCGCGCATGCCGACACGGCGGTGTATGCGGCCAAGCGCTCCGGGCGCAACCAGGTCCAGGTCGCCGCCTCACTGGCGGCCTGAAGTCCCATGCAGATCCGCACCGCCGTGGCTACCGACGTGCCGCGGCTGCTCGCGCTGATGCGCCGCTATTGGGAATTCGAAGCCTTGCCCGGATTCGACGCGCTGCGCATGGAGATTCTCCTGGAGCGGCTGATCCACCACGGCGAGCTCGGTGAGATCTGGGTGGCGGCACAAGGGGAGACACTGCAGGGCTACCTCGTCGTGGTGCACGTGTTGAGTCTGGAGCACGGCGGACTCATGGGCGAGATCGATGAGTTCTTCGTGCTGCCCCAGGCGCGCGCGCAGGGCGTGGGCGGCAGGCTCCTGGCCAGCGTCGAAGCGGCGCTGCGAGAGCGCGGCATGGTGCGCCTGCAGCTGCAGCTCGCGCTCACCAATGCCAGCGCACGGCGTTTCTATGAGACTCGCGGTTACCACGGCCGCTCCGGCTACGCGCTCCTCGACAAGCCGCTGCAGTAGCCCCCGCAGCAAACACTCGCTCCGTCGCATCGGGCGCGCGGCCACATGACCGGCCACTCCATAATCGCGCCACAACAAGCCGCAGGAGTCTCCTTCATGTCCGTCCCGTACCAACCGCGCCGTGTGCCGGCGCTCGCCGTCTTCCTGACACTCAGCTGTCTTGCCAGCGCAAGCCTGTGGGCGGACATCTACGACGATGCCGTCGCGCACGCCGGGCGCCCCGACCACGACCTCAAGCGCGATGCCATCGATCAGCCGGCCGAGATCCTGCGCCACTCGGGTATCCGCCCGGGCTGGGTGGTCGGGGACTTCATGGCCGCCGACGGTTACTACAGCGAGCTGGTCAGTTACATCGTCGGACCGCGCGGGCACGTCTACCTGCTCAACAATACCGCCTACGACGACTGGAGCGAGAACCGCTGGAAAGAGCGCGTCGCACGACTGTCGAATGTCGAGCATCGCACGGAAGACTTCGAGCACCTCGACCTTAAGCCGCGCTCACTCGATGCGATCCTCATGATCAAGGTGTACCACGATCTTTACTGGGTCGATAACGACCCGAAAGATCACTGGCCGAAGTTCAACGTCGACCGCGTGCTGCGCGAGGTGTCGCGGGTGCTGAAGACCGGCGGGATCCTGGTGGTGGAGGATCACTCGGCAAAGCCCGGCACCGGAACTTCCGCCGCCGGCGAGTTGCACCGCATCGATGAGGCTTACACGCTGGCGGAATTCCAGAAGCATGGCTTCAAGCTCATCGACAAGGTGGACGTGCTACGCCGCCCGGACGATGCCCGCGATCAGATCACCTACAAGGGACCGATGGTCGGCAAGACCGACCGCTTCGTGCTGGTGTTTCAGAAGGTCGACTGAGGCTGCCGTGGCGCGCCGGCGGTGACCGGCGCGTCGCGCAACCCGCCATCCGAACGCTCTGGGCCCTCCTGTGCGGGGTAGAATATCCGCTGCAATCCTGCGCGCAGCGGCGGGCTAAGGACGCGTGCACGACCCCTACGACCTCGATCGCTTCGTACGCGCGCAGCAACCGCTCATCGCTCAGGTGCTGGCAGAACTCACTGCCGGCGCCAAGCGCTCACACTGGATGTGGTTCATCTTCCCGCAGCTCGCAGGCCTTGGCACGAGCCCCACGGCGGTCAGGTTCGCGCTCGGCTCACTCGCCGAGGCGCGTGCCTACCTCGCACACCCGCTGCTCGGGCCACGTCTGCTCCAGTGCACGGAGCTCGTCAATGCCGTGCAGGGGCGCGCGGCCCAGGAGATCTTCGGCACTCCCGATGATCTCAAGTTCCGCTCCTGCATGACGCTGTTCGCACACGCCGCCCCTCACGGTCCGTGGCACGTCGCGCTCGCGAAGTACTTCGAGAGTGAGGAGGATCCCCTCACCCGCGAACGCCTTACTTAGGCTTTCTGAACTTCAGGATGAACTGGTCGGTGTGGCCGCGGATGGCGGTGTCGAACACTTTGGCGGTGCGCGGATCATCCTTGTTGCGCAGCACCTCGCTCTTGCCTTCGAACTTGAAGCCGGCCGCCTCGACCTCCTTGCGCACCGCCTCCTCGTCGATGCGGTGCAAGGTGGAGGTATCACGGAAACCTGAGCCGACTTCGGCCGAGTGATCCAGGACGATGTAGAGGCCGCCGGGCTTTAAAGCCTGGAGAACCGCCTTGTCGAAATCCGGCACGCTCGCGTCCGGGATGTTGTGCAGGTCGTGGTAGTTCTGCGAGGTCCACACCATATCGACCGGCTCGGGCAGGGTGAACTGCAGGAGCTGCTTGGCCGGCTGCGCGATCACCGTGACGTTGCTGTAGTGAGGATCGGCGGCGATGGCTTTGACGGCCGCGGCACGATCAGGGGCATCGGCCGGGGCGGTGTCGGGCTTGGCCGGAGCGAGTGCGTACACCTTGCCCTTCGGACCCACCGCCACACTGAACAGGCGCGTGAAATAACCGCCGCCGGGCAATAGGTCGACCACCTTCTCACCGGGCTTCACGCCGGCGAAGGCCAGCATATCGGCGGGCTTGCGCTCGCTGTCACGCGCGCTGTCGGCCTGCGGCCGGGCACTGTCGGACACGGCCGCAGTAATGTAGGCGGGCTGCGCGCCCCAGGCGATGAGCGTCGTAGCGAACGCCAGCACGGCGCCGGCCACCCGCATTGGTTTCCTGAGCATGGTCTGTCTCCTGAAAAAGCGAAGGTGTGCACTCTAACAGTGTTGAGGATAAGTAAGATCGCACGGGAACGAGGTGGCAAACATTTCTGTGTCAGAATCCCCCCGGCATCCGCCGGCCTCCTTATCCAAATGTAAACGAGCATCCATGACACGCATGCTGCAGAAACTCGCCCTGTCACTGCTGCTGGCCACGCTCAGCGCACAAGTGAGCGCTGCCACGAAAGCCGCGCCGCACGAGGAGACCATCAGTCAGGCGGCCGAATCCGCCGTGGTCAAGGTGTTTTCGACCATGCGGCGTCCGGATGTCGCAAAGCCCTGGGCGAAGCAGGCACCCGCTGAAGCCAGCGGCAGCGGTGTCATCATCGCCGGCCACCGCATCCTCACCAACGCGCACGTGGTGGCGTACGCGAGCCAGGTGCAGGTGCAGGGAAACCAGTCCGGTGACAAGGTGCCGGCCACGGTGGAGGCCTTTGCCCCGGGCATTGATCTGGCGGTTCTGAAGCTCGAGGACGACAGCTTCTTCGCCAACCGCCCGGCGCTGCCGCGCGCCAAGAGCCTGCCGCAGGTGAAGGACGCGGTGTTCGCCTACGGCTTCCCGACCGGCGGTACGACGCTGTCGATCACGCGCGGCATCGTCTCGCGCATCGAGTTCGTAGCCTACAACTACCTGACCTCGGGCTTACGCATCCAGATCGATGCCGCCCTCAACCCCGGCAACAGCGGTGGACCTGCGGTGGCGGATGGCAAGATGATCGGGCTCGCCTTCAGCCATCTGCAGAACTCCGAGAACATCAGCTACATCATCCCCAACGAAGAGATCGACCTGTTCCTGGCCGACATCGCCGACGGCAAGTACGACGGCAAGCCCGCCATGTACGACACGCTGCAGACGCTCGAGAATCCCGCGCTGCGCGGCTATCTCAAGCTCGACCCGTCCGTGAAGGGCATGGTCGTGAGCCGCCCGGACGAGGGGGTGAAAGACAATCCGCTGCAGCCCTGGGACGTGATCACCCGCATCGGCAGCACCGACATCGATGATGAGGGCATGGTCAAGATCTCGGACAACCTGCGCGTCAACTTCTTCTACATGATCCAGAAGACCGCGCACAACGGCACGGTGCCACTGACGCTGGTGCGCAGCGGCAAGAAGATGTCCATCGAGATGCCGGTGCCGACGCACCGGCCGCTCTTGGCCGAGGGTCTGCAGGGGCAGTACCCCTCCTACTTCATCTATGGGCCGCTGGTGTTCGAGCGCGCCTCGATCGAGGCGCTGGCGCTCACGCGGCAGCGCGGCTTCAGCCCGGTACTGGCGCTGCTCGCCGATGCGCCGACCGCGGAGCGCCCGGAGCTCGTCATCATCTCCTCGCCGCTGTTCCCGCACGCTCTGTCCAAGGGCTACTCCAGCCCGAGCGGCCAGATCGTCAGCGCCATAAACGGCGTGCCGGTCAAGAGTCTCGCGCAGCTGGTCGCCTACCTGCGCGACCTCAAGGACGAGTACGTCGTCATCACCTTCGACGGACGGGCGAGCGAGGGGCTGGTGTTCCCGCGCGCCAAGCTGGTGGCGGCCACGGAAGAGGTCCTCACCGACAATGGCGTACGCGAACAGGCCTCGGCCGACATGTTGAAGATCTGGCAGGAGGGCCGGTAAGACTTACGGGGCGGGGGGCCTGCGAGGGCCTTGCAGCAGCCAGCCTCAGGTGGCTCCCGGGTGCAGTCGGCCAGTGAGCTTGCGGCTGACCTGCGGCCACTCGCTGGCGAGCACCGAGTAGCGCGCCGAATCGCGCGGCTTTAGGTCCGCCGCCAGCCGGTGGGCGCGCAGCACTCCCTCGAAGCGCGCACCGAGGCGCAACAGCGCGTTGCGCGAGCGCTCGTTGCGCGCATCGGTGTGGAAGCACACGCGCTGCACGCCCCAGGTCTCAAACGCGTGGCGCAGCATGAGGTATTTCGCCTCGCTGTTGAGCGCGCTGCGGATCGCGCCGGAATTCAGCCAGGTGTAACCGATCTCGCAGCCGTCGGGCCCGTCGTGCTGGGCACCCTGGGTGTCCTCGGGCCACGGCCAGTACTCGATGAGGAAGAAACGCGTGGAGCCCACCACCGCGGCATCCGTCCTGCGCACGGTGGCGAACGGCTGCGCCGTGCCCTCCGCACGCCACTTGAGCGCCGTCTCGACGTACTGCGTCATCTGCGCCAGCGTCGTCGGCACCGTGGTCCACTTGAAAAGCTCCGCCTCGCCCTGCGCGGCGCTCAAGAGCGCCGGGATGTGACGCAGCTTGAGCGGCTCGAGCCGCACGTGGGATCCCTCCAGCAGCGCTGCATCCGGCACGTGCAGACCTCATCACACGGCTAAAAAAACGGGCCGGGAGTCGCCCCCCGGCCCGTTCGATGTTACCCCACCTTGAGGCCGGCGACGGCCTGCAGATGAGTTCGGCGCGTGAGGCTCCTTCAGCCCGCGGCGCTCTCGGACTCCTCGCCGACGCTCGTCTCCTCGGCATCCGGCAGCCCGCCGCCGACGTCCATGAAGCTGCGACGGTCGGTACCCTCGAGCTTGCGACGCCGCGAGGCGTGGGCGGCAAAGCCAGTGCCCGCCGGAATGAGCCGGCCGACGATGACGTTCTCCTTCAGTCCGCGCAGGTCGTCCTTCAGCCCCCGCACCGCAGCTTCCGTCAGCACGCGGGTAGTCTCCTGGAAGGACGCCGCGGAGATGAACGACTCGGTGGCGAGTGAGGCCTTGGTGATCCCCAGCAGGACCGGCTGCAGGCGCGCCGCCTGCTTGTGGTCCGACTTGGCGCGATCGTTGATGTCGAGCGCGCGTGCCCGGTCGAGCTGCTCACCGCGCAGCAGCGCCGTCTCGCCGGCCTCCTGCACCTCGGTCTTGCGCAGCATCTGGCGGATGATCACCTCGATGTGCTTGTCGTTGATCTTCACGCCCTGCAGACGGTAGACGTCCTGGATCTCGCGCACGAGGTAGTTCGCCAGTGCCTCGACTCCCTGCAGGCGCAGGATGTCGTGCGGGTTCGGCTCACCGTCGGCGATGACCTCACCGCGTTCCACGGTTTCGCCCTCGAAGACGTTGAGCTGGCGCCACTTCGGGATCAGCTCCTCGTACTTCTCGCCGTCATCGGAGGTGATGATCAGGCGCCGCTTGCCCTTGGTTTCCTTGCCGAAGCTCGCGGTGCCCGACTTCTCGGCGAGAATCGCCGGGTCCTTGGGCTTGCGAGCCTCGAACAGATCCGCCACACGCGGCAGACCGCCGGTGATGTCACGGGTCTTGGAGGACTCCTGCGGGATGCGGGCGATGACGTCACCGACCGAGACGCGCGCCCCGTCCTCGAGCGACACGAGCGCACCCGGGGGCAGTGTGTAGACGGCCGGAATCTCGGTGTTGGCGAAGGTGACTTCCTTGCCCTTGCCGTTCACCAGCTTGATGGTGGCGCGCACGTCCTTGCCGCCGCGCTGCTTGGTATCCAGCACCACGGTGGAGGACAGGCCGGTCACTTCATCGACCTGGGAGGTCACCGTCAGCCCATCGACGAAGTCCTGGAACTTCACAAAGCCCGCGACCTCGGTGACGACCGGATGCGTATGCGGATCCCAGGTCGCGATCACCTGGCCGGAAGCCACGGTTGCACCTTCCTTGGCGTTGATCACCGCGCCATAGGGGATCTTGTAGCGCTCACGCTCGCGCCCGAAGTCATCGACCACGCCGAGCTCACCGGAGCGCGAGGTCGCAACCAGGTGGCCCTTCTCGTGCTGCACGGTCTTGATGTGGTGGAAGCGGATGACGCCCTTGTTGCGCACCTCGACCGAGCTGGCCGCCGCGGCCCGCGATGCGGCGCCACCGATGTGGAAGGTACGCATCGTCAGCTGCGTGCCCGGCTCGCCGATCGACTGCGCGGCGATCACGCCCACGGCCTCGCCGATGGAGATCGGCCGGCCACGCGCAAGATCACGCCCGTAACAGCGTGAGCACACACCGTAGCGGGTCTGGCAGGTGATGGGTGAGCGCACGGCGATCTGGTCCACGCCCTCGGTCTCCAGCAGGCGCACCAGCTTCTCATCGAGCAGCGTGCCGATCGGGATCAGCACTTCCTTGGGCGCTCCGGGCTTCATGATGTCTTCGGCCAGCACGCGGCCGAGCACGCGCTCGCCGAGCGCCTCGACGACATCGCCGCCCTCGACCAGGGGCGCCATCGCCAGCCCGTTGTTGGTGCCGCAATCCTCTTCCGTGACCACCAGGTCCTGGGCGACGTCGACCAGACGGCGCGTCAGGTAACCGGAGTTCGCGGTCTTCAGCGCCGTATCGGCCAGTCCCTTGCGGGCGCCGTGGGTGGAGATGAAGTACTGCAGCACGTTCAGACCCTCACGGAAGTTCGCCGTGATGGGCGTCTCGATGATCGAGCCGTCGGGCTTGGCCATGAGGCCGCGCATGCCGGCGAGCTGGCGGATCTGGGCCGCGGAACCGCGGGCGCCCGAGTCGGCCATCATGAAGATCGAGTTGAAAGACTTCTGCCGATGCTGCTTGCCGCGCGTGTCGGTGGCGTCCTCCGAGCCGAGCTTCTCCATCATGGCTTTCGCCACCTGGTCATTGGCACGCGACCAGATGTCGACCACCTTGTTGTAGCGCTCACCGTTGGTGACCAGACCGGAGGCGTACTGGTTCTGGATCTCCTTCACCTCGTTGTCGGCCGCCGTCACGATGCGCGTCTTCTGCTCCGGGATGACGATGTCGTCGATGCCGAAGGAGACGCCCGCGCGCGTGGCGTAGTGGAAGCCGGTGTACATGAGCTGGTCGGCGAACACGACGGTCTCTTTAAGACCCAGCGCGCGGTAGCACGCATTGATGGTCGCGGAGATCGCCTTCTTGGTCATGTCCTGGTTGATGAGATCAAAGGACAGGCCCCGGGGCAGTATCTCGAAGAGCAACGCCCGACCGACGGTCGTATCCACGACGCGGGTACGCTCGGTGAGCGTGCCGCCCTCGCCACGGATGCTCTCGCGCAGACGCACCTTGCACTTGGCCTGCAGGTCGACGCCGCGGCTCTCGTAGGCGCGATGCACTTCGCCGACGTCGGAGAAGTGCATGTGCTCGCCCTTGGCGCCGATGCGCTCGCGGGTCATGTAGTAGAGCCCGAGCACCACGTCCTGGCTGGGCACGATGATCGGGTCGCCGTTGGCGGGCGACAGGATGTTGTTCGAGGACATCATGAGCGCGCGCGCCTCCAGCTGCGCCTCGAGCGACAGCGGCACGTGCACGGCCATCTGGTCGCCGTCGAAGTCCGCATTGAAGGCGGTGCACACCAGCGGGTGCAGCTGGATCGCCTTGCCCTCAACCAACAGCGGCTCGAAGGCCTGGATGCCGAGTCGGTGCAGGGTCGGGGCACGGTTCAAGAGCACCGGATGCTCGCGGATGACCTCCTCGAGGATGTCCCACACTTCCGGTCCCTCGCGCTCCACCAGGCGCTTGGCGGCCTTGATGGTCGAGGCCTCGCCGCGCAGCTGCAGCTTCTGGAAGATGAAGGGCTTGAAGAGCTCGAGCGCCATCTTCTTCGGCAGGCCGCACTGGTGCAGGCGCAGCTGCGGGCCGACCACGATCACCGAGCGGCCCGAGTAATCGACGCGCTTGCCGAGCAGGTTCTGGCGGAAGCGCCCCTGCTTGCCCTTGATCATGTCGGCGAGCGACTTCAGCGGGCGCTTATTGGTACCCGTGATCGCCCGTCCGCGCCGGCCGTTGTCCAGCAGCGCATCCACCGCTTCCTGCAGCATGCGCTTCTCGTTGCGCACGATGATGTCGGGCGCATTGAGTTCGAGCAGCCGCCGCAGGCGGTTGTTGCGGTTGATGACGCGCCGGTACAGGTCGTTGAGGTCGGACGTCGCGAAGCGGCCGCCATCGAGCGGCACGAGGGGACGTAAGTCCGGCGGCAGCACCGGCAGGACGGTCATCACCATCCACTCGGGCTTGTTGCCGGACTCGACGAAGGACTCGATGAGCTTCAGGCGCTTGGAGAGGCGCTTGAGCTTGGTCTCGGAGGAGGTGCCCGCCATCTCTTCGCGGACCTTGATGATCTCGGCCGGCAGCTCGATGGTGCGCATCAGCTCGTAGACGGCCTCCGCCCCCATGCGGGCGTCGAACTCATCGCCGTGCTCCTCGATCGCCTCGAGGTACATCTCGTCGGTGAGCAGCTGGCCGCGCTGCATTGGCGTCATACCCGGGTCGATGACCACGAAGGCCTCGAAGTACAGCACGCGCTCGATCTCGCGCAGCGTCATGTCGAGCATGAGGCCGATGCGCGACGGGAGCGACTTCAGGAACCAGATGTGCGCGGTGGGGCTGGCGAGCTCGATGTGGCCCATGCGCTCGCGGCGCACCTTGGACTGGGTCACTTCCACGCCGCACTTCTCGCACACCACGCCGCGGTGCTTGAGTCGCTTGTACTTGCCGCACAGGCACTCGTAGTCCTTCACCGGCCCGAAGATCTTGGCGCAGAACAGGCCATCGCGCTCGGGCTTGAAGGTGCGATAGTTGATGGTCTCCGGCTTCTTGACCTCGCCGTACGACCAGGCCCGGATCATCTCAGGCGACGCTAGCCCGATCTTGATCGAATCGAAGTGTTCGACCGGAGCGTGCTGCTTGAACAGTTTCAGTAGGTCTTTCATGAGTTAGTCCTGCTCCAGTTCCATGTTGATGCCGAGCGAGCGGATCTCCTTCACCAAGACGTTGAAGGACTCCGGCATGCCCGCGTCCATCTGGTGGTTGCCGTCGACGATGTTCTTGTACATCTTGGTGCGGCCGTTCACGTCATCGGACTTGACCGTCAGCATCTCCTGCAGGGTGTAGGCCGCGCCGTAAGCCTCCAGCGCCCAGACTTCCATCTCACCGAAGCGCTGACCGCCGAACTGCGCCTTGCCACCCAGCGGCTGCTGGGTCACCAGGCTGTAGGGGCCGGTGGAACGCGCGTGCATCTTGTCGTCCACCAGGTGGTTCAGCTTCAGCATGTACATGTAGCCAACCGTCACCTGGCGCTCGAAGCGCTCGCCGGTGCGCCCGTCGAACAGATAGGTCTGGCCGTTGAGCGGCAGATCGGCGAGCTTGAGCATGCGCTTGATCTCCTGCTCACTGGCGCCGTCGAACACCGGTGTCGCCATGGGCACGCCGTTCGAGAGGTTCTTCGCCAGCTGCTTGAGGTCGCCGTCGTTCAGGCTGTCGATGTCCTCCTTCTGGCCGCCGGTCTCGTTGTAGACCTGCTTGATGAAGGCGCGCATCTCCTGGACCTGGTTGACCTGCTCGAGCATGCGCCCGATCTTCAGGCCCACCCCCTTGGCCGCCCAGCCCAGATGTGTCTCCAGCACCTGTCCGACGTTCATGCGCGAGGGCACGCCCAGGGGGTTCAGCACCACATCGACCGGCGTACCGTCTTCCAGGTACGGCATGTCCTCGACCGGCACGATAGTGGAAATCACGCCCTTGTTGCCGTGACGGCCGGCCATCTTGTCGCCCGGCTGCACGCGGCGCTTCACCGCCAGGTACACCTTCACCATCTTCAGCACGCCCGGGGCTAAATCATCGCCCGCGGTGATCTTCGCCTTCTTGTCGTCGAGGCGCTTCTCGAAGGCCTTGCGCTGCAGCTTCAGGCGCTCGGAGGCCTGCTCGAGCTGTGAGTTCGCGTCCTCGTCCTCGAGGCGGATCTCGAACCACTCCTCGCGCGGCACCTCATCGAGATACTCGGCGGTGATCTTGGTGCCGGACTTGAGCTTCCGCGGTCCACCCGCGGCCGACTGGCCGACGAGCATGCCGCGCACGCGCTGGAACAGGTCGTCCTCCAGGATGCGCTGCTGGTCAGCGAAGTCCTTGCGCACCCGCTCGACCTCGGCCTTCTCAATCGACAGTGCGCGCGAATCCTTGTCCACGCCGTCGCGCGTGAAGACGCGCACGTCGATCACGGTGCCGTCCATGCCCGGCGGCACGCGCAGGCCGGTGTCCTTAACATCCGATGCCTTCTCGCCGAAGATGGCGCGCAGCAGCTTCTCTTCCGGCGTCAGCTGCGTCTCGCCCTTGGGCGTCACCTTGCCGACCAGGATGTCGCCGGCCTTCACTTCCGCGCCGATGAAGGCAATGCCTGCCTCATCGAGCTTGGCCAGCGCCGCGTCGCCGACGTTGGGGATGTCGGCGGTGATTTCCTCAGGCCCGAGCTTGGTGTCGCGCGCGACACAGGTGAGCTCTTCGATGTGGATGGTGGTGAAGCGATCCTCCTGCACCACGCGCTCGGAAATCAGGATCGAGTCCTCGAAGTTGTAGCCGTTCCAGGGCATGAACGCGACCAGGAGGTTCTGACCGAGCGCCAGCTCCCCTAAGTGAGTCGAGGGGCCATCGGCCAGCACGTCGCCACGCGCGATCACATCGCCGGCATTCACCAGCGGACGCTGGTTGATGCAGGTGTTCTGGTTGGAGCGCGTGTACTTGGTCAGGTTGTAGATGTCCACGCCCGGCTCGCCGGCCACGGTCTCATCGTCGTTCACCCGCACCACGATGCGCGAGGCGTCCACCGAATCCACCGCGCCGCCGCGCTTGGCGACGACGGTCACGCCCGAGTCGATCGCCACGGGGCGCTCCATGCCCGTGCCCACCAGCGGCGTCTCGGAGCGCAGCGTCGGCACCGCCTGGCGCTGCATGTTCGAGCCCATGAGCGCGCGGTTGGCATCGTCGTGCTCGAGGAACGGGATGAGAGAGGCCGCCACCGACACGATCTGCTTGGGCGAGACGTCCATGTAGTTGATGCGCTCGCGCTGCATCAGCGTGAACTCGTTCTGGAAGCGGCAGGAGACCAGATCATCGGTGAGCTCGCCCTTCGGTCCCAGCACCGCGTTCGCCTGGGCGATCGCGTACTCGCCTTCCTCGATCGCCGAGAGGTAATCGATCTTGTCGGTGACGCGGCCGTCGACCACGCGCCGGTACGGGGTCTCGAGGAAGCCGTAGTTGTTGGTGCGTGCGTACACGGACAGCGAGTTGATAAGTCCGATGTTCGGACCTTCCGGAGTCTCGATCGGGCACACGCGGCCGTAGTGCGTCGGATGCACGTCACGCACCTCGAAGCCGGCCCGCTCGCGCGTGAGTCCGCCCGGACCTAAGGCCGAGACGCGGCGCTTGTGGGTGACTTCCGAGAGTGGGTTGTTCTGGTCCATGAACTGCGAGAGCTGCGAGGAGCCGAAGAACTCCTTGACCGCCGCCGCCACCGGTTTGGCGTTGATCATCTCCTGCGGCATCAGCGGCTCGGTCTCCGCGATCGTCAGGCGCTCCTTGACGGCGCGCTCGACACGCACCAGGCCGACGCGGAAGGCGTTCTCCGCCATCTCGCCCACCGAGCGCACGCGACGGTTGCCGAGGTGGTCGATGTCATCGACCTGGCCGTTGCCGTTACGGATGTCGATCAGGACCTTGAGCACGTCGATGATGTCGGACATCTCGCCGTATTCGGCGACCAGGCGCTTGGAGAGCTCATCCGTGCGGGTGCTCGCGTACTTGAAATCATAGAGGATGCCGGGACCGAGGATTTCCTTGCGGCCCACGCGGCGGTTGAACTTCATGCGGCCCACGGCCGAGAGATCGTAGCGCTCCGGGTTGAAGAACAGGTTCGCAAACAGGTTCTCGGCCGCATCCTTGGTCGGCGGCTCCCCGGGTCGCATCATGCGGTAGATCTCGACCAGCGCCTCGAGGCGGGTCTTGGTCGGATCCACGCGCAGCGTGTCGGAGATGTAGGCGCCGCGGTCGAGGTCGTTGGTGTAGAGGGTGTTGACCTGGGGGATGCCCGCCTCGATCAGCTTCTCCACCGAGGCTGCGGTCAGCACCTCGTTCGCCTTGGCGAGGATCTCGCCGGTGTCGGTGTTGACGACGTCGTGCGCCAGCACCTTGCCGTACACGTACTCGCGCGGCACGCGCAGGCGCGTGACCTTGGCGTCCTCCAGCTGGCGCACGTGGCGGGCGGTGATGCGGCGGCCCTCTTCCACGATCACCTGATCGCCGATGCGGATCTCGAAGGTCGCGGTCTCGCCCCGCAGGCGCTGCGGCACGAGCTGCAGGGACACCTCATCGCGGCCGATGAAGAAGGTGTTGGTGTCGAAGAACGTCGCCAGGATCTCCGCCTCGTTCATGCCCAGTGCGCGCAGGATGATCGTCACCGGGAGCTTGCGCCGCCGGTCGATGCGCGCGAACACGCAGTCCTTGGGATCGAACTCGAAGTCGAGCCAGGAGCCGCGGTAGGGAATGATGCGGGCCGAGAACAGGAGCTTGCCTGAGGAATGGGTCTTGCCGCGGTCGTGATCGAAGAACACCCCCGGGGAGCGGTGCAGCTGGGAGACAATGACGCGCTCGGTACCGTTGATGACGAAGGTGCCGTTGTCGGTCATGAGCGGCAGCTCACCCAGGTACACCTCCTGCTCGCGCACGTCCTTCACCGGCTTTTTGGCACCGGCGGCTTCCTTGTCCAGAACGATCAGGCGCACCTTGACGCGCAGGGGCGCCGCGTAGGTGAGACCGCGCAGCTGGCACTCCTTGACGTCGAACACCGGCTCGCCCAGCCGGTAGCTGACATACTCGAGGGAGGCGTTGCCGCTGTAGCTCGAAATCGGAAACACGCTCTTGAAAGCCGCGTGCAGGCCGATCTGATCGCGGTTGTCCTCGGGTTTGTCGACCTGGAGGAACTTGCGATAGGAGTCGAGCTGAATGGCCAGCAGGTACGGCGTGTCGAGAATGCTCGCCTGCTTGCCAAAGTTCTTGCGGATGCGCTTCTTCTCGGTAAAGGAATAAGCCATCGTCGGGTCACCTCAGGTTCGGCTGGCCGCCCTTTATGGGGGCGAGAGCCTTAGAAAAGTATCGGGCGCGTCGTCTTAAATCGAAATCAAACAAAACAGCCCCTCCCCGCCCGCGGCTTCGGTGGTCGCACCGCGGTCGGAGAGGGGTTTGGCGCATGGCGGTCTTACTTGACCTCCACCTTCGCGCCAGCGTCCTCGAGCTTCTTCTTCATTGTTTCGGAATCGGCCTTGTTGACGCCTTCCTTGACCAGCGAAGGGGCGCCCTCGACCAGGTCCTTGGCTTCCTTGAGGCCAAGGCCGGTGATCTCGCGGATCACCTTGATCACGGTCACCTTCTTGTCCGCCGGGTACTCCTTCAGAGTGACGTTGAATTCCGTCTTCTCCTCGACAGGAGCGGCGGCGGCAGCGCCGGCGCCGGCAGCGGCGGCAACCGCCACCGGGGCGGCCGCGGTGACGCCGAACTTCTTCTCCATGTCGGAGATCAGCTCGACCACTTCCATCAGGGACATCTTGGAGATCGCATCGAGGATTTCGTCTTTGTTGACAGCCATTTCAATTACTCCTAAATCAGATTGCTAAGACAGTTAAGCGGCCGCGGCCTGTTTCTGCTCGCGTACGGCGGCGATGGTGCGCACCAGCTTCGATCCCGGCGCCGCAAGCGTGCCGACGAACTTCTGGATCGGTGCCTTCATGACACCGAGCAGCATCGACAGCGCCTGTTCGCGGGTCGGCAGACTCGCTACCTTCTCGAGCTCTGCGCCAGGGAACACCTGGCCGCCCAAAGACACGAGAGTCGCCTTGAGCTTCTCGTTCGCCTTGGCGAAGTCCTTCACCACGCGCGCAGCCGCGCCCGGGTCGTCCTTCGAGAAGGCGAGCACCAGAGGCCCTTTGAGCTTCAGTCCGACTGATTCGAACGACGTGCCGGCAAGAGCCTTGCGTGCCAGCGTGTTCTTGACCACACGCATGTACACGCCCGACTTTCTCGCCTTGCTACGCAGCTCGGTCATCTGACCGACGGTAAGCCCGCGGTACTCGGCGGCCACGACCGACTGGGCTTTTGCTGCCACTTCGGCCACTTCCGCGACGAGCGCCTTTTTGTCTTCCAGGTTGAGTGCCATTCAATTTCTCCTCTCGCCTGAAGATCACACATGAAGCTGCCCGATCCTTCGGACGGCTTCCCCTATCGACGGTGACCTCCACGCCTCGAGGAGTTCCTCGATGCGAAAAGCGGTTCACCATCTGCGCAGGCACTCCATTAAGAGGGCCGGTTTCCCTCGCCTGCGGTCTTCGATGATGGCCGGCGCCTTGTCAGCGCACCGGCCCGCATCAAACTCAGCTTCGCCGCGGCCTGCCCTCAGGCCACGGTCATCAACTCAGTGTCGACTGATCCACCATCACGCCCGGCCCCATGGTCGAGGACAGCGTGACGCGCTTTAAGTACACGCCCTTCGAGCTCGCCGGCTTCGCCCGCTGCAGGTCTGCGATCAGCGCATTCAGGTTGTCCTTGAGCGCCGTTACCTCGAAGTTCGCCTTGCCGATCGTGCAGTGCACGATGCCGGCCTTGTCGACGCGGTAGGTGACCTGGCCGGACTTGGCGTTCTTCACCGCCGTGGCGACGTCCGGGGTCACGGTGCCGACCTTCGGGTTCGGCATGAGTCCGCGGGGGCCTAGGATCTGGCCCAGCTGGCCGACCACACGCATCGCATCCGGGGAGGCGATGACGCGGTCAAAGTTGATCTCGCCGGCCTTGACCTGGGCGGCGAGGTCCTCAAGACCCACGATGTCGGCGCCGGCAGCCTTGGCCAGCTCCTGGTTCTTACCGGAGGTGAACACCGCCACACGCACGGTCTTGCCCGTGCCGTGCGGCATCACCGTCGAGCCACGTACCTGCTGGTCGGACTTACTGGCATCGATGCCTAAGTTCACGGCGGCATCGACGGCCTCGGCGAACTTGGCGGTGGCGAATTCCTTCACCAGCTTGAGCGCCTCGTCCACCGGATAGTGCTTGCCGGGGGCAATCTTGTCTTTCCAGGCCTTGATTCGTTTCGCGGTCGCCATGACTTACATCCCTTCCACGTCCACGCCCATGCTGCGCGCACTGCCCGCGATGGTGCGGACGGCAGCGTCAAGGTCGGCGGCGGTCAGGTCGGGTTGCTTCATCTTGGCGATCTCTTCCAGCTGCTTGCGCGAGATCTTGCCAACCTTGGACGTATTGGGGGTGCCGCTGCCCTTTTCAATGCCGATGGCCTTGCGGATGAGCACGGCCGCCGGCGGCGTCTTCATCACGAAGGTGAAGCTGCGGTCGCTGTAGACGGTGATGACCGTCGGGATCGGCAACCCCTTCTCCATCTTCTGGGTCTGGGCGTTGAACTGCTTGCAGAACTCCATGATGTTCACGCCCTGCTGGCCCAGCGCCGGCCCGATGGGCGGGGAGGGGTTGGCCGAGCCTGCAGGCACCTGCAGCTTGATGTATCCGTTTACTTTCTTCGCCATGACTTGCCTCTCCTTCAGGTCCTAAGCGCCTTGCGGCTCCCTGGTAAGGATGTAAGGTTCAAAACACGCGGCCCGCGCCGCACCCAAGCGCTCTTCAGGCCTTCTCGACCTGCGAGAAATCCAGCTCCACGGGCGTCGAACGCCCCAGAATCTGCACTGCCACCTGCAGGCGATTCTTCTCGTAATTCACGCTCTCCACGACCCCGTTGAAGTCGTTGAAGGGGCCATCCACCACGCGCACCACCTCGCCGGGCTCGAACAGCACCTTGGGGCGCGGCTTGTCCACGCCCTCTTCGACGCGGCGCAGGATCTGATTGGCTTCCTTGTCAGTAATCGCCGCCGGCTTCTCGGGCGTGCCGCCGATGAAACCGAGTACCTTGGGCACGTCGCGCACCAGGTGCCAGGTCTCCTCGTCCATCTCCATCTGCACCAGCACGTAACCGGGGTAGAACTTGCGCTCGCTCTTGCGCTTCTGGCCGTCGCGCATCTCGACCACTTCCTCGGTCGGCACCAGGATCTCGCCGAAGCGCGGCTCAAGGCCCGCGCGCGCGATGCGCTCCTTCAGGGATTCCGCCACGCGATGCTCGAAGTTCGAGTAGGCGTGCACCACATACCATCTCAGCGCCACGTTCAGCTTCCCCCCGGAGTCGTCCAAAAGCGTGTCGCCCAGGCGAGCACCAGATCCAGCACCCAGAAAAACACCCCGGCCACGGCTACGAACATGAACACCGCGAGCGTGGTCTTCCAGGTCTCATCGCGCGTCGGCCACACGACCTTGCGCAACTCGATGCGCGCGGCTTCCGTGAACGCCCACAGCCGCCGCCCGTAGCCGGAGAAGCCCACCACCACGGCCCCGAGCACCAGTCCCGCCACGACACTGCCCCAGCGCAGCCAGAGGTTGTCGAGCAGGTAGTAACCGGCGATGCCGGCGATCACGAACAGGATCGCGATCACGAGCTTGGTGATGTCCGCGGAACTCGCCGCGTCCGGTATCTTCGTTTCGTCTGTCATGTCAACCGATGGCAGGCCAGGAGGGAATCGAACCCCCAACCTGCGGTTTTGGAGACCGCCGCTCTGCCAATTGAGCTACTGGCCTGCGTTAAAACAGTTACTTCACGATCTTGGAACGACGCCGGCGCCGACGGTCTTGCCGCCCTCACGGATGGCAAAGCGCAGTCCGTCTTCCATCGCGATCGGGCTGATCAGCTCCACCGTCATCTTGATGTTGTCCCCGGGCATGACCATCTCCACACCCGCCGGCAGCTCGATCAGGCCCGTGACATCAGTGGTGCGGAAGTAGAACTGCGGCCGGTAGCCCTTGAAGAACGGCGTGTGGCGTCCGCCCTCCTCCTTGGACAGCACGTACACCTCGCACTCGAAGTTCGTGTGCGGGGTGATCGAGCCGGGCTTGGCCAGCACCTGACCACGCTCGACTTCCTCGCGCTTGGTGCCGCGCAAGAGTACGCCCACGTTGTCCCCCGCCTGCCCCTCATCCAGAAGCTTGCGGAACATCTCCACCCCGGTGCAGATGGTCTTGGCCGTGGCCTTCAACCCTACAATCTCCACCTCATCGTTCACCTTCACGATGCCGCGCTCAATGCGCCCCGTCACCACCGTGCCGCGCCCGGAGATCGAGAACACGTCCTCCACCGGCATCAGAAAAGGCTTCTCCACTTCGCGCTTGGGTACCGGGATGTACTGGTCCATCTGCTCGACCAGCTTCACCACCGAGGGCACCCCGATGTCGCTCTTGTCCCCCTCGAGCGCCTTCAGCGCCGACCCAATCACGATCGGAGTCTTCTCGCCAGGAAACTTGTAAGTCGTCAGCAGCTCGCGCACTTCCATCTCGACCAGCTCAAGCAGCTCCTTGTCGTCCACCATGTCGGCCTTGTTCATGTACACCACGATGTACGGAACACCGACCTGGCGCGCCAGAAGAATGTGCTCGCGCGTCTGGGGCATCGGGCCATCGGCTGCCGATACCACCAGAATCGCCCCGTCCATCTGCGCCGCTCCGGTGATCATGTTCTTCACGTAGTCAGCGTGCCCGGGGCAGTCCACGTGCGCGTAATGGCGGTTCTTGCTCTGATACTCCACGTGGGCGGTGGAGATCGTGATGCCGCGCGCCTTCTCTTCCGGGGCCTTGTCGATCTGGTCGTACGCCATGAACGTGCCGCCGTAGGTCTCGGCCATCACCTTCGTCAGCGCCGCCGTCAAAGTCGTCTTGCCGTGGTCCACGTGACCAATCGTCCCCACATTAACGTGCGGCTTGCTGCGCTCGAATTTCTCTTTGGACATGGAAGTTTCCTCGAAATACTCCGCCACGCTTCACCGGGCGCGGCGCTTGGAATCCCGACACACCTAACAATCACTCGAACCGAATCAACTGGAGCCCACGACCGGAATCGAACCGGTGACCTCGTCCTTACCAAGGACGTGCTCTACCGACTGAGCTACATGGGCCCTTATCTCGAGCTCAGATCTGGTCGCACGCAAACGCTGGAGCGGGTAGTGGGAATCGAACCCACGTCATCAGCTTGGAAGGCTGAGGTTCTACCATTGAACTACACCCGCGCTGATGCTGCCCTCTGCCGGCAACCCTTCAGCGCGAGGCTCTCTCCTGCCCCATCCAGGTGGTGGAGGGGGAAGGATTCGAACCTTCGAAGGCGTAAGCCGGCAGATTTACAGTCTGCTCCCGTTGGCCGCTTGGGTACCCCTCCTCAAAACGAGCCGCGTATTGTGATTTCCGAGGTACGGAGTGTCAATGCATCCTTGGCCCGTTATTTGCTTGGGGGGCGCCGCCCTGTGCGGCCGCCGCCGCCCGAGCCACCCCGGGGCGATGCAGGCTGGCGGGATACGGCGGGGCTGAGGGGCCTGAGCGCAGGCTTCGCCGCCGGCCTTACCCCTGCGGCCCGGTCCAGCCGGGCGAGGAGCTCCCCCTGGACCGCTCTGGTCGTCCCGGGACGCATGTCGCGGGGCAGCCCTATGGGGCCGTAGCGGATGCGAAGCAAGCGGCTGACCTCGAACCCGACCGCGTTCCACAGCCGCCGGACCTCGCGGTTACGCCCCTCGTGGAGCACGACTCTATAGCTGCTGTGGCTTGGGTCCCGCGGGTCGGTCTCGGCCTCCCCGGGGGTGAGGGAGTCAAAGCGGGCCGGCCCATCCTCCAGCGCCACCCCGGCAAGCACCTGCTGCAGCGCCTCAGCACCGGGGCGACCGCGCAGCCGCACCAGGTATTCCCGGTCGACCTCGCTCGAGGGGTGCATCAGGCGGTGGGCGAGCTCCCCATCGGTGGTCAGGATGAGCACTCCGGAGGTGTTCACGTCCAGCCGCCCGACGCTGATCCAGCGGCCGGCCTTGGGGTCCGGCAGCCGCTCGAACACGGTCGGGCGTCCTTGCGGGTCACGCCGGGTGGTGACCTCCCCGACCGGCTTGTAATAAAGGAGTACCTCGCGCCCGCCGAGCTGGGCGGGGTCGAGCTCGAGCCTGCGCCCATCCAGGCGGATGTCGTCCCCGGGAGCGGCCCGGTCCCCGAGCTGGGCGGTGCGGCCGGCCACGGTGAGCCGGCCGGCGCGGATCCAGTCCTCCACCGTGCGGCGCGAAGCCAGGCCTGCGCCCGCCAAGAGCTTCTGCAGTCTGATCATGCGATCATAACAATGGAGTCTGGATAAATATCGCGGCGATCCTTGCCGGGTCCGTCGCCCTCGGCTAGAAGGTCACATCATGATCTACGACAGCATTCTCGGCACGATCGGGAAGACTCCCATCGTGCGCATCCAGCGGCTCGCACCCAAGAACGTCACGATGTACGTGAAGTGCGAGTTCTTCAACCCGCTCGCCTCGGTCAAGGATCGCCTCGCGATCGGCATCATCGAGGATGCCGAGCGCTCCGGCGCCCTCAAGCCCGGTCAGACGGTCATCGAGGCCACTTCCGGCAACACCGGGATTGCACTTGCCATGGTGTGCGCGGCCAAGGGCTATCCCTTCGTCGCCACCATGGTGGAGACCTTCTCCGTGGAACGCCGCAAGATCATGCGCATGCTCGGGGCCAAGGTCATCCTCACTCCGGCCGCCGAGCGTGGCAGCGGCATGGTCAAGAAGGCGGCGGAACTGGCCAAGAAGCATGGCTGGTTCCTCGCCCGGCAGTTCGAAAACGAGGCCAACCCGGCCTACCACCGCAGCACCACGGGGCCTGAGATCCTCATCGACTTCGCCGGCAAGCGGCTGGACTACTTCGTCACCGGCTGGGGCACGGGCGGCACCCTCACCGGGGCCGGGGAGATGATCCGGCTCGCCCGCCCGGACGTGAAGGTCATCGCCACCGAGCCCGTCGTCGCGCAGCTCCTGGCCGGCAAGCCCTGGGCGCCCCACAAAATCCAGGGCTGGACCCCGGATTTCGTGCCGGCCGTGCTGAAGAAGGCCGTCGCGCATCAGATCCTGCCCGTGACCGACCAGGAGGCGATGGAGAACGCGCGCGCGCTCGCCGCGAAGGAAGGCATCTTCTGCGGCATCTCCTCGGGCGGTACGTTCGCGGCGGCGCTGAAGGTGGCCGCCGAAGCGCCCCAGGGTGCCGTAATCCTGGCGATGCTCCCGGACACCGGTGAACGCTACCTCTCGACGCCGCTTTTCGAGGGCATCGCCGAGGGCAGTGACCCGGAGCCCTAAGAGCGCACCG
The DNA here is from genome assembly GCA_963743625.1 of uncultured Pseudomonadota bacterium. GTDB lineage: Bacteria > Pseudomonadota > Gammaproteobacteria > Steroidobacterales > Steroidobacteraceae > 13-2-20CM-66-19. The sequence continues at coordinate 78,239 of CAVUQM010000004.1, read as the reverse complement.
GCGTCCCACCGCCTCCGAGACCGGAAAGCTCCAGCCCCCATGGATGCGCGCCGCTACGCGACGCTCCCCGATCCGTTTCCGATGTGGCGCGGCGGTGTCCTGCATGGCGCGCGCATCGCCTACGAGACCTGGGGCACGCTCAATAGCAAGCGCGACAACGCCATCCTGCTATTCACCGGGCTGTCCCCCACGGCGCACGCGGCCGCTTCCGCCGAGGATCCAAGCGATGGCTGGTGGCAGGGCATGGTCGGACCTGGCCTCGCCATTGATTCGGACCGCTTCTTCGTAATCTGCGTAAATTCGCTCGGCTCCTGCTTCGGCTCGAGCGGGCCCGCATCCGACGATCCGGCCACCGGCAAGCGCTATCGCCTGAGCTTTCCGGACCTCTCGGTCGAGGACATCGCGCGCGGGGGCTACGAGACCGTGCGCTCGCTTGGCATCGAGCGGCTCGACACCGTCATGGGACCCTCGCTGGGCGGCATGGTGGTGCTGGCGTATGTGGCCATGTTCCCGCGCGCGGCGCGCCGCCTGTTGTGCATCTCCGGCACCGCCGCGGCGGCTCCGTTTGCGATCGCGCTGCGCTCCATTCAGCGCGAGGCGATCACGAATGATCCGGCCTGGGCCGGCGGCAATTACAGCGTGGATGCCCCGCCGGTGACCGGGCAGCGCCTGGCGCGCAAGCTCGGCACGATCACCTATCGTTCCGCCGCCGAGTGGCAGCTGCGCTTCGACCGCCAGCCGATCCGAGCCGACATGGCACGCGGCGACCCGTTCGCCTCCGAGTTCGCAGTCCAGGGATACCTCGAGGCGCTGGCACAGAAGTTCGTGAGCGCCTTCGACGCAAACTGCTACCTCTACATCTCGCGCGCCATGGATCGCTTTGAGCTCGGCCGTCACGGTGAGCCACTGGCACTGTTCAGGCGTGCCGGGCTCGAGTCCGCGCTCGTGATCGGGGTCCAGAGCGATCTATTGTTCTCGGTGAGCGAGCAGCAGGCGCTGGCACAGCTCCTGGAGAGCGCCGGCGTAAACACCCGTTTCGCGCCACTGCCCTGCATCGAGGGGCACGATGCGTTTCTCGTCGACCTCGAGAGCTTCGGGCGGGAGATTGGCGCGTTTCTTAAGAGTTCTTAGGCACGGCGCTGTTATTTAATAATGGGGCCGTGAAAATGACGTCCGAGTGGATCTGAATTAAGTTCAGTCACCCCCCGGAGAGCCCCCGGGCGTGTGCATAATGAAGCGGGGCAAACGAGAAAAACGAGACGCCGTCGAGAGCGCGAACACGTGGAACGCCGTCTGCATACAAGGCATCGGGCCCGCACCATCGTCTACATCACCGTACCGGGTGGGCGGCGCAAGCTGTGCAAGGCACTCAATCTGTCGGCTACCGGGGTCTTCATCGAAACGTCCAACCTCGGTCTGCGCAAGGGTCAGCAGGTCGTGCTGTCCTTCGCCATCAACCTCGGCACCATCACCAAACTGCACCGCCGCACCGCGGTCGTCGCACACGTCTCGCGCGGCGGCACCGGTCTGATGATGGAAAGCTTCGCCCAGGCCTCGAGCTGACACGCGCTTAAGTCGCACCTGCGCGCAGGCGCTTGTAGAACACTGTCGTCGAACACAAGCCCCCTGCGGGCCACAGCGCGTAGTCGGGAATCTCGCCCGACGCGCTGCCAGCCACTGCGCGCATAGACACGCTCGGCCTCGGCGCTGGCGGTGTCCAGCACCACGAGCGTCTTGCCGGCCTGCAGTGCTTCGGCCTCCGCCCCGCGCAGCAGCGCCGCGCCCACTCCCTGGCGGCGCGCCCTGCGGTGCACGAGCATCTTGGCAAGATCCGCGCGATGCGGCTGGTTCTCGGGCTGCTTCAGGTGCACGGTTACGGTGCCGAACATGGCGCCTTGCCAGAAAGCACCGAGAACGATGCTTTCCCCGCGCTCGACCTGGCAGGCAAGCTCGCGCCAGTAGTCCTGCGCCTTCGCAAGCGACAGCGGCAACATGAAACTCACCGAGGCACCGCCTTGCACACAGTCGCAGAGCACCTCGGCGAGGCCTGCGATCTCGGGCTCACCCAACTGTTGCAGCCGGCGTACTTCGATCGCGCCATTCATGCGGCGATGATAACGTGCGCAGACCTGAGGCCGCGGCCGCGAGGGCCTTGCGCATCATGAAATCTGCTCACTTCTACAGGCGATAAGGAGTCCTGCGATGTCCGCTCTCGATTCACTGACGCGCCGGGCGCTACTCAGGCGACTCGGTCTGGGAGCCGTGCTCCTCCCCCTGGCTGCCCTGCTCGCGCGCACCGCGCAGGCGACCGCGGCGCCGCTCTTGTCCCCGACCGCGCCGGAAGCCAAGGCCGTGCAGTACACCGAGGCTGCGGACACTGCCAAGGCCGCCGGTTCGGGTGCGAACTGCGCCTCGTGCGCGCTCTACCAGGGCGCTGCAGGCGCCAGCCAGGGGCCCTGCCAGCTCTTTCCCGGCAAGGACGTGAAGGCGGCGGGCTGGTGCACGTCCTGGGTGGCGCAGATGTAGGCTTCGCGCGGCGGCCGGCAGCCTCACTCGTAGCAGGTGCCGACCGCGCGCACCTCTATGGTGGCCCAGGCGGCGGCCGGACATTCGCGCGCGAAGCCGAGTGCCTCCTCGACGCTCTCACAGTCGATCAGAATGAATCCGCCGATCAGCTCCTTGGACTCGGTGAAGGGACCATCCAGGCGCTGCGGCCGGCCGTTGTGCGGCCCGAAGCGCACCGCTTCGGTCTGCAGTGCGTCGGCCGCAATCAGTACGCCGCGCTTGCGCAGCTGGGCGCTGAAATCGAGCATGTGCTGATAGGCGTCGCGACCCTCCGCCGGGGTGCGGCTGGCGCGCTGGCCGGGGGGCTCGAGGACCAGAAGCATGTACGCCATGGCGTGAAATTCCTTTTCGCGTTCGTCGGAAGTTTCAGGAAGACAGGCGCCGAGCACAGGCCGCCGCCCGCCGCTGTAGCAGCGCGCGCTCGCGCGCGTTGTGGGTGAGCTGCGCGGCCTGCTCGAACTGGCCGCGCGCCTCCTCGTAGCGGCCGAGCCGCGCCAGCAGATCGGCGCGTACGCTCGGCAGCAGGTGGTAGGCGGTGAGCTGGCCGCCTGCGAGCAGCGCATCCGTGATGGCAAGCCCCGCGGCCGGTCCGTAGGCCATGGCGACCGCCACCGCGCGGTTGAGCTCCACCACCGGGGATGCCGTGAGGCGTGTGAGTTCATCGTAGAGCGCGGTGATGTTGACCCAGTCGGTGTCGGCCGCCTCACTCGCCTGCGCGTGGCAGGCGGCAATCGCGGCCTGCAGCAGATACGGGCCGCGCACCTGCGTCAGCGCCTCCCCGCGGGCCAACGCCAGCAGCCCGCGGTGAATGAGGACCCGGTCCCACTGCGCGCGGTTCTGTTCCATGAGAAGAACCGGTTCGCCCTGCGGCCCGCTACGGGCCCGCAGCCGCGAGGCCTGGATCTCCATCAGCGCCACGAGCCCGTGCACCTCACTCGCCTCGGGGGCGAGCTCGGCGAGGATGCGTCCGATCCGCAGCGCCTCTTCGCACAGCGCCGGGCGCATCCAGTCCTCTCCGGCCGTGGCGGAATAGCCCTCGTTGAAGATGAGGTAAATGACCTCAAGGACCGAGGCGAGGCGCGCGGTGAGCTCCTCGCGCGGCGGCACCTCGAAGGGCACCTGCGCATCACTCAGGGTGCGCTTGGCGCGCACGATGCGCTGCGCGATGGTGGGCTCGGCGGTGAGGAAGGCGCGCGCGATCTCCGCCGTCGTGAGGCCGCCGATCAGCCGCAGCGTGAGTGCGGTGCGCGCTTCGGTCGATAACAGCGGATGACAGGCGATGAACATGAGGCGCAGCAGATCATCACCGATGCGCTGATCGGCCTGCGCTTCAACCGTGTCCGTGCCGAACTGCTGTTCCATCTCAAGCTCGTGGCCGAGCAGGGCATGCTTGCCTTCGAGCATGCGGGCACGGCGCAGCTGATCGAACGCGCGATTCTTCGCGGTGACCATCAGCCAGGCGGCGGGGTTGTCGGGTATGCCCGTTCGCGGCCACGCCTCGAGGGCACTGACCAGCGCCTCCTGCGCCAGCTCCTCCGCCAGCCCGACGTCGCGCACGCGGCGCGTGAGGGCGGCGATCAGCCGCGCGGACTCGATGCGCCAGACCGCATCGATGGTGCGATGGACATCCGTGACCGTCATGGTCACGGATGACACCATCCTGTTCCGGGCTGTGCAAGCCAAGTTCATCCCGTGAGGTTCAGGGCGCCTTCTCGCAGTTCACCATCCACGGAATCCCGAAGCGATCCGTACACATGCCGAAGCGGTGTGCCCAGAAGGTCTGCACGAACGGCATGCTGATGCTGCCCTCGCGCGCCAGAGCCCCAAAGACGCGCTCGGCCTCTTCGGGCTCCTCCACGGTGAGGAGCACGTTGAAGCCCTGCGGCGTGTCGAAGCGCTCCCCCGGCGCATCGCAGCCCATGATCGCCTGGTTTCCGAACTCCAGGCGCGCGTGGATGATCTGGTCGCGCACCTGCGGCGGTGACTGGCTCGCGGCCGGGGATTCGCCGTAGGTCATGGCGAAGGCGATACGGCCGCGGAAGGTCGCGGCGTAGAAGTCAAAGGCTTCACGGCAGTTGCCTTTGAAGTGCAGGTGGGGGCTGGCTCGCATGGTCGCTCCTTAGAGAATGTCGGGATCGTGGGCGGCGCTGTATTTCAGTTCTGGCTGCTCTGGGCGCGCCGGCGCGCTTCCTGCGCTTTCAGCTCCGGTGTCGCTTGCGTGAAGTCCTCGGCCTCGAACACGCGGCGGATCTCGATCGTCTCGCCGCCTTTTTTGAACGGGGAACGGCGGATCCACTCCACCGCCTCTTCGATCGACTTCACCTGCCACAGCCAGAAGCCCGCGATGAGCTCCTTGGACTCGGTGAACGGGCCGTCGATCAGCGTGCTCTTGCCGCCGCCGAACTTCACCCGCACGCCTTTGGAGCTTGCCTGCAGGCCCTCGCCCGCCAGCATCACGCCCGCCTTGATCAGCTCCTCGTTGAATTTGCCCATCTCCGTCAGGTCTTCCACGGTCGGGAGCTTCCCGGCCTCCGAATCTGCAGTGGCTTTGACGATCACCATGACGCGCATGACTCATCTCCTTCAGGTTGTTCACATCCGGCGGTCAGTTGCCAGTGTTCCGCCTTCATGCGAACACGACGAAGCAGCCGCTGCGGAATCGACAGCCGTAACACGATTCGCGTTCACGGGATCCTTAAGTCACTGAAAGTTGTTGAATTTAGGTCGCAGTCCTGTGCACATTTGTGCGCTATGGCCGCCAAGCACGCCGATCATCCCGCGCTGTGGGGACTGCGCTTCATCAGCGTCGAGGCCCTCAGCGGCATCGTGCTGCTGCTCGCCGCCGCCGTCGCGCTGCTGTGGGCCAACTCTCCCTGGGCGCAAAGTTATGTGGCGCTCTGGCATCTGCCGCTGAGCCTCGGGGTCGCACAGTACCTGCCGGCATACGACCTGCACTTCTGGGTGAACGACGGGCTGATGACGATCTTCTTTCTCGTCGTCGGACTTGAGATCCGCCGCGAGATGCACGATGGCTCGCTCTCCGACCCGCGGGTAGCATCGCTTCCGATCATCGCCGCGGTCGGGGGCGTGCTGGTGCCGGCGCTGGTCTACGTCCTCATCAATCGCACGCCGGACACGCGCAGCGGCTGGGCGATCCCAACCGCAACCGACATCGCCTTTGCGGTGGGTATCCTGTCGTTGTGCGGCAAGGGCATCCCTTCCGCGTTGCGCATGCTCCTGCTGACGCTCGCCATCATCGATGACATCGCGGCGATCCTCGTGATCGCGTTCTTCTATTCCAGCGGGATCGACTACAGCGCCCTGCTCCTCGTAGCCGCGGCGGTGGCACTGGTGCTCCTCATGCAGTGGCTCGGGTTGCGTCGTGCGCTCTACTACGTCATTCCGGGAGTCATCGCCTGGTATGGAATGCTGCGCGCCGGTATGCATCCCACCCTCGCCGGCGTGATCCTGGGACTTCTGACACCGGCGAGCGCTAACTTCGGCCGCCACCAGTGCGTCGATCCGACCGCGATCGCACCGGTGCGCGAAGTGGAGGCAAAACTGCACCCCTATGTGGCTTACGGCATCATGCCGCTGTTCGCGCTGGCGAACGCCGGGGTCAGTCTGGCCGGCATTAACCTCTCCGCGGGCCAGCCGCTCACGGTCGCGGCCGGCATCGTCGCGGGACTGGTGCTCGGCAAGCCCCTCGGCATCGTGCTGGCGGCGCTTATTGCGGTGAGCCTTAAGGTCTGCTCGCTGCCCGCCGCGGTGAGCTGGCGTCACATGCTGCTGCTCGGACTCCTGGGCGGCATCGGCTTCACCATGTCGATCTTCATCTCCAACCTTGCGTTTGAAGACGCAGCGCTCCTGTCGGCGGCCAAATTTGCAGTCCTCGTGGCCTCAGGCGTCGCGGCCGTGCTCGGACTTGCGCTCGGGCGGCTGCAGCCCAGGGCCGGCTAGATAAACATACTCTGTACTGCAGAGTACTTGACGACACACGGGAAGATGGTATGTTGTCTGGCATGCGCGCCAACACCGTGACGCTCGACTCGCACGCCACCGCCACCTTGCGCTACATCCGTGCGTCCATGGAGGGAGCCGCGACCCTCACGGTGCCCGGCTCCGCCGGGATCGCGATGGGAAGCGTGGGGTGCGCCGCGGCGGTGCTGAGCCAGACCTCGGCGCTGCGCCCCTACTGGCTCGACGTGTGGCTCATCGCCGCCGTGCTGGCCGCGGGTGTCGGTGGCACGGTCATGGCGCGCCAGGCGGCGCGGCAGGGCTTTACCTTCTTCGGCGCACCGGTCAGAAAGCTGCTCCTGTGCCTGGCCCCCGGCCTGTTTGCCGGCGCGGTACTGACACTGGTCTTCTGGCATCGCGGCGACCTCGCCGACATACCCGGCACCTGGCTCCTGCTTTACGGCTGTTCGCTGGTGGCCGCCAGCGCCCCGACCACCCGGGCGGTGGCAGTGTTGGGCACGCTCTTCGTCGCCCTCGGGCTCGCGGCCTATCTCTTGCCGCTCGGCCTCAAGCTCATCACACTCGGGGTTGGTTTCGGGGTCCTGCATCTGGCATTCGGCATCTTCATCGGACGGAAAGCTCATGGCCACACGATCTAGTGCCCGCGCGCGCGTCGAGACGCCGGCGCCCAAGCGCCCCAAGCCCGCGGTGGTACCCGGCGGCACCCAGGGCGCTGAGGACTCGAGTTTCGATCGGCTGGTCTATGAGCGCGTGCGCCTGGGCATCATGAGTGCGCTGGCGGTGCGCGAGGAGTTGACTTTCAGCGAGCTAAAAGCTCTCTTCGACGTCAGCGACGGCAACCTGAGTGCGCATGCGCGCAAGCTCGAAGAGGCCAAGTACGTCACCTGCCTGAAGACTTTCGATGGCCGCCGTCCCAAGTCCGTCTATCGCCTGAGCGCCGCGGGGCGCGCGGCCCTCAACCGCTACCTCGACCACGTCGAGGCAGTCATCAAGGCCACCCGCGGGACCTGATATTTTTTTATCCGTTAACTCCGCAATACAAAGTACTCTATATATGCACGTCGCGATCATTATGGATGGCAACGGCCGCTGGGCCCGCAGCCGCAACCTCACCCGCCCGGCCGGGCATCGCGCCGGCGCGCGCGCCGTGGATGCGGTAATACGCGCCGCCGTCCAGCACGGCATCGGCACGCTCACCCTCTACGCCTTCTCGTGTGATAACTGGCAACGGCCGCAGCCCGAGATTGAGGCGCTGTTCGGGCTGTTGCGGCGTTACCTGCTCACTGAAACCGATCGCTGCCTCGCCGAATCGATCCGTCTCAACGTTATCGGCCGCCGCGACCGGTTGAGCCCTGCGCTGCTGGCACAGATTGAGCGCAGTGAACAGCTGACCGCGGGCTGCGCGCGGCTGCACCTGCGCCTGGCGATTGACTACTCAAGCCGCTGGGCTCTTATCGAGGCCGGACGGCAGCTGAAGCAGACACCCCTCAGCGAACCTGCAGAGTACCTGCGCTTCCTCGCCCGGGCTGACCACTCAAATCCTGCAGCCCCCGAGGTCGACCTCCTGATCCGCACCGGCGGGGAGCGACGCCTGAGCGACTTCCTGCTGTGGGAGTGCGCCTATGCCGAGCTGCACTTCGTTGACTGCCTGTGGCCGGACTTCGATGCGGCAGCTTTCGCGCAGGCGCTCGAGGAGTTCGCACGCCGCCAGCGGCGCTTCGGTCGGATTTGCGAAGCGTCCCAGCCGCAGGTGGAGCGTGCATGAGCCTGGACGAGCGCCGGCAATTGTGTTCGTGCAGTGTTTGATCGAGTAGCGCCGCCCGATCCAGCGATCGCGACCGGTTCTTCTGCGCCGGCCTCTCTCTTGAGGGAGACGCTGCGGGCGTTGCCCTGAGGCGAGCCGCACTCGCCAACCAACGCGCTCTGGCAGGAATTGCCGGCGCCGTGCAATAGTTCAGCCCCGACTGAAACATCCGCCCGTAGCACCGGCTACTCTGGCGCAACGTTCCTCTCCGCTCGTTATGCACCATGCAAGCCAGCCGCAAAAAGGCCTCGACCCAGACGCCGGCCCAGCCTGGATTCATTTTCGTGGTATTCGTCACGAGCCTCGCGTTTTTTGTCACGCAGCTCGACGTCACCATCGTCAACGTCGCACTGCCTCGCATGGCGACGGATCTTTCGGCGAGTCTTGGCGCCCTGCAGTGGGTGGTCGACGCCTATACGCTGGCATTTGCCGTGACGATGCTGTCCGCCGGTGCTCTGGGCGATCGCCTGGGTGTCAAGCGCGGCTTTCAGCTGGGAATCGCTGTCTTTGGCGGGGCATCGCTCGCCTGCGCGCTCGCCCCTTCGGCGCTGTTTCTCAATCTCAGCCGCGTCCTACAGGGCATCGGTGCGGCTGCGATGCTGCCGAATTCGCTGGCGCTCTTGAACCACGCGTTCGCGCACGATGCCTCACACCGGGCCAAAGCGGTGGGCTGGTGGACCGCTTCCGGCGCAATCGCACTCGCCCTGGGCCCAGTCATCGGTGGCCTGCTCCTGGCCGCCCTGGGTTGGCGCTGGATCTTCTACGTCAATCTTCCGCTTTGCGTACTCGGCCTTTTCCTTGCGGCGCGCCTGCCGGACGGCCATGCGGAGCGCAGCCGCCACGGATTTGACGTCGCCGGCCAGCTTAGTGCGGCTGCCGGACTGACCCTTCTGACCGCGGGCATCATCGAGCTCGGACACCTGGGGCTCGCACAGCCGTTCGCCTGGGGTGTTCTTGCCGGAGCGGCGATGTGCGGGGTACTGCTCGTATTCCTGGAGCGTCGCTCCAGCAATCCGATTCTGCCGCCCAGTCTCTTTGCGAATCGCACCTTCCTGCCGGCCGTAGGCTTTGGCATGGTCATGAATTTCACCTACTACGGCTCCATCTTCACGCTCAGCCTCTTTCTGCAGAACGCGCTGGGCTATTCCCCGCTGCACGCAGGTCTGGCCTTCCTGCCGCTGACCGCCGGCTTTCTGATATCGAACGTCCTGAGTGGTCCGCTCGTGGCGCGTTTTGGGGCGCGCCTGCCGATGATGATCGGCGCGTGCATCGACGCTACAGGATTTGCGTTGCTTCTCACTGTGAAGAGCGATACCCGTTACGCGCAGCTCGCACCGGGGTTCCTGCTGATCCCGCTTGGCATGGGGCTGGGCGTGCCGGCGATGACGACTGCCGTGCTCGCCTCTGCCGAGAAGCGCATTTCCGCGACGGCCTCGGCCGTCCTCAACACCGCGCGCCAGGCCGCCGGCGCCGTGGGCGTGGCGGCCCTCGGCGCATGGGCTCACGGCGGCGCGGAGAGCATCGCGCGCGCGGTGCACAACGGCGCGGTGCTGAGCATCGCGCTGATCGCTGCAGCCTTTGCGCTGGCGCTGCGCGTGGACCGGCGGGCCGCATCGGCTCCGCGCTGACAGTCAGCCCGTACATCCTGGAGAGCACGTCACCATGACGCCTGACACTTTGAGCGCTTCAGCCCTGCTCCTGGGTGAGCACTCGCGTCTGAAGATGCTCTGGGCGCTGCTAGATCGGCGTTCCTATACCGCCACCGAGCTTGCGCTCGTTGGAGAAATCTCTGCTGCTTCAGCCAGCATGCACCTGGCGAAACTGCTTGAGGCAGGCTGGCTCAGCGTGACTCCTCAGGGACGCCACCGCTACTACGCGCTCGCCGACGATACCGTCGCCCATGCCGTGGAAGCGATCGGCGCCATCCGGCATCGGGCTGCGGTGGGCCGCAATCCCAGGCGCCCGAAACCGGGCGCATCCCTGCAGCATGCGCGCTCCTGCTACGGGCATCTTGCGGGCGAGGTCGCGGTTGCCTTCTGGGAGGCGCTGCTGGAGCAGCAGTGGATACGGCGGGATGAGGCAGGTTTCGTCCTCGGCGCGCGAGGACTCGCTGGATTTTCCGCACTTATCGAGTGCCCGCAGGACGATCCCCTTTTGCAAGGGAGCCTTAAGGCCTGCATGGACTGGACCGAGCGTACGTTTCATCTCGGCGGGCGACTCGGCGTGCGGGTGCTGCAGGGGCTGAAGCGGCGGCGCTGGGTCCGTGCGCTGCCCGGTTCGCGCCTGCTCGTGTTTGCTCCGGGCAGGGAGCGGGCTTTAACGGAACTTGCGCTTCACGGCTCGTAATACCGTTGGAATCCGGACGCGTTAAGCTTCACGCTTCCCAACGGGAAGCGAAGGAACGATCGCTATGCCGCCAAGGAGAGAAAGGCCCGCCGGTTCGCGCCATACGCGCTCGGCGAAGGCCACCACCCGGGAGCTTGACCGCCCGGTGTTTGGGCAGCCGACGCGCACCGAAGATCCCACCACCTTTCGTGTGCCCCACCCCTCCGACGGCGCAGCCTACAAAGTCATCGACGAGCTCAATCGCGAGCACAAGATCCACCCGCTGGCCTTTCCCGCGCCCCGCGGTGGCGCCGAGCCGCGACTGACGCTGCAGCAGGTGCTCGGCGACATCCCCGGCTCGCCGGCCAAGGTGCGGGCAACCGCCCGCACCACAGTGCAGTCGATCACGGCCGCGCAGCAGCTGGTGTTTCACGCACTCGGAGATTGCGGCAGTACCTCAGGTCCCGCGACGCAGAACGAAGTGGTCGACAAGCTGCTGAGTGACTTCAGCGAGGCCGATGCACGCGAGATCCCACAGTTTCACCTGCTGCTGGGCGACATCGTCTACAGTTTCGGTGAGGCGCAGTACTACTACGACCAGTTCTACGAGCCTTACCGCAACTATCCGGCGCCCATTCTGGCCGCACCCGGTAATCATGACGGCATGATCTCGCCACTCGCCGGCGCGCGCAGTCTGCAGGCTTACCTAAGAAATTTCTGCGCCGAGTCCTTCACGGTCACACCCGAAGCCGGCGGCCTGTCGCGCACCGCGCAGATCCAGCCGGGTGTGTTCTTCAGCTTCGAAGCGCCACTGCTGCGCATCCTCACGCTCTACAGCAACACGCTGGAAGACCCCGGCGTCATCGCCGGCGGGCCCGTCGGTACTCAGCAGCTGCAGTTTCTGGAAGCAGCGCTCAAGCGCGTCAAGAGCGAGGGCTTCGCCGGGGCGCTCGTGTTCGCCGCCCATCACCCGCCCTACACTGCCGGCCGCCACGGCTGGAGCGTGCAGATGCTCGCGCAGATCGACAAGGTGTGCGCCCAGTGTGGCGTGTGGCCGCACGCCTTTCTCTCAGGACATGCGCACAACTACCAGCGCTTCACGCGCACCCGCAACATGGACCGGACGCAGATCCCGTACGTCGTCTGCGGCAACGGCGGTCATGGCCTGCAGTCGCTTTCGAGCCCGGCTGGGCACACGTTGCGCGCTCCGCAGGTCATCCGGAAATCCTCCGCCGCCCACGATTTGGTGGTTCTGGAGAACTACGACGATCAGAACTACGGCTATCTGAGAATCATCGTGACCAAGAGCCAGCTGCGCATCGAATACCACCCGGCGCGCGACGGTGCCACGACCAAGGCGCCGGACGACTCGGTCACAGTAGATCTCGCTTCGCGCGCACTCGTACACTATGACGCCAATAACCTCGGCTACCCGAAGGCCGCAGCCCGGGTACTGGCGCTGCGACAGGGCCGTAAGTAACCGCGATCAGAAAGCCGGGCGTGTGGGTAAAGCGTCGGGGAATCCCGCGACAGCGGGTGCTTGCGCGGGTGTCTGTCACGCTGGCTCTGCAGGCCGCAGCAGCCGGCTGCTGCGTCGCGTGAGGTAAGGCATGGCATCAGGTGGCTCGTCTCTCCCGCAGGTGCCACCGTCCCCGGCGCCGAACGCGGCGAACGGTACCCGGCCGCCGATCAGCGCGGGCCTGGCCTCACTCAGTGTAGCCGCGCTCGGGGTGGTGTTCGGGGACATCGGCACGAGTCCGCTCTATACGCTCAAGACGGTGCTCAATCTCACCGGCGAGCGGCCCGACTCCGCCACGGTGCTCGGCTCACTGTCACTCGTGATCTGGACGCTGATCCTCATCACTTCAGTGAAGTATGTGGGATTCGCCATGCGCATCAACAATGACGGCGAGGGCGGAATCCTTGCCCTGATGTCGCTCCTGGGCGTGAAGGGGCGTCACCGTCCTGTCATTGTCGCGGTGGGTCTGTTCGGCGCCGCGCTCATCTATGGCGACGGAGCGATCACGCCGGCGATCTCGGTGCTCTCGGCGCTCGAGGGTCTGAAGATGGTGGCGCCGGCGTTCAACCCCTACGTGCTGCCCGCCACCGTTGTGGTGCTGATCGTGCTGTTCGCGATCCAGCCCCAGGGGACGGCGAGGATCGGCAGGGCCTTCGGCCCCATCATGACGGTCTGGTTCGTGGTCATCGGCGCACTCGGTGTATGGGGAATTGTGCAGCACCCCTTGGTGCTCTGGGCGCTCGATCCGCGGCACGCAATCGGCTACCTGCTTTCCGGCGGTTTCACCAGCTTCGTGGTGCTCGGCGGGGTGTTTCTGTGCGTGACCGGCGCGGAAGCCCTGTACGCCGACATGGGTCATTTTGGTGCCGAGCCGATCCGGCTCAGCTGGAGTGCCCTAGTGTTCCCGTGCCTGGTACTGAACTACGCGGGCCAGGGGGCATTGGTACTCGCAGGCGCGCCCACGAATGACAACATCTTCTTCCGCCTGTGTCCGCCGGCGCTGCTGTTGCCGATGGTCGTACTGGCGACGATCGCCACGATCATCGCCAGTCAATCGATCATCACCGGTGCATTCTCGATGACCCGCCAGGCGATTCAGCTCGGTTGGATGCCGCGGCTGCCGATCAAACAGACCTCCAGCGAAGGCTACGGCCAGATCTACGTTGGACCTGTGAACTGGCTGCTGATGCTGGTCACGCTGGCGCTGGCGGTGGGCTTTGGCAAGTCGGACAACCTGGCCGCCGCTTACGGCATAGCCGTCTCCGTCACGATGCTCATGACCTCCGCGCTGCTCTTCATCGCCATGCGCGAGGTGTGGCGCTGGCGCCTGCCGGCGGCCGCTGCCGTGGCGGGAGTTTTCATGCTCATCGACACCAGCTTCGTGGCGTCGAACCTCCTGAAGCTCAGCGAGGGCGGTTACGTGCCGCTACTGCTCGCCGCGGCGGTCTACGGCGTGATGTGGGTGTGGCACATCGGCGCACGCGCCGAGTGGGCACGCATCCAGGACTATTTGATGCCGATCAACGTGCTGCTGCAGCAGCTTACGGAGCAGCACATTCCCCGTGTTCCGGGCACGGCGGTGTTTCTCACGCGCACGCAAAAGGATGCGCCCCCCGTGCTGGTGTGGCACCTGAAGCACAACCGCGCCTTGCACGAGCGCGTTCTCATCCTCACCACCCTCATCGAGCCGGTGCCACGCGCTCGCAGCGGCGAGCGGCTGAAGGTGGAAAGCCTGGGACCGGGCATGTGGCGGGCCACAGCACGTTTCGGCTTCATGGAGCGACCGGACGTACCGGCGCTGCTGCGTCAGGCGAATGTGCTCGGCTGCACACTCAAGTTGCAGGACGTCACCTATTACGTCGGTCACGAAACGGTGATCCACCGTTTGGACGGCAAGGGCGTGCCGCGCTTCATTGAGAGCGTATTTGCTTATCTGCAGCGCAACTCCGCGCACGTGAGCGACTACTTCCGTCTGCCGCCGGACTCAGTCGTTGAGCTGGGACGGGAGATCGCAATTTAAGCGCGGCTGGGTTGCGCGGCGCTGCAGTAGGGGCACCTGCAGCTCTTACCCAGGATCTCGCACCAGTCGGTGCAACCTTGGCCGACCTCTCGCACGCAGGCCAAACCAGCGCACAGATTTTCCGGCCGCCCAGTCCAAGCTACCTGCAAGCTTCAACTTGTCATCCGCTCGCCCGGGAGCAGGGCCCATTTAGCTGCTGCCGCGGAACTTTCACGAGGATGACACCGTCGCATGCAAACGTACCTTCCGCGCGTTACCTATCAACAGGAGCAGGCAAATGAGCTACATCGACGGCTTCGTGATTGCGGTGCCCAAGGGCAACAAGCAAAAGTTCATCGATCACGCCAAGCAAGGCGATTCTGTATTCATCGAGAACGGCGCGAAGCGCGTCCTCGAGTGCTGGGGCGATGATGTCAAAGACGGCCAGCTGACCGACTTTCGCCGCGCTGTACAGGCAAAGGACGATGAGGCGGTGGTTTTCTCGTGGATCGAGTGGCCGGACAAAGCAACGCGAGACGCCGCTATGACGAAGGTCATGAAGGATTCGCGGCTGAGTCCGCAAGGTAATCCGATGCCGTTCGACGGCAAACGCATGATATTCGGTGGATTCAACCCCGTCCTGGAGTTAGGCGGCAGAGCATAATTGCTCGGCCCTCTCGCGCCTCGCTTTAGCTGAGCGCGAGGGGGCCGGCCGCAAGGTCAGTCTCAAGACCACGGTCCCTCTCAAGACGAGGGCTCGGTTCGCTGGGCGCGCTCAGCTTGATTTGGGCTCACGCCGTGCTGCGAGGCGGCATTGGACACGCTAAAAAGCGCGCGCGTAAGCTGCCGCTCATGGTGGCTCGAAACCCGTTGCTTGGCACATGGAAATTGAAGTCCTGCGTAGTCACGGCGGCAACGGGCGCGCAGTCAACGCCATACGGAGAGAACCCGACGGGCTACCTCAGTTATTCAGCTGATGGTCGCATGCAGGTGATTGGAGCTGCGAACGGCCGGACGCTACCGGCGCTCGGCCCCAGGCCAGCGGACAATGAGCGAGCAATACTTCATGACACGATGTTCGCGTACGCCGGCACCTACTCGTTGGAGGCCGGCAAGGTCATCCACCACGTCGACATTTCTTGGAATGAAGCCTGGACTGGTACCGATCAGATCCGACTCTTTGAGGTCAACGGCAACTTCCTCACCCTCATAACGCGCTTCGCGGACCCAGCCAGTGACACGGAGGCTTTGTACGCTGTTGTATGGGAGAGAGTGACCAGCCCACGCTGAGGCAGATCGCTCGAATCGTGGCGCGTGCGCGCACCTCGCAGAACGCTATTCAGGCACCGGCGCGTCGGGCTCAGATGCCCGGGCCGAGCGGAGCATGGCGATGGCCGCATAGGTAATGACGCCCGTGACGACCCAGCGCATCAGCGTGAGGTGCGCGCCGAGCATTTTCACGAGCGGAAAAGCGGCGAGCGTGCCAACGATTCCACCCAGAGTAAGCCCGACCGCGACCGCGGGTGCAAAGCGGCCGGAACGCAGAAAGCCCAGACTCGCCACCGGGATCAATACGCCGTCGCTTGCGATCATGATCGGGTAGGCGGCGATCGGGTGCATGCCGAGGAATGCGAGCAGCGCCATCGAGGGCGCATAGTTGCCGATGCCGACGCACATGAGCGCGCCGAGGACGAAATTTGCCACGATCGCCAGGGCAAATCGCCAGCCGGCGAGCCCCATCGCCGAACCGGTCGGCGGGATGACGCCGAGGTTGGTCATCGTGAAGAATGCCGCCGCGAGTAGCAGGGCCACACCCATGAACACCTGGATCACGCGGCGGCGCATGCGGCTGACGATGCCGGCGCCGATCCAGGCGCCGGCCCCCGCACTGATGACCATCGCCATCAGGAGCGTGGGGTCGACCTGGACCGTCGTGATGAAGAGCGCCGCGCTGAAAAGGATTCCCACGGCATTGCCGACATTCAGGGTACCGGGAATCAGCTCATCTGGCGGGTGCCGGCGCAGCTTGAACAACGCCGTGATCTGCGCATAGTTCCCGATGCCAAGCGTGTCGAGGAAACACGTCACGCCGCCGATCGCGACGTCGCCACTGGACGGGCGGACTGGCCAGCGGTGGCGGCGCGTCCCGACGACCCAGGCGACGACGACGGCGACCTCGACAGCCGCGAGGCAGGCATAAACGATGATCAACGCCGCCGACATTCCCCCTCCGCGGCCGATGTGCCACCTTGCCGAACATCGACGCCCCGCTTTTAGCTTAGCCTATTCCTGCTGATCGCTCCCGGGAGTCCTGTCCGGCTGAAGCGGCCCGTTTTTTACGCGCGCGAACCGCAGCCGGCATTTATTTCTGAGATTGCCCCTGCGGTTCAAAGCCAAGTGGAAACCGCAGTGGAAACATTTGCCGGCGATCTACAGTCGGTTGATTGAGGAAATCTGGAACCTCGAGGCTTCGCCGTTCCTTGCGGCCGGCCGCGGACTTCAGGCGCCGGCCGCGTTCGGATCGCGCCAGGCCCGCTCGAACGGCAGCCGCCATGTATGCGGTGCGATGAGTTGGTGAATGGCGTTGGGTCCCCAGGAACCCGGGGCATACGGACGCACTGGCAGCGGGCCCTCGAGCAGCGGCATGGACACTTCCCAAAGCCGCTCGATGCCATCTGCGGTGGTAAAAAGCGTGTGGTCACCGCGCATGACATCGAGGATCAGACGCTCGTACGCCTCAAGCACGTCAGCAATGTGACCGGTGTCGTGCATGGCGAACTGCAGACTGAGCTTGTCCAGGCGCATGCCCGGCCCCGGGCGCTTGCCGTAGAAGGACAATGACATCTTCGCGGCGTCGGCCAGATCGAAGGTCAGGTGGTCGGGACCCTGGGCACCGACGCCGGAGTCGGGGGGAAACATGCTGCGCGGCGGCTCCCGGAACGCGATTGAAATAATGCGTTGACCCTCGGCGAGACGCTTGCCGGTGCGCAGGTAGAACGGCACACCGGCCCAGCGCCAGTTGTCGATCGAACACTTCAGGGCAATGAAAGTCTCAGTATCTGACTGGCCATCGACGCCCTCCTCGTCCCGGTAGCCGACGTACTGGCCGCGCACGACGTCCGCCGGCCGGATCGGCAGCATACTGCGGAAGACCTTGTTCTTCTCTTCGCTGATTGAAGCCGGCTCGAGGGCCGTAGGCGGCTCCATCGCCATGAAAGCGAGGATCTGAAACAGGTGCGTGACTACCATGTCGCGATACGCACCCGTCGCCTCGTAGAACGCGACCCGCTTGCCGAGGTTGAGTGTCTCGGGCACATCGATCTGCACGTGGTCGATGAAGTTGCGGTTCCAGATGGGCTCGAACAGTCCGTTGGCGAAGCGGAATGCGAGGATGTTCTGCGCCGCTTCCTTGCCGAGGAAGTGATCGATGCGGAAGATCTGCTCTTCGGAGAACACCTCGTGGAGGCGCGCGTTGAGTGCCACCGCGCTCTTGAGGTCGACACCGAAAGGCTTTTCCATCACGATTCTGGCGCGTTCAACCAGCCCCGCCTCACCCAGCAGCCGCACCGCCGACAGTGCCGCGCTGGGCGGAACGCTCAGGTAGTGCAATCGCCGGCTGTCGGCAGCCCCGAACGAGGCTTCGGCCGTTTCCACCGCACTCCGCAGCGCCTCGGCGCCGCCAGAAAGTGGGACGTAGCTGAGGTTGGCCGCGAACTCTTTCCACGCCGCCTCGGTGACTTCGTGGCTGCCGAACTCGCGCAGCGCCTCGCGTGCGAAGACGCGGAACTCCTCCGGCTTCATGTCATCGAGCGATACTCCGATGATGCGGCAATCGGGGATGAACCCCGCGCTCGACAGACGGAACAGACCGGGCAGGAGTTTGCGACGCGCCAGGTCGCCGGTGGCGCCAAACAGCGCGACCACCTGCGGAGACTTCGGGCCGACGCCCGGGGGAATCTTAGCCACCCTTTATCTCCTCGCTCCGGCCACCGCGAAATCCACCACAGGAGAGGCAGCCGAGATTAGCCTACGTCCCTGACGGTATCCATCGCGGCACGCCACCGTCGGGCGCGCAGAGCCTGGCTTGACCCAGCGCCTGCCTCGCGTCAGAGTGATCGCCGCCTCGCCGTTCGTCATTCCGACGCATGTACACCAGTCCGAGCGCATGACCAGCACGATAGACCGGGCGCTGCTTAGTGCCGCATGGGAGACAGTGCGTCCGGTGGTTCGCTGGACGCCATTGTTACGATCCGATTACGTGGACTCATTGATCGGCGCACGCGTATTTCTCAAAGCCGAATCGCTGCAGTTGGCCGGCTCATTTAAGATGCGCGGGGCCTGCTTTCGCGTCAGCCGCCTCTCGCGTGACGAGCGCAGTCGCGGCGTGGTGGCCTTCTCTTCCGGCAACTTCGCGCAGGCGCTGGCGCTCGCAGGGCGCCTCGCCGACGTGCCCGTCACGATCGTGATGCCTGCCGATGCACCGCAGCGCAAGGTTGACCTGACGCGGCGAGCGGGCGCCACGGTGGTATTGACTGATCATGGCGGACGCAACCGCGAAGAAGTCGCCAACGAGCGCGCGCACGAGATCGCTGAGCATGAGGGTCGCGTGTTCCTGCATCCGTTTGACGATCCGCTCGTGGTCGCGGGACAGTCAACGCTCATGCGCGAAGTGCAGCTCGACGCCGAGCGCGAAGGCGTTGAGATTGACGTAGTTCTGTGCCCGGTCGGCGGCGGAGGGCTGATTGCTGGCACGGCGCTCGCGGAGAAATACTTCGGCAGCGGTGCCGAAGTCATTGCCGTCGAGCCGGAAGCCTGTGACGACATGAGGCGCTCGCTGATCTCCCATCGCCGCGAGCAGAACCTCGGAAATCCCCCGACCATCTGCGACGCCATGCAGGCCTATACCCCAGGGGCGGTGCCATTCGAGGCCGCCTCCCACCTGGTCTCGCGCGGAATCACGGTTGATGATGATACGGTGCGCACCGCGATGCGCCTCGCCTTCGAAGAATTCAAGATTGTGCTGGAGCCCAGCGGCGCAATTGCATTGGCCGCCGCGCTGCGTCATCGAGCCGAGTTCGAGAACCGGACTGTGACACTGCTGTGTTGCGGCGGCAGCCTCTCGGTCGAAGACCTGATTCGGCTTGCCGGCACCTGCGACACGCGTGGCTCTCCATCGACTGGGCAAGACAGTCGTTTTGACGCTTAAGAGTGTCTGACAAATCTACAAAACTGGGGCGCCGTGAGTCTCTTGGGCTGCTGGCCGGCGGTGCGACCGCGCTGCTGGTACCGACGGCCTTTGCCGGTCTGTCGTCGGCGGCGCCCAATCGCCGGCTCGCTGGCTTGCAAGGCTCGCTGGGCGCCAAGCTGATAACGAAGGGTAGCGCCGATTACGCGAGCGCACGCGAGACATTGATATGGAATCGGCGGCTCAGTGATGCGCGCGCGCCGGATGCTATCGTGCGGGCAACATCTGTAGGCGACATACAAACTGCCATCGCCTACGCTGGTACGAACCACCTCAGGGTGACCCTGCGCGGCAGCGGTCACAGCTTTCATGCCGCCGCCTTGCGCGATAGCGGATTGCTGATCGATGTCTCGCAATTGAAAAGCATCGATATCGACGCGGCGAGGAGCCGCGCATCCGTGCAACCTGGGGCCACAGGCGGCGCTTTGGCTGCCGCGCTCCAACAGCATGATCTGGCGTTTCCCATGGGGCACTGCTCCGGCGTCGCACTCAGCGGCTTTCTGCTCAGTGGAGGCATCGGTTGGAATGCTCCCGAGTGGGGCCCCTCTTGCATGAGCGTTCGTGGTATCGAGATGATCAGTGCCGCAGGCGAGCTGCTCTACGCGGACAAGGATCACCACGCCGATCTCTTCTGGGCGGCACGGGGTGCCGGTTGCGGTTTTTTTGCCGCAGTGACCCGTTACGATCTGGAGCTGTTTCCGAAGCCGCAGTCGATACGGACCGGTTCGATAACCTTTGATTACGCCTCCTATGACGAGGTGGCGACCTGGCTGAACGGCGCAATGCGGGGCGTGGATCAGCGCGTGGAGGTCATCTGTACGCTCGGTCAGGCGGAAGGCTCCAGCGCTGCAGATCCGAAGTTCTCGGTCAACGTCACGGCCGTGGCCTTTGCGTCATCTCAGGACGACGCACGCAAACGTTATGCCGCCTTACTGCAGCCGCCCGCCCAAATCAAACCGATAGGCGATGTCGTGGACGCGCCTACCACGATGACCGAACTATTTCAGGCCATCGATGCCGATCTTCCGGATAACAAACGTATGAGCGGTGATAGCTGCTGGACCAATGCCCGACTGGGCGACCTCATGATGACGATGAAGCCCCTGGTGCCCAAAGCGCCCGCGACGCCATCGGGTATCTTTTTCATGGCTCTCGGCGACGCTGTGGTACCCAAGTCCGACGCCGCGGCCTATTCTGTCGGCGGACGCACGTACGTCAGCGCTTATGCGGTCTCTGAGAATCCAAAGGAGGATCAGATGAATCGCGATTGGGTTCATGCAGCCGTCCATGCCGCAAATCCATACAAGACGGGTCATTATGTCGGGGAGGCCGATCTATCCGTCGCCCCCGAGCGCGTCGAGCAATGTTTTTCGCAAACGGCGTGGAACAGACTCGGGTCACTGAAACGCAAATACGATCCCGCCAACGTATTCTTCTCTTATCTGACAACTTGATGCCAAGAGAAGGTTCGCACTGCCTCACGAGGCAGGCACGCGGATCAACTCCGCACCTTGCCCGGTAACACGGGCCCTGCGAGCGAGTAATTTAATGTGAAGTCCCAGAACTAAGGTGACATTCTGGCTCCCTTCTCGAACCAGGAGAGAGCCCATGAACAAGAACGAACAGAACCGAGTGGTTGCCTGGCGGTTGAAGCTCCTGCGGCAAGCCAACGACCTGCCCAGAGGCGTAGCTCAGACCTGCCGGCATTTCGGCCTTTCTCGCAAAACCTTCTACAAATGGAGAGCCAGGTACAAGACCCACGGTGACGCCGGCCTATGCGATCGTCCCCGAGCGCCTCTTCATTGCCCTCGGACAACCTCTCGCACGATTATCTCCAAGATCCTGTATTTGCGAGAGCGCTACCGATTTGGTCCGTCTCGGATTGCCAGCTATCTGCATCGCTTCCACAACATTGACGTGGCATGCTCTACCGTGCACCGCATTCTGATCCGTTATGGGATGAACCGGTTACCGGCCAATCAGAGACGCCAACCCACAGGTCGTCCCTGGCACCGATACGAGAAGGCGCAGCCAGGCCACCGCCTGCAAATAGATGTGAAATTCCTGGAGCGAATCGCAGGCTCCAGGAAACGCCTATATCAGTTTACGGCCATCGATGACTGTACGCGCATCCGTGTGCTCAAGATCTACGATGTCTGCAACCAAAAGGCAGCCATCAGCTTCGTCGACGAGGTCATCCGACGGCTTCCCTTCAGAGTGCTCGTCATCCAGACGGATAATGGCGCCGAGTTCCAGTCCAACTTCCACTGGCACCTGGAGGAACGTGACGTCCGCCACGTCTACATCCGTCCAAAAACACCACGTCTGAATGGCAAGGTCGAACGCTCTCACCGCGTCGACGAGCAGGAGTTTTACCAGCTCCTCGACAAGGACGGCATCGGCGATGATGTCCACCTGTTCAACGACAAACTTCGCGAATGGGAGGACTATTACAATTACCAGAGGCCCCATGGAGCACTCGATGGACAGACCCCCTACGAGCGGCTCTTGGCAAGGAAAACCTCGGCCAGCGTGTTACCGAAGTCCTGAGACCTTACAATTGAGATTTTGCCGGCTGAGAGATTTGAACTCCCGACCAACGGTTTACAAAACCGCTGCTCTACCACTGAGCTAAGCCGGCATACCTGCTGCAAGGCCTCCATGTGCGGCGGCGCGGATTGTACCTGCCCGCTCCGGGCAGGGCACGTCAAAGGGCAGTGCCCTGGACCTGGCGCCGGGGCTCCGCGGGTTAATACACTCAGGGGGACTTCGGCGCCGAGGACGGCGTGGCGCTCGCCGCGGGCGCAGGTGCCACGCCGGCAGAACTCGGGTGCGTGTCAGGACACGGCTGTACCGAAACCTTCGAGCTCACACCTTCCGCGAACAGGTCCTGCAGCGGCACCGTGGTCATCCCGGGCTGCGGCGCGAGATCCACCCAGTAGAGCGTGCCGGGGATCTTGCGCTCCGCCACCTCCGGTTTCAGTCCCAGGGCGCGCACCGCATCGGCGCGCCGCTCGGCGCGCGCGCGCTCGGTAAACAGTCCCAGCGACACGCGTCGGCCGGCGTCCGCCGTCAGCGGCATCACCAGGGCGTCCTTGATGCCGTTGTGCTCGAGCGTCACCAGCACCTTGTCGGTCTCGGCCTCGGACTTCATGCCGCCGACGAACACCCCGAAGCCCGGAGTGGTATCCCCCTCGGCGGCGCGCTGCTTGGGATCGAAGCCCTTCTGTTTGAGCAGTGCCGCCGCCTGGGCGCTGTTGGTGACGTCCGGGAAGGGACCCACTGACATGCAGGCCTGCGTGACGATGGGCTCGGGATTCTTCGGCGGTGCGTCCGGGTCGGGGCGCTGGTCGGCCGGCAACTCCATGAGGAGCTTCAGCGGCGGCAGCTGCGCTGCGGTATTGACCGGCAGGGACGGCGGCGGGGTGACCCATAGCGCCCAGGCCCCGTAGGCCAGGTTCATGAAGAGCAGCGCGAAAAAGACCCGACGCACGGCGGGGGATTCTAGATCAACGCGGCGCGGGCTGCGCCGCCAGCACGGCAAGCCCCCGCAGCACCAGGTCCGGGACACCCAGGCAGTGGCTGAGAACGAGCGGGCGCACCTCGGCAGCCCCGCCCCCGGTCAGCACGATGAGCGGTGTCCGCCCCACGAGGCCGGCCGCTTCGTGGGCCAGGCGATCGATCATGGCTGCGGCCGCGTAGCGTGAGCCGGCGGTAATGGCATCGCGCGTGGAGCGCCCGAAGGGCCCCGGGTGCCGCTGAGCGCCGCCCTGCGCGCGGCGGCGGATACCGTAGGTGTGCGCCAGCAGCGTCTGCATCATGAGTGCAGGCGCGGGGATGATCGCCCCGCCCAGATGCCGTCCCTCCCGACTCACCAGATCCAGTGTCAGTGCCGTGCCGACACCTGCCACGCACACCGGCACGCCTTGGAACAGCTGATGTGCGCCGACCATGCCGATGAAGCGGTCGACACCGAGGCGCCAGGGCTCGCGATACCCCACGCGGATCCCGCCACCGTGCTCAGGCACGGTGACGAACGAGATCGGCACACCGTGCTTGCGCGCCGCACGCCGCAGTGCCGCCTGAACCTGCGGGCCCGCGACGCTCGACACCAGGATCCGCTCGGGACGCACTCCTGCCAGGAGCCGTCGTTCGTACCCGGCCGGCTGCCATTTTGCGTGCACGGCGGCGCGCGCCGGGCCGAGACCGTCTTCACCCAGACGCGTCCACTTGATGCGGGTGTTGCCCACGTCGATGAGCAGCACGCTCATCCGGCCGGCCTCACGCTGACATCACCCGAGAGGAAACGCTGCACGCCCTGCGGGGTCTCCAGAAGGAACGCCCCGTGCACGTCGATCCCGCGCGCCATGCCCCGCGCCGTGCCCTGTGCGCCGCTCACGTTCACGGCCTTGCCGTTCAAGGCATCCGCGCCGCGCCAGTCCTCGATGAAGGGCTTGAGCGCCTCGCGCTCAAATTCCAACAAGCCGCGCAGGCACGCACTCACCACCGCCGCCGCCACGCGGTTGCGGGGCGCATCCGTGAGACCCGCACTTTTGAGATCCGTCGCCGCGATGCCGGTCTCGGCTATCTTCTGCTGCAGCTGCGCACCCAAGGAAACATTCAGCCCGATCCCGATCACTACGCATGCCGGTCCTGCCGACTCCGCCCGCAGCTCGATCAGCACGCCGCCGAGTTTGCGCCCTGCCACCAGGAGGTCGTTGGGCCATTTGAGCTCGAGCTCGCTCACCCCGAGCTCGCGCAACGCCCGCAGGATGCACACACCAACGACCAAGCCGAGCGCGCCTAGGTCCTGCGGTACCTCACGGAACGTCCAGCTGAGCGACAGGCAGATCCCGGCACCGGGAGGTGCCAGCCAGGCGCGCCCGCGCCGCCCGCGACCGGCAGTCTGGTATTCCGCGAGCAGCACGTCACTCGTGCCCGCCGGCGGATTGGGGCGGGCCAGCAGCACCGAGTTGGTGGACTCGATCGCCCAGGCGGTCTCGACCTCGCGCACGTGCCCGCGCACCTCAGGCGCCAGGCACTCGCCGATCCTGGTCGCCTCCAGCGGCGCGCCGGCACCGGCGAGCCGGTAGCCGCGGTTTCTGACCGCGTGCAGCGTCGCGCCGAGCTCGCGCAGCGCACCGACCGCCTTCCACACCGCGCTGCGGCTCACGCCCAGCTGCGCCGCCAGCTCCTCGCCGGAGTGAAACTCCCCGTCCGCAAGCGCCGTAAAAACCTGCGCCACCAGCGGCCGGGTTTCACCCGCAGCGCCCGTTTTCGGGTGCGAGCGCGCCATCAGGGCGCACCGCCCTTGAAGAGCCACAGCCGCCGGGCACGCGATTCCGTGCCGGCGCGCATGCGCGCGATGTTGCCGCGGTGGGTATAGACGATGAGGAGCGCCGCCACGACCGCCATGGTCAGAAGCGGCACCCGCGGCGGGAAATTCCCGACGGCGACCGCGACTGCCACGGCGGCGGCGCCGAGCATGGAGCCGAGCCCCACGAACCCGCACAGCATGACCGTCACGAGGAAGGTTGCCATGAACACCAGCAGCAGCCAGCCGCTGATGCCGAGGATCACCCCCACCAGCGTCGCCACTCCCTTGCCGCCGCGGAACCCGAACCAGAGCGGGTAGACGTGCCCGAGCAAGACCGCGACGGCGCACACGGCCACCGCCCAGACTTCGAGCTCCACGGGTGCCGGCGCGATCATCGGCAGGCTTAAGTGCCCGAGCCACGCGGTCGCGATCCAGCCCTTGGCGAGGTCGATGACGAGCACGGTCAGTCCCATCGCCTTGCCCTGCGTGCGCAGCGCATTGGTGGCCCCCGCATTGCCGCTGCCCATGGTGCGGATGTCGACGCCGCGGAAGCGGCCGATGATGAGACTGCCGACAAGCGTCCCCAGGGCGTAGGCGAGCAGCGCCTTGATGAGCAGTTCGAGCATCAGGACCTGAACACTTCGGCGAGCATGCAGCGCACGCTGCCGCCGCCTGCCGCTTCGATGCTCGGCACGGGCACCGCCAGCACCGTATCGGTACAGCCGGACAACTGCGCAAAAACCTCAGGTGTGAGCGCCCGCCGTGCGGTCTCGGACATCACGAGCACCCGCGCATCCCCCAGCGCCTCATCCCAGGTGCCCAGCTCCAGCATGTTGCCGGCAAAGTGCTCGAGCTCTGCGTGTCCGATGCGGATGACCTCGCGACCGCCGCTGGCCAGCTGCGCGAGCACCGACTCGCGCTCGCAGGCGGCAATCGCCTCGGCCGCCACGACCGCCACGCGTGCGCCGATCCAAAGACATACGTTGGTGTGGTAGAGCGGTACGCCGGCGCGGTTGGTGGCACTGAAGATCACCGGCTGGTAGTGAAGCTCGCGGGCCCAGTCGCGCACCAGCTGCGCATCGGTGCGCGGTGATGTGCAGGCATAGGCGATGCGATTCACGTGATCGAGCACCAGGCTCCCGGTGCCCTCGAGAAAGCGGCCCTCGCCCTCGTGCCAGGTCAGATCCAGAAGGTGCGTGACCTTGAAGCCGAAAGCGCGGATCGCGGCGTCGATGACCTCCTGGCGTCTCTCGGGGCGGCGGTTGGCATTCGCCATCGGGTAGAGCACGAGCGTCCCGCAGGCGTGAAAGCTCAGCCAGTTGTTGGGAAACAGCGCATCAGGTTTCACCGGCTCAGGGCTGTCCTCGGCCACGCACACCCCGACCCCTTCAGCGCGCAGTGCCCGCACGCACTGGTCGAACTCGGTGAGTGCCTGCGCCTGCAGCTGCGCGGGCGGTGCGCTGCCGCCCTTCTGGAAGGTGTTGGTGGCGGCGGTCTCGGGGTTAAAGGCGAAGGCCCGCGGCCGCACCATGAGCACGGCATCGGTGCACTGCTGCTGTGAATCCCGGATGGCCGGAGCTTCAGGGGCGAACGCCATGCCCTATTCTCGCACGTTCCGCAGGCACGCCCGGAAAGCGCGCCGCGCGGCGGCTGGCGATCTCTAGGCGCGCAGCGCGCGCACGTGCTCACCGCTGCCGGTGTTCTCGAGCACGTCCAGGACCGACAGGCGCTGGGTCAGATCAAGCGGCGTGCCGGTGAGGTAACGCAGGCAGTCGGCCGCCGGTGCCGGCCGGGCGAACAGATACCCCTGGGCGTACGAACACCCGAGCTGGCGCAGCTTCTCGAGCTGGGGCCAGCCCTCGATGCCCTCGGCCACCACCTTGATGTGCAGATATTGCGCCATGGCGATGATGGCACTGACAATGGCGAGGTCGCTCATGTCGGTGACGAGGTCGCGCACGAAGCTGCGGTCGATCTTGAGCGTATCCACGCGCCAGCGCTTGAGATACGAGAGACTCGAATAGCCGGTGCCGAAGTCATCGATGGCGATGTGCACGCCGAGCTCGCGCAGCTTGGCGACCGTGTCCTGGCTCGCCTCGCGGGCACGTGCCTCGCGGCGCTCGAACACCGCGCTCTCGGTGAGCTCGACCTGCAGCATGGAGGGGTCAAGGCCGTGCTGCTTGGTGAGACGCGAGATGCTCTCGGCCAGATTGGAGCGCTGCAGCTGCACCGCGGAGACGTTGATCGCGACCGGCACGATGGTGCCGCCGGCCTGCCGCCAGCGCACGGTGTCCTCGATCGCCCGCTGCATCACGAAGTCCCCGATCGGCACGATGAGGCCGGCTTCCTCGGCCACGTTGACGAAGCGCTCCGGGCGCACGTAGCCGTGGCTGGGATGCTTCCAGCGCAGCAGCGCTTCGAGTGCCACCACGCGCTGCGACTCGATCTCGACGATCGGCTGGTAGTGCACGTCGAGCTGCCGTGAGGACAGCGCGGTGCGCAGCGAGGACTCGATGGCGATGCGCTCCTTCAGGCGCTTGTCCATGCCGGGGCTGAAGAGCTGGAAGTTGTTGCGGCCGCGATCCTTGGCCTGGTACATGGCGGTGTCGGAGTGGCGCAGCAGCTCGCCCATGTCAGCGCCGTCGTGCGGGTAGAGCGCGACCCCGATGCTGACCGTGGTCACGAGCGTGCGCCCGTCGACGATCATGGGCGCTGAGAGCGCATGATTGATGCGGCCGGCAGCCTCGCTCACCTGCTCTGAGCTCTTGACGCCCTTCAGGATGACGACGAACTCGTCCCCGCCCATGCGGATCACCACGTCCTCGGCGCGCATGGTCGAGCGGATTCGCTGCGCCACGGTCTTCAGCAGCTTGTCGCCGGTCTCGTGCCCGCGCGAGTCGTTCACGTGCTTGAAACGGTCGAGGTCCAGGAACAGCACCGCGAGCACAGTACTGGCGCGCTTGGCCTCCTCGATGGCCTCCGGCAGGTGCGCCTGCAGGTAGAGGCGGTTGGGGAGCCCGGTCAGCTGGTCGTGGTGTGCCAGGTGATCAAGCTGCTGGTGCTTCTGGAGCAGATGGGTCTCGACCTTGCGACGCACGGTGACGTCGTGCACCGCGACCGCCAGCACCGAGCGGTTGCCGAGGCTCAAGGGGTAGCAGCTGGCTTCGACGTTGCGGGTCGAGCCGTCCTTGCAGCGCTGGCGCATTTCCACGGGCGCGCGCGTGCTCGCCTCCTGCACGCGCTTCACCAGTGACTGGTCTGCCACGCCCTCGGCGCTGAAGAACTCGCTGAAGCTGCGCGCGCGCACCTCGTCGAGCGTGTAGCCCAAGCTGCGCAGCCCCGCCGGATTGACGGCCAGAATCCGGCCCTTGGCCGGATCAAGCACGAGGGCGGTGGTCGGCCACTGCTCGAAGGCCGCCAGGTGGGTCGCATCGTAGGCCTTGAGCCACGCGGGGGCCGCGGGGCGCAGCCAGCGCCACACGAGCAGCGCGATGCCTGCGCCAACAAGTCCGGCGAGCGCACCAATACCGAATGCCAACTGGTTCACATTTTGCCCCGCAAATGTCTCATGGAGTGTGGCTGATGAGCCCTGAGGGCACTCGGGCGCTGCGCACAGTTTCGGGCCTCCCCCAGCTTAAGTCCGGCACGCGTTGCGACCCCGGCGGGGCTTGAGCCTTCTTAAGACCTGGACCCCCGGCGCTGCGCCTTAAGCGTTCCCAACACCTCGCCTCGGAGTGCGCCTGCACGCGCTTCGTCTTATGCTCGCGCGCAGCCGCCGAAACTCCACTGAGGAAAACAAGGCATGCGTGCACAGGCTCACCCGTTTGCTCCCAGCCGCACGACACGCGCGACGGCGCATCTGTCACTCATGTGCGCCACGACTGCAGTGGCGCTGCTCGCCGCCACGACGCCCGCCGCGGCGCGCACCCAGAAACCGGCCCTGCACGGCGCGCACTGGATGGCCGTCACCGGCAAGCCGCTCGCCGCTACCGCCGGCGCCATGATCTTCGAGCGCGGCGGCAATGCCGTGGATGCGGCGTGCGCCATGATCGCCGCCACCTCCACCATGTGGGACACACTCTCCTGGGGCGGGGAGACGCAGGCGCTCATTTACAACCCGCATACGGCCAGGGTCATCGCCATCAACGGCCTGGGCGTCGCCCCGACCGGGGCGACGCCGGCTTACTTCCATAAGCTCGGCATGAAATTCCCGCCCGAGTACGGGCCGCTCGCCGCCGTCACGCCCGGCACCCCGGGCGGCCTCATGACTATGCTGGCCGAATACGGCACGATGAGCCTGAAGCAGGTGCTGGCGCCCGCCATCGAGATGGCGGACGGTTACCCGATGGAAGCCGAGCTCGTCCATACCATCGAGAAGTACCAGGACCGGCTGAAGCAGTGGCCCGAGTCCAGGCGCATCATGCTGCCGCATCCGGGCACTCCCCATGAGGCGCCCTACCCCGGGGAGATGTTCCACCAGGGTGACCTCGCCGCCACCTTACGCAAGCTGGTGGAGGCGGAGAGCGCGGCCCTGAGCGCCGGCAAGGACCGCAAGGCCGCGATCTACGCCGCCTACGAGCGCTTCTACCGCGGCGACATCGCCAAGGAGTTCGTGCGCGGCGTGCAGGAGGTGGGCGGACTCATCACGCTCGAGGACCTCGCGCACTGGCAGGTGAAGATCGAGGAGCCGGTGCACACCAGCTACAAGGGGATCGAGGTCTACAAGCTCAACACCTGGGTGCAGGGCCCGGTGATGCTGCAGACGCTCAACCTGCTTGAGAACTTCGATCTCAAGGCGATGGGGTACGACTCCGCGCGCTACATCCACACGCTCTACCAGGCGATGAACCTCGCCTACGCCGACCGCGATTTCTACTACGGCGATCCGGCCTTTCCACCCGTCTCACCCATACAGGGACTGCTGTCCAAGGACTATGCCAAAGAGCGAGCGCGGCTGGTGCGCCCCGACCGCAACGATGCGGATGCGCGCCCCGGGGATCCCTATCCCTTCCAGGGCGGCAGGAATCCCTTCACCGCGACGCTGCATGCCTGGCACAGCCGCATGCCGGCGAACACCCCGACCGCGCTCGCCGAGTTCGACCGCACCTTCCGCTTAGGAACTACCAGCGTCGAGGCCGCCGATGCCGAGGGCTGGGCGGTCTCCGTCACCCCGAGCGGCGGCTGGGTGCCGGCCGTGATCGCCGGCCGCACCGGCATTGGTCTGTCACAGCGCATGCAGAGCTTCGTCCTCGATGCCAGCGAGAACCCCTACAACGTGTTGGCGCCGGGCAAGCGCCCGCGCGCGACGCTCACTCCCACGCTCGCCCTGAAGGACGGCAAGCCCTTCCTGATCTTCTCGGTCCAGGGTGGAGACACGCAGGACCAGAACCTGCTGCAGTTCTTCCTCGACGTGGTCGAGTTTGGCATGACGGTGCAGGAAGCCACCGAGGCGGCCAATATCACGAGCTACCAGATGCGTGATTCCTTCGGCGCCCATGAGTCCTTCCCGGGCCGCATGACCGTGAACAGCTCCACCCCTCAGGCGGTGCGCACCGAGCTCGGCCGCATGGGCTACACGCTCGATTATGTCGAGCGCAGCTCCGGCCCCATCAACGCGATCATGGTGGACCGGGAGCACGGCACGCTCTGGGGCGGCTCGAGCAATCACGGCGAGGATTACGGCATCGGCTGGTGAGGCCTTAGCCCTACGCCCGTAGCGGGCGCAGCGGTAGCGCGCCCGTGCGCACGACGGCGAGTGCGCACGCAAGTGCGCTGGGGAAGCCCGAAGATCCCGAGCACACGCTCCGGCAACCATCCGGGCAAAAAAGGGAGCGATAACGCTGAGGCGCGACGTGCGGCGCAGGGTGATAGACAGCGCTTTACGGCGAAGCCTATTCTCAAGTCGATAATCCATAACGATGACGTGGCGGTAGGGAGAGCGCCGCGCGCCCCATGATCAATAACTGCACGGGAACGCTGGCTGCGGCGGCCGCGCTGCGTACGGCGTGGACCGCGCTGCTTCTGCTCGCGGCCTGCGGCGGGTCGGGGTCCGGCACCCCCGACACAGGAGCAACGAGGCCGGCATCGGCTACGATCAATCTCTATCCGTCCCAGTCCGCCGACGAAGGTAATCGCCTGTTCGTCTTCGTCACGGCAGTTGGCACCACCGCCGTGAAGATGCCGCTGGCCTTCGACACCGGCTCCGCGGGTATCACGCTCTACGCCCCGGACATCCTGCCCGCGAGCATCGTCACGTCGGCCGGCTTTAACTTCGCGAGCGGCCAGTCCTCCCTCAGCTACGGCGGCATCACGGTTCTGAATCAGCCGGGCCGGCGCAAATACGGCGGCACGCGCGGCCGCACTCAGGTCGGCAATCTCGGCTTCGCCAGCGTCACCTTCGGGGACGACGCCGGCACCGTGACCACGGCCGTCATGGCGGTGTTCCTGTACTACGAGGTCCTCGACAACGATAGCGGTGCACCCGAACCGGTGCCAACCCAGCGCGGCTGGTTCGGCGTAAATGATGGCGCCAATCTCATCGATGAGGGCACGCCGGCACCCCCCGAAGGGTTTCCCCCCTGCGCGAGCGGCACGAGCGGCAGCTGCTTCGTGGTGAGTGTCCTCAAGTACCTCGATTACCGGTACGGCGTGAATGCCGGCTTGCGGCTGAACCCAGCGCCGCCGCAGGCGTGCGATATCGCGGCGCTGGGAAGCTGTGTGCCGGCGCCGATGCTGATGATCGGACTAACCGCGGCCGATGAAGCGGGCTTCACCGTCGCGGCTCTGCCCTGCCCGCCGGCAGATTACACAGGCCCTGCGCTCATTGCGGGCTTTGAGGTCTGCCAGGCGGAGATCGACAACGCGCTGATCACGGTCGGGGGCACACAGCCGGGGATCTTGAGCGGCGACTCCGTGCTCTTCGACAGTGGCACGCCCTACATGCTCTTTAACGTGCCCCCCGGAGTCTTATTCCCGATAGTCGTGCCGGCCGGCACGCCGGTGGTCATCGCGACCCCGGCGGGCTTCGACTACACCTTCACCGCCGCTGCCCCGTATACGGCAGGGTCCGTCGCGCCCGAGGCGGTGAGCGTGGTCACGAACGCGTCCACCACCCAGAGCATCGTCGGCGTCGGCTTCTTCACCGCGCACGCATTCTTCATCGATTTCGCGGCCCGCACCGAGGGCTGGAAGTAGGCGCGGATCTCAGACGCTCAACCGGCCGGCTGCGCTGCGAGCTTGCCGGCGAGGAAGTTGTAGATGCCCTGATCGCCCATCTTGCGGGCGTTGGCGAGCTCGCCCCCCCTGGTCGAGTAGACGATCTTGTTGTCGGCATCTACCACCACCACCGCGGGGATGCCGTTACCGATCGGATGGCCGTAGCGCGCATCGATGTCGAGATTCTTGTCGAAGTTCCCCACGTCGATCTTCACGACATCGAACTTGCCTTCAATCAGGGGGCCGCTGCGCCCGTGCAGCGCCTGATCCAGTGCGCGGCAGTCCCCGCACCAGTTGGCACCGAATATCAGGAGCACCTTGTGGTGGTCGGAACCGGCTGCGGCCAGGGCGTGCTGCACCTCGGCCGCGGCATTGGCTTTCTCGTCGTACGGCGCGGTAGCGGCGCCCGCGGTCGCGCCGAGAAACGCCAGTAGCACCATGATCGGGAATCGCTGCATCACAAGCCCTCGGCTTTTTGCGGTGCCGGCCACATCGGCTCACACCTTCGGGACGCGAAGTGTAGCGGCGCGCCGGCGCCGGGTCATCTGCCGGATCGCGCCTGCGGCCGCGCACCGAACAGCATGCCGTCGGTGTCGGACAACGTGCGCAGCCGCTGGGTCTGCCCAGTGGGCTTGCGGATCTCGACTTCCCGCCACTCGCGCGTGGGAGCAAGAGGCATGGCAAGGATCGCCTGCCGCGCTTCGGCGAGCTGGAGCTTCAAAAGCGGCCGCAAGGTATCCAGCGGCTCGGCCGCTCGTCGCTCCTCGTCGGTCTCGGCAAGTTCCCCATCGCAGAAGGCGCGGAAGAACTCGGCGAAGCGCTCCTCGTAGAGCTGCATGGGCTCGGCCACCGCCGCATCGTGCATGAGCTGCTCGGACAGGTACTGTGCGCACACGTAGCTTGAGCTGCAGCGAACGTAGTTACCGTGCTCGGCGATCACGGCGTTGGAGTACTCGCGGTAGCCATAGAACATCTGGAACAGGCGCCGGCGCTTGCGGCTGGTGAGCTGCCGCTCCCGCAGATACTCGAACAGCGCCTTGCGATGGACGAGGTTCATGGCAGCGGCGCGCAGTGCGACTACCTGTGCCTCCACGCGTGGCCGGGTCGATACCCCCCGCAGCAGCCAGTCGTGTTCGCTGGCCCAGCGCCGGTAGGCGACCGGATTCTCAAGAACGCGGCGCACGACAACATCATCCGGTGAGTCGGAACCCGCCGAGATCTCGACACGCCATTCAGACTCCGCCATGAGCCTTGCGTGCTTGTAGGCTGGGACGTGCACGCGCCGCCTCCCGCGAGGTTGCGTTTTGTAGTTAAGGATCGACCCCGCGTGTAAGTCTCTGCCCGCGACACCGCACTGTGCAAGCTAGGCAGTAAGGGTGAAAAACCCCTGTAACAATTGAGTCCTAGTGAAGCTGGCGGGCCCCCGTACCAGGCGCATGGGGGTCGCAGGCGGCGCCGGGAAGCCCATGGTGCAGAGCAGCAGGCCGCTTGCCTGCCTTGTGACGGCGTTCACACATCCGCAACGGCGCAACCGCCGACTGGAACACCACGTCGTTAAGTCAATCAGTGCACGATGGGTGTCGAGCCAGGTCGCTAAAGCCCGCGGTTGTCTCCATGAAGGATTTCGAGCCCCCAAAAACCAGCCCCCCGGGCTCCACGCCCGCAGTCCCCGCTGCCCCCCCGAAGGCCGGCGCCACGGGCAAGGTGGTTCACGATGCCCGCGGTAATGCCGTATGGGACTGGCTGGCCACGACCAGCCGCGTCGCCATCGAGGCGACCTCCCGGCTGCTGAAAAAGCTCGACGCCGCGGAGCTCAAGATTGAGGACTCCAAGGACGAGGAGCTGCGCATCATGCCGGAGCCGAGCTCGGGCGCCGGCTACGATCCCTACAATCAGGTTACCAAGGCCCCCAAAGCCGGCCGCAAGTAGGCGGCCGCCCGTCCCTCTCACCACAGCGTCGCCACCGGCTCGACCCGGATCTGCTGCGTCGGGCCGCCGAGCCATTACCGTTACGGTTCGACAGACGCAGCACGCTGAGGTAAGGCTGCGCTGCCGGATCGACCGCGACGGCGATCGTGCCGGCCTGACCGGATTGCCCCGGCCGGCCGTCCATGCCGTCCAGTCCGCTGTTGCCTGAAAAGCCGTTGGGGAAACCACTCCCGCCATTGCCGCCACGTCCACCACGACCCCCGCTGCCGGCGCGGCCGCCCGCACCGCCGTTGGCGTCGGCGCTGAGTGAGCCACCGTTGGGATCGATGAGGTAGTAGCGCTGGCGCGCGCCGGCTGACACCCGCACTTCAGTGAGCTGCGGCGTACCCGGACGCAGGGTCATTGCGATCTGCACGTTCTGGCCGCTGCCGCCGTTGCCATTGCTGCCCCCGTCCCCGCCGCGCTGCCCATCACCGCCGTTGCCGCCGGGAGAAGGATTGGTGAGATCGATAGATTCCGGGCTGCCGTCGCTGCCGTCCAGTCCCGCAAGTCCATCCAGGCCCGCCGTCCCGGCCGCGCCCGAGACGTGCGCTGTGAAGGCCACATCGTAGCGCGGCGGCACCTCCAGGTCCGTGGTCACTTCCGGATGACCAACGCCGCGATCTGCACGTGGGGCAACTGTCCTTCGCTCACGCGCGAGTCGGCGGGCATCGACACCACACCGTCTTTCATCTGCACGATCGTCGCCTGGAAGATGAAGCTGTCGAAGAGCACTGTGCCCTTGCCGGCACCCACCGTGGTCAGGGTTTTCGCATCCGCGGTGCTCGCCACCAGGATCAGCGTTCCTTTCTTGCCGGGCGCAAGCCCCGGATCGGGCACGAGGGAGGCGGTCAGCGCGGTCACCGGCAGCTTGTCTACACGCGTGCGCAGGCCCAGCGCGACCCCGAGCGATTCGCAACCACTTAGCGTAAGCGCGGCCAGCAACACGGTGATCCACAAGCGGATGAGCGGTTTCATGTAACTCCCAACGCACCGTGTCAGCTAGCTAAAGGTCCACGCGCGCGCCAAGGCGAAGCCAGGTCTAAATGATAATTGCTCGCATCTGGAAACGCGGGCACAGCTCAAGATGCCGGTGCGGTGCAATTGATGCAATGGACGCACATACCCGACTCATCGGAGAATCGGCAACAGCATCATCACCAACACTGAGGGGACCGCAGATGAGCCAGTCGTTTTCACGTCGCGATGCACTGAAGGGAATCGCCATCGTCGTTGGCGCGGCCGGTGCCGCGAGCGCTGTACGCGTCGCACGTGCCGATGCGGCGCCGCATCTGAGTCCGACGGATCCGACCGCGCAGGCGCTCGGCTATCACGAGAGCGCGAAGACGGTCGAGAGCAAGGACTTCCCGACCTACGCGGCCGGACAGATGTGCAGCACCTGCGCGCAGCTGCAGGGCAAAGCCGGCGATGCCTGGCGGCCGTGTAACATTTTCGCCGGCAAGCTGGTGAACGCCAACGGCTGGTGCAAGGTGTGGGTCAAGAAGGCTTAGTCACCCCCTTCCGCAACAGAAAGCCCCGTAGGCTCGTAAAGAGCCCGGGGCTTTTTTCTTGTGAGCCCCGCCGGCGCCCCACACGGTTGCTGCAGCGCGCTAACACGCTCAAGTTGCCAGCCGGGCCGAATGGGCGTACATCCCCCCGGGGACTTGCGGACAGGGAAGTTGATTCAGACCCAACACCAACAGTTTAAGAATTACGGGGGATCATTATGTCCAGGAAGCTAACGGGATTATTGGCGGCCGCCGCCCTGGCGTTCGCGCTCTCGGGTACCGCCTTCGCCGCCAGCACGACGTGGCTGCGCGTTATTTCGGTCAAGACCGATAACGTCGCCGCCTACATCCAACAGCTGGAGAAGGGCAAGGCAATGCTGAAGCGTCTCGGGGTCTCGACCACATTACGTATCTGGCGCGCCACTTACGCCGGCCCGAACACCGGCACTATCATCGTGAGCCAGGAATATCCGACCTGGGCGGCATTCGCGGAAGGTCAGGCAAAGGCAGCCGCGGATCCGGAGTTCTCGGCGTGGCTTGCTGGCCTTGACAAAATCCGCACGGTCACTTCAGACAGCGTGTACCGCGAACTGTAAGTTGCGCACACGTTCCCTGGGGCGCTGTGGCCCCAGGGGACTCATTGATACCAACACGTACGGACGTTACAGCTATGCCGGTTGAAATCAGAATGCTGGCCTGGTCGATCTGTCTGGGCATCCTCTGCGTACTCGTCTCCGCCACCCTCACGACCTCCACGCGGGGGCTCAACTGGAACGTCGGCAATCGGGACGGGGAAACGCCACGCCTTACGGGGACTGCGGGACGCGCGCACCGCGCCAGCCGCAATTTCCTGGAGACTTTCCCATTCTTTGCCGCGGCGGTGCTGGCGGTGGTGCTGCTGAAAGCCAACTCGCCGCACACCGCGCTCGGAGCGCAAATCTACTTCTGGGCGCGTCTGGTCTACCTGCCCGTTTATGTTATCGGCATCCCTTACGTGCGCTCGCTCGTGTGGGGCGTGTCCTTCTGGGGAATTCTGATGGTGCTCGCGGCGCTGTTCTGAACGCGCCATCAGCAAAGCAGTCGGCTGACACGCTTGCGCCAGAGGGGCAACGAATAAAAGAAGCAGCCGCCGTATCTTCGGATCGGCCGGCGAACGCGGGTGCGCCGCCGCTTCTCAGTTCGGTTTCAGGCCGTATACGTCGACTTCACCATTACTGGAAGTCGAGCCCGGCGCTCCCCCCGTATTGTTGCCGCGCGTTCCCACGTACACCCTGCCGTTTGCCACCGTCGGCAGAGTGAATTTTACGGCGTTGCCCCCGGCGTCCGCGGCAATCATTGAACTGTTCCAGAGTTCAGTGCCAAGTGCGGTAGCCGCGTAGGCGTGCAGCACGGCAGGCCCGCATTTAGCCGACGGCGTGCAGAAATGGGACGTGTCCAGACCCCATACGATGGCATTGCTGCTTCCTGCTGCGGATACCGAGGGCGTGGCTCCGGGCCACGCGAAAACACCCGGTGACTGCGAGCTCGGCACCGCGTTGAACCGGTCGCTCCCCGGATCGAAGGCGTAGGCGCGCATTGCTCCCCCGGCGGGCGCGAGATACAAGTTGTTGTTCCAGAACGCGCTGGTCGCAAAGATCGGGAAGCCGACATTGAAGGCCTCGAGCGCGTTGCCATCGCCCAGGCCGCCCATGCTGTCCCCGTTGAGCAGATAGAGCGTTCCGTCCTTGCCGCCGCCCACAACCAGGTGGCGCAGCGGACCACTGGGGAGGTTTATCACCAAGGCCGCGCCGCCAGCCCCGAAGTCATCGTCATTGGCGTCATCGGAAGCCTGGTCGGAAGGGGTAAACCACGACGATACGCCGAGCGTCGCAGTGAGCTGCAGGAAGCTGTCGCCATAATCGTTGTGGGAGCCGCCGGTGTTGGTTACGTCGAACAAGCCATTGCCGGTCGTTACGTAAAGATTGCCGTTGCTGTCGACGGCCGGTGCACCCCCGCTCATCCAGATGCCCGCGCCACCGTGGGGCGACGCGTGGTTCGGCGCGGCGTTAAAAACTCCGGCGGCGCTAAAGGCGACCCCGTTATAGTGATATCCCATCAGCCAGCCGTACCACGGCGCGGCGTCTTCATGCGAGCCCCAGCCGACGTAGACGGTGCCGGCGGCCAGCACGAGACCCGGACGCTGGTTCTGCTGGCGCGCACTGAAGGCTACGCTGGAACCGCCGCCGCCACTGCCGGGAAAGGTCCCGGAGAGGAGCACGGGAGAACCGGACTTCTCCGTGCCCGTGACCATGTCTATGGCGTGCAGTCGCTGAAAGAACGCTGTACCGGCCGCATTCATCGACTTGGAGACGATGTAGACGATGCCGGCCTGGGGATCGACCACAGGCGTGCCGATCACGCCCACCTCGGGAGTTATGTCCGCGAACCCCTGGCCAATGTACGAGGTCCCGCTCCCGGAGGGCACGCTCGTTTCGCCCGCTGAGGCTCCGTGACCTGTGTCGATAAGGTTTGCGTGCCAGAGCGTGTTGCAGGGAATGGCATCGGCGTCGAACGCATACAAGCTGTCGTGCGCAGTAGCAATCAGCAGCAGGTTGTGCTGCGTGCCGCCGATATTGAGATTCGCTACCCAAAGTGGCTGCGCATAGACCGCGCCGTCCACACTGCAAGAGAACAGTTTGCCAAACGACGTTGTGTTTACGCTGCCGGGCGTCAGCGCGTACTCGTGGGTATTGGCGCCGTCACGTGCGAGATCGTTATGCTGCGTGTACATGCCCGCCAGATCGCTAACCCCGATCGTGATGACAGCGCTCTGGGTCGTATCGGTGACACTCGTGGCGGTGACTGTATAGACCCCGGCGTCTGAAGGCGCAGTCAGGACAATCGGAGTGCCGCTGGCACTGCTGTGCGTGCTAAGGCCGGCGGCGGCCGAACTGGCGCTCCAGACCACACCTGCGTAGTCGTTGGTGCTAGCCACAAGAGTGAGGGTCTGCGTGATCGTCAGTGCGGCGCGCCGGGGCGATATTGAAACGGTAATGGTGGCGGGACTCACGTTGAGGGCGAGACTGACACTCTGGGACTGCGCCGGAGTGCTCGCGTCGCTAACAGTGAAGGTGAGCGGTATGCCGGCAGCAGTTACCGTCGGGGTACCGGAGAGCACGCCCGTGGCAGTATTGAGGGCCAGACCAGCCGGCAAGGCGCCGCTGGCCAGCCCCCACGTGTAGGGCGTCTTGCCGCCCATGGCGCTCAGCGTGGTCGTGTAGGCCTTTCCGACCTGCGCGCTCGGCAGCGCGGAGCTGGTGATGCTCAGCTGCGCGGCGGCTCGCACCGTTAGGGGAAGGCTTGCGGTGTCGCTCTGCTGCGGCATGCCGGAGTCGACTACCTTGAAGGTGAGCGGCACGTTGGATGCACTCGTCGAGGGGGAGCCTGCCAGTGTGCCAGCGGCACTCAGCGAGAGGCCCGACGGCAGAGTACCGGTCGCGAGCGACCAAACGTAGGGTGCCGTTCCGCCGCGTGCCGCCAAGGTCGCATTGTAGGCGCTGCCAACCTGCGCGTCCGGCAGCGCGGTCGTGGCAATCGTGACGGGCGATGGGCCGGAGTCTTGACTACCGCCGCCCCCGCAGCCGCATAGGCCTGCAGTCAGGATTAACGTCGCTCCAAACAATCGCACGACGTGCGATCTCAGCACGAGAAAGCTTGGCATAGGCTCGTTGTGATCCTGAAGTCCCGTAACGGCGTTGCGGCTAGGGCGGCGCGTGCCGCTTAGTCGCTTATGGTTTGCCAGAATCATAGCGCGTGCAGCCCCCGCCCGCACCGCCCAAACCACGTTTTTAATCTGACATAAGGTCAAATCGCCAGCGCGTAAGCGACGCTTGCGGGCCTCGAGCTCGGTACTCGCCCTGCGTGACATTCCTGGCGACCCAGCTCGCAGCGGCCAGTTGACCACAGGCGCAGCCTTGTGCGTCCGGCACTGCAACGCCGACGCGCCTCCCGTTTAACGAACGATCCAGCACCTATTGCGGGGAAGCGCTCGTACGATCCCCGGCCACTGCGCCGTGCACGGTAGCCGCTCGAGGCGCTTAGGCGCCCTCCATTCGCCGCCCGTCGATCCGTAACGCAGGAGCCCTACTTCTGGTAGAAGTCGTAGGTGTGATGGTACGGAGTAGCCGTCACGTAGCGCCACGTGCCCAGCGCCGGCAGCTGGTACCTGCGAAAGCGACTCAGGCTTGGGATGGTCTCCAGCGGCACGGGCGTGCGTTGTGGCACATCGTCCCAACCAAATAGCAGGAAGCCTCCAGCGCGAATGCACGCATAGGACTGGGAGAGCGCCGCTTCACACTGATCCGGTCGATCCAAACCCCAACCGAATACGCCGTTGCAGATGATCAAGTCGAAATAGTTCTCGTTGAAATGCCGCGCAAGTTCCTCACACGGGGCCACGACGTGCTGCTTGGCTCCAAAGCGTCGCAGCGAGGGATCGGGCTCCAACGTCCAGTAGTTAGCCTCGGAAAAAAAGCAGCGTTGATAATGAACCGTGTAGGTGTCGCAGCCGACGAACAATACCGTCCTGACCCCAGCCAGGGCGCTGAAGTGCGGGAAGATCACCTGTTCCAGGACCTGCCGATCGGTCGTGTTGAGTGGAGTATGCAGCCCCAGCCGCTTGCGCAGTACGCGACGAGCAAAGCCCGCCTCAACGAACAATGGCAAGAGCATCTTCCACTTACTCTCCGGAGGTGCCCCGATTGCACTGCGATGAATGCGGGCCTCAATTTGGCGTCTTGCCGCCTCGGCTCTAGTCATACAGGCGGGTATGCCACATGGTTATCTGTCGAGTCAGTTGCGGCGCGCGAAGCGCGAGTATCCCTGCGGCCACCGCAGACACACGCCAACGACACAGCGCGTCCTCTCGGCAACGAGTTTCCCTGAGCGGATACTTTGACATAATTTGTGCGTATTCGGAGCGGACCTCGCGTAGTGGGCTACTATTCTCGAGCCGGGTCGAGTTCATAGTCATCATCAGAATAGCACCGCAACGAAGCCCGCCAAGCCCATGAGGATAATCAGTAACGCATTCTGGATGCTACTTTGCAGGGTCGCGGCGGACCTGCTGAGCTTCGTGCTCTTTGCAGATATCGCGCACGTCTTCGGCCCGGCCGGCACCGGCGAGTACGCTTACGCGTTCGCACTTGGGAACCTCGCGGCACTCGTCGCGACGGCGGGATTCGAAGAATACGGCATTCGTCAGTACGTGCTTCTGGCACCCGCCGCCCGGGAGGTACTGTGGCGCGACATCCTCTCGACGCAGTGGCGCCGGCTGGTCATGGCAGCGCTCATATTCTCGCTGTGCCTGGCACTGGCGGGCCAGGCCGTTAGCCGTGACTTGATGATCGCCGAACTGTCGTTATTCCTGGTCGGCTGGGGCGTCGCGCATACACTTTTCATTCCAGCGATGGCCGCTCAGGCCATGATCGCGCCCTCGCTCACGGATCTTACATCCCGTCTCGCCGCGGTCGTCGTAGCGCTCTGTCTGCTGAACCTGCACGCCTCATTGCCAGTGGTGCTGCTTGGCTTCCCAATCGCGGGTGCGGCCATGGCGTTCGTCGCGGCGCGAAACGCGGTCCAGCACGGGGCGCCGCCCCGCGCCGGATCCTCGTGGCGCGCGACGCTCGCCATCTCGCGCGGAACGGCGCCCTTTGTGGGATCGGATTTACTGAATCAGCTATATGCCCGCACCGACCTGCTGCTCATCGCCTACCTGCTCAGCACGACTCAAGTCGGCCTGTATGCAGTGGGCGCAAAGTTTGTCGAAGTCGGAGTGATCCCGCTACTGCTGTTCGGAACGGCCGCCTACCCGTTGCTGAGTCGGCTGGCCGCTGAGGATACCCTCCAATTCGAGCGGGCCGCCCGAGATGTGATGCATCTCATCTGCCTGCTTGCCGCATGGCTTGCCGTGGGAATCGCATGCCTGGTGCCACTTCTGGTGCCGGTCGTGTTCGGCGAAGATTTCCAGCCGGCGGTGCCATTGCTGCCATGGTTCGCAGCGCTGGCTCTGGCAAAGGGTGGTGAGATTGCGCTCTATCGACTACTTTACAGTCTGCACGGTCAGACGCTCTATGTTCGGTGTCTGTTTATTGGAACCATAGTAATCGCCGTCCTCAACGTCCTTCTAATCCCGCGCCTGGGAATCCTCGGAGCGGTGCTCGCGGCGATCGCCAGTTCGCTGGTAGTCGACGTGCTGTGCGTATACGCGCTGCGCGCGCGCCTCCGCTCCTCTCTTTTCGTGGGGGCTGCGTTGCGCACTATGCTGGCACTTGCCGTCACAGCCCTTGTGTTTGAGTATGCCGGACGACTGGGCCTATCGCCCTGGTTGAACGCGATGCTGGCGTGCGGGATTGCGCCGGTCAGCTGCGCGCTGCTGGGACTTGTGCCTCGACGACGCACCAGCCCGCTGCTGAGCCAAGCGCACGCGAAGTCCGCGACGGCACTCGACCCCCTGGAGGTGACGCGGGATGGATAAGGACCGTCCGCGCCTGCGCGAGGAGCAGGTGTACCTCGCCAACGCCCGTCTGCCGACTGAGGCTGCCACGCGCAGCACATTCATTCGACTGTTCACTGATCCGCGCTTTGCCTGGCGCGCCCTGCGTTATGCCTGCGGCATGCCGGTACGAATGCAAACCGAGGACCGCCGCGTCCTGGAAAGCGTGATCTTTCCGTATCTGGCGACTGTGCCGACAATTCACAACGTGCTGTTCGTCGGCTGCGACTGGTACACCAAGCACTACGGACGCACTTTTTTCAAAGCTAAGAACTACTGGACCATCGACTTCAGCGCCAAGGCCCAAAAGTTCGGCGCGCCTCAGCACGTGCATGCCCCCCTCGAGCAGCTCGCCGAGCAC
This sequence comes from uncultured Pseudomonadota bacterium, assembly GCA_963743625.1. Classification (GTDB taxonomy): domain Bacteria; phylum Pseudomonadota; class Gammaproteobacteria; order Steroidobacterales; family Steroidobacteraceae; genus 13-2-20CM-66-19. The sequence continues at coordinate 35,903 of CAVUQM010000004.1, read as the reverse complement.
TTCCCCGAGGCCTATTTTGATCTGATCATCTGCAACGGTGTATATGGCTTCGGGCTAGACGCGCCTCGGCAATGTGAAGCCGCCTTCGAGCAGTGCTACCTGCGCTTGGCGAGCGGCGGCTATTTCGTGTTTGGCTGGAACGATATTCCCGCACGCGATCCCGTGCCGCTCGCGCAGATTACAGCCTTTGATCGTTTCCAGAAATATGCGGTTCCGTCGCTTGGCTCGTGGCGATACCTCACCGACACTCCATATCGGCACACCTACGACTTCTATCGCAAGTGATCGCCCGCGCGCCGCAAATCTACTGGCTGACGGAAGAATTTTTTCCGCCGCAGATGGGTGGCGTGGAAATCATGGTCTCCCTCTTGTCGCAGGGTTTGGCTAAGCGCGGCCTCGGGACTTGCGTAATCACCCGGCAGACCGTACCTCCCAGTCCTGCGGCGGAAACTATCGGCGCAGTACAAGTGCGACGCATTCCGCCATCTGGACAGATCAAGGGTGCCGGCGGCCGGGCGATCCTCCGCATGCTGGGATACCTGTCGAGGCTTACCCGGCTTCTCGTGCGCGAGCGAGGCAAATACGACCTGGTCATAGTCTCGGGAATGAAGATCATTCCACTGGTCGCGGTGCCAGTGTGCAGGCTACTGCGCAAGCGCTGCATCGTGCGCGTCGAATCAACCTTCGAGCTTCGCGAACCGCTTTCGGCGCAAAGTCGGGGCGAGATGCCGCTGCTTGGCGGGTGGCTGCAACACTCGCTGGCCCGCTTGCAACGCGCTGCGCTGCGGGGGGCGGATCGGGTCGTAGCCATTTCGCCCGAGGTTGAACAGTTGTTGCACGCCACGGTGCCGGCGGCCCACATCGTCACTATTCCCAACGCGGTGGATGCGCGGCGATTCTCGCCCGCAACCCCGGAACGCAAGCGTGAAATGCGGCAACGGCTTGGGCTGCCACACGAGCGCACGCTGCTTCTCTACATTGGGCGCCTGTCGCGCGCCAAGGGAGTCGCCATGCTGGTGGAAGCAGCGCCCCGATTGGTGGCGCATGACCCGCAACTGTGCCTGGTCATCGTCGGGAGCGGAAAGGGCTCATTCGACGACTGCGAAGCCGAGCTCATCAAGTACGTGCACGAGCAGCGACTCGAGAGCGACGTGCTCATGTATCCGGCCACCGATCAGGTTCCGGATTACCTGCAGGCTGCAGATCTGTGCATATTCCCGAGCGACTACGAGGGCTTTGGCGTCGGGCTTATAGAGGCTTTGGCCACGGCCACACCGGTGGTCAGCACCCCGGTAGGGGTGGCGCGTGAGTTGGTGAGGCAAGGCGAGACGGGCTTCGCCTTTCCGACGCGGGACGCTGGTGCCATGGTGGCTGCCATCGAAACCGCGCTGGCGGCGCGCAGCACCTGGTCCGCGATCGGGCAGCGCGCCCGCACGGCGATCCAACCGTACGAGCTCGAGAGCGTCGTGGTGCGCTATGAGCGGCTGTGTCGGGAGCTGTAGGTATGGCGGGAGCGTGCCGCTTTCGCGGCACGCTCCCGCCGCAGCCTCACTGCACGGCAAGATAGTCCGGATTGGTCCCTGCAGCCACCGGCGTTCCGGTGATTGCAGTCAGCACCCCGGTCGTACCATCGAGTGTGAATTCCGACACGTTGTTGGACGAGTCATTGCCCACGTAGACATGGCCGCCCGCATCAATCGCGAAGGACTCGGGATTGGAACCTGCCGCAAAGGGCGAGCCAGCTACGGCAGTGCCCGTGTCACCCGTCGCGGGATCGTACTGATAGACGTCGATACCCGCCGCTTCGGTCACCAGTAGGAATTTCCCGGACGGGTCGAAGGCGATGTAGTTCTTGGCCGGAATGGGCTGCGGATTGTTGACATTGCCGGTCAGAGTACCGTCCGCGTTGACCGTAAAGGCCGAGATCAGGCGCGTGCTGGTCCCGCTCGGCAGGGCTACGGTATAGAGAATGGTGCCAGCCGGATTGATGACGAGCGCGAACGGATGCTGGTCCGTGCCGAAGGGCGATCCCGTCAGGCCTTCCGTGAGCGCCCCGGTGCCCGGATCGATGGCGAACACTTCAACTGAGCTCGAGCCGGTCTCCGATACGTAGAGGAAGTTGCCCGACGTGGTTACCGCCGTGGCGATCTGGGCTGGATGGTTACCGTGCGCTATGCCGTAGGGCGAAGCCAGCAGCTCGCTGAGCTCACCCGTCGCCGTGTCCAGGGTGAAGGCCGAGATGCTGTTGTCCTGCTGGTTCGATACATACAGGTGCGTTCCAGTCGCGTCGAACGCCAGCGATACCGGCAGGTGGTCGGTCTGGTAAGGCGAGTTGGGCGTGGCCGTGAGAGAACCGTCTGCCCCGATGGCAAAGCCATAAACCCCGCGCCCTACGGTGGTGTCGGTGCCTGAATTCACGACGTACAGGAACTTGTGCGAGGGATCAATCTTGACCTCCCCAAAGCCGGTGGCCCCCGGCACCAGCGTCGGCGTGGCGAGCGCGGTAAGTGCGCCGGTGGCGCCCTCCGAATAGCCCGAAAGGACGCCGTTGCCTGAACCGTCGAGGCCATTGTTGGCCGCATAAGCAAACGTTGCTGCGAGCGCCGGACCGGTGCTCACGGTGAGATTCACCGCACTACCTGAGGCGACACTCGTTCCGGCCGCCGGACTTTCGCTGATGACGTCGCCATTCGGGACCGTCGCGCTGCTCGCCATGGTGACCGTGCCGACCGTGAGCCCCGCGGCAACGATCGCCGTGCTGGCGCTGGCCTGGGTCGTTCCAACCACGTTGGGTACGCTCACGTTGCCCGAAGCGCCGGTGCTCACCGTGAGATTCACCGCACTACCTGCGGCGACGCTCGTTCCGGCGGCCGGACTCTCGCTGATGACGTTGCCAGCTGCCACGGTGGTGCTGGTCGCCATGGTTACGGTTCCGACTTTCAGCCCCGCACCGGTGAGTGTGGTGCTGGCGGCCGCCTGCGTTGCGCCAACCACGTTGGGCACGTTCACCGTGCTCGGCCCGCTGCTCACGGTAAGATTGACGGCACTACCCGAAGCCACGCTCGAGCCAGCCGCCGGAGACTCGCTGATGACGCTTCCCGAAGGCACGCTCGGGCTGGCCGCCATGCCTGTCGAACCCACGGTCAGGCCCGCCGCGGTAATCGAGGAGTCGGCCGCGGCCTGGGTCGCGCCGACGACATTCGGTACTGTTACGTTTGACGTGCCGCCGCCGCCGCCGCCGCAGGCGGTCAACACAGCTGAGGCACAAAAAGCAACGAGGAGGCTGCGCAGGAATTTATGAGAGTCCATGGTTTTCACCTTAGTTGTACTTTTCCCAACACTTCGGAAGCGAACCCGACTGCGCGGCAGTTACCACTCGATAGCATCGCGCGTTGTGGCCCGGTACCTCTGCGGCGGCGGCGTCAATTGGAGTTCTATAGATCGCCGCGACCGCCCGAGACTCTTATTTAATGTTCGACAAGTCCCGGGATTGCGTACGCTGGCAGTATAGCGTAGCCGCGAATTTCTGCCACAGTGCAGCAAAAACTCGCGCGGTTTATGTTAAGGCCGTGTGAGTGTAAGCAATCGTCCCCCCGCGAGCGGGCGTCAGACTCGGGGTGCCAGAGTCTCCAGTACACGCAGCGTGGCTTCCCCACACTTGGCCCAGGTGAAGTGCTCGGAACGCGCCCGTCCCCGCTCGATCAGCTGCGCCCGCAGCGCACCGTCCGCCAATATCGTCTCGAGGCCGGCGGCGATGGAATCGACTGACTCCGGATCGACCAGTAACGCAGCCCCGCCGGCGATTTCCTGAGAACCGTAGCGGTTTGATGTGAGCACCGGACAGGACGAAGCCATCGCTTCGACGATCGGCAAACCAAAGGACTCAAACAGCGAAGGTAGCAGCAGCGCCTGTGCCATACGGTAGAAAGCAGCCAAGGTTAAGGCATCGACCCAGCCGGTCCACTTGACCCAGCGATCGATTCCCTGGCGGGTCGGTTCGCCCAGCTCATGCGCCGACAGAAAGCGATTCTCACCACCGGCAATCACCAATGAGACATCGCGCGCGGGCCCGACGCGCGCATAAGCCTGCACCATGCGCGTAAAATTCTTGGGAGGGTAGACGGCGCCGGAATAGAGCACGAACCGCTCGGGCAGCTGATATTTCTGCCGCACGGCATCGAGAGCGGCGGCATCCAACGGCGCGCGGAACGCATCGTCAATGGCAGTGTGCACGGTGATCACGCGCTCCGGTGGCATGCGCAGGTAGTGCATTACGTGCTCGCGCGTGACTTCCGAGACGGCAATCACGGCACTCGCCCGCTTGGCATAGCGCGGTACCAGAAAGCGATGGCTGAGCCGATCTACGGCACGCGACGCCCACGGCAGTACATACCAGTCAAGCCCATGGCAAACCCACGCGGCAGGATAGTTACCCGTTAGCGGCAGTGAGTACTTGGGATTGAACAGCACGTCGATGCCCGCGTGCCGCAATACGCGCGGCAAACCCACTTGGTCCCACAGCAGCACCGAGCCGTGACTGGGGACATACACCTCGCGAACGTGCGGGTAACCGCCGTACGTTCCCAGCAGCGCAGGGTTGCTATAGAACAGAACGTACTCGTGGCCACCCGCATGCCGCACGAGGTGGTCTAGCAATCCGCGCGTATAGACGCGCACACCACCGCCGTGCTGGTCATAGTGACGCAGCATTACTCCGATGCGCATCGCTATGGCGTCCCGCGGTAGGCTGCGTACAGGCGCTGGTAGTCCCGCGCGCCGAGGGAACAGAAAGCCTCGGCATACCGTCCGTGTTGTCCGCTGAAAGCCGCCGAACGGTAGGCGTTCAGCGCGACCGACGTGTGCAGGTAATCGAATTCTGCTAACTGGCTGCGGTATTCCGCCAGGGCCCGCTTTTTGACCTCCAACACGTCGTCGATTTTGACTACGCAGTTCGGGAACAGTGGCGTCCAGACCTCGTAGGCAAGCACCTGAACGTTCAGTGACAGCTCACGCAACGCCTCGAACAGTACGGCGCTCGCTGCCGTATGGTCGGGGTGCTGCTCGACGAAGTGCGGCACATAGATCAGCTCCGGACGCTCAGCTGCGAGGATTTCGCGCAGCCGCGCCGCTACGCTGCGGTCCTGCGCCAGCATGCCGTCTTCCGCATCCAAGAATGAGATCGCTTCGATGCCCAAAATCGCCAGCGCGCGCCGCGCTTCCTCCTTGCGTGTGCTGATAAGCTGTGTTTGCGCTGCACGCCGGGCGGCTATGTGCAGTTGACGCGCGCTACTGTCGCCACCGCGTCCATCGGTCAGAAATACGACGCGCGCTTTGGCACCGGCTCGCATGTGACGCGCCAGGGTTCCGCCGCAACCAATGGTCTCGTCATCCATATGCGGAGCCAGGACCAGCAGCCGCTCGGCACCCGGCTCCCAGATGAGCGCCGAAGTGCTGAACACCTTGGTGGTCCGCATCAGACCCTGCGATTCGAGATAGGGACGAGCGGCCCGTGCGAATTGCCGCAGCAGCACGCGGGTGACGCGTTTCATGCTGCGGCGGCCAGTCCGCTCAGGCTGTTGAGCTCCGCTGTGAGGGACTCCCGATCGCACCCCTGAATCATCATGCGGTACCACAGCTCGGCGTTGATCAGCAGCCACAATCGATTGCCGTGGTCGGCGCGACCTGCAAGATGCTGGCCGAGCAGCGCTTCCAGAGCGGGTCGCGCTAGCACACCTGCGCGTACCAGGTGCGAATCCCCCAAAAAATGTGCATACAGCAGGCGATACTCTCCGCTCAGCAGGTACGGCAGAGCGGAAGCGAACCCCTGCTTTGGACGCGCCAGGATTTCCGCTGGCAGGTAGCGGGCAGCAAGCTTGCGCTGCATGATGCGCAGCGACCGGCCGCGTACCTTCAACCCCGACGGCAGTCGCGCCGCGAACTCTGCCAGGCGGTGATCCATGAAGGGACTGCGAGCCTCCAGGCCATGGGCCATGGTCATGCGATCGGTAATCATCACCGGGTGATCCGGTAAGCGTACGGCACAGTCTGCCGCCAGCATGCGATCGAGCGCATCCCCGCTCGCCAACTCGAAGGGCACGCGGATGGCGTCCTCGGCACACTCACCATTGAGGTGCTGCACCGCCTCGTGCGTGAACAGCGTTGCGCGCTGCACCGGATCAAAATGAAAGTAGCTGAGGCTCGCGGCATAGCGATCCCCGCCCGACAAGAAAGACAGTCGGTGCAGCCAGCGCAACTGATGACCTACGCTCTTATACCAGCCCGCCTCCGGGATCAGACCCAACGCCGGCCCCAATAAGGCCCGACGCAGCGCCGCGGGGACGCGCGCGTAGTGGCCTGCATAGCTGTTGCCGTAATACCGGTCGTAACCGCCGAATAGCTCATCGCCACCATCACCACCGATCACCACTTTTACTGACTGCCGGGCCAGCTCGGCGACGTGGTAGGTGCACAGCGACAGCGGATCGGATGGCTCATCAAGGTGATAGATCAGCTGCGGCAACAACCTAATCAGCGACGGCGTCAGAGTGCGTTCGTGATGCTGCGTACCGCAGAGGCGTGCCACCAAGCGCGCGTATGGTGCTTCATCGAAACGTTGGTGCGGCAACCCGACCGTGAAAGTCGGCAGATTCGAAACGCCCAGGCGCCGCGTAAGCATGGCCACCAAGAGGCTCGAATCCAGACCTCCGCTCAAGAACGCCCCCACCGGCACGTCACTCACCAGATGCAATTTCAGCGAGTCCTCAATGCACGCCTCCAGCTCATCAAGCAGCGACTCCTCCGAACCGACATGCTTCGGTAGGTACTCGAGTCTCCAGTAACGTTCAATGCGCGGCTCCTTGCCGATTTCCACGGTCAGCATGTGTCCCGGTGGCAGCTTGCGAATCCCTTGGAACATCGAGCGCGGAGGGGCAATGAAGCGCAGAGCCAGATACTCGTCCAGTGCCGCAAGATCGAGCGTTCGCAGCTGCGCATCGAACGCCAAAAGGCCCTTGATCTCCGAGGCGAAGGCCACCCCAGCCCTGCTTTGGGCATAGTAAAGAGGCTTTTGCCCGAGATGGTCACGTGCCAAGAGCAGGCGCTGTCGGCGCGCATCCCACAATGCAAACGCGAACATCCCGCGCAGATGTTTGAAGAGCCCGTGGCCGAAGAACTCGTAGAGCGCAATGATGACCTCGCAATCGCTGTGGGTAAGGAAGCGATAGCCCCGTGCCTCAAGCTCACCACGCAATTCGCGATAGTTGTAGATTTCACCGTTGCAGACTAGCCAGACGGACCTATCCGCGTTCACCAGAGGCTGCTGGCCGCCCTCAAGATCGATGATCGACAGTCGCCGATGGCCAAGGGTGACTTGCTCATCCTCTTCGATGCCTTCGCCGTCGGGTCCGCGATGGCTCAAGGCATCGAGCATGCGGCGCATACTCGAGCGCCGCAGTGGTGACGCAGCCGCGACGATGCCAGCAATACCGCACATGATTAGACGACGACCCGCCGCCCGGTGATTCGGGCCGCACGTGCCAGCGCATCCGCGAACAGTTGCTCGTAGCGCTCGGCGCAGCGGTCGATGAAAAATTCCTCCACCGCCGCGAGGTTATGACGCGCGATCGCCGCGCGCGCCTGTGGCGAGTCACGCAGGGCTGCCACCGCGGTATTAAAGACATCCAGATCATTGAGAGGGACGACGTAGCCGGTCGTTGGCGTGCTGAGGAAGTCGGTCTGGCCGCCGCGGTCGTAGCACACGATCGGCAAGCCAAATGCCATGGCCTCTAGATAGACCAGGCCGAACCCCTCATGCTGGCTCGTGGAAACGAATATGTCAGCCACCCCGAGGGCGCGGTACTTGGTCGCCTCGCTGACCTGCCCCAGCATGCGCACCCGCTCAGCAACCCCACGTTCAGCCGCCCGAGTCATGAGGGCTGCCGCCTCCGGTCCATTACCCACCACGAGCAGCACCGCCTCAGGCACCGCGCTGAGGGTCTCGATGAGCTGCAGGCTCGCCTTGCGCGCGACGATCCTGCCCACAGTGATCAACACATAGGCATTGTCCGGGATGCCGAATTCGCGACGTTCACCGCGAGCGGAGACCGGCGGCCGCTCGATGCCGAGCGGCACGAGTTCGACTGGGCGCTTCACGCCGTAGAGGGAAGCGACATTGCGCGCGGTATCACGCGATTGCGCAACCACGACATCGGCCCGACGTAACAGATGCCCGACAGACCAGCGCAGCAGCGCATGGCGGTGAGGTGAACTGCTCTTCGACGGGTCGTAGAGATCGCCCCCGTGCACCGACAGAACGTTCGGCACCTTCAGGTGATGGGCCAACCAGGCTCCCACCGGACCGGTAGGGAGCACGAAATGCGTGTTGATTACGTCAAATCCAGCACTACGACCAAGTCTCAGTCCGCGCCAACTCGCTGTCGGCAGGTACGCAGCCATCGAGGCGAGATTCGCCACTGACAGTTGCCTGCGAAACAAAACCGGGACGCGAACGACGCGTACGCCGCCGTCGCTCTCCTCGGGCGGCAGTCCGGCGGCCCGCGAGCTCAGGACCGTGACTTCATGCCGGCGCGCCAGCATGCGCGCCATGGCCGCCATTACGACCCCGCCGCCACCGCCGAGCGGCGGATACTCAAAGTTGCAAAGTAGAATTCGCAATGTTTAGCGTAGGCCGAAGGATTGCGTGTATTCTGCACCAGGGGTGCAGTCTTGTGTAACCCCGAAATTCCAAGGAGATCGCGCATGAGCGCTGACTTGCACAGCGAGCTGTTCGCATCAAGGACTGCGGCCGCGCATCGTTCTCTCGCTGCGCGCCTGGAACCGTTTGATTCCTACTGGCAGGCACCGCAGGATGCCGAGGCGGGTTTCAAATCCTTCGTGGCCTACTACCGTGCCAACTATTTGCCCGTCATGCCGGATAGCCTCACGGCGCCCATTCTGGTGGTCAGTTGCGGACCGGGCTATCTGGTAAAGATGCTCAAGGACTGCGGCTACACCGCTGTCATCGGCATCGACTCGGACCCTGCTAAGGTAGACATTGCGCAGCGGCACGAACTCCCCTGCGAGGTCGCCCATGCCTTCGAATATCTCGAGAGCCGTAGCGAGGCGTTTGACGTAATCATTCCGGAACAAGAGCTGAACCACCTGACGCTTGATGAGACCATTGAATTCCTACGCGTATGTCGTCGCGCTCTGCGCAAGGACGGACGCGTGGTCGTGTACGCTATGAACGGCGCCAATCCGCTGGTGGGGTCCGAGAATCTGTCCCACAACATCGACCATTTCTACAACGTGACCGAATACAGTTTGACGCAAATCCTGCAGCTCGGTGGCTTCGAAAAGATCCGCGTCTTTCCGCTTAAACTGTATGTCTTCTGGAACAACCCCTTCAACTACGTCGGCCTGGCGGTAACTACCTTGTTCGAGTTGACCATGCGCATGATCTACCGGCTGTACGGCAAAAAAGTCCGCGTGCTGAGCAAGAAGATCGCGGCGGTAGCACACGTACCGGTCTAGGCATCTGCGCCGTAGTAGTAGTAACCGCCTCCGCCACTGGCCTCACTGGAGCGGTTCAGCACGACTCCAGCGCTGGGGAAGTCCGCCAGCAGCTGTTTAGCGCGCGCCAGACTGTCGCGACGCGTTTTGCGCTCAGACACTACCAGCAGCATCGCGTCCACGCGCGGAGCGACCGCCAGAGCTTCGTCGGTCACGGTGATCGGCGCCAGATCGATCAGCACAATCGGATTGGGAGCGATGCGCTTGATGTAAGCCAGCAGCTCCTCGAGTTTCGCCTGGGTGAGCAACTCTGACGCCAGCGTGGTGCCGTTCATGCCTGCGGCTATTCCCAGGTTCTGCGGACCGACGCTAAAGAACAGGTCGGTTAACGCCACGCTTCCAGCGAAGTAATCGCTCAGCTGATGTGGCGGCCGCACGCCCAGATAGGCGCATACGCTGGGGCTACGCATGTCGAGATCGAGCAGGAATACGTTGTGACCGGCGTGTCGCGCGATATTGAGTGCCAGGTTGATCGCTGTTACTGATTTGCCCTCACCCGCCTCAGGACTGGTGATTGCCACAGTGGACCAGTTGTTGGTGCGCATGCGCTGCAGCAGCCGAGTGCGCACGATGCGATAGGCTGCCGACACCCGTTCATCGCTTGCCAGCGGCGAGTCTGGCAGCGCGATGCGGCTTGCCTGGACGCGTTCGCGATCGACCTCCAGGGTAGGAAACACGGGCCGGGCTAGGTACGGGACGTCGCGCGGCGCAGGTTCGGGCGCGCGAATCTCAGGCTGCGCGACTGGCGTCGAAGCAGCAGCTGCAGGGGCAGCTATAGCTGCACCTGCACGTGCGACTTGTGCCTCCTTGAGTTTCTTGAGTGCTCTTTCGATTACCATATTTTCTTCTACCGCAGCGCCATCATCGTCGCTGCACTAGGTCCTTACGTAGATCGTTAGCGCCATAAGCACGACGGCGACGGAGTAGGCAGCCATGGCCGAACCCCACCTCAGGCGATACAGCCGCCGATCACGCGCGGTCAAGAGGACCGGGACGGAGCCGATTGCCGGGGATTCCATGATTTCCTGAAGATCTTCGGGACCGCGTACCGTGGGGTCCGAAGCGTCAGCGAATGCCGCGGCACCTAAGGCAGCGCCACAACCCAGCAGAAGTCCCAGCAGAATGATGCCGACTCGGTTGGGGAAAAACGGCCGTTGCGGAACAGTGGGCGCGTGGAGCATCGAGAACTTCTCACCCCGATTTTCATACTCCATGGTGCGTGCCAAGGCCGCATTCTTCATCTTGGCTTGTATGTCGTCATAGCGGTCGCGTGCAGCCGCATATTCACGCTGTAATTGAGTGTACTGACGCTCGACGTTGGGCGCGGTCTGCAGATGCTCCTCGTAGGCTTGACGATCATGCCGCTCGCGCATCTCGGAGGCGCGCAACGCGGCGAGCTGATGGCGCGCCGCCGCCAACTGATCCGCCACCGCGAGGTATTCCGGATTGTCGGGCTTGCCGGCGCCGGGCTGCAGATTCGCCGCGCTCTGCGCAGTCATATCCGCGACGGCCCGTTCCAGGCGCTTAACCTCAGGATGCTCAGGGGTGTACTTCTGATGAGCCTCCGCGAGCTCCGCGCGCAGCTTCGCGAGCTCCGTGCGCGCATCGCTGACAGCCCCCGTAAGAGTGGGGCTGAGATTATTCAGCTGCAGCTGCAGCTGCGACTCCTTCTCCTCAGCGACCAGCTCCTGCTGCTGAATTGACTCGATGTCGTGCTGCGCCCGATCAATCTCCGTCATGTTGTGAGTCTGCATCTCCGGCAGCGCCGCGCCGTATTGAGCTTTGAACTTCGCGAGTCGCTGTTCCATCTCAGCCATCGAAGCCTCGACCTCACGCGCCTGCCCCTGAAGGAAATCGTATGCCGCGGACGCCTGCTCGGTGCGCGTGCGGCGGTTATAGCTCAGAAACAGGTCAGTGAGGCGCGCATCGACGGCGGCTGCGAGTTTTGGATCCGGGTTGTCGTAATAGATGGAGAACGCCGCGGACTGGTCGAGCGGCTTGAGCGTGATCGGGTCAACTCTCTCTACCGTCGTATTGGCAGCCAGCAGCTGCGCCTTACCCTCGACAGGTACGTTGCGCAAGCGGGGGTACGGATCCACAGCTTTGACGATTTCACCCAAGCGATCCGGCGTCATCACGCGACGACGCGTTAGCTCCAACTCATTCTGCGCGTAAATGGCGACGTCTTCGATGCCGCGAACGGTGGCCGAGACCATCTCTTTCGGGATCGACTGCGGCTCGAGCATGATGGTGCTCGTCGCCCGATAACTCGGCGGCAGCCAGTATGCGATTAATACGGCAAGCAGCAAGCTCGCCGGAAGTATCGAGGCCAGATAGCGCCAGCGACGCCTCAACATGCGTCGCACTTCCCCCAGGGTGCTTACCCGATCCGCCATGGTCGTCCTAATCCTCTTGCGGTTCCCGCCCGTGATAGGCGACGTTGATGAACACTCCGTTATTCCGCGCCGCAGGCTCGGTAACGATCACGCCCGCATCCAGGTCGCGGAGCTTCTGATAAGCAAAGCGGTAGCCGCCCGATACCGACCATAACTCAGTAAGCCGGCGTACCAGCGCGACTTGAAGAATCGCACGGTCTTCGTGAGAGTCGTCTGAGAGATCATCACTGCGACTGAGGCGCACCGAGCCGACAAACTGCAGCCGGGCGCTGAAGTCATGTCGGTATTGCACACGAATCTGGTTCAGTCCCACCAGGCTGCCGACACTGCTGGGTTCCATGAAGCGGCCGATTGCATACTGCACCATGCCAGTCTGTAGCTTGTGATAGCCGACCCACTCGACGCCGAAGGTATTCCTCGTCTGATCCGCCACCCCGCTTTGAGTAAAGGTGTCGTGCTCCGCGCGCACCGACACTGTGGAGCGATCAATGCGTGTCCAATTGAAGCGATAGCTTAGGTCGACACCGTAACTGTTTACGCGCGCCGCGTCGTTCTGGCGAGGGTCGTAAAGCGCATAGTACGGGCCGAAGCCCAGCTGGCCACGCTGGCTGACGGACCAATAGCCGTCGAGCTCGGCATAAGTGTTGTTGTAACTAATGAATTGGTCGGGCACCTCAACGTCATAGTGCACGGCATCGAAGCGTGTAGTTGCTTCGAGACTCATGCGCTGTGTCGCCTGATAGGTGAAATCTGGCTCGACGGAGTAGGTCGTCTTCGTCAGTCCGGTGACGATATCGCCAGTGCCCACCGTGTCTGGCGCATTGGGGTTGAGAGGATTGAACGCAGCCACACCATATTGCGCGTTGGATGCATCTTCGCGATGGTACTCGCTCAGGATCGACCACGTGCTGCGCAGCGTGCGGTAGTCAGCTTTCAGATCGACCAGCGCTTCAAAACGGTCCACGCTGCTCAAGGTCGAGTCCTGCAGCGTCAGTTGCGGTCGCAGCTCCACGTCCGAGCGCTCATTGATGCTCTTCAGGTCTCCCGCCACTTGCAGCCAGTAAGTTTCGGCACTACGCGGCGTGACCGGGTCTAGCAGGCGATTCGAGTCATACTGCGCCCAGAGCTGCATTTCCGGAACGAATACAATCTGCTGGGCGCTCACCGTGCCGGCCGCCAACGCCAGCAACAGAACGGCGGCCCCTCGCGCCACGCGGTGCCAGACTACGCCGCTACGGGACGATGACAACATCACCGGCCTCGAGCAGCACGTTCTGAGTTAGAGCCCTCCCTTTGCTGACCTCGCCGTAGTGGAACGACAGCGTCTTTTGTGCCGCGCCGGCCCCGCGCAGCACGATAATGTCATTCAGCGAGGCGAACGGTGTCATTCCCCCCGCCAGGCTCAACGCCTGCAACACGCTCACGCGGGGATTCATAACGAACGAGCCGGGTTTACTCACCTGCCCGATAATGTACACGCGACAACCATCGAGCGCCTTGACCGACACCGAAACCGCCGGCTCGGGCATGTACGTTTTCAGGCGTCCCGTGAGCTCCTTCTGAATCTGTGCAACCGTGTGCCCGACGGCGGTAATCTCCCCGGCAAGCGGAAATGAGAACTTGCCGTCTGGCCGCACGATGGCGGTCTTGGTGAGCTGGTCCTCCTTCCACACTGAGATATCGAGGGTGTCCCCGGCGTTGAGCGTGTAGTCTGGCTGCTCCTGCGCCCACACGTTGGAGCCGAACGCGCTTGCCAACAGTCCTGCAGCCACCATGCCGAGGTAGTGAGTAACGCTCCTGATTGATGTTGGTTCTGCGCGCATGCAACTCCCTAATTTTATTTTCAATACGCCTGCGAATCGTTCAGCAACCGTACCGCGGTACGCGCCAGGATCTCGATATCGAGGGTCAGCGACCAGGTACGCAGATATTCAAGGTCGTAGCGAACGCGGGCTTCCATCTGTTCGATTGTGCGTGTCTCACCGCGCATGCCGTTCACTTGGGCGAGCCCGGTGATGCCCGGCAGCACTTTGTGTCTGAGCATGTAACCCTTGATGAGTCTGCGATATGCCTCGTTGTGAGCAATCGCGTGGGGGCGTGGCCCGACCAGGCTCATGCGACCTTGCAGAACATTGATCAGCTGCGGTAATTCATCGAGAGAGTAGCGGCGCAGGAAACGTCCCAAATAAGTCAAGCGTTGATCCCCGCGGGTCGCCTGCTGAATAACCGCGCCGTCTTCGGTCGTCGTCATGGTGCGGAACTTGTAGATGACGATCTCCTCGCCGAGCAGACCGTAGCGGCGCTGCTTGAAAAAGATCGGTCCCGAAGAGGTGAGGCGCACGGCAATTCCAATGGCCAACATCGCGGGTGCCAAGGCGATAAGCAGCGGGGCTGTCAGAAGGACGTCGGTGAGGCGCTTGGCTATTGCCCGCTGGGCGTCGAACGGCGTCTCGCACATCGCGATCACCGGCACGCCCTCGATCACTCCACTCTGTGCTTGGATGAGGTCGAACACCGATATGTCCGGAAGGTAGTAGATCGACGCAGTCGAATCGCGCAGCGCGTCTACGAGTTTCATGACACGTTCCACGTGCCTGAGAGGTAGCGCGACGAAAACTACTTCGGCGCGCTGAGTGCGCACAAATTCCGGCAGGTCCTCCAGTCTGCCGAGCACGTCTACATCGTCAGCGACGTGTAATCGCTCCCGACTGCGGTCATCGAAGAAGCCCACGACCGAGAGACAGAACTCGTTGCCGCTGCGCAGGCGCCTTGCGAGAGTCATGCTGGAAGCAGTACAGCCCGCGATTACTGCATGGCGCGCGTTGGCTGGATCACGCAGTAGCTTCCGCAGCATCCCCTGTACGTGCCTTAGACCCAGCACAATGAGAACCGGCGTCACAGCTGCCCACGTCAGTACCACCCGGCGCGAGTAGATGGCAGACACTTTGGTCACATAGGCGAGGGCCAGCAGCAGCGCCAAAACCATCAGCCAGCGCATAGTCACCGAAATGGCCAGGGGGAAAAGGTCGCCCGGGACGCCGCCAGCGAGCATGGTTCGGGTCGCACGAGGAGCAGACACAAGACGATCACGACCAGCGCCATTCCATAGAAGTAGCGCGCAAACTCGACATCCGCGATCGCCGTGACCGCGAGCAGGGAGATGGCCGCGATTGCCGCTGGCAGCACCGCCTGTAGCGCCACGACGGCGCCGATCAGCGGCGAAGATCTATGTAGTACCGGCTCATTCATCCGGTTCTTCTTATTGTGTTGCAGCGCGTTAGCGCTATTTTTTGGGCGATAGCGGATGAGCTATCGCATGTGCAGCATTATGCGGATCCGAGAGCGAGGTTTGCAAACTATGTTCGGGCCGGAATTTGACTTAATGGGGTGGCCTAGCGCCAGGAAGTGCGCGGGCATGGCTGATGCAGGGACATGGCGACGTACGCGCATGCACCGAAACCCAGGCCTTAGGGAAGCGGCGACCCATTCGTCGGCACCCGAACCAGGCTTGCGGCATTGTCATCCGGCATCGCACAGTATTGCGGGCCCGTTCCCAGACGAACGAACCGATAGACGCGGCTCGAATTGAGGGACAGCTCAGGATCGACCACGAGTTCCAGCCCCTCACCGAGCTGCCCATGATTGATCTCGTGAACCAGACGCGCCTCCCCGGTGAGGCGTGAGCCGAAATTCGTGGTATCCAGCTCGTCGAAATACACCACGCAGCCGGAGGGCAGCCAGCGAATAAGCCGCTCTAAAACGGTGCGCGCCGAGGTGTAGTAGTCGGCGTCGATCCAAACGAGTATCGGCTGCTGCGTGAGCAGCGAATGCAGGAACTGATCCGTGAGGGTGTTCTCGAAGCGTCCGCGATGCAGGCAGAAGTTCCGGTAGCGCGCCTGGCAATAGCTTTGCAAGCGGTCATAGTCGCCGCGATATTGGCCGACGATCCATTGATCGTTCCCGGTGAGATCCGCATCGCGCGGATCTGAAGTGGGTGGCAGGCCCTCGAAGGAGTCGAAGCCATGAACGGTAACGCGATCGGCAAGGCCGAGATAGCGTGTGGCATACAGCAGCTTGACGAAGGAGTAACCGGCCGAGGTGCCGAACTCGAGCACAGAAAACTTCCCCGGGATTGAACGAAAGCCTCCCAGAACCGCGTATACATGATCGTATCGGTAGAAAGCGAACAGGGCGCGGCGCAGCATCCGCCGGGGAGCCGCGATGCAGTTCAAATAGAAGAATGTCTTGAGCCAATCACCAGGGATCAGCAGGCCAATGCCCCGCAGTAGCCCCAGCAGGGGTGACGGCTTGACGTGGTATGACTTAGCCAATTCGTCCAAGGGTGGAGGTGTCCGTTCAATGCACCCGTTCGACTACGGCCGAATTTCTTATCGGCCACAAGTATAGTAAGCATCTTGTCTTCCCGGCGGCACCCACGGGCGTCTAAACTGTAAGCAGGTGTAAGAGTCATGTGGCGCGTACTGAAAACTGCGGTAAGCCGGATCCGGGGCTCAAGCCCCTGGGATGGGGCGCATGTCCCGCACTACCGCCTCAGGAACCCCTATCACGCAGTCTCAATCATCCCCGGCCCAGGCGCGTGCCCTACGGCGCGCGAACTGCGCAATCGACGGTTTCTTTCTCAGGACGCCCCACCGCTGCCCCTTCCGATGTGCGGCCGTGATTCGTGCAGCTGCGCCTACAAGCACTATGAGGACCGGCGGCTGACTCGCCGCCGCCGCATCGATCGGCAGGGAACCCCGCAGTCAGCCTGGCAGGGTCCGGAACGGCGCGGAGCCGGTCGCAGGGCAACGGACGTGTCGCCCAACGCTTAGGTCCTGGGCTTCTGTTCCGCCGCGCGGGACCCTGTAGACCGATCCTCCACTTTCTCCGTCTGCACCAGCCCAGCAGCCGATGATTGTCATATGCGGGGCGCTGTTGTCGCTCTGGCCAGACACGAGCTTTTCTCTTCGTAATCAATTATTTATTGATCATTAGCCCCCATCCCGGACGGTGAGTGTCGCTGTGCAACGACACTTCGTGCGAACGGCGTGGCCGGACCCTAAGATTAAATGTAGATAATACATATACTTACTGTCATGGCACGGGACTTGCTTACTGCTTAACAGGTTGGCGGCGCCCCTCAAGCGTCGTCTTCCCGAAAAGGGCAAACCCAGCCGAAAGGCTGGGGGCGCAAAGCTTCCGGTCTAACGGCCGACGTGCCTACGACAGCGGGGTTGCCGGGTTCGCTACACAAGCGATCTCGTTATTGAAGGTGGTCTGGTGCGCCGGACTACGCTCCAAGCAATCCCACGTCTTCAGCTCGCACCCGTACGACCGAGCGCTTTAGCGCTACGGATCTGTCAACGCAGGGATTAGGTACGGGGAGCGGGAATGATGCGAAATGGAACAGCCGCGATGTGTCTGAACGTCGTGGCGCTTCTAGGGATCGGCGCAATGCTTAGCGCCTGCGACCAAGACCAGAGTTCGGCAGGTGCAACGACACAGGCTGTTGTCCCCGACGCGGGTTCGTCGGCTGCCACGGCGTCATCCCTGACGCTCTTCTGGGAAGCACCCACAGACAACACCGATGGAACGTCGCTGAACAATCTTAAAGGCTACAAGATCTACTACGGCGAGAAATCAGGTAGCTACACTTCGGTCCTCGATGTCGCCAATCCGAGCCTCACTACCTACGTGGTACAGAATCTGCAGCCCGGTACTTACTATTTCGCGCTGGCCGACTACAACTCGCAGGGCGTGGAGAGCGCGCTGACACGCGAGATTTCCGCCGTGGTTGACTGATACTTCGCTTATTGCGCCGCAGCCGCTCACAGAGCGGCCTTGTGCGTGGCCGGGGTATCATGTCGGCGTAATG
Organism: uncultured Pseudomonadota bacterium; assembly: GCA_963743625.1. Lineage (GTDB taxonomy): Bacteria > Pseudomonadota > Gammaproteobacteria > Steroidobacterales > Steroidobacteraceae > 13-2-20CM-66-19. The sequence goes on along the minus strand of CAVUQM010000004.1, from coordinate 18,062 downwards.
CAGCGCACGCTCGCGGACCTCGGCGATCAGGAATTTGACATCCTCGTGATAGGCGGCGGGGCTGCCGGAGCGGCGGTCGCCCGCGAGGCCAGTCTGCGGGGCTTTCACACCGCCCTGATTGAACGAGACGACTTCGGTTCGGGCACCTCGGCCCATTGCTTCAAGGTAGTGCATGGCGGCATCCGCTACCTGCAGCACGGCGATATTCCTCGCCTGCGCGCCTCATGCCGCGAGCGCGCGATCTTGCTTCGGATTGCGCCGCACTTGGTCGCACCACTACCGTTCGTGGTGCCGACCTTTGGCCGGGGTCGCAAAAGCAAGTGGTTTCTCGGTGCTGGCATGCGCGTATATGACGCCCTGAGCCGCGACCTCAATTCACTGATCCCAGACCCCGTACGGCGGATCCGCGCGACGCGGTTCCTGGGCCGAGCTGACATACAACAGATGTTTCCTGGCATCGACGCGCCGAATCTCACGGGCGCAGCCGTCTTTGAGGACGGCCAGATGTACAACCCACCGCGTCTGGTGTTGGCGCTGGTGGCTGCCGCAGCGCAGCTGGGCGCGAGTGTCGCCAATTACGTCGAGGCCGAACGACTGCTGTATGAGGACAGGCGAGCAGTAGGTGCCGCGGTGCGCGATCGCCTGACCGGCCAAGCGTTCGACATCCGCGCGCGGCTGGTGGTCAATGCGGCGGGTCCGTGGGCCGAGAGCCTGATCCCCAAGTCAGCCGGCGCCCACTCTGCTGCCGGAACCTATTCGCGCGACGCTTGTTTCGTGGTGACGCGGCGCGCCGCTACGCGCATGGCATTGGCCGTGCCCGGGCTCACGCGTGACACGGATGCCTTGTTGGCCCGCGACGCGCGTCACCTGTTTCTCGTGCCGTGGCGAGACCACACACTGGTGGGCGTGTGGCACCGGGTAGTCGATCGTGACCCGGACAACGCACGCCTCTCGCGTGATGAGCTGCGTACCTTCATCGACGAGATCAACGCCTGCCATCCTTCGTTGGATTTGAGCGAAGCCGAAGTCAGCATGGCCGGGTTTGGATTGGTCCCGTTCGGCGATGCTGCTCGTCAGCAACCCGGAGCCATGAGTTTCGGTAAGCAGTCACGCCTCATCGATCACCGCACACAGGGGCTTAACGGGCTAATCACACTCATCAGCGTTCGTTATACGGTGGCTCGACGCGATGCCGCGGCAGTGCTCGATGCCGCGGGTCAACAGCTCGGCGCCCGCCGCGGCGGCGCGGCGTCGGCGCGAGAGCCTGTGCCCGGAGGTGACATCGAGGACTTCACAGCCTTCATAGGCGACCTCAGTGGACGCTGGCCAGGTTGGTTGCCGCGCAATGCGCGCGAAGGCCTTGCTCAAAACTACGGCCGTCGCGTCGACCGCATTATTGCGCTCGGCGAGAGTGATGCCAATCTGCAACGCTGTCTGCCACACAGCGATTTGAGCCACGCAGAAGTCGCGTACGTGATGCACGAAGAGATGGCGGTTCGGATGACGGACGTAGTCTTCCGGCGCACCGATCTCGGAACGGCCGCGAAGCCCGCTGGCCTGGCACTCGATGAGTTACAGCGCCTCATGCGCGCGCTAGGTGGGTGGACGGTGGAACGCGCAAGCGCCGAGCGCGCGGAGCTTGATCGTCATCTGGAGCGCTATTTGGCACGCGAGCCCGAACCGCCATATTCAGCACAAAGTGCCTGCAGCGATACGCCGGTCAAACTCACATGACACGCGTCCTGATTACCGGAGCCTCGGGATTCATTGGCTGCCAGCTGGCCCAGAAAGCGACGCAGCACAACCATCAGGTAACCGCAGTGACGGCCGTGAACAATGACATCGAGCGCACACGCTGCCGGCGGCTGACGGAGGCCGGGGTGCGCGTGGTGGTCGCCTCGCTCGAAGATCGATCAGCGCTCGAGCCCTTGCTTGCCGGCCAACAAGCCGTGATCCATCTGGCCGCGGCGCAGCACGAGGCCGGTGCTCCGGAGGCGCACTTCCGACGAATCAATGTTGACGGCACCCGCACGATACTCGAGCTGGCCGTGCGCGCCGGCGTCGGGCGCTTCGTGTACGGCAGTACCATCGGCGTCTATGGATCGCAGCCGCGCGCGTGTCTGGATGAAAACAGCCCACTCGCCCCCGACAACCCTTACGGACGCACCAAGGCCGAGGCTGAGAGTGTGGCGCGCGAATTCGCTGCGCATATCGGCTTATGCATCGTGCGCATTTCCGAGACATACGGTCCAGGTGACATGCGGCTGCTGAAGCTGTTTCGGGCAGTCCAGAGCGGACGCTATGCGACCCTCGGCGACGGGCGCAACCTGCATCAGCTCATCTATGTGGCCGATCTCGCGGAAGGACTGCTGGCAGCCATGCAGGCGAGTAGCGCACCGGGCACGACAGTCCTGCTCGCTGGGACAGAGGTGCTAAGCACCGATGAAATGATCGCCGCGATCGGGGCGGCCGTGGGCAACCTCCGGCGAGCCCGCCACGTTCCGTTGTGGCCTTTTAGCGTCGCGGCAAGCCTGTGCGAGACTCTCATGCCTCCCCTGGGTCTGCGTCCGTTCCTGCATCAGCGACGTTTAGATTTTTTCCGCAAATCGTTCCAGTTCTCTGCCGCGGCGGCTCAGCAGATACTTGGCTTTCGCGCGACTACCGATTTTGCTCACGGGACGCGCCTTACCGCTGATTGGTACCGTTCGCAGGGCATGCTGGCTCCGCTGCCACCAGACCGATGACATAACGCTCCGGTTCCTGAAGGGCCTCGGTGAATGGAGGAATCGTGGCGACGCTGAGCACGCGGCCGAGCACGATGCTAATCTCTTCCCACCCGTATCCGCGCTGAGAGGCGAGCGGCCGTCCGACGTACTCGGCGTCGAAGGCCTAGAGGTATCTGAAACAAATAACATGGCTAATTCAAGCGCTCACATCTGCTATCGCACAGCGATATCGGTTTTCGTGACCGCAGTACTTGGCGCGCAAGCTGCCACGCTCCTCGTTACGGCACAGCACGCCTCATTTCTGCGTAGCAAGCTATTCCCGATTCTTGAGTACCCCATGTACGCGCCCGCGCACTATGAAGGAGAGCGGGTTACGGCATCGTGGCTGCTCGAGGGGGTGCTGGCCGACGGGAAAACCGTCGTTATTCCCCGTGAGCAGCTGCAGGTGGACATCTTCGACTTCGTCAACATCGTGCAGTCGACATTGCAACACGATCCCGCAGCTACCGGCGTGCTCACAGGGCTCGTGCGCGAGCACGTGCCGGGCGCCGGGCTCATCCGCGAGCTCCGCATCAAGAACTATCCGGTTCAGCTCACCCGTAACGGGCCGAAGCCCATGAGTTCAGAGATCGTCATGACGGTTCCGCTTTCATGAAGCTCGTATGAAGCTTAAATCCCTGTGGAACGGCTTCTGGTTTGCTCCGGCTTCCTATCTGGATCTTGCGGTGCTGCGCATCATAGCGGTGGGGACGCAGCTGTTTTACATGGTGAATGAGCAGTTCTCGGACCTGGAGTACGTATACGGGCTGCCGCACAACGTGTACAGGCCGTTGCCGCTGCTTCGGCTCTTCGTTTGGCCGCAGGGCCTCGCTGACCCGCCAAACTCGCATGTCGTGTTTGCGATATACACACTATGTCTGCTATGTGGCTTCGCCGGATTGCTGGGTTTGTTTACTAACGTGAGCCTGGTGGTATTCGCGCTCGGCTGCCTGTTCCTACAGACATTCGTATTCTCCTTTCAGCAGTACCACCATCCGGAAGCGATTCTGCTGCTGGCGCTGCTCGCCGTGTCGCTCGGGCCCTGCGGCCGAGTACTCAGCCTCGACAGTCTGTGGCGCAAACGCCGCCAGGACCCGGTCAAGTGGGTCCGGCTTCTGAGCTACAGTGGCGATTACGCCGGCTGGCCGGTGCGATTTGTGCAGTGTTTATTTCCGCTGATCTACCTGTCGGCAGCGGTTGCCAAGGTAGCATACAACCACTACTCGCTCGACTGGGCCAACGGGTTCACGCTGCAGTACTATTTGATTCAGGACCACATCCGCAAGGACGTCCCTCTCGCCTGGTGGGCGTCCCAGTTCCATGTCCTGATCCTGATCGCGCAATACGTTGTGTTCCTCTACCAGTGCACGTACTGGGCCGTGGTGCCATGGGCGCGATTACGCTGGATCTATCTGCCTCTCGGCCTGGCGTTTCACCTGGGCAACTACCTCGTCCTGGATGCGCCCTTTCCGCAATGGATCGCCCTGCTCTGTGTGTATGTCCCGTGGGCGACCGCGTTGGCGCGCCTCGCTAACGCACAGATCGCGGTGCCCGCCGCGCCTGCGCGATCCGTGGTTGAGTCGAAATGACCGAGGAACGCGAACCCGGGGATGGACAGCCGGTATTGGTCTACGACGGCGCCTGCCCGGTATGCAGCCAGTACGTACGCTACATCAGGATCAGAGAGTCAGCGGGCACGCTGCTAATGATAAACGCACGTGACGGAGGCCACTGGGTTGAACGTGTCGTACGCGCGGGCTTGAACTTGGACGAGGGCATGGTGCTGTTCTACGGTGGGCGCGCCTACCACGGAGTCGACTGCGTCCACCTGCTCGCCCTTCTCAGCACAGGCTCGGGAGTCTTCAATCGCCTGAACGCGCTGGCGTTCAGACAACCAGGCGTCGCACGCTTCAGCTACCCCATTATGCGGGCAGGACGGAATTTGCTGCTGCGACTACTGCGCCGACCCAAGCTGAATCTCGAGTAGCCTTGCGACGAGGTGACGCTGGTTCAGCGCGTTACCCGCTTCACTTGCGGCGTGCGCTGCGCCTCCCGCGCTGCCTGCAACATCATATCGGCGAGCCGAGCCCCGTGCGCCAAAGAATGATTAGTGTGCGCGAAAGCAAAGGCTCGTTCGGCGATCGCCCGGCGGCGCTCGGGCGAGCGCGCAAGTTCATCGACAATTGTGCACAGACGCTCAAACGTCCCGGCACAGAAGCCGATGCCGAGCGCTTCCATTCCCTCCTCGTCGGGATCCACCGCCAGAGTGGCAACCACACTGCCCTGAGCCCAAGCCTGAATGAACGTATTGGGGAAGCCTTCATAGCTGCTGGTGTTGACGTGGATCGCGGCGCCGGCCATTCGCTCATCAACCGCCGCGACCGGCAGCTCACCTAGATACCGCAGATTCGGAGTGTTCTGAATCCTGCTGAGCAGCGGCGCGAAGTCGCGCGGCGCCGAAGGTCGACCCGCCATTGTAAAGAGCAGGTCATCGCGTCCCGCGAAGTGCTCCGCCAATTGCACGAATAGCTCTGGCCGCTTCACCTGTTTGAAGTTTGCAACCCAGAACACTTCGATCGGCGCATCGGGCTTTCGGGGCAAGTTCTCAGGTAGTGGCTGGAAATTGCGAACCACGGCGACGGCCGTGCGTCCAAAGCGCTCCCGCAACACGCGTCCCTGCCGCCCGGTTTGTACGATAATGTGGCTGGCGCGCCGCAAACCCCAGGCGCCGAGCACGGTTTCACTTAGGTCAAACGGGAGATTTCCCGACAGTTTGCTTCGCATCCACCGGGGATCCAGGTCGATATCGCTTGCAACCTGAAAAAAAAACGGGATGCTTGCGCGCGCCGCATAGTGCGCACACACGGCCGTATAACTCTGGCGCATCTGCTGATAGATGACATCGGGCCGCACCTCTTCGAGCACCCGCCACAGCTTCGCCGCATCAAACAACACGGCCCGCCGCCGAATGCCAGCGCTGGTGCCGATCTTTTGCAGCGCATAGCACGAGGAAGCCGCGCGCCGCGCCTCAGGAAGATCGCGGGCCAGATAAGTAACCTGCACGCCGGTACGACCGGCCAGCTCAGTGGCCAAAAGATGTCCTTGATACTGGGCACCGCCCATGACTACGCTTGGGTGGTTTTCGACAACCACACATGCCCGTATCATTTGCACTCCCCCGGGACGGGAGCCGCCGTATCCTCCAGCAGCTCCCGGTACTTGGCTTCGACCGCATCGGCAATGCGGGGGTAAACGCGGTGCGCCAGCACCCATTGGCGGCCTCGCTCACCCATATCATGACGCTCATTAGCGCTGCGCGCTGCGAGCCACGCGACAGCGCGCGCAAAGTGCCGCGCCCCCCAGGGGACGCACAACCCGGCTGCGCTCTGCTTGAGGACATATCGCTGTTCCGGTTGATTGTTGGCTACCACAGGCATGCCGAGTGCTAGGTACTCGACCAGCTTGGTGGGCGAGGTCGAGCGCAGCACCGGTGTTGGGAAAAAGGGCGATAAGCAGATATCAGCCTGCCGCACGCGCGCCAGCGCGGCCGCGCGCGGCAGCAGACCGGTAAATTCAACGTGACCGCGCAGGCCCAGGTCGGCTGCGCGCTGCTGCAATCTCGGAAGATCGGCAGGCTCATCGCCGCCGCCAATCATCACAAGTCGCGCAGGCAGACCGCGCTGGCGTAACAACGCCAGCATGTCGATCAGCATCTCGAGGCGCCGCTGTGTATTGAGGGTGCCGAGATAAGCGAGGGTCAGCTCACCTGTCGACGCGCCGCGGTCGGGATTCTGAGTTGGAATTTCTGCCGCCGAAATGCCCATTGGCACCGGGGTCAACTTACTTAGGTCGATGCCACGTGCACCAACGTCCTGACGCATCTGTTCACTCTGCACGAACGCATGGTCGCAGCGCGGCAGTATCCAGTGGTACAGCAGTATCGTGAATACCGTGCCACGCACCCGGGATGCGAGCGGATAGCGGGCAGTTCCATCCTGCGCGCGCAGCAGCAATGACTCTGGTTCCGGAAAGGACAGCCAGTAAAAAAACTTTAATCTCCGCCGCGGCGCCAGCCACGCCAAGAGCGCCGCGATGAGAAATTTGTCGCGCACCTGCACTGCCTGATAGCGTCCCGCGTGTACTTCTCGCAGCAAACGCAGATCGTGACTCAACGCCCGCACGTGCCTGCGCAGACGGTGCAGGAACCCGTCGCCGCAGTCGGTGGGTCCGACCCAAACCGTGCGGCCGTGCCAACGAAGTGTCCCGACTGGATCAGAATCCAGCGCAGCTTGCATGACGAAGTCGATCTCATGCCCACGCCCCAATAGCTCATCGCCAAACAGCACGGCGACGTCCGGCCTGAAAGTCGGAAACGGCTCGCGCACGAAGAACAGCATCTGGATGGGCGCTGGGCGCATGATCAGTTGTTGCGAGACAGGCGAATGGCAGTGGTGCCCTGCCAATTACCGGTAACTTCGCCAGAAATACACAATGAGCTGCAGGGCAGCTTCTCCCCGAAGTGGTGCGAGCGCCACCCGAGCGGCGGGTCAAGCTGCCCTCTCCCGAGGTGCGCTTGCAGGCCGGGAGGCCACTGCAGCGTTAGGGTGCCTTGAGTGTGGCTTATCCGCGCCTGAGCGGGCTCGAGGATTACCGCGCAGCTCTCATCGAAATGCCAGAAACACTCAAGCCGATGGGTTTCGCGGCACTCGAGCATGTCAGTTACCGTGATTTGTCCGCTGTCACTTCGGTAGGCGACTTCGCGACGATGGCGAACCGGATCCGGCAAGCGGCGGTAGCCATCGTGCTCCACCACGATCCGCTGCAGGTCCTGATCTTGTTCGAATAACAAGCAGCGGGCATTCGCGTGTCGCAACCACAGGAAGTTGCCACCAGCGACCGACTGATCCAAGCCGTCCACGCGTATGGTGTTGTGCGCTGCCGTGCCACGAAAGTACGCACGCCAGGCGTCCTCAGTGTGATAGCAGTAGGTCCCCGTATCAATGAGAATTGGGCGGCCGCTGACGGAGAGAGTAAACGACAGGGCGTCCGCGTGCCCGTGCGCCGCCAGCGAGAGATAACCGAGCGGTCCGGCATCGACCATCACACGGACTTCGTTTGCGCCCTCAAAATCGCTGCCGAGTAGGTAATAACCCCCCAGCGGAAACGCCCGCTGCAAACGTCGTTCGGTCGCGTCCGGTTTCAGGCGGTCGAAGCGCTCCGCGGCCGCATCCCCCAGCAACCACCGACTCTTATCATCGAACCGCCGCGCTTTGTAACGGAAGTCACCACGATCGAATAGCACGCTGCCGGTCGCAAGCAGCGAACAATAGACGTTGTCCGGTTCCACTGGAGAGAAACGCACGATCACGCCATCGTCGGCGTCGCCGAAGGCGGGCATGTTACTGCCACTGTCCAAGCAGCTGGCTATGCACGCCAAACTCGTCTCCAGACGTTGCCAGTAAGCAGGCTCGAAATCGCAGCCATTGGCCCGCGCCGTAAGACCGGCGAGCAGCATCATGTCAGCGACTTCGTGTTGATACCAGAAGGCCTGCTCACGATTCACGCCATCCGCAGCGTTCTGCAACAGAGCCTGCTCGGCGAACCGCCGTTGTGCATGCACCTTCCAGCGACGCGTCTGCGGCCAACAGGGCCACGTGATTGAGCCGATCATGAGACCGAGCAACTCGCCGAGAAGGTGGTTGTTGGCTGAAGAATGCTCCGACAGATTGCCGGCAATGAAATGACAGTGTCGATACACGCTGTCTAACCACGACTGCCGAAAGGCTCTCCCCTCTTGATTCGCGAATAACGGCGAATTTTCAGCCCCCAGTAAGTGCCACGCGCAGGACCAGTTGATCAACCGCACCGCCACTTCCAGACTGCTCGTCCAGTTGGCGCCCTTGGGATACAGACACTGATCCAGCCACGACTGCAGCAAGACGCGACACCCCAGCGCAAAACGTAAGTCACCGCCCAGATGCCACGCCTGCGCCAGGGTGACGAGCTCTAGATGCCTATTGAGCTCCCAGAGACACTTGACATCACCGACGACCCGGGCGTCGCGATAGTTGAGCGCCTTGCCGAAGTCCAGTGGAGCCAGCGTGCCGGTCCGCGGATCACGATTCCAAGTCGGCGGAAACTCCAATTTGTAATCGCAGTGGCCAAACAACCTGAAGCGCCCATCGAGAATACGAGCGGCGTCCGCTTCGTAGGACGAGCTCGCCATAGCATGCGGCAACGGTACAACCCAGGCATTGCCGCGCTTTTCGTCGGCCATCGGTGGAACAGCCAGTCCCAGGCCGGCGCGTTCCAAATGCCCCTGCAGGTAACGCACACCACGGTGAAGGAGCTCCCGGCTGCCCATGGCCCGCAACCGATTCACACGCCAGCGCAAGCTCATGTTCGATGTAGTGGGCAAACGCGCATACGCGAGATCAGGCGTGCCCGAGCCGGGGCAGAATTCCGAGGGTGTGCAACAGCCGCGCCTCACGTCCGTGAAACAGCTGTGCTAGCAGCTCACGATCCGAGGGCGACAAGGCGGGGCTGCGAACATATGCCAGCATCGCCAGCACACAGATAAATAGCCCCCAAGCCATCGCTGCCAGAGGCGAGATCGCGAGGCTGCGCACGCCCACGCTTATTAGGACTGCCGTGCCCCAGATCAGCGTAGCGCTGAGTATCACTGCGCGAAAATTGAGCCAACGCGCCTGATCACGCACTCTCCACCATACGAAGAGGTTGCGGAACAAATGGAACGTCCCGGTCGCCACGGCGGCCCCGAGAAGGCCAAGGAGTGGCACGAGCGCCAGCATGGCCAAGATCTGGTATATGCCGAACAACTGACTGAACAGGATCAGCGAGGCCCGCTCCTGATACTGCGCCACGCACGTCACGGGAATCGCAATAACGTTGGAAGTAGTACCGAACGCAACGATTACGGGCAACAGCCATGAGAGCTCCAGATACTTACCCCCGAGCAGCAGAGCGACGATTTCCCGATGATAAACGCTCGTGTAGGCAATCAGCGGCAGCTGAATGATGAGACTGCAATTCATGAGCAAAGTCAGATATCGTGGAATACGGGTCGCAGCTTCGGGGCCCGGCACGGCGAAGAACAGCGGCTGCGCCACATTCTCGAAGAGCCGCATGGGAGTGAGGTTTGACACCATGGCATTCACGCGCGTGTAGAAGGCGTAGGCACCCACCGCGATTGGATTGAGCAGTGCGGCGATGAAGAAGTTGTCGGTTTGCACGTACAGAAGAATCCCGCCGGCATCGTTGAAGTTGTTGAACAGGCCGTAGCGCCACAGGCGTCGGCGTTCGCTCAGCGGCGGATCGTAGTGCCGCGGTGCTTCAGCTGCCGCGTAGCGCTGGTAGGTGAAGCGCAAGAATAGGAAAGCGCACGCATACGCCACCGTATCCACGAGAATGGCCGTGCGTAGTGTGAGCAACGTCAGGGCCGCCAGTATCAGGTACGCGGCCAACTTAATGAGCGACAACAAAACCGTGGACCCTACCGCGTACCGGTGCAGCATGTGCGATGCGAGCGCGAACTCCAATACGCGTGCTTGGAAGTACAGCAGCACCAGCACGCTGAACAACGCGAACTCTTCACGGTACGGCCCTAGTTGGAAAAGCGGGGCGACGAATTTCCATGCCAGTAGGATCGCTGCCACGATTACTGCGTTGGAAATCAGGCGTGCGAGTGACACGAACCGCACCAGCCACGCAGCGGCTGCGGTATTGCCGAAACGCAGGTACTCGGGCTGGAAGCGGCGCAGTGTCTGTTCGAGACCGAGGGATGCCAGGGTGCTGACCACCGGGATGAAGGCATACAGCAAGCTCAGTACGCCGAATGACTGTTCGCTCAGCGAGCGCACAATCACGAGGTAGCCGAACAGAGTGGCCACCTGCGAGATGGCGCGGTAGCCAATGGTGTTGAAGAGGGACCGGCGCGCCTTCTCCCTGCTGTAGAGGCCCATGGCTAATCTAGTTATCCGGTGTGATGGCCGGCAGCGAACTTGAGGCAATCCCGATAGGTCGGCAATGCCAGCTGCTCGACCAGGCGTCGCGCGCGTACCGAAAGCCGGCGCGCCTTATTGGCGGGTGCGCGCCGTACGAGCTGTGCATAGCTGGCATCGTAGGGCGCTCCGGCAAAGGCAAATATGCGCGGCAGCCAACGCTCGGGTGCCTTCACCAGCAAATCGTAGTCAACCGTGAGCAGCTGTTCCGGGCTCAGCATGTCCCGGATTGCGCGAATCTGCGCAACCTTGCCGCGGTACGCAAGACAGGCCTTCTCGAGACGTGACGGACCAAATGGCCAAAACAGTCCCGTGCGGCGCAGGCGCGGGTCTGATGTATCTGGCACGCCGCAGCCCTCATAGAGCTCATTGAGGCCAAACCGCTGCCAGTTGTAGAGCATGGAGTAGACGACCGAATAGGGATTACGCAGTACCCAGATGAGTCGTTGCCCAGAGTCGAGCGCCTGGTAATCCTCGTAGCGCTCGTTTAGATACGTGGTCTGGAAGCAGTATCGATGTTCCAGCGGCAAATCGATGAGCCCGGCTAGCGCCAGCGCGGCGTCCAACTCGTCATCGGCTGTGAGTGCCAGCCGCGCAAAACCGGGGGCGGCAGCGATAAGGCGCGTGAGCATGGTGGTGCCGGATCGCTGACAACCTGCCACGAGCACGCAATGTGGGTACCTTGGCAGGCCCTCAAGCAGAGACCCGGTACGTTTGCGCACACCACGGTGAAAGTCCTGCCAAGTGGCGTAGCGCCTCAGATGGGCTCGTTGCGCGTCGGGTATGCAGGTTCGGTCGGCCGTCCTGGGGTGTTCAGCGTTATCGTTGGCCATGGTTCAGCTGCCAGCAGCAGCGGCGGGAACAGGGGCGATGGAAGCACATCGAGTCTGGGCCCGCAAGCGCACCGGCGTACCTCGACTGTGCGCGCCGGCACAGGCAAATACGCTGGCGGTGAGTTATATTTCCTGCCCAGCGTCACGACAATCCGTGCCTGGATTGACATAAGAAGAGCGCCCCAATGCCCCCTCCAGCCGACCTCGGTAGAGCCAGCGACCCAAGACTCCCCCGTCCGGTCGTGGCCTCCCCCGTCCATGGGGCGCCCGCAGCCGTTGCGCTGGAGCTATCCGTCATCGTTCCGCTGTACGACGAGGAGGCTAACGTCGAGCCTCTGCACCGTGCGATCGTCGCCGCAGTGGAACCTCTGCAGGTGCCGTTCGAGATCGTGCTGGTGGACGACGGCAGCCGCGACGGCACATGTGAACGCGCCATCGCGGTGGCCATGAACGACTCGCGCGTGAGGATCGTAAAGTTCCGGCGTAACTATGGTCAGACTTCCGCGATGGCCGCCGGTCTCCAGCACGCACGCGGCGCGGTGCTGGTGACTATGGACGGCGATTTGCAGAACGACCCCGTCGATATTGCCAAGCTCCTCGCCAAGGTCCACGAAGGGTACGATATCGTTGTGGGGTGGCGCTTTCAGCGACAGGACCGGTTGCTCTCGCGCAAGCTGCCGTCGCGAGTCGCCAACTGGCTGATCGGCAAGGTCACCGGAGTCCCCATCAAAGATAACGGCTGCTCGCTCAAGGCCTTCCGCGCTTCGGTTATAAGGGCGATCCCGCTGTACTCGGAAATGCACCGCTTCATACCGGCCATGGCTTCGATGGCCGGACCACGAATCGCCGAAATCAAAGTGACACACCACCCCCGGCGCTTTGGTGAATCAAAATATGGGCTTTCGCGCATCTACAAGGTCTTCCTGGATCTGCTGGTCATTAAGACGATCGCCAGCTTTGTCTCACGACCCTTGCTGTGGTTCGCTCTGTTGGGATTACCCGCGATGGCGCTTAGTGTGCTCGCAATGAGCTACACGATGTTTGAAGTCGTCGTACGCGGAACACGCGTACCGCTGCCGCTCGCCGGCTCCGCGTTCGTGTTCGCAGCGGGCGCAGTAATGCTGCTGTCGAGCGGCGCGATTGCAGAGCTAGTGGTCAAGCTTGGAGAGTTGCGCGAACGCGATTTCGCCAGGCTCACCGAGCAACTGTCGGGTACCGAGTAACTGCCAGGGACGCACGTATGAGTGAGCGACAATTCAGTGTGGAGGTGTCCGCGGTGGTGCCGGTAGGCACTCGGCATGCGCACATCGGTGAGTTATTCCGCGACTACAAAGCGGGCCTGGAACAACTCGCCCGCCCGTACGAGATTATTTTCGTCCTAGACGGCCGCAATGCCGAGGTTGCGGCGGCACTTGAGGAGCTTCGACTGCATGGTGAGCGCATCGTCATCGTGACGCTCACCAAATCCTTCGGCGAAGCAACGGCGCTTATGGCCGGATTCGAGCGTGCGCGCGGTGCCGTGCTCATCACACTGCCGGCGTACCACCAGATTGAGAGCAGCGGGATTGCACAGCTCGTGGAGGCGCTCGCCACGAGTGACGTCGCAATAGCGTGCCGCTGGCCGCGCGCAGGCGGACCGTTCGAGTCGCTGCGGCGTACGCTATTCCATCGCGCGGTGCGCCTGATGACGGGATTCGCGTTCAACGACCTCGGTTGTGGTGCGCGCGCTATGAAGCGGCGCGTCGTCGATGAAGTTTTCCTATACGGCGATCAGCATCGCTTTATGGCAGTTCTGGCCCACCGGCAGGGCTTTCGCGTGACAGAGGTGCGCGTCAGGCAGTCACCCAAAGATCGCTTCGAAGGTCACTATCGTGCGCGGGAGTACGCGCACCGGGCGCTCGATATCATGACCGTGCTGTTTCTCGTGCGCTTCACCAAGAAGCCGCTGCGCTTTTTCGGCATGATAGGGTTGCTTCTGGCGGGTCTGGGCACGCTGCTGCTGCTCGCTCTCGTGGTAGCTCGGATCGGTTTCGATCACCCGCTCGCAGACCGTCCAGCCTTGCTTCTGAGCTCGTTATTGCTGGTCCTCGGCTTGCAGCTTTTCGCGCTTGGCCTGCTCGGCGAACTCATCATTTTTACGCACGCACGAGACATCAGGGACTACCAGGTCGAAAGCGTTATCCACTTCGCGGATCGCAACTCCGAAATCCCTGTGCCGATCGCACCGCGCGACCAAATCGCCGCGCGGTGAGTCGCAGACGCAGTGTCTGCAGCGCCAAAAGTCGGCCACGCCGGCGACACGCCTAGGCGACCCCTGGATGTCGTACGGGCCGCACTACTGCTGCTAGCCGTAGGTGCCGTTGCCTTCGGCACCCTGGCGCGCCTGCGATCGCTCGGCGCTGCGCCGCTGGTGGTCGATGAATATTTCATCGTGCGCTCGGTTCAGAATTTGCTGCGCCATGGGCTGCCGGTGTTCGACTGTGGCGGCCTTTATAGCCGCGGGCTATTACTGCAATACCTGGCCGCGCTTCTGAATCTCTCGGGCGTATCTCTCGATGTCGCGCCCCGGTGGATAAGTGCCGTGTGCGGCCTGGTAATGATGCCCGCGGCGTACCTCATCGGCAGGAGAGTCAGTGGGCCAAACACGGGCCTGCTCGTGGTGATTGCACTCGCCGTGTCGGTTTGGGAAACGGAGCTGAGTCGTTTCGGTCGCATGTATGCGCCGTTTCAGGCGGTGTTTGTCTGGTATGTGGTGTTCTTTCTGCGGCGCACGATCGATGAGGATCGACGTGCCGCAGTGTGGCTGGCGGTATTGACGGTCGTCGGTGCACTTTTATGGGAAGGCGGCGTTCTCCTGGCGGTGGCGAACTTACTGCCGATTCTGATTCGGCGGCGCTCACTGAAGCTGGGAAAGGCCGAGTGGCGGGAGCTCATCGGGTTCGTGCTGCTGCTGGTGGCGGTGTACTACTTTGACACCACCGAGTTTCGACTCTTTGAGTCCGTTCCGGCGCTCCCGAGCGACTATGCGCCCGGCACGGGCGACATGCTTCTTGATCCATGGCAGGGGACTGCGTCCTTATGGCAGCTCCTGCGAGCACAGCCCGCATGGCTCGCGCTGTTCAGTGCACCACTATTTGCGGCGCTGCTTGCGCTGCGTGGTATTTGGCGGCGGCGTAGCGCTGACTGGGCGGCGGGGGTGCTGGTCGCCATGCTGGTGAGTGCGCTTGCCCACCAGTTCGTGATCTGCGGCGCGGTTTTGTTACTTGCGGCGCTCGTCCGGCTTACTTCGGTGCCGCAACTGCTGACTCCCGCTGCCCGCAGCGTTTATAGAGCCGTCGCAGTCTCGGCTGTGTTCTGGGCAGCCTTCGCCTACTGGCATTGGAGTGCGCCGGCGGCGACTGGCCTGGAGCGCTTGCCGCTGTCGTTCCTTTATCCGCTCATTAGCGTCCCCGACGTTGTTAGCCAGGTTCTGCGCCCGTGGGGAAGCGCAGTCCCGCGTCTCGGGGTGGGGCTTTTAGTTCTGCTGAGCGCCGCCGCGGTGCAAACGCTGTGCCGGAACGAGGCTGGCGTCTCAGCCAGCCGTGCCCTGCTAATACTGCTTGTCCTGCTGCTGCTGGCCACCTGTGCGAGTGACGCCCCGCGACATGAGACACGCTATCTCTTTTATCTCTATCCCATTGCGCTCGTCCTTGCCTTTACAGCCGTGGGCGATTTTGTGCAACGCCTGGTCCCCGGCGCGGCTGCGCCTCTGGCCACGGCATGCACGTGCCTGGCTCTGTTCATGCTGAGCGAGGATTTTCAACCCCTGCACCTGATTCGAATCGCTCAACCCACGGCGTTGTTTCGCCGCAACCTGAGCGCTGCACAGCAATCACATTTGGTGGTGCGTGATGATTTGCGGCGCATCGTGCAATGGCTTAAAAGTCAAGATAGCGCTGGAGACGCCCAGATCGTGAGTGCCGTACAGGGGCTCGACTACTACGATCCGCAGGTTCAGTACTTCTACGTTGATCGCGCCGACTTCAATTTCGAGTCATATTCCTGTAGCTACGGCACCATCGATCGCTGGAGCAACCGCCCGCTGTTGCAGTCGACCGCGCAGCTTGAAGCGCTAATCAATTCGCCACGCCGGACCTACCTCGTGACCTACTCAGCGCGTCTCACCCCGTTACTGTCGCAGCTCAAGTCCTTACAGCCGCGCGTCGCGCTGGTGGTGGATCACCTGTCAGTCGTGGCGTTCCTCGGCCATGCCGGGGGCGCCGAGTAATATCCGCGAGGACCTGTTCCGATGCAGTTCTTGACACTCACCATCATCGTCGCTGCGACACTGGCGTCCTATGTCACGGAGCTGCACATCGCTCCGGCGCCACTGAAGTTCCTGCCGGAGTTGCTGTCGTTGCTTGCGACGATCTGCGTTCTAGCCCTCGGCGCGCGTGACCGGTTTCGCTTCGTCGCCGCGCCCTATTGGATCGTCATCGCTGCTGCCGCTGCCGTAATCATGGCCGGCGTACTCACAAACGCGGTTTCCCCCGGCACCTTTATCGGTGGACTAAGGTATTACGTCCGCGCGGTGCCGATGTTCTTCCTGCCCGCGGTATGGGAATTCCGAGAGGACCAGATCCGCACGCAGCTGCGCCTGTTACTCGGGATCGCATTGCTACAGGTGCCGGTGAGCGTCTATCAGCGTCACATGGTCACTGAGATGGGCCGCTGGAGTGGCGATCCCGTCTACGGCACTCTCATGATTTCCTCGGTTATGTCGATTTTTATCATTGCGGTGATCTGCGTCGCGGCAGGCTTCACGCTGCGCCAGCGCTTGGGAAAGGCCGTTTTCCTGGTCCTGTTTGCGTTGCTCATTATTCCCACGACCATCAATGAGACCAAGAGTACCGTGCTGCTGTTACCGATTGGCTTATTGACGACGCTGTTTCTGGGTGCACCGGCTGGGAAACGCCTGCGCGTCGGCGGCTTGGCTATAGCTTTATTCGCGCTGTTCGGCGCCTTGTATGTACCGGTGTACGACTACTACGCGTCACTGAACAATCCATATCCATATACGGTCGAGGATTTCTTCAGCGATCGCAACACAGTCCAGCAGTATGTCGACCAAGAGACCGACCTAGGCTCGCGGCGCGAAGCGGGGCGCTGGGACGCGTTGGTGGTGCCGCTACAGGCATTCGCGTCGGATCCGGTGCGCCTGATGTTTGGGGTTGGCTTGGGCAACGGCAGTCCCTCGTCGCTGGGGCCTAGCTTTACCGGTCAGTATTACTCGCTCTTCGGCCGCTACACGAGCGAGACCTCGGCGGCTGCCTTCATCGTCGAAATGGGAGTATTCGGCCTGTCGCTGGCGCTTGCACTGTACCTACTGATAATGCGTGACGCTTTCGTGGTCGCCCGGTGCGACCAGAGTCTGATTGGCGCCGTGGCGGTCGGTTGGGTCGGGGTAACCCTGAGAATTATATGCTCAACCTTCTACAAAAGCGTGCATCTCATCGAATCGCTCACCTATCTCTACGCTTACATTTCCGGCGCTCATTGCCGCACAGCGCATGCGCCTCGCGCTAGCAGTGCACGCGCCTCGCACCCAGCTGACGCAACTGCGGCCTTTGTCGCGCTGAGCCTGTGGAAGGCTCACCGGGGATTCAGTCGGCGCTGGTCGACAGACTCTGATACAGCTCCGTAAATTGGTCTGCGAGACGTGTGACCGAATAGCACGTCACGACACGCTCACGCGCTGCCTGCGACAGACGCTGCAGCAGTAGCCGGTCGCCGGCAAGTTGCTCAAGCGCATATGCCACGGCCTGCGGTTCTCGGGGCGGTACCAGCAGTCCATGCACCCGATCCTGCATTACGTCGGGAATGGCCCCCACGGGTGAGGCAACGGGTACCACACCGCATGCCATCGCCTCCAGCAACGCGTACGGAAGACCCTCGTGGTAGCTCGGGAGTGCCAGGACATCCGTCTGGTACCACAACTGACGCTTCGCCTCTGCGAATACTTCGCCGATGAGATGTACATGAGTGGCTAGCCCAGCAGCTGCGATGGTGTGCTGAATCGCATCCAAAGCCTCTCCGGCACCAGCGATGTTAAGGCGGACCTCGATGCCGCGGTCTTCGGCAGCCGCACCGCCTCGATCGTCTCAAGGATTCCCTTGCTTGCGGTGAGGCGCCCGATGTAGGCGACCGTCAGCACTGCGGTGGGGCTGAGGGCGACAGGATCGCGGCCTTGCTCGATCGACACGCAATTGGCAATGCGTATCAAACGCGCTCGCGGCGCAAACTTCTCGTAAGCGGTCATCTCGCACTTGGCAAGTAGCACCACGACGTCCGCCCACATCAATACGCGGCGCAGCAGCGCGGTCAGTAGCTTGCTGTGCGGAAAGAACTGTCCCGGGGAGAGCACCACCGTGGATTAGCAATACGTACTCGGAACCAGTCAAAAA
>CAVUQM010000003.1:0-610085 GCA_963743625.1 uncultured Pseudomonadota bacterium | reverse complement strand
GGCCGCATTGTCAATCGCCGCGGAGCTGTCGACGATGGCGGGGTTCTTGCCGCCATCTCAAGCGTCACGGCGGCAAAGTTCTCGGCTGCGGCCTTCATCACCAGTCGACCGACGCGCTGGCCGCCGGTGTAGTAGATGTGGTTGAACGGCATCGTGAGCAGTTCCTGAGCCACATCCGGGCCGCCCTCGAAAACTGCGAACTCCTCGCGCGGCACCGCAGCCTCCAGCACTTCCTTGAGCACCGTAGCGCTGTGGGGCGCGAGCTCGGAGGGCTTGAGCGCAAAGGAGTTGCCGGCGGAGATCGCCGCCACGGCCGGCACCAGCGCGATCGCGATGGGGGCATTCCAGGTGGAGAGGTTCAGCACCACGCCCTTGGGTTCATAGAGGATGTAGCACTTCTTGCCCAGGGTGGCCGCGGAATTGCGCACGCGTCGCGGTTTCATCCATGCCGTGACGCGCTTCGCCACGAAGTCGATCTCGCTCTTCACCATGACGAGCTGCGCCGCTACGTCCAGGTCGCACGCCTTCATCTCCGTGTGCGCCGCGTCGTAGAAGCGCTGCTTGTTCTTGAGCACCGCGCTCAGGATGCTGCGCAGCCGCTCCGCGCGTTGTGCGCCACTCGCCTGCGCGAGGGTCAGGCTGCCGTTCTTGAGCGCCGCAAATCGAGCCTTAACGTCCTGCACCAATAGTCTCCTTCAGTGACCGCGCCGTGCGCGGCCTAAATGTTGAATTGCTTGGCCACCAGCCGCTCGAAGGCGCTCTCGGAAAGCAACGCCTGCATCAGCGGCAGCATCTTTACTTCTTTACCGACCATGTAGCGCGGCTTGAGCTTCGGCACGTCGATGAGTCTGAGCACCTCATCGGTCACCGCGTCCGGCTCGTTCGCCGTGAGCAGCATCTTGCCGAGCTGGTCGGTGATCGGCCGCAGCTTCGCCTCGTAGCGCGCGCGGATCGCCGGCGTCGAGCGCTCCCAGATGCGCGCCGTGGAATTGATGGGATCAGCGGTCATGTGGGTCTTGACCGCTCCAGGCTCGATGGAGGTGGCCTGCACGCCGAACTTGGCGAGCTCGTAGCGCAGTGTATTGGTCAACCCCTCCACCGCGTACTTGGACATGTTGTACATGCTGGAACACGGCATCGGGACGCGCACTGCACCGGAGGCGAAGTTGAGGATGCGGGGCGACTGCCGGCTCTCCAGTAGCAGCGGCAGGAAGGCCTTGACCACACGCACCTGGCCGAAGGCATTCACGTCGAAGAGTCTCTTGCCCTGTTCGATGTCGACGCCCTCCACCGGTCCGGTGGCAATGTCGGCAATCCCGGCATTGTTGATCAAGAGATCAAGTCCGGCGCCACCCAGGGCGCGCGCGACCTGCTCTGCCCCGCTCTGCACCATGGCCTCGTTGGTCACGTCCTGCTCGATGGGCGTGAGCGTCACACCGCGGGTGAGCTCGGCGGTGTCCGCCCCCGGGATCACCCCGGCAAATACCTGCCAGCCGCGCTGCGACAGCTTGCGTGCCATGAGCATCCCCATACCCATCGCCGCTCCGGTCACTACTGCCGACCTCGTCATGACTGGGGTCCTCCTGCTGAATCGCTACGGGTAGGCATCAGGCGCGCACCGCCATAGTGGGTGTGAGCGCAGCGGTGAGCGCATCGACAAGACCCCAGCTCAATGCGGTGCGCGCCTCGAGCCGGCGCGCCGAGAGCGCCAGGTACGCCGTGCGCTGCCGCCCGATGCGCCGCGGCAGGCTGACGCAACCACCCGAACCGGGAATGAGACCGTAGCGGATTTCAGGCAGCTGGAAGAAGGCATCTTCGGTGGCCTCGATCCGCCCACCGAAGGCGGCCATCTCAGCCCCGGCGCCGACGGCTGCGCCATGCACGCGGAAGGTCAAGCGGCCGGCACAGGCCGCCAGCAGCGCCGGCACCGAACGCGTCGAGCGCACCGCATGGGCAGTCGCCGTATCGGGTGCCGTGCCGAACTCCGCCAGATCCCCGCCCGCACTGAAGCACGCACCGGCACCGCTGATCGTCACTTGGGTGATCGAGGTGTCCGCGACCACCAGCTCCAGCGCCTCCGCGAGCGCGTCGCGCATGCTCACCGAGAGCGCATTGCGGCGCGCCGGCCGGTTGAGTTGCAGCGCCAGGTGCGCACCGTGGCGCTCGAGGAGAATGGGGGCCTGCCCGTCCTCTGCCAGTGCCGCTACGGGTTTTGCGGCCTGGGCGAGCCAGCCGCGAAATTCTGCGCCCGCCTGCAGCGTCGCGTAGGCGAGTGATTCAGCGATCAATGCCTGCCCGATGGTGAGCTTTTCGCTCATCCGCAGCAGCTGCACCAGCACCAGCGCAGCGAGAGGCGCAGCTTCGACATTGGAGATCAGAGGCGCGGCATCCTCGGCCGAGGTGGCAACGGCATCGCAGGCATCCGCGAGTGGGTGAACGATGCCTTCGCGCGCCAGTCCGAGTACCGGGCAGGCCTGTCGTTCGAGCCAGGCTGCCAGTGAGGCGCGCTCGGATGCCAGGCGTGCGGTGGGTGCGCCAAGATCCACCAGCAAGTACGGGCAACCGTGCAAAACCGACAGCGGCGGCTAGCGCTCGTAGCCAGCGCCGCCTCGAGCAGCCGGCTTGCCTCTAGGCTCGGTGAGATGTTCAGAGCAGCTCTCGCCGCCTGCGTGCTGCCGCTGTCGGCAGAGACGCGGGCTCCCCAGGTCGATCGTCATGAATCGCTCTCGCGGTACCGCTGGTACCGTTTTGGTACGCTAGCGGTGGTCGCTCGCATCTGTCAACCCTAGAGGTCGTCCGCCTATGACTGAGGCAATTGTGTTCGAGATGCACGGTCCGGTGGCGCTGATCACGATCAACCGTCCGGAAGCCCGCAACGCGATCAACGCCGAGGTGCGCGCCGGCCTGCATGGCGCGTGGAAGCGCTTCGAGGAGGACGAGTCGGCCCGGGTCGCCATCCTGACCGGTGCCGGAGACAAGGCGTTCTGTGCCGGCATGGATCTGAAGGAAGCCAGCGCCACGGGCTTGAAGGTGCCCCCGCGCGGGTTCATCCCGATTCTCGGGGACTCAGTGCAGGTCAGCAAGCCCACGATCGCCGCCGTCAACGGCATGGCAATGGCGGGGGGCTGGCTGTTCGCCCAGATGTGCGACCTGTGCGTCGCCGCCGAGCACGCTACCTTCGCCGTAACCGAGGCGCGGGTCGGACGCGGCACACCGTGGGCGGCACCGCTCATCAACATGCTGCCGCAACGGATCATGATGGAGCTGCTCCTGACCGGGGGGCCCCTGAGCGCCACCCGACTGCACGAACTCGGCTACGTCAATCACGTCGTGCCGTCCGCGCAGCTCATGCCCCGCAGCCTGGAACTTGCGGCGCGCATCGCCGCCAATGCGCCGCTCACGGTACGGGCCGCCCGCGCACTCGTGTACGCCTCGACCGAGACCGGCCGCACGGAGGCGCTGCGTGCCGGGGACCGCCTGTTCGAACCGGTATACCTCAGTGAGGATGCCCAGGAGGGGCCGCGCGCGTTCGCCGAGAAGCGCGCACCGGTTTGGAAGGGTAAGTAGCGAACCGGCTCAGAAGCGAAACACACCGTTCCCCGCAACCCCGCCGGGAGCGTTCAGCGCCGCCGAGAGCGCCACCCCGAGCGCGTTGCGGGTATCCACCGGGTCGAGGATGCCATCGTCCCAGAGCTCGGAGGTCGAGTAGTACGCGGAGGTCTGTTCTTCGTAGGCTTTGAGCGTGTCGGCACGCAACTGCGCTATGAGGGCAGGATCGGCGCTGGCACCGGCGCGCTCAAGCTGGCGCAATTTCACTTCGGCGAGGGTGCCGGCCGCCTGCTCACCCCCCATGACGGCAATTTGATGATTGGGCCAGCTGAAGAGCAGCCGGCCATCGAAAGCCCGTCCGCACATGCCGTAATTGCCGGCGCCGAAGGAGCCATGGCACATCACCGTCAGCTTGGGCACGTGGCTGCAGGTCTGCGCCATGATCATCTTGGCGCCGTCCTTGGTGATGCCGGCGGCCTCGTACTCGCGCCCGACCATGTAGCCGGTGATGTTCTGCAGGAACAGCAGCGGTGTATTGTTCTGATTGCACAGCTCGATGAAATGACCGCCCTTGATGGCGCTGTCGTTGAAGAGAATGCCGTTATTGGCGAGGATGCCGACGCGATAGCCCCACAGGTGCGCGTAGCCGCAGACCAGCGTCGTGCCGTAGGCCGGCTTGTATTCGTGAAAACGACTGCCATCGACGATCCGACCGATCACCTCGCGCATCTCGAAGGTCTGCTTGATGTCATCGGGAAGGATCCCGTAAAGATCGTCCGGATCCAGCGCCGGGGGTTCCGCCGCTTGTTCCGGCAGACGCCATTTCGCTGCCCGCTCCCAGTGCGCGACGATCTCGCGCCCGATGGCGAAGGCTTCCTGTTCGTCCGCCGCCGGGTAGTCGCAGGTGCCGCTGGTGCGCGTGTGCAGATCGCAGCCACCCAGGTCATCCGCGGACACCACCTCACCGGTCGCCGCCTTCACCAGCGGCGGCCCGCCCAGGAAAACCGCTCCGGTGCCGCGCACGATGACGTTGTAGTCACTGAGCGCGGGGACGTAGGCACCGCCTGCGGTGCAGTGGCCGAATACCAGCGCCAGCTGCTTCACCCCCATCTTGCTGAGCACCGACTGGTTGCGGAATATGCGCCCCGCCATGTAGCGGTCGGGAAACAGCGCCGACTGCATCTGCAACTGCCGCCGGCGGAATCGCACAGGTGCACCACCGGCAGACGATTCTCAATGGCGATATCGAGTGCGCGCACGATTTTCTTCACGGTGAGCGGGTACCAGGCGCCACCCTTCACCGTGGGGTCGTCGGCGTGCACCATCACCTCGTGCCCCGCGACGACGCCGATGCCGGTGATACAGCTGGCGCCGGGGGACTCGCCACCATAGGCCATGTTGGCCGCGAGTGTTGAGAGCTCCAGGAACGGCGTGCCCGGATCGAGCAGCAGCTCCAGGCGCTGCCGCGGCAGCAGCTTCCCCTGCGCTGCCAGGCGCTGCAGATCCCGCGCCGGACGCGCACTGCGCGCTGTCTGCTGGCGCGCCCGCAGCTGCGCGGCCAGCGCCTTGTTGTGCGCGTAGCGGCGGCGGAACTCGACCGAGCCGGTACGTATCGCGGACTCCAGGGATCTCATGGCACAACCGTCTCCGTCTTGCCGAAACTCACCAGCAGCGCACCGCGTTCGAACACGGCTTGCGGCAGCACGTGCACCTCGCGCACGGTGCCGGGGTGGGATGCAACCACCGTCATCTGCAATTTCATGCTCTCAAGCGTCACGAGCTTATCCCCGGCCTGCACCGGCGCGCCGGCCTTCACATGTACGTCGATCACCACACCCGGCATGCTGGCACGCACTTCCTCCTGCGCCGCGACGCCCTCGCCTTGCGGCGCGCGGCGCGGGAACTCGACGATGTAGGTGTGGCCGTTGACGCGCACGTGCACGGCATCGCCGCAGGCGTAACGCCAGCCTTGGTAGCGCACACCATCGAGGGTCAGTTCAAACTGGGTAGAGGCCGCCGCGGGGGTCTCGACCCGGTAACGACTGTCATCCAGGCGCAGCTGTAACTGCGGCCGTCGCGCGAGGATTTCCGCTTCGAGGTCGTGCCCATCGATGCGCACCCGATAACTCATGGTCAGTTGCGCCACGAGCCGATGGTGGCGTGCGGCTCGGGCACGTCTAAGACCGCATGTCGAAACTGCGGTTCGGCCAAGAGCGCCGCCACCACGGCCGCGTGCGTTGCCTGCGGCGCCGGCTGCGGCATGAGCTCGCGCGCGTGTTCGGCGAGAAAGCCGGTATGCAGATGCCCGGCGAGAAACTGCGGATGTCGTACTACGCGCGTGAGATAGTCGATGTTGGTCGCAACCCCGAGCAGCACCAGCTCGCTCAGCGCTGCGGCCAGTTCGGCAGCGGCGCTGGCGCGGTTGGCACCGCGGGCCACGAGTTTCGCGAGCATCGAGTCGAACGCCGGCGTGATCGCCTGCCCGGCACACACCCCGCCATCGAAGCGTATCTCGGGCCGAGCGGGAACCTCCAGCACGCCGATGCGTCCGATCGCGGGCCGGAAGTCGTGCTCCGGCTCCTCGGCGCAGATGCGGCACTCGATGGCGTGACCGCGCGGCTCGAGCCCCGACTGCGTGAATGCCAGCGCTGCGCCTGCGGCCAGCTGCAGCTGCTGCTGCACCAGGTCAACGTTCAGCACGCACTCGGTCACCGGGTGCTCGACCTGCAGCCGGGTGTTCATCTCGAGGAAGTAGAATTCCCCATCCGGCGCCAGCACGAACTCGACCGTGCCGGCGTTGCGATAGCGTGCCGCGCTCGCCAGACGCACCGCGGCGGCGCACATGGCGTGGCGCAGCTCTTGCGGCAGGTTCGGCGCCGGAGACTCCTCCACGATCTTCTGATAGCGCCGCTGCAGCGAGCATTCGCGCTCGAACAGATGTACGACATTGCCCGCGCCGTCGCCGAGCACCTGCACCTCGATGTGACGTGGCCGCTCGATATAGCGCTCGGCATAGACGCGACCGTCACCGAAATAGCGCAGCGCCTCGGCGGCGGCGGCCTGCAGGTTCTCGGCAAGCTCATCCGCGGTGCGTACGATGCGCATGCCCTTGCCGCCACCGCCGGCGGCGGCCTTCACCAGCAACGGGAAGCCGACGTTGCCGGCGCGCGCGGCGAGCTGCTCGGGTTGCGTGGCGTCCAGGCTCGCAGCCACCGGCACGCCCTGCTCGATGGCGAACGCGCGCGCGCGTATCTTGTCGCCCATCAGGCGGATAACCGCCGCGTCCGGCCCGATGAAGGTGAGCCCGGCGGCGGTGACGCGTTCGGCAAAGCCGGCGTTCTCGGACAGAAAGCCGTAGCCCGGGTGGATCGCATCGGCGCCTGCGCGGCGCGCGACCGCGATGATCTGCTCCTGATCCAGGTATGCCGCCGTCGGCACGTCTGCGTGCAGCTGCACCGCAGTGTCGGCCAGCTGCACATGCGGCGCGGCGCGGTCCTCGTGGTGATACACCGCAACGCTCGCAATGCCCTGCGACTTGAGCGTGCGCAGGATGCGGCAGGCGATCTCGCCGCGGTTGGCGATGAGCACGCGCTTGAACATCAGTTCGCCCCCCTGCGCGGCCGGCGCCGGGCCGGCGTCAGGCCTTCCAGGCGCTGCACCGCCTGCTCGAGACGCTGCACCGAGACATCGACCCCGCCCGCCTGCGGCTGCCCGCCGCGGGCCAGGCCGCGGTAGACCAGAGTCGTGAGGGCGTCCGCCGCCTCATCGGGCGAGAACTGTCCCTCGCCACGCAGGTACGCCCAGGTGTGGTGCTCAGCGCAGCCGAAGATCATGTCCCGCACGAGCGGCAGCGGCAGATGATCCTCGAACTCGCCCGAGGCGATCCCTTCCCTGATCACCGCGAGCGTGCGCTCGGTGTAGCGCCGGTTGAGCCTGAAGACACTCGACTGGCGGTACTGCGGCCCCGGGCGCAGCTCATGGACAATCAGCCGGCACATGGCCGGATCGCCGTGCAGGACGCTCAGATGTTTCCAGATGAGGAACCGCAGGCGGTTCCAGGTGCCGCGCACCCCCTGCAGCTGGCGTTCGTAGTCGGCAAAAATACGCTCGTAGAAGGCCTCGACCACCTTGATGAGCAGGTCGCGCTTAGTGGGAAAGTAGCGATACAGGGTGCCTTCCACCACCCCGGCGCGTGCGGCGATCTCGGCAGTGGAGGCCGCGGCGTAGCCTCTTTCGCAGAACACCTCGCGCGCGACACTCATAATCGCGGCCACGCGCTCGCCGCGCGGCAGCCGCGCGCGCCGTCGGCCCGGTTTCACGCGCGCGTTCACGAGGCCGCCTGCAGCAGGCCGCCGGGCTCGACCCAGGCGGCCGGAATGTCGACCGGTAGGTCCATGAGGATCTGCGCGTAGCTCTTGCCCTGCGGATCGTAGCGCAGTGATGCCACCCCGCCGCCGCCGAGCGCCTGGCGCAGGACGAAGTTCCAGCCGTCCAGGCCCGGCCAGTCGTAGCGTTCAACCTCACCCTCGATCAGGTGCGCAAGATGCGCACGCACCACCGCCGGGGTCAGCACCTGCGCGAGCAGCGCGACGAACTCCGGCCGCCTTGCCAGCACGCTGATGTTGACCGTGTCGCCTTTGTCGCCGCTGCGCCCGTGCGCGAGCCGCAGCAGCGGCACACTCTGCCGGGGGGCCCCGGGCGCAGACGGGCGGTGCGTGACGAGCGCCGTCGGCGGCGACGCTGCGCTTTCGGCAGCTGCCGCAGCGGTGGCGCGGGTCGCCGGCGCGGCGCTGACGGCACTCACGTGCAGGCCGTGCGCGTCCTGCACTTCGACTTTGGCGTGCACGCGCGACTTGGGCACCAGGCAGGATGCCAGGCGCACGACCGGCTGCACGGCCGGGCGCCCGGCGGCGAAACCGGTGATGCCCTGCGCCATGGAGGTGGCGGCGGGAAAGATCTCACGGGCGAACAGCTCCAGCGCCCGCTCCTGCGTGTGCGCCACGGCGATCTTGAGCACGACCTCGCGGGTTGCGCCGTGGCGGGCGTGCGGCCCGTACATGCTTTCCGCGCCCAGCACCTCCGCGGACACCGCGCTGTAGTCGCTGAAACCGTGTTCCGCGAACAACCGGCGCGTGCGGCGCAGGATCGCCTGCGCCACGTGACGCGCCTTCTGTCCGCCGCCTCGGCGCCGACGATCATAAGGGTCGCGGTGCAGCGAAACCCAGCCGCGTAGGTGAGACTCGCCTTGTAATAGGGGGTTGGCGGCAGCCCGCGCGCGCCGCTCACCCGCACCCGATCCTCACCCAGCTCCTCAAGACGCACGTTGGCGAAATCGCAGACGACGTCGGGCAGTACGTACTGTGCCGGGTCGTGCACCTCGTAGGTGATCTGCTCGGCTACGGTCGCCGCACTCACCCGCCCGCCGGTCCCGGCCGGCTTGGTAACGATGAAGCTGCCGTCGGCGCAGCATTCGACGACCGGATAACCCATGTCATCCCAGCCCCCGGCCACCGTGCGCCAGTCCGTGAAGATGCCACCGGTCGCCTGCGGCCCGCACTCGATGATGTGGCCGACAAGACTCCCGAGCGCCAGGCGATCGAGATCCTCCTCCGGCCAGTCAAAGTGGTGCACCAGGGCACCGAGCGCGAGCGCGCTGTCCGCACAGCGCCCGGTAATGACAATGTCCGCACCCTGGGCGAGGGCCTGGGCGATGGGTAAGGCGCCGAGGTAGGCGTTGGCGCTGGCCAGCTCCTGCGGCAGGGGCGCCCCGTCATCCATGTCGCGCACGCCGGACTTGCGCAGGTCATCCAGCTCCGCACTGATGTCATCCCCGAGCACCACGGCGATCGACATCGAGATGCCCTGGGCGCCGAGGACCTGCTGCAGCGCGTCGCGACAGGCGCGCGGGTTCACCCCGCCAGCGTTGGCGATGACCTTGATGCGGCGCTCGGCAATCTCGCGGGCGAGCGGCCGCATGACCTCGTGCACGAAGTCGGGCGTGTAACCGAGCTCGGGGCGCTTGCGGCGTGCACGCGCCAGGAGCGACAGG
Organism: uncultured Pseudomonadota bacterium; assembly: GCA_963743625.1. GTDB lineage: Bacteria > Pseudomonadota > Gammaproteobacteria > Steroidobacterales > Steroidobacteraceae > 13-2-20CM-66-19. The sequence continues at coordinate 600,487 of CAVUQM010000003.1, read as the reverse complement.
GTGATCTCGGACAGATAATCGAGCACCAGTACGTCGATGTCGCCGCGGCGCACCAGCTGCGCGGGACCGGCGGCGCTGTCACCCCAGAATCCGCAGCCACACCCGATCCGTAGCCGACTCTCTGCCATCTAGTGAGTCCACCTCACTTGGGTAAAGAAGTCAATTACTCCACTCTCATTGTGGACATACTGAGCATTACTCATTAGTCTTCCGACTGCAGCCTTCCACCCAGGGACTCGTCCCATGACCGAAGCCTCGCCCGGCCCGCTGCCGGCCTTTGACCTGTCCGCAGAGCAGCAGGCCACCCTGGATGCGGCCGCAGACTACGCGCGCCGCGAGCTCTACCCCCTGGCGGCACGCATGGACGCGGAGGAATGGTGGCCGGCCGCCGCGTTCGCCGCACTCGGCACGGCCGGATACCTCGGCGTGACGGTGCCGGAGCGCCTCGGCGGTGGCGGCGCCGACCTCTTCAGCAGCGGCCTGGTACTGCAGGCTCTGGCGCGCTGGAACCACGCGCTCGGACTTGCCTGGGTCGCGCACGACAACCTGTGCGTCAACAACATCTACCGCAACGCGAGCGAGGAGCTGCGCCGCCAGTACCTGCCCGGGCTGTGTTCGGGCCAGCTGGTCGGCGCGCTCGGCCTGACTGAGCCGGGAGCCGGCTCCGATGCGCTCGGCTCGATGCGCACCAGCGCGCGTCGCCAGGGCGATCATTACCTGCTGAACGGAACCAAGATCTACATCACCAACGGTCCGGTGGCCGACGTGCTCTTGGTGTATGCCAAGACCGCCCCGGAACGCGGCCCGCAGGGCATCTCCGCCTTCATCGTGCAGAAAGACTTCGAGGGCTTCCGCGTCGCGCAGAAGCTCGACCAAGATGGGATTTCGCGGCAGCCAGACCGCCGAACTGGTGTTCACCGACTGCCGCGTACCGGCGGCGAATCTCGTCGGCGCGGAGAACGGCGGTGTCGCGGTGGTGATGAGCGGGCTGGATCTGGAGCGCGCGATGATCGCCCCGCTGTGCCTCGGGATTGCCGAGCGCGCTTTGCAGCTGGCGGCTGGACTACTCCCAGTCCCGCCAGCAGTTCGGGCATCCGATCGCCGACTTCCAGATGATCCAGGCGAAGCTCGCGGAGATGTACGTCACGGTCGAGACCATGCGTACCTTCACCTACCGCGTACTCGCGGCCGCCAACGACCTGGAGGTCGGTGGCGGCGGCCGCGGACGCATCCACGCACTGACGGCGGCGTCGGTCATGTACGCTTCCGAGGGCATGAACCGGGTGCTGTCGGAGGCGCTGCAGATTCATGGGGGCAGCGGCTACATCTGGGAGTCGGAGATCAATCGCCTCTACCGCGCCATCAAGCTGCTGGAGATCGGCGCCGGGACCACCGAGGTGCGCAAGCTGATCATCAGCAGCGAACTGCTGGGCAAAGGCAGCTGAGCCGCGCATGAGTGAACTTACCCCCCCTGCGAACCCGAGCGCACCGGCTGCGGCGCGTTTCGTCATGTCCGACGAAGAACTGGCCAACCATCCGATCTCACTCGCCGCCGACCTTTTCAGTGGCCGCACCGTGGTCGTCTCCGGTGGCGGCAGTGGCATCGGGCGCGCCACCGCCTGGCTCGCCGCGCGCCTGGGCGCGACGGTCATCATCTGCGGCCGCAGCTTGGAGAAACTCACCCGCGTGCAGGCCGCGCTCGCGGCGCGCGGCTTAAGTTGCGAGGCTCAGGCGCTGGACATTCGCGAGCGCGCAGCGGTGGATGCCTTCTTCGCCGGCCTGTTCGCGCGCCGCGGCCGCGTGGATCTGTTGGTGAACAGTGCCGGCGGCCAGTTTCCGCAGGCCGCGATCGACTTCAGCGAGAAGGGCTGGCGTGCCGTGATCGAGACCAATCTCAACGGCACCTTCAACATGATGCAGAGCCTCGGACGGCACTGGCACGGCGCGCGGGTGTCCGGCAGCATCGTCAGCATCGTGGTCTCGCCGCGCGGCCTGCACCAGGTGGCACACAGCAGCGCCGCGCGCGCCGGCGTCGCGGCACTGACCGAGGCGCTGGCGGTGGAATGGGCGCCGCTCGGGATCCGTCTCAACTGCATAGCTCCGGGGGCTATCGCGTCCGAAGGCTGGGCGGTCTATCGCGAGGACATCCCGCGCCGCTACGCTCAGGCGAGTCCGCTGCGCCGCGTCGGCACTCCCTGGGAGGTGGCCGAAGCCGTACTCTTCATCGGGGGCCCGGCCGGGCGTTTCATCACGGGCCAGACGCTGCACGTGAACGGCGGCACCAACCTGTGGGGCGAGACCTGGACGGCGGGCAAGCCCGCCTGGTTCACCGCGGCCTCACAAGCGTGGGCCGAGCCGTGAGCCCGCGGGAGTGCGTCCATGACTGACTACGTTTCGCCCTGGATGGACGAGGAGCTGGGGATCTACCGTCAGGCCGTGGCGCGCTTCGTCGACACGCAGATGGTGCCCCACGATGCGCGCTGGCGCGAGGAACACAACGTCGGACACGGGATCTGGCGCCAGGCGGGCGCACTCGGGTTTCTGTGCGCCGACATCCCGAGCGAGTATGGCGGCGCGGGCGGGGACTTCCGCCATGAGGTGGTGTTGTACGAGGAGCTCGCGCGGCGCGGACTGACCGGTTTCGGACAGGGCGTGCACAGCATCGCGGCGCATTACCTGCTCAACCATGGCACCGAGGCGCAGAAGCGGCGCTACCTGCCGCGACTGGCGAGCGGGGAGCTCGTCGGGGCCATTGCCATGACCGAGCCGGGCGCCGGTTCCGACCTGCAGGGCATCCGCACCCGTGCCGAGCGTGCGGGCGATGAATACGTGATCAACGGCTCGAAGATCTTCATCACCAATGGCTATCTGGCGGGCCTGGTGCTCGTGGTGGTGAAGACCGACGTGACGCTCGGTGCCAAGGGAACTTCGATACTGATCGTCGAGACCCGTGATCTGCCAGGCTATCGGGTCGGTCGCTTCCTCGACAAGGTCGGCCAGCGCGCCCAGGATACCAACGAACTGTTCTTCGATGCGGTGCGGGTGCCGTCGGAACGCCTGCTCGGCGCGCACGAGGGGCAGGGATTTGCGCAGCTCATGGGCGATCTGCCGTACGAGCGCATGATCGTCGCGGTGCAGGCAGTCGCGGCCATGGAGGGCGCGCTTGCGGAAACCGTGCGCTACGTGAAATCACGTCAGGCCTTCGGCAAGGCTCTGTTCGAATTCCAGAACGCGCGCTTCAAACTTGCGGAAGCGGCGACCATCACCCGCATCGCGCGCACCTTCATCGACCGCTGCATCATGGACGTCATCGCCGGGCGACTGGATGATGCGACCGCCTCGATGGCCAAATGGTGGACCACGGACATGCAGCAGAGAGTGCTGGATGAGTGCGTGCAGCTGCACGGCGGCTACGGTTACATGAATGAGTACCTGGTGGCCCGCATGTATGCCGACGCGCGCGTGACGCGCATCTACGGTGGCACCAACGAGATCATGAAGGAACTGATCGCGCGCTCGTTCTAGCCCTCGCTCGCCAGCTCGCGCCGCACCACGCGGCGCAGCACCTTGCCCATCTCGTTGTAGGGCAGCTCGGCGCGGAACACCAGTCGCTCCGGCACGCGCGAGGAGCGCAGATGCGCGCGCACCCACTGCTGCAGCGACTCGACCGTGACGGCGGCCCCGGGCTTGAGCACCACCGCCGCGCCCACCGCCTCGCCCCACTGCTCGCTCGGCACCGCCACCACCACGGCATCGACGACCCCAGGATGCGCCAGCAGCGTTTCCTCGATCTCCCCCGGTGAGATGTTCTCCCCGCCGCGCACGATGACATCGTCCGCCCGCCCCTCGAGGAAGAGATACCCGTCCGTGTCCAGCGAGCCGCGATCCTGGGTGGCAAACCAGCCCTGCTCATCAAGGAGGCTGCCGGCACCGCGGTACTCACCGGCCACCTGCGCCCCGCGCACGAACACCAGCCCGGACTTGTGCGCAGCGAGCACCTGCCCGAACTCATCGCGCACCTGAAGCTCAACCGTGGGCAAAGCCTTGCCGACGGAGGCGAGTCGCCGCCGCACCTGCGCATCCGTGCTGCCCAGGGCGAGCCGGTGATCCTCGGGGCTCAGGAGACAGATCGTCGCGCTGGTTTCCGTCAGTCCGTAGGCGTTCGTGAAGTCCACGCCCCCGAATACCTCCAGCGCACGCGCGATGACGCTGGCAGGCATCTTGCCGCCCCCATAGGCGATGGCGCGCAGTTGCGGGAACTGAAAGGGCGCGGACGCCTGCGCGAGTTCATCCATGATCCGTACCAGCATGGTGGGTACCAGGAAGGCGTGGGTGATGTGCTCGTCGCGCGCCACGCGCAGCCACTCCGCGGGCTCGAAGCTCGGCAGCATCACGATGCGCCGGCCACTGTAGGTCGAGCTCAGCACCGCCGAGATACCGGCGATGTGGTAGGGCGGCACCGCCACCAGGGCCGCCTCCTCCGCTCCCGCCGCCCCGAACTCCACGGTGCCGAGAATGTAGGACATGAGGTTCTCATGTCGCAGCACAGCAGCCTTGGGGGCTCCGGTGGTACCGCTCGTAAACAGCTGAATCGCCACGGCCTGAGGATCCTCGGGCGGCTCGGGCACGACATCACTGCCCGCGCTGGCGACGCTGCCGAGCTGGCGCGTATCGGCGCAGGTGATGTTCGCAGGCAGCTTCAGACGCTGAAGCTGTTCGGGCGGTGCGGCGAGCCAGGCCGGCGCTACGCGTCCGAGCAGCTCGGTGAGCTCGGTATCCGTCAGCCGATAGTTGAGCGGCACGTAGGGTAGGCCGGCGTAGGCTGCCGCGAACAACGTGATGGGGACCGCAAGTCCGTTGGTGTCCAGAAGCGCCGCGTGGGCAAAACTTCTCCGGCCCATCTCGCGTGCCGCCGCGTGTGCCGCGGCGCGCAGCGCGGCATAGCTGAGACTGCCAGGTCCGCACTTTACGGCGACACGTTCCCCGAAGGCATCCGCTGCCATGTCCAGGAGCATGGCGAGATTCATGGAATCAGTCCGACGACGGCAGCGCCTTGGCCTGCTTGATCTGCAGCGCCACACCGCTCAGCGCCAGCGATCCCTGCCCCCCCTTCGTGCACAGCAGTTCGTAGCGCTCCTCGGCGTCGACGTAACGCTTGCCGATCAGGGAGCCGGCGGCCTGGGCAGGATCCAGGCGCGCATCCGTCGGCTGCGTCTCGGTCGTGGCGAGCATCTCCACGCCGCCGCAACTGAGCTGCGCTTCGCCTGCAGGCGCCTTGATGATCATGACTTCGGTGGAACACACCGCGCTCTTTAGGCGCAGGCCGGGCTTCACGACTCTCATGAAAAAGGACGTCAGCTGTTGGTGAGGATTGCGCCGGCCATACCGCACGATACCAGTGCGTTGGTCATCTTGGCGACCTGGTTGGTTGCGGTGCCGCGCAGCTGGCGCACCGCTTCGGTGATGTTGTTCATCCCGTGGATGTAGGCCTCGCCGATCAGGCCGCCGTTGGTGTTCACCGGCAGCGCGCCGCCCACTTCGATGTTGCCGCCCTTCACGAAGTCCTTCGCCTCGCCCGGTTTGCAGAAGCCGAAGGCCTCAAGCTGTACCAGCACTTGCGGGGTGAAGGCGTCGTAGATCATCGCCAGCTGCATGTCCGCAGGCGACAGCCCGGAGCGCTCGTACAGCCGCCTAGCCACCCCGCGCGCTTCGGGCATCACGTTCAGGTCCGCGTGGTAGTAATTGGAGATCACCTCGACTTCCGCTGGAATCGACTGCGCCGAGGATGCGATGCGAATGGGTTTCTGCGTCAGATCCTTGGCGCGCTCAAGACTGGTGATGACGAGCGCGACTCCGCCGTCGCTCTCCTGGCAGCAATCCAGTAGACGCAGTATGGGCTCGATGATCCATTTGGAGGCCTGGTGGTCCTCAAGCGTGATGGGCTTGCCGAAGAACCAGGCGAGCGGATTGGTGGCCGCATGCTTGCGCTGCGCCACCGACACGTGGCCGAGGTCGCGGTTGGTGACTCCGTACCTCTCCATATAATGCCCCGCCGAAAGGGCTGCCCAGCTTGCGGGCGTCTGCGCGCCGAAGGGCATGCACCACAAGAGCGAGCCGGTGCCGTGGCCGGCAACATTCACCACGCCACCACTCGGCGGCGCCATCGGCTGTCCGAAGCGGTACTGCGAGCGCTCGTTCATAGCGCGCCACACGACCACGACTTCGCAGGCACCGGAGGTCACCGCGGCGGCGGCCTGATGGATGGTAGCGACCGAGGCCGCCCCGCCGCCCGGAATGCGCGTGGTCCAGCCGAGGTCCTTCACGCCCAGGCAGCGGGCGAGGCCAATCTCGTCGCTGTTGTCGATGGTGAAGGTGATCATGCCGTCGACGTCCCCCGGGTTGATCCCCGCATCATCGAGCGCGGCTTTGGACGCCTCTGCGGCCAACTGCAGCTCGCTGCGGCCGGAGGCTTTCGAGAATTCGGTCTGACCAATGCCGGCGATGGCGGCAAACTTACCCACGAGCACCACCCTTGGCGGGCGCGAACACCGGCACGGCCTTGCCGCCGCGGGTGGGCGCGAAGCGCACTTCGACGGCCATGCCGCCCCTCATCGAACCTGGTGTCACCTCTACCACGTTCGACACGAGGCGAATGCCCTCCTCCAACTCGATGAGCGCCACGATCGGCGACTCGACGAAGCCAATCGGGGCGGGGTGGCGCGGGATCGCCCAGCTGGTGACGGTGCCGCGGCCGCTGAGCTTCACGGTCTCACGCTTGGTGCTATGGCAGGCCGGGCACATCGGCCGTGGTGGGTGGGTGATCTTCCTACAGTCCGCGCAGCGCTGGCCGAGGAGTTCACCGCGTGCCGCGCCTTCCCAGAAAAAGATCGCATCCGGGGTGTATACCGGGTCCGGTCGCGTAGCCGGGCCCGGCGCAGGAGTCTCGGTAGTCATGTCTTACTCTCGGCAGCCGCGGGTGTGGGCGCGCTCGCCTGCGGCTGCCAGGGGCTGCGCACCTTGCGATGTCCTTCCTTCAGGCTCCAGGCGAGCACGCAGTCCTTGCATAGCGCCTCGATCTGCTCGCTCGAGTAGCCGAGCTCGGCCAGGATCTCGCGACTGTGCTGACCGACGACGAGCGGCGGCCCCTGCACGCGCCCCGGCGTCTCGGAGAAATCAAACAGCAGGCCGATCTGGTTCAGCCGGCCGACGAAGGGGTGCTCGTAGGCCGCTACCCAGCCGCGCTCTTTGAACTGCGGGTCATCGTGCAGCCCCAGCGAGAACTTCGGATCCGAGATCTCGCATGGCACCTGTGCGGTATCGAGCAGCTGGAACCACGCGGCCGCACTGCGCTCGCGGAACTTCACGGCGAACAACGCCGCCAGTGCCGCATCGTTCTGGGCGCGCGCGGCGGCGGTGGCAAAGCGCGCATCGCTGCGGAGACTGCCGAGCCCGAGTGCCGTGCACAGCCGGCCCCACTCCGCCTCATCGACGGCGACGATGCACAGCCAGCCATCGCGCGTCTCGTAGAGTCGATGGGTCGCGCTGTAGCCCAACTGCATCGCATCGGTATGCGGGCGCGGGAAGCCGGTGCCATCGGGGCGCGCGACGGCGTAGGAGCTGTTCAGGAGCTGTGCGTTCACGATCGAGGTATCGCAGAACTGGCCCGCGCCGGTACGGTCACGATGGTAGAGCGCCTGGATGATCGCGATGGCCGACAAAAAGCCGTTGCCGGTATCGCCCAGGCTCGTGAACGACCACAGCGGCCTGCCACCCTGGGCCATACCGCCATCCTCGTACTGGACCCCGGCAAGGCACGCTCCGGTCTGGTCGTTCCCCGGCAGGCCCTCGCGCGGCCCGGTCTCAAAGCCACGCGTGTGGCAGTAGATCAGCTTCGGGTTGATGCCCTTCAGGCTCTCGTAGTCGATCTTGAGGCGCTCGGCGGCGTCGTAGCGCATGTTGTGCTGCACGACATCCGCCTTGGCGACCAGCTCGCGCAGGATCTTCATGGCCCGCGGATCCTTCAGGTCGAGCGCGATGCTGCGCTTGCCGCGGTTCGCCATGTAGGCGATGTGGTTCGAGTGCCAGTAGGTATCGTAGAGGGCGTTGATCTTGATAACGGTGGCGCCGAGGTCCGACAGGATCTGCGTGCCATAGGGACCTGCGATCGCAAGCCCGAGGTCCAGCACCGTAATGCCCTCCAGCGGCGCACCGAGCTTCTTGCCACTGGTTGCCGCCGGCGCTCGCTTCCCCGCGAGCGTGGCCGCCTCGGTCTTCACCTGCGCGGTATGTTCGCCCAAGCGCGCGGCGGCACGGATGATGGGGCTCGGGTTGGCCGACAGCCGGTAAGTCACGCCCACCTGGCGGATGGGTCCGAGCTCCGGGTCGTTGAGTTCGGTGACGCAGCCATCCTTGAGGAACAAGGGATCGGCGAGCGCCTCCTCCGGCGTGCGCACGTCCTGGATGGTCATGCCCGCCACAGCCGCCGCGTCCACCCACTCCCGCGCGGGGAACTTTCTTACAGCCTCGGCCAGCAGCGGCTGGTAATGCATCATCACCAGCAATTCCTCCGGTCCCGTGCCGAAGCGGTCGGGGTCATTCTGCGCCTTGAGGTCCGGGGTCGCGTTCAGCTTCTCGCCCGCCGATGCAGTGAGGAGAAAGCGCGGGTTGGGCACCCAGTTGTGGATCCAGCGCCCGTCGGCGCATTCGAAGTGTCCCTTCGGCGAGCGCGAACCGAGGATCCAGCTGTTGAACATCGGCACGTCGATTCTCTCGGCGCGCTGCCACACGCCGCTCGCGCAGGCGAAGGCCCCCTGCATAAGCGAGGTCTCCACCCACTGGCCGCGCCCCGTGATCTCGCGCGCCCGCAGCGCGGCACTGATCGCGGTAGTGGCGGCGAAGAAAGCCCCGAGACTCGGCCAGAAAGAAGCCGGAAAGAGCGGACCGGAACGCGGCGCGCCCTGCAGCCATTCCATCGGGATCTCGACTTCCGCGAACGGATCCTCGACCCCGGCCATGTGGTTGATGGCACCCTCGGGCCAGCCGCGCTGCTCCCACTGCAGTCCGCAGCGCGCCGCGACGAGCGCGTCATGCCCGGGCCGGTCGGAGTGGCGGTTGTTGCGCCCGTAGGCGGTGATCGAGCAGTAGATGAGGCGCGGGTTCGCCGCGGCGAGGGTCGCGTAGTCGATCCCAAGCTTCTGGGTGACGCCCGGCGCGTAGCTTTCCACCAGCACGTCGGCGTGCGCGGCGAGCGCCAGCAGGCACTTGAGGTCAGCGGGGTCCTTCAGGTCAAGGACCGCGCTGCGCTTGCCCCGCTGCCACACGCGGTAGCCGAGCTGGGTGCGGGTGGCATCCCCGCCCGGGGGCTCGATCTTAGTCACCTGCGCGCCGTGGTCGGCGAGCAGCATCGTGGCCATCGGACCTGCGATGCCCGAGGACAGATCGAGGACGCGGATACCCTCGAGAACGCCGGCCATTCGCGGCCTCAGGTCAGGCCGAAGACGCGCAGCGCATTGCCGCTGAGGATCTTGGCGCGATCCTTCTCCGGGATACCCGCCTTGCCGAACTGGTCGGCGATGACTTTGCGCGAATTCGGCCAGCAGGTGGCCGGATGCGGGAAGTCGGTCGACCAGTAGAGGCAGTCCGGCCCGAAGTAACGATACGCGGCCCCGAGTCCCTGCGGCTCGTACATGAAGGTCGCACCCATCTGACGCTTGAAGTACTCGCTCGGCAGCATCTTGACGCCCGGAAACTCGTAATGCTGCGTCATGCGCGGATCGAGCACCGTTTCGAAGAAGAACGGCAGCCAGCCCAGGCCCGGCTCCACCAGGATGACGCGCAGCTTCGGGAAGCGCTCGAGCGTGCCACTGAGAATCCAGAACATCATCGGCTCGGCCAGCGCGAAGGCCGGCATGGCCGTGAAGATGCCCTTCTGCGGCGTCGGATCGCGGCGGAAGACGTCCCACAGCGAGGCCTTGACGTCCAGGTGATTGAGGATCGTGATGCCGGTATCACCGAGTTCCGCCCACAGGGGGTCGTAACGCTTGTCGTACACGTCGGGGAGCCCGAACTCGGTGGGGAATGGGGTGATCTGCACACAGCGCGCACCACGCTTGGCCAGGCGGCGCACTTCCTTGACCGCGAAGTCGATGTCGTAGAGCTGAATCTGATAGGCGGACAGGAGCCGCAGCGGATCGACAGCGGCGAAATCCGCCATGCCGTCGTTGTAGCCCGACAGCGCCTCCTTCCAGTCCTCGCCCATCAGGGTCGGGGTGCAGTATTTCGCACCGCCGACTTCCGGGAAGATGACTTCGGCCTGTACGCCATCACGATCCATGGCGAGGAGCTTGGCGTGCGGCTCAAAGTGACCGGGGTCTTTGGCGGCCTCGGGGTCGACAAAGTCCTCGAGTTGCAGCTGCTTCTGGCCGCGGCGCAGTTCGGTGGCCTCGTAGGCGGACTGCTTCTTGGCCGCCTCGTCCCAAACCGGGTGCAGTCGCGCAGGCAACCGTGCCTTGACCCACTCATCGGTGAAATGAACGTGCGAGTCGGCCGAAACGAGACGTTCCGTGGCAACGGCATTCATGGTCGTGAACCTCCTGGCATGGATCGGGTGCGGGCGAATGCCGCGCAGGCCCCCTGGGCGGCGGTGGTTATTGTGCTCGCCGCTGCCGCGAGGGTCAATTAATGTACTGCCGGTTTCGATTTTATCACGAGTCCCGACGGGCACCGGAACGTCGGTAAACATAGCTCCGCGGGGCAGATTCGCACTGGCTGCGAGGCCGTGGTAATTTGAGAACCGCCGGTACCGTTGTTCCGGAAACAGGGCGCGCGAGGGGGTTACAGGGTGCATCGACTAGCTAATAAGACGGCCATAGTCACCGGTGGGGCGCGGGGCATGGGGGCAGCGACCGCGCGCCTCTTTGTCGCAGAAGGCGCCCGCGTTCTCATCACCGACGTGCTGGATGCCGAGGGCGAGGCCCTCGCGGGCGAACTGGGCCAGTCGGCCGTATTCCAGCATCACGACGTGGCAAGCGAGGAGCACTGGCAGAAGGTCGTGGCCACCGCCCTCACCCGCTTCGGCGGCATCGATGTCCTCGTCAACAACGCCGGCGTCCTGCTGATGCGCGGCCTCCTCGAGACTTCACGGGCTGACTTCGAGCGTGTGCTGGGCATTAATCTCATCGGGGCATTCCTGGGCATCAAGGCCATGGCTCCGAAAATCATCGAACGCGGCGGCGGCTCGATCATTAACATCTCCTCGATCGACGGCCTCAAGGGCTCGAACGCCGTGAGTGCCTACTCGGCGAGCAAGTGGGGCATGCGCGGACTGACCAAGGTGGCGGCGATGGAGCTCGGCCCGCGCGGCGTGCGCGTGAACTCGGTGCACCCGGGCGGCATCGCCACGCCCATGACCACGCGCGCCGGACAGACACCCGAGGTCGAGGCCGCGACCCGCAGATTCTACAAGGGCGTGCCGATCGGGCGCGTCGGTCAGCCCGAAGAAGTGGCCCGCGTCTCCCTGTTCCTCGCCAGTGATGATGCCTCCTACATGTGCGGCGCCGAGATCGCGGTGGACGGCGGCATGAGCATCGGTCCTTATTACATGAGTCAGCCGGGCGCGCCGGTGATCGCCTGATAACGCGCCTTACAGCCCGAGCATTCCAAGGAGCCAAGCGATGAGCAGTGTCATGAAAGAGGTCTCCGGTGAGCGTATCCCGCTGTCCACCAGCGACGGACTCGAGCGCAGCCCGTTGCCGGTGCCGTACGGATGGTTCTTCGTCAGTTACAGCGAGGACCTGAAGGCCGGCGAACTGCGTAACATCGAGTGCTTCGGCCAGGAGTGGGTGCTGTTTCGCGCCGAGACCGGCGATGCCGGGGTCGTGGACCCGTACTGCCCGCACTTGGGCGCGCACCTGGGGCACGGCGGCAAGGTCGAGGGCGACTCCCTGCGCTGCCCGTTCCACCACTGGGCGTACAACACACGGGGCTTCTGCACGCGCATTCCCTACGCCAAGATCATGCCGCCGATCACCAAGCGGCAGGCGATCCTGAAGGCCCTGCCAGTGACGGAAAAGAACGGCATCGTCTGGGCCTGGTACCACCCCAAGGGCGTCGCCCCGCTGTGGGAGGTCCCCCAGGTTCCGGAGCTGGCCGACGCAGACTACATTCCGCCGCAGCGCGGGGAATGGCCGGTGAACACCTTCATCCAGGAACTGGGCGAGAACGGCATCGATTTCGCACACCTGAAGTTCCTGCACCACGTGCCGGTCATTCCCACCGGCGAGTGCCGAGCCGATGGCGTGCGCTGGCACGTGAATATGGCGAACGGCTACATCGTCATCGAGCAGACCGGTCCGGGCTTACAGGTGGTGCGCTTCACCAAGGGCGCGGTGGTGACCACGATGGTCAGTTACCCGCAGCCGATCACCAACTGCCGCACCATCATGCGCATGGGTCTTACGCACAAGAAGTACCCGGCCGGCACTCCCGAGGCGACGCTGGCCGCGAACATGCTGCAGGAGCAGATCGGTCAGGGGGTTGATGCGCAGGCCGGCTTCGAGTCGGTCGACATGATCGTCTGGAATAACAAGCGCTACCGCGAGCAGCCGCTCTTGTGTGACGGCGACGGCGAGATCCTCAAGTGGCGCAAGTACTTCAGCCAGTTCTACGTCAAGTAGGCGAATTCCCGGGCGCGCCGAACACCGAAGCGGTGGTAGCGCCTCAGTGGGTACTGGATTCGTGCGAGTAAATGACTCGCCATCCTTCCGCACGTTTCTGCCAGAGCGATGAAACTGCGAAGCTCCCCTCGCGCACTGCACCGGCCGCCGTGGTGCGGCGTGACTTCATGAGAAGCGTCGACATCACGAGGGTGGGCGACAGCACGCGAAAATCCGGTTTGCCCTGCACGGTGTAGACCACGTCAGTTTTGCCGCCCTGCCACCACTCGCGCTGCTTGTCGCGGATGGCTTCCCAGCCGACAATTGCCTCGCCATCGTAAACAAGCATGACCTGCGGATCGTGGGCATAAAATCCCACGTGGCCTTCGACGTCGTGTGCGTTTGCGGCGGCCCCCATTTGTGCCAGAGCATGGCTCACTTCGAGGCTCTCACTCGCAGGATTGGCTCGAAGCGCTTGTGGCAGCGCGGCCGCGGCCAGCGCCAGGCACAGCCACGCGCTCATGCTCAGAGATCTCACGGACATCCCCGCTTCAAATATCGGTAGCAATCGGCACCCCAGTCGCATGTTTACACGCCCAGCACCAAGTGCGATTTAGTTCGCGCGCCGCAGCAGATCGACCAACACCGCAGCCAGTGCCTCGCTCTGCTCCTCCTGCAGGAAATGACCGGCGTTGGCGATGATCGGATGGGGCTGCCCGGCAGCGCCCGGAACCCGGCGGCGGAAGACTTCCGCCCACGGAGCCGTAGTCGGATCTGAGTCGCTGAAGGCGGTGACGAAGGGGCGATCAAATTTCTCCAGCACCGACCAGGCGCGGCGGTTTTCGGCAATACCGGGCATGTCGGACCGGATCGGGATCAGTCCCGGGAAGGCCAATACGCCGCTCTTGTAGGTTGGATCCGGAAAAGGCGCATCGTAGGCATGCAGGGCATCCGCCGCGGGCGGACTGCGACCTACCGAGGCGATGATGGCGCTCACCGGCAGGTCCTGCGCCGCAGCCGCGGTTGTCACCCAGTTGGCGATGATGGCCCCGGGCCAGTCCGGGACGCCGCGCGGGGGTGCCTCGCAGTTGGGCAGGATCGTATTGGCTGCGAGCACCGCGGCGAAGCGCTGCGGCTGCTCGGCGAGCACCCGCAGCCCGATCGGGCCACCCCAGTCCTGGCACACGAGCGTAATGCGCTGCAGATCGAGCGCGCTCAGGAATTCCCGTAGCCAGGCAACAAAGCCGTCGTAGCTGTAGTCGCTGCGTCCGGCCGGCTTATCGGAGCGCCCGAAGCCAATGAAATCAGGGGCCACCGCGCGAAAGCCGGCACGCGTCACCAGCGGGATGATGCGGCGATAGAGGTAGCTCCAGCTAGGCTCGCCGTGCAGCAGCAGCGCCACGGGGGCCTCGCGCGGGCCCTCATCGATCGAGGCCATGCGCAGCGCCCCCAGGCGCGCATCCGTGACGGTCAGGTAACGGGGTGTGAAGGGAAAGTCAGCCAGCCCCGCGAAGCGGGCCTCCGGCGTGCGCAGCACCTGTGCGGGCGCCACCTTCAGGCCGCCGCGGCTTTATCCAGTTTCACTACTCGGCACTGCGGCACCGGGTGCGTCTTGGCGCGCGTCCAGCGCAGCAGCATGCTGCCGCTGGTGTGACCGTCGGTGTCCATCCAGTTGCTGAAGCCGCGGTTCTCGCGCGCAATGGTAATGGTCGCCGAGCCATCGGCGTTGTAGCTCGCGGTGTGGCTGTTCACCCATACCGGTGCATAGCGGTAATCGAGCGACTCCATCCAGTAGTTGTCGAGCTGGAAGTTCCAGAACTCGCACTCCGGCGGCCGTGCCTCGATCACCAGCGCCTCATCGGGCTTGAGCACCCAGTAGCCGTGCAGATAGAAAATGTTCGGATCACCGCCGGCCCGAAAGAACATCCTCTGGTCCACTGTGGCCAGCTGATTGGGATTGGCCTGGAACCCCTGCACCCAGTCGGCGAAGGTGTGTGCCGTGCCTTTGACGAACGCCGCGGTCGAGAGCAGCGCGCGCTCGATCCGCGCCGCGCTCAAGGGCGCAGGCTTGGCCGGCCCGCCGAGGCGCTCGATGGTCATAACGGCCGGGGTCTCGTGGGCGCGGTCCAGGATGGTGTTGCGCACCAGCAGCATGGTGGAGTCCGCCGACATCGGCAGCCAGTTGCCCGGTTGCGGGTTGCGGCTCACCAGCACCTCGAAAGTACCGTCGGGGTTTATCTTGAGATTGGGGGCATCGAGTTCGCCGGTTGAAGCGAGCGTGCCATCGATCGCGTAGCGATTGGCCTTGGTGCCGAAGGAAAGATAGCGCACCGTACCGCGGGTGCCGCGCAGACGGTACTCACGATCGCCCGCGATGGTGGCATTCCAGTAAACGTTGTCCGGATTATCGCCGCCGATCTTGAGCGTCGTGTTGGACGCCTGGTAGAAGACCGGAAAATCCGGGTTGCCGCACTCGAGCATCATCTCCAGTGCCACGCGTGTCAGGCGCGTCAGGTAACGCCAGCCTTCCGCCCGATCGAGCTCGGTCGCAGGAGTCTCCGGCCGCAGGACTTGCGCCCCGGCAGCCTTCAGCGCGTCGCAGAACTGCGCCCACGAGGCGCCGCTGATGACTCGGCCGACTACATCTTCCTCTGCCATGCTCACTCCCGAAATTCGTGCCATCACGGTCAGGGCACCGCTCGTGGAATCGGGCTTCACTCTACCGCGGAACACGGCGCGGTTGAACGCGCAGCACGGCCCTACTTCGAACGGACGAAAGAGGTAACGGCGCGGTTATGGGCCCGCAGCTCAATCCGCGCGCGCCACCTCCACCCAGGACGACTCACGTGAGGATGTGCGCATGGCATCGATGACCGCCTGACCGGCGACGCCGTCCCTGAAGGTCGCAAGCGGCGGTGCATCCCCGGCATCCCGACCCTCGATGCGCGCCTTCATACGCTCGACCAGGCGCGTATAGGGCGCCAGATCCGTGCCGAAGGCATGTGCCTGCTCATAGGCGGTCTGCATGAGCTCCGCGTGCGGAAAGGGCACGGGCGCTGGCAACACCAGCTCAGCCGGTACCGGCACACGCTTCTTGTTGCCACTGCGGTCGGCGACCCACACCGCCTCGCCCTGAACGCCTTCGATCCAGACCGCCCCCTCGGTTCCGGAGATGCGCACGATACCGAACATGTCGCCCGGGGCGGCCATCGATTCGACGAATACTCCTTCGAGACCGTTGACGAGTCGGAACTGCGCCGCGAAGGTGTCATCGGCGCTCATACCCGGCTTGCCGGAAAGGGTCTGCAAACGCGCGCTGACGGCGGCGAATTCCCCGAGCGTCACCCGTACCTGATCGACGAGGTGCGAGCCCCAGGCGCCGAGGAAGCCGCCCCCGTGCGCCTCGTCTGACCACCAGTCCGGGGTTTGGGCTGCCGGATGCGACAGGAAGGGCACCAGCCACGCAAACAAGGCCTGGCGCGGCGTGCCGATAGCCCCGGAGGCGATCGTCCGGCGTAGCAGTTCGTGCGCGGTGGCGAAGCGGAACTCGACCCCCAGCACGTGGATGACTCCGGCGCGCTCGGCGGCCTCGAGCATCCCGCGCGCCTCGGCAAGATTCATGGCAAAGGGCTTCTCGCACAACACGTGCCTGCCCGAGCCGATCGCCTCGTGTACCAGCCTTGCGTGCGTGGCGGGCGGCGTGGCGATGGTGACGATGTGAACTGCAGCGTCATCCAGAGCTTCGCGCAGCGACGTACAGGCGCGCGGCACGCCCAGCAACTTGGCCCGGGACTGCGTTTTTGCCGGATCGCGCCCCACCAGGGCCCGCACCTCGATGCCGGCGTTGCGCAGCGCACGCAGGTGTGTGAACACACCAAAGCCGGTTCCGACCACTACCGCACCCAGCGCCGCTGTGTTCGCACTCATGCCGGCATTTTGAACCCGTGGCCCCGGCTGCCCGCATCCCCGATACGAGGTAGCATGCCAGCGCGGACGCACCTGCCAAGGATTCTCGGAAGTTATGAGTGACGAGCCGTTTGCCAACGAACTAAGTGCCCAGCGACTCCTGAGCGGTCAGGCCTGGGAGGATTTCTGCGACGTGCTGCGGCTCGCGGGCCGCGCCATCGAGCGCTTCGGCACCGAGCCGACTGCGCTTGATCGCGCCGAGTGGTATCGCTTCCTCACGCGCCTCACCCGCAACGGGTTCGAGCGCTTCGTGGAGAACTGCGAGCCCGAACGGCCGCGGCTGCGCGATGCGCCCTGGCATCAGTCCATCAACTTCCAATCTCCCGATCAGGATCATCTGCTGGCCGAATTCATCGACGGCAATCATGCCTACGTTATTCGCGGCTCACGCGGCAGCGCGCCCTACTTCGTCATGGCCTCCTGGTCGGCGCTGCAGCCGCACGATGCCGGCGCGCACAACTGGGCGGCGCGTGGCTTCGCCGGTCTCAAGGACTGCAACCCGGCGCTGCTGCGCACGACCGGCATGCTGCAGAGCCAGTCGGTCGATTTCGACGCGCAGGGCAACTTCGAGGTGCTGGTGAGTCGCGAGCCACCCGCCGGGGGACGCAACTGGCTGAAGATCGAGCCGGACTGCGTCGGGCTGCTGATTCGCGTCGTGTATCACGACCGCAGCACGGAGACCGCGCCGCTCATGCGCATCGAGCGTCTCGACCAGCCCACACCGCGACCGCTCGGGGCTGCGCACCTGAGCACCCAACTCGCCAAGAGCGGCCAGCTGGTGCTCGCGTATCTTGAGCTGGTGCGCTCATGGTGGCAGGACAATCTCTCCAAGCGTCCCAACAGTATTCGTTTCAGCCGCGCTCTCTATCTGAGCAACGGCGGCGTCCCGGATCGGCACCACGGCTTCGGCACCTGGTCCAAGAGTCCCGAGGAAGCTCTGGTGCTGTGCTTCACGCCACCGGACTGCGACTACTGGATCTTCCAGCTGTGCAATATGTGGCAGGAGAATCTCGATAACTACGAGGACGGTCAGGGGCATGTCACCAAATTCCGCTGCCGCTTCGAGCCGGACAGCTCGGTATGGTTAATCATCGCGGACAGCGACCCGAACATCGGCGGCAACTGGATCGACCCGGGCGGCCACGTGCACGGCGGCATGAGTCTGCGCCTGATCCTCACGGCGGCAGCTCCGCCGCCGGTGACCGCCTATCTGCTACCGCTCGCGGCACTGCGGGAACAGGGCCGCGCGGCGCTCTCGGACGCACGCCGCATCGACAGCGGTGAGGTCGCCGACTGAAGCGGACTCTTGGGTCCCTCCTCCTACCGGACTAGGAGCAACTGCCGATGGGCGCTGCGCGCTTTAGCGAGTATCTTGGCGGCGACTGAAACGAGCTTAAGAGAGCCACGATGAGCGAGCATCTGCTGCCAGCCGAGAAGCCAGTCACCGAGAGCGACGCATTCATCGCACAGCAGCTAGAGAGCGCGAGCATTCCGACCCTCATGATGTCCCTCATCCATCTCACCGGGGACCTGAATCTGCTGCGCGGCGCAATCCGTCCCAAGGTCGTGATGATGGGCGGATTTCAGGGGGCCTTGAGCGAGGCTGACCAGGCAAGCGTGCGGCAGCTGGCGCTGAAGGCACTGGCCGATTACCGCGACCGCGGTTGTACGCTGCCTCCGCAGCCCTCGGCGGAACTGGTCCAGGAAATGATGAACTTCATGGTCGGCGAGCGCGTCGGCGATGAGTACGTGCCGATGATGCTGGAGGAACTCGCTCTCGATGGTAATGACTCGCGCGCGCCGCGCTGGTCACGCGAGGTGCCCGCCGCGGTGCGCGAGCAGTTTCACGTGCTGGTCATCGGCGCCGGCATGTCAGGACTACTGCAGGCGCTGCGTCTGAAGGAAGCCGGCATTCCCTTCACCGTCGTGGAGAAGAACGATTCAGTCGGGGGCACGTGGTTCGAGAACCGCTACCCGGGCTGTCGCGTCGATATCGCCAACCACTTTTATTCATACTCCTTCGAGCCGTACGCCTGGAGCGAGTACTTCTCGCAGCGCGACGAGCTGCTGGCCTACTTCCGCAGCTTCGTCAAACGTCACGGGCTCGAGCCCTATATCCGCTACAACACCGAGGTTGCCGCGGCACGCTACGATGAAAAGCAGGCCGTGTGGGACGTGGAGCTGAAGAGCAACAGCGGCGGCGCGCCGCGCGCGCTGCGCGTCAATGCAATCGTGAGCGCGGTGGGCCAGCTGAACCGTCCGCGCATTCCGGATATCGCCGGGCGCGAGTTGTTCAAGGGCCCGCAGGTACACTCGGCCGAGTGGGATCCGGAGCTCAATCTCAGCGGCAAACGGGTGGCAGTGCTTGGCTCAGGCGCGAGCGCCTTCCAGCTGGTCCCGGAACTGGCCAAGGTGGCCGGCAAGCTCTACGTGTTCCAGCGCTCGGCACCGTGGATGCTGCCGAACCCGCTGTACCACGAGGCGGTCAGTCCGCAGTTCCGTTGGCTGGTAGAGCACGTGCCCTATTACGGGCGTTGGTTCCGCTTCCTCATCTTCTATCCGGGCAGCGACGGGATTTTGCCGGCACTGCGCATCGACAAGGACTGGCCGCACCCGGAACGGGCGGTCAACGCCATCAACGACCAGTACCGCACCCAGCTGATCGAGTACATGAAGAGCCAGGTCAACGGTGACCTGGAGCTGCTGGCGAAGGTCACCCCGAAGTTCCCCTTCATGGGCAAGCGCATGCTGCAGGACAACGGCAGCTGGCTGCGCGCCCTGCAGCAGCCGAATGTGGAGCTGATTGATGAGGGCGTGACGCGCATCGATGCCACAGGCATCGCCGGCGCGACCCGCCACTACGACGTCGACGTCATCATCTATGCCACCGGCTTTCATGGCACCAAGTTCCTGCACCCGATGGAGGTGGTTGGTAAGGGCGGCAAGCGCCTGAACCAGGTGTGGGGCGATGAACCGCGTGCCTATCTGGGCATCACGGTGCCGGACTTCCCCAACCTCTTCTGCCTGTATGGACCGGCGACCAACCTGGCACATGCCGGCAGCATCATATTTCACTCCGAGTGTCAGGTGCGCTACGCAACGGCCTGCATCCAGGCACTCCTCGAGAACGGCGTGAGGGCCATGGACTGCAAGCCGGAGGTCTATGAGGACTACACTCGTCGCCTGATCGCGGAGCTCGAGACGCTGGTGTGGTCGCACCCGGCGGCCGACAGCTGGTATCGCAACGGCTCGGGCCGGGTAGTGACCACCTCACCGTGGCGCCTGGCGGACTACTGGAAGTGGACGCGCGCTCCCGATCTGAAGGACTACACCCTCACAGGCTGAAGGCGACCAGGTAGTCGCCGAGCTTGGTGCGCATGTAGCGGTGACCGCCAGCGGCGATCACCACGAACTGCTTGCTGTTCACGTTGAGCCGGTAGGTCATCGGGGTCGCCTGCGGCCCGGCGGGCAGGCGCCCTTTCCACAGCTCCTCCCCGGTGGCGTTATCGAAGGCCCGCAGGAAGTCATCGGTGGTTGCACCGATGAACGTAAGCCCCGCGGCCGTCACCAGCGGGCCGCCGATGTTCGGCGTACCGAGCTTCAGCCACAGCGGCCACGGCGCCAGGTCACGGGTGGTACCAAGCGGCACCTGCCACAGGCGCTTACCGTGCTTCAGATCGATGGCGACCAGTTCGCCCCAGGGCGGCTTGTTACACGGGGCGCCCCAAGGGGACAGCATGGCGGTCCAGGCAGCCGCGTACGGCGTGCCTTCCTGCGCGAGCAGCCACTCGCCTCTGGCGAAGCGGGCGTCGGCCTGGGCGCGTGGCACCAGCTGCGCAATCGTGGCGACGTGACTGGTATTGATGATCAGCAGATCGCGCACCGGATCGATGGCGGCACTGCCCCAGTTCATCACTCCGAGGTTGTCCGGATAGGTGATCGTGCCCTGCAGCGAGGGCGGGCTGAAAGGGCCCTCGTAGTGATGGCTGCGCAGCAGATCGCGGCACTTGTCGCGGTCCCAGAAGGTGAAACCCCACATGTCAGCTGCCGTAAGAGGCGGCCGCTGCAGCACGTAGGTAGCGTTCGTAGGCACCGGTTGCGTCGCGGCGAGGTGCTCGCCCTCCACGGCACCGGCCTGCGGCGCCGCTCGTTCCTCGATGGGCACCAGTGGCTCGCCGGTCTCGCGGTTGAGAATAAAGAGGTATCCCTGCTTGGTGGGTTGCGCCAACGCTGCCACGGTGCCGGTGGCGGTCGGGAAATCGAACAGCACCGGCTGCGCAGGCACGTCGTAGTCCCACACGTCGTGATGCACGGTCTGGAAGTGCCACACAACCTTACCCGTCCCCGCATCGAGCGCGACCACGGAGCTCGCGTAGAAGTCACGGCCATCCGTATCGCGTGTGGTGCCGTACAGGCCCACCTGTGCGTTGCCGGTAGGGATGAAGACCAGATTGCGCTGCGCATCCACTGAGAACACCGACCAGGTGTTCGCCGTCGAACGCCGGTACGTTCCCTCAGACGTCACGCCCTCGGATTGCGGCGGGACCGAGTTCCACGCCCAGAGCAGCGCCCCGCTGCGCGCATCGAAGGCGCGCACCACGCCTGCCGGCATGTCGGTACGCATGTCTTCCGTAATGCGGCCGCCCACGATCACCCGGTCGCCGACGATGGCCGGCGGCACTGTCACGCCGTAATCACCCGGCAGTGTGTGACCGAGACCGGCCTTCAGATCCACCGTACCGGCGACGCCGAAGTCTGCACACGGACTGCCGCTTTTGGCATCCAGCGCGATGAGGCGCGCATCCTGCGTGCCAGTGAAGATGCGGCTCGCGCAAACAGCATCAGGCGCAGCCTGCGCGTCACGGTAGTAACTCACGCCGCGGCACACGAGCAGCACGGCGCCGGTCGTGTCGAGCTTCGGATCGAACGACCACTGCTCGTGACCGGTCTCGGGGTCCAGCGCCACCACGCGGTTGCTGCTTGAACACAGATACAGCCGTCCCTCGGCCAGAATCGGTGTCGCCTCCAGCGCCGGCAGCCGGTGCACCTCGGGAGTCAGCCCCTTCGCCAACAGATGGCTCACCTCCGCGGGCGCGGTCGGATGCGCCGGCAGCAGCTCAGCTTCGCCAATGCGGTAGATCCAGGCGACCTTCAGGGCCCTGACATTTTTCGGCGTGATCTGGGTCACCGGGGAGTAACGCATTCCGCCCGGATCACCACCCCAGGAGGACCAGTCTGCCGTGGCACCGGAGTAATCGAGGGGGGCGGTGCGTGAGCAGCACGCGAGCAGTGGCAGCAGGATGGCAACAGCCCAGTGCGCGGCGCGCACGCCACGCGCAGTGTGATTCATCCGTCCCCCATTCCTGTCGTGCTGCAAAAAGCCTAGGGATCATAGCCCTTGCCAGATAGCGGCAATCCCTCGTTTGGACGAGCCGGCAGCACACGCGCAGGACGCGCGTGCGCGTCGTTGCGCGAGCGCCGCTTCCACTCGACAAGGGATCGCGCGCGCGTATGATCAAACCGCCGATCAGATATGTTCCCGGGGGATCATCCTGCTGAAATCCGGTGCGCGCCTGCGCCGCGCGCGGCTCGCCGTCAACGGTCTATCCTCGTGGGTGCACGACCGGCACTCGACTACCGCCGGCGGCTACGCGGGTGGCTCGATCTTCCCGGTCGCCGGTTATACCGATCAGTCGATCGCGTGGGCCTCCAAGCCCGTCTATGGAGCGCAGATTCAGTACGGCTTCTGAGCCGTTCGATAGCTGGTGAGCGCGCGCGGGCCCTGCCCGCGCGCTTTTTTTAAGGACAGGGAATGAAACTTAAAATCGCGTCGCCAGGCGCACTCCTGATGACAGGAATATTGGCAGGCGCTCCCGCGGCGCTGGCGCAGACGCCTGCCTCCGCTGCGACACAAACGAGCGGCGCTGCGCTCTACGCCGCGCGCTGCGCCGCCTGCCATGACCACGCGAACGGGCGCATTCCGCCCAAGGTGCTGATCAGCATCACGCGCAGCGCCGAGGATGTCATCGATACGCTCACGCTCGGCGTCATGCGCACCCAGGCTAGCGGGTTGAGCACCGAGCAGATCAAAAGCCTGGCGGTCTATCTGACGGGCAAACAGCCCTCACCGCGGGCCGCCCCCGATGCCAATCCCTGTAGCTTTGCCGCCGACCCGCAGCCTTCCACGGGCGACTGGCGCAGCTGGGGTCGCGACCTGGCCAGTTCGCGCTTCCAGCCCGAGCCGGGATTCGGCGCCGGCCAGGTGCCGCGACTGAAGCTGCGCTGGACGTTCGCCTATCCCGGACGTGCCGCATTCAGTCAGCCCGCGGTGGCCGGCAATCTGATCCTGGCCGGCGGGACCGGTGGGAGACTGTTCGCGCTCGACACCAAGACTGGCTGCACGCACTGGAGCTACGATGCCGGCGCGCTGGTGCGTACCGGCATCGTCATCGACCAGGTGCCTGCCGACCGCGCGACCGACCATGAGGCGCATCTCGTCGCCTGGTTTGGCGATGACAAGGGCACGTTGCATGCCATCGATGTGAGGGATGGCAAGCGACTGTGGACGCTGCGTCTGGACGAGCACCCGATCACGCGCCTCGTGGGCACGCCGCAGCTGTACGATGGCACGCTGTACGCACCGGTGAGTTCTTTTGAGGAGGTCGCGGCGGCGGACCCGAAATATCGCTGCTGCACGTTCCGTGGCAGTCTGGTTGCAGTGGATGCGGCGTCGGGCAAACAGCTGTGGCGCGCCTATACCGTGCGCACGCCGGCATCCGCGGTGAAGAGCGCCAGCGGTCAAACCCTCTTTGGTCCTGCCGGCGGCGCCATCTTCTCGGCGCCGACCATCGATCCCAAGCACGGTCGGATTTACGTGGGGAGCGGGGACTCCTATACCAACGTCGCGAGCGACTCGACCAACGCCATCCTCGCTCTGAAACTCGCAGACGGTGCGCGCGTGTGGACCCATCAGGTGGCAAAGAACGATGCCTGGATTCTCTTATGCAACGGCGAGCCCGTTGGTAACTGTCCAAGCCCGCTCGGGCCGGACTTCGACTTTGCCAGCTCTCCGATGCTCATCACCCACGGCAGCCGCCAGTTCCTGATCGCGGGCGCCAAGTCCGGCATCGTCTACGGTCTCGACCCGCTGGCGGGCGGACGGCTCCTGTGGCAACGCGTGCTGGCGGCTGGCACCCCGAACGGGGCGATCCTCTGGGGCCCGGCTACGGATGGCGAGCGCGCCTACGTCGCGACTTCCGAATACGACCCCGAAGCGCACAAGGGGCCCGGGGCGCTGGTGGCCCTAAATCCCGCCAGTGGCGCGGTACTGTGGAAGACCGTGACTCCGGATTCGCCCTGTGCCTGGGGCACGCAGAACTGCTCCCACGCCCTGCTCGCCGGCGTCGCTGTGGTCCCCGGCGTGGTGTTTGCGGGTGCGATGGACGGCTTCATGCGCGCCTATGACGCGCGCGACGGCCACATCATCTGGCAGTTCGATACCGGACAGAGTTTCGATGCCGTGAACGGCGTGCGCGGTCACGGCGGCGCCATCGACTACGGCGGCGAAGTCATCGCTCACGGCATGCTGTTCGTAAATTCCGGTTCCATGCGCCAGCCGGGCAATTTGCTGCTGGCGTTCTCACCCGAGGACTGAGGAAACGGCCATGCTGCAGGTGATTGAGGATCACGACTGGCCGCGCCACAATCGAAACGCGGCATGACTGACGCCCAAATCGTTCAAACAGACTAGAGGCGTGATGGATCCTAACAGTCCCTTGTGGGCTTCCCCGGTCGAAGCGCCGCTCGTCATCGAGCGCGCCGAGGCGCAGCGCTGGGACGACGGCGCGGATCTGGTGGTCGCAGGCTTCGGTGGTGCCGGGGTTGCGGCGGCACTCGAGGCCGCCGAGCACGGCGTGAAGGTGCTGGCGCTCGATCGCTACGAGGGCGGCGGCTCCTCCGCCGCCAACGGCGGGGTGTTTTACGCCGGTGGCGGCACTCAGCTGCAGCGCGAGGCCGGTATCGCGGACTCGCCCGAGGAGATGTTCAAGTACCTGAGCATCGAGACCCAGGGCGTCGTCTCCGAGGAAACCCTGCGTCGCTTCTGCAGCGAGAGCGCCGCCACCATCGACTGGCTGCTTGCGCACGGCGCCCTGCTGTCCTCGAGCGGTGTTTTTCGCAAGAAGGTCTCATATCCGCCGTTGAAGTATCACCTCTACCACCCGGACAACTCGCTCGTGCCCTCCTACGCCGCACGTGCCACACCGGCCGCGCGCGGACACCGCACCGCGGTCGACAACCACGGTAAGGCGTGGGGACTGGGCTGGGGCATCTGGAAACCACTGGCGGCCGCGGCGTCGAAGGCCGGCGTACGTTTCGAGAAGTACAGCGAGGTGCGCCAGCTCGTGGTCGACGCTGCCGGCAACGTGCTCGGAGTCAAGGTGCTATCGATTCCCGCCGGCAGTGCGGCGGCACGGCGCTTCGCCCGCTATATCCGCAACGCCAACAAACTGCTTGAGTTGCTGCCACCAGTGATACCGCTTGCAGCGCTGACCATCGGGCTGGCGCGGCGCTATCTGGCAGCAGCCGGCCGCATCGAGGCCGAAGAGCGCCTCACGCGCTTCATCCGCGCGCGCCACGGCGTGGTCCTGAGCGCGGGCGGCTTTATTCTGAACTCCGTCATGGTCGAGCATTACGCGCCGCTCTACCGCCGCGGACTGCCCAACGGGACCCTCGGCGACACCGGCAGCGGCATCCGTCTGGGGCAGAGCGTCGGGGGCGCGTTGGGCTGCATGGACCGCGTCACCGGTTGGTGCATGATCAATCCGCCAGCCGCCTGGCCGCGAGGCATCGTCGTCAACAAGCACGGCGCGCGCATCTGTCACGAAGGCGTCTACGGCTCGACGCTGGGCGATGCGGTGGCGCACAATCCGGAGGGCGTGGCGTTTCTGATCCTCGACGAGGCGCTCTACCGCGAGGGCAAGAAGCAGATCGCCCCCGGCGCCGAGTTCGTGAAGTACCAGCGCCAGGTGGCACGCCTCAACATGCTCATGAACCGCAAGACGGCAGCAACACCGGAAGCGCTGGCGCGTGCCATTGGTGTCGATCCGGCTGCGCTTGCGGCGACGATCGCAGCCTACAACCGCGCGGCCCGCGGCGAGAGTAGCGACGTGGTCGGCAAATCCGTGGCGGAGATGAGCGCACTCGAGCACTCCCCACTGCACGCGATCGACATCTCGGTGCACAGCCGCTACTTTCCCATGCCCATGCTGACGCTCGGCGGATTGAAGGTCGACGAACGCACCGGTCAGGTGCAACGCGAGGACGGCACTGCGATTACGGGGCTCTACGCGGCCGGACGTAGCGCCGTGGGCGTCTGCTCGAACGTGTACGTGAGCGGTCTTGCCTACGCGGATTGCATCTTCTCCGGACGTCGCGTCGGACGCAGCGTCGCCCAGAGCATCCCGCTCGCTCAGCCGGCCGTAACAGCTTAGCCTCGCTGCCCACAAGGACCTCCATGAGCACTAAACCATCGCTGTCGACACTCGGCCTGCCGCCACTGGCGCAGATCGGCTTCGTGGTGCGGGATATCAACGAATCCATGGCCAAATACGAGCGGCTCTACGGTCCATGGCAGCGCCTCGACGGCTCGGTTCAAGCGGCTACTTACCGCGGGCGAGAGGCGGACGTCCAGCTCGACGTCGTCATCGGGCACAGCGGAGCGCTCGAGATCGAACTCATCCAGTGGCTCTCTGGCGACAGCCCGCATCGCGAGTTCATCGAGCGCGGACGCGAAGGCATGCATCACGTGCAGTACCGGGTCGAAGATGCCGACGGCTGGATCACGCTCCTGAAGCCACTCGGCTACGAGCCGATCTGGTACAAGCGCTGGTGCGCGGACACGACCTTTGCCTACCTTGAACGCAGCGGCGACCCGCTGATCGTCGAATTCCTGGAAATGCCTCCGGAGGGCCCGGGCACGAGGCTGCCGCGATGAACCCGCAGCAACTGTCTGATCGATTCGAGATTCGCTCGCTCATCGGGCGCTACAGCAACGCGCTCGACGCGCGCCGCTTCGAACTGCTGGACGAGGTATTCACGCCCGATGCCTACATCGACTACCGCGCCACCGGCGGCATCGACGGACACTACCCGCAGATCCGCAACTGGCTGCCACCGGCCGTCACCGCTTTCCCGCACATGTGCCACCTGGTGGGCAACATCGACATCACACTCGAGGGTGATCAGGCCACCGCGCGCACCCTGTGCCTGAATCCGGTGGAGGTGCCGCTGCCCGCCGGCGGCTCGCAGGTCATGTTCCTCGCCATGTGGTATCGCGATCGACTGGTGCGTACGGCGGCCGGCTGGCGCATGGCGCAGCGGGTGCAGGAAGCGTGCGTACAACACAACGTGCCCGGACAGCTCCGGGTCACATCCGCCAGCAAGTGCTGAATTCCCTTCAAGGAGAGTCCGCATGATGAGCCTGCAGGAGCTATCCGACCGCATGGAGATCGAGCGTCTGATCGTGCACTACGCCAACAGCATCGATCAGCGTCACTGGGACGGGCTCGATGAGGTCTTCACGCCGGACGCCTACATCGACTACCGCAAGCTCGGCGGCGTGGATGGTCGTTACCCCGAGATCAAGGCCTGGCTCGGTACCGCGCTGGCCCATTTCCCACACTACTGTCACCTGGTCGGTAACATCGAGATCACCCTGAGCGGTGACACTGCCACCGGGCGCACCCTGTGCATCAACCCCATGGACACCCCCCTGCCTTCCGGGGGTTCACAAGTCATGTTCCTGGGACTCTGGTACAAGGATAAGTTCATTCGCACGCCAAGCGGCTGGCGCATGACCGAACGTGTCGAGGAGGGCTGCTTCCAGCACAACGTTCCGGCCCATATGGCCATCCCGGCGGCCTGATACGCCGCGGCGGTATCCGAGGGCTTGAGCAGGAGCCGTCCGAACGGACTACGAGGTTCGGCGCGGGTTGCGTGACGGGGACGTTCTGGTAGCTTTTCCCCGGCGGAAAGCGCAGGAGTTGATGCATGGCGCGTACACAAGACTATGGACTGGGTGAATTTACCTTCCCACGCGGCTGGTTCATGGTCGCGGATGCGGAAGAGCTGAAGGATCGGCCGCTGCCGGTGCGCTTCTTCGGTCAAGAGTTTGCGCTCTACCGCGGCAAGAGCGGCCGCGTCGTCATGCTGGACGCCTACTGCCCACACATGGGCACCCATCTCGCCCGCAACAACACCTCCTACGTCATCCAGGACGGGCAGATCGAGGGTGACTCGATCCGCTGTCCGTACCATGGCTGGCGCTTCGGACCTGACGGCAAGTGCAACGACATTCCCTACAGCAAGGCGCCGATCCCAAAGGCTGCCTGCGTTAAGACCTGGCCGATAGTGGAAAGCCTTGGTGCGATCTTCGTGTGGTACGACCCGGAGGGTGGCGAGCCAGAATGGGAGGCCCCGGCGCTGCCACAGTGGAACGATCCGCAGTGGGTGCGCTGGAAGTTCGACCATCTGGGCGTCATCAACTGCCACGGCCAGGAAGTGGTCGACAACATCGCCGACTGCTCGCATCTGGGTCCGGTGCACGGTGAATCGGTCAAGTTCTTCCGTTGCGAATTCAAGGGACACCTGGCGACCCAGATCCAGGGCGGCGGCCATCGCACCCTGGTCACTCCGGATGGCGTCAGTCCGATCCTGACGACCGACACCACCTATAACGGCCCGGGGTTCCTGCTCTCCTACATGCTCGGTATGGGTGAGTCGATTATCTTCATCGGCCACACGATGGTCGATGACGGTGTCATCAAGGTGTGGCATGCGCTGCTCGTGAAGTCGCAGAACAAGGTGGCGACCGAGGCCGACGTTACCGCCGCCCGTGCCTACCAGGAGGCCTCGCGGCTCGCGTTCGCGCAGGACTTCGACGTGTGGGCCAATAAGCGCCCTGCACTGCAGATCCTGCAGATGCCCGGCGATGGGCCCTTCCACAAGGCGCGCATCTGGTACCGGCAGTTCTACAACCAGCGCGCCCGCAAGCAGGAGTTCCTGAAACAGGTTGAGGGGATCCAGCACCGCGTAGTGGGCATGCCGCCGCGCTACGAGGAAGCGGACACGGCCGCCTGAAACGGCGGCCGCTTGCGGCTGTCAGCTCAGGGCGGGAATGTCTCGCCGCCGTTTGAGTCGAGAATCGCCCCGGTGACACCGGAGGAATAATCCGAGATTAAAAACAGTGCGGCCCGTGCGCACTCGGTGTCCGTCACCAGACGCCGCAGCGCAATGTTGGCCGATACCGCATCGTAGAAGGTCTTTTCCGGTACCCCCTGCTGTTTGGCGGCATTGCTGATGTAGTTCTGCACGGGCACGCCGAGCATCCAACCCATGCGCGCGACGTTGACGCGGATGTTGCTCGCCCCTAGCTCCGCTGCCAGATACTTGCTCGCGATATTCATGGCGCCCTTGGACGCGGCATACCCGGCCTCGCCGGTGTGCGGCTTGATGGTCGCCATGGAACTGATGTTGACTATGGCCCCACCGCCCTGCGCCTTCATGGTCGGTACCACCGCCTGAATCATGTGCATCGTGCCGATGACGTTGGTATCGAGGATCTCTTTCCAGCTCTTCAGGTCAGCGCCATCGGCCGTGGCAGGGGTTCCCCAGAAAAAAGCACTGTTTACCAGGCCGTCGATGCGCCCGAACTGCTTGTGGGTGCTCTCAGCCAGGCGCTGACAATGACTGGCATCGCGGATGTCCGTGACGAGCTTGAGCACCTTGCAGTCGGCGTTGGCCTCGCGCATGCGCTTCTCTGCGTCATCGAGCTTGTCGGCGGTGCGCGCACCGATGGCCACCGCACGCGCGCCCTCGCGCGCCGCCTCGATAGCCAGCTTCACTCCGAGTCCCGGACCGATACCGGAGACGATCACGACCTTGTCCTTGAGTAACATGGCACTACACCTTATGACTTGGTGAACGGAAGGATATGTTTTTCACGATAACGCTTGAAACGCTGCTCGAGTTCGGCGCGCGTGAAGCCAAACTCCTCGAGCGTGTACTCGTGCTTCGGCCGTCCCTCGCGCGGATGGGTGGCCATATAGGCGCTGATGCCCGCGCGCGTCGCGTCCGTCATCGGCAGACCGATGCCCTGATAGATGCGCTCGGCGACCGCTACCGGTGCGTTGACGGTGTCGCGGAAATCGACGTCGATAAAACGGTTCGACAGTCGCTCACGCTGGTCCATACAGTGATTCAGATGCTCTTCGAGCGTCTGCGACCACTGGCGCGCTGCCTCGCGTGGGTCGGCCGCGCTGCTGTTCATCGCCCACAGCACGTGCACGAAACTGGCGAATGAGGGCATCGTGGCGAGCGGATCGCGATGCGTCTGCACGAAGGTTGCCCCGGGCATGAGTTCGGCGATCACCTCGACGTAGCCGAGGTGCATCGGCGTCTTGAGCACCCAGTAGTCGGCCACCTGGCCGCGGCGCTTCTTCTGCCACTGCAGGAACTTCATGAGCCGCACCAGGTAGCCGTACGCCGGGCGCAGATCCTGGCCGTGGATCCAGCTGCGGTAGCTGGGCACGCAAGCGAGCGACTCGGCCGTCGTGCTCAGCAGCGTCTGGTCGATCAGCATGATGTCCTCATCGGCCCCCATGGCATCCCAGGGATGGATGGCCGCCAGGTCCGGCATCGCCGCAAGGATCCCGGCGACCTCCGCCTTGGCCGCGGCGATGCGCGCATCCCCCTGTACGTCATCCGGGGTGGGTACCGGGAAGCGCACTTCCCACCAGGCGCCCGCATAGAAGCGCGGGTCGGTGGCGAGCAGACGGTGCAAGAGGGTCGTACCGGTGCGCGCCAGCCCCAGGATCACCACCGGTGGCGGCAACTGCTCCTCCAGGATCTCCGGATGACGGTGGAACCAGTCGCGCGCGCGCAGCCGCGTGATCAGGGTATTGAGCAGGCGCGCGCGCCAGGTGTGCACGCCTACCTCATTGAGATTCGCCTCCGCGCGCAGTGCCCCGGTCAGGCGCGCGAGCGGTTCATCGATCCCAGGCCCGTCGAACGTGCTCAGCCCCGTCTCGCGGCGCGCCTCGGCGAGCAGATTGGCCGGATCCAGTAACTGTTCGGCACTCATTGGGACCTCCCGGAGAAGTGCTTGGCCGCCTGCCAGGCAAAGGTCATCGCCGGCCCCAACGTCGAGCCCGGTCCCGGGTAGGTCGGCAGGATGGCGGCCGCGCAATTGCCCACGGCATACAGGCCCGGGATCGGCGTGTCGTCCGCGCGCAGAACCTGAGCGTCGGTGTTCGTCACGAGTCCTCCGTGCGTACCGAAATCGCCCGGATCGATGCGCATCGCATAGAACGGCGGCTCGATGATCGGTGCAAGACAGGGGTTGGGCTTGATGCGAGGGTCGGCGTAATAGCGATCGTATTCGGCATCCCCGCGGCCGTGCTCCAGATCCTTGCCGGTGCGCGCGTACTCATTCATCGCCGCCACGGTCGCTTCCAGGCCCGCGACATCGATCCCGGCCTGGACGGCCAGCTCGCGGATCGAATCCGCACGCGTCAGGAAACCGGAGCTGAAGTAGCTCTTCGGCAGGCGTTTGTCGGGACGGAACCGTTCTGGCCACAGCGGACCGTTGAAGTACATGCGGCGCGAACGGGCGTCGAACACCATCCAGGAGGGAGCCTGCGGGTCCTCGGGCGTGTGGCGCCGGTAGAACTCCAACTGATAGGTAATGTAGTTCTGAGACTCGTTGGCGATGCGCCGCCCGCGCCGTGTCACGACGATATTGCCGGGGTAGGACTTGTCCATGATGGCCAGACGCGGTACCGGATCATCCGGCGCGCGGATCGAGGAGCACCACCAACCGCCGTTCATCAGGCGTGTGGCGGCACCGATGGCCATGGCGGCGCGATGGGCGTCCCCGGTATTGGTGCCAGCCGCCGCGCTCCAGCGCGCATCGGTAGGCTGCGGCAGATATTGCTCGCGCATCGCCTGGTTGTGCTCGAAGCCGCCGGCGGCGAGCACGACCGCGCGGCGCGCGTGCACCGTGAGCGTGGCACCGTTGCGCGTTACTTTCGCGCCGGTCACGCGGCCAGCATCGTCCGTCAGCAGTTCGCTCAATGGTGCCTCGAGCCACAGCGGCAGCCGGCGCTCTTGCATCGACCAGCGCAGACGTGCGATGCCGGCGCAACCGCAGGCGATGCGCCGCGAGCGTTTGTTGCGCAGTGACCAGGTGAGATCGCTCGCGTGGTCCCAGATGCGTCGCGCCGCGAGTCGCTTCCATCCCGGCAGCTGGGCCATCAGTACCTGGGCGTCCACCTGTGTCATCGCGATGCGGTCGAACATCCACATCATATGATGCGTATCGCGCAGCTGACGTGCCTCCTCTTTGAGGACGCTGCGCGCGACCGGCGCGGGTTCGAGGGAGCGGTGCCCGTGCTTGGCCCCCGGGAGCGAGGACCAGTAGTCGGGGTAGTGCGCCAGCGACTCGTAGCGCACGCGGGTACGCTCGTGCAGGAAATCGAGCATGCGCGGCCCTTCCTTGAGATACGTCTCCTGCATCTGCGGCGGCACCGCGCCCGCGGGCGTCGAGCCGCGCACGTACTCGAGCGC
This sequence comes from uncultured Pseudomonadota bacterium, assembly GCA_963743625.1. Classification (GTDB taxonomy): domain Bacteria; phylum Pseudomonadota; class Gammaproteobacteria; order Steroidobacterales; family Steroidobacteraceae; genus 13-2-20CM-66-19. The sequence goes on along the minus strand of CAVUQM010000003.1, from coordinate 568,244 downwards.
TTCCTCGTAGCTGTCCTTGGCGCCCGCCGCACGAGCATAGCGGCTGCAGGGAATCCAGATTCCGCCGCCGGAGGTCGAACTGGTGCCGCCGAACAGGTCGGTCTTCTCTATGACCAGCACATCCTTCAAACCGAGCTCGTACGCGCACAGAGCCGCCGTCAGCGCCCCATTTCCAGAGCCGACGACCAGCACATCGACGCTCAGATCACGCGCGTCAACCAAAGGACCCCCTCGAGCATGTTGCTATCAGGCGCAGTGTGCACTGCAGTGACATCCGACACGTCGCCCAAATGAACGATCAGCGCCGCCGGCAGTGTTTGGGTATGCTTTGGCGCCCTCAGCTGACGGAGTTGCTCGATGCCCAGCCAGGAAACCATGAAGGCCGCGATGCAGGCCTATATCGATGCGTTTAACAGCGGTAATGCAGACAACGTGCTTGCGCTTTACGCCCCTGACGCCACGGTCGAGGATCCGGTGGGCTCGCCGGTGAAGCACGGTCATGCACAGATCCGGGCGTTCTACACCCACTCGATTGCCACCGGCGCCAAACTCGCCCTGGATGCCCCCATTCGCGGCTCGCACAGCAACTGCGCCGCCATGGCCTTTTCCGCGCGCATTGGCCCGCTCACCGTGCGCGTCATCGACATCATGAGTTTCGATGAGCAAGGCAAGGTCACGAGCATGCAGGCCTACTTCGGTCCCGGCGACATCCAGCAGGGCTGAGCTGGCACGGCGCGGTAGGGCGTGCGCGCCCTTCACGGCGCCGCCGGCGTGGCGTTGAGCAGCGCATCGCCGGGTTCGCCCAGTACGCATGAGGTGCCCCCCGGGGTATACATCATGGCGACACAGCGGTTGCAGGAGGTGCAGCCGGATTGGCGCGTGCGGCCGCTGGCAAACGCATTGACCAGGTCCGCCTGGTGAATGAGTACGCGTCCTAGAGCTACCGCGTCGAACCCCTCGGCCAGTACCTGCTCGGTATTGGCAAGGCTCTTCACCCCACCCAGATAGGCGAGCGGCATGGTGGTCGCGGCCCGTACCTGGCGCGAGTTTTCCAGCTGGTACAGCTCCCGGAATTGAACGTTCTTTGGCTCGGTGAGCTGCTGGATGAACATTGCCGCGGCCACGAGCGGATTGCTCACCTGGGTGCGATTCTCCTTCGGGAACGAGGAACCGAACATGGTGGTGATCGACTCGATGTTCAGTCCCGCACTCAGGACCAGAAGGTGCGCGCCGGCACGCTCACAGGCACTGGCGATCTGCGCTCCTTCGTGCGGCCCGTTGCCGCGGCGGTGACCGTCGGTGACGCTCAGCTTGCAAACTACGGCCAGATCCTTGCCCACGGCATCGAGCACCCGCTCGAGCACCAGAACCGGGAAGCGCGCGCGCCCCTCGATGCTGCCGCCGTACGCGTCGCGCCGTCGGTTGTAGAGCGGGGACAGGAACTGGCTGAGCAGATACCCGTGGCCCATGTGGATTTCCACGGCATCGAATCCGGCCGCGCGCGCCAGCTGCGCGCCACGCACGAACTCCCCGGCGATGCGCTCCAGGTCCGCGGCACCCATCTCTTGGCGGCGCCACTGCCCACTCATGATGCCGACCTTGTTGAAGCCGCCACTCGCCGACAGCGGCCGCGCCGTGGCCGTGGGTGGCACGAACGTAAAACAGCCCCCGTGGGTGATCTGCGCACTGGCGGCGGCGCCGTGTCGGTGCACTGCATCGGTCAGCACCTTAAGGTGGCGGACCGACTCTGCATCGAGGGTGATCTGGTCAGTGAAGGTGCGCCCGTCCGGGGCGACAGCGCAGTAGGCGACGGTCGTCATGGCGACACCGCCGGCCGCGATGTCCTCGTGGAACTTCACGAGGCGGCGCGAGGGTACCCCGCCCCTGGCGCTACCCTCGTTGGTCGCCGACTTGATGAAGCGGTTGCGCAGCGTCAGCGGTCCGACGCGCAGGGGGGTGAAGGCCGGGGAATCCGCAGGGTGCGTATCGTTCATGTGCGTCGCTCCGGCGCGCTCAGGCGCTGCGCACCTTGGCGCTGCGGCGCACGGGAGTGATCTTGGCCGCGCGGAAGTCGTACTTCAGCGTCTTCACCGCGATCGAAGTCTCCACGTGCCGCACGCCGGGCAGCGCCAGGATGCGGTTGTTGGCCACCTCGACGATATCCTCAAGAGCTGCGAACAGCCCGATCGCCAGGATATCGAAGCGGCCGAGCATGATGATGACGCAGCCGATCTCCGGCATCGCCGCTATCTTCTGACTCACCGCTCGCAGCTCCCCGTGCTGGGCCTGGATGCCGATCAGCACCACCTTGGGCGAGCCTGCAAAGGCGACGTTGGTGACGGCCGTGAGGCGGATCGCGCCGCCATCCTCGAGACGGTTGATGCGGCCGCGAATCGTGCCCTCCGTCACGCCCAGCTGCGCTGCGATCTGCCGGTTACTGACGCGCGCATCCACGGTGAGGAGGTCAACGATGCGGCGGTCCAGGGCATCCAGCAGCGGCATTGAGTTTTTCATGCGATCTGCGCCCGGTCGAAGTCGTACTTGATGATATCGGCCGCTATCCCCGCCGAGAGCGTACGGATGCCGCGGATCTTGGCAACGTCCTGCAGCAGGAAAGTCTCCAGTTCCTTCAGGTCGTGCAGCGCCACCAGGATCTCGATGTCGCGCGCACCGGTCACCAGATGCACGGCAAACACTTCCTGCAGCGCCGCAAGTTCCTGCGCCACTTCCTCGGCAGCGCGGCCCTGCACCTCGATGCCGATGGCGAGCAGCACCTGGTAGCCGAGCGCTGCAAAATCGGTGACCGCAACCACGCGCATGGCGTTGACGTTCTCAAGTCGGCGGATGCGTGCGCCGACCGTGGCCGGCGAAATTCTCAGGCTGCGGGCGATCTTCTGATTGGTAGCGCGGCCATCGCTCTTCAGAGCCGCGATGATGTGGCGGTCGATGTCGTCCAGTTCGTAGCACGGTACGGAAGTCATCCTCAGTACACCTCAAACAGGGCGGCAGCCCCCATGCCGCCGGCGGTGCACATGGTCACCACGACCCAGCGCACACCGCGGCGCTGGCCCTCGATCAGCGCATGCCCCACCAAGCGCGCACCGCTCATGCCGTAGGGGTGACCGACTGCAATCGCCCCGCCATCGACGTTGAATTTATCGTTGTCGATCCCGAGGCGGTCGCGGCAGTAGAGCGTCTGCACGGCGAAGGCCTCATTGAGTTCCCACAGGCCGATGTCGGCAACCTTCAGGCCATGACGCGCAAGAAGCTTCGGCACTGCGAATACCGGGCCGATCCCCATCTCCTCGGGCGCGCAGCCGGCGACGGCCATGCCGCGGTAGGCGCCGAGGGGCTTGAGGTTGCGCTGCTGCGCCAGCTGCGCATCCATGACCACGACGGCCGCAGCGCCGTCGGAGAGCTGTGAGGCGTTGCCGGCCGTCACGTTGGCGCCCTTCTCGATCAGCTTGCCGCCGGACCACACCGGCTCGAGTCTGGCCAGACCTGCGAGCGTGGTGTCGGCGCGATAGCCCTCGTCCTCTTTGAGCAGCACATCCTCGCTGTGCGTCGCGCCGCTCACCTTGTCCGTGACCAGCTTGCGGCTCGCAAGCGGCACCACCTCGGCTGCGAACCTGCCGGCGGCGTAAGCGGCCGCCACGCGCTGCTGGCTTTGCAGCGCATAACCGTCCTGCGCCTCGCGACTAACGCCGTAGCGCTGCGCCACCACTTCCGCCGTCTCGATCATCGGCACGTACATGTTGGGCGAGGCCGCCAGTACCGCCTGCGACTGCGCCCGGTAGGAATTCACATGCTTGTTCTGCGTGAGACTGATCGACTCCACGCCCCCGGCTACGACCACCCCCATGCCGTCGCTGACCACCTGTTTGGCGGCGGTCGCAATCGCCATGAGGCCGGAGGCGCACTTGCGATCAATCGTCATGCCGGCAACGGTGTCGGGCAGGCCGCCGGTCACAACCGTCAGGCGCGCGATGTTGTAACCCTGCGTGCCCTGCTGCGTGGCACAGCCGAGCACCAGGTCCTCAATTTCCGCCCCATCGACCCCGGCCCGACGCACCGCCTCGCGCACGGCGTGCCCGGAGAGCACCGGCGCCTCGGTATCGTTGAAGGCCCCGCGAAAGGCTTTGCCAATCGGCGTCCGCGCCGTGGAAACGATTACAGCTTCACGCACATGCTTCTCCCACAAGCCGCTTCAGAAATACAGCCGGCTGAGCGTATCGGCCACACACACCGGCTTCTCGACACCCTGCGCTTCCAGAGTCACGCGCATCTTTACCTGCACCGCGCCCTCCCCCAGATCCTCCACCGCGAGGATCTCGACGCGTGCGCGCAGCTGCGCCCCGGAGCGCAGCGCCGCGGGGAAGCGCACGCGATCTACACCGTAGTTGATGCCGTGCCGCATACCCTCGGCGCGCACCAGTTGCGGCAGGAAGTAGTTCACCAGCGACAGCGACAGGAAGCCGTGGGCGATGGTGCCGCCGAAGGGACCCTTGGCCGCGCGCTCCGGATCAACGTGGATCCACTGATGATCACCGGTTGCCTCGGCAAACAGGTTGATGCGCGCCTGGTCGATGAGGAGCCACTCGCTCGGCCCGAAAGTGCGACCGACCGCATCCTGATACTCCTGCGCAGAACGAAACACCGCGGCGCTCATGGCTGTCCTCTCTTTCTGGTTTTCAGGCGCGCTGGCTGGACACCGAGACGATCTCGCCGGTCATGTAGCTCGCCAGGTCACTCGCCAGGAACACGATGACATTGGCGACCTCCCACACCTCGGCGGTGCGCCCGAAGGCCTCGCGGCGCCTGAGCTCACTCAGCACCTCATCACTGGTCACCTTGTTTAGGAACGCGTGCATGGCGATGCTGGGGGCAACCGCATTGATGCGCACGCCGTGCTCGGCCGCCTCGATCGCCGCACAACGGGTGAAAGCCATGACCCCGGCCTTAGCCGCGGCGTAGTGCGCCTGCAGCGCCTGGGCGCGCCAACCCAGTACTGAGGCGTTGTTCACGATTGCGCCGCAGCCGTTGGCGTACATGTGCGGCAGCATGGCCCGGCTCATGCGAAATACACTCGTGAGCGAGACGTCCAGCACCTTGTGCCACTGCTCGTCGGTCATCTCCGTCACCGCGGCCGAGCCGCCCAGCCCGGCGTTATTTACCAGTACATCCACGCGCCCCATGGCCGCGATCGCCGCCGCCACCAGGGCGCGCACGTCGGTTTCCCGGGTGACGTCGCAGAGTTTGCCTTCCACCAGGTCCGGCTCGATGGCACGCAGGCGCTCCACCGCCTCTGCCAGGCGGCGCTCATGCAGGTCGCTGACGTAGACACGCGCGCCCTCCTCCAGGCAGCGGCGCGCGGTGGCGAAGCCGATGCCGGTGCCGGCGGCCGCCGTGACCAGCACGTTCTTGCCGGCGAGCAGGTTCCTGCCGGGCGGATAGGGTGGAACCTGCACCGCGCTGCTCATGTGCCGTACACCTTTTTCTGCGCCCGACGCTGCGCCAGAAGTGTTGCAACCGCCGCGCCGACCTCGGCGGGATGCCAGCGCGCGTGCCGGTCGATCTGTGGCCCGTCGCTCCAGCCGTCATCGATCATGATCTTGCCGCCCTCGAGCTCGAAAATGCAGCCGGTCACGGCGCGCGACGCGGCGCTGCCGAGCCACACCACGGTGGGTGCTACGTTGTCCGGATCCTGCACATCGAAGCCATCCTCGGGGCGCTTCATCTTTTCAGCAAAGGCCTGCTCGGTCATGCGCGTACGCGCCGCCGGTGCCAGCGCGTTGGCGGTGATACCGTAGCGCTGCAGCTCTGCCGCCTGTACCAGTGTGAGGGTGGCGATTCCGCCTTTGGCCGCCGAGTAGGCGCTCTGCGCGATACTGCCGTTGAGGCCGGCACCCGAGGAGGTATTGATGATGCGCGCATCCACCGGTTTACCCTGCTTGGCGCAGGCACGCCAGTAGTCCACGGCGTGGCGCGCGACGCAGAAGTGCCCGCGCAGATGCACCTTCATGGTGGCATCCCACTCCTCGAGCGTCGCGCTCACGAACATGCGGTCGCGTACAAAGCCGGCGTTGTTCACGATCACGTCCAGGCCACCGAAGCTCTCGCGCGCCGTGGCGATGAGGCGGCCGGCGCTGTCCCAGTCGGACACGTCGTCGCCGTTGGCGACCGCCTCGCCGCCGGCGGCGCGAATCTCCTCCACCACCGCCTGCGCGGTCGCGCTGTCACGGCCCGCGCCGCTGAGCGAGGTGCCGAGGTCATTGACCACCACGCGCGCGCCCTCGCGCGCGAAAGCCAGCGCGTAGGCACGTCCGAGACCGCGGCCGGCGCCGGTCACGATGACGATCCTGCCGGCACATACTCCTGCCATGTCTACAGCCTCTCGATGATCGTGACGTTGGCCTGGCCGCCGCCCTCGCACATCGTCTGCAGACCAAAGCGCTTACCGCGACGCTCCAGCTCGTGCAGCAGCGTCGTCATCAGCTTCGCACCCGTGGCTCCCAGGGGATGTCCGAGCGCGATCGCTCCTCCGTTCACATTGACGCGCGACATGTCTGCCTTGAGCTCTCGCTCCCAGGCCAACACCACCGAAGCGAACGCCTCGTTGATCTCCACCAGGTCGATGTCGGCGAGCTGCATGCCGCTCCTGGCGAGCGCATATTGCGTGGCCGGAATCGGCGCTGTCAGCATCCACACCGGGTCGGCACCGCGCACCGAGAGGTGGTGGATGCGGGCGCGCGGCTTGAGTCCGTGGCGGCGCACCGCCGCCGCGGAGGCAATCAGCAGCGCCGCCGCCCCATCGGCGATTTGGCTCGAGACCGCCGCGGTGATCCGGCCGCCGGGGGTGAGCGGCTGCAGCGTCGCCATCTTCTCGAGCGTCGTGCCGACGCGCGGAGTCTCGTCGGTCTCCAGCCCGTTCAGCGGCGCGATTTCGCGCTTGAAATAGCCGCGCTCGAGGGCTTCTGCCGCGCGCCGGTTACTCTCCAGCGCGAACTCCTCCATGGCGCGCCGCGAGATATCCCACTTGCCGGCGATCATCTCGGCGGCACGGAACTGCGAGACTTCCTGCGTGCCGTAACGCGCCCGCCAGCCACTTGAGCCGCTGAAGGGATCATTCTGCCCGTAGGCCTGGCCGGCCACCATCGCGGCGCTGATCGGGATCTGGTTCATGGTCTGCACCCCGCCAGCGACGATCAGATCCTGGGTGCCGCTCATGACCGCCTGCGCGGCGAAATGCACCGCTTGTTGCGAGGAGCCGCACTGGCGGTCGATCGTGGTCCCGGGTACGGCATCGGGCAGCCCCGCCGCCAGCCAGCAGGTACGGGCGATATCCCCGGCCTGTGCGCCAATCTGATCCACGCAGCCGAAGATCACATCCTCGACCTGCTCCGGATCGACCCGGGTGCGCTCCAGCAGCGCCTTGATGGCATGCGCACCGAGGTCGGCGGCATGCACACCCGCCAGTGTGCCTTTCTTCTTACCGGTCGGAGTGCGTACCGCGCCGATGATGTAAGCCTCGTTGCTCATCGCTGATTCCTCTAGCCGCTTGCGGCAAATGTCTGATCAGGGCCTAGTGCGAGGGTCGCATCGCACACCAGCGCCTGTATGCGCCGCGCATGGAAGCTGCGATCGCCCCAGGCGCCCGCGAGTGCCCAGGCGCGCTTCATGAAGAAGTGCAGGTCGAGCTCCCACGAATATCCCATCGCACCGTGCACCTGCATTGCGGTGCGTGCGGCCAAGTCCGCGGCATCCCCGGCCGCGAGCTTGGCGTGCGAGGCCGCCGCCCGCGCCCGTGCATCGAGGTCTGCGACCCGGGTCACCGCGGCGTAGACCACCGGACGGGCGAACTCGAGCTTCACCGCGACGCTCGCCAGGTGGTGCTTGACGGCCTGGTATGCGCCGATCGGCTTGCCGAACTGCACGCGCTCCTTGGCGTAGTCGGCCGCCAGCGCCAGCATGCGCTCGGCAAGGCCGAGGCACGCAGCGGCGCCGTACACGCTGCCGCGATTGAGGACCCGCTCGCATACCGCCGCGGCGGCCGCGCCAGTGGCGAGCGTGGCCCCGGCGCTGTCCGAGAGCGAAGGCTCAAGGAGCCTGCGGCCGGCATCGACGGAGGGGCGCGCGAGCGCCGGGACTTCACCGGCCTCGGCGAGGGCGACGCGCTCGGGCGTGCACAGGAGCCAGTGCGTGAGGCCCGGCGGCACGTGCGTGAGCGGATTTTGCGGGTGGGCCACTCCGATGCGTGCCGCGCCGCTGGCGAGTGCGGGCATCAGCCTCGCGGCGGCGGCTTCCGCGGCCAGTTCTGCAAGCGCGGGCACGGCGAGTGCCGCCTGTTCGGTGAGTGGCTCAGGCAACGCAGCACGACCGGCTTCCTCCGCCAGCAGCACGAAATCCACATCCGTAAGTCCGAGCCCGCCGCTGCCGGTCGGCGCGAGCACAGCGAACAGCCCGAGCTCTGCGAGGCGCTGCCAGCGCGCTTCGCTTGCGCTGTCGCGCCCGTCGAAGAGCGCGCGCAGCTTCTCAGGGGCACACAGATCTGCGGTCAGCTCGCGCAGGGCGCTGGCCATCATCCGCTGCTCCTCGGTGAAGGTGAAATCCATGGCGTTCAGCCGCGCGGCAAGCCGAGCAATCGCTCGGCGATCAGGTTGCGCTGGATCTCGTTCGTGCCGGCGTAGATGGGGCCGGCCAGCGAGAAGATAAAGCCCTCGAGCCACGCATCGGTCGCGGCGCTGTCCGGGCCGGCCAACAGCTCCGCACGCGCGCCCAGCAATGCCATGGCGGTGCGATGCAGATCAAGATCGAGCTCGGACCAGAAGATCTTGTTCAGACTGGCCTCGACCCCGATCGCACCGCCCCCCATCAGCCGACTCGCGGTGCGATAGGTGTTCAGTGCATAGGCCTCGGCGTCCATCCACGCCTGCGCGACTTGTGCCTTCAGCGCTGGCTCAGCCGCTTCGGCGTGCGTGCGCCACAGCTTGACCAGGCGCTCGGCGGCGACCTGAAAGCGGGCCGGACTGCGCAGCATCAGGCCGCGCTCAAAGCCGGCGGTCGCCATGGCGATGTGCCAACCCTGCCCTTCCTCTCCCAGACGGTGATCCAGCGGGATGCGGGCGTCCTCGAAAAAGATCTCGGCAAACCCCGGTTCACCGTGGATCTGGCGAATGCCGCGCACCCGCACACCCGGGTGTCGCAGCGGCACCAGCATGAAGGTGAGGCCGCGGTGACGCTCGGCGAGCGGGTCGGTACGGAAAATGCCGAAGGCCCAATCAGCGAACGCGGCGCGCGAGGACCAGATCTTGTGACCCTTGAGAACGTAGCTGTCACCGTCGCGCACCGCGGTCGCGCGCAGCGCGGCAAGGTCGGAACCGGCCTGCGGCTCCGACCAGGCCTGCGCCCAGATCTCCTCACCCGCAGCCATCTTGGGCAGGTAGCGTGCCTTTTGGGCCGCGCTGCCGAACTCCATGAGAGTGGGGCCTAGCAGGAAGATACCGTTCTGGTTGACCCGCAGCGGCGCGCCGGCACGGTAGTACTCCTCCTCAAACATCAGCCAGTCGATCAGGTCCGCGCCGCGTCCGCCGTATTCCTGCGGCCAGGTGATCATGCCGTAGTTACCGCGCGCGAGTGTGCGCTCCCATTCGCGATGCTCAGCGAAGCCGGCCTCGCTCTCGAGCGTCTTCAGGGGCGCGCGCGGCACGTGGGCCGCCATCCAGGCGCGCACTGCGGCACGGAAGCGCTGCTGTTCGGGAGTAAAGGTGAGATCGAGCGCCATGTCCGATTTGCTCAGTACTTGGCGCTCTTCTTGTCCTTGACGAAGGCGTCGCGGGCCTTTTGCGAATCCTCATGCAGGTACATCTCGAGCGTGAAACCCTGCTCGAACCGATAGCCGTGGTCGACGTCACGCGGTTCAAGCCCGTTGAGTGCCTCCTTGGCGAGCACCAGCGCGCGGCGGCTCTTGGCGGCGATGAGAGCGGCGAACTCGCGCGCCTGGGCGGCGAGTTCTGCGGCCGGCACCACCTTCTCTACCGCACCCAGGCGATAGGCCTCCGCGGCCGGGATGCGGCCGCCGGTGAAGAACGCCGCCCGCACCTTGTGCAGCGGCAGCATGCGCGAAAGATGCGAGGCCCCGCCCATGGCGCCGCGATCAATTTCCGGCAGCGAGAAATAGGCGTCCGCGGCGGCGATCACCACGTCACTGGCACCGCAGATCCCGATGCCGCCGCCGATGACGAACCCCTGCACGGCGGTGACCACCGGTACCTCGCAGGCGCGCACGGCACGGAAGGTGCGGTAGTTGCCGCGGTTCAGCTCGACGATGCGCTCGGGATGCTGCTGCATCTCCTTGATGTCGACGCCGGCACAGAAGCCCTTGCCCTCACCGCGGATGAGGAGGCAGCGCACTTCGGGTCGCACGCCGAGGGCGGCGATGACGTCAGCGAGTTCATTCCAGCCCTTGCTGTCGAGCGCATTGACCGGCGGATGATCGAGTACGAGCTCGCCGATGTGCCCCTGAATGTCTGTGCGGATGGCCACGATCCCCTCCTGAAGGACGTACGCGAATGGCGCCAGAGCCCTGCTAGGCGGCCAGCGGTGCCCCGAGTGCCACCAGGCGCTGGCGCGCCTCGCGGACGATGCTTTCGATCAGTTCGTCGCAACCGGGCAGGTCCTGCAGGCGCCCGGCAACCATGCCCGTGGCGAGCAGCCCGCGCTGGGGCTCCCCGGCGATCATGGAGCGCTGGAACATCACCGGTGCGATCGCTGCCATCAGCGACTGTCCGAAGCTCATATCGCCGGCATGGCCCATCTTGCGCGCCGCGGCCAGCAGCTGCGTGAGGCTCGCTCCGGTGAGGCGCTTGAGCTGCCAGGCGCTCGAGAGAGCCAGCAGCAGCATGCGCAGCCGACCGGCCTTCTCGATGCGCGCCAGAGTCTCGTTGCGAATCATGCGCTGCGGCATGCCGTCAATCTTGGTCGTGAGCAGAATGTCATCGGTCACCGCGCGCGTGTAGCGTTCCTTGGTCGTCTGCGGCACCGGACAGTCGCGGGTCATGAGAAAGCGCGTGCCCATGGCGATGCCCTGCGCGCCATAGGCCAGTGCCGCCGCCAGTCCCCGGCCGTCTGCAAAGCCCCCGGCCGCGATCACCGGCAGCTGCACGGCATCCAGCACCTGCGGCAGCAGCACGGTGCTGGCCACCGAGCCGGTGTGACCGCCGCCCTCGCCGCCCTGCACCACCAGCATGTCGACGCCGAGCTCCGCCATCTTTTTGGCGTGCTTGACCGCGCCCACGGTGGGCACGCAGGCGATGCCGGCGTTACGAAAACGCGCGATCATCTTCTTGTCCGGTCCGCGCCCGAAGCTGACCGCGGTCACCTTGCGCTCGATCAGGATATCGACGATGCGTTCGGCACCCGGCTGGAACATGTGAAAGTTGACCCCGAACGGGGCCGGCGTCAGCGCGCGGACCTTATCGATCGCTGGCCCCACTTCCGCCGGACTCAGCACGGCGGCGGCAAGGAATCCGAACGCGCCGGCATTGCAGGAGGCGCCGACGAGTTCCGGACGTGCCACCCAGCCCATGGCTGTCTGGATGATCGGGTAGCGGCAACCGAGCCGCTGACACAGGATCGTATTGAGCGGATCGCTCACGCCGACCTCGGCTCGCGCGTTTCCCCGGCGCGCGGGTTGCCCTTGATGACGCCCGCGCGCAGGTCATGCGGGTCAAGACGCCGGATGATCGCGAGCTGCTCGGCCGTCGGCGCCGCCGTAGTCGCGGGGGCCGCCTCACTCTCCAGGGCGAAGCCGGTCGCCGCGCGCACCTGTGCAAGCGTGACCCCCGGATGGAGCGAGCGCACCGTGATAGCGTGATCCTTGCCGGTGAAGTCCAGCACGCACAGATCCGTGACGATCAGGCGCAGATCAACGTGCGCGGCATTCGCCCCCGCAGGCCAGCGCGCCGGGTTGTACCCGACTCCGCCGACGATATCGACCTCGCCGCGCACGAACACGCGCGCCGAATGGTTGGGCACGAACATGGAGTTCAGGTGACTGATGCTGTTGCCCGGCAGCCCACGCATACCGAGCATCTGCACTTTCGGCTGACGCACATCGCCGATGCCGGAAAGATTGGTCTGGCCGAAGCGGTCAATCTGGATGGGTCCGATCATGACGTGCCGACGGCCGCCCCAGACGCAATCAAATACGCGCGCAAAGGACATGTAACCGGAGTGCTTGGTGCGGTAGCCGCCCCGTGGACCCAGCGGCACCGGCTCCTCCACCAGGTAGGCCTCCGCGTCCGTCATCATGAGTTCCGGTGAGTGCGTGAGCTTGGCGAGACTGGCGGCCAGGCGCGGCACCACGCCGATGCCTGAGGCGAGCACCTCGCCGTTGCCGCGCCAGGCCTCGGCGGCTGCGACTACGAGGAGCTCCGCCAGCGTGAATTGGGCCGCCATAACCTCAGAACACCGGTGGCGGCAGGCGGCTCAGCCGGGTCGCCCCGCCCACGCGCGTCAGGTAGTCCTCCTCGGACCCCTGCAAAAACTCCGAGGAGTAGCGCTGCCAGCCGCCACTGTCGGTGGCCAGCGCGCAATAAGCCTTGAGGTGCTCCATGTCCCAGCCGTAGGCCGGTGGGTTGGAGGTCGGGTGCGCACCGAAGCGCGCCGGCACGACACCCGTGATGTAGCTGCGCTCGACGATATTGAAGCGCGCATCCTCGCTGTGCGCCAGATCAAGGCGCTCCAGAAGTTCCTCGCAGCTGACGTAGCAGTGGGTCGCCGCGCGCGCGAACTGCTCATCGAAATAGGGGTCCGGACCCAGTGTCTGCACGTTGCCGAGACGATCGGCGCGGTCGACGTGCAGCAGCGCCGCATCGAGTTTGAGCGCCGGCATCGCCAGAAGAAGCTCCCCGTCCGCATACGGGGAGCGCACGGTGCGAAATTCGGGGTTGACGGTCATGACGTCGCTCGCCAGTCCGACGCGCGTGGGCAGGAACGGCACCCGCATGCCGGCGGCACGCAGGCCCCACTGCAGGAGACCCTCGTCGAGCTCGCGCCCTTCGATGCTGCCGGCTTCGCGCGCACGGCGAAACCACGGTTCGACCGGGATGGCATCCAGCGATACGAAGCCGTAGATGAGCTTTCTGATCTTGCCCGCCGCACACAACATGCCGACCTCGGGACCACCGTAGGCGATGACGACGAGATCCTTAAGCGGTGAGCGCAGGATTTCGCGGATGAGGGCCATCGGCTTGCGGCGCGGCCCCCAGCCGCCGATGCCGATCGTCATGCCGTCCCGCAAAGTGGCGACCACTGCGGAGGCCGTGAGGGTCTTATCGAGCATAGGCCGCTTACGAGGGTGGTGGCGACCAGCGGTGTCCCCACAGGTCCCCGATCACGCTTTGCGTAGGCACCCAGGTGCTCCAGTCCGGCTGCATGCCGTCGTAGCCGAATTCGAGGTCAAAGCCCCCTGGGGTCTGCACGTAGAAAGACACCATGAAATCGTTGGAGTGCTTGCCCAGCGATGAAGAGATATGCGCCCCGTTCGCCATGCAGCGATCGAGCGCATAGCCAACATCATCAAGTGAGCGCGCCTCGAGCATGATGTGCACGCAGCCCGACGGCGCCGGCATCCCCACCAGAGCCAGGCTGTGATGGCGCCGGCAGGCGGCATGCATGAAATGGATGCCGAGCTTCGGGTCGGACGGATTGGGAGTCATGGCGAGCCACATCTCGTCGGTGTCGGCGAAGCCCAGGCGCTGATAGAACTCGCGCGCCGCCGCCAGCTGCGGCGCCGGCAGCACCGCGTGCCCCATGCCAAGATCGCCAGCCACGAAGCCGCTCAGTCCCCGGGGCGAGGCAAACGGCGCATAGTCATAGGTGCGTCCGTGAAAGAGCTCCAGCTGATTGCCGCAGGGGTCCTGACAGAAGGCGAGCTGGCGCACCGCGCGGTTAGCCGCTTCCGCCGTGGTGCCTTCGCGCACTTCGATGCCCGCGGATCTGAGCGCCGCGATGCTCGCCGCAAGCTCTGGGGCGTCCTTGAACTCCCAGCCGCAGCTGATGAAGCGATTGTGCTTGCCGGGAATCACCGCAATCCGAAACGGCCGTTCATCGATGCGGAAGCGTACGCTGCCGTCGGGACCTGCCGGCCCCTCCATGAGTCCGAGAATGTCGAGCGCGAACTTGCGCCACTGGGCGACATCCGCCGCCTCGACCACCACATAGCCCAAGGATCTGACTGTCATAGGCTTGCCCGGGACAATAATAGAGAGTCTGCGCGCTGTAGAGGCGGCTCGCGGGCGACGCGGTAATTAACAGAAATTCGCGGTCCCGATTGCGAGATTAAGCCCTGTAATGCGCCATTGCAAGCAGAACTCGGGATTACCGGGCCAAAATATTACGCAAATGAACGATAATCAGGCCAGGAGAGCGAGCCAGTCGCGATCCGCCGGACCGGACACGACGAAGAACGGGTTGAGCACCTCCGCGCGCGTGTTGTAACGCAGCGGGCGACCCTCGAGCGTCATCACCGCGCCCCCGGCCCCGAGTACCACGGCATGGGCGGCCGCCGTGTCCCACTCGCTGGTGGGCCCGAGCCGAGGGTACACGTCGGCCGCCCCCTCGGCGACCATGCAGAACTTGAGCGAACTGCCGACGGGCAGCAGTTCGTGCGGCCCCAGGCGTGCCAGAAACGCATCCAGGGAATCACCGCGGTGCGAACGACTGCCCACCACGCGCACCGGCGTCGCACTGTGCGCGCTGACCCGGATCGCCGCGGCCGATTCGCCGGGAAGTACGCGCCAGGCGCCGCGGCCCGGCAGACCCTGGTAGGTCGTGCCGCGGACCGGAACATGCACTACACCCAGTACCGGCGCGTGCCCCTCAATGAGCGCAATGTTGACGGTGAATTGTCCATTGCGCGACAAGAACTCCTTGGTGCCATCCAGAGGGTCGACCAGCCAGTAGCACTGCCAGCGCGAGCGCTCGGCGAAGGGCGTGGCCGCCTCCTCCTCCGAGAGCACCGGGATCTGCGGTGTCAGAAGCTGCAGCGCCTCCTCGATCAGCCGGTGCGCACGCAGGTCCGCGAGCGTCAGCGGGGAGGCGTCGGACTTGGTGGTGGCGAGTATCTCCTCTGCCCTGTAGACCTCCAAGATCTCGCGCCCGGCACGGCACGCGATGTCCGTCACCGCCTCCAGCAGCTGCGCGGGCGCTGTGCTCATGCGGGAAGGGTGACCTTCAGGGCCTCGAGATGACGGATGATGTGCTGGCGGCCTGGTCGGCGTCCATCGTCGTGGTGTCGATGTGGATCTCCGCCGCCGTCGGCGCCTCGTACGGGGAATCGATGCCGGTGAAGTTCTTCAGCTCCCCGCGCCGCGCCTTCTTGTAGAGGCCCTTGACGTCGCGCACGTTCGGCCTCCGCGAGCGGGGTATCGACGAACACCTCGATGAACTCCCCGTCGGCAACAGCTCGCGTGCCATACGCCGCTCGGAACGGAACGGCGAAATGAACGACACCAGCACGATGAGGCCGGCGTCCACCATGAGCTTGGCGACTTCCGCGACGCGGCGGATGTTCTCGACCCGGTCCGGCGTCGGTGAAGCCGAGGTCCTTGTTCAGGCCGTGGCGCACGTTGTCGCCGTCCAGAAGGTAGGTATGGCGGCCCTTGGCCGCAGCCTCTTCTCGACGAGGTTGGCGATCGTGGACTTGCCGGCGCCGGAAAGCCCGGTGAACCACAGCACGCAGGCGCGCTGTCCCTTCAGCTCGCGCGCGCGCTGCCTTGTTCACATCGAGCGCCTGCCAGTGCACGTTCTCGAGCGGCGCAGCGCGAAATTGATGAGTCCCGCGCCGACCGTGCTGTTGCTCAGGCGGTCGATGAGGATGAAGCCGCCCAGTTCGCGATTCTCGGCGTAGGGGTCGAAGGCGATCGGGCGATCCAGCTCCAGCTCGCACACGCCGATCTCGTTGAGCTCCAGCGTGCTCGGCCGGCAGCTGATCGAGCGTGTTGACGTTGATCTTGTGCTTGAGCGGGGTGATGGTGCAGTGACGGTGCGCGTACCGAACTTCATGAAGGTAGGCGCGGCCCGGCAGCATCGGCTCCTCGTGCATCCAGACGATGGTGGCCTCGAACTGGTCTGCCACCTGCGGCGGCGCATCCCCTGCTGCGATCACGTCGCCGCGGCTGACGTCCATCTCGTCGCCAGCGTCAGGGTGACCGACTGCCCCGCCACCGCCGCCTCCAGATCCCCGCCCGCGGTGACGATGCGCGCCACCTGGCTCTCGCGTGCCCGACGGCAGCACGCGGATGCGATCGCCCGGCCGACGCGTGCCGCTGACGATCTGCCGGCAAAGCCGCGAAAATCGAGTTGCGGGCGATTCACCCACTGCACCGGCATACGGAACGGCTGCCCGTCGCGGAGTCTCTCGACCTCGCACCTTCCAGATGCTGCATCAGAGTCGGACCCTGGTACCAGGCCATGTTCGCGCCGCGCTCGATGATGTTGTCGCCGTAGACGGCCGACAGCGGGATCGCCGTGATGTCGCTCAAGCCGATGCGGGCGGCGAAGGCGCGGTAATCATCGACGATCGTGTCGAAGCGTCCTCGCGAGTAGCCCGACCAGGTCCATCTTGTTGACCGCCAGCACCACGCGCGAGATGCCGAGCAGCGCACGAGGAAACTGTGGCGGCGCGTCTGTGTGAGCACGCCCTTGCGGGCATCGATGAGGATGACGGCCAGGTCGGCGGTCGAGGCTCCCGTCACCATGTTGCGCGTGTACTGCTCGTGGCCGGGCGTGTCGGCGACGATGAACTTGCGCCGGTCGGTGGAGAAGAACCGGTACGCGACGTCGATGGTGATGCCCTGCTCGCGCTCGGCCGCCAGGCCGTCGACCAGCAGCGCGAAGTCGAGCTCCCCGCCGCGCGTGCCGACCTTCTTGGAGTCGTGCTTCGAGTGCGCGCCAGCTGGTCCTCGAAAATCATCTTGGACTCGTACAGCAGCCGCCCGATGAGCGTGATCTTGCCGTCGTCGACGCGAGCCGCAGGTAATGAAGCGCAGCAGACTCTTGTGCTCGTGCGCCTGAGATAGGCGTCGATGTCGCTGGCGATCAGGTCGGACTGGTGCGCCATCAGAAGTACCCCTCCTGCTTCTTCTTCTCCATCGAGGCCGCGGCGTCGTGATCGATCACACGCCCCTGGCGCTCGGAGGTCTTGGTCAGCAGCATCTCCTGGATGATTGCCGGCAGCGTGTCGGCCGTCGCTCTCCACCGCCCCGGTCAGGGGATAGCAGCCGAGCGTGCGGAAGCGCACCTTCTTCATCTTCGGCTTCTCGCCGGGCTTGAGCGGCATGCGCTCGTCGTCCACCATGATGAGCGTGCCGTCGCGCTCCACGACCGGGCGCTCGGCGGCGAAATACAGCGGCACGATCGGGATGTTCTCAAGATAGATGTACTGCCAGATGTCGAGCTCGGTCCAGTTGGACATCGGAAACACCCGCAGGCTCTCGCCCGGCTGCTTGCGCGCGTTGTACAGCGCCACAGTTCGGGACGCTGGCTGCTTCGGATCCCAGCGATGCTGCGCCGAGCGGAACGAGAAGATGCGTTCCTTGGCGCGGCTCTTCTCCTCGTCGCGGCGCGCACCGCCGAAGGCGGCGTCGAAGCCGTACTTGTCGAGCGCCTGCTTCAGGCCCTGTGTCTTCATGACGTCGGTGTGGACCTGTGAGCCGTGCGTGAACGGATCGATGCCCTGCTCCGAGCCCTCCGGGATTCATATGCACCAGCAGCTGCATGCCGAGCTCGTGCGCCATGGCGTCGCGGAACTCGTACATCGCGCGAAACTTCCAGGTCGTGTCCACGTGCAGCAGCGGAAATGGCGGCAGAGCCGGATAGAACGCCTTGACGGCCAGATGCAGCATCACCGCGCTGTCCTTGCCGATCGAGTAGAGCATCACCGGTCGCTCGCACTCGGCGACGCACCTCGCGCATGATGTGGATGCTTTCCGCTTCCAGGCGCTGCAGGTGGGTAAGCACTGCGGGCGCCGCGGCGCCCGCCCCCGTTGCCTGCCTCAATTTACGGCTCCGCGCATGCCGATGTCCTTCGTCTGCGTTGACTTATCAAGTGATAAGTTCTAGTCTCGAACCGTGGCCGTTAAAAGTCAAGCGCCGGCGTCCCGGAGCCGCCCGGAGGAGTCCGGGCGCGAAGCCATCATGGATGCCGCCGAGCGGCTGTTTGCCGAGCGCGGCATCGATGCAGTCTCGCTGCGCACCATCAACGCCGAGGCCGGCTACAGTGTCGCCGCCCTGCACTATCACTTTGCCACTCGCGACGGGCTCATCCGGGCACTCTTGGCCCGGGCGCAGCCGCGTATGTTCGCCGAGCGCGCGACGATGCTCGCCGCGCTGGGCGCGCAGGCCGAGCCGCCGCTGGAGGGCATTGTCGCCGCGCTGGTCATGCCACTCACCGCCGGCATGCTCGAGGATTTCACCACCAGTGTCGCCAAGCTGCGCTTCCTGGTACGCCTGTCCTTCGACCGCTCGCCCTACCTTGCGCGTACCATCGAGGAGAGCTTCGCGGTGTTCCGGCCGCTGCTGCAGCGCGCGCTGCCCCACCTGGATGAGCGCAGCCTCACGCGGCGCTGGCGCTTTGCGGCGGATCTGGCACAGCAGGCACTGGCGAATGCGCTTGAAGGTCATCTGGGATCGCCCCCCGGAGTGACGCCCAAGCACTCGCAGTTGGAGCGTTTCCTGGAGGATCTGATTGCCTTCATCAGTGGCGGTCTGCGGGCCACGGCGCATCAGCATCGCGCCGGCTCAGGGATCCGTGTGGCCTGGGCGCAGGAGCGCCACCAGTTGCTGCGCTGCGCTGTAGGGATCCAAGCGCTGCGTGCGCACCTCCTCCAGCAGCTGCGCGCCTGATTCCGCAAGCAGTTCCCGCAGCAGCGCGGCGCGCGCCAGCGACAGGAACTGCGCTTCGCTGCGGCGCTGCCCCTGACGCTGGAACTCGCCACTCGCCAACAGATGCGCGCGGTGTTCATCGAGCGCCGTAACGATCGCCTCAGCCCCCTCACCGCGCGTCGCCACCGCCCGCAGCAGGCGGGGTGACCACGGCCCCTGCGGGCGCGCGGACGCGCGCAGGTGCAGCAGCAGCTCCAGATGGCGGCAGGTGCGTTCACAGCCCTCGTGGTCGGCCTTGTTGAGGACCAGGATCTCCCCGGCCTCCAGCAGTCCCGCCTTCATCGCCTGCACCTCATCGCCCAGTCCCGGGACCGCAACGATGATGGTGGAGTGCGCGAGTGTCAGGATTTCCATCTCTTCCTGGCCGACACCGACGGTTTCGACGATGACGCGCTCGTAGCCCATGGCGTCGAGCACCAGACAGGCGTCGTAGCTCGCGCGTGACAGGCCGCCGCTGTCGCCGCGCGTACCCATCGAGCGGATGAATACGCCCGCATCGAGCGCATGGCGGCTCATGCGCACCCGATCCCCGAGGATCGCCCCGCCGGTGAAGGGACTCGTCGGATCGATGGCGAGCACCCCGACGCGGCGCCCGCGGCGGCGCTCCTCGGTGACGAGCATGTCCACCAGGGTGGACTTGCCCGCGCCGGGCGGCCCGGTCACGCCGACCACGTGCGCCCTGCCTGTGGCGGCGAAGATGCGGCGCAGTACCTCGCGGCCGCGCGGATCGGCATCGTCCAGCCAGCGGATGGCGCGCGCGCCGGCCGCGACGTTGCCGGCCAGGACTTCGGCGGCGACGTCCATCACCTGTCGGGCGCGCCGGCGGCGCAGCGCTGCGCCCACCAGTGCCGCAGGTACGCCACGATCTCGCGCGTATCGGTGCCCATGGTGAAGATACGCGCGAAACCGGCCTCGTGGAGCAACGCCAGGTCCTCCGCCGGGATCACACCGCCTGCGACCAGCAGCTTCTCGCCCGCGCCCTGCGCCCGCAAGAGCCGCGCCAGCTGCGGCAGATTGCGGCTGTGGCCTGCCGAGAGGCTGGATACGCCCACCACGTCTACGTCCTCCTGGATCGCCGCGCTGGCGACCGCCTCGGGGGTCTGCTTGAGACCGGTGAAGATCACTTCCATGCCCGCTTCGCGCAGCGCGTGCGCCACCACCGTGATGCCGACCGTGTGCGTATCCATGCCAAGCTTCGCGAGCAACACCCGCAGCGGACGCACCGGTGCAGCGCCCACCCCTCACACCCCCGTCAGCTGGCTGTCGGGGGTGTGCACGCCGAACACTTCGCGCATGGCATCACACAGCTCGCCGTGCGTGGCGTACACCCGCACCGCCGCCAGACACGGTGGCACCAGATTGGCCCCGGAGCGGGCCGCCGCGCGTACGGCCTCGAGGGCTGCGGCAACGGCGGCGCCGTCGCGGCGGGCGCGCAGTGCCTGCAGTCGCGCCACCTGTTCTTCCTCCATGCGATTGTCGGCGCGGAAGATTTCGATCTGCCGCTTCTCCCCGGGCAGCACCAGATGGTTGACCCCGACCCACTTGCGCCGCCCCTGCTCGATGTCCTTGTTGCGCTCGTACTGCTCGCGGCCGAGCGCCTGCTGGAAATAGCCAGTCTCGATGGCGCGCAGCGCCCCGCCCATGCCCATGATCTTGTCAATCTCGGCACGGGCGGCGTCCTCGATGCGCTTGGTGAGGGACTCGACGTAGTAGGAGCCGGCCAGCGGGTCGATGGTGTCGGCGACTCCGGTCTCATGGGCGACGATGTGCTGCAGGGCGGCACCGACCCGGATGGCCTCCTCCGCCGGCAGTGCGTGCGCCTCATCGTGCAGCGGCGTCGTCATCGCCTCCCCGGCGCCGCCGAGTGCGCAGGCCGTGGCCATGATGGCGAGCCGCCCGATGTTGTTCAGGGGTTGCTGCAGGGTGAGCGCGATCGTCGTGGGCGAGCTCATCATGCGGATCTTCAGCGCCGCGGGCCGCGTGGCGCCGTACCGCTCCTTCATGAGGTGCGCCCAGATCTTGCGGTAAGCACGCAGCTTGCAGATACCCTCGAAGAAATCCATGTCGACGTTGATGACGAAATGGAAATATGGCGCCACCGTATCGATGTCGAGGCCGCGGGCGAGAACCGCATCGATGTAGGCCATGGCGATCGCCATGGAAAAAGCGATCTCCTGCACCGGGTTCGCCTTGGCCGGCTGCAGCTGCGCGCTGATGATGGAGATCGGCGCCCAGTTGGGGTGGTTGCGGATGATGTACTCGATGCAGTCGGTGGCGATGCGCAGGCCGTGCACGGGCGGGAAGATGTAGCGCCCGACGCAGGTGTACTCGATCAGGATGCCGTTGACGATGTGCAGTACGAAATTGCGCGGGTCGACGCCCTTCTTCTCCAGCGCCGCGATGATCATCGCCAGATTCACCGGCTGCGGCGCATTGCAGACGCTCATCAGGTATTTCAGGCGTTCGAACGGCAGATCGAAGGCACGCTCGAGATCCTCGAGGCTGTCGAGTGCCATGCCGGCGCGCCCGACCTCGCCCTGCACCAGCGGATGGTCGCTGTCATAGCCGTTGGTGGTTGGCAGGTCGTGCTCGAGGATCAGTCCCTGCAAGCCCTGCTCGAGCATGTAGCGCGCCCGCTTGGCCCAGTCCTCGCCCTTACCGAAACCGGTCACCTGCGACATGGTCCAGAGCGCCGAGCGGTGCCCGTTCGGCTGCGTGCCGCGCGTGAACGGATATTCTCCCGGGAAGCCCAGATCCGTGAGGTAGTCGAACCCGCACGCCTGCAAGTCGGCCGGCGTGTAGAGCGGCTGGATCGGCCACTTCAGTGCCTGGGTCAGGAACGGTTCGCGCCGCTCCGCGTGCTGCGCGACAAATGGCGCGCGGATGTCCGCTTCCCAGCGCCCGAGCTCATCGCTGAGGTCCGCCGGCGCGCGCGGCGTTGCACTGCGGTCAGGCGGTCGGCTCATCGCGGGGACTCCTCTGCCGCGCGGCCCGGCACGGTGCAACCGCCCTCAGACACGGGCGCGCGTACATCCTGCCCTCACTCAGGCCCGTACTGCTGCAGCAGATGGGCGCTCAGGTCGCCGAACAGATCCATTTCCATGCGTCGCTCGATGAAGCGCCAGGCACCGTCCACCCGCGCGAAGCGGTCGTGGTAGCGGCCGCCGATGATGGGCTGCAGCGGCAGGGTGGCGGTCGCCTGATGCACCAGCACGTAGGACTGGGCGCGCGCCGCGTCCTCACCGTCGGGCTCGATGATGACATTGCTCGTGACGTGCCGCGTGCGCGGGGTACCGGTCTCAGGGTAGATGCGCGTGAACTGCGCATACATCGCTTCGATCGCCTGCACGCCGCGCACCGGCTCCGGGAGCGCCGGCACATAGATGGCGGCGTGCGCGAATATCTGCGCGATACCGGCAAAATCGCCGTGGTCGATCCGGTCGCAGTAGCGGTAGATCAGATTCTGGATCTGGAAATAGTCGTCGGCGGTCATGAGCTACAACCCGTAGCCACCGGCCACTGCGATGCGCTGCCCGGTGACGTACAGCGCCCGGTCGGAGGCCAGAAATACCACCGCGTAACCGACCTCCTCGGGCTTGCCCCAGCGCTTGAGCGCGAGATTCTTGTGCACTTCCTTGACCCAGGCCTCATCGAAGACACCCTGGCGGGTGAGTTCCAGAAACATGCCGGCCTCGATCACGCCCAGCAGCACCGTGTTGGCTCTGATCTTGTGCCGTCCCTCCTCGCGGGCGATGCCGGTAACAAGGGCCTCGATCGCCGCCTTGGGCGCCACTGAGATGCCGTCGCGCTCCGGCCAGCTCAGGTGGCCCGCCGAACCTAAGTGCACGTAGGAACCACCGCCCCAGGCCTTCAGCCGCGCTAAGGTCGCCTGCATGACGTTAAAGAAGCCGTTGACGTCCTGCTCCATCACCATCTGCCACAGCTCGCGTGTCATCTCCGACAGCAATACCTGCTTGGCGAAGGTGCCGGCGCCGACCACGATAGTGTGCAGGCGCTGATGCTCGCGTGCCGCCTCCTCCACCACGGCCTCGACGCGCGCAGGATCGCCGATGGTCAGCTGATGCACGCTCGCCTTGGCTCCCAGGGCGCGCACGTCCGCGGCCAGCTTTTCGGCCACCTCGCGCTTTTTGTTATAGGTGATGGCCACGTTGGTGCCGGCGCGCGCGAATTCACGGCACACCGCCTGGCCCACCCCGCCGCTGCCGCCGATCACCAGCGCGGCGCCGTCCGGGAAAATCCTGCTAGTCATGTCACCGTCCCCTTGCTGAGCATGTCGATGAGGCGCATCTTGACCGGTCGCACCCACTCGGCCCTGAGCTTCGGACTCAAGAGTCCTGCCGCATCCAGCTCATCGCACAGGCGCATCTGGTGGGCGAGATCGAACAGGTCGTACTGCGAGGAGAACATGCCACCACCGCCGTAGGTGATGAACGACACCCCATGGGTTTCGTAGTGGCTGCCGTCGGCGCGGCGCCCCGGTCCGCGGTTGACCCAGTGGCTGATGATCTGATCGCCCTCGATCGCCCAGTTAAGAATGGGGAAGCTCCAGCCGGCCCATCCGGAGCCCACGTCCATGTCGCGTCCATAGTGGGTGGCGCGAATTTCAGCGCGGCTGCGCGCCACGACGGTCATCGCACCCGCGTACGGGCACACGTACAGGCAGTCCTCGCGGTAGAACTTGTCGGCGATCCAGGCCCACTTGTTGGTTTTTTCGGCCTCCTTGAAGGCCTCGGCCAGGCCGCGAATGGCCGCTTCGACCTCGGCACGCGGATACGGCATGGGCTCTCCTACTTCTCGTAGCTGACGGTGCCGGCGACCGAGCGGCCGACCAGCTGTGACTCGAGCGGCCCGGCCGCATAGCTGCAGTGCAATGCGGTCTTGAACTCCGAGCGCGTCTTCGCGATCTTCCACTGTCCGTCCTGCTTCACGTACTCATCGTGGTAGATGAGACTGACGAACGTCACGCTCTTGGCCTGTGTGTTGAAGTTGCGATACTCCAGCGCCCACAGCGCCTTGGCGTGGCTGTCATCGAGCACCTCGATCTCGGGATTCGCGCCGTGGTGCATATCGAGAATGAAGGGCTGGCAGCCAAAGGTGCGGTAGATCTCGGCGAACCCCTCGCGATCGCGGAACACCCCCACGTGACCCATGTCGATTACCACGTCCCCGGTGGCGAAGCAGTTCTTCGCGCCCTCCGGATCCTGCGAGTCGCAGGCATTGAGATAGCGCGCCTTCAGGCGCCGGATGGCCTCGGTGTCCTCCAGGCGCTGGACACGGCGGCGCAGGTCCTCGAGTTCGTGCATCACACGGTCTCCTTAAGAGTCAGCCTCCGATTATCGCCCCCGACACCTGCGCCGGCTCCCCGAGGAAGGCGCGGTCCGAGGGCGGCTGGCGTCCATCGACGTCGGTCACGGCCAGTTCCGCGGCCAGCTCTGCGGCGTAGAAGGTCTTGCCGGAGCGCTCGACGAGCTTCGCATCGCGCAGCAGCGCATCGAGCAGGCGGCCCATGAACTCTGGATGCACCGCGTTCGCCATCACCGCGTCGTACTCGCCGGGGTGCTCGCGCATCGCTACCTGCGAGCGCTCGGTCAGGGTCAGCGCCGCCCACAGCGAGACCGCCGCGACCCCGTGTTTCTTCAGGTCGATCGCCATATCGGCGGACATCTTGTCGATTCCGGCCTTACCAGCACCATAGGCCGGACCGTGCAGGTAACAGCGCGCACCCGGGGAGGAGATCATAACGATCAGGCCTGAGCGCGCAGGCACCATCATGCGCGCCGCGTGCCAGCTGGCGACGTAGTGCGAGCGCAGACCGACATCCAGGATCGCCTGCATCGACAGCGGCTTCTCCCAGAAGCCCCCCGGCAGCACCAGCTCATCGGGAATCGCGGTGACGTTGTTGACCAGCAGATCCAGCCGCCCCGATTCGCGCCCGATCTGCGCGAACAGGGCCGCCACCTGGGCATCGTCGGCGTGATCGCAGGCGACGGCGATGCCCCTGCCGCCGCGACGCGTGATTTCGGCGGCGCTTTCGTGCACCGTGCCGGGAAGGGCGGCGGTGCCCGCGCGCGTGGTGCGCCCGGTGACATAAATCGTCGTGCCCGGGGCTGCCAGCGCCACGGCAGTGCCACGGCCGATGCCGCGGCTGGCGCCCGTCACCAGGATCACGCGCTCGGATTTCAGGCCCATGCGATTCCTTCCCCGGCCAGCGGTCGTGTGGCACGAACAGCAAGCCTACTCGCACGGCTGTGGTAGCGGGCATCATGCATATGGGGTATTTCGGCCGCGGTAGCGCTCGGGAAGGGTGCTGCCGTCGCGGGGCGCGCAGGTGCCGCCGGCAAGCGCGAGCCGCGCTCGCAGCTCGCGCCTCTTTCACGGACGCGCTCCGGCGCTAGCGCAGATGATAGTGGAAGGTCAGCCAGTAGCGGCGCGGCGGGGTGTAGGTCCCTTCCGCATAACCGAAGAACGACAGGCCGTTGTAGCCCGAAGTCAGCACGCGCTGATCGCTCAGGTTCTTGCCCTCGACGCCGAGGTCCCAGCGTCCGCTCGGGGCGAGATAGAACAGTCCCGCATCGAGCATGGTGCGCGAGGGCGCACGCAGGACCGAACTGTTCTGGGCGTCGAGGAACATCCAGCTCTGGAACGACACATTGGTGGTGAAGCGCAGGCCGGCGCCGCTCGGCACGTGCCACTCGTAGGCACTCGCGATATTGGCGGTCCACTCGGGCGCGTCCTGCAGCTTGCGGTACGTATAGTCCCCGGCGCTGTCGTGCCAGTCGTTGTACTCGTTGTGCATGAAGCCGAGGCTGCCCTGCAGGGTCCAGTGCTCGGTCACGGCCGCCTGCAGGTCCGATTCCAGTCCGTACACGGTCGCCTTGGCCGCGTTCTGCACCACAACTGAGGCACCCTGGGTGAGCAGCACCTGGATGTTGTCGTATTGGTCATAGAACAGCGCCGTGTTCAGGCGCACGCGGTGATCGAGGAGCATGGTCTTCAGGCCGAGCTCGGTGCTGTCCAAGTGCTCGGGCTTGTAGTCCTCGATCTCCGCCACGCTCACCGGGCGGCCGTTGACGCCGCCGCTGCGGAAGCCGCGGCTCCATTGCAGATATTCGAACACGTCCTCGTTCCACTGCATGTTCAGGCTGACACGCGGGGAGAACTCGTTAGCCTTGGTAGTGCACGAGAAATAGCGGCCCACGTCCTGGAGGCTCGAGCAGTCCTTGGCGGGCACTGAGGTATTGCTGGTGTCCACCACGCCGGTGACCGGATTGACGGGCAGAAAGATTGTGGTGCCGACGTCGTTCTCGACGAACTGCGAGAAGTCCTTGGTCTCGTTGGTGAAGCGGCCACCGAACTCGAGTGACAGGCGGTCGTTGAAGGCGTAGTCACCGTTGATATAGCCGGCGTAGTCCTTGGTCGTCTGCCGGTTGTCGTAGGCCAGATTGAAATCCAGCAGGTAACGCGCAAGGTACAGCGGGTATAACGGGCTGGTCGGATCGGAGAACTGGCTGAGGGCCTGGAACAGCCCGGCCGCCGTCACGAGGTTGGTCTGATCGCGTGTGCGCTCCTGCAGGTAGTACAGGCCCGCGACCCATTTCAGGCGCTTGTAGCTGCCACTCGCCTGCACTTCCTGGCTCAGCTGCGTGTCGTGCTCGTTGTGCACGTCGCCGTTGTAATCTACGGAGGAATTGTCACCATCGCGGCCGAAATCCGCATGCGAATAGCGATAGGCACTGATCGACTTTAGATCCACCCCGCCAGCGAGCTTCCAGTCATTGATCCAGGTCGAGGCGAACCCGTGCAGGTCATCGCGCACCAGCGGGCCTTCCGCGCCGCTCTGGTCGATGTTAGTGGGCGGCGTGCAGCACGGCTTGACGAAGGCGTTGAAGAGGGCCAGGAACGGCACGGTAGCGGCCGCCGGGTCGTAGGCAATCATGACGTTCGGGCTGCTCGGCTGCGCCTGGGCCGAGAATTCCGCCGACAGGCGTGAGCTGAAGGTTGCCGTGGGCGTCCATGACAGGGTCGCGCGGCCGCCCTCGCGCTCCTCCTTGCCGCCGTTATCGCCCAGCGGGCGCGTCTGCCAGCCATCGGACTTGCGTGCCATGAGGGAAATGCCGAGTGCCAGGTCATCGGCGATGCGCAGATCGGTGTAGGCATCGAGCGCGTACGAATCGTAGTTACCGACGGAGGCGCGGAAGTCGGTACGGCCGCTGCCGGTCGGGGTGAGCGTAGTGATGTTGATGGCACCGCCGATGTTGTTCTTGCCGAACAGAGTGCCTTGCGGGCCGCGCAGCAACTCAACGCGATCGATGTCGTTGAGCTCCAGATTGGTACCGAAAGTGCGCGCCAGATAGACGCCATCGACGTACAGGCCTACCGCCGGATCGGTGCTCAGCAGGAAGTCGAACTGGCCCACGCCACGCATAAAGGCGCTCACCTGCGAGCTGCTGCCACCGGTGCCGGAGAAAAATACCAGGTTCGGCGAAACCGTCTCGAGCGCGGTCACCCTTTGCACGTCGAATTTCTCGATGAAAGACCCCGACAGCGCGGTCATCGAGATCGGCGTGGTCTGCAGGTTCTCCTCCACACGCTGCGCGGTGACGGTGACTTCCTGCAGGGCGATGGTGGCATCGGTGCCGGTATCGGCGGCCTGTGCGGTGATGCTCGCAAGCAGTCCGACTGCGGCCAGGCCCGCGGCGATGGCTCTTGTCATCGGAAATCCCCCCTCGAGTACTCCCTCATTACGAGACTAAGTTCAGATTTGGGTGCTTGCAAGTATAATTCGCTGTGCCGGAGGACCTTTGCTACGCAAATGGCAGTCAGATCGGGCCTCGGAACGGGCCGCGTCCGGCCTGCGCCAGGAAGCATCCAGAATGAGACGGGGGCTATGGAGGGCGGCGCACAACCGTGCTCTACTCTCTTCCGTGCTGCGTCATGGCCTCGTGCTCATGTCCGTCTCGCTGCTGGGGATCCTCCGCTGCGGCAGCCTCGACGCCGACACCCTTCAGCCCCAAACGCCCGCCGCCGGAGCGCCCGTGGCGCCCGCCGCGGAGCCGCTGGCTGAGGTGCTGGTACAGACCAGCGAGCCAAAATTCGTCGCCCCTACCCGGCGTGACCGCATTGGACGCATCTGGGCGCCGGTGATGATCGACGGCAAGGGGCCTTTCCGCCTGGTGCTCGATACCGGCGCCAACCGCTCCGCCATCACCGCGCGCACCGCGCAGCTCATGGGCGTCTCACCCTCAGAGGATGGTGCCACCCGGGTGACCGGGTTCACCGGCACGGCGATCGTGCCTACCGTTCACGTCAAAGAGATGGAAGTCGGCGATGTGTTAGTCGCACCGGCAGACCTGCCGGTGCTCGCGGACGTGTTCGGCGGCGCGCAGGGGGTACTCGGCATCGAGGGCCTGGCAGGCAAGCGCATCTATGCCGATTTCGGTCACGATGAACTGATCATTGCGCGCTCCCACGGTGAGCCGGCGCGCCGCGATTTCACTACCGTACCGCTGCGACTGGTGCGCGGTCTTCTGGTGGCTGATGTGATGGTGGGCAGCGTACGCGCCAAAGCCATTATCGACACCGGTGCGCAGGGCACCGTCGGCAACCTCATGCTGCGCAACGCTCTGATGCGCCACCCGCCCCGCAATGCCACCCACGAAGAGATCATCGGGGTGACGCTGGATGTGCAAGGTGGCGACTATCTGCCGATGCCCGACATTGCCTTCGGTGATCACCTGACGGTCAAGGGCGTGCACGTCACCTTCGGTGACATGTACCTGTTCCAGCACTGGGGGCTGACCGAGGAGCCCGCCCTTACCATCGGCATGGACCTGCTCGGCACCTTCGACGTGCTGATCATCGACTACGCACGCCGTGAACTGCAGGTCCGGCTGACCAACTACGCCGGCCCGATGCTGCACTGAGCCCTAGCGGCTAATTCGACGTCGAGCGCTCCGGCGTCACCTTGTAGATGACGCGCACTTCCCCAGGCTGGCGAAACGGGTACTTATCCTTGTCGAGGTACTTCTTGGCCATCGCATCGATGTGCGCATCGGCGCCCTGGTGTGTGCGCTCCGCGATCCGGCCGCGCACCTCCAGATAGCGGTACGGATTGTCCGGGTCGGTGATCGACAGCGCGATGCGGCCATCACGCTGCATGTTCTTGTCCTTGAGGCGCCCCTCGGCGGTGTTGATGAGCACGTGTTCGCCGTCGTAGTCGACCCACACCGGCGTCACCTGCGGCTTGCCGTCCGGCATGAGTGTGGCCAGATGTGCGAAGGCCTTCTTGCGGAACAGATCCAAATGCGTCTGCGGAATGCCGGACTGAACCATGAGTCGCCCTCCTCCGATATTTCTTCAGGATGCGCCGCGGGCGGGCGTTTCCATGCGCAGGAAGCGCCGCCGCTCGTTCCACTGGTGGCGCGCGTGCAGCCGCTCTGACTGGTTGGTGGCCTCCGGCGGCAGCGCCTGCAACGCACGCAGCGCCGCCGCATGCGCCATCGCCACCGCCGGGTCACTTTGCAGCAACGCGCGGTAATGCTCGAGAAACGCCTGGTCGGCTGGCGTGCCGCCGCCGGTCAGCAGCTCGCGCGCGTGCGCGCCGATGGCGGCGCTCTCGGCCGCCGGCAGCTCCTGGGCATACGCCAGCGCATGATCGATGTCGGCGATCAGCCGGTACAGCGGCTGCAGCCAGGCCCACTCGGGGCTGGTGGTGATCTGCTTCAGCCGCTCAAGCGGGGAGGCAGGCGGGGCGAAGTGCCGTTCCGCCTCCAGCAGTGCTCCGAGCACACCCTGCAGTGCCTCACTGCTCTCGTGCAGCTGCTTCAGCCAGGGACGATCGTCGGCCATGGGCTCGCGTGCGCCTTTCAGGTGCGCGCATGCGCGCGCCTCGCGGAAACCGCCTTAGCGTAACCGCTGGGCGGCAGCGATGCCAGGCAGCGTGGCGAGGCTCACGCTTGCGAGCTCCCGGATGTGCTCGAGCGTCACGTCCGCCGGTGGATGCGCGGCCAGCTCCCGGGAATCGCTTGCATAATGCCCCTGACGAACAAACACGGTGGTCACCCGCTCGGCCCACAGGCGCTTGACGGCGCTCAGGATGCGCAGCTTGTCGTCCACCAGTACGTAGTGCGCTGCCGGGTAGCGCTGCCGCACCGCGTCCAGCATCTGCTCCTTGTGCAGATAGATCAGCACCCGCCCTTGCACCGCATGCCACAGGCCCGAGCGCTGCACCTTGCGCGGCTGGAAAACCACGTCACCGTCGGAGAGGATCACCGTACGCGCGCTGCTGCCACAGTGGGCGAGCGCGGCCAGGGCGCCGTTATAAAGGCGCTCCGCGAACGGATAATCGAGCAGAAAGAAGGAGATCTTGAACAGCTCCGGCTCATCGAGATTCTCGAGACGGTAGCGCTGCAGCGCCCCCAGGTAGTCGGCGTAGCCGAGCTCCAGACGCAGGGCCTCGAAAATCTCCCAGTAGCGCCTGCACGCCGCAGCCCCGAACTCGCGCTGCAGGTGCTCGCCCAGGTCCGCCTGGATCGCGTCGTTGTCGAGCAGCGTGTTGTCGACGTCGAAGAAAACCACGCTGTCGCCAGCATCCTGCGCCATGCTGCCCCATCCCGGTCAGTTTAAAGCTCAGTGTACAGGCGCGGACCGACAACGGAACGCTGCGTCCATAGCGCGGACCACCGGTTCGAGTGGCAATAAAAAAGGGCGCGGGTCGTTTGCACGGCCCGCGCCCTTAAGTGGCTGGTCTTTAACGCGCGCTGTAACCGCGCGCGTCGAGGCAGGCGATCATCGCGCGCCGGTAATCCGGGGCGCCTCCGCCACCGGGCTGTGCGGCCCGCGTGGGATCAAATCCCGTCTGGTTCACGGCCCAGCTGTGGCACTCATAACGGTCAGTACTGGCCTGTTGCTCGGTCTGCCCGTTACGCGGATAGACGTAGACATCCGAACCCGCCCCAGAGGCCGGTGCTGCCTGCGGCGCATAGTCCTGCTGCGTGCCCGCAGGCCCCGGCGCGGCGCTCACCGCGCCCGGATCGGCGCTGCCGGAAGTGTCGTAGTCGCCCCCCGCGGTCGGCGGCGGATCGGTTACCACGTAGCCGCTGTAGTTCGGGTTCCAGGTGTAATAGAGGTTGTTGTAGTAGTAGTACGGCAGACCGCCCCACCAGAAGGTGGCGTAGCCGAGCGGCAGCACCGGGTAAAACCAGGCCCAGCCCGGGCCATACCATACGTGCGGCCAATAGCCGCCGTGCCAGTAGCCGCCACCCCAGTAGTGCCCGCCATGCCAGTAGGCGTTGCCGACGCGTCCGCCGTAGTAGGCGCCACCGACGTGGCCGTAGCCGGCGTAGCCCGGGCGCGCATAGTGAGCGCCACCGAAGCCGCCGCCATGGAAACCGCCCACGTGCCCGCCGCCGAAGTGCGGCGCAGAGGGCGCTGCATGAAAACCACCGCCGCTGGCGTGCCCGCCACCGCCGCCGCCGCCCATGTGGCCGCCGCCTGCGTGCTGCGCATATGTCAAACCCGGCGCAGCCGCTACCCCAACGCCGAGCAGCACTGCCGCGGCGGTCCGAATAACTACTCGCGCTCTTGCGATGTTCACTGCCTTCTCCATGTACGGTCCGGGGGTCTCTGACAGGCTCTCCCGGTCGTATTCATTAGACGCCTGCCGGGCGTCCGCGTTCAAGGTAACGATCATTAAAACGCGGTCACGCCCCAGCCGCTGACATTAGAATGGGCCTCGTTGGCAGCTTTTCAATGACACCTGAAACAATCGCCCGGCTGGCCGGCTTCATGCACGGTTCAGCTTGCCGCGTTCCCGAAGGCCCTCGGGACCTCACAGCACCAGGTTGATCGCGATGGCTGGCGTCACTGAGGCGCTGGTATTGCGTCCGATGCCGATGATGCGCACCCCGAGCAGCACGCCGGCACGGGCACTCCAGTTGTACTCGATGGCCGGGGCGAACCCGAGTGAGTAGGAAGAGCCGGAATCTGCGCTCAGCGGAGCGCTGGACGGCGGTAGGCTGCCGCTGAGGTGACTATTGGCGTTGTACTGATAGACCACATCCAGGGCGAGCACCCAGTTGCGCGTTACGCTGTATTCACCGGCGGCATCCAGCGTATAGCCATCCCCGGGGTAAGCGCGGCCGCGGAAGCCAAAAGGGGTCCCGTAGACACTTTGATCGGCAACCGACACCGAGGACGACTTCGTATAGGTGAAGTCCAGGCGTGCACGCAGGATGCGTCCGTTTGGCAGCCAGAAATAGTCCTGCGAATACAGCGACAGGCCCGTGGCGTACGCGCCCGCTCCCAGCCCGTCACTGGCGCGCGTGAGGTGATCGTAGCGCCCCGTGGGCAGCGTCTCATCGACGACGAAGGCAAGTGCCGGAACGTAGCTGCCGTCGTGGTACTGGGTCAGCCCATAGCCCGCCTGCAGCTGCAGGTCGCCCAGCCCGACGCCGGAGGAATTCGGCGCACCCGCCGGCTCCTGGTAGAAGAAGCGCGGAATCATGCCGACGGTGACGCGATCGGTGAGACCGTACAGCATGTAAGTGAGCGAGCCGAGCTCCTGATCGCGTGGCGCCGCGTGGTGTGAGCCGCTGGCATCGAACGCCCCGGTGCTGATCACGTCGAACAGATACGGCTCGATGAGCGCGTGTCCCTGCGGCAGGCTCGCGGCCGTGGGCGCCAGCATGGGGCCCGTCCACCACGCATCGGCGCGCGACTCGATGTCGGCGCCGACTGCCACACGTGCCGCGACGAGGACGATAGCTGCCGCAACATAAAGGGCTCTCAGGACCATGGCTTGACGGCTCAGCTGCAACGGCCAGAGCTGCGCATGATCGCAGCGCGGACCTGACCCCGGCATTCCGAATCCTGCGCTTGTGCGTGCAGATGCGGACTTTCCATAACCCCAAAGCGGATCGCAGTGTGCGTGGTGTCACATTCTGCTCCGCGGCGTGAACTTTTCCTCACGACGGTCAGCTGTTTGCAAAGTGCCACGTTGTTAACGTCCAGAAGCCCGCAGTTTCCGGCTCAATACCCCAGGCCCCACGCGGCCTGCCTTAAGTGAGGAGATGACTATGTCGAAGCCCATTCGCACCGCTTTGTCGATCGTTGCCCTGACCGTGTCGCTCAGCGGCTTCGCCGCTTCGGCTATGGCCGATGAGACGCAGTGGCAGAAGGATCATCCGCGCCGCACCGAGGTCAACGCGCGTCTGGCCAATCAGAATGCGCGCATTCACAACGAGGTGAAGGACGGTCAGATCAGCAAGACGCAGGCCAAGCAGCTGCACACGGAAGATCATGGGATCCGCCAGGAAGAGCGCACCATGGCGAGCACCAACGGCGGTCATATCACCAAGACCGAGCAGCGTGCTCTGAACCAGCAGGAAAACCAGGTCAGCAAGCAGATCGGCAAGTGATTTGCTGAGGCGCTGAGCGGCCGGAGCGCGGCGCACTGCGCTCCGGCCGTCCTCGCTGAGTCCGCGCCACTCACGCCTTGAGCGAAAAGGGCGTGAAGTCCGTGTCGCGGTCGTAGTAGTCCTCGTGTTCAGTGCGCTTCAGGAACGCCACTACCTTGTAGGTGAGCGGCGTGGCGATCACCTCCCAGACGGACTTCAGGACGTACTGGGTGGCGGTGATCTCAAGCAGCTTATCGGTAGGCCACAGTCCCGCGAAGGCGATGCTGTAGAACAGCCCCGAGTCCACCAATTCCCCACACAGTGTCGAGCCGATGATGCGCGTCCACAGCCAGCGTCCTGAGCTCCAGATCTTCATCTTGGCGAGCACGTAGCTGTTGACGAACGAGCCGCACCAGAATGCAATGATCGAGGCGCACACGATGCGCGGAGTGTTGCCGAAGATCGCCTCCACCGCCGGCTGCTCGTCCCGAAACGAGGCGGCCGGCGGCAGATGCACGATCACGGTCGCCATGACCGCCGCGAATACCAGCGCCGCGAACCCGCTCCACACCACGCGCCGGTCACGCGCGTAGCCATACACCTCCGTGAGGATGTCGCCGAACAGATAGGAGATGGGAAAGAACAGCACCCCGGCCAGGAAGGTCACCGGCCCGATGAGGGGCAGCTGCACCGTCGTCACCTTGGAAGCGCCAATGAGATTGGCGCACAAGAGGATGCACACATACGCACCCAGGATCAGATCGTAGTAGCGGTAGCTCTTCACACCGTTAAGGGTATCAGGGCACTCGCGCTGGCAGCACGGTTCCGACGCACTCGCCAAAGCCGATGCGCACGTAACCGTCGCGCTCGCACCAGCCGCGCAGTGTGACGCGATCGCCGTCTTCCAGAAACGTGCGCTGCTCGCCGCTTTCGAGCTGCAATGGCTGTTTGCCGCCGGCCGTGAGTTCCAGGAGCGAACCGGCCGCCCCGGGCTCGCTTCCCGACTGGGTGCCGCTGCCCAGCAGATCCCCGGCGCCGAGGTTGCAGCCATTGACGCTGTGATGCGCGATCATCTGCGCGATCGTCCACCAGGAGTCGCGGAATGAGCTGCGCGAGAGACGCTGCGCGGGTTCGCCGGTGGCACGCATGCGCGCCGTGTCGAGCCACACTTCCAGCTGCAGATCGAGCGCCCCGCCTGCGCGCAGCGCTGCGCTGTCCAGATACGCAAGCGGCGCTGGTTCGGTCGCCGGACGGCTGAA
This sequence comes from uncultured Pseudomonadota bacterium, assembly GCA_963743625.1. Lineage (GTDB taxonomy): Bacteria > Pseudomonadota > Gammaproteobacteria > Steroidobacterales > Steroidobacteraceae > 13-2-20CM-66-19. The sequence goes on along the minus strand of CAVUQM010000003.1, from coordinate 533,623 downwards.
GGGCACGCGAAACGGTGCCAGCGCCTCCAGTGTCACCAGCCACGGCGAGATGCTGGTACCGAAGTTCTTCGCCAGAAACGGGCCCAGCGGCTGGTACTCCCAAGCCTGGATGTCGCGCGCTGACCAGTCATTCAGCAGACACAGCCCAAAGACGTGCCGCTCGGCCGTATCCAGCGCGATGCCCTCACCGAGCGCGTTGCCGCGGCCGACGAAAATTCCCACCTCCAGCTCATAGTCCAGGCGCCGTGAAACTCCGAGCACTGGCTGCGTCGCCCCGGGCGGCAGCAGCTGCCCGTGCGGCCGGTGAAAGTCGAAGCCCGAGACGCGCACCGAGGAGGCGCGGCCGTGGTAGGCAATCGGCACCCACTTGTAATTGGGCAGCAGCGGATTGTCCGGACGGAACAGTCGCCCGACGGCGGTGGCATGGTGGATGGAGGCATAGAAATCGGTGAAATCACCCACTGCGGCGGGCAGGTGATATTCGCTGTGCGCCTGCGGAACCAGCAAAGGGCGCAGCCGTTGTGCCAGCGGCGCGCCCTCGCGCAGCGCGTCCGAGAGCGCCGCACGCAGTGCCGCGGCCGCCGCGGGCCCCTGGGCCATGAAGGTGTTGAGTGCCGGCGCATCACAGCTCGCCAGCGCGCCCGCCGCCAGGCCCTCGAAGGGTGCCAGCGCCTGCAGCGCGGCCAGATCCAGCACCTGCTCGCCGATCGCCACTCCGCCGCGAAAGTTCTCGCGCGTACCGGCGCGGCGGAACACCGCAAAAGGCAGGTTCTGGATCGGGAAATCGGTAGCGGCCTGATTGGCCGACGCGACCCAGCTGCGCAGGGCCGGGTCGTGCGTGGCGTTGACGCCGGTCACCGCTGGGCTCACCGGCGGCGCCGGCCGCGCGCCGGCGATGCCGTCGCCGGGGTGAAGTTTTTCTTGAGGTCCTGCCACACGGCATCGTAGTCGCGCTGCAGCAGCGGACTCGCGAGCGCGTAACGCGTGGGATGAATGACGCTGCGCGTCTCGAACATGAACGCCATCGTGCCCGTGATGTGCGCCGGGCGCGAAGTGTCCGCGCGGCTCGCCTTCTCGAAGGTCGCTGCATCCGGGCCGTGCCCGCTCATGCAGTTGTGGAGCGAGGCACCGCCGGGCTCGAAGCCCTGCGCCTTGGCGTCGTAGACCCCCTCGATCAGGCCCATGAATTCACTCGCAACATTGCGGTGAAACCAGGGCGGCCGAAAGGTGTCCTGCATTGCCAGCCAGCGCGGCGGGAAGATCACGAAGTCGAGGTGGTCGACACCGGGTGTGTCGCTCGGGGACTGCAGCACCAGAAATATCGAGGGATCGGGATGGTCGTAGCTGACCGAACCCATGGTGTTGAAGCGCCGCAGGTCGTACTTGTAGGGTGCATTGTTGCCGTGCCAGGCGACGACATCGAGCGGGGAGTGTCCGATTGCAGCCGTCCATAGCTTACCGCCGAACTTCGCCACCAGCTCGAAACGTCCCTCGCGATCCTCGTACGCCGCCAGCGGCGAAAGAAAGTCGCGTGCATTGGCGAGTCCGTTGGAGCCGATCGGACCTAAGTCGGGCAGCCGCAGCGGCGCGCCAAAATTCTCGCACACGTAACCGCGCGCCGTGGCGTCGATGAGCTCCACACGGAAGCGCAGTCCGCGCGGGATCACGGCGATCTCCAGCGGCGCAATATCGAGCACGCCCAGTTCGGTCGCCGAGTCGCAACCTCCCCTGCTGCGGTACGATCAGCAGTTCACCGTCCGCGTCGTAGAAGAAGCGCCCCTGCATCGAGCGGTTCGTGACGTACCAGTAGATCGCACAGCCGCTGTGCAGGTCCGGGGCGCCATTGCCGGCCACGGTGGCGAGGCCCTGGATGAAGTCCGTCGGCACCCGTGGCACGCGCGGCGCGCTCCAGCGCAGGCGGTTCGGCGGGGTGGCCAGCTCATCGAACCTGCCGCTCAGCTGGGGTGCGCGCAGCGGGCGGAAGACTCCGTGCAAGGCGGCCGGACGAATGCGATACAGCCAGCTGCGGCGATTGAGCGCACGCGGTGCCGTGAAGGCGGTGCCCGAGTATTGCTCCGCATACAGCCCGTACGGGCAGCGTTGTGGGGAATTTCGCCCCTCGGGCAGGGCGCCGGGGAGCGCCTCGGTCGCAAAATGATTGCCGAAGCCGCTGTGGTAACGCGGCACGCCAGCGGTAACGGGCTCGGTGGCTGGTTGCTTCATGGCCCTGAGAGTCTCCCAAGGAGCGGTCGCGGCGCACTATAATGTCGACAAACGGTTGCACACGCAACTTAATAGGGGACGCCGTGGTGACTACCCGATCTCCCGAGCGCGCGACGCTGCGGCTGCCCGCTTTCGTGCCCTTTCGCCTGAACCGCCTCGCGAGCGCCGTCAGCGAGCATCTCGCGGCGAGTTACCGCAAACGCTTCGCGCTCGAGGTTCCCGAATGGCGCGTAATGGCCACCGTCGGCCAGGAGCGCGGCTGCACCGCGCAGTTCATCGCCGCCAGCACGCGCATGCACAAGACACGCGTCAGCCGGGCCATCGCACAACTGCACGCGCGTGGCCTGATCGAGCGCGCCGCCAGCAGCACCGACCGGCGCGAGATGCAGCTGCGACTGAGCCCCGCCGGGCGGCGCATGTACGCACAGCTCGTGCCACTGGCCCTGGCACGGGAGGAGCAACTGCTGATCTGCATGAGCGCCGGCGAGCGGCGCGCCTTCCTTGCCGCCCTGGAGCAGCTGGAGGCGCACCTGGGCCTCACCGGCGTGGCGCCATGAGCTGCTAAAATAAGCACCGTGAAGATATACAGTGCCTGGCCGCTCGCCACCCTCCTCGCCTTCACCGCCGTCGCGCCGCGCAGCGGGCCGGTGGAACCCATCCCGGCGCCGCTCGCGCACTCCGCACTGATCACGCTGGACGGCGCCGCGATGCCCGGGGCACTGGTATTGCGTGTGCGCTCCAATACCCCAGGGACGGTCGCGAATGTGAGCGACTTTGCGGTGACCCTGGATGGCAGGGAGCTGCCCACTACCGCGCGCGCCGATGGCGGGTGGCGCGTGCCCCTGCCCGCGGCCGCAGCCGGCGGACCCGGCAAACTTGAGGTCAGAGTGACACACGACGGTGTCAGCGAGGTTCTCAATGCGCAGCTAGCGCTTGCGGCCGCCCAGCCGGCCGCGGCCACCGGCGTACTGTCAGGGGCACACAAGCAGGTCGTGTGGTGGATTCTTAACATCGCGATCGTGCTGATCGCGGCGCTGGTTATCTCGCGGCGTACCTCCTGAAACGGCGGGGTGCTGCATACACCCCGCCAGAACGTCCGCCGGGCGTGCTTACTGTGAAGTGAGCGCCTTCACGTAGCGATAGAAGAACTCGTTGCCCTTGTAGAAGGAGGCGACGCCGACCCGCTCATCGCGGCCGTGGGCGCGCACGTCGTCGACATCGATGGCGATGCCGGTAATGCCGTAGGTGGGAATTCCCGCGGCCGTGGTGTAGATCGCATCGGAGGCGCCGGCGTCCATGTACGGCACGACCGGCATGCCCGGCCACATCGCGGCAACCACCTGCTCGAGGGGCTTCAGCACCTGTGCGCTGAGCGGCGGCGGCGTAAGGCTCTTGCGGTCGGGGGTCTTCTCCATGACCGAGCCATCGTCGGCGACGTAATGCACCGTCACCTCAGGATCGGCGATCACCTTGAGCAGCTGCTGGCGTACCTCCTCCAGCGAATGACCGGGCAGAATGCGACAGTTGATGTTGGCCTGGGCACGCTGCGGCAGGGCGTTGTTGGCATGGCCGCCCTCGATACGGGTGGCAACACAGTTGGTGCGCATCACGCCGTTGTCCGCCGGCTGCTGCGAGAGCTGCTGCACCGCCTTGGGGTCCGGCGGCGTGGCGAGGATGCCGCGAATATCTGCCTGGCGCTGGCCGCTCGACAGGGTGGCCAGGCGCTCGAAGTAGGGACGCGAAACGTTGTTCAGCTCGAACGGGAACTGGTACTTGGAGACGTTGATGAGCGCGTGCGCCAGCTGATAGATGGCGTTGTCGGCGCGCGGCTCGGAGCTGTGGCCCCCCTTGTTGGTGACGCTCAGCTGGTAGTCGCCGTACAGCTTCTCCGTGGCACCGAGGCGGAACATCTTCGGCACACCCTTCTCGCTCATAACCGACCAGCCGTCGGTGTTGATCGCGAACGCAGCGTCGATCAGCTCGCGGTGGTTCTTGAGCAGCCATGCCGGACCGTTGCAGCAGCCGCCCTCTTCGTCAGCCGTGAGCGCCAGAATGATATCGCGGTCGGGCTTGAAGCCCTCCGCCTTCATCCGCAGCACCGTCGCCACCATGATGGCATCGTCACCCTTCATGTCCGAGGTACCGCGGCCGTAGAAATAGCCGTCCTTCTCCGTGAGCTTGAAGGGGTCAAGGTTCCAGTCCTCGCGGTGAGCCTCAACAACATCAAGATGACCCATGAGCAGCACCGGCTTGTACTTACCGGTGCCGTGCAAGCGCACGACGACGTTCTTCTTCTTATCGGTCGGGCCCACCACCACCACGTCCTCGGCCGCAAAGCCGGCGTCACGGAAGCGCTTGGCCATGGCTTGCGCGGCGGTCGTCACATTGCCGACCGAGTCGGTGGTATTGATCTCGATCAGCTGCTGCAGCAGTTCGTGTGCCAGTTTGTTCGAGGTCTCATCTGCAGGCGCCTCGACCCCGAGCGCGGTGGAGGCAGCCAATGTTCCGAGAAGCACGGCGGCGAGGGACTGCGGAGCGCGTAACGTCATGTACCTTTTCCTTCTACGTGGGTCGTGTGGCCCGCGAGCCTCTTACGCTCTGGACCAACCACGAGCAGGCGAAACGTGCCTGGCAGGATGCTCGGGCGCGGATGCGGGTGTTCCGCGGTTGCAGCCGGAGGCGGCCCGAAGCTTGCGGTCACCAGATAGAGCTCGTGGCGTGTCTCATCGAGCGTCATGGTGCGGGCGCCGCGCTGCGTCGGCAAGGTCTGCGCAACCTCAGGCGCGCCGCCGCGGCCGCGTGTCACCGCAGTCAGCACGCCCTCCCCGCACGATGCGAAGGCCAGCCGTGTGCCCGGGTCGTAGCCGGCGCCGTCCGGCCCCGCGCCGATGGCGACCGTGCCCAGCACACGCCCGGTGGCCGTCTCGATCATCGCCATGACGTGGTTGTCGCAGACGGCGAACAGCTGCCCGGCGCCGACATCGATGGCAAGCCCCGAAGGTTCCTCGCAGCCGCTGATCGGCCAGACGGACTGCACCGTGAGCGCGCGCGCGTCGATGACCGCCAGGCTGTTCTTGTCTTGCAGATTCACGTAGACGTGCCCATGACCGTCGGTGCGCGCGAATTCCGGTTTCGCGTCCAGCGCCATCGTAGCGATGACTTCGTTGCTGACCGCGTCGATGACGGTGGCATTGCGGCCGCGCCCATTGAAGCTGAATACGCGCCGGGTGGGTGGATCGTAGAGGATGGCATCCGGATTCTCGCCGGTCGCCTCGATGTCCTTCAGGCGCGCGAGCGTCTTCAGGTCAAACACCACGATAGTGCCTGCCGCACCGGCAGAGATGTATCCGCGGCCCAATTCGGGCGCGAGCGCAATGCCGTGCACTCCGGGGGTGTCGGGAATTTCCCCGAGGCGCGCCAGGCGCTGGGTGTCGATGACATCGACCTGCGAGCCGTGGGCAATGAACAGACGATGGCTCGCCGGATCGACAGCCATATCGTCCCAACCGCCGTCGCCGGGCAGATTCAGCGCGTGCAGGATTCGATACCGTGGCCGGGCCTCGGCCGCGCCACTCAAGAGCAGCGCGAGGCCGCCGAGAGCTGCGAACGCGGCCCAGTGTCTGATTCCTACCGCAGTCATCCGCGGATCCCTCAGTGAATGAGACGCGCGCACAGGTTCAACAGCGGCGCCGGCAGGACCCCCAGCGCCAGCACCGCTGCGGCGTTCAGCCCCAGCGCCAGGCGCACGCCGCCGGCACCGGCCACTCGCGGCAGCTGCGGCACCACCGGGTCATCGAAATACATGAGCTTGATGACGCGCAAATAATAAAACGCCCCAACCACCGACGTCGCCGCCGCGATGATCACCAGCCACAGGTGATGGCTCTCCCACAGCACCTGGAAAATGCGCAGCTTGGCCCAGAAGCCCACCAGCGGCGGCACGCCGGCGGTGGAGAACATGAGCAGCATCATGGCCAGGGCCAGCAGCGGATCGCGCTGGTGCAGCCCCTTGAAGTCCTCAAGCCGGTCCGCCTCGAAGCCTTTGCGGCTCAGCAGCAGGATCACGCCGAAGGACCCGAGCGCGACCAGCACGTACACCAGGGTGTAGTAGAGCGCCGCGGCATAGCCGTCCGGAGTGCCGGCGACGAATCCCAGAATGATGAAGCCGACATTGGCGATGGTCGAATAGGCCAGCAGGCGCTTGATGTTCGTCTGCACCAGCGCCACCAGGTTGCCGACGAGCAGCGTGAGTACCGCCAGCGCTGCGAGCATCTGGGTCCACTCGAGCGTCATCCCGGCAAGCCCCTGCGCCAGCAGACGCAGCGCGAGTGCAAAGTAGGCGATCTTCGGCACGGTGCCGATGAACAGTGTGACGCTGGTGGGCGCGCCTTCATAGACATCGGGCAGCCACATGTGGAACGGCACGGCACCGAGCTTGAAGGCCACCGCGACCACGATGAACACCAGCCCCATGACGACGCCGAGCGAGGATGGGGTGCTCAGGCGCACGGCAATCTCCGCCAGGTCGAGCGTTCCGGTAAGTCCGTAAATGAGGGACATGCCGTACAGCAATGCACCTGAGGCGATAGCCCCCAGCACGAAGTATTTCATGGCCGCCTCAGCCGAGAGGCCGGAGTCGCGATCGAAGGCCACCATCGCGTACACCGACAGGGCCAGCAGCTCCACGCCCAGGTAGACCGTCAGCAGGCTATTGGCGGAAATCAGCACGAAGATGCCGAGGAGCGCCGTGAGTGCCAGGACGTAGTATTCCCCGCGCAGAATATTGCGATTGATGAGATAGCTGCGCGAGTACAGCAGTGCCACCGCGACCACCGCGAAGGCGGCGAGCTTCAGTGCGAAGGCCAGCTCGTCGGCGACATACATGCCGTGCAGCAGCAGCATGCGCTCGGTCACGTGCGCATACTCGACGGTGAGAGCCGCACACACCGCGAGCGCGATCAGTGTCAGGGTCGAGGTCAGACCTGCGCGCTTCTCGCCAGCGAACACATCGATGAGCAGGATGAGGCAGATCGCGGCCGTGAGGCTGATCTCCGGAGTGACCGGTGCGAGGCTCGACCAGGTGAATGCGGATTCGGGCATGGAAACTTTCAGGACCTCATAGCTTGGTCGCGATCGCCTGGCTCACCAGGTGATGGATGGTCGGCTGCATGACCTTCAACAGCGGCGCCGGCCATACCCCCACCAGCAGCACCGCGACTGCCAGCGCCCCCAGCACCAGAAATTCGCGCCCGTTGAGATCCTTAAGCGCCGCTACGCGCGGGCTGGTCACCGGGCCGAAGACCACGCGCTTGACCAGCCACAGCGTGTAGGCCGCTCCGAGCATGAGCGTCACAGCAGCCAGGAACGAGTACCAGAAGCTGGCCCGGAAGCTGGCGACGATGACGAGGAACTCGCCCACGAACCCGGACGTGCCGGGAAGTCCGGTATTGGCGAGCGCGAACAGCACCATGAAGGCGGCGAACACCGGCATGGTGTTGATGACGCCGCCGTAGTCGGCGATCTGGCGGCTGTGCACGCGGTCGTAGAGCACGCCCACACATAGGAACAGCGCACCGGAAATCAGGCCGTGCGAAACCATCTGCACCATTGCGCCATCCAGGCCCATGCCGGCGCCCTGGACGCTCCCGGTATGGCGCACGATCTCGTAGATGACGAAGGCGCCGAGTGTCACGAAGCCCATATGCGCGATGGATGAGTACGCGATGAGCTTCTTCATGTCCTGCTGTACCAGGGCGACGAAGCCGATGTAGACCACCGCGATCAGCGATAGGCTGATCAGCAGTACATCAAGCTCGCGGCTCGCGTCCGGGACGATCGGCAGGCTGAAGCGCAGGAAGCCGTAGCCGCCCATCTTCAGCATGATGGCGGCCAGGATCACCGAGCCCCCGGTAGGAGCTTCCACGTGCGCATCTGGCAGCCACGTGTGCACCGGCCACATGGGCACCTTGACGGCGAAGGCGAGCAGGAAGGCGACGAAGATCCAGCGCTGCTCGATGATGGTCAGAGGCAGTGCCTGCAAGCCGGCGATCGAGTAATCGCCGCCCTTCACGTACATGTAGATGAGCGCGGCCAGCATGAAGACCGAGCCGAGGAAGGTGTAGAGAAAGAACTTGATGGTGGCGTAGACGCGTCGCGGGCCGCCCCAGATGCCGATGATCAGGAACATCGGGATCAGCATCGCTTCCCAGAAGAAGTAAAAGAGCAGCGCATCGGTTGCCGAGAACACACCGATCATGAGGCCTTCCATGATCAGGAATGCCGCGAAGTACTGCGCCGGGCGCTTCTCGATCACGCTCCAGCCGGCGATGACCACCGGCACCGTCATGAATGCGGTGAGCGCGATCAGCGGCATCGAAATTCCGTCAACTCCCAGTGCGTAGAAGGCGCTGAAGCGCGGAATCCACGGCAGCTTCTCCACGAACTGCAGAGCCGGGGTGGTCGGATCAAACCAGCTCCACAGCGGCACCGCCAGCGCCAGCGTCGCCAGCGATCCCAGCAGCGCCAGCCAGCGGCCGATGACGATGTTGCGGTCGCCGAGTGCGAGGATCAGCACCCCCACCGCGACGGGCAGCCAGATCAGGATGGACAGCAGGCCGTGCATGCTTGTGACTTTTCGCCCTTAACCGTTTGCGTGCGCCAGGAACCAGCCGAGCAGCAGCGCGAGACCGATCATCATCCAGAACGCGTAGGAGTAGAGGTAGCCGGACTGCACGCGGCGCAGTACGCCGCCGAGTCGCCCGAGCGTGTGCGCAGTGCCATCGACCAGTGCGCCATCGATCAGCACCTGATCGCCCCCCTTCCACAGACCCACGCCGATGCCCCGCGTCAGCGCCGCGACCACGTGCTCGTTGAACCAGTCGAAGTAGTACTTCTGAGTGAGGAGCCTGCGCAGGACAACGAACCGCCGCGCCGCCACGTCGGCGAGCTGCGGCCGCCACAGAAAGAACACCCACGCCGCGACGACACCGGCAAGGGCAAACGTGAACGGGGCGGACAGCAGTCCCTGCAGCGCGCTTTGCGTCGCCCCCGAGAACTCCTCGCCCACCTTGCCGAGCACGTTGTTGCGCGGCAGCACAAAGATCGAGCTGCCGAAGTAATCGCCGAAGAGCACCGGGCCCACCGTCAGGGCGCCGATCAGAAGCGAGGGGATGGCGAGTGCGATGAGTGGCAGCGTCACGACCCAGGGACTCTCGTGCGGATCCCCGCCATGTCCGTAGGCATCCTCAGCCTGTGCGTGGTCCTCAGCGTGGTCATGAGCCTCGGCGTGCGCGGCGCGGAAGCGCTCCGGCCCGTGGAAGGTCATGAACAGCATGCGGAAGGTGTACAGGGCCGTGACAAACACCCCGCACAGTACGCACCAGTAGGCGTAGGTTGCGCCCCAGCGGTGCGATTCGCCGACCGCCTCGATGATGGCATCCTTGGAATAGAAGCCGGAGAAAAACGGCGTGCCGATGAGCGCCAGCGCCCCGATCCAGCAGGTGACGGCAGTGATAGGCATGTATTTCGCAAGGCCGCCCATCTTGCGCATGTCCTGCTCGTGGTGCATGCCGATAATGACCGAGCCGGCCGCCAGGAACAGCAGCGCCTTGAAGAACGCATGCGTCATGAGATGGAACATGCCGGCGCTGTAGGCCGACACGCCGAGCGCCACCGTCATATAGCCGAGCTGCGAGAGCGTCGAGTAGGCGATGACGCGCTTGATGTCGTTGTTGACCACACCGAGCAAGCCCATGAAGAAAGCGGTGGTGGCGCCGATCACCAAGACGAACGACAGCGCCCCCTCGGAATACTCGAACAGCGGTGACATGCGCGCCACCATGAAGATGCCCGCGGTCACCATGGTCGCGGCATGGATCAGTGCCGAGATCGGCGTCGGGCCTTCCATGGAATCCGGCAGCCACACGTGCAGCGGCACCTGCGCAGACTTGCCCATGGCACCGATGAACAGGCACACGCAGATCAGGGTGAGCGCGTTCACGCTGCAGGTGGCCGACAGCGGGATCAGGGCCGTGGCGATCTGGGGCGCGGCAGCGAAGGCCTGCGCGTAGTGCATGGAATTGGTGAAGTAGGCGACCCCGGCGATACCGAGCACGAAGCCGAAGTCGCCGATGCGATTGACGATGAAGGCCTTGAGATTGGCGAATATCGCACTCGGGCGCGTGTACCAGAAGCCGATCAGGAGATAGGAAACCACGCCGACCGCTTCCCAGCCGAAGAACAGCTGCATGAAGTTATTCGCCATCACCAGCATCAGCATCGAGAAGGTGAACAGCGATATGTAGCTGAAAAAGCGCGTGTAGCCCGGATCATCCCGCATGTAGCCGATGGTGTAGACGTGCACGCACAGGGATACGAAGGTGACGACCGCCATCATGAGCGCGGTCAGCCGGTCGATGAGAAAGCCGACCTGCATCGTCATGCCATCGCTCACCAGCCAGGTGTATACCGGCGCGTCATAGGTCGGGGCCCCGCCCCAGTAGATGTCGCGCAGCACGCCGAGCGAGAGCGCGCAGCTCACCGCGACCGCGGCGATGGTGATGAGGTGCGCGCCCACGCGCCCGATGAGACGCCCGCCCAGGCCCGCGATGATCGCGGCCACGAGTGGCAGAAGCGGGATGGCGAGCAGCACGTGCGGATTCATGGCGAGGCGGTCAGCCTTTCAGCGTATTCAGGTCTTCGACGTTGATGCTGCGCCGCTCGCGGAACAGCACCACCAGGATCGCCAGACCGATGGCCGACTCGGCCGCGGCCACCGTGAGTACGAAGAACACGAACACCTGGCCGTTGAGGTCGCTCAGATAGCGCGAGAACGCGATGAAGTTAAAGTTGGCCGCCAGCAGCAGCAGCTCGACGCACATCAGCAGCAGGATCACGTTCTTACGGTTGAGGAATATGCCGGCCACCGCCACTGAGAACAGGATCCCGGAAAGCGTCAGCAGCTGCGCGAGGCTGATCATGAGCCCTTCTCTGCGTCCATCTTGATGATGCGCAGACGGTCCTGGGCGCGCACCGCGACCTGCGCGTCCACGTCCTGCTTCTTCAGCCCGGCGCGGTGGCGCATCGTGAGGGCGATTGCCGCCACGATCGCCACCAGGAGCAGCATCGCGGCCAGTTCCAGCGGGTAGGCGTAGCGGGTGTAGAGGAGCTTGCCGAGTTCGAGCGTGTTGCTGTAGTCGGCCGGGTGCGGGGTCGCCCCGCGGCTGGCATCGACCCCCAGGCCCCCGCGCGCCCACACCACCCCTACGATCTCGATGATCACCGCGAGCGCGGTGAGCCAGCCCAGCCAGGCAAAGCGCGTGAAGCCCTGCCGCAATTCCGCGAGGTCGATATCCAGCATCATGACCACGAACAGGAACAGCACCATGACCGCGCCTACGTAGACCAGCACCAGCACCACGGCCAGGAACTCCGCCTCGATCAAAAGCCAGATGGCTGCCGAGGTGACAAAGCACATGACCAGTGCGAGTGCTGAGAACACCGGATTGCGCGTGCTGATCACGCCGATGGCGGAGACGACCAGGATCGCGCCGAACAGGTAAAAGAGCGTCTGGATCAGCATGGGGCGCTCATCGGTAGGGTGCGTCCGCGGCCCTGTCGGTGGCGATCATCGCCTCGTAGCGCTCCCCGACCGCGAGCAGCTTGTCCTTGCTCATGATGTTCTCGCCGCGCTTCTCCATGTGGTACTCGTGAATGCGCGTCAGCACGATGGCATCCACCGGGCAGGCCTCCTCACAGAAGCCGCAGTAAATGCATTTGAACAGGTCGATGTCGTAGCGCGTGGTGCGGCGCGTGCCATCCGCCGCCACATCCGAATCGATAGTGATGCACACCGCCGGGCACACCGCTTCGCACAGCTTGCAGGCGATGCAGCGCTCCTGGCCGTTGGCATAGCGGCGCAGCGCATGCAGGCCGCGGAAGCGCGGCGACTGCGGAGTCTTCTCTTCGGGATAGTTGAGGGTGAACTTGCTCTCGAAGAAGGTACGCGCCGTAACCGTCATGCCCTTGAGGAGCTCGGGCAAGAGGAAGGTCTTGAGGGGATTGAACGCCATGGCAGCTTGCTTCCGTTCAGTGGAACCAGGGGCGTGCCCACGGCCCGACGCGGTACACCAGCATCACCATCTCCACGCCAATCCATACGAGCGTCACCGGGATCAGCGCCTTCCAGCCCAGGCGCATGATCTGGTCGTAGCGGTAGCGCGGGAAGGTAGCGCGGAACCACAGGAACAGAAACAGCAGGCAGAACACCTTGAGGAACATCCAGCCGAAGCTCCCCTGCCCAAGGAAGGTGTTGCCGAGTCCGGGATAGCCCTGGAAGGGGCCCTGCCAGCCGCCGAAGAAGAACACCGCCGTGAGCGCCGAGATCAGGATCATGTTGGCGTACTCGGCGAGGAAGAACAGCGCAAACGCGATACCGGAGTACTCGACGTGGAAGCCCGCGACGATCTCTGACTCCCCTTCCGCCACATCGAAGGGTGCGCGGTTGGTCTCGGCAACCCCGGAGATGAAATACACCACGAGCAGCGGGAACAGCCAGAACCAGTTCCAGGAGCCGATGCCCCCGCCCTGCGTGGTAACGATGGTACCCAGATTCATACTGCCGGTTGCCATGAGCACCCCGACCAGCGCAAAGCCCATCGCGATCTCGTACGCCACCATCTGCGCCGCCGAGCGCATCGCACCAAGAAAGGCGTACTTCGAGTTTGCCGCCCAGCCGGCGATGATGACGCCGTAGACACCCATCGAGGTGAGCGACAGCAGATACAGCAGTCCCGCATCGGCCTTCGAAATGACCAGTTCCGGGGAGAGCGGAATCACCGCCCAGGCGGCAAAGGCCGGGATCAGGGCGATCATGGGAGCCAGGCGAAAGAGGATCTTGTTGGCCTTCGCCGGGATGATGACTTCCTTCATCAACAGCTTGAACACGTCCGCGAAGGGCTGGCCGAAACCGGGCAGCAGGCCAAGCAGGCGTACCCGGTTCGGACCGCGGCGCAACTGCATCCAGCCGATGACCTTGCGCTCCCACAGCGTGGTGTAGGCCACGCACAGAATCAGCGCCACGGTGACAATCAGTATCCACACGGTCGAGCGCGCGTAGTCCGGCAACGAGCTCCACAGGCTCGGCAGTGACACCCACAAGGCTTGCAGTCTGTCCACGCAGCGCCCTTACCTAGTACGTCACGAGCGGCTTGCGGCCTTCGCGCGTACGCTGCAGCGAAGGCGCGCGCCGCACCAGCGCATCACTCTGATACATGGGCACGTCCACCAGGCCGGCATCCTCGCCCGCCTCCCCCATTTGCGCGACGCTGTGTGTGCCCTGATAGGGCGCCGGCTTCACCTCCGCGCAGCGCGCGCGCACCTCGCGCAGCACTTCCTCGGAGGACTGGTAGTCGAAGCCACCGATATTCATGAGATTGCCGAGCACCCGCAGTATCTTCCAGCCCGGCCGCGCCTCCCCCAGCGGGGTCGCCGCCCCGGTCTGGCTCTGCCATGCACCCTCGCAGTTGACGTAGGTGCCGGAGGTTTCCACGAACGTGCCCATCGGCAGCATCACGTGCGCCACCGCTTTCATCTCCTCACTCGCAAAAGGCGTGACCGCGACCACAAATTCGGCCTTGGCGAGGGTGCGCAGCGCCTCCGGATCGAGCGCATCGATCGTCGGCTCGATGCCGCCCACCAGAAGGTAGGCGCGCAGCGGCCTCTTGAGCATCTCGCGCACGTTCATGCCGGGGGCCGCCACGGGTCGTGCCCCGGCCTCGCGATGTGGCAGCGCGCCGGCGAGATAACCGCCAACCCCGTTGCCGCCTTCGGCGATGCGCCCGAGACTTGCGCCGGTGATCACCGCCAGCGCTGCCGCGAGCGCGCGCAGGTCGACGAAGCGCGCATGGCGGGCTGCGAGTGCCCCGAGCCATACCGCGCGCTTCTCACCGGAGACGAGCGCCTGGGCCAGCGCGCGGTGCTCCTCATTTATCTGCGCCCGGGCGATGGCGTCCTGCAGGTGCGCCGGCACGCCGTGTCCGGTGAGCTCGGCGGCAGCGCCCAGCACCGCCGCCAGCTCGCCCACAAAATCCGCCGGGGCGGCGACGCGGTACGACTTCACCGGGAACAGGTACGGAAAGCGCGCGGGATTCAGGAAACTCACCTGCGCCCCGCGGCGGGCGGCTTTGCGCACGCGGTGCGCGATGAGCGGTGCCTCACGACGCAGGTTCGAACCGATAATAAAGAGCGCATCGAGTTTCTCGATGCCGGCCACCGCCATGCCGAGGCCCGGAAATACCGGATCCGCATCCTGGTCACGAAAGTCGCGCTGGCGCAGCCGATGATCGATGTTGTTGCAGTTAAGGCCGCGCGCCAGGCGCTGCGTCAGGTAGAGCTCCTCGAGCGTGGCGGTCGGGCTGACGAGCACGCCTAGTTCGGGCGCGCGCGCGCGTAAACCTTCCGCGACCAGCGCCAGGGCACTCTCCCAGTCGGCCTCGACCCAGCCGCTGCCACGGCGCAGCAGCGGCCTCAGCAGGCGATCCTCGCTGTAGACGCCCTCGTAGCTGAAGCGGTCGCGGTCGGCGATCCAGATCTCGTTGATCGCCTCGTTCTCGCGCGGCACCACGCGCTTTACATCCCCGCGCAGCACGTGGCCAAACAGGTTGGTGCCAACCGAATCGTGCGGGGAGATCAGCGCCGTGGAGCTCATCTCCCAGGCGCGTGCGGTGAAGCGGTAGGGCTTGGAGACCAGCGCGCCGACCGGGCACAGATCGATGACGTTGCCGGAAAGCTCGTGGTTGACGGTGCTCTCGATGTAGGTACGCACCGCCATGTGCTCGCCGCGCCCGATCATGCCGAGCTCCTGAATGCCGGCGATCTCCTCGGTGAAGCGCACGCAGCGCGTGCACTGAATGCAGCGCGTCATGTCGGTGGCGATCAGGGGTCCCAGGTTCTCGTCCTCGACCGAGCGCTTGCCCTCGTTGTAACGCGAGACATCGCGGCCGAAGCCGACCGCGAGGTCCTGCAGCTCGCACTCCCCGCCCTGATCGCAGATCGGGCAGTCGAGGGGGTGGTTGATGAGCAGAAATTCCATCGTGGCGCGCTGGGCGCCGATCGCCTTCGGCGACTTGGTGAACACCTTCATGCCCTCGACTACCGGGGTCGCGCACGCGGGCATGGGCTTGGGGGCCTTCTCGATCTCCACCAGGCACATGCGGCAGTTGGCGGCGACCGTGAGTTTCTCGTGATAGCAGAAGCGCGGCACGTAGGCGCCGCTTGCGTCCGTGGCTCGAATGAGCATGTCGCCCTTCTTCGCCTTGACCGCGCACGCCGTCGATCTCGATGTTGACCAGGTCATCCGCCATGAAAAGCCGTCCGTTCCTGCAGCGGCGCTAGGCCGCCTGCGCTCCGCGTGAATCGTCGACGATGCTGCGCCCGCCGTGGTCGATCATGTACTCGAACTCGTGGCGGTAGTGCTTGAGGAAGCTCTGTACTGGCCAGGCTGCGGCATCCCCGAACGCACAGATCGTGTGTCCCTCGATGCGGTTCGCCACGTCCAAAAGGAGCCCGAGCTCCTCGCGACGCGACTGGCCGGCGAGTACGCGCTTCAGCAGCCGGTTCATCCAGCCGGTGCCCTCGCGGCACGGTGTGCACTGGCCGCAGGACTCCGAATAGTAGAAGCGCGAGACCCGCTCGAGCACGCGCACCATGCAGGTGGTCTCATCCATGACGATGGCCGCGCCGGTGCCGAGCGCCGAGCCTGCCGCCTTGACCGCATCGTAGTCCATGTTGGTCTTGAGCATGACCTCCCCCGGCACGACCGGCACCGAGACGCCCCCGGGGATCACCGCCTTGAGCTTGCGACCCGCGCGCACGCCGCCGCACAGCGCCAGAAGATCCGCGAATGGAATTCCCAGCGGCAGTTCGAGGTTGCGCGGCTTCTCGACGTGCCCGGAGACGGAGTAGATCATCGTGCCGCCGGAGTTGGCCGGACCCAGGCCTGCGAACCACGCCGGCCCCTTGCGCAGAATGGTCGGCACGGAGGCGTAGCTGAGTGTGTTGTTGATGGTGGTCGGCGCACCGTAGACGCCAAAGTTTGCCGGGAACGGCGGTTTGAAGCGCGGCTTGCCGGGCTTGCCCTCGAGGGACTCAAGCAGCGCTGTCTCCTCGCCACAGATGTAGGCACCGGCGCCGACGAAGCTGTGCAGGTCAAAGTCGACTCCGCTGCCGCGCACGTTCTTGCCCAACAGTCCCGCCGCGTACGCTTCGGCCAGCGCCGCCTCGAAGCGCGGCACCGGCTCACCCAGGAATTCCCCGCGGATGTAGTTGTAGGCCACCGTCGTATTGGTGGCGTAGGCGGCGATCGCCAGCCCCTCGATCACCGAGTGCGGGTTGAAGCGCAGGATGTCGCGGTCATGACAGGTGCCCGGCTCGCTCTCATCCGAGTTGCATACCAGGTACTTCTGCACCGGCGAGTTACGCGGCATGAAGCTCCACTTGATCCCGGTCGGGAAGCCCGCCCCGCCGCGGCCGCGCAGACCCGAGGCCTTCACCTTGTCGATGATTTCCTCACGCGGCGGCTTAGCGGCAAGGATCTGCTCCCATACCGAGTAGCCACCGATCGAGCGGTAGGTCTGCAGTGTCCAGGAACGCTCGAGCTTCAGCGGCTCGAACACCGTGAGATTCATGCGGTCGGCGTATTTGGCTTCCAGGTCGCTCACTTGAGCTCATCCAGGATCTGGTCGAGCTTCTCGGGCGTCAGGTGCTCGTGGAACACGTGGTCAACCATCGCCATGGGCGCCCCGGTACAGGCAGCCAGGCATTCCTCCTCGCGCTTAAGGAAGATGCGCCCATCCGCAGTGCTGTCATTGAGCTTGATGCCCAGGCGCTTCTCGGCATGCGCGACCAGCTCTTCGCCGCCGTTCAACATGCAGGAGATATTGGTGCAGATGCTGACGTGATGGCGCCCGCACGGATGCGTCTCGAACATCGAGTAGAAGCTTGCCACCTCGTACACCTGAATCGGCGGCAGCTTCAGGTACTCGGCAATCGCATCCATCAGCTCGGGCGTGAGAAAGCCATGGTTCTGCTCCTGGGCAGCGCGCAAGGCGGCCAAGCTCGCCGAGCGCTGGCGTCCTGGCGGGAACTTCGCCACCCAGTGGTCGATCTCCGCGCGCGTCGCCGCCGACAGCAGCGTGACCTTGCTCTGCACGCCCGTAACGCTGGTGCTCTCGGTGCTCACCGGTCGATTTCCCCGAAGACGATGTCCTGCGTGCCGATGACCGCGACCACGTCTGCGAGCATGTGCCCGCGCGACATTTCCTCCAGCGCCGCGAGGTGCGGGAAGCCCGGCGCACGGCACTTGAGGCGGTAGGGCTTGTTGGCGCCATCGGACACGAGGTAAATCCCGAATTCGCCCTTGGGCGCCTCGATGGCCGCGTAGGTCTCCCCGGCCGGCACCTCGTAGCCTTCGGTGAAGAACTTGAAGTGGTGAATGAGGGACTCCATGTCCTCCTTCATGTGCTCGCGCGAGGGCGGGCGCACCTTGACATCATCGATCATGACCGGGCCGGGATGCGTCTTCAGCCACTCCACGCACTGGCGCACGATGCGGTTGGACTGGCGCATCTCCTCCACACGCACGAGGTAGCGGTCGTAGCAGTCACCCTTCACACCCACGGGCACATCGAAATCCATGCGCTCGTAGACCTCGTAGGGCTGCTTCTTGCGCAGATCCCAGGCGATCCCGGAGCCGCGCAGCATCGGGCCGGAGAATCCGAGCTGCAGCGCGCGTTCGGGACTGACCACCCCGATGTTGACTGTGCGCTGCTTCCAGATGCGGTTGTCGGTGAGCAGCGTCTCATAGTCGTCCACCGCCGCCGGGAAGGCCTCGGTGAACGCCTGAATGTAGTCCAGCATGGAGCCCGCACGCGCCTCGTTCATGCGCGCGGCATCCTTCGCCGAGCGCCACTTCGAGGCCTGGTACTTCGGCATCGAATCGGGCAGATCGCGGTAAACCCCGCCCGGGCGGTAGTAAGTGGCGTGCATGCGCGTGCCCGAGACTGCCTCGTACACGTCCATGAGTTCCTCGCGCTGCTTGAAGCACAGGAGGAACACCGTCATGGCGCCGATATCCAGGCCGTGCGAACCCAGCCACATGAGGTGGTTCAGGATGCGGGTGATTTCATCGAACATGACGCGGATGTACTGCGCGCGCTCCGGGGCCGTGATGCCGAGCAGCCGCTCGATGGCAAGCACATAGGCGTGCTCGTTGCACATCATGGACACGTAATCGAGCCGGTCCATGTAGCCGATCGACTGGTTAAACGGCTTGGACTCGGCCAGTTTCTCAGTGCCGCGGTGCAGGAGACCGATATGCGGGTCGGCCTTCTGGATGACCTCGCCGTCAAGTTCGAGCACCAGACGCAGCACGCCGTGGGCCGCCGGGTGTTGCGGCCCGAAGTTCATGGTGTAGTTGCGGATCTCGGTGAGCGGAGCAACAGCCATCAGCGCGGTCCCTGGGGATCTTTGAGTGCCGGCTCGTAGCGGTGATCGTGGCGGATCACTTTAGGTACCAGCACGCGCGGGGTGATGGTGACCGGCTGATACACCACGCGGCCGCGGGCGGCGTCGTACAGCACCTCCACATTGCCGATGAGGGGGAAGTCCTTGCGGAACGGATGGCCGATGAAGCCGTAGTCGGTGAGGATGCGCCTGAGATCGGGATGGCCGCGGAACAGGATGCCGAACAGGTCGAACGCCTCGCGCTCGAACCAGTTCGCCGCCGCCCACACCCCGACCACCGAGTCGGTCACCGGCTCCTCCGTATCCGGCAGGCGGATGGCGAGTCGCAGGCGCTGGTTATGGGTGACTGACAGGAGGTTGTAGACCACCGCGAAGCGTCCGGGCTCCTGCGTGTCGGGCGGTGCGCTGCGCGCCACGCGCGCGCGGCTGAAGCCCGAGCGCGTCGCGCTCTGTGTCTGCCAGTCATCGAGCCCGTAGTGCAGGTAGTCGACCCCCGCCAGGTCCATCAGCATCTCGAACTTGAGCTCCGCTGCATCCCGCAGCGTCTGGCACACCGTCAGCAGCGAATCAGAGTCGGTCTCGTAGGCCAGCTCGTGTGCCAGCGCGGCGCTGCGACGCACCTTGCCGGGCAACTGTGCCTCAACCTTCTGGGCGAGAGCTTCGATACGCTCGCTCACCTTCACTCCACTCCTTACGTGCTCAGCGTGCGATCGTGCTGGTGCGGGCGATCTTTTTCTGCAGCTGGATGATGCCGTACACCAGCGCTTCCGCGGTCGGCGGGCAGCCGGGTACGTAGATGTCCACCGGCACGATGCGGTCGCAGCCCCGCACCACAGCATAGGAATAGTGATAGTAACCGCCGCCGTTGGCGCACGAGCCCATGGAGATGACCCAGCGCGGTTCCGCCATCTGGTCATACACGCGCCGCAGCGCCGGGGCCATCTTGTTCACCAGCGTGCCGGCCACGATCATGACATCCGATTGACGCGGACTGGGACGGAAGACGACCCCGAAGCGATCCAAGTCGTAGCGCGAGGCGCCGGCGTGCATCATCTCCACCGCGCAGCAGGCCAGCCCAAAGGTCATCGGCCACAACGAACCGGTGCGCGCCCAGTTGACCAGGTTGTCCACCTGGGTGGTCATGAAGCCGCGCTGGGCAAACCCTTCCGGGCTGTCACTCGCTGCTAGTCCCACTCGAGCGCTCCCTTCTTCCATTCGTAGACGAAGCCCACCACCAGGATGGCGAGAAAGATCCCCATGGCGGCGAGCCCGAAGCTGCCAATCTGCTTCAGGGCCACCGCCCACGGAAACAGGAACGCAATCTCCAGATCGAAGACGATGAACAGGATCGCCACCAGGTAGTAACGCACGTCAAACTTGGTGCGCGTGTCCTCGAAGGCATCGAAGCCGCATTCGTAGGGGGTAAGCTTGGCCTTGTCGTTGTGGAAGCGCGAGAAGTAGCGCCCGATACCGGTGCCGAGGATCAGCAGCACCGAGGCCAGGGCGGCGGCCACCGACCAGAAAGATAAGAATCGGCAGGTAGTTCGACAGCATGCGCTCTTATCGACCGTAAAAAAGGCAGATCGACCACGACCTGCCCCCTGTAACGGTGCGCATTGTAGCAGCGCGATCAGCGTTTTGGTGCCGACGGGGAGATTCGAACTCCCACACCTTGCGGCGCTAGCCCCTCAAGCTAGTGTGTCTACCAATTCCACCACGTCGGCAATGTAAGTCGTCCGCGTCGCGTCCTTATTTCGGCGCCGCCGGTGCTGGCGTCGGCGAGGGTGCACTCGCCGGTACCGCGGGCGCCGGCGCGGGCGTCACGGCGGCGGCGGGCGCAGCACCGGGCGCGGCGGGGAGCGAGGTGCCGATGCCAGGTAAGGACTTCGGCTTCTCGGCGGCCTCATCCAGGAGCGTGTGTGGGGTCTGCGTGTTTGGACGCGACGCCAGGTAGGCCAGCGCCATGCTGTTCAGCATGAAGATCGCCGCGAAGATCGCCGTGGCGCGCGAGAGCGCGGTGGTCGCGCCGCGCGCGCCGAACACCGTGCCGGAGGCGCCGGCACCGAAGCCTGCGCCCGCATCCGCACCCTTGCCACGCTGCAGCAGCACCAGGCCGATGATCGCGCCGGCCGAGAGCAGCTGCACCAAGGTCAGAATTCTGGTCATCCACATTGGAAAAACTCACTCATCCTCAGGCCGCAGCGGCCAGGATTGTCAAAAATTCATCAGCCTTAAGCGAGGCGCCACCGATTAGTCCACCGTCGACATCGGGCATTGCGAACAGCTCGGCCGCGTTACCGGCCTTCACGCTGCCGCCATAAAGAATGCGTGTGGCGGCCGCAATTCTAGCATCCCGGGCCCCGATCCGGGCGCGGATGAAGGCGTGCGCTTCCTGCGCCTGCTCGGGGCTCGCGGTGCGGCCGGTGCCGATCGCCCACACCGGTTCGTAGGCGACCACCGCCTGCTCGAACCCGGACGCGCCGCTGAGTTCCAGTACCACTTCGAGCTGCCGCGAGACGACCTCACCGGTGCGACCCGCCTCACGGTCGGCGAGCTGCTCGCCCACGCACAGAATCGGGATCAGTCCCTTGGCGAGCGCGGCGCCGAACTTGCGCGCGATCAGCTGATCAGACTCGCGGTACAGCAGGCGCCGCTCGGAGTGGCCCACGATCACGTACTCGCAGCCGACATCCTTCAGCATCGCCGCGGAGACCTCCCCGGTGAAGGCGCCCTGCGTGTCCGCGCACACGTCCTGACCGCCCAGGCTGAGCGCCGAGTCGCGCAGCTGGCGCCCGACTTCCTGCAGGTACACGAACGGCGGGCAGATGACGCAGGCGGCCCGCGGCTGCGCCGGACAGCGCGCCAGCAGCTCCTCGATGAGCCGCGTGTTCTCGGCGCGCGAGCCGTGCATCTTCCAGTTTCCGGCAACAATGGGGCGACGCATGCGGCGGCCTCGCACGCACCCCGAAGCATTAAGGGTGCGCCTACGGGTTTCTAAGGGCGCGCGATGATAGCCATGCGGGCAGGGTGACGCAACGCCACGGCCTACGGAACCCTCAGGCAGCGCAAGCCCCGGCAAACCTGCGGGTTTTCCAACCGGTGCGGGCCCTACCTAGGGGGTGCTGTTCCTGACCACTTCGGCCAGTTCCGCGGCCGCCGCGCGGGTGGTGGCCTCATCGCGCCCCTCGACCATGACGCGGATAACCGGCTCGGTGCCCGAGGCACGCAGCACCACCCGTCCCTCCCCCCCAGGCGTGCCTCGATGCGTGCCACGGCCTCCCGCACGGCCGGCACCTGGGTCGGATCGAAGCGAGCGGCCACCTTCACGTTCAAAAGCACCTGCGGGAACTTGCGCATTCCCGAGGCGAGCTCGGCGAGTTCCCGGCCGCTGCGCTTCATGACCGCGAGCACCTGCAGCGCGCTCACCAGGCCGTCCCCGGTGGTGGTCTTGTCCAGACACAGGATGTGGCCGGAAGTCTCGCCGCCGAGGATCCCGCGCGTCTCGCGCAGCATGGCCAGCACGTAGCGGTCGCCCACCGCGGCGCGCCTGAAATCGATGCCGGCGGCGCGCAGCGCCAGCTCCAGGCCGAGATTGCTCATGACGGTGCCGACCACCGGTCCTTTGAGCGCATCCTCATCCTTCAGGGCACGGGCGATGACGTAGAGCAGCTGATCGCCATCAACGATGCGCCCGAGGTGATCAACCATCACCAGGCGATCCCCGTCGCCATCGAGCGCAAGCCCGACGTTGGCGCGCACCCCCGGCACGGTCAGCTGCAGCAGGTCGGGCGCCATCGAACCGCAGCCATCGTTGATGTTGCGGCCGTTGGGCGAGCAGCCGATCGGGACGATTTCCGCGCCGAGGTCAGCAAGGATGCGGGGCCCGACCTTGTAGGCCGCGCCGTTGGCGCAGTCGATCACGATCTTAAGACCAGTGAGGTCCATGCCGCGCGGCAGTGTTGCCGCGCAGAACTCCTGATAGAGGTTGCGCGAGCGGTCGGCGCGCGTGGCGCGGCCGAGATTGCGCGAGGTGCGCGTCAGCGGCGTTTTTTCCAGCTCCGCCTCGATGCGCTCCTCGAGCTCATCGGAGAGCTTGCCGCCGGAGGCGTCGAAGAACTTGATGCCGTTGTCATCGTAGAGATTGTGGGAGGCGCTGATGACCACGCCGAAGTCGCAGTTGAAGCGACGCGTCATGTAGGCGATACCCGGGGTGGGAAGCGGTCCGATCAGCATGACGTTGACGCCGGCGGCGACGAAGCCCGCCTCGAGCGCTGCCTCGAACATATACCCCGACAGGCGCGTGTCCTTGCCGATGAGCACCGTGCCGCCCTCAGGCGCCAGCACGCGTGCCGCCGCGCTCGCCAGCTGCAGGGCGAAGTTCACCGTCATCGGGTGCTCGCCCACCGTGCCGCGCACGCCATCCGTGCCGAAGTACCGACGTCCCAAGGCTACCCTCCCCCCTCAAGTGCGGCCACGACCTTCAGTGCATCGACGGTGGCGGCGACATCGTGCGCACGGATGATGCGCGCGCCGTTCAGGGTCGCGAACACCGCCAGCGCCAGACTGCCGAACAGCCGTTCCCCGGCAGGCCGCCCGGTCAGTTTGCCGACCATCGACTTGCGCGACAAGCCGGCGAGCAGTGGCACCCCCAGGCGCGTCAGCTCGCGCAGGTGCCGCAGCAGTGTCAGGTTGTGTTCGAGCGTCTTGCCGAAGCCGAAGCCCGGATCGATCAGCAGCCGCTCGCGCGTGATGCCGGCGGCGCCACAGGCGGCGAGGCGCTCGCGCAGAAACTGGGCCACTTCGGCCACCACGTCGCGATAGGCCGGCGCCTCCTGCATGGTGCGCGGCTCGCCCTGCATGTGCATCAGGCACACCGCGCAGCCGCTCGCCCGGGCCGCCTCCAGTGCGCCCGCTGCGCGCAGCGCGCGCACATCGTTGATCATGCCCGCCCCGGCCGCCGCGGCTGCGATCATGACCTCGGGCTTACTGGTGTCGACGCAGATGACGGCGGCGGCGCTGAGCGCCCGCACCACCGGCACCACCCGCGCGAGCTCCTCGGCCGCGCTCACCGGCTCGGATCCGGGGCGCGTGGACTCCCCGCCGACGTCGATGACGGCCGCGCCCGCGGCGATCATGGCGAGGCCGTGCTCGACGGCCGCCTCCAGGCGCACGAAGCGCCCGCCGTCGGAAAAGGAATCGGGGGTGACGTTGAGAACCCCCATGACGAGCGGATGCTCGAGCACCAGTACGCGCCCGGCGCAGAAGATCTCAGGTACAGGAGCCGGCATGCCGGCTGCGACGCGGGGCGCTCTAGTGCTGGCCGGCCGGGATCGGCGGGCCGCCGGCCGCAGGACCTTCCGCCGGCGGGGCCTTCGGGGGCTTGTTCGAGAGCGTCTCGTCCCAGCCTGCGGGGGCTTTGGGGATCTTGCCGGCCATGATGTCCTTGAGCTGGTCCTCATCGATGGTCTCGTACCGGATGAGGGCTTCGGCCATCGTATGGAGCTTGTCGAGGTTGGTCTCGAGCAGCCCCTTGGCGCGGGTGTAGTTGTTCTCGATGACGCGCCGCACTTCCTCATCGATGGCATGTGCAGTCACGTCCGACACCTGCTTGTGCTGGGTGACGCTGCGCCCAAGGAACACCTCCCCGGAGTCCTCCGAGTAGGTGAGCGGACCTAACTTATCCGACAGACCCCACTTGGTGACCATGTTGCGGGCGAGCTCCGTGGCGCGCTCGATGTCATTGGCAGCCCCGGTGGTGACGCCGTCGACGCCGAAGATCAGCTCCTCGGCGCAGCGGCCGCCAAAGAGCGAGGTGATGCGGCTCTCCAGCTCGCGGCGGCTGGTGCTGTAGCGGTCACCTTCCGGCAGGTACCAGGTGAGCCCGAGCGCGCGTCCGCGGGGGATGATGGTCACCTTGTAGACCGGGTCGTGATCCGGGACCATGAAACCGACGATGGCGTGCCCGGCCTCGTGGTAGGCGGTCATCTTCTTCTCGTGGTCCGACATCACCATCGAGCGCCGCTCGGCGCCCATGTAGATCTTGTCCTTGGCGCGCTCGAACTCGTCCATGCTCACGATGCGCTTGTTGGCGCGCGCGGCGAACAGCGCCGCCTCGTTGACGAGATTGGCCAGATCGGCGCCCGAGAACCCAGGCGTACCGCGCGCGATCAGCGCCGGCTTCACGTCATCGGCGAGCGGCACGCGGCGCATGTGTACGCGCAGGATCTGCTCGCGGCCGCGCACGTCCGGCAGCGGCACCACCACCTGGCGGTCGAAGCGCCCCGGGCGCAGCAGCGCCGGGTCGAGTACGTCCGGGCGGTTGGTGGCGGCGATGACGATGATGCCCTCGTTGCCCTCAAAGCCATCCATCTCCACCAAGAGCTGATTGAGTGTTTGCTCGCGCTCATCGTGGCCGCCGCCCAGGCCCGCACCGCGGTGCCGGCCGACGGCATCGATCTCGTCGATGAAGATGATGCACGGGGCATGCTTCTTCGCCTGCTCGAACATGTCGCGCACGCGCGAAGCGCCCACGCCGACGAACATCTCGACGAAGTCGGAGCCGGAAATCGTGAAGAACGGCACCTTGGCCTCGCCGGCGATGGCGCGCGCCAGCAGCGTCTTGCCGGTGCCGGGGGAGCCGACCATCAGCACGCCCTTGGGGATCTTGCCGCCGAGCTTCTGGAACTTGCCCGGGTCCTTGAGAAAGTCGACGATCTCGGCCACTTCCTGCTTGGCCTCATCGACGCCGGCAACGTCGGCAAAGGTGACGTTCACCTGGTCCTCACCGAGCAACCGGGCGCGGCTCTTGCCGAAGGACATCGCACCGCGCCCCCCGGAGGCGCCCTGCATCTGACGCAGCATGTACAGGAAGACCACGATCAGGAGCAGCGCCGGGGCCATGTTCATCAAGAGCTGGCCGATGAAGTTCGGCTGCTTGGGCTCACGCGCCTCGATCTTCACGTGCGCCTTGGAGAGCGCACCGATGAGGGCGGTGTAGTCGGTCTCGGGATTGCGCGTCTTGAATGTGGTCTTGTCCTTGTTCTGCCCGTAGATCATCTCGGCCTGCATGACGACCGATTCGACGCGCTCGGCCTTCACATCATCCAGGAACTGCGAGTACGCGATCTCCTGGGGAGCGTTCACGGCGGGCATGTAGCGGCTGAACACCACCAGCAGGACGAGCACGATCACGACCCAAAGCAGGATGTTCTTTGTCAAATCGTTCAAAGGGTTCCGTCCTTTTAGCGCGCGAATCGGGGACCTGAATGAACCTACACCAAGCGATAACGGCTGGCCAGTAAATACATCTCGGGGTTATCGGGGCAGGAAGCCTCTGGTTTCATAAGCTTAACCTTGCCGAAATAACCCCGTGCCGGTGGGACCCAGGCCTCGAATCCGGTGCTCCCGCAAGGCCTTCATCAGGGCATCCTCGCGGCCCTTCAAGATGCCGAGCCTGCGCGAGCCGCAATTGCGTGCGCTGCGGACCCGCGGCGGTCCGATGCGGCCCGTCCTCGGGGGGCGGGTCGGGGAGCTGCGGCAGCACACCGAGAGTGCTCCTGCAGTCCAGGCAGTGGCGCGTTTCTCAAATTAGTCGCCAGCCGTGCGGCATTAGTTCCTCACTCCTACAATGCGCCCATGTCCAAGACCCCTGCGGCGGCGAGCCTGTCGGTAACCGCACCCGAACTATCGGAGCGTCAGAAGCGCTACCTGCGAGGACTGGCGCATCCGCTGAAGCCGGTGATCCGCCTCGGCAACGCCGGGCTGACCGAGGCGGTGGTGCGCGAGACGTTGCGCGCGCTGCACGATCACGAGCTCATCAAGGTGAAGACCGCAGGCGCGGATCGCACCACGCGCGATGCGCTCATCGGGGCCCTCGCGACCCGTACCGCCAGCGCCCTCGTGCAGCGCATCGGTAACGTCGCGGTCTACTATCGCCCGCGCGCCGAGCTGCCCGGGATCCTGATCCCGGACGCCTGAGGCGCGGGGTCCTCAGGCGAGCTTCACCGCCAGAATCTCGTAGGAGTGCGTGCCGCCCGGGGCGGTCACCTCCACGACCTCACCTTCGGATTTGCCCACCAGCGCGCGGGCGATCGGGGAGCTGACGGAAATGCGGCCGGCGCGGATGTCCGCCTCGTCCTCGCCGACCACCTGATAGGTGACGCGCTCGCCGCTGTTCTGGTCCTCGAGCTCCACCTGGGCACCGAACACCACCTTGCCGTTCTTTGGCAGGGTGGCCGGATCGATGATCTCGGCGTTGGCGAGCTTGCCCTCGATCTCCCCGATGCGGCCCTCGATGAAGCCCTGCTGCTCGCGCGCCGCGTGGTACTCGGCGTTCTCCGACAGATCGCCGTGGCCGCGCGCCTCCGCGATCGCCTTGATGATGGCGGGGCGGGCTTGGCTCTTGAGCTTCTTCAGCTCCGCGCGCAGCGCCTCGGCGCCGCGCGCCGTCATGGGGGTGCGCTTCATGCCCGGGCCGCCTCCCCGTGCAGGTCCTGCAGCCGGTTCACCTCGACCTCATCGATGTGATCGAGCGCCTCGCAGGTGGCAAGCCCCGCGGCAAGGGTGGTGTAGTAGGTCACGCGCCGGTGTACGGCCTCGCGGCGGATCGAGTTGGACTCACGGATCGCCTGCTTGCCCTCGGTGGTGTTCACGATCAGGTCGATCTCGTCGTTCTTGATCATGTCGACGATGTGCGGGCGCCCCTCGCGCACCTTGTTCACGCGCCGGCAGGCGACGCCGGCCTCAGCCAGCGCGCGCGCGGTACCCTCGGTCGCCACCAGCTCAAAGCCGCGCTCGATCAGCTTCCGTGCCAGCCCCACCGCCGGTGCCTTGTCGCGATCACGCACGCTGATGAAGGCGACGCCCTGGCGCGGCAGCGTCACCCCGGAGGCCGTCTGCGCCTTGGCGTAAGCCTCCCCGAAGGTGCGCCCGGTGCCCATCACCTCGCCGGTGGACTTCATCTCCGGACCCAGTATCGGGTCGGCCTCGGGGAATTTGGAGAACGGGAACACCGCCTCCTTCACCGAGTAGTAGGCGGGAATGCGCTCGACCGCCCCCACCAGCTGCTTCAGCTTGCGCCCCGTCATGACGCGCGCGGCGATCTTGGCGAGCGCCTGGCCGGTGGCCTTGGACACGAAGGGCACGGTGCGCGAGGCGCGCGGGTTGACCTCGAGCACGTAGATGACGCCGGCCTGGATCGCAAACTGGATGTTCATGAGCCCCACCACGTTCAGCGCGCGGGCGAGTTTCTTGGTCTGCTCGCGCAGCTCGCGCTGCGTCTCGCGCGTGAGGCTCACGGGGGGCAGCGAGCAGCTGGAGTCCCCGGAGTGCACGCCGGCCTGCTCGATGTGCTCCATGATGCCGCCGATCATCACGTCCTCACCGTCGCACACCGCGTCCACGTCCACCTCGATGGCGACGTCGAGGAAGCGATCAAGTAGCACCGGGCTGTCGTTGGAGACCTGCACGGCGTGGGACATGTAGAGCCGCAGATCCTCCTCCGTGAACACCACTTCCATGGCGCGGCCGCCGAGCACGTAGGAGGGTCGCACCACCAGCGGGAATCCCACCTCGCGGGCGAGCTGCACGCCCTGCTCCTCGTTGCGGGCCGTGGCATTGGCCGGCTGCTTGAGGCCGAGCTTCTTCACCAGCGCCTGGAAGCGCTCACGGTCCTCGGCGACGTCGATGGAATCGGGCGAGGTGCCGATGATCGGTGCGCCGGCCGCCTCCAGCGCCCGCGACAGCTTGAGTGGCGTCTGGCCGCCGAACTGCACGATCACCCCTTCGGGCTTCTCCACCGCCAGCACCTCGAGCACGTCCTCGAGCGTCAGGGGCTCGAAGTACAACCGGTCGGAGGTGTCGTAGTCGGTGGACACGGTCTCGGGGTTGCAGTTGACCATGATGGTCTCAAAGCCGTCCTCGCGCAGCTGCAGCGCGGCATGCACGCAGCAGTAGTCGAACTCGATCCCCTGGCCGATGCGGTTGGGTCCGCCACCCAGGATCATGATTTTCCTGCGCGTGCTCGGGGCCGCCTCGCATTCCTCTTCGTAGGTCGAGTACAGATAGGCGGTGGAGGTGGCGAATTCGGCGGCGCAGGTGTCGACGCGCTTGTAAACCGGGCGCACCTTCAGTTCGTGGCGCTTGTCGCGGATTGCCCTCTCGGGCATGTCCACGAGCCGCGCGAGCCGGCTGTCGGAGAAGCCTTTGCGTTTCAGGTACCGCAGGCGCTCGGCGCTTAAGGACCCCAGGCCCGCCTCGCGCACCAGCGCCTCCTCCTGCACCAGTTCCTCGACCTGGGCGAGGAACCAGGGGTCGATGCGCGTCAGTTCATGGATGCGCGCACGCGACCAGCCGGCGCGGAAGGCATCGGCCACGTACAAGAGCCGGTTGGCCCCGGGGGCGCGCAGCTCATGGGTGAGCTTGTCGGCCAGCTCATCGGTGAGCGGCAAGGTGAGCTGCGGCGACAGTCCGTCAAGTCCGGTCTCCAGCCCGCGCAGGGCCTTCTGCAGCGACTCCTGGAAGGTACGGCCGATGGCCATCACCTCGCCCACCGACTTCATCTGCGTCGTCAGGCGGTCGTTGGCGGTCGGGAACTTCTCGAACGTGAAGCGCGGGATCTTGGTGACGACGTAGTCGATCGAGGGCTCGAAGGAGGCCGGTGTCGCCCCGCCGGTGATGTCGTTCTTCAGCTCATCGAGCGTGTAGCCGACCGCGAGCTTGGCGGCGATCTTGGCGATGGGAAAGCCGGTCGCCTTGGAGGCGAGCGCCGAGGAGCGCGACACACGCGGGTTCATCTCGATGACCAGCAGCCGCCCGTCCGTGGGGCTGACCGCGAACTGCACGTTCGAGCCGCCGGTATCGACGCCGATCTTGCGCAGTACCGCGATCGAGGCATCGCGCATGCGCTGGTATTCCTTGTCGGTGAGGGTGAGCGCCGGGGCCACCGTGATCGAGTCCCCGGTGTGCACGCCCATGGGGTCTAGGTTCTCGATCGAGCACACGATGATGCAGTTGTCCTGGTGGTCGCGCACCACCTCCATCTCGAACTCCTTCCAGCCGATCACCGACTCCTCGAGCAGCACCTCACCGGTGGGCGAGGCATCCAGTCCGCGCGCCACGATCTCTTCGAGCTCCTCGCGGTTGTAGGCGATGCCCCCGCCGCTGCCGCCCATGGTGAAGGAGGGACGCACCACCACCGGGTAACCGAGCTCGCCGGCGATCGCGAGCGCCTCATCGAGGCTGCGGGCGATCTGCGACTTCGCGGTGTCCAGTCCGATCTCGCGCATGGCGTTGCGGAACAGCTCGCGGTCCTCGGCCATGTCGATGGCGGCGCGCGAGGCGGCGATCAGCTCCACGCCGTACTTCTCCAGCACCCCCTCGCGCACCAGATCGAGCGCGGTGTTGAGCGCGGTCTGCCCCCCCATGGTCGGCAAGAGCGCATCCGGGCGCTCCTTCTCGATGATGCGCGCGACGCTCTTCGCGTTGACCGGCTCGATGTAGATGGCATCGGCCATCTCAGGATCGGTCATGATGGTGGCGGGGTTGGAGTTCACCAGGATGACGCGGTAGCCCTCCTCGCGCAGCGCCTTGCAGGCCTGGGCGCCGGAGTAATCGAACTCGCACGCCTGGCCGATGACGATCGGGCCGGCGCCGATGATGAGGATGCTGTGCAGGTCGGTGCGCTTGGGCATGGAGTCAGCGGCTGCCGGCGCTCTGGCGCAGCGTTTCTTCCGCCAGTTTCAGCTGTGCCTGCAGACGCCGCAGCATCAGGTGATTGAAGCGCTCGAACAGGGGCTTCATGTCGTGCGGTCCGGGGCTGGCCTCCGGATGTCCCTGGAAGCTGAAGGCCGCACGGTCGGTGAAGGCGAAACCCTGGAGCGAGCCGTCGAAGAGCGAGCGGTGCGTCGCCTTGAGGTGCTTGGGCAGACTCGCCTCATCGACGGCGAAGCCGTGATTCTGGCTGGTGATGAAGACCCGGCGGCTCTCGAGGTCCTGCACCGGGTGGTTGGCGCCGTGGTGCCCGAACTTCATCTTCACGGTCTTGGCGCCCGCGGCCAGTCCCATGATCTGGTGGCCCAGGCAGATGCCGAACACGGGCAGATCGGTCTCAAGGAAGCGCTGCGTGGCCGCGATCGCGTAGTCGCACGGCTCGGGGTCGCCCGGACCGTTGGAGAGGAAGATGCCGTCGGGTTCAAGCGCCAGCACGTCCTCGGCCGGGGTCTGCGCCGGCACCACGGTCATGCGGCAGCCACCGTCGGCGAGCAGCCGCAGGATGTTTCGTTTGATGCCGAAGTCGTAGGCGACCACGTGCAGGCGCTGGTTGGCACGGATCGGTGCGCGTGCGGGCTCCGGCCAGATCGTGCCCTCGTTCCACTGGTAGCTCTTCTTGGCGGACACCACCTTGGCCAGATCCATGCCCTTGAGTCCGGGGAACTTGCGCGCCAGCTTCACGGCCGCGGACTCATCGACCTGCTCGCCCGTCATGATGCAGCCGGCCTGCGCGCCCTTCTCGCGCAGGATGCGCGTGAGTTTGCGGGTGTCGATGCCGGCGATCGCCACCAGGCGGCCGCGCTCGAGGAACTGCGGCAGCGACTCGTTGGCGCGCCAGTTGCTGGCGATGAGGGACAGGTCGCGGATGATGAGGCCGGCGCCGTAGATCTGCGGCGCCTCGAGGTCCTCAGGGGTCGTGCCGGTGTTGCCCACGTGCGGCACGGTGAGCGTGACGAGCTGGCGCGCGTAGGAGGGGTCGGTGAGAATTTCCTGATAGCCCGTGAGGGCGGTATTGAAAACGACTTCGCCTGTGGTGTTGCCCTTGGCTCCGATCGACTCGCCGCGGAAGATCGTTCCGTCGGCCAGCGCGAGCACCGCAGGTAAGCTCACGTGATGCATTCTCCCTGACGCAGATACACAAAAGCGGGAGGAGTTCTCATCGAACCTCCTCCCGCCTTTGCTTGGACTAACCCGTACACGGATTAGGCAGAAATTTTACGGGCTTTACGCCTTTTGTGTCCATGGAAAAATCCCGTGGCATGCGCGCCTCTGTACCTCATGTGCGTGTGCGAAATGAATGCTAAGTGGCTGTTTTTCCGTCAAGCAGATCCCGCATGGCATAGCGGCCGGGCGGCCGTGACGCAAGCCAGAGCGCAGCCGCAAGGGCGCCCTGGGCAAAGACCCGGCGATCGAGCGCCCGGTGGCCCAGAAAAACCACCTCGCCGGGGCCTGAGAGGCTCACCGTGTGCTCACCCACCACCTCGCCCTCACGGCGCGAGCTCACCGGCACGGCAGTAGCGCTCGCCTGCGCCCCGCGCCCCTCGCGCAACGCCTGCGCCAGCGCGAGTGCGGTGCCGGAGGGCGCATCGCGCTTGGCCGCGTGGTGCGTCTCGCTGACGGCGAGCGCAAAACCCGGCAGCGCGCGGGCCGCCTCACGTGCCAGTTCCAGCAGCAGCGTTACGCCGAGGCTGGTGTTGGGGGCGATCAGCAGCGGTATGTGACGCGCGGCGGCGGTGAAGTCCGCTTCCAGCGTCGCCGCGAAGCCAGTCGTGCCGATCAGCAGCGGCTTGCCGGCGCGCACGCAGGCGCTGAGGTTCGCGCGCGTGGCCTGTGCGTGACTGAAGTCGATGACCACGTCCGCCTGCGGCAGGGCGCCGCGAGCGCATCCGTGACCGGCACGTGGTTGGCAGCAGCCCCGGCGAGTGTGCCGGAGTCGCGCCCGAGGGCCGCGCTTGCCGGTGAGGCAATGGCCGCCACGATCGTGAGGGCCGGATAAGCCGGCGCGGCGGCGAGGATCGCAAGTCCCATGCGACCGCTGGCACCGATGAGGACGGCGCCGGTGGTCTTGCCGGACCGGGTCTCACTCATCGGGAGTGCTTGGTGCCTTCGTCGGCGCCGGAGAAGAAGCGGCGCACGCCCTCCAGGAACCCCTTCTCGCGCGGCGCGTGCCGGGCCGCGTGCGCCTGCAGGGACGCCTGGAGCTGCTTGATCAGCTCGCGCTGCTCGGCCGACAGATGCACCGGGGTCTCCACGACTACGCGGCAGAACAGATCCCCGCGCGCCCCGCCGCGCACCGGCTTCACGCCCTTGTCGCGCAGGCGGAAGACGCGGCCGGACTGGGTCTCGGCGGGGATCTTCAGGGTCACATCGCCCTCGAGCGTCGGCACACCCACCGAGCCACCGAGCGCTGCGGTGGCAAAACTCACCGGCACCTCGCAGCTCAGGTGTTCCCCGTCGCGCGCGAAGATGGCGTGCTCGCGCACCTGCACTTCCACGTACAGGTCTCCCGGGGGTCCGCCATTGCGGCCGGCCTCCCCCTCGCCCGAGAGACGGATGCGGTCGCCGCTGTCGACGCCGGCGGGCACCTTGACGGAGAGCTTGCGCGTGCGCCGCACGCGTCCCTGGCCGAGGCAGGTATCGCAGGGATTGCGCACGATGCTGCCCGAGCCGCGGCAGCGCGGACAGGTCTGCTGCAGCTGGAAGAAGCCCTGGGAGACGCGCACCTGGCCGGCACCGCCGCAGGTATCGCAGGTGATCGGGCTTGCGCCCTTGGCCGCACCGCTCCCGTGGCAGCTCTCGCACTCGGCCAGGCGCGGCACCTCGATCTCCACCTGGCGGCCGAAGACCGCCTCCGCGAGCTCCAGCTCGAGCTCGTACTTGAGATCCGCGCCGCGGAACACCTGGCTGCGCCCGCCGCGGCGCGCGCCGCCGAAGATGTCCCCGAAGACATCCCCGAAGATGTCGCTGAAGGCGTCCGAGGTGAAGCCGCTGCGCCCGCCGCCGCGGCCGGCCGCCTCAAGACCGGCGTGCCCGTACTGGTCGTATGCAGCACGCTTGTGCGGGTCGCTCAGTACCTCGCAGGCCTCCTTGGCCTCCTTGAAGGACTCCTCCGATTGCGAATCACCCGGATTGCGATCCGGGTGATATTTCATCGCCAGCCGCCGATAGGCCTTCTTGATCTCAGCTTCGGTGGCGCTCTTCGGGACGTCGAGGACCTTGTAGTAATCGCGCTTGGCCATGCCTTACTGCTTAGGAGGCCTTGCGGTTCGGGTCCTTCACCTCTTCGAATTCCGCATCCACCACATCGTCAGGTTTGGCCCCTCCGCCGGCTGCCTGGCCGCCCGGACCAGCGCCCGGGGCGCCCTGGGCTCCCGCATCCCCGCCCTGCTCGGCCGCCTGGGCGCGCTGCGCGAGGCTGGCAGCGGCCTGCCCCAGCTGCTCGGCCTTCTTGTCGATGGCCCCCTTGTCCTCGCCCTTCAGTGCGGTGCGCAGGTCCGACACGGCGCTCTCGATCTTGGCGCGCTCGGCGCCCTCGACCTTGTCGCCGAGGGTCTGGAGCGACTTCTCCACCGCGTGGATCAGGCCGTCGGCCTTGTTGCGCGAGTCGACCAGCTCACGGAAGCGCTTGTCGTCCTCGGCATGTGCCTCGGCATCGCGCACCATGCGCTTGATCTCATCCTCGTTCAGGCCGCTCGAGGCCTTGATGATGATCTTCTGTTCCTTGCCGGTGGCCTTGTCCTTGGCCGAGACGTTGAGGATGCCGTTGGCGTCGATGTCGAAGGACACCTCCACCTGGGGCATGCCGCGCGGGGCGGGCGGAATGTCGGTGAGGTCGAACTTGCCGAGCGACTTGTTGTCCGCGGCGCGGTCGCGCTCACCCTGCAGCACGTGGATGGTGACGGCCGTCTGGTTGTCATCCGCCGTCGAGAAGGTGTTGGACGCCTTGGTGGGGATGGTCGTGTTCTTCTCGATGAGCTTGGTCATGATGCCGCCGAGAGTCTCGATGCCGAGCGACAGCGGCGTCACATCGAGCAGCAGCACGTCCTTCACTTCACCGGCGAGCACGCCACCTTGGATGGCAGCGCCCACGGCGACCGCCTCGTCCGGGTTCACGTCCTTGCGCGGCTCCTTGCCGAAGAGGTCCTTGACGTACTTCTGCACCAGCGGCATGCGCGTCTGGCCGCCCACGAGGATGACCTCGGCGACGTCGCCGGCGCTCAGGCCCGCATCCTTCAGCGCGGTCTTGCACGGACCGATGGTCTTCTGCACCAGCTCCTCGACCAGCGATTCGAGCTTGGCACGCGTCAGCTTGATGTTGAGGTGTTTGGGTCCGGAGGCATCGGCGGTGATGTACGGCAGGTTGATGTCGGTCTGCTGGGTCGAGGACAGCTCGATCTTCGCCTTCTCGGCCGCCTCCTTCAGGCGCTGCATGGCGAGCGGGTCGTTGCGGACGTCGACACCGGACTCCTTCTGGAACTGCTCGGCCAGGAAATTGATGATGCGCAGGTCGAAGTCCTCCCCGCCGAGGAAGGTGTCGCCGTTGGTGGAGAGCACCTCGAACTGGCGCTCGCCGTCCACTTCCGCGATCTCGATGATGGAGACGTCGAAGGTGCCACCGCCCAGGTCATAGACGGCGATCTTGCGGTCGCCACCGGCTTTGTCGAGCCCGTAGGCGAGCGCGGCGGCGGTCGGCTCATTGATGATGCGCTTGACGGTGAGGCCGGCGATGCGGCCGGCGTCCTTGGTCGCCTGGCGCTGCGAGTCGTTGAAGTAGGCCGGCACGGTGATGACGGCCTCGGTGACCGGCTCGCCGAGGTAGTCCTCGGCGGTCTTCTTCATCTTCATGAGCACGCGCGCGGAGACTTCCGGCGGCGCCATCTTCTTGCCCTGCACTTCGACCCAGGCATCGCCGTTGTCGGCCTTGACGATCTTGTAGGGCACCATGTGGATGTCGCGCTGCACCACCTCGTCCTCGAACTTGCGTCCGATGAGGCGCTTGATCGCGAACAGGGTGTTGTGGGGGTTCGTGACCGCCTGGCGCTTGGCCGGCTGGCCGACGAGCCACTCGCCGTCCTTGGTGAGCGCCACGATCGAGGGGGTGGTGCGATCGCCCTCGCTGTTCTCGATTACCCGGGGCTTGCCGCCCTCCATGATGGCCACGCACGAATTGGTCGTGCCGAGGTCGATACCGATTACCTTTGCCATGAGTGCACT
This sequence comes from uncultured Pseudomonadota bacterium, assembly GCA_963743625.1. Lineage (GTDB taxonomy): Bacteria > Pseudomonadota > Gammaproteobacteria > Steroidobacterales > Steroidobacteraceae > 13-2-20CM-66-19. Next base: position 497,896 of record CAVUQM010000003.1, on the reverse strand, counting down.
CCGCGCCAGGGTCTTTCAAAAGAGGGATAGTCTAGGGCCACTTCGTAGGGGTGGCTTCCGCGGCTTTCAAGGGTCCGATCAGGGCTCCTTCGCTACGATAACCCGCGCCGGACGCAGCAGTCGCCCATTCAGCTCGTAGCCGGGCTGAATGACCGAGAGGACCGAGTTCGGCTCGGCGGTGGCGGAGGGCTGCGCCAGCATGGCCTCGTGCCGGGCCGGGTCGAAGGGCTCACCGGCAGGGTCGATGACCTTGATCCCGAACTTCTCCAGCGCCTTGGCCAGAAGCTGCAGCGTCGCCTGCGAGCCGGCCTTGAGGTTGGCGGCATCGGCGGTGGCGGCATTGAGGGCGAGCTCCAGGCTGTCCTTCACCGGCAGCAGCTCCTGGGCGAGCTTCTCCAGCCCATAGCGGTTGGCCGACTCGATGTCGCGCTGGGCACGCTTGCGGACATTGTCGAGCTCGGCCACCGCGCGCAGATACTGCTCCCAGTGGCTCTTGGCCCGCTCCTCAGACTCGGTCAGCGCCTGCTGCAGGCGCTCGAGCTCCACCAGCTGGGAGGCGGTCTCCGGCAGCACGGTCGTCGCCTCCGATGCCGCATCGCGCCGCTCGCGCTCGTTGGCAGTCATCTTGAATGATCCTTCCGCTGCTTTTTTCAGGGCCGTTTACGCGCCGGCCACGGCTGCGCTTGCGGCTCAAAATCCGCCCCCTCCGAGTGGGGGATCAGCGCCTCAAATTCAAGGCGGCACCCAGCAGTTTAGCCGTCATGTCGACGATCGGGATAACCCGCTCGTAGGCCATGCGGGTGGGACCGATGACGCCCAGCACCCCGACCACCCCGTCGCCATCGGCGTAAGGGGCGGTGACGACACTGTAGTCATCGAGGATCGGGTAGCCGGACTCGTGCCCGATGAAGATCTGCACGCGCTCGGCCTTCAGGCTGTGATCGAGCAGGTGCAGGAAATCGCGCTTCTCGTTGAAGGCCTCGAACAGGCGGCGCAGCTTCTCCACGTTGGTGAGCTCGGCGGCCCCCATGAGATTGGTCTCGCCCTTGATGACGTACTCAAGCTTGCCCTCAGCGCCGCCCTCGAGCACCTGCTGCGCCACCGAGATCGCATCAAGCATGATCTGGTTCATGTGGGCGCGCGCCTCCGAGAGCTGGCGCAGGATCTCCTGGCGCACTTCCGCGAGCGTGCGCCCGCGGAACTGCTCGTTGAGGAAGTTCGAGGCGCGCTTGAGTTCATCGGCCCCGTAGCGGCGCTCGGTCTGGATGATGCGGTTCTGCACCTCGCGGTCGTTGTAGACCAGCACCACCAGCACGCGATTCTCCGCGAGCGGCACGAACTCCACCTGCGAGACCTGCGCGGCGCGCGTGCGCGGCAGCGTTACGACGCCGGCAAGGCGCGTGGCGCTCGAGAGCAGCTGCGAGACCGAGCCGATGAGGTCGCCGTAGCCCTCGCGGCTCGCCTCGAACTGGCGGCGGATCTGCTCGCTGGCGGCATCATCCAGGGGCTGGAGCTTCAGCAGCGTGTCGACGAAAAAACGGTAGCCCTTGTCGGTCGGGATGCGCCCGGCGGAGGTGTGCGGGGAGGCGACGAAGCCGAGCTCCTCCAGGTCCGCCATGACGTTGCGCACGGTGGCGGAACTGAGCTGCAGCCCCGACTCACGCGACAGCGCGCGCGAGCCCACCGGCTGGCCGTCCCGGATGTAGCTCTCGATGAGTATCCGGAGCAGGTGCTGGGCCCGCTCGCCCAGGGACTCGTCCCGAGCTTCTTGCGTCATAAACCCCTAGAAAACCGCTGCAGAGCGCCTTGCGGCCGTGCCCGCCCATGCGTGCCGGCAAAGCTAGCGTTGGGCCACGCCGACCGTCAAGCAAGCTCAGTGTGCAGCAAGGGCGTGCCGAGCGGGCGAAGATGTGACTTACGGCATTGGCCCGGACCGGACGGTGCATGTTACAAAGGCGCGCCTCGCGCGGCTTGCGGGGTTAAGTCAAGGGCTCCCATGGCCTTTCCGGTGCGTACCTGCGCGTTAGTGGGCAGATTTTCCGATGCGCGCGTCGCTGAGAGCGTGGGCACGCTGCTGCCGCACCTCGCCGCCGCCGGCGTCACGGTGCTGGTGAGCGAGGAGGCCCCGCTGGCCTCCCCGCTCCTCACCCGGGTGCCCGAGGAGGAGTTCGGTGCGCGCGCGGACCTCGTCATCGCGGTCGGCGGGGATGGCACCCTGCTGTACGCCGCGCGCCTGGTGGCGCGCCACGGGGTGCCGCTTCTGGGGGTGAACCGCGGGCGCGTCGGCTTCCTCACCGACGTCATGCCCCAGGACATGCTCGCCTCCGTCACCGCTGCCCTGCGGGGGAGCTGGTGGCGGATGAGCGCCCGCTGCTCGCCGCGCGCCTGATGAGCGCGGGCGGGCAGATGGCGCAGGCGCTGGCGCTCAACGACGTCGTGATGCAGAAGCACGACACCGGACGCACGCTCGACTTTCAGACCCGCATCAACGGCCAGTTCGTCAATTCCCACGGCGGCGATGGCATCATCGTCGCCACCGGCACCGGCTCGACCGCCTACGCCCTCTCCTGCGGCGGCCCGATTGTGGAGCCGCACCTGCCGGCGCTCATCATCGCCCCCATCTGCCCGCACACGCTCTCCGATCGCCCGATCGTGGTGTCGTCGGCGTCCGTGATCGAGGTGGTGCTGAGCGAGCGCGCCGACACCCAGGCGCACGTCATCTGCGACGGCGCGATGCTCGGGGACTTCACCGCCGAGGACCGCCTCGAGGTGCGCCTGGCCCCCGAGCGCGTGACGCTGCTGCACCCTCCCGGCCATGACTACTACGGTCTGCTGCGCTCCAAGCTCCACTGGGGCCGCGGCAACTTCGAGCGCTAAAAACCATGCTGACCCACCTGCAGATCCGTGACTTCGCCATCATCGATGCCGTGGAGCTCGAACTGCGCCCCGGACTCACCGTGCTGACCGGTGAGACCGGTGCCGGCAAGTCGATCCTCGTCGATGCGCTGCAGTTGCTCGCCGGCGGCCGCGCCGGGGCCGAAGTGGTGCGTCACGGCGCCGAGCGCGCCGAGGTCTCCGGCACCTTCGACCTCAGTCGCGCGCCACGCGAGCTCAAGCAGTGGCTCGAGGAGCAGTCGGTCAGCGCCAGTGGCGACCTCATCGTGCGGCGCGTGGTGGGCACGGATGGGCGCTCGCGCGCTTACCTCAACGGCCAGGCGGTCGCGGTGCAGCTGCTGCGCGAGGCGGGCAACATCCTCATCGATATCCACGGCCAGCACGAATTTCAGTCCCTCACCCGCAGTACCGCGCAGCGCGAGCTCCTGGACGGCTACGCCGGACTCACGACGCTCACCGGCCAGGTCGGCATCGCGCACCGCGTCTGGCTCGAACTGCTGAACCGCACCCTCGAGCTCGAGACGCGGGCGCGCGACCGCGATGCGAAACTCGAGCTCTTGCGCTACCAGGCGCAGGAGCTCGAGGCGCTCAAGGTGGTGGCCGGGGAGATCGATGCGCTACCGAAGAGCACGGCCGGCTCGCCAACCGCGGGCGGCTGGCGAGCGGGGCACAAAGCGCGCTCGGGGAGCTCTACGAGAACGAAGGCGCGAGCGCCCACGCGGGCGTCAGCCGCGCGCTGGGGGCGCTGCGCGGGCTGGCCGCGCTCGACCCGAAGCTGGCTGCGGTGCTGCCGATGCTCGAGGAGGCGACCATCCAGGTGCGTGAGGCGGCCCGCGAGCTGGAACACTACCGCGAGAGCCTGGACCTCGATGCCACGCGTCAGGACGAGGTGGAGCGGCGCCTGGCGGCGATCGAGGAGCTCTCGCGCAAGCACCGCGTGCCGCCGGCCGAACTGCCCGAGCGCGCCCGGCAGCTGGCCGCAGAACTCGGGTCGCTGGAACGCGCCGACCAGGACCTCGCACTGCTGCGCAGGGAACTGGCACTGGCGCTCACGCAGTACCGCACGCAGGCGCTGGAGCTCTCCGGCAAGCGCATGGCGGCCGCGCGCGCGCTCGCCCGCGACATCAGCGTGCGTATGCAGACTCTGGGGATGACCGGTGGGCGCTTCGAGGCGGACGTCACCCAGGACGGCAACGCCGAGCCCACCCAGCACGGCATCGACCAGATCGAGTTCCGTGTCACCGCCAACCCCGGCTCCCCGCCGCGCGCGCTCGCCAAGGTCGCTTCCGGCGGTGAACTCGCGCGCCTGTCACTCGCGGTACAGGTGTCCTGTGCCCAGGAGCAGGCGCGCTGCATGGTGTTCGATGAGGTGGATTCCGGGATCGGCGGGGCGATCGCCGAGATCGTGGGGCGCGAGCTGCGTGCGCTCGGCTCACGCGGCCAGGTGCTGTGCGTCACGCACCTGCCGCAGGTCGCCTCCCAGGCGCACCATCACCTGCGCGTGACCAAGCTCACCGACGGGCGCACCACGCGCATCACCCTCACGGAACTGTCCCTCGATGACCGCGTCGAGGAGCTCGCCCGCATGCTCGGCGGGGTCGAGATCAGCGGCAAGGCGCGCGAGCATGCGCGCGAGATGCTCGGCGCCACCGCCCCAGAGAGCGCCAGCGCCGAGACGGTGCGCACGCGGCGGCCGGGCGCGGCCAAGCGCAGCTGAGCGCGCGCAACGCACAGCCCCTGTCAGCTGCTCTTGCGGGTGCGGAAGGTGCAGTTCGGGCGCCGGCAGTGCCCGTAGAGAATGAGGGAGTGGTCGCGGATGGTGAAGCCGAGCTTGCCGGCCACCGCGGTCTGGCGCTCCTCGATCCCGGCATCCATGAACTCTTCGACCCGGCCGCAGTCAAGACACACGATGTGGTCGTGGTGCGTACCCTGGTTGAGCTCGAACACCGCCATGCCGTCCTCGAAGTGATGACGCGTGACGAGCCCGGCCGCCTCGAACTGGGTGAGCACGCGGTAGACGGTTGCGAGCCCGATGTCTTCGTTGGACTCCAGCAGCGTGCGATAGATGTCTTCGGCCGACAGATGCCGGGTGTTGCTGACTTCCAGGATCTCCAGGATCTTCAGGCGAGGCAGCGTCACCTTCAAACCGGCTTTGCGCAGGTCCTTGCCTTCCACGCGCTTCTCCTGCGGACCGCGGCCTCTTGACTCAGCTGCGGCAATCCGCGATCAGGTATGATTAGAAAGACTATTATCCTCTATCGGTCAAGCATGCACCTAATCCTTACCCGCCTGGTGGCCCTGAGCCTGCTCGCCACCCTCGCCTGCGGCTGCGTCTATCGCCAGGACATCCAGCAGGGCAACTACCTCGAAGGCAAAACGGTCGATCAGCTGACGCTCGGCATGACGCGCAGTCAGGTGCGTTACCTGCTCGGCACGCCCATGGTGCCGGACCTCTTCGACAAGGACCGCTGGGACTACCTGTACTACTTCCAGCGCGGCCGCCTGCGCCGCCCCGATCAGCGCCACGTGGTCGTGTACTTCAAGGACGACAAGGTGAGCAGCTTCGAGCGCATCAACGTGCCGGAGGCGGCCCCCAACGCCCCGGACCAGGGCGCGCCGATCGAGAAGTTCCCGAAGATCTAACGCCGCCGCTCGCGCTGCAGGCGCTCGCGGCGCTGGCGGCGCGCATCGCCCCTGAGGGCGCGGTAGAGCTCGATGCGCTCCCCGTCCGCGCAGCCATCGCTGCGCTGGCGGATCTCACCGAACACCCCGACCGTGGCGGAGTCCCACGGAATCGCGCCCGCGCCGCCCGCATCGCCGGCCAGCTGCCGGGCCGCCGCCAGTGCCTCACCGATGCTCGCCGCATCCGGCAGCTCCAGCGCCCACAGGTACTGGCGCGCGCTCGTGGCATAAGCGACCACGCAGCGCTTCACGGCGGCGCGGCCTTGGGCTGCTGGCGCGCCCGCTGCGCGAACGCCTCCATGAGTGAACCGATGGTGTGTGCGAACAGCGGCTCGAACAGCACTGCGCTGAGACGGCTCTTGAACTCGAAGCGCATGCTGAAGTCGACGCGGCAGCCATCAGCGCCGATCGGCTCGAGCAGCCACTGGCCCTCGAGCGAGCGAAACGGCCCGTTCAGCAGGTGCATGAGCACGCAGCGCTCGGGCGTGAGGATGTTACGGGTGGTGAACTCCCCGCTGAAGCCGTTCTGGCGCACGCCGAGGGTCGCGACGATCTCCTGCGCCGTGCGCGATTGCACGCGCGCGTGCGTGCACCACGGCAGGAACTGCGGGTAACTCTCGATATCGTTGATGAGCGCAAATACCACCGGCGGCGGTTGGCTCACCAGGGCCGAACGCTTAACCTCACGCATCCGGGCATTGTCCCATTAGCCGCCACCATGACCAAAGACGCCGCCACGCCCCGCCTGATCGCCGAGAACCGCAAGGCGCGCTTCGACTACTTCATCGAGGAGCGCTACGAGGCGGGGCTGGCGCTGCAGGGCTGGGAGGTCAAGGCCATGCGCGCCGGCCGCGCGCAGCTGAAGGAGGCGTACGTGTATCTGCGCGGCGGTGAGGCGTTTCTCATCGGCGCGCACCTCACGGCACTGCCCTCCGCCTCCACGCACGTGACGCCCGACCCGGTGCGCACCCGCAAGCTGCTCTTGAACCGCAGTGAGCTCTCCGGGCTGATCGGGGCGGTGGAACGGCGCGGCTACACGCTGGTGCCGCTTGAGCTCTACTGGAAGGCCGGCCGTGCCAAGCTCGCCGTCGGGCTCGCCAAGGGCAAGAAGCAGCACGACAAGCGCGCCGTGGAGAAGGACCGCGACTGGACGCGCGACAAGGCGCGCGTCCTCAAGCGCGGCTGAAGTGAGTCTTCAGTCCGGCGCGAGCTTCTCGTTCTTGAGCTCGTAGACGAGATTCACGGTGGTGAGGGAGTCGCGCCGCCCCGAACCGGGCGGCGGGTTGCTGTTGTCGGTGATCTGGTAGCCGGCGGCGAGCGCCAGGCGATTGGTCATCTTCACCTGCAGCGAAACGCTCGCATTGGTGAGGGTATTTTGGCCGCCCGCCTGGGTATTGGCACTGGCGAGAATCTTCGTGTATTCGTTGAAGGCGTGCTCGAAATTGATGGCGGCGTCGAACACCGCCGAGCTTTGCTCATCGAGCTCGACGCGGTCGATGACGCCCCCGATGTCGTCCTTGGTCAGCAGCTCCGGCCGCAGCCGCCGGTAACCAACGCCCACCTGAGCGCTGAGCTTGGTGGCATCGCTCTTCATGAACTGATAGCCAACGCCGGTATTGATGGACTCCTGGTAGGCGAAGCCGCTGAAGCGATCGTCGGCGTAAGTCAGTCCCGAGTACCAGTAGAGCTTGGGGGTAATGTTGTAGTTGGCCTGGAAGTGCGTATCCCAGGCCTGTGCGGTGGTCTCGCCGCGGGTGGAGCCGTACAGGCCCTCGATGCCGAACAGGAGCTTCCAGTCCCCGATGACGTGCGCGGCGTGGAAGAGGAAGTTGCCCGCGCTGTTGTCGGTGTTGCCACCGGTCTTGGAGTAGCCCAGTTGTGCGCGCGCCGCCCAGGTCGGGGTCCCCGGGGCCGATCGGACCCGGATCATCCGCATACGCTGTTCCCGCCAAGACCCCTGCCGCAAGGAAACTCAGCGCTGCCTGCGTTCGCATCTGAAAAGCCCGTCCCTGGCCAACTTAACGTAATGACCCAACCTTACCGGAAAGCCGCCGGCCGTTGGAAATCCGTGGCGCTGGCGCGACAGATTTGCGCGCCCCTGCGGGCCAGCCCGGCGGCATGGGGTATGCTTGAGCGGTTCACCTGAAGGGGGCGACCGGATTCGACGTGGGTTACGAACCTTCAGGGGCGTACCGAGGCGCAGTGCCCTCGTAAATAATGCTGCAAAACTTAGTTGCCAACGACGACAACTACGCTCTAGCTGCCTAAACGCAGCTGACCTCTGACCAGTTCGTGCCTGTGCGACTGAATCAGGGGACGCGTTCACAGGATCGCGCTCCGGCGTGCGACAGGCCGGTTGCGTTAAGAGTTACTGTCCGCTGGCAGAGCGTCTTCCCTGCTCCTCGGGTAGCGTGATGCGAGAAACAAAGAGAGAGCTACGTACGTAGATCCTGAAGTCTAGGACTTGCGGACGGGGGTTCGATCAAGGGTCGCGCCGGGCCGCAAGGCTCGGCTGACAACGGGGCTCACATCGGTGAAACCTGACGGCGTCCTTCTCACGGAGGGACGGCATGGCAACGCCGAGGGGTAGGAAGAAGGCCAACTTCAGGCCTGCCCTCTAGAGACTCATAGACCCGCCGACGGCCGCTTTCTGGCCCGGGGCGGGCACTAGGATCCGGCTTTAAGTGTTTACGAGCCGGATAACACGCCCCGCATGCGCTTGAGGTCCTGATGGCCTTGGGCGGATGAAGGAATAGTCCGGACCGTGTCGAAAGCCACGGATGCTCTGTCCCCCCGCCTCCACCAATGGAAGCGATTCCCGATCCGGCAGCGGGTCGGGAATCGCCGCTCACGGGGAGCCCTGCCCGTCGAGTGAACCGAGGGCGCCATAAAGCTCCGGGCGCCGGTCACGGAACACGAACCAGTTGTCGCGCAGTGCGGCCACAGCCTCCAGATCAAAGGCGTGCGTCAGTACCGCATCGCCCTCCTCGCCTGCCTCGCTGACCTTCTCGCCCATGGCATCGGCGATGAAGGATGAACCGTAGAAGCGGATGTAGAGCTCCTCGGGGTTCTGCAGCGAGCGCTCGAGCCCGTAGCGGTTGGCGGCGATCAACGGGGTGAGGTTCGCGGCCGCATGACCCTGCTGGGTGCGCTGCCAGTGGGCGCGCGAATTCACCGGCGGTGCCGGTGGTGGCTCACTGCCGATGGCGGTGGGAAGAAGAACAGCTCCGCCCCCATGAGCGCCATCACGCGCGCGGTCTCCGGGAACCACTGGTCCCAGCAGATGCCGACGCCGATGCGCGCGAAGCGCGTGTTCCATACCTTGAAGCCCGTGTCCCCGGGGGAGAAGTAGGTCTTCTCCTGGTAGCCCGGGCCGTTCGGGATGTGGGACTTGCGGTAGATGCCGAGGTTCGTGCCGTCGGCGTCGAGGATGGCGATGGAGTTGAAGTAGGCGCGCCCGGCACGCTCGAAGAAGCTGATGGGCAGCACCACGCCCAGTTCGCGCGCGAGGGCTGCGAAGTGGCGCACCGCGCGATTCTCGCCCACGCTCGTGGCGAGGTGCAGGTGGCGCGCGTCCTGCTCGATACAGAAATACGGGGTCTCGAACAGCTCCGGCAGCAGGATGATCTGCGCGCCGCGCCCGGCGGCCTCGCGCACCAGCTTCTCGGCGCGCGCGATATTGGCCTGCGCGTCCCAGCCGCAGCTCATCTGCACAGCTGCCACCGTGACCGGCCGCGGCGGCCGCTTCAAGTGCTCCGGTTGCTGACTCATCGTCCACCTGCCTGGTCTTAATTGCACCGCCTGGCAGCGGATTCTAGAGGATTCGGGCCTCAGCGCTTCGTGAACGGCACGAGCATCGGCACGCGCCGGCGGTACTGGCGGTGGCTGTCACCGAAGAAGCCGATGAGGTCGCGCTCCTCGAACTGGATCGCGATCCCGATATAGGCGCTCGTGCCGATGGCGAACGGCAAGTGTCCCTGTGTCATCACGGGCGCGCCCCAGAAGGCGAGCAGGAAGCCGAGGTAGATGGGATGGCGCACCAGCTTGTAGAGCAGCGGCGTCACGAAAACCCGATCGGCTGATACGGCCTGCCGCGCAGGTAGCCGGTGACCTAGCGCAGTCCGAACAGATCGAAATGGTTCACGAGGAAGGTGCTGCAGAGCACCGTCAGCCAGCCGAGCCAGAAGATGCCGAGCAGGAGCGTGCGGCCCACGCCCGTGCGCCTCCCAGACCACTCGCGTCATCGGCCGCCACTGCCAGAAGAGCAGGATCAGCGCGAGGCTTGCGAACAGCACGTAGGCTGCGCTCGATTGGCTCGGCCACGATACGGGTCCAGGCACGCTTAAAGCCGGGCCGCGCCATGAGGCTGTGCTGGAGCGCGAAGACGCCCAGCAGCACAAAATCGACCAGCAGTGCCGCGCCTGAGAATGCTCCCGCCGGCACATCGATCGAGCGCGGCACGAGCAAGTTACCGACAAAGCCGATGGCGTAAAGGAAGGTCAGGAAGAACACAAGGTACGCCAGGCCACCGCAGAGGAACGCGGCCGGCCTGCTCATGGAACCCCCGGAGGCCGGTGCGCGTGCGTCCGTGCGCCGCAGCCGGCGCGTTATCCGTGCAATTCTGAGCGACTCTGGGGCTGTGCCGGCCGGCCCGCCAGCGCCACCGGCAAGATGCTCAGACTTGAGCTTTGCCTTGAGTCAGCGACGCCTTGCGGGCAGAGAGCGCCTGGTCCACCTGCTCGGTGATGCGGGTGGCGGTCTCCAGGGCCCGCAGGCCCGCCTCCCCGGGCACGACGGGGGTGGCGCCTGAGCGGATGCAGGCCAGGAAGGAGTCGATCTCGGCCTTAAGGGCATCTCCAGCCTCCAGGCTCTGCTCCTCGATACTCACAGGCAGGACACCGGCGGCCTCCCCGGCGGGGCGCTTGCGGATCACCGTGAGGATCTTCTGCTGCAGATCGAGGGAGAGGTAGGCGTCGTCCTCGAAGATGCGCATCTTGCGCTCGGTCTTGAGGCTCACGCGCGAGGCGGTGGCGTTGCAGACGCAGCCGTTCGCAAAACGGATACGCGCGTTGGCGATGTCGATCTCTTCGGAGAAGACCGGTGTACCGATGGCATCGATGCCCTCGATCGGCGCCCCGACGATGGTCTGGACGATATCGATGTCGTGGATCATGAGGTCGAGCACGACGTTCACGTCCGTGCCGCGCTCACGGTAGGGTGCCAGGCGATGGCACTCGATGAAACGCGGCGACTTCAGGTGCGGCTCGGCGGCCAGGATCGCCGAGTTGAAGCGCTCGAGATGTCCGACCTGCAGGATGCGGCCACTGCGCGCCGCGAGCGCGATGAGTTCGCGCGCCTCGGCCGCCCCTTCCGTGATCGGCTTCTCCACCAGCACGTGCGCGCCGGCATTAAGACAGTCGCGCGCCACGCTGAAATGCAACGGCGTGGGCGTCACCACGCTCACCGCATCCACCTGGCCCAGCAGTTCCCGATAGTCCGCAAAGGCGCGCGTGCCCAGTTCCGCCGCCACCGCATCGCGGGCCGCGGCGCGCGCGTCGGCGACGCCGACAAGCTCGCAATCGCTCGCCTGCGCGTATTTCTGCGCATGGAAGCGCCCGAGATAGCCTACGCCGATGACGGCGGCTCTGATTTTCTGCATGGGAACGCTATTATGCGCGGTCCGCGAAGCCGCGCCCGGCCTGTTAGTGTGTGAGGAACACCGTAACCCCAAAGCCCATGTCCTCGAGCCCACCCCTGCAAGATGCCGATGCGCCGCGCGGCTGGCGCGAGCGCCTGCGCGCGCTGTCGCACCCGCAGCGCGTCCTCATCCTGTACGCCGCGGCGCTGCTGTTCGGGGTGCTGGGCGTGCCGTTTCTCATTTGGCTGGCCGGTAACCGGGTGCTGGGCCCCTATACCCACGGCCAGAACCTGCACGCCGGGCCCTTCGCGTTGCTCGGCGATTTCTTCACCGGCCTGGTGCACGGCTCGGCGGTGTTCTGGGCCGTAGCGCTCGGTCCTGCGGTCATGCTGCTGCTGCTGCGCCTGTTCCTGCGCGGCCTGCGGGCCTTGCCCGGGACCTCGCGCGGCTGAGGCGTCCTTGATGCCTCAGCGCGGCCAGTAGACCCAGACTGCGAGTGCAAAGGCGGCAAGCGTGGCCGCATGCGCGCCGTGGCGCCAGCGGCGCTCGCGCAACTGGCCGTAGAGGCTCAGGCCCGCGATCGCGGAAAACAGGCCAAAGACGCCGATCGCCTTCAGGAGCGCGGCATTCTCGGGGGCGAAGCGGGCCTCGGCGGCGGGCAGGAACAGTATGGTAATCCAGGTCAAGAGCAGCCCAAGGGTCAGGGCCAGCGCCGAGCCGGTCAGAATCGCCAGGAGTGCCGCCAGCGGGCGCATGATTGTGAGACCCGTACTTGCTAAAAACGAACCGCACGCTCTAGCCTTACTCTAAGAGTCTACCGAACCAGCGAGCCCTCCAGATGCCCTTAGCCCTGCGCCGTTCCTCCGGTTGGATAACCGTCGCCGTCCTCGCCATGGCGGCGCTGGTGCTGGCCGGGTCAGTTCCGGCCCCGGCAAGCACCTCGATCCTGCCCCCCGGCGCCATCGCCCCAAGCGAAGCGCAGCGCGCCACCGCACGCAAGATCGGCCGCATCCTCGAGGAGGCGCACTACAGCCGTGCCGCCCTCGATGACAAGATGTCGGACATCATCTACCAGCGCTATCTGGAATCCCTCGACGGGCAGAAAAGTTACTTCCTGCAAAGCGACATCAACGATTTCAACGCCTACCGGTTTCTGTTTGACGACATGATCCGCACCGGCGACATCGACCCCGCCTATCTCATGTTCGCGCGCTTCCAGCAGCGCAATCGCGAACGCATCGAGCACGCGATCGGGCTGCTGAATACCGAGCCGGACTTCACGGTGAACGAGAGTTTCGACTTCGACCGCAGCAAGGTCGGCTGGGTCGCCGACCAGGCACAGCTGGATGAGCTGTGGAGAAAACGGGTCAAGAACGATGCCCTGTCGCTGATGCTCACCGGCAAGCAGTGGCCGGAGGTCGCGGACCTGCTGCGCAAGCGCTACGAGCGCGTGCTCAAGCGCGTCGACCAGGTGAGCGCGGAGGACGTGTTCGAAAACCTGATGAACGCCTACGCGCGCGCCTTCGATCCACACTCGAGCTACTTCTCGCCGCGCTCCTCCGAGGAATACCGCATCCAGATGAGCCTCAATTACGAGGGCATCGGGGCCTCGCTGCAGATCGTGGACGACTACGTGACCATCATGAGCGTGCTCGAGGGCGGTCCGGCCGCCGTCGCCGGCACGCTCACGATCAACGACCGCATCGTCGGAGTCGGCCAGGGCAAGGATGGCGCCTTCCAGGACGTCATCGGCTGGCGCCTGGATGATGTCGTGCAGCTGATCCGCGGCAAGGCCGGCACGCTCGTGCGCCTGCAGATCCTGCCGGCGGGCGCCGCGCCCGGTACGCCGGAGAAGGTGCTCGAGTTCACCCGCAACCAGGTGACGCTCGAGGCGCAGGCGGCCCACAAGGAAGTGAAGACCATCACCCGCAACGGCAAGAACCTGCAAATCGGCGTCATCACCGTGCCGGGCTTCTACCGCGACGTGAATGCCGAGAATGCCGGCGACAAGAACTACCGCAGCACCACGCGCGACGTCGCGAAGCTCCTGCAGGAGCTGAAGCTCGAGAACATCGATGGCCTGGTGCTCGACCTGCGCAACGACGGCGGCGGCTACCTGCCGGAGGCCACCGAGCTCACCGGCCTGTTCATCGATCACGGCCCGGTGGTGCAGGTGCGCGACACCACCGGACGCCTCGAGGTGCTCGATGACCCCGAGCACGCGCCCGTCTACGACGGGCCGCTCGCGGTGCTCGTGGACCGCCTGAGCGCCTCGGCCTCGGAGATCTTCGCCGGTGCCATCCAGGACTATCACCGCGGCCTGATCCTCGGCCAGACGACCTTCGGCAAGGGCACGGTGCAGAGCCTGGTGCCGCTTGACCGCTATTCCTCCAGCCGACCAACGGACAGCTCACCGTGACCATCGGCAAGTTCTACCGCATCACCGGCGAGAGCACCCAGCATCGCGGCGTCGAGCCGGACGTGCCGCTCCCCTCCCCGATCGACACCGAAGGAGGTCGGCGAGAGCGCCCTCGATTCGGCGCTCCCCTGGGACCGCATCGCCGGGGTGCCCTTCAAGGCGGCCGTCGGCATGCGCCGCTGCGCCCGCATCCGCCGCCGCGCTGGCGAGCGAGGAAGACGTGCGTGCGCACACGACCCAGACTACAAGTGGCTGGTATCGGACATCGCCGCCCTCGACTCGGTGCGCGATCAGAAGACCGTCTCGCTCAACCTCAAGGTGCGGCGCGAGGAGCGCACGCGCATCGACAAGGAGCGGCTCGAGCGCGAAAACAGCCGTCGCGCGGCGAAGAATCAGGCGCCTTTCAAGAACGTCGAGGAGCTCGACAAGGCCAAGGACACGACCCGACGTCGTGCTCGATCAGGCCAGCCAGGTGATGGCGGACGTCGTGACCGGCGTGCGCCCGCCGACCGCGCAGCAGAAGACCGCACGCAGCGGCTGAGGCGCTTGGGTGGCCGACGCCGGCGGCGGCGCCGCCGCTGCTAGCGCATCAGCACCCGAAACAGATCCCAGGTGTCCTCGGCAAGGACGTTGGGGAGGCGCTTGCCATCCCCGCCCAGCGGTGCGATCGCCAGCACGTCCCCTTCCGAGAGCGCAATCGAGTCGATGAGCGGTGAGCCGTCGTCGGCGGTGCCGATAACGCGCCACCCGTTGCAGCCGCTCGCCGCGGGCGCGGATCTCCTCGGCAAGGCCCGTACGTTCGGCGATCAGCTTCTGTGCCCGCGTGATCTGCCCCATCAGCAGCACGCACTCCTGCGGGTTGCCGTAAGCACCGCCCGCCTCGCGCTGGCTGGTGGCTTCCTGCGCGAGCTTCATCGAGCGGCATCTTCAGGGACGCCACGCGCAGGCACAGCACCTCAGCGTAGGCGATCGCGGCCAGGTTGATGGAACGGCGCGCGCCGAGCGACAGGCCCGGGAATTCCGGGGCCGGCGCGTGGGAGATGTCCTCGAGCGCCGCCTGCGCGGCCGCGAGCGCGCTGCGCGCCGCGGCCAGCTGCGCCTGGTCGGCCTGGATGCGGCGTTCCAGCGCGCGCCGCTTGAAATAATGCCAGAAGCGCCCGAGGCGCACGCGTTCGCTCTCGAGCTGCCCGATGTGCTCACTCACCGCCTCGTGTTGGGTCTGCGCGGCGCTCAGCTGCGCCTCGGCCGCCTGGCGCTTGCCGAACTGCTCGCGGTTGTACTGCGCCAGATGCACGCGGCGCTCGCGTTCCTCCTGCTGCCGCGCAAGATCGGCGACGAACTGGGTGAGCAGCTCACGCCCGGACTGCCAGAAGCCGCCGCAACTGATAGAACACCAGCGCGCCGTAGGCGGTCTCGGGGACCGCCAGACGGCCCTCGAGCATGTTCAGCATCTCCTGCACGCGCTGCGTGGCGCCTTCCTGCTGCTTGATCAGGTCCTTGAGACGAAAGGTCTCTTCCTGCAGGCCACCGTAGGCCTTCTTCAGCTCAGCACGGTTGCGAAACAGCTCGAGCACCCGATGATCTTCGTCGGGTGGCGGGCGCTCCGCGCGCAGGCTGAGTTTTAGAAATCCGAGTTGTTTCAGCGCCTTCATGAGAAGTGTGGCGGCAGACCGCCCCTTCTCAAGCGCCGGTTTCGGACCCCGAGCTGGCTGAGAAGCGATGTCCCCGCTCCACGCAGTATTCCAGCCACTTATTTAACATCACGTTGCGCGCCCAACGCTGATCCAGTTCACGCTCCGCGCGGCTGCGCAGCGTCTGCAGCAGCGGCTGAGTGTGAGCGGCCGCCCATTGCTGGGCCTCCACCAGGTGGGCGTCGTGGTAGATGCGCACGCGCATATCGGGGTACTTGAGTGCGCCACGCTCGGCGGGCAGCAGATAGGTGAGGTTCACCGTGCTGGTGTAGGGTGAGCGCTCCGTCACGGTGAGAACAAGGTCACAGTCCGAGCGCACGCACGAGCGGTACTGACCCTTGAGCGCCGCCAGCGCGCCGGCGAGCCATCCCAGGCGGATGAAGTTGCTCTCGTACAGTCCCATGAGCGCGACGAAGCTGCGCGGCCGCGCACGCCAGGAAACTACGGTCTGTGTATCGGTAAGCAGCACGCCCCGACTATAACGCACGAGGCTCGCACTGCAAGCCGATCAGCACCTGTATTTGTGTGCTCACGCACACGTGCAAATGCTTGCAAAATCCGTGCGACGTCACCCGCACGCGCGTGCGCATGCCACAATGCAGATCCTGCCGGCGCGGGGCGCGCGTGCTTTTAGGGACGCAGGCGCCGCTCGATGCCGGTGGTACTGAGGATACGACTCGCGATCTCCTCGATCGAGGATTCGGAAGTGTCGAGCCAGGGAATGGCATAACGCGCGAACAGCGCTTCCGCGGCGCGCAGCTCGTATGTTACCTGCGCGCGCGAGGCGTAGCGACTGTCGGGGCGACGCTCGTGACGGATCTGCTGCAGCCGTTCGGGCTTGATCGTGAGCGCGTATAGTTTCTTGCGGAAAGACTCCAGGCGCGGCGGCAGCGTGCCGGCCTCCAGATCATCTTCGGTGAGCGGATAGTTGGCCGCGAACACCCCGTACTGCAAGGCGAGATAGACGCAGGTCGGCGTCTTGCCGACGCGCGACACGCCCGTCAGGATCACATCGGCGTGCGAATAATCCCCGCCGGTGCCGTCATCGTTGGCAAGCGCGAAGTTGGTGGCATTGATGCGCGTGGTGTAGGCGGCCAGGTCCGCAATCCCGTGCGCACGGCCGGCGCGGTGCGTGGAGCGCGTGTTGAGTTCACGCTCAAGCGGGCCCACGAAGGCGGAGAACAGGTCCAGGAACAGCGCGTTCGCCTGCACCACCACCGCGCGCAGCTCGTCCTGCACCAGGGTGCTGAATACGATGGGCCGCACGCCGGTCTCCTCGGCGGTGCGGTTGATGCGCCGGACCACCTCGTGCGCCTTGTCAAGGTCCGACACAAATGGCAAAGTCACGGCCCGAAATTCCAGGCCCTCGAACTGCGTCATGAGACTGTGGCCCAGCGTTTCCGCGGTCACGCCCGTCTGGTCAGAGACGAAAAAAACGGTTCGACGGCTCACGGCTTGGGCATACTTGCGCGCCCTTGAGGCGATGGTTCCGCAGTGTTTCACCGCGCGCGCCGCCCGGCAAGCGCCCGCGCGCTTTCAGGAGCATCCTTGAACGCATTCGTCATCCCGTTCGAGCAGTTGGGAATGCACGATGTCGAGACCGTGGGCGGCAAGAATGCCTCCCTCGGGGAGATGATCGGCTCGTTGGCGCGCCTCGGGGTCCAGGTGCCCGGCGGCTTCGCGACCACCGCCCAGGCCTACCGCGAGTTCCTGAAGCAGGGAGCGCTCGATGAGCGCATCCGCACCGAGCTCGCCAGCCTCAACGTCGATGACGTCACCAAGCTCGCCGCCAGCGGCGCGCGCATCCGCCAGTGGATCATGGCGACGCCGCTGCCGCCGGCCTTCGAGCAGGCGGTGCTCGCGCAGCTGCGCCTCATGTCCGCCGGCGCCGACATCGCCGTCGCGGTGCGCTCCTCGGCCACTGCGGAGGACCTGCCGGAGGCCTCCTTCGCCGGCCAGCAGGAGACCTTCCTCAACGTGCGCGGCGAGGCGGGCGTGCTGCGCGCGCTGCACGAGGTGTTCGCCTCACTCTTCAACGACCGTGCCATCTCCTACCGCGTGCACCAGGGGTTTGATCACAGCGCCGTGGCGCTCTCGGCCGGCGTGCAGCACATGGTGCGCAGCGACCTCGGCGCGAGCGGGGTCATGTTCACGCTCGACACCGACTCCGGCTTCCGCGACGTGGTCTTCATCACCGCCTCCTGGGGACTGGGGGAGACCGTGGTGCAGGGCGCGGTCAATCCGGATGAGTTCTATCTCTACAAACCTGCCGTGCGCGCCGGCAAGCACGCGGTCCTGCGCCGCAACCTCGGCGAGAAGGCCATCAAGATGATCTACGCCGCGGAGGGCTCCGCGGCACGCGTGCAGACGGTGGAGGTGCCGCAGGCCGAGCGGCGCCGCTTCTGCCTGAGCGATGCGGACCTCGTGGTGCTCGCGCGCCAGGCGCTCATCATCGAGGAGCACTACCAGCGGCCCATGGACATCGAGTGGGCGCGCGATGGTAGCTCGGGCGCCATCTACATCCTGCAGGCGCGTCCCGAGACGGTGCAGAGCCGCGCCGGACGCACCATCCAGCGCTACGCGCTCAAGGGCAGCTCCAAGGTGCTCGCCACCGGGCGCAGCATCGGCCAGCGCATCGGCGCCGGCGCTGCGCGCATCATCCGCGACGCCGGCGAGATGGCGCGCGTGCAGAGCGGGGACGTACTGGTGGCCGACATGACCGACCCGGACTGGGAACCGGTGATGAAGCGCGCCGCGGCCATCGTCACCAACCGCGGCGGGCGCACCTGTCATGCCGCCATCATCGCGCGCGAGCTCGGCATTCCGGCCGTCGTCGGCTGCGGCGATGCCACGCAAAAGATCCGCGAAGGCCAGGAAGTGACCGTGTCGTGCGCCGAAGGCGATACCGGCTACGTTTACGAGGGGCTGCTTGAGTTCGAGAAGAAGCAGATCGAACTCGATCACCTGCCGAAGATCCCGGTCAAGATCATGATGAACGTCGGCAATCCCGACCGCGCTTTCGACTTCGCCGCGATCCCCAACAGCGGCGTGGGCCTGGCGCGGCTGGAATTCATCATCAACCGCATGATCGGCGTGCACCCGCGGGCGCTGCTCGAGTTCGATCGCCTCGATGGGGACCTGCAGGAGCAGATCCGCAACCAGATCGCAGGCTATGCCGACCCGGTGAGCTTCTACGTCGAGAAGTTGGCTGAAGGCGTGGCGCAGATCGCCGCCGCGTTCGCACCTGAACCGGTGATCGTGCGCCTGTCGGACTTCAAGTCCAATGAGTACGCCAACCTCATCGGCGGGGCGCGCTACGAGCCGCACGAAGAGAACCCGATGCTCGGCTTTCGCGGCGCCGCGCGCTACACGGACGAGAGCTTCCGCCCCTGCTTCGAGCTTGAGTGCCGTGCCATCCGCCGCGTGCGCGAGACCATGGGACTCACCAATGTGCAGCTGATGGTGCCCTTCGTCAGGAGCGTGGCGGAAGCGCGCCAGGTGACTGAGCTCTTGGCCGACAACGGGCTCAAGCGCGGTCTGGCCGACCTCAAGATCATCATGATGTGCGAGCTGCCGACCAATGCGCTCCTGGCGGACGAATACCTGCAGTACTTCGATGGCATGTCGATCGGCTCGAACGACATGACGCAGCTGACGCTCGGGCTCGATCGCGACTCGGCCATCGTCGCCAAGCACTTCGATGAGCGCGACGCGGCGGTGCGCAAGCTCCTGTCGATGGCGATCAGCGCCTGCCGCAAGCGCGGCAAGTACATTGGCATCTGCGGCCAGGGGCCCTCCGATCACCCGGACCTGGCGCGCTGGCTGCTCGATGAGGGCATCGAGAGCATGTCGCTTGAATCCGGATACCGTGGTCGAGACCTGGCTGTTCCTCGCCAAGCCCGCCGACAGTGCGCGGCTGAAGTAAGCCCCGCCCGCTAAGGGTTACCGGCGAAGGCAGGCGCGAGCAGCTTCGCGCGGTAGTAGCGCAGCTCGCGGATCGACTCGTGGATGTCGGCGTTGGCCAGATGCGCACCCTGCTTGGCAAAGCCCTCGCATAGCCCGGGCGCCCAGCGCCGCGCCAGCTCCTTGAGCGTGGAGACATCGAGGTTGCGGTAATGGAAGAAGCGCTCCAGCTCGGGCATCCAGCGCGCAAGAAAGCGCCGGTCCTGGCAGATGCTGTTACCGCACATGGGCGAGACGCCGGCGTTCACCAGCGGGGTCAGGAACTCGAGCGTGCGCCGCTGCGCCTCCGCGACCGTCACGCTGCTGGCGCGCACCCGCGCCAATAATCCCGAGGAGCCGTGCTGACGCTGGTTCCAGGAGTCCATGCGCGCCAGCACCTCCTCGCTCTGATGGATCGCCATCACCGGACCATCCGCCAGCACCACGAGTTCCTTGTCGGTGACCACGGTGGCGATCTCGATGATCGAGTCGGCTTCCGGTTTCAGTCCCGTCATCTCCAGATCGATCCAGATGAGATTCTCGGCGCTCGGCATGGATGCGTGCTTGGTGGTAGCGTGGCGGAAGAGCGCGGCAGTGGCCGCGGCAAGAGTGTAGCAGAGGCACACGGGCGCACCCTGGCATGACTGAAGTCTTCGACGGGCGCGTGATCGCCGCCTTCGGCCGCCATCTGTTGGTGCGCAGCACGGCGGGCGCCGAGCTGCGGGCGCGCCCCTTCGGCCGGGCGCTCACGATAGTGTGCGGCGATCAGGTGCGCTGCCGCCGCGGTGCGCACCACGACGAGGTGCACGTCACCGAGGTGCTGCCACGGCGCACCGCGCTCTATCGCTCGAACCTGCGCGGCGCCGCGGAACCTGTGGTCGCGAACCTGACGCAGCTGCTCGTGGTGCTGGCGCCCGTGCCGGCGCCGGACTTCTTCGTCATCGATCGCTATCTCGCCGCCGCCACGGCCGGCGGCATCGCCGCAACGCTGGTGCTGAACAAGAGTGATCTTGGCGCCGATGCAGCCCTGGCGGCCGAACTCGCCACCTACAGCGCGGCCGGCTACGGCGCCGTCAGCGCCTCGGCCGAGACGCCCACAGGCACTGATGAGCTGCGCGGCGCGCTCGCCCCCGGTGCGATCGGTGCGCTCGTGGGCCAGTCCGGCGTCGGCAAGTCCTCGCTGGTGCGCTGCCTCGTGCCGCAGGCCGAGATCAGCGTCGGTGAGCTGGTGCGCGAGGAAGAAGGCCGCCATACCACGACCGCGGCGCGACTCTACGACCTGCCCCATGGCGCCGCTCTCATCGACTCACCCGGGGTGCGCGACTTCGCGCCCGCCGTCCAGGCACTGGATGAGCGCACGCTCGGGTTCATCGACATCGAGCGCCTGGCCGCCGGCTGCCGCTTCGCCGACTGCCGCCACATGCGCGAGCCGGGCTGCGCGGTGCAAGCCGCCGTCGCAAGCGGTGCACTGCCGGCGCGCCGCTACGAGAGCTACCGGCGCCTGCGCCGTCTCTACGAGGACCTGAGCGCGAAGCGCACCAAAGGCTCGCGCTAGCTGAGAGTCTTTAAGTCCTGGCGCCTCACTGGCTCGGCGGCTGCACGTCGGCGAGTGCCGCGCGGCTGCCGGCTGCGGCATCGGCTGGGGCATCGCGGTGCCGGCTGATGGCGCTGCCGTCACCGCGGCGCAGCGAGCGGAACACCACCGTGGACACGATGGTGGCAGCCCCCAGCACGAGGAAGGCCTGGTGCACGCCGTGGATCATCTGCGTGGCGCTGGTGTGGAAGCGGTCGGGCACGAACATGGCGGCCACGAGCGATGCGCTGGCGATCCCGAAGCTCATCGACAGCTGCTGCGCGGTGCTGCCGATGGTGCTCGCGCTGCCGGCATCGGCATCGGCAACATCGGCGTACACCAAGGTATTCATGCTGGTGTACTGCAGCGACTGGAAGAACCCGTACGCGAACGCCTGCACCACGATGAGCCACACCGGGGTAGCGGCCCCGATGGTCGCGAACAGGCCGATCAGCAGGCCGAGTATCAGCGTGTTGGACACCAGCACGCCACGGTAGCCGAAGCGCGCCAGGATCCGGGGCGTGAATACCTTCAGGCTGATGGCGGCGATCGCCTGCGGCATCATCAGCAGGCCTGACTGGATCGGCGTGTAGCCCAGTCCCACCTGGTAGAGCAGCGGGAACAGGAACGGCACCCCGCCGATGGCGATGCGCGTGAAGAAGCTGCCGCTAACCGCCGCACGGAAAGTGCGGATCCTGAAGAGCGCCAGCTTCAAGAGCGGGTACGCGGTACGCGCGGCACGCAGCCCGTAACTGATGAGCAGTGCCGCAGCCAGCACCAGGAGCGCTGCGATCGTCGCCAAGCCCAGGCGGTGCTCGCCGAACACCTCGAGCACGTAGGACAGCAGCGCGATGCCGGAGCTGAACAGCAACAGTCCCGCGACGTCCAGTGGCGGCGTGCTCAGCTCGCGGTAGTCCGGCAGGTAGCGGTACACGAGGTAGAGGCCCGCGATGCCGATCGGCACGTTGAGGAAGAAGATCACGCTCCAGTGCAGGTAGCCGGTGATGAAGCCACCGGCGACCGGCCCGAGCATCGGACCTACGAGTCCCGGGATGGCAACGAAACTCATGGCACGCACCAGCTCGGATTTCGGGAACGTGCGCACCAGCGTCAGGCGACCGACCGGCACCATCATGGCGCCCCCGCACCCCTGCAGGATGCGAAACGCCACCAGCCAGTGGATGTTGCGTGCCAGACCGCACAAGAGCGAGCCGAGTGCGAACAGCGCGATGGCGCCGCCGAACACGCGGCGCGTGCCGAAGCGGTTCGCCATCCAGCCACTGATCGGGATGAACACCGCGAGACTTAAGGAGTAACTCGACAGCACCGACTTCATGCTCAAGGGGGCCACGGCCAGTGCCCGCGCGATGCTCGGCACCGCGGTGTTGAGGATCGTGGTGTCGAGTGCCTGCATGAAGAACGCCACCGCCACGAGCCATGGCAAGAGCTCGCGCGATGCGCCGGAGGGCAGCTGGGTTTCCGGGGGAGGCGTCACGGGCTAGAGTGCTTGCGATCCCTGCAACAGCGCCGGGCGCGCCCGCCTCGGCGTGGCCCGCACGGCGGGCGCGGCCTCAGAGCGATTGCCGGCCGGCCAGGGCGTGCGCCAGCGTGCCGCCGTCCACGTACTCGAGTTCCCCGCCCACCGGCACGCCGTGCGCGATACGGCTCGCGCGGATGCCGCGGCGCATGGCGAGCTCGCTCAGGAAGTGCGCCGTCGCCTCACCCTCCACCGTCGAGTTGGTGGCGAGGATCAGCTCGCGCACGCCGCCCTCGGCGAGGATCGCCTCGAGCTCGCGCACGCCGAGCTGCTCAGGACCGATGCCATCAAGGGGCGACAGATGGCCCATGAGCACGAAGTAGCGGCCGCGGTAGCTGCCGGAGGATTCGATCGCCACCACGTCCGCGGGCGACTCCACCGCGCACAGCAGCGCCGCATCGCGCTCGCGCGCCGCGCAGATGACGCACAGCGGCTCCTCGGTAAGCATGCGGCAGCGCTGGCAGCGCCGCACCGCCTGCAGCGCCCCGCCGAGCGCCTCACTCAGCGCGCGCGCCCCGGGGCGAGCGTCCTGCAGCAGATGGAACGCCATGCGCTGGGCGCTCTTGGGGCCCACGCCCGGCAGCACCCGCAGGGCATCGATGAGTCGCGCAAGATGCGGGGAGTGCTTCATCGGCCCGAAGCTCAGAACGGCAGCTTCATGCCCGGCGGCAGTTGCAGCCCGGAAGTCAGGCTCGACATCTTCTCCTGCACGCGCGCCTCCACCTTGTGCACGGCGTCGTTGGCGGCGGCGGCGATCAGATCCTCGAGCATGTCGCGGTCCTCACCGCTGACGCTCGGCTCGATCTGCACCCGCTTCACCTCGTGACGGCCGTTCATGGTGATCTTCACCATGCCGCCGCCGGATTCCCCGATGACTTCGATGTTGGCGATCTCGGCCTGGGCCTTCTGCATGTTGGCCTGCATGGCCTGCGCCTGCTTCATCAGGTTGTTAATGTTAGGTTTCATCCACGTGCATCCTCGGGCGCGGCCGCGCCGGCTGGCAGGTGAGTCATTTTACCGGGCGCACGGTGTCCGGGAGCACGGTGGCGCCGAAGCGCTCACGCAGCCCCTTGACACCGGCGTCCGCCTCGAACGCGCGCCGCGCGGAGGACAGCTCCTCCTCCGAGGCCCGCTGCTTGGCCTGCGCCGGGGTCTCGACCCCCGCCGCCACGGCCTGAAACTCCAGGCGCACGCTCTCGCCGTAGTAGCGCGCCAGGGCCTGGGCAAGTTTGTCCTCGAGCACCGCGGTGCGCAGCAGCTGATTGCGCGGGTCGAGGGCGAGGCGCACTACTGCACCCTGGCGCCCGACGAACACGCAGTGATTGGCCAGCTGACGGGTTGCGCCGGAGATCTCCAGCTGGCTCACGATCTGCGTCCAGGGGCTGTCCGCGCGCGGCGCAGCGGCCGCGGGCCGGCTCTCGGGCGCAGCCGGCGCGCGCCCCGCGGCGGCCGGCGCCGTAGCCGTCAGTGGCGCGCCCGCGCGCGGGCCGGCGGCGCCGGGGCGAAAGGCCAGCATGCGCAAGAGCGTCATCTCGAAGCCGCTGCGCGGATCGGGCGCCAGCGCCAGATCGCGCCGCCCGATAATCGCGGTCTGGTAGTACAGCTGCACGTCTTCGGGCGCGAAGAGCTGCGCCAGGCGCCCGAGCAGGTCCGGCTCGTAGAGCTCATCGCCCTCGTAGTCGGCGAGCGCCTGCCTGAAGCCCACCCGCACCAGCAGGGCGGCCAGCGCATCGAGCACCTGCGCGTAGTCGGGAGCGAACTCCTCGAGTGACTGCGCACAGCGCAGCAGTTCCGCGCTGTTACCGGCTGCCAGGAGCTCGGCGAGCCGCACCACGTGATCGCGCGCGATGGTGCCGAGCATGGCGCGCGCCTCCGCCTCGCCGGCCTTGCCGCCACCGAAGGCGATCAGCTGATCCAGGAGCGAGAGCCCGTCACGCATGCTGCCGTCGGCCGCCTGCGCCACGAGCTTAAGTCCGGCAGCCTCGAAGGGCACGCCCTCCGCAGCGAGGATGTGCTGCATGTGGGCGGCGATCGCCGCGGCCGGCAGGCGCTTCAGGCTGAACTGCAGGCAGCGCGACAGTACGGTAACCGGCAGCTTCTGCGGATCGGTGGTCGCCAGCAGGAACTTCACATGCGGCGGGGGCTCTTCCAGAGTCTTCAGCAGCGCATTGAACGAATGCGCCGAGAGCATGTGCACCTCATCGATGAGGTACACCTTGTAGCGCCCACGCGCCGGGGCGTACTGCACGTTGTCGAGCAGCTCGCGAGTGTCGTCGACCTTGGTGCGCGAGGCGGCATCGACCTCGATCAGATCCGGGAAACGCCCGGCATCGATCTCACGACAGCTGGCACAGGTACCGTCGGGCTCGGCGGTCACACCCTTTTCGCAGTTGAGGCACTTGGCCAGGATGCGCGCGATCGTGGTCTTGCCGACCCCGCGCGTGCCGGTAAAGAGGAAGGCGTGGTGCACGCGCCCGCTCTCGAGCGCGTTCACGAGCGCACGCCGCACGTGCTCCTGGCCGACCAGCTCGGAGAAATTCTTCGGCCGCCACTTGCGGGCGAGTGCGGTGTAGCTCATGAACCGGTCCTTGCAGCCACGGACATGGAGGCGGCCCGCACCAGCTTAAGCTCCGGCACCCGACATCGCCGCTGCCGCTGCTGCCTTCCGGCCCTGACGGGATTCACGACTGGTCGTCGCGGAGAAACCAATGCGGGCCACCATGGTCCTTCGCGTCAGGCGGTGGCGGAGAGGGTGGGATTCGAACCCACGAACACCCGTTAAGATGTTACTGGAATTCCAGTCCAGCGCCTTCGACCGCTCGGCCACCTCTCCAATCAAATACTTACGCAATTCTTCGGCCGCAGCGTCTCATGACACCGGAGCCGGTCCCAAAGGGGGCGCGAATGATAAAGCATGCGGCCCAGAGCCGCATCCGCGCGGGCTTCACGCCTGCGGTGCGCTTGCGGCCTTGGGCACCTTGAAGGGCGGGGGCTGGTCCAGGCAGGGATCCTTCGGTCCCCGCCGTGGCGGGGCGGGCTCATTGAGCACCGGGAGCTTCAAGAGGCTGGCCGTATCGGGCGCATCCACCCCGGCGGGGATCTTCAGCGGCGCCCCGGTCCGGGCGCTCTGGTAGGGCTGTGCCTTGCGGCAGCTGTTCACCCCGCGCAGGGTCTTGCAGCCGCCGAGCGCCACGAGCAGCACGGTGAGGCCCATGACGGCCAGGAACTTCCTCATTTCTGCGTAATACCTCGGGTAAGTCCGTCGGGCGCGCCTGCGACACGCCCCTTCAGCGCAGGCTTTCAGCCCAAAATCCCGGCGGCGCGCGCGGTGGCCAGCACGCCTGCGCGGTAGTCCTCGGCCAGCGCGGTCAGGGGCAATCTTATACCAGCAGGGATGAGACCCATCTGCGTCAGCAGCCACTTGACCGGCACCGGGTTGGCCTCGAGAAACAAATCCCGATGCAGGCCGGCGAGCGCCCCATCCAGCGTCAGCGCCTGTTCCCGATCCCCGCTCAGGGCCGCGGCCACCATCTGTGACATCTGCCGGGGCGCAACGTTCGCCGTCACCGAGATCACCCCGCGGGCGCCGGCGTGGATAACCTCGCGCGCGGTGGCGTCGTCCCCGGACAGCACCACGAAGTCCGGCGGGCAGGCCGTAACGAGCGCACGCACGCGCTCGGTCGCAGGCACCGCCTCCTTGATGCCGACAATGCCGCGCAGCCGCGACAGCCGCGCCACGGTCGCGGGCAGCATGTCGACCGCGGTGCGCGCGGGCACGTTGTAGAGCACGATGGGTTTGGCACTGGCGGCGACGGCGGCGGCAAAATGCTGATAAAGGCCTTCCTGTGAAGGCCGGTTGTAGGCCGGCGTAACCAGCAGCAGTGCGGCGATCGGCAGCTCACTCAGCCAGCGCACGCGCGCCACGGTGGCGGCGGTGCTGCTGGTACCGGCACCGGCGATCACCGCCATGCGGCCGTGCGCAAGCGCACAGGCACGCTGCGTCAGATCCGCCAGCTCCGCGTCGCTCAGGGTCGCCGACTCCCCGGTGGTGCCGCCGACGATGATGCCGCTCGTGCCGTTCTGTGCGTGAAATTCTATGAGCCGCGCCCAGGCGTCGAAGTCGACCGCCCCGTCGCTGCGCATGGGTGTGACGATGGCAACCAGGCTGCCTGAAAACATGGGAATTTTGAGCGTCCGCCGGCGGGTCGCCGATGTTACGAGTGCCGGCTCAGGCGGGCAAGGGCTCAGGTGCTGCGGGCGAGCGTCAGGGTCGCACTCGCTGCGCGCTCCCGGTACACTGCGGGAGCGCGAAACGGACAGCAGCCGACGAATACCAACCTACAGATGAAGCAGCACCTGGCCGTTTCCGCGATCGGCAGCGACCGCACCGGCATGGTTCACGAGCTGACCCGCGTCATCAGCGAGTCCGGCGGCAATATCAGCGAAAGTCGCATGGCGAGCCTCGGCACCGAGTTCGCGATGCTCTTGCTGGTGTCGGGCAACTGGCACGCGCTCGCGAAGCTCGAGACCGAGCTCAAGCGCCTGGCCGAAACCAGCAACCTCAGCATTCATCTGAAGCGTACCGAGCCGCGCACGGCACGCACCGACATGCTGCCGTACTCGATCGACGTCGTGTGTCTGGATCAAAGCGGCATCGTCTCGGGGCTGTCGGGGTTCTTCGCCACGCGCGGCATCGACATCGCGGAAGTTTCCACGCGCAGCTACCCGGCCGCGCACACGGGCGCCCCGATGTTCGCGGTGCAGATGATCGTGAACGTGCCGAGCCGCATTCATGTTGCGCATCTGCGCGAGGAGTTCATGGAGTTCTGCGATTCGCTGAACCTCGATGCCATCCTCGAACCGGTAAAATCCTGAAGCAGAGATGACCGCGCTCAAGCCGGGAAGCAAAGTAGCTGAGTTCTCCTTGCCCATGACGGGCGGCGGTACCTGGAGCCTGAAGGACGCCGCAGGCAAGAATCTGGTGATCTACTTCTACCCGAAGGACATGACCTCGGGCTGCACGCGCGAGTCGCAGGACTTCCGCGACCTCTACAAGGCGTTCCGCAAGGCCGGCACGCTGATCGTCGGGGTGTCGCGTGATTCGGTCGCCTCGCACGACAAGTTCGCAGCCAAGGAGTCCCTGCCCTTCCCGCTGCTCGCCGACACGGACGAGAAAGTCTGCAAGCTGTTTGATGTCATCAAACAGAAAAGCCTTTACGGCAGAAAGTACCTGGGAGTCGAGCGCAGCACGTTCCTCTTGGACGGCAGCGCGCGCCTCGCTCAGGAGTGGCGCAAGGTAAAAGTGCCCGGTCACGCGGAGGAAGTACTTGAAGCAGCGCAGCGTTTATGAACCCGGTCCCAAGGCAGCCTCGGGCGAATCCCGCGACGTGAAAGCCCGCTCACGGGCCGGTCGCCGACTCTTCGTGCTCGACACGAACGTGCTGATGCACGACCCGGCCGCCATCTTTCGCTTCGAGGAGCACGACGTGTTCGTGCCGATGGTGGTGCTCGAGGAACTCGACGCTCACAAGAAGGGGCTGTCGGAAGCCTCGCGCAACGTGCGCCAGGTGAGCCGCTTCCTCGATGACATGATGCGCGATGCCACCAAGGAGCAGATCGACAAGGGCCTGCAGCTGCCTTCCGGCTACTCCGGCAACCACGGCAAGAAGCCCTCCACCGGGCGCCTGTACTTCCAGACGCGCCAGCTCTCCAGCGTGTTGCCGGAGGGGCTGCCCGGGGGCGGCGGCGACAATGCCATCCTCGCCCAGACGCTGGCGCTGCAGAACGAGCGGCGCGACGTGCGTGTGATCCTGGTGTCCAAGGACATCAACCTGCGCATCAAGGCCGCGATCCTCGGGGTGCACGCGGAGGACTACTACAGCGACAAGACGCTCGAGGACTCCGACGTCCTCTACAGCGGCATGGCGGCCCTGCCTAAGGACTTCTGGGAGAGCCACAGCCGCGACATCCGCTCCTGGAAGGAAGCCGATCGCACCTTTTACGAGCTCTCAGGCCCTGCCGTGCGCGAGTGGCAGCCCAACCAGGGGCTGTTCCAGGACACCCCGGAGGGCATCGAAGGCATCGTGCGCAAGATCTCCGGCGACACCGCGACCATTGAGCTCCTGCGCGACTACCGCAACGAGCGCCACAGCGTCTGGGGCATCACCGCGCGCAACCGCGAGCAGAATTTCGCGTTGAATCTGCTCATGGACCCGGACATCGATTTCGTCACCGTGCTGGGACCTGCCG
Organism: uncultured Pseudomonadota bacterium; assembly: GCA_963743625.1. Lineage (GTDB taxonomy): Bacteria > Pseudomonadota > Gammaproteobacteria > Steroidobacterales > Steroidobacteraceae > 13-2-20CM-66-19. The sequence continues at coordinate 469,270 of CAVUQM010000003.1, read as the reverse complement.
GCACCGGCAAGACCCTGCTCGCCCTCGCCGCCGGCCTCATGCAGACCCTCGAGACCAACCGCTTTGCCGAGATCATCATGACGCGCGTCACCATCCCGCTCGGGGAGGACATCGGCTTCCTCCCCGGCACCGAGGAGGAAAAGATGGAGCCCTGGATGGGGGCGCTCATGGACAACCTCGAGGTGCTCACTGGTTCCCAGGAGGGCGGCAACTGGGGCCGCGCTGCGACCAACGATCTGCTGCGCAACCGCATCAAGATCCGCTCGCTCAACTTCATGCGCGGGCGCACCTTCCTCAATCGCTTCCTGATCCTCGATGAGGCGCAGAACCTCACCCCGAAGCAGATGAAGGCGCTCATCACGCGCGCCGGCCCCGGCACCAAGCTCGCCTGTCTGGGCAATATCGCCCAGATCGATACGCCCTACCTCACGGAGATGACCTCCGGCCTCACCTACGCGGTAAACCGCTTCCGCGGCTGGTCGCATTCCGGGCACATCACACTCGTGCGCGGGGAGCGCTCACGGCTTGCAGACTTTGCCTCCGATACCCTCTAGGTGTAGTACCCTAGCAATCTAGACTGAGACCTACGCGCTTGTAAGCTTCTGTAATCGTAGGGAAACTTGTGACCGCCCGCGGCGGTCTTAACCTGACCATGCGCTCTTTTCTCGTCCTCATCGCGACCGCTCTTGTGACCGTCTCGGCCGTCGCCTTCGCGGACGATGAGGCCAAGGCGCCGCGTCCGATCGTGCTGAGCACCCCGGCCTCAGGCTCGGACCTGCCGGATCTTGGCAGTCCGAGTGAGCAGCTCATCTCCCACAGCGATGAGTACCGCCTGGGGCTCATGGTGACGCACGAGTTGCGCGAGCAGAACGCCCTGCTCGAGGACCCGGAGATCACCGACTACCTGCAGACCATCGGCCAGCGCTTGGCCTCGCAGAGCGTCGATGGCGGGCGTGACTTTCACTTCTTCGTGATCAAAGACGACAGCATCAATGCCTTCGCCGTGCCCGGCGGCTTCGTCTTCATCCACCAGGGACTGATCCTCGCCACCTCCGCCGAGTCCGAGCTTGCCAGCGTGATGGCGCACGAAATCGCGCACGTCACGCAGCACCACATCGCCCGCCAGATCCGCAACCAGAGCCAGCAGGCCCTGACCACCGCGGCCGCGCTCCTGGCGGCGATCCTTTTGGGCGCCGCCGGCGGCGGCCAGGCCATGGAGGGCGGCATCGTCGCCGCCCAGGGCATCGCCGCGCAGCAGCAGATCAACTTCACGCGCGACAACGAGTCCGAAGCCGACCGCGTCGGCATCGGTTATCTCGCCGGCGCCGGCTTCGACGCCAACGCCATGGGGGGCTTTTTCGAGACCATGAGCCGCCACGAGGGGCTGGCTGCGACCTACATCCCGGCCATGCTGGTGGATCACCCGGTGACCACCGACCGCATCGCCGAGGCGCGCGCGCGCGCGGCGCAGTTCCCGCCACGCAGCGGTCATGACTCCGAGAGCTACGCACTGATCCGCGAGCGCGTGCGGGTGCTGTCCACGTCCGCCGACATCGATCTCATCGACAAGTACGAGCGCAAGATCAAGCGTAACGATGCCGAACTCGCGGATCGCTATGGTTACGCGCTCTCGCTCACCGAGCACAACCGCGCCGAGGATGCCATCAAGGTCCTCACTCCCCTGGTGCAGCAGAACGAAACGCTGACGCTCTTGCACATCGCGCTCGCCCAGGCGCAGGCCAAAGCCGGTCACCCGAAGGAGGCGCTGGCGTCGTTTGCGCGCTCCGAGGAACTGTTCCCGCGCAACGTGCCGGTCACGGTGCGCTACGCGCAGGAGCTGATGGCGGTCGGGCGGCCCATGGATGCGCACAACATGTTGCTCGACCTGTTCAACAACGTGCCGCCCACACCCGAACAGATCCGCCTGACGGCACTCGCCGCCAGCGCGGCCGGGGATGCCGGGGATGCCTATTACTACATGGGCGAGTACCAGATCGCGGGCGGGGACCTCAATCTCGCCGCGCAGCAATACCAGCTGGCGCTCGCCGCCCCGCACATCAGCCAGATCCAGCGCGAGCGCTACCAGGCGCGCCTCGATGAGGTGCGCGACTTCCTGCTCTCGCAGCGCAAGCGCCAGTTGAGCGAAGGCGATCAGGGCCAGCAGCCGCAGGGCCAGCAAGGCGGCCGCCGCGGCGGCTGACGACCCCTCCTACCCCACCCTCCCCTCGTGCGCGCGCGGCGCCCCGCGACGCGACTGTTACAATGCCCGCGGGATTGAGAGCAGCCGAGCCTATGCCAACAACGAAGCGGACCGCCTTACTGAGCCTGTGCCTCCTGTTGCTGTGCGGTTGCGCGACGCTGCCGCCGGGCTCGACCCGAAGTGCGCGTGACCCCTGGGAGCGGATGAACCGCACCACCTACAAGTTCAACACCGCGCTCGATCACGCCGTGCTGCGTCCGATTGCCCGCGGCTACCACCGCACCGTGCCGCAGTTCGCGCAGACCGGGGTGAGCAATTTCCTCACCAACCTCGCTTACCCGAAGGTGATCATCAATGACCTGCTGCAAGGACAGCTGCGTGCCTTCGGCAATGACACCGGGCGCTTGATCCTCAACAGCACTTTCGGCATCGGCGGGCTCCTGGATTTCGCCACCTTCGCGGGCCTGGACCGCAACGATCGTGATTTCGGCCAGACCTTCGGCAAATGGGGCATGAAGAGCGGCCCCTACCTGGTGCTGCCGCTTTTCGGGCCCTCGGATGTGCGTGATGCCTTGGGCAAGGTGCCGGAGTATTTCGCCGACCCGCGCTACTTCATCAGAAATCCCTGGGTGGAATATCCGCTGTGGGCCTTAGGCATCGTCAACGCCCGTGTGGATCTGCTGCCCTTGGATCCGAGCGTCGACAGCGCCTATGACCCCTACGCCCTGGTACGTAACGTCTACCTGCAGCGCCGTGACTTCAAAGTCAACGGCGGCAGCGCCGCCCCGCAGGAGGACGAGCAGGAACAGAAGCTGTTCGATGAGGCGGCCCAGGACACCGATGCGCCCAAGTCGGCACCAGCCCCGGCAACGCCACCGGCGAACCCACCGCCCCACTAGCGCTCAGCTACACCCCGCGCGCGAGCAACTGGTCCACCTCGCTGATGCGGCCGAGCGCCGTCAGATCCTGCGGCAGGTGGGTCAGTTGCAGGCTCAACCCCGCCAGCCGTGCCCCCGCCAGCCAGTCCAGCAACACTGCCAGGCCGGCGCTGTCGGCGGAGGTGACCCCGGCACAGTCGATGCGCGTGGCCTGACGGCTCGTCCGCAGGGCCGCCAGTCCCGCCAGCCGGGCGGCACGGCCGGTCGCAAAGGTGAGCGGGCCCTGCGCGCTCAGGCCCCCGTCGGGGCCCGGTGCGAGCCGAAAGGGTGCAGGGGCGAGCTCAGCCACTAGGACTTGACCTTGCCGGTGGTCTTGCCGATGGCGTCGGGCTTCTCGCCCGAGTCCAGCCGCTTGATGACCGCATCGAGCCCCTGGCTCTCGATCTGCGGCCCGAAGTCCTCGCGGTAGCTGTTGACGTAGGAGATGCCGTCGATCACCACGTCCCAGGCCTTCCAGCCTTCCGGGGTCTTGCGCATGTAATAGTTCACCGAGATGCGATCCCCGGTATCGCGCTTGATCTCGGTGCGCACCGTGGCCCGCGAGGCATCACCCTCCACCTTGGTGGGGAAGATCTTCAGGCGGTCGGCGGTGAACTCGGTGATCGCCGAACCGTAGTTGCTCAAGAGCGAGTGATAGAAGGCATCGACGAAGCGCTTGCGCTGCTCGGGGCTCGCGTCGCGCCAGTGCAGTCCGAGCACCAGGCGGGCCGCGAACTCGGTGTCGAAGTGCGGCAGCAGGTACTGGTTGACGAGCTGCGCCACCTTGGCCGGGTCCTTGCGATAGGTGTCGCGGTCCTTGTCGAGCGCGGTGAGGATCCCCTGGGCTGCGTTCTGCACCACCGTACTTGGATCATCCGCGCCGCCGCCGGCCGGGGTCGCCGGGGCCTGCGCCAGCGCGACCGTGCACGCCAGCCACAGGGTTGCCACTATCGTGAGGTATCTCATTTCTTCGACTCCGCTTGCTTCTGGGTGTCCGCGTTCGGGGAGCTCGTGTCATCGCTCCCCTTGCGGCTGCTGTAGCTGGCGAAGAACTTATTCACCAGACTCTCCAGCACGATCGCCGACTGGGTCTGCTCGATGACGCTGCCGTTCCTCAGGAACTGATCGTTGCCGCCCGGGCTTAGGCCAATGTACTTGCCCCCGAGCAGTCCCTGCGTCTGGATGGCGGCGAAGCTGTCATCCGGTATCTGGTTGTACTCGTTGTCAAAGCGCATGCGCACCTCGGCTTTGTAGTCCTTGGGGTTGAAGTCGATGCCGGTCACGGTGCCGATCCTCACCCCCGACATGGTCACGGGCGAACCGACCTTCAGGTCCCCGATGTTGTCGAACTCCGCGGTCACCAGATAACTCTGTTTCGCCCGCCCGAGCTTAAGCCCGCTCGAGGGCAGCTGCGTGGTGAGGAACAGCAGCGCCGCAAACCCTAACAGCACGAAGAGCCCGGTTCCCAGTTCAAGTGTTCGATTGGCACGCATGGTCGTTAGTTTCCTCTTACAGGAAGGCCGCCGTAAGCACGTAGTCCAGAAGCAGCGTCAGCACCGAGGAGGCCACCACGGTGCGCGTGGTTGCCAGCCCCACGCCGGCCGCGGTCGGTTCGGCGTTGTAGCCCTCGTAGACCGCCACCAGCGAGCAGGCGGTGCCGAATACCAGGCTCTTCACCACCCCCTCGGTCACGTCGCGCAGCCCGACCGCACCCTGGGTCTGCGACCAGAACACGCCCGCATCCACGCCCATCAGCTGCACGCCGATCAGCTGGGCGCCGAAGAGCCCGACGACGCCGAAGATGGCCGCCAGCAGCGGCATCGCGATGATCCCGCCGAGGAAGCGGGGCGCGGCCACGTAGCGCAGCGGATCGACCGCCATCATCTCCATGGCGGTCAGCTGGTCGGTGGCGCGCATCAATCCGATCTCGGAGGTGAGCGCGGTGCCGGCGCGGCCGGCAAACAAGAGCGCCGTCACCACCGGACCGAGTTCCTTTAAAAGTCCCAGCGCCGCCGCGCTGCCGAGGAAATCCTCGGAGCCGAAGCGCTGCAGCAGCTGAAAGCCCTGCAGGCCGAGCACCATGCCGACGAACAGCCCCGAGAGCATGATGATGATGAGCGAGCGCGCCCCGGTGTTGTAGATCTGCGCGACGATCAGGCGCGGCCGGGCGAGCGCTGGCACGCACTGCGCGAGCAGGCGGGCAAAAAAGATCGCCGTCGCACCCAGGCGCCGCAGGCTCCCGCTGAGAAAGCCCCCGTCAGTCATCGGCGAGCAGCTGCGTCAGGTAATCCGGCGCCGGGTAATGAAACGGCACCGGCCCATCGGGGCTGCCGTCCATGAACTGGCGTACCGCCGCGGAGTCGCTGGCGCGCAGCTGCGCGGGCGCGCCAGCCGCGGCGACCACGCCGCCGGAGAGCAGGTAGCTGTCGTCGGCGATGCTGGAGAGCTCCTGCACGTCGTGGGAGACGACGATGCTGGTGATGCCAAGCGCCTGGTTCATCTGCTTGATGAGCCGCTGGATGACGCCGAGGGAGATCGGATCCAGGCCCACGAAGGGCTCATCGTAAATCAGTACTTCCGGATCCATCACGATCGCGCGCGCCAGCGCCACGCGGCGCGCCATGCCGCCGGAGAGCTCCGCCGGCATGAGCTCGGCGGCACCGCGCAGGCCCACCGCCTGCAGCTTCGTCAGCACCAGCTTGCGGATGAGGGCTTCGGGCAGGTCGGTGTGCTCGCGCACCGGGAAGGCGACGTTCTCGAATACGTTGAGGTCAGTGAGCAGCGCGCCGTTCTGGAACAGCATCCCCATGCGCTGGCGCAGCCTGTAAACCGCCGCGGTGCTCAGACTTGCCACGTCGGTGCCGAAGGCCAGCACCTGCCCGCGCGTCGCGCTGATCTGCGCGGTAATCAGCCGCAGCAGCGTCGTCTTGCCGGTGCCCGAGGGCCCCATGATCGCGGTGATGCGCCCGCGGCGGGCGGTGAGCGTGACGCCGGTGAAGATCGGCCGCCCGCCGATCTCGTAGTGCACGTCGCGCACGTCGATGACCGCATCCGCCGCCTGCGCGGCAGCAGGCGCTGCGTCGGTTGCGGGATTTGCCACGCGCGCGTGGGCGGCCTTGTGGCTCAGGCCGCCTGGCTCTCCATCTCGGCGTCGTAGCTGCCGGCCGCGGCGAGCCCATTGAGGCGCGCACGCTTGGCGAACGCCTTCTGTCCGGCGCCGAAATTGGCGGCATGGCCGCCCCAGGTCTTGAGCGCTGCGTCCTGCAGCGCACGCCCGTAGCTGAAGGTCAGCGTCCAGGGCAGCGGCTTGCCGATCTTGTTCATGAGCGCCAGATGCAAGGTGGCCTCCTCCGAGGACTGCCCACCGGAGAGGAAGGCGATGCCCGGCACCGCCGGGGGCACGTGACGGCGCAGCACGCGCAGCGTCGCCTCGGCGACGACCTCGGGGCCGGCGCGGCGGGCGGCCTTCTTGCCTGAGATCACCATGTTGGGCTTCAGCACGATGCCCTCGAGCAGCACCTTGGCCTCAAACAGCTCGCGAAACACCGTCGCCAGCACCAGATCCGTGACTTGCTCGCAGCGCTCGATGGAGTGCGCACCGTCCATCAGCACCTCCGGCTCGACGATCGGGACGATGCCGTTCTCCTGGCACAGCGCGGCGTAGCGCGCAAGTGCCCCCGCATTGGCCTTGATCGCGTACCAGCTCGGGACGTGCTCGGCGATGTCGATGACGCCGCGCCACTTGGCGAACAGGGCGCCGAGTTTGCGGTACTCGACCAGCCGCTCGCGCAGGCCATCCAGGCCCTCGGTGATGGTCTCCCCGGGAAAGCCCGCCAGGGGCTTCGCTCCGGTGTCCACCTTGATGCCCGGGATGATGCCCTGCTTCATCAGGTACTGCGGGAAAGGCGTGCCGTCCTTGGTTTTCTGACGGATGGTCTCATCATAGAGAATGACGCCGCTGATGGCTTCGGCGGTGTTCGGGGCGGTGAAGAGCATCTCGCGATAGGTGCGGCGGTGCTCCTCGGTCGACTCCAGCTTGATACCGGCGAAGCGCTTGGTGATGGTGCCGGTGCTCTCATCGGCCGCCAGGATCCCCCGGCCATTGGCCACCATTCCGCGTGCGGTATGCATCAGCTCAGTCGCGTTCATCGTCCTTACCTCCGGCAGTGACGGCGGACCTACAGACGCGCCAAGCCGTGCGCGCGCGTCCGCCGTGTCGTGAAACGTCCCCCGAATGAGGGGGCGCCAAGGATAGCAAATTCCCCTGCCCGGCCCTGGCACGGGCTTGGTTCCGAACGCAATCAGTACTAAAATAGTCCTAGTTTTGGATCAGGTGCGCCCATGCTGCGAATCAGCCGTCTTACCGACTATGCCACCGTGCTGCTGGCGGCTCTGGCGAGCGACCCGGCACGCGTGCAGACCGCGACCGCGCTTGCCGAGCAGACCCATATCGCCGCCCCCACGGTGAGTAAGCTCCTGAAGCAGCTGCAGCGCGCAGGACTGGTGGTCTCGACACGCGGCCTGCACGGCGGCTATCACCTGGCGCGCCCCGCGGCGCAGATCAGCGCCGCGGCGATCCTGGATGCGCTGGAGGGCCCGGTCGCACTCACCGACTGCGCCGCCGGCCAGGGACATTGCGAGATCGAGGAGAGCTGCCGCGTCGGGCGCGTCTGGCAGCGCCTCAACCTCGCCATCCGGCGCTCGTTGAACGATGTGAGTCTGGCGCAGCTGGCGGGACTGGACGCTGCCCCCGCGCGCCTGCCGACGCTCGAGCGCGAGATGAAGGCAGTGGGCTCGCGCACACCGGTGCGCTCATGAGTGGACCTGTGAACGAGCAGAACAGCGAACTGCAGTCGCTCATCGCACGCGGCTACCAGCACGGCTTCGTGACCGAGATCGACTCCGACACGATCCCGCCGGGGCTCGACGAGGACGTGGTGCGCCTCATCTCGAAGAAGAAGGGCGAGCCTGCCTTTCTCACCGAGTGGCGCCTGAAGGCGCTGCGGCACTGGTTCAGCCTGCGCGAGCCACACTGGGCGCACCTGAAGATCGCGCCCATCGACTATCAGTCGATCTCCTACTACTCAGCGCCGCGGGTAAAGAAGGACGGACCCAAGAGCCTGGCGGACGTCGATCCGAAGCTGCTCGCGACCTACGAGAAGCTCGGCGTGCCGCTGCACGAGCGCGCGCGCCTGGCCGGGGTCGCAGTCGATGCGGTGTTCGACTCGGTGTCGGTCGCCACCACCTTCAAGGAGCGGCTCGCGGCCGCGGGCGTGGTCTTCTGCCCGTTCTCGGAAGCCGTGCGCACGCACCCGCAGCTCCTGGAGCAGTACCTGGGGAGCGTGGTCCCCTATACCGACAACTACTTCGCGACCCTGAATTCGGCGGTGTTTTCCGACGGCTCCTTCGTCTACGTGCCCAAGGGCGTGCGCTGCCCGATGGAACTCTCGACCTACTTCCGCATCAACGCGCTCAACACCGGGCAGTTCGAGCGCACGCTGATCATCGCCGATGCCGACAGCCACGTGAGCTACCTTGAAGGGTGTACTGCCCCAATGCGCGATGAGAATCAGCTGCACGCGGCCGTGGTGGAGCTGGTCGCGCTCGAAGGCGCCTACATCAAGTACTCCACGGTGCAGAACTGGTACCCGGGCGATGAGCACGGTGTTGGTGGCATCTACAACTTCGTCACCAAGCGCGGCGAGTGCCGCGGCAGCAACTCACACATCTCCTGGACCCAAGTTGAGACAGGCTCCGCGATCACCTGGAAGTATCCAAGCTGCGTGCTCAAGGGCGACGGTTCGATGGGGGAGTTCTACTCGGTGGCCACCGTCAACAACTACCAGCAGGCCGACACCGGCACCAAGATGATCCACATCGGGCGCGGACACGCGCAGCACGATCGTCTCCAAGGGTATCTCCGCCGGCCACGGCCAGAACACCTACCGCGGACTGGTGAAGATCCTGCCGAGCGCGCACGGCGCGCGCAACTACACGCAGTGCGATTCGCTGCTCATGGGCCCCAAGTGCGGCGCGCACACTTTCCCGTATATCGAGGTCAAGAATCCGAGCGCCACGGTGGAGCACGAGGCCACCACTTCCAAGATCAGCGAGGACCAGCTGTTCTATCTGCCGGCGCGCGGCATCTCCCAGGAGGATGCGGTGAACATGATCGTGAACGGCTTCTGCAAGTCCGTGTTCAAGGAATTGCCGATGGAATTCGCCGTGGAGGCACAGGCCCTCCTGGCGGTGAGTCTTGAAGGAGCGGTGGGCTAGCGATGACTTCCGATCAAACCCTGCTGAAGATCGAGGACCTGCACGCAAGATCGACAGGCAAGAAGATCCTGGACGGCCTCACTTTGAGTGTCGGGCGCGGCGAAGTGCACGCCATCATGGGGCCGAACGGCTCGGGCAAGAGCACGCTTGCAGGCGTGCTGGCCGGCCGCTCCGGCTACGACATCACCTCCGGCAGCGTCAGCTACGAGGGCCATGATCTTCTGGCGCTGCCACCGGAGGAGCGTGCGCGGGCGGGACTGTTTCTGGGGTTCCAGTACCCGGTGGAGATCCCCGGCGTCAACAACGTCTACCTGCTGAAGGCCGCGATGAATGCCGCGCGCAAGGTGCAGGGCCTGCCGGAGGTGGATGCCTTCGAGTTCCTCACCCTGGTGCGCGCGAAGATGGCGCTGATGCGCATGGAAGACAGTTTCCTGTCGCGCGGAGTGAACGAGGGCTTCTCGGGCGGCGAGAAGAAGCGTAACGAGATCCTGCAGATGCTGGTGCTGGAGCCGAAGCTTGCGATCCTCGATGAAACCGATTCCGGGCTCGACATCGATGCGTTGAAGGTGGTCGCAAGCGGGGTCAATTCGCTGCGCTCCCCGCAGCGCTCGTGCGTGCTGGTCACGCACTATCAGCGTCTGCTCGAGTACGTGGTGCCCGACTTCGTGCACGTGCTGGTGCGCGGCCGCATCGTCAAGAGCGGCGACAAGAGCCTCGCGCTCGAGCTCGAGAAGCGCGGCTACGATTGGGTCACTGGGGAGGCCGCCTGACGGCGGCGCCGATGAACACCACCTTGAGCGCGCGCATCGCGGCCGACTACGCGGCCGCCTTCCCCGCACCTGTGGATGCGCGCCGCCGCGCCGCCCTCGCCGCCTTGAACGCGGTCGGGCTGCCCACCACGCGCGATGAGAACTGGAAGTACGCGAATCTGCGCGCGCTCGAGCGGCTGAGCTTCGTGCCGGCGCCCGGGGGCATGGCGGTACCCGATCCGGCACACCTGCCCGGGAGGATCCCGGGGTTCGCGCGCTACGTGTTCGTGGACGGGCGCTTCGCACCGGAGCTGTCAGCCCCGGTGAGCGCAGTTTTCAGCTCCCTGGGCCCGCTGCGCCAGGAGCGCGCCGGCATCGATGCGGCCGAGCGCGGCAGCGACCAGCGCTTTGCGCTTCTCAATGAGGTCTTCGCGGACGACGGCGCACGCTTAAGTATCCCGGCCAGCGCAGGTGCGGTGCGCGCGGAGGTGGTATTCGTGGCCCGTGCGGAGTCGACCGCAGGCAGCTCCTACCCGCGCCTCGAGATCGATGTTAAGCCCGGGGCGCACCTGGAGCTGATCGAGCGGCACCTGAGCGCCGCCGGCGCTGCGAGCTTTGTGAACAGCGCCGTGGAAGTGTCTCTCGGTGAGGGCGCCGAGCTCACCCACTACCGTCTGCAGGGGCTCTCGGCCCGCAGCATCATCTTCGATACCCTGAATGCCACCCTGGGCGCGCGCGCCTGTTACCGGCTGCACGCGGTCAGCACCGGCGCGCACTCGGCCCGCTCCACGCAGCGGCTGCGCCACGCCGGCGAGCATGCCCGCCTCATCATGGCGGTCGCCGCCCTGGGCGATGCGCAACAGGTGCAAGACAGCTTCGCGCTCATCGAGCACGCCGCCCCGCACGCACGCACCGAGCAGCTGTTCCGCGGCATCGCCGCCGGGCGCGCGCGGGTCGCCTTCAACGGCAAGATCGTGGTCGCCAAGGGCGCCGCCGGCACCGACTCGCAGCAGTCCCTGCGCGGCCTGCTGGCCGGTGCCGACGCGGAGATCGACGTGCGGCCGCAGCTGGAGATCTATACCGACGATGTGCGCTGCAGCCACGGCGCCACCGCCGGCAAGCTGGATGAGAACATGCTCTTCTACCTGCTGGCACGCGGGCTGGAGCGCGAGGTGGCGCTGCGCCTGCTCAAGTGGGCCTTCCTCGCGGATGCCTTCGCGCGCATTGAAGTACCGGAACTGCGCCGCCAGATCGAGGAGAACCTCGCCGCGGTGCTGCAGGACCGCGCCCTCAAGGAGTTGCTCTAGTGGCCGCCAACCCCTCCACCCTCGCCCCGCCCGCGTTCGATGTCGAGCGGGTACGGCAGGACTTCCCCATCCTCGGCACGCAGGTCAACGGCCACCCGCTGGTGTACCTGGACAGCGCGGCTTCCGCGCAGCGGCCCTGGGCGGTGATCCGCGCGGTCGAAGACTACGAGACCCACTCGCACGCCAACGTGCACCGCGGCGTACACGCCCTGAGCCAGGCCGCGACCGCCGCCTTCGAGGGCGCACGCGAGCGCGTGCGCCGCTTCATCAACGCGCGCAGCGTGCGCGAGATCATCTTCGTGCGCGGCACGACGGAAGCCATCAACCTCGTCGCCCAGGCCTACGGCCGGCCACGCTTCAAGGCCGGCGATGAGATCCTCATCAGCGCACTCGAGCACCACGCCAACATCGTGCCCTGGCAGATGGTGTGCGCGCAGACCGGGGCGACACTCAAGGTGGCGCCCATCAACCGCCGCGGCGAACTGGAGTTCGAGGAGTTCGTGAAGCTGCTCTCCCCGCGCACGCGCCTGGTGGGCGTGGCGCACGTCTCCAATGCGCTCGGTACCGTGCTGCCGGTCAAGCGCATCATCGAGGCTGCCCATGCGGTGGGCGCAGTGGTGCTCATCGATGGCGCCCAGGCCGTGCCGCACAGCGCCGTCGACGTGCGCGCGCTCGGCGCGGACTTCTACGCCTTCTCGGCCCACAAGCTCTACGGGCCGACCGGGATGGGCGTGCTCTACGGTCGCGAGGAGCTGCTCGAGGCCATGCCACCCTGGCAGGGGGGCGGGGACATGATCCTCACCGTGTCTTTCGAGAAATCGACCTGGAACGAGCTGCCCTACAAGTTCGAGGCCGGCACACCGAACATCTCCGGGGCGGTGGGACTGGCCGCGGCGATGGATTATGTCGAGGCCTTAGGGATCCCGGCGATCGCCGCGCACGAGGAGCGCCTGCTGCGGCAGGCGACGGCGGCGCTCGCGCAGATGCCGCAGATCGAGCTCATCGGCACCGCGCAGCACAAGGCCTCGGTGCTGTCCTTCACCATGAAGGGCGTGCACCCGCATGACCTCGGCACCATCCTCGATGCCGAAGGGGTCGCGGTGCGCACCGGCCACCACTGCGCCATGCCTGTCATGACGTTCTTCGGCGTACCGGCAACGGCGCGCGCCTCCTTTGCCTGCTACAACACCGAAGCCGACGTCGCCGCGCTGGTGGCGGCGCTGGCGCGCGCGCAACAGGTGTTCGGCTGATGGACCTGAAGGATCTCTACCGCGACGTGATCCTCGATCACAACAAGCGGCCGCGCAATTTCGGCACCCTCGAGCCGACCGATGCGCGGGCCGATGGCCACAATCCGCTGTGCGGTGACCGCCTGACGGTGTCGCTGCGCCTGAACGGTGAGCGCATCGAGGACATCCGCTTCCAGGGCCAGGGCTGCGCGATCTCCACCGCGTCCGCCTCCCTCATGACCGAGGCCGTCAAGGGCAAGGACCGCGCCGCCGTGCGCACGCTCTTTGAACAGGTGCACGCGCTGCTGACGCGCGAGGAGGCGCAGGCGCAGGCATCGCTCGGCAAGCTCGCCGCGCTCTCCGGCGTGCGCGAGTTCCCGGCGCGCGTGAAGTGCGCGAGCCTGTGCTGGCACACCCTCAACGCCGCGCTTGAGCAGGGAACGGCGACCGTCTCCACGGAATGACGATGCGCAGACACGAGAACGAACCCTTCGTCGTCAACCGTGAAGTGCGGGCGGTGATCGTCCCGGCCGGGCAGGAAGTGAACCTCAAGCCCGGCCAGGCCGGCTACATCACCCAGGCGCTCGGTGGCAGCTTCACCGTCTACATCGACGGCAATCTGTTTCGCGTCTCGGGCGAGGATGCCGATGCCATCGGCCAGGAGCCCGTGCTGGCACCCGAGCTCCCGCCCAACGCCAACGAAGAGGACGTGAAGCAGCTCGCCTGGGAGCAGATGCGCACCTGCTACGACCCTGAAATCCCGATCAATATCGTGGACTTGGGGCTGGTGTATGAGTGCGACGTCAAGGCGAATGAGGATGGCACCCGCACGGTCGAGGTTAAAATCACCCTCACCGCACCGGGCTGCGGCATGGGCGAGATCCTGGTGGATGACGTGCGCGACAAGATCGGACGCATCCCGACGGTGCGCGAGGTCAAAGTGGAGCTCACCTTCGATCCGCCCTGGAACCAAAGCATGATGACCGAGGCCGCCCGGCTGCAGACGGGCATGTTCTAAAAGGGGGACGGCGTGAGTTCGAAGTGGGTCGATATCGGTGCGGCGAGTGACTTGAGTGAGACCGAGCCGTTCGCGGTGTTCGTGGAGGGTTTCGCGATCGCCGTGGTGCGCTGTGGTGAGAATGTCTACGCGGTGCAGGACCTGTGTACGCACGACGGCGAGACGCTCGGCAACGCCCAGGTCGAGGACTGTCAGATCGTGTGCCCGCGCCACGGCGCGCACTTCTGCCTGCGCACCGGACAGCCCCTCACGCCGCCGGCTTACGAGCCGCTGCAGACCTTCGCGGCGCGCATCGATGACGGCCGCGTGTTCGTGGAAGTTCCCTCCTGAGGCGCCCGGTGCATGAAGCAACTCACGCTCATGCGCCACGCGGATGCTCGCTGGAGGGACGCCGGACTCTCGGACCTCGAACGCCCGCTCAGCCGCCGCGGCACGAGCGCCGCGCAGGCCATGGCGCGGCGCCTGCTGGCGCTCGAGCTGGTGCCGGATCTGGTGCTGGTCAGTCCCGCGCGGCGCGCCCAGCAGACCGCCGAGATCCTGGCGCGCGAACTGCCCGCCGCCGCCGGGCGCCTGCGACGCGAGGGCGGCCTGTATCTGGCGGGCGCGCCGGAGCTCTTGAACGTGGTGCGCGGTATCGGGCCGCGGGTCGCACATCTGATGGTGATCGCCCATAACCCGGGGCTCTCGGAGCTGGTGGAGCTGCTCGCACCGCAGGGCCCGGACCCGACACTCGGTACGGCGTCCGTGTGCTCGATGGCGTTCGAGTGCGAAGCGTGGGCGGCGGTCGATGCGGCCCAGCTCAGGCAAGTGCAGCGCGAGTCAGCCCCGGCGGGACTATTTGGCCGCTTCACCTGAACGAGGGTGCGCGCCCTTCAGCACTCCGGCACGTTCACCGCAAGCCCACCCTGGGAGGTTTCCTTGTAGATGGTGGACATGTCGACCCCGGTCTGGCGCATGGTGGCGATGACCTGATCGAGCGAAACCTTGTGCGAGCCATCACCGCGCATGGCGAGGCGTGCGGCATTGATGGCCTTCACCGCACCCATGGCGTTTCGCTCGATGCAGGGAATCTGCACCAGTCCGGCCACCGGATCGCAGGTGAGCCCGAGGTTGTGCTCCATGCCGATCTCGGCCGCGTTCTCGATCTGCTCGGTCGTGCCTTGCAGCGCCGCCACCAGTCCGGCGGCCGCCATCGAGCAGGCAACACCGACCTCACCCTGGCAGCCCATCTCGGCCCCCGAGATCGAGGCATTGCGCTTGTAGAGCATGCCCATGGCGGCGGCCACGAGCAGGAAGCGGATCACGCCCTCCTCGTTCGCCCCCTCCTCGAAGCGGCGGTAGTAGTGCAGCACCGCCGGCACGATGCCGGCCGCCCCGTTGGTGGGGGCTGTGACCACGCGCCCGCCGGCGGCGTTCTCCTCGTTGACCGCAAGCGCGTAGGCGTTCACCCAGTCCATGACGTCGAGCGGCTTCACCGTGCCGCTCTCGGTCAGCATGCGATACAGGCGCGGCGCCCGGCGGCGCACCTTCAGGACGCCGGGCAGAAGACCGGTCTGGCGGAAACCGCGTGCCACGCACGCCTGCATGACTTCCCACAGATGCAGGAGCTTGGCGCGTACTTCCGCCGCCGGCGCCCAGGCGTATTCGTTGGCGAGCATGAGCTCGTACATCTCCAGCCCGTGATCTCGGCACAGGCGCAGGAGGTCATCCCCGGACGTGAACGGGTACGGCGGCTCGCTGTGTGAGCGCGCCTCGGGTGCCTCGGACTCATCGCCGCTCACCACGAAGCCACCGCCGATCGAGTAGTAGTCCGCTTCGCGCAGCAGCTGGCGGCCGGCGCCGAAGGCGGTGAAGCGCATGCCGTTGGAATGGCGCGGCAGGCGCTCGTGGTGCATGAACAGGAGCTGCATCGGCTCATCGAAGGCGATCTCGTGCTCACCGAGCAGGCGGATGCGGTTCGAGCTGCGGATGCGGTTGACGGTCGGCTCGATGCTGTCCGGGTCCACGCTCTCCGGCTGCGCCCCTTCCAGTCCCACCAGCACCGCACGGTCGGTGCCGTGGCCGAGACCGGTCAGGGCGAGCGAGCCGTACAGGCGCACCGCGATTTCCTCGGTGGCGCCGAGCAGCCCGTCGCGCTTAAGCCCGAGCACGAACTCGCGCGCCGCCCGCATCGGCCCCATGGTGTGGGAGCTCGAAGGGCCGATGCCGACCTTGAAGATGTCGAACACGCTGAGCGTCATGGAACTTTCAACCTTGCGCACCCATCGTCGTGCGCTGCAACCGTCTTAACAACCGCCTGCCGCAGTGTGATGCCTTAACCTACACCCTACGTGCTTTGCGGCGACCTGCGGGGACTCAAATGCGACCCTTCAGACGCCGCAGGCGCGCCCGCTGGTGCTTGTCCGGGCGGCCTTGCGGGCGCGGGGTGAGGGCTGCAGCGAGCTTCATGCGCGCGCTGAACTCGCTGCGGCGCGCGACACTCGCGGGGCTCTCCTCATAACATAGTGCGGCCTGCCGGGCAGGTCCGCGGCGTGCCGGGATGGCCGTCACCGTGCATTCAAACGCCAGCGCCCCGCGCGTGAGGCTCAGGTGGTCCTGCGGGCGCACCGCCCGGCCCGGTTTCACGCGCTCGCCGTTCAAGTGCACGCGGCCGCCGCTGACCGCCTGGGCGGCCAGCGAGCGCGAGCCGTACAGGCGCACCGCGAACAGCCAGCGGTCGATGCGGGCGGCTCCGGCGGCAGCACTTGCAGGCTCGGACATGGGCCCTCAAGTATAATTGCTCACCATGAATGAAGCGGTCATAACCCGCCTGAAGGGCGATCTGGAGGGTCTGCGCGCCCAGGGCCTGTTCAAGCCCGAGCGCGTGCTCGAGGGCCCCCAGGGCGGGGTCGTCGAGGCCAACGGCCGCGAGGTCATCAACCTGTGTGCCAACAACTACCTGGGACTCGCCAACCACCCGGCCGTGCGTGCCGCGGCGCAGCGCTCCCTCGACGAGTACGGCTACGGCATGGCCTCGGTGCGCTTCATTTGCGGCACCCAGTCGACGCATAAGGAGCTCGAGCGGCGCCTGGCCGGCTTCCTCGGCGTGGAGGATGTGATCCTCTATTCGTCGTGTTTCGATGCCAACGGGGGCCTGTTCGAGACGCTGCTCGATGAGCGCGACGCGGTGATCTCGGACGCGCTCAACCACGCGAGCATCATCGATGGCATCCGCCTGTGCAAGGCGCAGCGCCTGCGCTACGCCAACAGTGACATGGCGGAGCTGGAGATGCGCCTCAAGGAGGCCGCCGGCGCCCGCACGCGCCTGATTGCCACCGACGGGGTGTTCTCCATGGACGGCTTCATCGCGAAGCTCAAGGAGATCTGCGATCTCGCTGAGCGCTACGACGCACTCGTCATGGTCGATGACTCCCACGCGACGGGCTTCATGGGCGCCACCGGCCGCGGCACGCCCGAGCACTGCGGCGTCGCCGCACGTATCGACATCCTCACCGGCACGCTCGGCAAGGCCCTGGGCGGGGGCAGTGGCGGCTACGTCGGCGCGCGCCGCGAGGTGATCGAGTGGCTGCGGCAGCGCTCACGCCCCTATCTCTTCTCCAACAGCATCCCCCCGGTGGTGGCCAGCGCAAGTCTTGCGGTCCTGGATCTTCTGGAGCGCTCCCCGCAGCTGCGCACGCAGCTGTTCGAGAACGCGCGCTTCTTCCGCGCCGGCATGACGCAGGCCGGCTTCACTCTGAAAGCCGGCGAGCACCCGATCATCCCGGTCATGCTCGGGGATGCGGCCCTGGCCGGGCGCATGGCCGAGCGCCTGCTCGAGGAAGGCGTGTACGTCATCGGCTTCTCTTATCCGGTCGTGCCACAGGGGCAGGCACGCATCCGCACGCAGATGTCCGCAGCCCTCACCCGCGCGCAGCTCGAGCGCGCCCTTGCCGCCTTCACGCGCGTCGGGCGCGAGCTCGGCGTCATCGCTTGATTCAAGGAAAGAAAGAACAACAGCCATGAAAGCACTCGTCAAAGAGCAGGCCACCCCGGGAATCTGGCTCCGGGACATCCCGGAGCCGAAGGTGGGCCCGAACGACGTCCTGATCGAGATCGCCAAGACCGCCATTTGCGGCACCGACATGCACATCTACAAGTGGGACGCCTGGGCGCAGAAGACCATTCCGGTGCCCATGGCGGTCGGGCACGAGTACTGTGGCCGCATCGTGGAGCTGGGCTCGGAGGTCAAGGGCCTGAAGAGCGGGGACCGCGTCTCCGGTGAGGGGCACATCACCTGCGGCTATTGCCGCAACTGCCGCGCCGGCCGGCGTCACCTGTGCCGTAACACCATCGGCGTCGGCGTCAACCGCCCCGGGGCGTTTGCGGAATACCTGTCGATCCCGGCCGACAACACCTTCAAGCTCCCCGACTCGATCCGCGACGACATCGCCTCCATCCTCGATCCGTTCGGCAACGCCACCCACACCGCACTCGCCTTCAACATGGTGGGCGAGGACGTGCTGATCACCGGCGCCGGCCCGATCGGCATCATGGCGGTCGCCGTCGCCCGCTTCACCGGCGCGCGCCACGTGGTCATCACGGATGTGAATGACTACCGCCTGGAACTCGCCCGCAAGATGGGCGCCACGCGCGCCATCAACGTCCAGCGCGACTCACTCGATGCGACCATGAAGGACCTCGGCATGCAGGAAGGGTTCGACGTCGGACTGGAGATGTCGGGTAACCCGGCCGCGCTGCGCGAGATGCTGCGCACCATGCACCACGGCGGCTCGATCGCGATCCTCGGGATTCCGCCGGAGGACACGGCGATCGACTGGAACCAGGTGATCTTCAAGGGGCTGACGATCAAGGGCATCTACGGGCGCGAGATGTTCGAGACCTGGTACAAAATGGCGAGCCTGCTGCAGAGCGGACTTAAGCTCGATCCGATCATCACCCACCACTTCGCGGTACAGGATTACATCCAGGGCTTCGAGACCATGGGCTCGGGCAAGTCCGGCAAGGTGATCCTCGACTGGTCGACACTCAAGTCGCGCAACTAGGAGGCGCTGATGCGCGCCGGCGCCGAGCGCCCCTCTGGCTCAGGACTTCTCGGCGACAGCGCCACGCGCGACTACGCCGCCAAGCTCGAGCGCTTCCACGCCTTTGCGGCGCCGGAGCTGGCGCAGGTGACCGCAGCCTTGGGCCTCAGGCCCGGCATGCACCTCCTGGATGCCGGCTGCGGCACCGGTGAGATGCTGAGCCGCTTCCACGAGCACATCGGCGCTGGCGGCCTCGTCGTCGGGCTCGACCTGGCGCAGGCGCACCTGGCGCGGACGCGCGCCAGCGCGCCCGCCGCGCTCCTCTTGCAGGCCGATGCCGCGCAGCCTGCGCTGCGCCCCGGCAGCTTCGACCTGGTGTGGTCGCTCAATACCGTCAATCACCTGCGTGCGCCGGGGGCGGGGATCGAGGCGCTTGCGGCGCTGCTGAAGCGCACGGGTCGCCTGGTGCTGGCGCAAAGCTCCTTTCTGCCCGACATGTACTTCGCCTGGGATGCACGGCTCGAGCGCCTGGTGAATGAGGCCGTGCGGCAGTACTACCGCGAGCGCTACCGTGCGAGCGAGCGCGATTTTACCGCGATCCGCGCCAGCGTCGGCCTGCTGCGCGCGGCCGGGCTGCGCAACGTCACCGTGCGCTCCTGGCTGATCGAGCGGGTCGCACCCCTGAGCGCGGCCGATGAGGCTTACCTGCTCGAGACCCAGTTCCGCGGTACCTGGGGCGAGCGGCTGCGACCGTATCTGTCGACCGCTGACTTCGCCGAAGTGGCGCGCCTGTGCGACCCCACCGACCGCGGCTACGCCCTGCGCCGCCCGGATTTTCATTTCCTGCAGACCCTGAGTGTGGCGAGCGGGCAAGCCTGAGTCCTCAGGGCTCCGGCCCACCCGCCTCGCCAACGTCTGCGCCCTCGGAGCTCAGACCTGCGCCGTTCCGCCATCCACGAACAGTTCGATGCCGGTGATGAAGGAGGCCGCATCCGAGGCGAGGAACAGTGCCGCCTCGGCGATCTCCTCTGCCGTACCCATGCGTCCCATCGGAATGGTGGCCACGATCTGCGCGATCGCCTCCCGCGGCAGCCCGGCCAGTATCGGCGTATCGATGGTGCCCGGGCTGATGACGTTCGCGCGGATCTTGCGATCCTTGAGCTCCGCGGTCCAGGTGCGTACGAAAGAGCGGATGGCCGCCTTGCTCGCGCTGTAGACGTCGAAACCGGGCAGTCCCTTCACGCCGGCGATCGAACCGGTGAGGATGATGGAAGCGCCCGGGCGCAGCAGCGGCAGCGCCTTCTGCACGGTAAAGAGCGTACCGCGGACATTGACGTTGAAGGTGCGGTCGAAATGCTCGCTCGAGATCGCTCCGAGCGGTCCGACCTCGCCCGTGCCGGCGTTTGCAAACACGACATCGAGCTGCCCATGGCCCGCGGTGACGCTCTCGTAGAAGCGGTCGAGGTCGGCGAGTTTCGCGATGTCGCCCTGCACGCCCGTGACGTTGCTCCCGATCGTCTTCACCGCCGCATCCAGCTCCGCCCGGCGCCGCCCCATGACGTACACGTAGGCGCCCTCGGCGACGAAGCGCCGGGCGCTGGCCAGTCCTATTCCTGAAGTGCCGCCGGTGATCGCGGCGACTTTGCCCTGAAGCCTTCCCATTGAGTGTCTCCTTAGAAGTGGCGTGGGGATATCGTGCTCAGCAGTCTCCGTTGCTGCTGCGGTTTTGATAAGTAGGGTCCAGCAGATATGATTCATGCCCTAATAAGCATGAATCAGACGCGGGTGACCGCCTTTGGACCGTCTTCTCCTGATGCACTCGTTCGCGCGCGCCGTCGAGACCGGCAGCTTCTCGGCGGTCGCCCGCGAACAGGGAATCGGCCAGCCGAACGTGAGCCGCCACATCGCAGCCCTCGAGCGGCACCTGGGCACACGGCTGCTATACCGCTCCACCCGCCGGCTCACGCTGACCCCCGAAGGTGAGCGCTACTACGCGGAAGCGCGGCGCGTACTCGATGCGGTCGCCGAAGCGGAGTCGACCGCGCGCGGTGAGGACACCCCGAGCGGCTTGCTGCGCATCGCCTGTCCCACCATTCTGGGACGCACGCACGTCCTGCCGCAGCTGAAGACGCTGCTGCAGCGTTACCCGCGGATGGACCTCGACGTGCAGATCAGTGACCGCTTCATCGACCTGATCGAAGAAGGCGTCGACGTCGCGATCCGCATTGGGGTACTGCGGGACAGCACCCTGACCGCGCGTCGCATCGGCACCGCGGAGCGCGTCTGTGTCGCCAGCCCGGAATATCTGCGCAGCCACCCGGCGCCGGCGGTAGCGCAGGACCTGCGCCACCACAACTGCATCGTCTACTCCCTCGCCTACTCCGGCAGCAGCTGGCCGTTCCGGACCAAGGAGGTGAACGTGAGCGGACGCCTCAGGGTCAACTCGCCCGACGGCATCCACCGCGCCGTGCTTGATGGACTGGGCGTGGCCTATACGCCCGTGTGGCTGTTCGAGAAGGAGCTGCGCAACGGACGGGTGGAAGCGCTGCTGGCGCACGAGATGGGCGCTTCTGCGCCCATCCATGCCGTGTATCCGGCCAAGCGCCTGCTGCCGCGTCGCGCGCGCGTCTTCATGGATTTCATCGCCGAACAGTTCAGCGGTAATCCCGTACTCAACGCCGGCGCTCTGAGCGCCCTGCTGAGCGTGCGTCGCGTGCACACGTCCCTGAAGTGAGCTCGACTCGCACTGCCTAGGCTGCTGGCTTCACGCCTCCTCAGTGCCGACAGGCAGGGGCCGCAGCGAGCGGTAGCGAATGGCGGCGCGCTCGCGCGCCCTGGCGGCGACCTGGGCACGATCGCGCGGTGGCGCGCTCGTCTTGAGTGCGGCGAGCAGCACCCGGCAACTGGCGCCCACCTGTTCCACCGCCGCATTGAAGGCGGCCGCGTTGGCCTCGGAGGGCTTGTTGAAGCCACTGACCTTGCGCACGAACTGCAGTGACGCCGCCCGGATCTCGTCATCTGTCACCGGTGGGGCAAAATTAAAGAGCATCTTGATGTTCCGGCACATGAGCTGCTGCGACTCCGCCTGGCCCGCTGGCACGCCATTGTGCCGCCACCGGCATGCCGCGCACAAACCCCGCCCACAGACGCAGCGCGGTCCTGAGCGCGGGGGCGTTCAAGCTGCCGCGCCCCTTCTATAATGTCCGCGCTGCGCCGCAGCTTCAGCCGGGCAAGACTATCCGCGTCATGAAAATCGTCACCTACAACATCAACGGCATCGGTGCACGCCTCGGCAACCTCGTGCGCTGGCTCACTGAGTCGGCACCGGATGTGGTGTGCCTGCAGGAACTGAAAGCCCCGCAGGAGAAGTTTCCGGAAAGTGCCATCCGCGAGGCTGGCTACGGCGTCATCTGGCACGGGCAGAAGAGCTGGAACGGCGTGGCGATCCTGCTGCGCGGTGCGGAGCCGCAGGAGATCCGCCGCGCGTTGCCGGGGGATCCGGAAGATGTGCACAGCCGCTACATCGAAGCCAAGGTGCGCGATCTCACCATCGGCTGCCTGTATCTGCCCAACGGCAATCCGGCGCCGGGACCTAAGTTCGACTACAAGCTGCGCTGGCTGGAGCGGCTGATCGCGCACGCCGCCGAACTCGCCGTGAGTGCAACACCAGTGGTACTGGCGGGGGACTACAACGTGATCCCGACCGAGCGCGACGTCTATAAGCCCGAGCGCTGGGTGAACGATGCGCTGTTCCGCGTGGAAACGCGCGCAGCGTTCGCGCGCCTCACCGCGCAGGGCTGGACCGATGCCATCCGCGACGCTGCACCCGGAGAGCAGATCTACACCTTCTGGGATTTCTTCCGCAATGCGTACGAGCGCGATGCGGGCCTGCGCATCGATCACCTGCTCTTGAATGCGGCCGTCAGAGACCGGCTCGTTGGCGCCGGCGTCGACCGGCCGGTGCGCGGCTGGCTGAAACCGAGCGATCACGCGCCGACCTGGATCGAACTGCGCGACTGAAGTTTCCGGGAGCGGTCGGCGGCGAACCTGGCACGCGCACCGTTCGGGAGCCGAAAGCGGCCAGTCCCCGCGGGCGCCAGCGGCTATCATCGGCGGCATGCTCGAGCGGATGGGAATGAGCCGCGACGTTCTGGATCGGGCCCGGCGCAGCCGCGACGCGCGCTTCGACGGAAAATTCATGGCGCCGCCGCGGCGGAGCTTGCCCGCTAGCGCACTTCGCAGAAGCAGTAGGCATACAGGCGGTTGGGCTCACTGAAGCGCGCGAGCACGAGCGCCTGCTGCGTCACGGGGTCCAGCCGCTGTGCCAGCTGCGCGAGCGCGGCCTCATTGGGACTTAAGTGCACGAAGCCGCGCACGAGGCCCGACTTCAGGTTCATGGCCAGCGTCTGCGCCCAGGTGAGCTTGGACTCGATGAACTTGGTCGAGTAGTCGGTGAGCTTGGCGCGCCGCGCCGCCGCCTGCACCGCATCGTTGAACGAGCCGAGCGCATCGACCAGGCCGATGCGCTTGGCATCGGCCCCGGCCCACACGCGCCCCTGCGCGATGGTATCGACCTCGGCGGTGCTTTTGCCGCGTCCGGCGGCCACGCGAGCGACGAACTCATCGTAGCCATGCGTCGTCACCGCCTGCAGTACCGCGCGCGCCCCCTCGCTCAGCGGACGGTCGATGCGCGCCTGGCCCGAGAGCGCCGTGGTGCCGACACCATCGACGCTGACGCCGAGCTTACCTAAGGTCTTGTCCACGGTCGGGATGATCGCGAAGATGCCGATGGAACCGGTGATGGTGGCCGGATTTGCGAAGATCTCATCCGCAGGGGCTGAGATGTAGTAGCCCCCGGATGCCGCGTAACCGCCCATGGACACCACCAGGGGCTTACCCGCCGCCTTTAGCGCCACGAGCTCGCGGTAGATCTCCTCGGAGGCCAGCACACTGCCGCCGGGGCTGTTGACGCGCAGCACCACCGCCTTAACGTCCTTATCGTTGCGGGCCTCACGGATGAGCTTCGCGGTCGAGTCCCCGCCGATGGTGCCGGGCGGCTGCTCACCATCCAGGATCTCCCCGCTCGCCACGATCACGCCGATCTTCTGCTTGGACAGACCGCTCACCTTCTTGTCGGCGCGTGCCACGCGCACGTAGTCCGCGCTCGAAATGCCGCTAAAGGAGTCCTTATCGTCGTTCTCACCGACGAGCTCCTTCAGGCGCTGCTCAACCTCAAGTGAGGTCTTGAGCCCGCTGACGAGCCCCTGGCTCAAGGCCACCTTGGCCGCATCGCCCTTGGCGGCCGGCACGGTCTGCATGAACGAGTCGACATACTTGGAGAGCGCCTCGGGGGCGAGCTTGCGCGCGCGCGTGACCTCGTCCTGGTAGGCATTCCACAGCGCCGTCAGGTAGACGCGGCTCTCCTCGCGATCCTCGGGGGACATGCCCGTACGCGTATAGGTCTCCACCGCGCTCTTGAAGGCACCGACGCGGAACACGTTGATATCGACCCCGAGCTTGTCGAGGGCATCCTTCAGGTACGTGCGGTAGCGGTCATAGCCCTGCACCAGCACGAAACCCATCGGGTCGAGGTAGATCTCATCGGCCTGCGCGGCGAGGTAATAGCGCTCCTGGGTGAGCTCGACGCCGTAGGCGATCACCTTCTTGCCGCTGGCGCGGAACTCGCGGATCGAGCCGGCCAGCTCGGCCAGTGCCGGCTGATTGGCGCTCTCGAGCTTGTCCAGGTCGAGCACCAGCACCTGGATGCGCTTGTCGGCAGCGGCCGCGTGAATCGCATCCGTCAGATCCCACAGCAGTGCTTCGCGTTTCTCGTTGCCGAGCGCCTCATCCAGGGCGCGGGCGCGCGGATCGCCGGAGAGCTGCTCCACCAGTGGCCCGTCGGGAGCGATGACGAGCGCTGCCTTGGTAGGCACCAGCGGCAGGCTGCCGCGCAGGAGCCCGAAGACCAGCCCGAACAGCACCAGGAGCACAATCAGATGCAGCCCCTTGCGCAGGCCATCCAGACCCCGCCACAGACCCGAGAAAAACAAACGCGGCGTCATGAGATGACCTTAAGCGGTGTGCGACCGATCCTGCGTGGCGTGCGGCGGCGCTGGGTTCAGAGCTTCTCTTCGATGCGAGCGGCCTTGCCCGACAGGTCGCGCAGGTAGTACAGCTTGGCGCGGCGCACGCTGCCGCGGCGCTTGACGCTGACGTCGCTGATCGCGGGGCTGTAGGTCTGGAACACGCGCTCCACGCCCTCACCGTGAGAGATCTTGCGCACCGTGAAGGAGGAATTGATGCCGCGGTTGCTCTTGGCGATGACCACGCCCTCGTAGGCCTGCACGCGCTCGCGGTCGCCCTCGACCACCTTCACCTGCACGACCACGGTGTCGCCGGGCTTGAAGTCCGGGAGCTTGCGGCCCATGCCCTGCTTGTTGATGTCCTGAATGATCTTGTTCATGTCTTGGTACCTCGATCTTCTTGTCCCGCCGCACCTGCGGCGAGGAATTCATCCCATGCGCGCCGCAGCTCGGGCGCGAGTCGCTCCGCCTGCAAGAGCTCGGGCCGCCGCTGCACCGTGCGGGTGAGCGCAGCCGTAAGCCGCCAGCGGCGGATGTCCGCGTGATCACCGGACAACAGCACCGGCGGCACGCTCCTGCCCTCAAACACTTCCGGCCGCGTGTAGTGCGGCCAGTCAAGGAGTCCCTGGGCGAAGGAGTCCTCGACGCTCGAGCGCTCATCGCCCAGGCTTCCGGGCAAGAGGCGCACCAGCGCATCAATCACCGTCAGCGCCGGCAGCTCCCCGCCCGAGAGCACGTAGTCCCCGACCGAGAGCTCGCGGTCGATCGCCGTCTCGACCACGCGCTCATCCACGCCCTCGTAGCGTCCCGCCAGCAGCAACACTCCCGGCAGCAGCGCCAGCTCCTGCGCGCGCGCCTGGGTGAAGGGCTCGCCCTGCGCCGACAGGTACACCCGCGGTGAGCCCGGCGGCAGCCGCGCGTGCGCGGCCCGTATGGCCGCCACCAGCGGCTCTGGCTTCATCACCATCCCCGGCCCACCGCCATAGGGACGGTCATCCACCGTGCGGTGCACATCGTGGGTGTGCGCGCGCGGATCCTCAGTGCCCACACTCACAAGTCCGCGCGCCAGCGCGCGGCTCACGATACCGAAGCGCAGCGCTCCTTCGATCATGCCGGGAAAGAGCGTCACCACCTCGATCTTCATGGAGCCTTCTATTCCAGCTCCGCCGGCCAGTCCACCACAATCGTGCGCTCCGCCAGGTCCACTTTCTTCAGGTGTGCCGGCTGCGCCAGCACCCAGTGCTCCCGCCCCCGTGCATCCCTCGTCACCATCACCGTCCCGCGCGGCGCATCGACGAAATGGCTCACGCTTCCGAGGGCGACGCCCTCAAGGTTCGTCACCGCAAACCCGACCAGGTCGGCGCGGTAGAACTCACCCCGCTTCGGCTGCGGCAGCGCCGCACGCTCGACTTCCACCCAGGCCCCCGTGAGCCGCACGGCCGCGTCGCGATCCTGCGCGCCCGCGAGATTCGCCACCAGAGCTGCGCCGTGCGCGCGCCCCTCGAGAAGCTGCCGTTGCACACGCTCGCCGCTGGCGAGCCTGAGTGTCCACACCGGGTAGTCGAGCAGCCTCTCGGGCGGCTCGGTGTAGGACTCGACGTGCAGCCAGCCCTTGATTCCGTAGGGGGCGCCCAGGCGTCCGAGTTCCACCCACTCCACGGCTGTCATCTTTGGGTCTTTAGGCGCCGGACACCTTATTTATTGGGTCCACCGCGCCCGCTAAGGACGCCCTTTTCTGCCCTTAGGCCGTGGCCTGCTTGCGGTAGGAAGCCACCAGATGCGCCACGCGCTCGGAGGGCTGCGCGCCCTGGCCGACCCAGTAGTCGATGCGCGGCAGATCAAGCTTGAGCTTCTGCTCGCTGCCGCGAGCGATCGGATTGAAGAACCCGACGTGCTCGAGGCTCGGGCCACCCTGGCGCTTGCGGCTGTCGGTTACCACCACGTGGTAGAAGGGCTGGTTGCGCGCCCCGCGTCGCGTCAGGCGAATAGTTACCATGATCGTATCGCTCTCGTTCAATGAGGAGGGCCGCAAAAGGGGCCCCGAAAAAAGAGCGCGGATTCTACGCAACGCCCGCCCCGGGCGCCAGTTTTTCTAGGCCCGGCGCGGGGTTCCGCCATCCCCCGCCCGCACAGCCCCGCCCCGGCGCGCGCGCAGCGCGCGGTCAGCGGCCCGGGAAACCCGGCGGCATACCCCCCTTGAAGGCCCCCAGCAGGCGCTTGAGGCCCCCGCCCTTCATGCTCTTCATGACCCGCTGCATCTCCAGGAACTGCTTGAGCAGCCGGTTGACGTCCTGGACCTGCACGCCTGAGCCGCCGGCGATCCGCCGCCGGCGCGAGCCGTCGATGATCCCGGGATTGCGCCGCTCCCGGGGCGTCATGGAATTGATGATGGCGATCTGGCGGCGCAGGTCCTTGTCGCCCTGCTCGGCGGACGGGGCCCCCTTCTTCAGCACCGCCCCGGGAAGCTTGTCGATCAGCGCCGCGACGCCGCCCATCTTCTGCAGCTGCTCAAGCTGCCCGCGCAGGTCGGTCATGTCGAAGCCCTTGCCCTTGACCACCTTCTCGGTGAGGCGGCGGGCCTCCTCGTGGTCGACCTGGCGATGCACCTGCTCGACCAGGCTCACCACATCGCCCATGCCGAGGATGCGGGAGGCCATGCGCTCGGGGTCGAACGGCTCGAGCGCCTCGGTCTTCTCCCCGACGCCCAGGAACACGATCGGCTTGCCGGTCACCTGGCGCACTGAGAGCGCCGCGCCGCCGCGGGCATCGCCGTCGGCCTTGGTGAGCACGATGCCGGTGAGGTCGAGTGCCGCCCCGAAGGCGCGCGCGGCGTTCACCGCATCCTGTCCGGCCATGGCGTCCACAACGAACAGCCGCTCGGCGGCCGGGACCGCTTGGTCAATCCCGCGCACCTCGGCCATGAGGCTCTCATCGACGTGCAGGCGGCCGGCGGTGTCGACAATCAGCACGTCGAAGACCCCGTTCTTGGCCCGCGTGAGGGCGGCGGCGGCGATCGCCGCCGGCGCGGTGGTGGCGCTCGCGGGGAAGTATTCGGCGCCGACCTGGGCGGCCAGGCGCTCCAGCTGCAACATCGCCGCCGGGCGGCGCACGTCGGTGCTCACCAGCAGCACGCGCTTCTTGTCGTGCTCGATCAGGCGCCGTGCCAGCTTGGCGGCGGTCGTGGTCTTGCCTGCACCCTGCAGGCCCGCGAGCAGGATCACGACCGGGGGCTGGGCGCGCAGCCGGAAGCCCTCGCCGGCACCGCCCATCAGGGTGACCAATTCCTGGTGCAGGATGCCGATGAAGGCCTGTCCCGGCGTGAGGCTCGAGAGCACCTCGGCCCCCAGGGCCTTCGCCTTCACGCCCTCGATGAAGGCTTTGACCACCGGCAGCGCGACGTCCGCCTCGAGCAGCGCGATGCGCGCCTCGCGCAGCGTCTCACCGACGTTTTCCTCGGTAATGCGGCCACGGCCACGCAGAGTCTCGAGGGTGCGGGAGAGGCGTTGCGTCAGGGTGTCGAACATGGCGGTGTGGGTGCTGGCTGGACTGTGGGACCGGCGGGCCGATTATAGGGGCGCGGGCGCGGTTTTCCCGCTTAAGCCCGCGAAGCTTCTATGCTAACGGCATCCGCGCTGGGGGGGACGGCTGCCGGCCGTGGGCGCGGACCTCAAACGGGGCCGCGAGAAAGGGACCGCCTTGAACTTCGCATCGACCACGCTGCTTCTGTCCCTGGTGCTCTTGGGACTCCTTGTCATCGTCGCGTTTTCCTCGGGCACGGAAGTGGCGATGCTGTCGGTGAACCGCTTCCGCATCCGCCACCGCGCGCAGTCGGGTAACCGGCGGGCGCGCACGCTCGAGCGGCTGCTGGAGAAGCCCGATGACTGGCTGGGCGCGAACCTCGTGATCCTTGCCGGCGCGAGCGTGTTCGCTTCCGCCATCGCCACCATCCTCGCGCAGCGCACCGGCGAGCGTTACGCGGTGCCTCTTGCCGGTGCGCTCCTCACCCTCATCGTCATCGTGTTCTGCGAGCTCGCTCCGAAGATCTACGCCGCCGCGAACCCGGAAGGCGTGGCGCTGCACGCCGCCGGGATCTACCGCGTGCTGGTCGGGGTGGCCCGCCCGGCGCTGTGGCTCGCCAACACCCTTGCCTACGGATTCCTGAGCCTGTTCGGTGCGGCGCGCACCACCCGCTCGGACCAGTCACTCAGCGCCGAGGAGCTGCGCACGGTGGTGAGCGAGGCCGCCCCGGTGATTCCGGCGCGCCACCGGCAGATGCTGCTGTCGATTCTGGACCTCGGCCACGTCACGGTGAATGACATCATGGTGCCGCGCCAGGAGATCGACGGCATCGACATCAGCGAGAGCTGGGACGAAATTCTCGATCAGCTGCGCCAGACCCCGCACACCCGATTGCCGGTGTACGAAGGCGAGCTCGACAACCTGATCGGCCTCTTGCACATGAAGCGCGTGGCGCAGGAGCTGGTGCGCGGCGCCCTCACGCGTGAGCGCCTGGTGGAGGTCGCGCGCGGGCGCGAGGCGTACTTCGTGCCCGAGGGCACCGCGCTCAACGTGCAGCTCGGACACTTCCAGCGCAACCGCCGCCGCTTCGCCTTCGTCGTCAACGAATACGGCGACATCGAGGGACTGGTGACGCTCGAGGACATCCTCGAGGAGATCGTCGGTGAGTTCACCTCAGATCCGGCCACCATCACCCACAAGGACGTGCACCAGGAGCGGCCCGGCGTGTACATCGTGAACGCCAGCGCCACCATCCGTGCCTTGAACCGCGCCCTGGGGTGGCAGCTGCCCACCGGCGGACCGAAGACGGTGAACGGACTTCTGCTCGAGCACCTCGAGACCATCCCCGACAGCGGCACGATGGTGCGCGTCGGCCCCTATGAGTTCGAGGTGCTGCAGATCGCAGACAACGCCATCCGCACCGTGCGTGTGCGGCCGCCGCCGCTTCTGAAGAGCGCCTAAGCGCCGGCGGCGAGGGTGGCCTCGAGGGCCTCCGTGATGCGGCCGACGCCGATGACCTGCATGCCGGAAGCTGCGCGACGCGGTGCATTGTCCTTAGGCACGATCGCGGTGCGAAATCCCTGCGCGTGGGCCTCCTTCAGACGCTCATCCCCGTAGGCGACGGGGCGCACCTCGCCGGTGAGCCCGATCTCCCCGAAGGCGATGAGGTGCGCTGCGATGGCGCGGTTGCCGAGACTCGAGGCCAGCGCGAGCAGCACCGGAAGATCGGCCGCCGTCTCGCCGATCTCGATGCCGCCGACCACGTTCACGAATACGTCGTGCTCCTGGAGCGAAACTGCGGCGTGGCGGTTGGCGGCGGCCAGGAGCATTGCCAGGCGGTTGGCATCCAGGCCCTGGGCCACGCGCCGCGGCGCACCAAAGCGCATGCGATCCACCAGCGCCTGCAGCTCGATCAGGAGCGGCCGGCCGCCCTCGCGGGTGACGGTCACGATGCTGCCGGGCGCAGCCTCCGGCGCACGCGCGAGGAAGATCGCCGCGGGGTTCTTGACCTCCTTGAGCCCGGCGCCGGTCATGGCGAAGAAGCCGAGCTCGTTAGCCGCGCCGAAACGGTTCTTGGTCGCGCGCACGATGCGGTAGCGACTGCCCGCCTCGCTCTGGAAGTACAGCACCGTGTCCACCAGATGCTCCAGCAGCCGCGGGCCGGCGATCGTGCCCTCCTTGGTGACGTGGCCGACGATGACGACTGCACAGCCGCTGGACTTGGCGAAGCGCACCAGTTCCCCGGTGCACTCGCGCAGCTGCGAGACGGCACCGGCGAGTGTGGCGGTATTGCCCGACTGCACGGTCTGGATTGAATCGATGATGAGCAGCGCCGCGCGACGCTCGCCGGCGAGTGCGAGGATGGCCGGCAGGTCGGTCTCGGCGACCAGGCTTAAGCCCTCGGCGCTCAGGGCGAGGCGTTGCGAGCGCAGTCTCACCTGTGCCACGGACTCCTCGCCGCTGGCGTAGATCACCGGGCGCGTCTGCGCCACGTGTGCGGCCACCTGCAGCAGCAGCGTTGATTTGCCGATCCCGGGCTCCCCGCCCAGGAGGATGACCGAGCCGGGCACCAGGCCCCCGCCGAGGACCCGATCGAGCTCGCCCTCGCCGCTCATCAGGCGCTCGCCGCCGGCCGTCGCCTGCCCCTGGGCACCCAGGCTGACCGCCGCCGCAGCTGCCACCGCTCGCACGCGCCCCGCCGCGCGCTGTTCGAGCGAGTTCCACTCACCACACAGCGGGCACTGGCCCTGCCATTTTAATGTTTCGCCCCCGCAGGAGCTGCAGACAAACACCGGATTCAGGCGGGCCATTTGTGCGCCACGGGTCCACTTTCAGCTAGGATTCGCGCCGGGGGCAGGCCGAAAGGCTTCTTTTGTGACCAAAGCCACTCGGGCCCTCTGCCGGCGATGCTAGCTTATGCCGGCTCCATTCGGGGACGGGAAAGTGACGCGTATCACATTCGGTGGGCCAAAAACGGACCAGGGCGAGGCATGAGCTTGCGGAACAAGGTTCGTTTCGTCGGCTTGTCTGACACCGGTAAGGTCCGTGAGCACAACGAGGACACCATTGCCGTCGATCCCGACATCGGTCTCTTGGTACTCGCCGACGGCATGGGCGGCTATAACGCCGGCGAAGTCGCCAGCGGCATCGCCGTCAAGACCATCGTGAACCTGGTGCGCGAGCATGTGCAGCGTGAGGACCTCGCCATTCCGGACCGCGAGTCGGGACTGTCGCGTCCCAACATCATCCTGCGCGATGCCATCAGCCGCGCCAACAAGATCATCTATCAGACCGCGCGCACCCAGCCGCAGTGCGAGG
This sequence comes from uncultured Pseudomonadota bacterium, assembly GCA_963743625.1. Lineage (GTDB taxonomy): Bacteria > Pseudomonadota > Gammaproteobacteria > Steroidobacterales > Steroidobacteraceae > 13-2-20CM-66-19. Next base: position 437,633 of record CAVUQM010000003.1, on the reverse strand, counting down.
GCATGGGCACGACCGTCGTGGCGGCGCTGTTCTTCGACAACAAGGTGACCATCGCCCACGTCGGTGACTCGCGCCTGTACCGCCAGCGCGCCGACAAGATCGAGCAGGTGACCATGGATCACTCGCTCTTGCAGGAGCTGGTCGACCGCGGTTTCTATTCGGCCGAGGAGGCGCAGCGCGCCGCCAACAAGAACTACGTCACCCGGGCGCTCGGGGTTGAATCGAGCGTGGATGTGGAGATCCAGGAGGTCCCGGTCAATAAGGGCGAGGTTTTTATCCTCTGCTCCGACGGGCTCTCAGATATGGTTGAGGATGAAGATATTCATTTAACCATAAACACCTTTAGTGCTAATCTGGATACGGTCGCCAAGCAGTTGATTCAGCTGGCCAATGACAACGGAGGCCGGGACAACGTCTCGGTGGTCATGGCGCACATCATGGATGCTTTTCCGGCTCGGACGAAGATTTTCGACAAGATCCTGGGTTGGTTCGGCTGACACGCGATAGGGGCAAAAGCACATGGCAAGGTTGGTCTTGAGCCTGGATGGCCAGGTAATGGCGGAATACAACATGAACAAGGAGCGCTACACGATCGGGCGCCTCCCTGACAATGACATCCGCATCGACAACGCAGCCGTCAGCGGCCACCACTCGCTGATCATCAACATCCTCAATGACTCCTTCCTTGAGGACCTGAACAGCACCAACGGCACCTACGTCAACGGCAAGCTGATCAAGAAGCACGCCCTGCAGCACGGCGACGTCATCACCGTCGGCCATCACCAGCTGCGCTTCGTCGAGGACGACGAGCAGCAGGACGAGTTCGAGAAGACGATGGTGATCCAGCCCTCCGCCCGCCCGGTGGAGAAGCTGCGCGCGGCCGCCGAGATTTCCGAGAAATCCGCAGGCGCCCCGATCTCTGCAACCGGCAAGTCACGCGCCCTCGATGGCGCCGCCGCGATCAAGAAAGCCAAGCTGCAGGTACTCTCGGGTGCCTTCGCCGGACGTGAGGTCGAGCTCAGCAAGGCGCTCACCACGCTCGGCCGTCCGGGGGTGCAGGTCGCGGCCATTACGCGCCGCGCCGAGGCCTACTACATCGTGCACGTCGACAGCGGTAAGCCCGATGACTTCCCGCTCTTGAACGGCACCCCGATCGGCGCCAACGCCACGAAGCTGAACGACAACGACGTCATCCAGCTCGCCGGCGTCAAGATGGGGTTCTTCGTTAACTGAGCGGCTCGGCCGTCAGCCGAGCCACAGCACGATGAGGGCTGCGAGTAGGCAGTAGGCACCGAAGAGGTGCCAGCGGCCCTGCTCCAGCCAGCGCGACAGCCAGCGCAGCGCCAGCATTCCGGCGGCGAAGCTCAACACCATGCCGATGAGGCTCGGCACGAGCGCGTGCGTGAGGCCGCCCCCCTCTGTCGGTAGTGCCGCCTGCGCCTTATGCAGGCGGTGCAGCTCGCGCACGATCACCGGCGGTGTCAGTACCACGGCGAGCGCGAAGCTGAACTCCTCCGCGCGCCGGCGCGCAACACCCAGCATCATGCCGGCTGAGATGGTCGCGCCCGAGCGCGAAAAGCCGCGAAACGGCAGGCAGATGCCCTGCACCACTCCGATCCAGCCGGCCTGGCGCACGGACAGTGCGTCCGTGCCGGTCTTCTGGAAGCGCGACGATACGATGATGAGTAGTCCGACGGCTGCGAGCGCCGCCGCCATCAGTTTCGAATTGCCGAACAGGTTCTCAATCTGGAAGTCCGAGGCCCCTGCCATGAAGGCGTGCTTGATGAAGGCCTGCAGCGTCAGTCCCACGACTCCCGTGAGCACGGTGGCGAGGATGACGCGCACGGCGATGTCCCGGAAGGCGGTCCCGGAGCTGAAATACGCTTGCCGCCAGGAGCGCCAGAAGTAGGCGATCACCGCGAACATGGTGCCGCTGTGCAGCATGACCAGGAGCAGTGTCATCTGCGGGGCCGTGGGGTCCAGACCCATGAGCTTCTCGGCCACGATGACGTGTGCGGAGCTTGAAACCGGCAGCAGCTCCGCCAGCCCCTGCACGATCGCCAGGATCGCCAATTGCCACAGTTGCATGAGCTCGTCCCTAGTGTGGTTCCAGCGGCACGCGCTGACTGACGCTGCACAGAAGCTCGTACGGGATGGTACCGGCGTGGCGCGCCACCTCTTCCACCGGCAGACCCTCGCCCCAGAGCACCGCGGAGGTTCCGACCTCAACACCGGGGATCCCGGTGACGTCCACCGCGATCATGTCCATGGAGACGCGCCCGACGAGTGAGCCGCGTGCGCCGCGGACCAGCACCGGGGTGCCCACCTCGAAGCTGCGCGGTACGCCATCACCGTAGCCGGCCGCGATGATGGCAACGCGCGCATCGCGCGGCGCCGTCCACGCACCCCCGTAGCCGACCCGCTCGCCGCGGCGCACGTGCCGAAGGGTGAGCACGGTGCTCACCAGGGTCATCACGGGCTTCAGGCCGAAATCGGCCGCCCGCGTGTCCCCGAAGGGCGAGGCGCCGTAGAGGGCGATACCGGGGCGCACCCAGTGACTGGTGGTCGCTACCCCGCCGAGGAGCCCTGCGGAGTTGGCGATGCTGGTCTCGTAATTCAGGCCATGGGTGACTTCCCGAAACCGGGCGAGCTGTTCGCCGGTGACTACCCCGTCACGCTCATCGGCGCACGCCAGGTGCGTCATCAGCCGCAGCTCGCGTGCCGGGGTCGGCAGGTCGCGGACGCGCTCGAGTGCGCGGGCGAAATCCTCGGTCGCAAAACCCAGGCGGTTCATACCGGTGTCGACCTTCAGCCACAGCGCAAAGCGCTCGCCACCCCCGGTCTTCTCGAGGAGCTCGATCTGGCTCGGGTCGTGAATAACGAGATCGAGCTTCTCCTGGGCGGCATCCTCGAGCTGCGAGCGGCTGAAGACGCCCTCGAGCACCACGATGCGCGACGTGATCCCGGCCGCACGCAGTGACATGCCTTCCTCGAGGCGCGCCACGGCGAAGGCGCCGGCGTCCTGGATGGCGAGCGCGGCGCTCACGAGGCCATGCCCGTAGGCATTGGCCTTGACGACCGCGATGACGTTGGCACGCCCGGCGCGGGCGCGGATGACATTCAGGTTGTGACGCAGGGCTTGTGTGTCGATGACGGCCCGGATCAGCCGGCTCACCTCAACACACCTTCCGCATAGGAGTCGGGCGCGTAGTTGGCGAAGCGCGTGTACTGACCCTGGAATGTCAGCAGGAAGGTGCCGATCTCGCCGTTGCGGTGCTTGACGAGGTCGATCTCTGCAATGCCCTTTTTTGTAGTGTTTTTGTCGTAAACTTCCTCGCGATAGATCAACAGGATCATGTCTGCGTCCTGTTCGAGGGCTCCACTATTGTGCGACACAATACCGTCGGCCAACCAACTCGCAGGTCCAGGAACGGTGAGGTCATACACGTCCTCCTCGCCATCCGCCTCACAAGTGACAACCCGATCCCAAAAGAGATCCGAAGACACCCATTCGGACAGTTTGCGCTCGCCCAACAAATCCGCGTAGGCCCCTGCGTACGCGCGGCTTGGGGCAAAAGCGGAATTCGCGAGATCTGGGCACGCTCTCCCCAGCGCCCGCGAGGCGATGCGGCGAGAGATACCCTGTACTCGCATCTCAGCATGGACGCTTGCAAGAACCTCAACCGGCAGCGTATCGACGTTCGTGTTTGCCCTCACGCTGACCAGGCGCCGCGAGAGCTCTGCCACGGCCGCCGCTTTCGGTCCGAATCCGCCCACGGTATCGACGAAGGTCCGCTGGGCTTCCGCTCCACTCACCTCAACGTTGTAAAGCGCGCGATAGGTCTTCACATACACTGTACGTAGCCGAGCGACGATCCCGAGTCGCTGCAACAGCGCTGCGACGTCCTCGGCCAGCCGCTTGCTGCAGGTGGTGAAGCGAACGATCGCCGCGCCTCTGGACCCCGGTTTACGGAGAAAGACCGTTCCGTCCGTAGCCCAAAGATGGCGCAGCAGCAGCGCAATCTGTCGATTTGCCAACGTGAATACCTCGGCCGGCAAATGCTTCTCGTGGGAGCGCTGACCGAAAATACCCAGGTCCTTGAGCCACTTGCCTACGCCGGCCGGAGTCCAGCGATTTCCGTTACCGCTGATCACCAGCTGATGCCAGGCGCCGACGCCCTCGTGACGCGCGACTTTGGATCCAAAGGCTTCGGCCGCCACTCGTACGGCAGTGCTGTTCTCCGCCGAGCCTGTCGTATACCTGAGTGGCTGGTGGACGACATAGCTCCCATCGCCGACAAGATGACCCAAAAGCACGAGCCAGTGATCGGGCCACTCGCGTGGCTTCGCCGGCTCACGCATGTGACGCGCAAGCGCGACGCGATCACCCGTCTCAATCTGACCCAGCAGCTTCCAGCCGGAGCCCGTAAGTACCCGGTGCTTAAAGGTTGCTCGAAGCGATCGACCGCTGGCGAGCTGTAACTTGAACACGGGTCGGCGGCCGACTTTCCATACCTTGTCGGCCCGGGCGCGTACCAGGCGTTGATGCTCATCGACTGCCCAGACCTTGGGAGTCTCACCCTCGAGCGAGGCGATCGGTACGCGACGCCCATCGGTGAGACACACGAGAGTGTCGCCGGGCACACACTCCCGAAGATCCGACATCACCGGTCGCTTGTGCTCACGCTGCTCCACGCCGCGGTTGAGCTGTGACAAGGCAATCACAGGTACCTGCATCTCTTTTGCCAGCGCCTTCAGGGACCGCGAGATCTCTGCGATCTCAGTCGCCCGATTCTCCTTGGTACCGGGCACCTGCATCAGCTGCAGATAGTCGACTACGACCAGACTCAAGCCGTGCTCGCGCTTCACACGGCGCGCACGCGCGCGCAGCTCAGTCGGATTCAGCGCCGGAGTTTCGTCGATGAAGATCTTCGCTTCCGAGAGCTGGCTGGTGGCGCTCGTGATGCGCACCCAGTCCTCGTCCGTGATCTTGCCGCTGCGCAGGCTGTTGAGCGGTACGCCACCGATGGAGGCCAGCATGCGCGTCACCACCTGCTCGGAAGGCATTTCCATCGTGAAGATGGCGACCGCGGCCTTGGTCTTAGGATTCACGGCCGCGTACTCGGCCATGTTCACCGCAAGGGTGGATTTTCCCATCGAAGGTCGGCCCGCGACGATGACGAGATCCCCGGGCCGCAGGCCGCCGGTGAGCTTGTCGAACTCGGTGAAGCCGGTCGGAAGCCCGCGCAGCTGGTCGGGATTGTTGTGCCACTCATCGATCTGATCGATGACCGCCGGCAGGAGCGAGCGAACCGACACCGCGCCCTCGCGTTTGCGAAAAGTCCCCTCCGCGATCTCGAAGACCTTCTGCTCGGCCTGGTCGACCAGCGCGCGCGCTGTCTCGCCGTCGTTGTTGAAGACCGCGGATACGATATCGGTGCCGGCGCGGATCAGCTGCCGCAGGAGCGAGCGCTCGCGTACGATCTCCGCATAAGCGCGCACATTGGCCGCCGTGGGCGTATCGCGTGCAACCGAACTCAGGTAGGCCAGGCCACCGGCGGCGTCGAGCTTGCCACTGCGCTCGAGCGCCTGCGAGACCGTGACGGCATCGCAGGGCTTGCCATCTCCGGCCAGCTCACCGATCGCGGCGAAGATCAGGCGATGATCGGGACGATAGAAGTCTTCCGCGACGACCTGGTCGGCCACTGTGTCCCAGGCGGCCGGATCGAGGAGGAGTCCGCCGAGCACCGCCTGCTCAGCTTCCACTGAGTGCGGCGGTGTCGGCGCATCAATGAGGGCGACCGAGCCCGAATCCCCGCGCGTCTTGGCGGAACCGGCCACCCTTTTTTGCCTGGCCGAAGCGGCTTACTCTTCGGCCACGATGGCGATGTGCAGTGGCACGTCGATGTCGGCGTGCAGGTGCACACTGACCACGTGCTCACCCACCGTGCGCAGCGGACCTGCGGGCAGGCGCACTTCGCTGCGTTCGATCTTCAGACCCTCGCGGGTGGCAGCCTCGGCGATGTCGGCGGTGCCAATGGAACCGAACAGCTTGCCCTCGGTGCCGGCCTTGGCACTGATGGTCAGCTTGAATTCCTTCAGGGCGCCAGCGCGCTCCTCGGCGGTGGAGAGCTGCTCGAGCGCCAGGCGCTCAAGCTCCGCGCGCCGCGCTTCGAAGCGCGCCACGTTGTCGGCAGTGGCGAGCGTCGCCTTGCCCTCGGGCAGCAGGAAGTTGCGGCCGTAGCCGGAACGCACCTTCACGCGATCCCCGATGTTGCCGAGGTTGGCGACCTTCTGCAGCAGAATGACGTCCATTTAGCTGCTCCTCAGTGCTGGTCGGTGTACGGCAGGAGCGCGAGGAAGCGCGCACGCTTGATCGCCACCGCGAGCTGACGCTGATAGAAGGACTTAGTTCCGGTGATGCGGCTCGGCACGATCTTGCCGGTCTCGGTCACATAGCCCTTAAGCGTCGCGAGATCCTTGTAATCGATCTGCTTCACGCCCTCGGCGGTGAAGCGACAGAACTTCTTGCGACGTGAGAAACGGCTGCCGCCGCCGCCACCACCGCCGCCGCCGCCGGGTCCTCTGGACATTGCCATGATGTTAATTCCTCTGAAAGGCGCCTTCAGGCGCTCTCGGCTGCGGAGTTGTCGTCGTCATCGGCGATCGGGGAGTCATCGCGGGCGCGTTCGCGCCGGCGCGGAGCACCGTCACCCTCCTCGTCCGCCGCCTTCGCCATCGGCGAAGGATCGGTCACGGCCGAGTCCATGTTGACGACCAGATGACGCAGCACTGCGTCGCTGAAACGGAAAGCGCCGGTGAGTTCATCGAGGGTCTTCTGATCGGTCTCGATGTTCATCAGCACGTAGTGCGCCTTGTGCACCTTGGCGAGCGGGTAGGCGAGCTGGCGCCGTCCCCAGTCTTCCAGGCGATGCACCTGGCCGCCACCGGCGGCGATCATGCCCTTGTAGCGCTCGATCATGGCGGGCACCTGCTCGCTCTGATCGGGATGCACAAGGAAAACGACTTCGTAATGCCTCATAACTGCTCCTCGCGGATTAAGCCGCCCGGATTTGAAGGCTGTGCCCGGTGCGGCAAGGAGTAAACGCAGCGCTCAGGCTGCGCCCCTTAGGTTTAAAGGGGCGCGAAGCATACTCAAAGTGCCCCGCGGGCGCAACGCCTTAAACCGCCGTCAGGCTTTTCGATCAAGGACTTGGGGCTCAAGTATCCCGGACCGCGCCGAGCACCGCGCGCGTGCTCGAGGCCACCCGGGCGGCGATCTCCCGGGCTGGCAGCGCCTTGAGCTCATCGCTGAACACCTCCACCCCCACGGTGAGCGCCGGCTCGCGCGCGAGAAGTTCCTTAAGCAGCGCTACCAGGGGAATCTCCCCTTCACCGGGAAGGAGGCGTCCACCCATCGGGGTGTAGGCGATCCCCGGGGGTGGCTCGCGGCGATCCGAGATCTGCAGGCCGCCGATCAGCCCCTGCGGCACGGCGGCGAGCTGCTCCAGGGTTCCCCCGGTGCGCGCGAAGTGCCAAGTGTCGAGCATCATGCCGAGGTTGGTTGAACCCACCGCGGTCACGATGCGCTGCGCGGTCGCAAGATCCGGGATGGCACTCTCGGGCAGGAATTCAAGCGTCAGACGCACGCCGCGCCGGCGCGCCCGCTCGGCCAAGGGTCCGAGGCAATCCACGAAAGCCTGCTCCGGCACCGCACCGCCGCCGAAGTGCGCAAGGTTGATGGTCTCGGCCTCGAGCGCCTCGGCCGCCTGGTAGCAGCGCTCCTCGGTGAATTCGAAGTAGGCGCGGTTCTCGGCAGGTACATCGGCGGGCCGTGGCGTTCCTGGCAGCACGCCGATCAGAGGATCGATGGCATGGACCTTCACGCCGTGCTCGGCGAGGAGCCGCCGCAGCTCTGCATCGCTCATCCCGCGCGAGCGGCTGGCCTCGTACATGCCCGCCGTCAGGGTGACCGCGCCCAGCCCTGCACCGCCTGCGGCCTCGATCAGCGGCTCAAGCGGGGTACCAATCGCCGTGCCCCAGCACAGCGCAATCACGGGCGACTCGTCGATCCTAGGCATGGCGGCTCCGGCTTCTCATGCGCATCATAGGTGCATGAGCGCGATCACTCATCAGGAAATCCCTGCCAACGGCGTGACGCTGCACGTCGCTCTTGCGGGCGAAGGCCCACCGGTCATCTTCTGTCACGGCTTCCCCGGCCTCGGCTACAGCTTCCGGCACCAGCTGCCCGCGGTGGCGGACGCAGGTTTCCGTGCCGTCGCGCCCGATCAGCGCGGCTACGGCCGCAGCGACCGGCCGGTGGAAGCGGCCCGCTACGATGCGGACTGCGTCATGCAGGACATGCTGGGACTCCTCGATGCCCTCAACGAGCCTGAAGCCGTGTTCGTCGGTCACGACTTCGGCGCCCAGCAAGTGTGCAATCTCGCGGTGCGCCACCCCAGGCGCGTGCGCGCGCTCGTGATCATGAGCTGTCCGTATGACTTCGATCTCGCCGGGCGCGGCGGCGGGGGCTCGCAGCCCGCCTCCGGGGCGGCACGCGCCGGCGCCTTCGCGGTACCGGGGGTGCGGCCCTCGGCCGCTTTCGCCGCCATCGCGCGCCAGCACTTCTTCCACATGCACTACTTCCAAAAGATCGGTCCGCCCGAGCGCGAACTCGGTGCACAGCCGCGCGAGTTCCTGATGCGCCTTATGCATGCGCTGAGCGCCGACGGACGACTCCTCGACTGGTCCCAATACCCCTCCGACGGCACCGGCTATCTCGACGTGCTGGCGCCCGCCCCGCCCCTGCCCTGGCCCTGGCTGAGTGAGGCGGAGTTCGAGCACTACGTGCGCGAGTACACGCGGGTTGCGCCCGATGCGATGTTCCTCGGCGGCCTCAACTCCTATCGCATGGCCGACCGCAACTGGGAGCTCGGAGCGGCGCACGCGGATGCCAATATCAATCAGCCCGCGCTCTTCATCGCAGGTGCGCAGGATGTGGTGCTGAAGATGATCCCGAGCGATGCCATCGACACCATGCGCCGGCGCATTCCGGATCTGCGGGGTGTCGTGCTCGTGCCCGGCGCCGGTCATTTCGTACAGCAGGAGCAGCCGCAGGCCGTGAACGCGGCGCTGCTCGACTTCCTCAGGAGCCTTTGAGCGCCGTCAGGCGCGTACAGAACGCCTCGAAGTCCTCGGGTCCGCGGCAGAAGGCGCCCGGGAACAGCTCCACCATCGTGGCACCGGCCTTGATCAGCGCCGGCACGCCGGCGAGCGTTGCCTCAAGATCCGGTATCCGATCGCTGCGGAACACGAAGCGCGGCACGACACGCACTGTGAATGCCTGCGGGTCACGGCCGCGCGCACTGAGGGCTGCGTGCAGGCGCGCAATGACCGGTGCAAGCTTCGCCGGGTCCTGTTCCATCGGAATCCAGCCGTCGGCAAACTCCGCCATGCGCTCGATGTTGCGCTCGTTCGGGGCAATGCCGAGCCAGATCGGCACGTGGCTCTGCACCGGGCGCGGATAGGAATAGATCTTTTCGAAACTCACCGTCTCGCCATGAAAGTCCGCCGGCGCCTCGCCCCACAAGAGCCGGCACACCTTGAGCTGCTCGATGAAACGCGTGTAGCGGCCCTCCCAGGGAACGCCGGAAGCCTCGTACTCCTCCTTCTGCCACCCCACCCCGAGCCCGATGCTCACCCGGCCGCGCGACATCACGTCCAGGGTTGCGATCTGCTTCGCCAGCAGCACGGCCGAGCGCAGCGGCGCGATCACGATACCGGTGGACAGGCGGATGCGCTGCGTGACCCCGGCCAGCACAGAAAGCACGGTGAGCGGCTCGTACCAGGGGAAATCCAGCGGCGCGGGGAAGCGTCCGTAGGGGTAGTTCTGCACGTTCTCGCCCATCACCACGTGATCGGTGAGGCTGACGAGATCCACGCCCTTTGTGTCGGCAATGCGCACAAGCTCAGGCACGGGCGCAAAGTCCCCGCCGAACCAGGCCTGCAGGCCGTAGAGGCCGATCGCCACCTGTGTCATGCACATCCCCCGGAGGCGCGCGCGACATGCGGGCCTTGGTTACTATAGTCACAGCCACCGCCGCCACGAATCCTTGATATGAACGACAGCCCACCGCCGCTGACGCTTGCGGGCAAGACCGCACTCGTGACCGGGGGCGGTGCGGGTATCGGGCTGGCGATCGCGCAGGCCTTCGCAGTGCTGGGTGCCCGCGTGGTAGTCGCCGAGATCGATCCGGAGCGGGCTGCGGCGGCACGGCAGGCGCTCACGGCAAGTCCGACCAGCTGGGTCGCGGTGACAGACGTGCGCTCGGTCGCGGCCGTGGAGACTCTCCTGGCGGAGATCGAGAGCCGCTGCGGCACACTCGAGGTGCTGGTCAACAACGTCGGGGATTTCCTGAACGTGGTGAAGCCCTTCGAGCGCACCACGGAGGAAGAATGGGATGCGCTCTATGCGATCAACCTGCGCCACATGTTCATCGTCACGCGCGCGGCGATCCCGCTGCTGCGGCGCGCGCAGCACGGCGCGAGCATTATCAACCTCTCGACCATCGAAGCCTTCCGCGGCATCCCGATGACCGCGGTGTACTCCGCCTTCAAGTCGGCGGTCACCGGATTCACCAGGAGCCTGGCACTCGAACTCGGCCCGCGGGGCATCCGGGTCAATGCCATCGCCCCGGAGACGACCGAGACTGCGCAGGTTAGGCCCTCCCTCTTCATACCGCCGCAGTACCAGGAGCACATCCGTCGCTGGATCCCGCTCGGGCGCTTCGGCACCCCGGAAGATGCCGCCGGCTGCGCGGTGTTCCTGGCGAGCGAGCTGTCGGCCTGGGTGACCGGCACCACGATTCACCTCGATGGCGGTGCGCTTGCCGCCGGCGGCTGGTACCGCACACCCGATGAGCGCTGGACCAACGTTCCGGTCGTGAGCGACAGCGGCCTTAAATTCTGACGCCCCCGAATCCTCATGAATGCCGACCCGCAAGGCTCAAAGCCGACACCCCTGATCGCAATCGTTGGCGGCACCGGCAATCTCGGCGCCGCGCTCGCGCGGCGCTGGGTGAAGGCCGGACTTGCGGTCATGATCGGCTCGCGCGATGCCGTGCGCGCCGCCGACACCGCCGCCGCGCTCGCGCAGGAAACGGGCCGACCGGTACGCGCCGGCAGTAATGCACAGGCCGCTGCAGCAGGCGGCCTCATCGTCGTGACCGTCCCTTATTCCGCGCACGCCGCGACGCTCGCAGACATCAAAAGCGCCGCGGCCGGGAAACTTGTCATCGACACCACCGTGCCGCTCGTGCCACCGAAGGTCATGCGCGTACAGCTGCCGCCGGAAGGCTCGGCGGCGGTGAAGGCGCAACAGCTGCTCGGGGATGCGGTGACCGTAGTCGCCGCCTTCCACAGCGTCGCTGCGCACAAGCTCGCCACCGATGCCGTCATCGACTGCGACGTACTGGTGTTCGGCGATCAGCGCGAGGCGCGCCAGCAGGTCATCGCGCTCGCGCGCGCGGCGGGGCTGCGCGGTCTGCACGGCGGGGCGCTGGCGAACTCGGCCGCCGCCGAGGCGCTCACCTCCGTCCTCATCTTCATCAACAAGACCTATGCGGTCGACGGCGCCGGAATTCGCATCACCGGAGCGCTCAGGGAGCCGGCCGACGGATGAAGGGCGACGCCCGCTCCCTCACGCTCACGGCGCTGCCGGACATGCCGGAAGTTCTTCCCGGCAGCGACCTTGCCACCCTGCTGGCCGCAGCGCTTGAACAGGCAGGCCTCGCCCTGAATGCGCACGATGTCCTGGTCGTGGCGCAGAAGATCGTCTCCAAGGCGGAAGGCCGCTACGTTGCGCTTACGGGCGTCACGCCACAGGCCCGCGCGCTGGAATTGGCGGCGGTCACCGGCAAGGATGCGCGGCTGATCCAGCTGATCCTGGCCGAATCCACCGAGGTGCTGCGCGCCCGGCGCGACGTGCTCATCGTGCGTCACCGGCTCGGATTCGTGATGGCTAACGCCGGCATCGACCGCTCCAACCTGAACGCGGCTGCGGGCGGTGAGCGGGTGCTGCTGCTGCCCGAGGATCCGGATCGCTCGGCCGCGGCGCTCCGTGAGGCACTCGGCAACCGCTGCGGCGTGGCGCCTGCGCTCATCATCAGCGACAGCTTCGGACGACCCTGGCGGCGCGGCGTGATCAACATCGCCCTGGGTGCCGCCGGTCTCGCAGCGCTCGTGAACCGCCGCGGTGAGCGCGACCGCGCCGGGCGGCCGCTGGAGGTGACGGAGGTGGCACTCGCCGATGCCCTCGCCGCTGCAGCGGGGCTCCTCATGGGAGAGGCCAGCGAAGGCCTGCCCGCGGTACTGGTGCGCGGACTTGAGCTCAAGGCCCTCCCCAATGACGCGCGCACGCTGATCCGTCCGCTCGAGGAGGATCTGTTCCGTTGAGTGCGCCACGCATCGTGGCGCTCTCCGGCGGCATCGGGGGCGCGAAGCTGGCGCTCGGCCTGTACCGGGTGCTGCCCGCGCACGCGCTCGCCGTTATCGTCAATACCGGGGATGACTTCGAGCACCTGGGGCTCACGATCTGCCCGGATCTCGATACCACGCTCTATACGCTCGCCGGGCTTTCCAACCCGCAGCTCGGCTGGGGTCGACAGGATGAGACCTGGACCTTCATGAAGACGCTCGAGACCTTAGGCGGTGAGACCTGGTTTCGGCTCGGGGATGCGGATCTCGCACTGCACGTCGAGCGCACGCAGCGGCTTAAAGCTGGCGCCCCCCTGAGCGCGGTGATCGCACAGATCGGCGCACGTCTCGGCATTCAGGCGGCCATTCTGCCGATGGCGGATGAGCCGGTACGCACGCGCGTTGCGACCCGCTCCGGCGAGCTCGCCTTTCAGGACTACTTCGTGCGCCAGCGCTGCGAGCCGGAAGTCACCGCGCTCAGTTTCGCAGGCGCTGCCCAGGCGAGCCTGACTCCAGGAGCGCAAGCCGCTCTCGCCTCCCCGGCGCTGGAGGCGATCATCATCTGCCCCTCCAACCCGTACTTAAGCATCGACCCGATCCTGGCCGTGCCGGGCGTGCGTGCGGCACTCATCGCCGCGCGGGTGCCGGTGATCGCCGTGACGCCGCTCGTGGGTGGCCGGGCGGTCAAGGGACCGACGGCTAAGATCATGCGCGAGCTGGGTGTCGCGCTCTCCCCCACTGCGATCGCCGCGCATTACGAGGGCCTCCTCGATGGTTTCGTGCTCGATGCGTGCGACGCCCCGCTCGCCTCGCAGTTCGCCACCTCCGTCCAGGTCACCGACACGGTGATGGTCACGCTGGAGGACCGCGAGCGCCTGGCGCGCGAAGTCCTGAACTTCGCAGCTGCGCTCGGTCACGGCCGTTGAGCTCCTGGGCGCTGGTGCCGGTGAAGGCGGGCGGCGCGGGCAAGCAGCGCCTGACGCAACGGCTGACGTTGGGACAGCGCACGCGGCTCATCCGCGTGATGCTCGCCGAGGTTCTGGCGGCGCTGGCGCAGAGCCCCCGCATCGATGGCGTTGCCGTGCTCAGCGCCGACGGCGATGGCGTGCCTGCCGGGATCGACGTGCTCGGCGATGCCGGACTCGGGCTCAATGCATCACTTGAGGGCGGGCTGCGGCAGCTGCACGCGCGCGGCGCCACGCGCGTCACCATCCTGTTCGCGGACCTGCCGCTCGTCACGGCCGAGGACGTCACGCTGCTGGTGGCTGCAGGAGACGCCGCGGACCTTGCGATCGCGCCCGATCACACCGGCACCGGCACCAATGCGCTCACGCTTGCGCTGCCGACGGCGTTTCGGCTGCAGTTCGGGCCGGGCAGCTTTGCCCGGCACCTCAGGGAAGCCGAAGCGGTCGGCAGCCGCGTGCAGGCGGTGCGCCGCGCCGGGCTGGCCTTCGACATCGATGAACCGGATGACATCGCGGCCCTGCAGGCCCGCAACGACCCGCGCTACGCGTTTCTCGCTTAAGCCGCAGGCAGCACGGCGTCGAAGGCGACCGGCAGATGCCGCACGCCGCGCAGCACCGCCTGCGTCTGCGGCATCGGACCGCTCGTCAGGCGCAGTCCCGGCAGTCGCGCCAGCAGCAGCTCGAGAGACACCGCCAGTTCCGCCTTGGCCAGATGCACCCCCAGGCAGAAGTGCGGCATGCCACCGAAAGTGACCTGGCGCTGCGCGTGACGCTCGGGGTCGAAGCGCTCGGGGTCGGCGTACTGGGACACGTCCCGGTTCGCCGAGCGCACCCCGAAGAGCACCCAGGAGTGCGGCGGGATGGTGTCCCCGCCGATGGTGGCGCCGGTCTCGGTGTAGCGCGGCAGCAGTCCCACCGCGCCATAGAGGCGCACGGCTTCCTCGACCACCCCGGGGATGAGGGCGGGATCGGCGCGTACGCGTGCCAGGAGTGCGGCATCGCTGAGCACCGCATTCATGAGGCTGCCGAGCGTCAGGTAGGTGGTGTCGGCACCGGCCGGAAACAGCAGCTTCACGAAACTCAGGATGTCCTCGTTGGTCAGGCGATGGCCCTCGACCTGCGAGCTCGCCAGCCGCGAGATCAGATCCTCGCGCGCGGCGGCGCGCCGCGTCTCGATCAGCGGCAGAAGAAAGGCATCGACCTCATCGCGCGCCTTCAGGGCCGATTCGGGATGAAACGGATAGTCAAAGAGGCCCCGCACCCAGGCGAACAGCTGCGCCTCGTTGACCGCGGGGATCCCGAGCAGGCGCGCGATCACCCGCAGCGGGTAGCGGTGGCAGTATTCAGCCACGAGATCGAGCTCGCGCCGCCCGCCGAAGGCGTCGATCAGCTCGTGCGCCAGCGGCCTGAGGAGCGACCCGACGTGTTCGCGCACGACCTGGGGCTGGAACGCCGCAGCAACCAGCGCACGATGGATGCGATGCTCCTCCCCTTCCATGCACAGGAGCGTCTTGCCCTGCACCGGGAGCGAGTAGCGCAGATTGGCCGCGGCGGCCGGGAAGTGCACCGGGTCACGAAACGCGCGGCCGACATCTTCGTGACGCAGAATGAGCCAGGCGGTGCCGCCGAGGTAGCGCACCGGCACCGCGCGTCCCCCTTTCGCGCGCAGCGCCGCCAGCTGAACCTCGAGGTCCGGCAGCTCATCGGTGCCGAAGTCGACCTCGGGCAGCACGTGCATCACGGCTGTCGCGTTACTTGTCGTAGGCCTGGTCGATATCGGGCGCGAAGCCCTCCATGCCCGGCGGCACCGAGACGGTGCCGCTGTCCCAGTACGCCTGCACCAGCTGGATCTTGCCCCCGGCGTTGAGCACGAAGCGCTCGATGATGAACAGGTCGAGCCCCTGGTTCTTGGTCGGGATGCGCACCTGCATGGTGAAGTTCAGGATCCCCTCGTTGGCGCAGGCGATGATTCGGTGCAGGTTCGGGGTCATCTGTACCGCACTGTCGCGATGCGCGAAGTCCCAGAAGCGCGTGACGCCTTCATGACCCTTGAAGGGCGGGGTGCCCACCGGGTCACTCCACTCGCAGTCCGGCGCAAACAGCGACAGGAACAGCGCCTTGTCGTGCGTCGCCCAGGCGCGCACGTAGGACTCCAGTGTTTTGCGGACCACTTCAGGCGTCATGTCGGTTCTTCCCCCCTAATTTGGACTAAGCATCCCGAGCGCAGGCGGGGCGGCAAGCAAGCCGCCGCGGCGCACGCGTATCATAGCCACAACGCATGCGCCCACATCCGAAACTCGCACGAGTGAGTGCACTTAACGAAGTGCTCGCGGCCGCGCACGCCGGTGCCGCGCCCGAGGCCGTTGCCGCCTTCGGCCTCGAGAGCTGTGACCTGCGCGAGCTCGTGCCGGCGGCGGAGTCACTGACGCTCTCAGGCTTTGGGCGCCTGGTCACCTATTCGCGCAAGGTGTTCATCCCGCTCACCCAGCTGTGCCGCGACGTCTGCCACTACTGCACCTTCGCGCACGCGCCGCGCGAGCTGCCGCAGCCCTACCTCAGCGTGGCCCAGGTGCTGGACATCGCCCGCGCGGGCCGCGCGGCCGGCTGCAAGGAAGCCCTCTTCACCCTCGGTGACAAGCCGGAGCTGCGCTACCCGGCCGCACGCCGCGCGCTGGCCGAGCTCGGTTTTGCCACGACGCTGGAGTACCTCGCGCATTGCGCAGCCGCGGTACATAAGGAGACCGGCCTCCTCCCGCATCTCAACCCGGGTGTCATGACGCACGCGGACTTCGAGCGCCTGCGTCCGGTCGCGGTGTCGATGGGACTCATGCTGGAGACGACAAGCGCGCGCCTCTCGCAGCGGGGAGGCGCGCATTTCGGCTCCCCGGACAAGCTTCCCGCGCGGCGGCTGGAGAGTCTTACCGCCGCCGGCGAGTTCGCGGTGCCGTGCACTACGGGACTGCTGATCGGTATCGGCGAGACGCGCCGCGAGCGCCTGGAGGCACTCCTCGCCCTGCGCGCCCTGCATGATCGGTACGGCCATCTGCAGGAAATCATCATCCAGAATTTCCGCGCCAAGCCCGGCACGCGCATGGCCACCGCCGCAGAACCTGCGCTCGAGGAGCACCTGTGGACGCTCGCCGTCACGCGACTGATCTTTGGCAGCAGCATGTCGGTGCAGGCGCCCCCGAACCTGCGGCCGCGCGAGCTCCCCGCGCTCATCCGCGCCGGAGCGAACGACTGGGGCGGGGTTTCCCCGGTGACGCCCGATCACGTGAACCCGGAAGCGCCGTGGCCGCAGCTTGAGAGTCTCGAGCGCTCCACGCGCGCGGCCGGACGCGCACTCGGCGAGCGCCTGGCGCTCACCCCCCGTTACGTGCAGGAGGTAAGCCGCTGGGTCGATGCGGGTCTGCGCAGCGCGGTGCTTAGGCTCGCGGATGCCTCCGGGCGTGCACGCACCGATGAGTGGTTCGCAGGCGCCGGCACCGGAGCGCCGCCTGCCGTGCAGCGGCAGGTGCAGGGCGCGTTGAAGACCCGGGTGCGCCCCGATGCGCAGCTGGGGAGTCTCCTGCACCGCGCGCGGCGCGGCGCGGAACTCAAAGCCGAGGCAATCGCCTCGCTCTTTGCGCTCGAGGGACGGCAGTTCCAGGCGCTGATCCGGGCCGCCGATGAGCTGCGTGCGCTCACCGTCGGCGATGAGGTCTCCTACGTCGTCAACCGCAACATCAACTACACCAACATCTGCCTGTATCACTGCGGCTTCTGCGCCTTCTCCAAGGGCCGCAGCGCCCGAAGTCTGCGCGGTCCCGCCTACCGCCTGGATCTCACCGAGATCGCGCGCCGCACGCGCGAGGCCTGGGACGCAGGCGCCACGGAAGTGTGCTTGCAGGGGGGCATCCATCCGGATTACAGCGGATCCACCTACCTTGAGATCGTCGCGGCCGTGAAGTCCGCCTGCCCGGACATGCACGTCCATGCCTTCTCGCCGCTGGAGATCACGCACGGCGCCCAGACCCTCAAGCTCTCGCTGCGCAGTTTCCTCACCGACCTGCGCGCCGCCGGGCTCTCTACCCTCCCCGGCACTGCGGCCGAGATCCTCGATGAGGAAGTACGCCGCATCATCTGCCCGGACAAGCTGACGGGGGAGGAGTGGCTCGCGGTCATGCGCACCGCGCACGCGGTGGGACTCAAGAGCACCGCCACCATCATGTTCGGTCACGTGGAGACACCGCTGCACTGGGCGCGCCACCTTCTGGCGGTGCGCGCGCAGCAGCAGGAGAGCGGCGGTTTCACCGAGTTCGTGCCGCTGCCGTTCGTGCACATGGAAGCCCCGCTGTGGCGCAAGGGGCTCGCCCGCTCCGGCCCGACGCTGCGCGAGGCGCTGCTCATGCACGCGGTCGCCCGCCTGGTGCTGCATCCTCACATCACCAACATCCAGACCTCGTGGGTGAAGATGGGCCCGCCGGGGGCCGCGCTCGCGCTCGAGTGTGGCGCCAATGATCTCGGCGGCACGCTCATGAACGAGTCGATCACGCGGGCCGCCGGCGGGGTGAACGGGCAGGAGTTCGACGCTGAGCGCATTGCGGCGCTCGCCGCCGGCATCGGCCGACCCGCCTACCAGCGCACGACGCTTTACCGGCGCGTGTCCGCCGCGGCCGCTGAGTCGCGGCAGCAGCAAACCTTGCTCACGGCCCGCTGAGATTGTCCGGCAGCACTTCCTGGGACGCCGAGACCGACGTCCTCATCGCAGGCTCAGGCGCCGCCGCCCTCACCGCAGCCGTCACCGCCGCAGTGGGCGGGGCACGTACGCTGGTGGTGGAGAAGAGTGATCTCTACGGGGGCACGTCGGCGACTTCCGGCGGGGTGATCTGGATACCCGCCACGCGGCAGGCGCTTGAGGGCGGCCACCCCGACACCCCGGAAGAGGCGTTCACGTACGTGCGCGCGCTCACCGACCCGGGCGTCACAGATGCGCGCATCTGGGCGTTCGTGCGCCGCGGTCGCGAGATGGTGGCGTGGCTCGAAGAGCACTCACTGGTGAAGATGCGCGCGCATCCGTACGCGGACTATCACCCGGAGATGCCGGGCGGCAAGCCCGGCTGGCGCTCGCTCGAGGCGCTGCCGCTGCACGCCAGCGAACTCGGCCCCGATTTCGAGCAGCTGCGGCCGCCGCACCCGGCGGTGCAGTTTCTCGGCCGCGTCAGCTGGACGCTGGAAGAAACCGGGTCGCTGCTCTACCGCATGCCCGGGTGGGTGCTCACTGCAGTCACGATCTTCGGCAACTACTTCCTCGACCTGCCGCATCGGTTCACGTCCAGGCGTGACCGGCGCCTGACACTCGGCAACGCGCTGCTGGCGCGCCTGAAGCTTTCGATGACCCGCGCGGGCGGTGAGCTGTGGTTGCAGGCGCCGCTGCGCGAGCTCATCCGCGAGAACGGCCGCGTCACGGGGGCTGTGATCGAGCGCGACGGTCGCATGCTGCGCGTCAGGGCAGAGCGCGCCGTGGTGCTGGCGGCCGGGGGCTTCGAGCGCAACGCCGAAATGCGCCGGCGCTTCCTGCCCCAGTCGCCCGAGCCGCGCTGGAGCGGCTCGCAGCCGAACAACCTCGGGGACGCCATCCTCGCCGCCGAGCGTATCGGGGCGGCCACCGTGAGCATGGATTCGGCCTGGTGGGGAACCTCCATGAGCCTGCCGGGGGAGGAGCGTGCGCGTCTCATGGCCTTCGAGCGTGCGCTGCCCGGGGCCATCATTGTCAACGGCAACGGCGAGCGCTACATGAACGAGGCGGCTTCCTATCACATCGCAGGCCAGGAGATGCTGCGCCACGACGCGCCGGGCGCGCGCACCATTCCCTCGCTCATGCTCTTCGATGCCACCTGGCGGCGCCGCTACCCGCTCGGGCCCATGATCCCCGACCTCCCCGACTGGCTGCAGCCGAAGAACTTCCGGGCGGTGCTGACGCGCGCGAACACCTGGGAGGAGCTGGCGGCCAACACCGGGCTCCCCGCCGCACGCCTCAAGGCAACCATCACGCGTTTCAACGAGCACGCGCGCGCCGGCAGTGACCCGGATTTCCGGCGCGGCGAGAGCATCTACGAACGCTACTACGGGGATCCGCGGGTGAAACCCAATCCGACGCTGCGGGCGCTTGAGACACCGCCCTTCTACGCCCTGCCGGTGTATCCGGGCGACATCGGCACCAACGGCGGGCTTGCGACGAACGAGCACGCGCAGGTGCTGGATGGCAGCGGGGCTGCGATCGCAGGCCTCTACGCCTGCGGCAACATGGCCGCGACCGTCATGGGTCATTCCTATCCGGCCGCCGGGGCGACGCTCGGGCCGGGGATGACGTTCGGCTACATCGCCGCCCGCCATGCGCTCGGGGCCGACGGCGACCTGCCTACTTCCAGGTAAGCGCGCCGCCCACGAGCACGTTGAAAGGCGCGGCCGACTCGAAGTAGCGGCTGTTGGAATCGTCCACGATCACCGAGCCGACGTAGCGGCGGTTGAAGAGATTGTTCACGCGCACGAAGGCATTCCAGCTGCCACGCGCGAAGTGGTCCGCCCAGCCGACGCTCACCCCGAAGACCCCGTAACCGGCGGCAAAGTCACTGTTGACGTCATTGACCGCCACCGTGCTCACGTACTGCGCATCGAGTGCGTACTGCATGCCGACGTCGTACCCGTAGTGCAGGGTCGCGAAGGCATCGTTCTTCGGCACGCCCGGCAGGCGGTTGCCGGCGGGCACGAGCACCGAGGGCACGCTGCAGGGGGCGGCCGTGCAGGTGGAGTAAGCATCGCGGTAGGTGGGATCGACGTAGGTGTAGGCGAGCTGCAGGTGCCAGGGCGCACCGATGTGCCAGTCGAGGGAGCCCTCCGCGCCGCGCCGGCGCGTGCGGCCGCTGTTCTGGTAGGTCGAGCGGCCGCCGAGATTGGTGTCGACCACGATCTCGTTCTGCGTCAGGGTCTGGAACAGCGTCACTTCCGCACTCAACGCCGGCTGCAGCTCGAATTTCGCGCCGAACTCGGTGTTAACGCTGCGCGCCGGCTGCAGGGCGAAGTTGGGCCCCGACTCGCCATCGGGCCGGTAGGCAAGCTCCGAGCCGAGCGGGCTCTGGAAGCCGCGCCCGTAGGAGGCGTACAGGTTCAGCCAGGGACTGGCCTTGAACACAAGCCCGGCGACCGGCGTGCCGGCGCTGTAGGTGGTTTTGCCGCTGTCATCGCCGTTCTGTGCGGTGATGAAGTGATCCTCGACGCTGAAGTTGACATCGCTGTGGCGCACGCCGGCCATGAGCGACCAGCGTGGCGCGAAGTCCCAGCTCACCTGCGTGTACTCATCGATGTCGTAGGTGATGTCGTTCTCGTTGCGGCGCAGCTCGCCCTGCACCCCGAGCGTCGTGCCGATGTAGTTGTTGTAGCCGCGGCGCAGCTCGTTCTGGCGGTCGTAGCTCGTGCCCACGACCCAGGAAAAGGGCCGTCCGGCCAGCTCGCTCTGCCAGGCCCAGCGCGCGTCCCCGCCGCCGAAGTCGCGATCGAGGTCCACGACGCCGCCGGAGCTGCCAATGGGGGCCTGCGCGGCCACCGGGATCGACAGGAACTGCAGAATGCTGCGATGGCCGTAATAGCCCATGACGGCGAGGGACTGGGTGTCGGTGAAGTCGAGGTTCCAGGTGAGCCCCGCCTGCTGCTGCTGCAGGCTCTTGCGCGTATTGAAAAGGAGTGCCGCGGGGGCTGCCTGGTAGGGATTGGCGCTCAGCTGCGCGGCAGTCAGCCCAAGCGGATCCTCGGCGTCGGGGCGCGAGACCACGTTCACGATCAGCGCCAGGCGGCTGTGCTCATCGGCCGCGTAGCCGAGCTTGGCGTTGAAGGACTCGTTGTCCGCACTGCTTTGCGGGCGATACCCGTCCACCGAGAAATGCGTGAAGTCGGCGTTGTAGCTGAACTTGCCGGCCGCGCCGGAAGCATCCAGGCCCGCGCGCCAGACCCCGAAGCTGCCGTAGGCGTCCGCGGTGCGCAATTGATCGGGCTGTCTGCCGTCGGCGGTGAAGATCTGGATCACCCCGCCGGAGGAGTTGCCGTAGAGGGCCGAGAAGGGTCCGCGCAGCACTTCCACGCGCGCGGCCGAATCCAGGTTGAACTGCGACACCTGGCCCTGCCCGTCCGCGCCGGTCTGCGGGATGCCGTCCTGGTAGATGCGTACGCCGCGGATACCGAAGGTGGAGTTGGCGCCGATGCCGCGGATCGAGATCTGCTGGTCCTGGGCGTAGTTGTTGCGGTTGCGGGCGAGGAGTCCCGGCACCGTGGCGATGTCGTCGGCCAGGTTGATGCCGAGCGCGCCATCCTGCAGCTGCTGCGCGGGCACGCTCGTGATCGCCGCCGGTACGTCGAAGGATGCACTCGCGATGCGCGTGGCGGTGACGGTCACGGTGGCGAGCTCATCGGCCGCGAGCAGCGGCGTCACCGCGCCCAGCAATGCGCAGCCCGCAGGCAGGGCCGCCCACGCACGCACCGGCCGCCTCACCGCCCGTGCGCTTCCAGCACCTTGGGGTTCTTGCGATGCAGTGGGGGTGAGAGAGTGGCTGGCACGACGGCTGCGGATCTTACACGGTCGCAAGCGGCGTCACGGGCGAGCCGACCGCCCCGGGCAGATCCAGCGGCGGCGCGGTCAGGAGGAAACGGTTGCGCCCATGGGCTTTCAGCCACTGGGCGAGTTCGCCCAGATGCCACAGCTCCGCCAGGTGAATGCCAAGCTTGAACAGACACAGCTCGTGCAGCGGCAGGAGCGCGCAGCGTCCCGGGCTCTCTGCGGCCACGTGCGCCGTGGATTCGACCGCGGCATTGTCGGCGCACAGCGCCACGACGCCGCTGTCGGCGATCCAGCGCTGCAGCTGCGCATCACTGCCATCCAGTCCCGCGCAGCTCCCATGCAGCACGCGCAGGTCGGGGCTCTTGCGCATCTCGAGCACCAGATCCGCAAAGCCGGTGTACAGGCACAGGAAGTCGCCGCACTCGACTTCGACCCGCTGCTCACTCATGAGGCGCATGAGGGCCTCGTAACCGACCCGGGCGCTGGTGCGGCCGTACTCGCGGTAGAGATCCACCAGTACGCCCCGCCCCTGCACCCCGGCACGCGCCAGGTGCTCGATGCCCAGCGCGCGCGCGCACGGGGGCTCCTGCCCTTGCGGGCCCACGACGTCGGTTCCGCCGCGGAAGCCGTTGTAGAACACCGTCTCGGCCTGACCGTCCGCGTCGGCGTCGAACTCCGAGCCGCAGTGAGCGAGCGCATCCCACTGGGTCGAATACTGCAGCCACAGCGTGACCGCATCGTCGCACACCACATCCGTGGCGCGCGCCGCGTAGGCGGACATGTGAAAGGGGTAGGCAGGGCTGCCGTCCTTGAAGCGCGTGGCCCGCAGCTGCGGCGGGTGGCGCGTGTCCCACAGACCCGGACCACCCGGATAATCCAAAGGCAGGCTCAGGGAAAACACGATTCCCTCGCGCACTTCGCGCACCGCGGCCAGGCGGCGCGCAGGCGTCAGCAGGTTCATGCGCCCGCGCTGATCGTCGGGACCGAATTCGCCCCAGTTCGATCCGGGTGGCCGATTCTGCCAGCGTGTCATGGTGAGGAATCTCGCACACCTTGAGCGCGCCTGTCGCCGCTGCCGTGCGGATCTAGTTCATAAGGAGGAGCGTGGCAGCGAGGCGCAGCGGCGGCATACTAGGCGCATGAGCGATGCGCGCACGATGCTGGCGTGGCGGCTGACCCGCTTCGGGGCACCAGCGGAACTTCAGGAGGTGCCCGTCCCGCAACCCGCGGTCGGCCAGGTGCTGGTGCGGGTGGCCGGCAACGGCCTGTGCCACTCCGATGTCGGCATGATGGATCCGCAGGCGCTCGCCCCGCCGTTTCTGAACTGGCAGCTGCCCTTCACGCTCGGTCATGAGATCGCCGGCTGGGTGCACCAGTGCGGCGGCGGCGTCAGCGGCTTCTCGCCCGGTCAGCCCGTCATCCTGGTGTCGCCGCACTCGGATGGCACCTGCGCCTACTGCCGCGCGGGACTGGACAACAACTGCCATGCCGGCACCGCCGGGCGCGGCTACGGGCGCGACGGGGGACTGGCGCGCTTCGTGCTGCTGGAGAACTCCCGCCCGCTCATCGCGCTTGGCTCGCTCGACCCGCGCAGCGCCGGCCCACTGGCGGACGCCGGTGCCACCTCCATGCATGCGGTGCGGCGCGTGCTGCCGCGCCTGAGCGCCGGTAGCACCGCCGTCGTCATCGGCGCCGGGGGCCTGGGGAGTTTTGCGGTGCAGATCCTGCGCACCTTAAGCAGTGCGCGGGTGATCGCGGTCGATGTGAACCCGCAGCGTCTGGATTACGCCAAGAGCCTCGGTGCCCACGAGACGCTTGCGGGGGTGAACGCGGACAGCGCCGGTGAGATCCGCGCGCTCACCCAGGGGGCCGGTGCCGAAGTGGTACTCGACTTCGTCGGCATCGACGCGACCATCGAGGGTGGCCTGGCGGCGGTGCGCCGCACCGGCTCGTACGGCCTGATCGGGGCGGGCATGGGTCGGCTCAACCAGCCCTGGTTCCACCTGTTGCCCAAGGACGGCGAGGTCTTCAACTTCACCGGTAGTACCATCGCCGACCTGCGCGAGGTGGTCGCGCTCGCCGAAGCCGGCAAGCTGCGCAACGATACCGAACACTTCAGCTTCGCTCAGGTGCCCGAGGCGTATGCCAAGCTGCACGCCGGCACGCTGCGCGCACGTGCGGTCGTCACACCGGACTGACCTGTGCTCGAGCCGCACGACGTCCTCGCCATCCACGAGCTGCTCGCACGCTACGGGCACATCATCGACGAGCGTGAGTGGCAGCGCGTGGATGAGCTTTTCACCGAGCGCACACTCTACGACATGCGTGCGTTCGACCTAGGCGAGGTGCGCGGCGTGCGCGCGATCCACGCCCTGTGGAGCCGGCCCGACGCCGCCCACCCGCTCGCGCACCACGCCACCAACATCCTGGTGAGCCAGGATCCGGATGGTACGGTGCGGGTGCTCTCCAAGGGACTCGGGGTCGGGCGCAACGGCCGCGTCGGGAGCGTGGTGTATCGCGACGTGCTGGAGAAGACCGCCGGCGGCTGGCGCTTCCTGTCGCGCACCGCCCAGCTGCGCCGCTAGCGAGGTGTCTAGACTTCAGCGCGCCGCGGCCAGCCGCGCCCCGAGGATAAGAAGAGCGCGCCGACGCTTCTGTCGATGAGGCGGCCGGCCCCGGGGTTACGCCTGAGGAAGGACTGCAGCCGGCCCGCGGCGCTGGCGAGCACCAGGCACCAGATGAGTCCGGTGGTAACAAACGTGGCACCCAGTGCCAGGAACGCCAGCGTCTTGGCCGGGCTTGCCGGATCGATGAACTGCGGCAGCAGCGCGAGGAAGAACAGCGCCACTTTGGGATTCATGAGGTTCGTTACAATCCCCTGAATGAACGCCGAGCGCGCGCCGCCCGCAGCGCTGCGCGCCACCACCGCGCCGCCCTTGCCGCCGATGAGCAGCCGGCCGCCGAGGTAGATGAGGTAGCACGCGCCTGCGAGTCTTACGAGCGTGAAGGCCCACGGCGAGGCTGCCAGGAGTGCCGAAAGGCCGAGCGCTGCGAGCAGCGTGTGCCCGAGACTGCCGACGCCGATCCCGAACGCGGCGGCAATCCCGGCGCGCGTGCCGCCGGCAAGACTGCGGCCGAGGATGAAGAGGGTGTCCTGTCCCGGGGCGAGGTTGAGCAGAATCCCGGTGAGCAGGAAGAGCCAGTAAGCGTGAATTCCGAACACGCGCGTTCAGCCTCCCAGGTGTTCTTCGACCTGCTGCCAGGCGAGTTCTGCGGTTTCGCGCGCCTTGCTGCCCGCATCCCTGGCATGGCGGCTCGCCGCGGTGCCCTCGACCACCCGGCGCAGAATCCCCTGGCGGATGCAGGCGATGCGGAACAGGTTGTAGGCCATGCAGAAGTTCCACACCCGCGGCTCGACCCCGTCTCGCCCGGTACGCTGGCAGTAGGCGGCCAGGTACTGCGCCTCGGTCGGGATGCCCAGCTGTGCGAAGTCAACGCCGGCAAGTCCGCGGTTGTCTCCGGAGGGGATGCGCCAGGCCATGACGTGGTAGGAGAAGTCTGCCAGCGGATGCCCGAGAGTCGAGAGCTCCCAGTCCACCACCGCGATGATGCGTGGCTCGGCCGGAGCAAAAATCAGGTTGTCGAGGCGATAGTCGCCGTGCACGAGCGCGGTCTCATCCTGCGCGGGGATGTTGGCCGGCAGCCAGCGCAAGAGTTTGTCCATCGCGGCAATCGGCTCGGTCTCGGAGGCGCGATACTGCTTGCTCCAGCGCGCGATCTGGCGCGCGAAGTAGTTGCCGGGCTTGCCGTAGTCGCTGAGTCCCACGCTCGCGAAATCCAGCGTGTGCAGCCGCACCAGCACCTTATTCATCTCGTCATAGACCGCCGCGCGCGCCGCGGGTGTCAGATCCGGCAGCGTCGCGTCCCAGAAGTTTCTTCCGTGCGCGTACCCCATGACATAGAAGAGCGTGCCGATCACACTGCGGTCGTCGCAGAAGCACACCGGACGCGCCACCGGAAAGCCGGTGCCGTGCAGCGCGCTGATGACCCGGAACTCGCGGTCGACCGCATGCGCAGACGGCAGCAGCACCCCGTCCGGCTGCTTACGCAGCACGTACTGGCTGCCGTCCGCTCCCTGCAGCAGGAAGGTGGGATTGGACTGCCCGCCCCGGAACTGGCGCACTTGCAGCGGCGCACGCAGGCTGCGCACGTGTGCGGCCAGATAGTGCTCAAGCGCCGTCACGTCGAAGCGCTGCGCGTCGGTGACCGGCATCGTGCCGGCAAACTCCGCATCGCTCATCCGGGATGCTTCTCCAGTTCCAGCCGTCCGATCTGGTTGCGGTGCACCTCATCGGGACCGTCGGCGATGCGAATGGAGCGCGCCTGAGCGTAGGCGTGCCCGAGGTGGAAGTCATCGCTCAGGCCCGCAGCCCCGTGCGCCTGGATGGCCCAGTCGATGACCTGGCAGGCGGTCTCGGCGGCGGCGATCTTGATCATCGCGATCGGCCCGCGCGCTGCCTTGTTACCGACCGTGTCCATGAGCCAGGCGGCGTGATACACCAGGAGGCGCGCCTGATCGATGCGGATGCGCGATTCGGCGATGCGCTCGAGCGTCACTGACTGTTCGGCGATGGTGCGCCCGAACGCCTTGCGCGACTTCACGCGCCGGCACATCTTCTCCAGCGCCCGCTCGGACACCCCGATGAGCCGCATGGCGTGGTGGATACGCCCGGGACCCAAGCGTCCCTGGGCGATCTCGAAGCCGCGGCCTTCGCCCAGGAGCATGTTGCTCACCGGCACGCGCACGTCCTTGAAGTCGATCTCCATGTGGCCGTGCGGGGCGTCATCGAAGCCGAGCACCGGCAGGTGGCGCAGGATCGTGATGCCGGCGGTATCGCGCGGCACCAGAATCATCGACTGCTGCGCATGACGGGGCGCGGCAGGATCGGTCTTGCCCATGAAGATGAAGAGCTTGCAGTGGCGGCTGCCGGCACCTGAGGTCCACCATTTGCGACCGTTGATCACGTAGCTGTCGCCATCGCGCACGATGGAACTCTCGATGTTGGTGGCATCGCTGGAAGCCACGCGCGGCTCGGTCATGGCGAAGGCGGAGCGGATCTTGCCGGCCAGGAGCGGCTCAAGCCACGTGCGTTTCTGCTCGGGCGTGCCGTAGCGCTCGATGGTCTCCATGTTGCCGGTATCGGGCGCGGAGCAGTTGAAGATCTCCGGCGCCCAGCGCACGCGCCCCATCATCTCGCACAGCGGCGCGTAGTCGAGGTTGGTGAGCCCGGCGCCGTGGGTCGAGTCGGGCAGGAAGAGATTCCACAGGCCCTGTGCGCGCGCTTTGGCCTTCATTTCCTCGAGCAGCGGGGGCTCCGCCCAGCGATCGCCCTCGCGATGTTGCGCGTAGAAGCGCTCCTCGTTTGGATAGATGTGCTCGTCCATGAAGGCGCCGAGGCGCTTGAGGTAATCCCTGCTCTTGTCGCTGAGTTCGAAGTCCACGGAAACTGCACTCCTTAAGTCTGTGTGCGGATCTGTCAGCTGTAGAAGCCCCGCCCTTCCCGAACCAGCTTCTCGATGAGCGGCGCCGGGGTGAAGTAGTCCGCACCGACCCTCTCCCGGTAGCGCTCGATGGCGCTGAGCACGCTGGGCAGGCCCAGCTGGTCGGCGTAGTACATCGGTCCCCCGCGGTAAGCCGGAAAGCCGAAGCCGTTCACCCAGATGACGTCGATTTCGTGCGGCCGCGGCACCACGCCCTCACCCAAAAGGCGCGCGCCCTCATTGATCATGGCATAAAGGCAGCGCTCGAGAATCTCCTCATCGGTGATGGCGCGGCGCACGATGCCGCGGGCGGCGGCATGGCGCGTGATGAGTTCCTGCACCGCCGCATCGGGCTGCGCCCGCCGCTCGACATCGTAGCGATACCAGCCCGCGCCGCTCTTCTGGCCGAAGCGCTTGAGCGCGTTTAACTGCTCGAGCAGGTCCGCCGCGCGCTCGCGCGGTGTGAGCTGCGCGAAGCGCGCGCGGCGCGTCGCCAGTACGACGTCGAGCCCGCCGAGGTCCGCCACCGCGAAGGGGCCGAGCGGAAACCCAAAATCCGTAAGCACCCGGTCCACCTGCTGTGGCAGGGCGCCCTCCTCGAGCAGGAACAGCGCCTCGCGCGAGCGGCGCGCCAGCATGCGATTGGCCACGAAGCCTTCGGCGGCACCGACCAGCACCGGAATCTTCCCCAGTCGCCGCCCGAGCGCGAGCAGCGTGGCGGTGACCTCCGGGGCTGTCGCTCCCGTACGCGCCACTTCCAGCAGCCGCATCGCCGGGGCGGGATTGAAGAAGTGCAGGCCGGCCACATCGGCCGGGCGGCCGGCAGCCCGGGCGAGGACCTCCAGATCGAGGAATGAGGTGTTGCTGGCGAGGATGGCTCCGGGCCGGCACTGGCGGCCCAGGCGTGCGAACTGTTCTTCCTTGGCCGCGAGATCTTCGGTAATCGCCTCGATGATGAGGTCTGCGCTGCGCAGCTCACTCAGTGCCGCACCGGCGCTGATCAGGCCCTGGCGCTGCGCCGCCTGCTCTGCTGTGAGAGCGCCCCGCCCGACCTGAGTGCCGTAGAGCTTCGCGATTCCCCCGTGCGCCTGCTCCGCGGCGGCCGCGGTGCGGGCGATGAGCCGCACCGCGATGCCGGCGTTCGCAAGACACATGGCGATGCCGCGGCCCATCACACCCGCGCCGACGATAGCGGCGCTTTGGATGTCGCGCACGGCCGTGCGCGGGCTTAAGTCCGGTATGCGCGCTATCTCGCGCTCGGCCGCGAACGCATGACGCTGCGCGCGCGATTGCGCGCCATCGAGGAGTACCAGGCACATCTGCAACTCGCGTGCGAGCCCCGCGGTGAAGGGCAGCTCGTAGGCCATGCGCACCGCCTTGACCGCCTCCAGCGGCGCCAGGAACCCACGTTGCCGCCGGTTCACGCTCTTTACGAACTCATCGAACACCTGCGGCTCATCGAGAACCGGGACAATTGCGCCGGTGCGCCGCATGGGCCGGCCAGTGCGCACCACCTCGCGCGCAAGCTCGAGCGCGGCGGACTCAAGATCGGCCTCAACGCACAGATCCACCAGGCCCAGGCGCTGTGCCTCGGCGGCCTGCAGGTCCCGACCCTCCGCAATCACGCTGAGCGCGGCGCGCGCCCCGATCAAACGCGGCAGCCGCTGCGTGCCGCCGCCGCCGGGAATGATGCCGAGCTTCACCTCCGGCAGGCCCAGACGCGTGCCGCTCAGCGCCACGCGGAAGTGACAGGCGAGCGCCAGCTCCAGTCCGCCGCCCAGGGCATTACCGTGGAGGGCCGCGAACACCGGTTTGGTGAGTGCTTCGGTGCGCTCAATCACTTCTCCGAGCTGCGGGGGCTCAAACGGCAGGCCGAACTCGCGCACGTCCGCGCCCGCGGAGAAGTTCTTGCCGGCGCCACGAATCACCAGCGCCCGGATCTGTGGGTTGGCGGCGGTGCGCTCGAGCGCTGCCATGAGACCCAAGCGCACGGCGTGCGCGAGCGCGTTTACCGGCGGATGGTCGATGACGGCGAGCGCGATCTCGCCATGCTGGGTGAAGGAAACTGCCTCGGTCATGGGCCCGTGCACGCCATGCTAGGGAACGGTGAGTGCGACCTTGCCCTTGGCGCGGCGGTTCATGACGACGTCCAGCGCCTCGCGGTAGCGCGCGAGTGGGAAGCTCTCCGAGACATGCGGATGCAGCCGCCCCGCCTCGTACCAGGCAAAGAGTTCCGCGAAGTTATTGGCGTTATCGGCGGGCCGGGCGCGCGCATAGGCACCCCAGAACACCCCGACGATCGAGGCCTGCTTCAGGAGCAAGAGGTTGAGCGGGATCTTGGGGATCTCCCCGCTCGCGAAGCCGATGACGAGGTAGCGCCCGAGGAATGCCAGTCCGCGCACCGCCGGCTCGGCATAGGCACCGCCGACCGGATCGTAGACCACATCCACCCCCTTGCCGGCGGTCAGCGCCTTCACCTGCTCGCGCAGGTCGGAGGTCGCGTAGTTGATCAGCGCGTCAGCCCCGCGCGCCTGGCACAGGGCGAGCTTCTCGTCACTGGAGGCCGCCGCGATCACGCGTGCGCCCATGATCTTGCCGATCTCAACCGCCGTAAGTCCCACGCCACCTGCGGCGCCGAGCACCAGCAGCGTCTCCCCGGCGCGCAGCTGACCGCGATCCTTCAGGGCATGAAGAGAGGTGGCGTACACGACCGGAAAGCACGCCGCGGTGGCGAAATCCATGTTCTGCGGCAGCGGCATGATGTTCGAGGCCTCGGTCACCACTTCCTCGGCATAACCGCCGAAGCTGGTCAGTCCGAGTACGCGCATGCCGGCGGTGAGTCCGGTCACTCCGGGTCCGAGCTCACGAATCAGCCCGGCGACCTCGGCGCCCGGTGAGAACGGCAGCGGCGGCTTGGTCTGGTACTTGCCCTGCACGATCAGACCATCCAGGAAATTCACGCCCGCGGCCTTCACCGAGATCACGACCTGATTCGGACCTGCGCTCTTGGCCGGGACGTCCTCCAGGGCGAGTTGATCGAGGGGTGCGAAGGATCGCGCCAGCACCGCCTTCATCGCCCGCTCCTCTGACGCACGGCCTCATAGAGGAGCATGCCGGCGGCGACGGATACGTTGAGGCTCTCCACCGCCCCGAGCTGCGGCAGCCTGACCATGAAATCACAGTTCTGCTGCGTCAGCTGACGCAGGCCAGAACCTTCGGCCCCAAGTACCAGCACGACTGCCCCCTTCAGATCGACTTGGCCCGCGTCCTTGTCGGCAGCGGCGTCCGCCCCGACCACCCACAGGTTCGCGTCCTTCAAGAGCTTCAGTGTACGCACCAGATTGGTGACCGCCACCACCGGGATGGTCTCGGCGGCGCCGGCGGCCACCTTGCGCACCGTCGGGTTCAGCTTCGCGGCGCGATCGCGCGGCACGATCACTGCGAGCGCCCCGCAGGCATCGGCAGTGCGCAGGCAGGCACCGAGATTGTGAGGATCCTGCACCCCATCGAGCGCCAGCAAGAGCGGCGTGGCGGTAGTGGCGAGCGCGGCGAGCAGCTCGTCCTCACTCCAGGGAGCGAGCGGCACGATGTCCGCGGCCACGCCCTGATGGACCACCTCGCCCAGCCGCTGCCTGAAACTCGTCAGTTCGACCCGCCGCACCGTGACGCCGTGGCGCCGGGCGAGCTCCTCGAGCGAGCGCACGCGCGCATCGCCGCGATGTTCGGCGAGCTCAAGGCTCAGCACGCGCTGCGGATGGCGCTCGAGCATGACCCGCACGGCGTGCAGGCCATAGATCGTCTCGGTGCCCCGCGGCACGCCCGCAGCCGGGCGCACTTCAGGCCTCCTCCGCCAGTGCCAGGTCGATCAGCCCCTCGATCGGGTTCACGGCCGTAACCATGACACGTACGTGCGCGCCGGTGTGCAGGCGCCGGCCCGAGCGCTTGCCGCGCCAGGCGTGGCCGTTGTCCTCCATGACGTAGTCATCGTCGCGCAGGTTATCGATGTGCAGCAGCCCGTCGACCGCCACGTCCAGGATCTGCACGAAGCAGCCGAACTCGACGACGGTCGTGATCAGCCCCTGGAAGGTCTGGCCGATGCGCTCCTTCAGATAGGTGCACTTGAGGAAGTTGGAGACGTAGCGGTCGGCCTCGTCGGCGCGCTTCTCCAGGCGCGAGGTACTCTCCCCGAAGACACTGAGCTGGGGAGTGTCGTAGCGCACCGCCGCCCCGCCCTGCGCCCCGATCATGGATTTGAGCGTGCGGTGCACCACGAGATCGGGATAGCGGCGGATCGGGGAGGTGAAGTGGGCGTAGTGCGTGAGCGACAGACCGAAGTGGCCGATGTTCGCCGGCTGGTAGAGCGCCTGCGGCAGGGCGCGCACCACGAGCGTCTCCACGAAGGCGCGCTCGGCGGCACTCGGCACGCGTCGGGCAATGGCCTGCAGGTCGCGCGTGGTCACGGTGTCGGGAATGCGCGCATCCATGCCAAGCGAACGCAGGGTGGATGCCAGCCGCTCGAGCTTCTCGTCATCCGGTGTCGCATGCACGCGGTACAGCGTCGGCACGTGCGCCTTCTCCAGGGCTTCGGCGACAGCGACGTTGGCGAGGATCATGCACTCCTCGACCAGCCGGTGCGCCTCGTTGCGCGCGCGCATCTCGATACCCCGCACCCGCTCGGCCTCATCGATGACGAATTCTGCTTCCGGGGCATCGAAATCGAGGGCGCCGCGGCGGGCGCGCGCCTTGTGCAACGCCCGGTAGACATCGACCAGCACGGTGAGCTTGGGGAACAGCGCTCCGAGCTGCTCACGCGCCGCGGGCCGGCCCTCGAAAAGCGCCTGATAGGCGAGCGTATACGTCAGTCGCGCATGCGAGCGCATCACAGCGGGGTAGAAGCGCGCGCTCTTGAGCGCACCTGACTTGGTGATGACCATGTCGGCCGCGAAACACAGCCGATCGACGTGCGGGGCCAGCGAGCACAGGTGATCCGAGAGCGCCGTGGGCAACATCGGCAGCACGCGTGTCGGGAAATACACCGAGGTGGTGCGCTCCTGGGCGCCGGCATCGAGGGCGCTGCCGGGGCGCACGTAGTGACTGACGTCGGCGATGGCAACGATCAGCCGGAAGCCGACCGGGTGGCTTTCCGCAAATAGCGCGTCATCGAAATCGCGGGCATCCTCGCCGTCGATGGTGACTAGTGGCAGGCCACGCAGGTCCTCGCGCGCGGCGGCCTCACGCGGGTCGACGTGCGCGCCGTAGGCCTGCGCCTCACGCAGCGCCGCGGCCTCGAACTCGTTCGGTAGGCCGAAGCGAGCGATCGCAGACTCGGTCGCGAGTTCGACCGGACGGTCCGGGTCAAGTCGCTTGACCACCACCGCCTGGGCGGTGGCAGCGGCAGCGGCGTGCCGCGTGACGCGTGCGATGACCCAGTCGCCGCCACGGGCGCCCTGCAGATCCTGCGGCGCTACCGCGCAGCGCAGCTGCAGGCGCCGGTCTGCGGCATTGACCCAGGCGTTGCGGCCCTGGACCTCCACCGTGCCGAGGTACGCGGTAACGCCGCGCTCGAGCACCTGCTCGACGGTGCCTGACCAGCGGTCATCGGCGGCGCGGGCAACCTTCACACGCAGGCGATCGCCGTGCATGACACCGCGCATCTCCGGCGGCGGCAGGAAGATGCTGTCCTTGAAACCCTCCACGCGCAGGAAGCCGTAGCCGGCGCGGTTGGCACTTACGACACCTTCGACCGTGCCCCCGGAGCGCACCCCGGTCTTGCTGTGGCCTGGGTCCGCATCGCTGCGGCTGCGGGTGCGCGAACTTGTCTGCGCGGGCGCCTTGCTGCGTCCGCCGGCCTTGGATCGGGATGTTTGAGCGGCGGCGGCATTGCGGTCGCGCCGCCCGAACTTGCCCCTACTCGCCTTCAATTGACAGCCTCCGACCCCGTGCGTAAATTGCGCGGCCTTCCTCACCTGCCCGGGTGGCGGAATTGGTAGACGCACTAGTTTCAGGTACTAGCGGGTAACACCGTGGAGGTTCGAGTCCTCTCCCGGGCACCAGTCTGATTTTCATCATGTTTTTCAATAGCTTCCGACTTCGAGAACGGACTCGAACTTCAGCACGCATCATAGATGATTCTTCTATAGCTGCGCAGGAAGCTCGAAGTGCGGCGATCGAGCCAGGGTGGCCGAAATCCTCGCTCCCGCAGGAGCCTAGCGAGCACCTCGTAGCGGGTAATTTAGGGGGTAATTTAAGGTTCGAGTCCTGCGAGTTCGAGTCCTGTGCGCAGACTTCTTGAGACGCATGAACTCCCTTCGAAGACCAATCTCCTTCCGTCTCAGGTGAATTGCATACACGCGGCTAAGCAGCGGGAACGGACGAAGAAAATCAGCGCGGGGGTAATTCGCGAAAGGTTCGAGTCCGGGAGTCCGTAGACGTCCGCCGCCGTCCGCCACACTGATCAGAGCGCTACCGATTCGGCCTCGTGAGTGCGCGAGTTCAAGATCCAAGAAGCCAGGGACATCGGACTCTCAGTCCGATGCTCTGCGTCCGCGTGAAACTGCCTTGTCGTACACAAACTCGAGGCCGCTCGCGTCGTCCTGGCCCCCGGTTATTTTCTCGTGATCCGCGGCACTAGCGTTCGCCGCTGAATGCATTGTTCAGACCGAGGCTCCTTGAGGCGCTATCGCTTGCAAGACGGATTCGCGGATCAATCGTGTTGATCGCACCGTTCCGGATCGAAGAAAACCACAGCAAGACCATGACGGGGACATCACCGCGCACTAACAGAGGACCCAGCCCGTTGATCGATGACAACATCGAGGAAACTGGCGGGCCTCCGTCGCACGGCCTCCGAGCGCGCCGCCGCCTCCGCATTGGCGTATACCCACCAATTCAGGGTCGTATGGCCTTCGCAGCGCGAACACGCTAAGTTCTACAGACTTGGGCTGCGTGGGTGGCGGAAAATTGTTGTGAACTGCCCGTCGGTAGCCGCGACCCCGTGGGATCAGGTACACCCTAGCGGGAGATGACCGGTGTCTCGCTCGACATGTTGGCTCCTCGGTGCTTTTGCCGCGCTTATCTGGACCGGTCCGGCATTTTCTCTCGACACTGACCGAACGGTCAGCCAGTTTCTGCACAAGTCGTGGACATACCTCGATGGCGCGCCGGTCGGCCTTTCTGCCTTGGCGCAAACGACGGATGGATTTCTGTGGATCGGGACATACGGCACGGGCCTGTATCGATTCGACGGCATCCGCTTCGAGAGCTATGAGCCGCGCGTCGGCCATCTTCTTTCAAAGGACATCTCTGCCCTGGCCAGGACGCCGGAGGGCGGCCTTTGGGTGGGTTTTCACACTGGCGGCGTCTCTTTCCTGCTCAACGACAAGGCCGTGAGCTACGGGGAGCCAGAAGGATTTCCCCGGGCAAAGGTTGCGGCGTTGTGGTTGGGTGTTGACGGTGTGCCCTGGGCTGCAACTACGCGCGGTCTGTTTCGCTTTGAGAATGCGCGCTGGGTGCAAGCAGCGGCGGAGTGGGGCCTGCCCCTGGATGGGTTCAATTCAGGATTTGTCGATTCCCGCGGCTCGATCTGGGCTACTACGAGCGACACCCTGTTTCGCCTGCGCTCGGGCTCCCGGCGCTTCGAGGCAGTCATGAAGGTACGACCGAGTCCAGCGTCTTCTTCATTTGGACTGTGGGGTGGAGCGGCCACACCTGATGGACGGATCTGGATTGGTGACTATGGCAACTCAGCGCTGCTCTCGCTCGACCCGGACACCCCGGCAAGAACCCCAGCAGCGGATGAGACCGGCTTCCGCGCGGCGACCATCAAGGGCGTGCTTGGGGTCAAGGCAGATCGGGACGGCACTCTCTGGATCCACACGGATGACGGGCTCGCGCGTTATTCGGAGGGCCGGTCGGGCGACAGTCGAGTCGATCTCTTCAAAACTCAGGACGGACTGTCGGGCAGCCCGATAAGCCATACGCTTGAGGATCGGGAAGGCAATATATGGGTCACCACACATAGAGGGCTGGATCGCCTCACCCGCAGTAAAGTGGTACCGGCGAGGCTGCCCGAGGAGTTTCGAGACGCCGAGGGGCTGGCGCTGGCGCCCGATCGGGACGGCTCGCTGTGGATTGGGGCCTACAACCTCACTCAGCCGCTGCTGCATTTGCAAGGCGAGCGGCCGTCCGTGTTGGAATTGCGCTGGCCAGTCCCGCTGACCTGCCTGTACGAGGACAGTGATGGCGTACTCTGGATTGGCGGGGCTGGCAAATTGGCGCGCCTGGTCGGCGGCAGGCTGGAGTTCGTGGAGCCTCCCGCGGGACTCTTCCGTTCTGGGGAGCCCGCGGACGTCCAGGCGATGACTGCGGATTCGGAAGGCGGCCTTTGGGTTTCCGTCGTCCGCCATGGCGTGTACCGGGTGCAAAACGGCGAATGGCAGTTATCCGGCGGCCTGATGGGCTTGCCATCAGGCGCGGCCTTCGCGGCCTGGACCGATCCCCAAGGGCGAGTGTGGTTGGGTTATCCGCAGAACCGCGCCGCCATGATCGATGGTGAGCGGGTGC
Source organism: uncultured Pseudomonadota bacterium (assembly GCA_963743625.1). Classification (GTDB taxonomy): domain Bacteria; phylum Pseudomonadota; class Gammaproteobacteria; order Steroidobacterales; family Steroidobacteraceae; genus 13-2-20CM-66-19. The sequence goes on along the minus strand of CAVUQM010000003.1, from coordinate 401,504 downwards.
ATGTTTACTCTTCCGGCGCTGGGCTGACCTTGGGAGACATTACCTCCGTCAGCGGTAGCGGATCGCAGGTCTGGTTGGGAGGCGACGGGGGGCTCGCCCTGTTCGATGGCGCGACCTTTCGAATGCTGGCGAGTTGGCCGGTCGATCGCATCGGCATGATCAAGGGCATCGCTGTGATGCCTGACGGTGACCTGTGGTTGAATCAGGTAACTGGCCTGGTACACGTGAGTGCGACCGTGATTGCGGCCAAGCTGAAGTCGCCCGGCGGGCGGCTGCAGCGCGAGGCATTCGACAGCTTGGATGGGGTGGTGGGGTACCCTGACCTCAGGCCCTCACCTGCCGCCGTGTCGACGCAGGACGGACGTGTCTGGATATCGCGGACACTCGGCGTCTCCTCGGTCGATACTCGTGACCTGCGCCAGAACACTGTCGTTCCGCCCGTCCTGATTCGCGCCTTCGTGGTCGACGGCAAGACGTACTTGCCGGGATCACCGATCGTGCTGCCGGTATTACCCGCTAACTTGCAGATCGACTACACGGCGCTCAGCCTGTCCCTGCCCGAGCGCATGCAGTTCCGCTATCGACTGGATGGGGTCGACCACGATTGGCGCGACGTCGGCGGGCGGCGCTCGGCCTATTACACTAACCTCGCCCCCGGACGGTATCGGTTTCACGTGATCGCATCGAACAACGACGGTGTCTGGAACACCACGGGCGCGACCATCGCTTTCGAGGTGCCACCGACTTTCTATCAAACCACCGCGTTCCGGACGGCGTGCGTCGCGGTGGGGCTGTTGGTTCTGTGGCTCCTCTACCTGGCGCGGTTGCGGCTGATCGTCCGTCAGCTCAACTTGCGCCTCGAAGAGCGCGTCAATGAGCGAACCCGCATCGCTCGCGAATTACACGACACGCTGCTGCAAAGCTTGCACGGACTCATGTTTCAATTTCAGGCAGCTCGTAATCTGTTCCCTCGCCGACCCGATGAAGCCATGCAATCGCTCGATCTTGCGATCGACGACACAGAAAGAGCACTGGCCGAGAGCAGAGATGCGATTCGAGACTTACGTTCGGAGCCGCTTGCGAAGGGAAATCTCGCAGCGTCGCTCATGGCTGCAAGTCGCGAATTGGCACAATCCGGAACTGCGGACCAGCAACTACCAGTCTTTGAGCTTCTTGAGGAGGGGGAGAAGCGAGCCTTGTCTGCCATCGCGACGAATGAGGTCTGTCGCGTCGCAGTGGAGATCCTGCGAAATGCGTATCGGCACGCGCACGCCACTCGGATTGAAGCAGAGATCCGATACGATGACCGCATGCTTCGGGTTCGCATTCGTGATAATGGCAGAGGTATCGACCCCAAGGTGCTGATGGACGGCGGAATCGCCGGGCATTGGGGATTGCGGGGCGTGCGTGAACGCGCTGAGCGCATCGGAGCTCGACTTGATTTTTGGAGCGAGGCCGGAGCCGGCACCGAGGTTCAGCTGACGGTCCCCGCGGACGTTGCCTTCCAGACCACGGGTGACGACGTTGGGTCACGATTGCTTCGCAAGGTCAGAAGTCGTGCAGAGCACTCATAATCTGATTCGAATCCTTACCGTAGATGACCATCCTCTTTTGCGGAAGGGCATTGCGGCGTTAGTGAACGCAGAACAGGACCTGAAATTGGTCGCGGAGGCGTCGAACGGGAAGGAGGCCCTTGAAGCCTTTAGATCGCATCGGCCGGATATAACGCTGATGGATCTTCAGATGCCGGTGATGGATGGGCTCGAGACAATTGAGGCTATTCGGAGAGAGTTCCCCGAGGCTCGGATCATCGTTCTCACAACATACACAGGCGACACCCAAGTGCTCCGGGCCCTTAAAGGTGGTGCTAGAGGGTACGTACTCAAAGGATACGTGCACAAGGAGCTGCTCGATGCGATCCGTGCCGTCCATGCAGGACAAAAACGAATTCCAGCAGAACTTGCCGCGGAACTAGCCGATCACGCAACTGATGCCGCGCTGACCGCACGCGAAATCGAGGTCCTCCAGTTGATCACCGCCGGCAACTCGAATAAGGAGATCGCCGATCAACTCTCGATCGGCGAGGCGACCGTGAAGAGCCATGTTACGAATATCCTGTCGAAATTAGGCGCAAACGACCGGGCCCACGCTGTAACGATCGGCCTAAAGCGGGGCATTATCGGTCTCCCCCAAAAGTAGAGTCGCCTTCTCCAACCGTGAGCGGTTTCGCTTTCGTTGCAGTTTTCCCTATGATTCGCTTTGATGCAGCGACTTTTTTCGAACTTCGCCAACGGCTGGCCGGGCGTGGGTCTGCTGCTTCAGCGCATTCTCACGGCCATCTTGCTTCTTCGCTGCGGAATCTTCGGTCCTACCGGCACACCCCTTCCTGCGTCGATGATTCCGGAGATCATCGCCGCGTGCGCAGGGATACTGCTCTTTCTTGGCCTCTGCACTCCACTCGTGGGAACTTTGATTGCGGTAATTGAATTGTGGATTGCTATCGCGCGCGTCGGGGACCCGTGGATTTCAGTCATTCTGGCGACGTTGGGTGGCACTGCCGCGATGATCGGGCCGGGGGCATGGTCGATCGATGCTCGGCTTTTTGGTCGAAAACATCTGGATACCTAAGCCAAAAAGACTGTGGACCCGCCGAAAGTCGGAGCGCCGCTGTTGACCAGAGATTGAGGGCGCAACTGAACCACTGGGGGTGGTCGACGCGCGTGAAGTTCTCCACACTCACCACACTGTTTAGGAGGTGGGTATGGGTTCAGCGCAGGCACTTCGTCATCTGTTCGGGGATCGCCTGGGCCGCGAAGAGCTGCCGAAGCTCCTCTCCGCTGCAGCTGCAACGTTGGAATCTGATCGCGCTACTGCGAGAGCCTGTCTACAGCGCGCCGTGGAGCTCCTGCTCGTGACCGGCGAGGGATGCCCTGTCCAAGCTACAGCCTGTATTCGCGGCGGCCTCGCGCCCTGGCAACAAAGGATCGTTACCGCATACATAGCGACGAACCTGGGCTCAACGATCCGGGTCTGCGACCTTGCTCGAGTCGCACGACTGAGCGTCGGGCATTTCTTCCGAGTTTTTCGCGAGAGCTTCGGTGAACCTCCGCTCGCCCACATCGCGAGGCGGCGCATTCAGCGTTCTCAGTCGCTCATGTTGAGTTCGGAGACGCCTTTATCGCAGATTGCGCTCGACTGCGGCATGCATGATCAGTCGCACTTCACGCGGGTCTTTCGCCACTTCGTCGGGACTAATCCGGGCGTCTGGCGGCGACAGTTCAGCGGCGGCGAGCCGAGCATGGGGGTGGAGAAAAACGCGAATATACCCACAAAAGATCTGACAACCGTGCGATGCGTGCCTGGCGTTACTACAGTGGTGGGCAACATCGAACCGGAGAGGGCTGCGGTTCGTTGAGATATGCGAGCAGGTGGGATCGCTCTGGGCTGCCGAACATGCCCGCACCGCGCACCGTGTCGGACATGCGCGCGAGTAGCGGCCTGGAAAAAAGCTTCATCTTCCGCACGACCTTTCCCCGGTGCATCTTGACCGAGGCATAATTGGTGCTCCGTTTTCTAGAGTTGAGCCGCCGTCGACGCACCTGATCGGTGCCGTCGACCACTCGGCGCAGTACACCCGATCTGCGAGACCTCGCTCACCGAGATGTTTGACGGCCGCAACAACTAGCCGACATTCATCGTGCGGGTCGCGCGCCGGGCAGCGTGCCGAGATAGCCGCGCAGAATCTCAAGGAACGCTGTGGCAATCCGCGACAAGGGTTTCACCTCTGAACGGAGTAGCCAAAGATCAAACGTGATTGGAGGATCGGTATTTACCCAAGCCAACCTACCCCGCCACTCCTCTGCGGCGAAGGGGTCGACGATGGCACAACCGCCCGCAGCCGAGACCCATGCGCATGCGGAGGCAGAGACATTCACTTCTGCATGACTTCTGACGTCAATCCCGCTTGCCCGAAACGCCTCTTGGACGACAGTACGGGTACGGGCATCGTCCTCTTCGCCCAACCACACGAAGCGCTCCTCAGCCATGGCCTTTAGAGGCAGGGTTGCCAGCCTGGCGAAGCGGTGCTTAGGCTGAACAACGCAGACTCCGTGGTAGCGAGACAGGTGTTCCGCCAGCACGCCATTCGCATGGACGGGCAGATCGGAGATTGCGAAGTCCGCACGCTGCAGTGAGACCTCGTCCGGCATCTGCCGGCAGTGCATCGCGTTGAGCGTGACTTTTAGCTTCGGGTTTCGCGCGCCGAAGCTTGCAAGCAAGCGCGGTAGCGGGGTCGCTGCCAAAGATGCGAACGCGCAAATTGCGAGCCCACCCTCTTGGAAACTTCCCAACTCGTGTGCGCGGCGCCGCGCACGATCTACCGCGCTCAGTGCGTTCTTGATTTCTTCTCGGAGAAGTTCCGCCTCCGCGGTAGGCGCGAGGCGCCCACCCGCCCGACGAAACATCGCGTAGCCAAGATCAGTCTCGAGGTTCGCAATGAGTCGGCTCAGGGCGGGCTGCGAGACATGCATGCGCTTGGCCGCTCGCGTCATGGAACCGGTCTCGATAACAGCTACCAACGCCTCGAGCTGACGAAACGTGGGGTGACTGTCGCTCATAACTTGACATTATAGATCCTACAAATAAATTGATTTCAATTTATTTATTTCGACCTGTACTGTTTCCCCGGGCTGGAGAAAAGGGGCGCGAATGGCTCGGGTACTCAAGGTTCGGCGTTGGCGAACCGAAGGCTGCGGGACGAGCTGCTGCCGAATAGGGCCCACGCGTCCCCGCGGTTTGCCGACCGTCCACAGGCGAGCAACAAGGGTTTGAGTTCGATGGCGGGCGATGGGGAATGAAATGATATCCAAAGGGGATTGTGACGCGACCGTCGTGTCGATGACTCACGCAGGCGGATATCGCGTGGGCCACGAAGAGCTGCCGAAGCTCATCTCCGCTGCCGTCGCCACGTTGGACTCTGATCGTGCTGCTGCGAAGGCGTGCCTACAGCGCGCAATAGAGCTCCTGGACGCGACCGGCGAGGAACGCCCCGTCCAAGCTGCAGCCCGAAGTCGCGGCGGCCTCGCGCCTTGGCAAGAAAGAATCATTACTGCGTACATTGCGGACAACCTGGCTTCCACGATCCAGGTCAGTGACCTCGCTCGTGTCGCACAACTGAGCGTCGGGCATTTCTTCCGGGCTTTTCGCGAGAGCTTCGGTGAACCTCCGCTCGCCCATATCGCGAGGCGTCGCAGTCAGCGAGCACAGTCACTCATGTTGAGTTCGCGGGCGCCTCTATCCCAGATAGGCCTCGACTGCGGGATGCATGATCAGTCGCACTTCACGCGTGTCTTTCGTCGGTTCGTCGGCATCAATCCGGGCCTCTGGCGGCGACAGTTCAGCGCCGGCGATGCCAACACGGGCGTGAAGCAGAGCGCGAGTAAGGCCACAGAAGATCTGACAACAGCGCAATAAGACTCGCGCCGGACTCGGGCGTGATGGACCTTTAATCCCTAGAGCAAAGTGGCAGGAAAACATCTTCGGGCTTCCCCGCACCCGTTCGAGATCGTCGGCATCGGGCGGGCCGCTGCTTGTCCCGCCGCGGCGATTTCATCGGCTTCAGTCAAACGGCGACGTCATTCCTCAAGGGCGAAAACATCCGCCGCACTCGCAGGCTCGGGCCCCAGCGCCAGGAGGGCGGCACCCCGAAGATCCAATCGCAGTGACGGACCTACTTCCAGCAAGCGCAAATTTACTTCTCCACACCTAATGCACCTAAGGATCATTGCCTTGCTCCCTCCGTAAAGATGAAGCCTCCCGAGCGTCGTTTCCGCCCTGCAGTTGGCGCAAGTAACCCTCAGATTTGTTGCCTCGAAAGCACCGAAACGACTCAGCGGCCCGGCGGCCGCATTCCCATCGAGCCGCGCGACCTCGCCTGTCATCGCTTGTCTCCCGTTGGACCGAAACGCTCGGTCTTGATAGCCGACTCGCCATGCCCGAGACTGAGTAACTGATCGGCAACGGCCTCCACGAATGAGGTCGGCCCACACACAAAAATCTGGGGCCCTTCGGCCGGTTGGAACCCGCACTGGGCGAGCATGTCTCGATCCACCCGCCGGATCTGACCCTTCCATCCGGCGGGAGCGCCACGCGTGAGCGTGTGGGCGAGGTCAAAGCCGTCGCGATTCGCGGACAGCCGGTCCAACTCATCTCGATAAATGATGTCCTCGGCCGACCGTGAGGAGTAAAGAAGCTTTGCCGGAACTTTGCTGCCGGCTTGATTCCGTGTCCGCAGCATGGACATCAGCGGGACCACACCCGAACCACCGGCGACGAGCATCAGTGGCGACGCGAGGCCGGGACTCCAGGTGAAGTATCCGCCGATAGGCCCGCGAAGTTCGATGGCATCTCCAGCGCGCAGTTCTTCCGTAAGAAACGCAGACACCTCCCCACCGGCCACAGACTCGACCGTCAGTTCCACCTGAGGGCCGCATCCAGCCGGGGACGCCACCGAGTAGCTTCGCTGTGCCTGGTAACCATTATCCGCGGTCAGGCGTATATCGACGTGCTGCCCTGCCATGTGCCCGGCCCATGCCGGGGCATCAAAGGTGATGCTTCTCACCCTGGCCGTCTCGTGGCGAAAGAGCGTTGCGTTCACGACCTGCCAATCGAGGCGCGCGGGAGAATTCACAAGGTTAATCGCCCGCGTACCGCTCCTCCCGCCATGGATCGCCGTAAATGTGATAGCCAAGGGACTCCCAGAAACCCGGGGAATTCGTCTCCATGAAAACCAGTCGCCGGACCCACTTGGCGCTTTTCCAGAAATATAAGTGAGGCACGAGCAGTCGGGCCGGCCCGCCGTGTTCGGCCGGCAGCGCCAGTCCGTCAAAATGGGTGACGACCATGGCCTTACCCTGCATCAGGTCTGCCACGGGCAGGTTCGTCGTATAACCGCCATCACAGTGCGCCATCAGATACATCTGCGGAGTCGATGTGAGACCGGCTGCCTTCAGCAGATCATCGAAGGTGACCCCGCGCCAGCGCGTGTCAAACTTGCTCCACTTCGTGACACAGTGAATGTCGAAGGTACGCTCGGTCTGTGGGAGCGCCTCGAATTCCGCCCAGTTCCAGCGCGCGAGCAGTTTCCCCTCAGTCTGCAGTGCGAGTGACCAGCTCGCGAGCGAAGTCCGTTGCGTTGGCCCTGACGTGAGCACCGGGAAGTCCTGAGTCACGTACTGTCCAGGCGGAACTCGAGTGGCTGTCGCCTCCGAATCACCCTGCCTGCCTTTAAAGCCTCTGGTCACCTGCATGATGTATTCCTCAAGTCTCAGCGAAACCCTCGTTACCCCTGATACAGGAATGGGCGCGCACTGAATGAAGCATCGAGACGATTTTCCAGACCACCGCTCTCGAGGATGAAGCGCGCGATGAAGCCCACTCCCTTTCCGGCCTTGATATTCGTAAAGACAAACGGCCGCTTCCCCCTCATCCTCAACGCATCCGCTTCCATGACATCAAGACTTGCGCCCACGAACCGAGCCAGATCGATCTTGTTAATCACGAGAAGATCGGAGCGGGTGATTCCAGGTCCACCCTTGCGGGGTATCTTCTCGCCCGCGGCGACATCGATCACATAAATCGTGAGGTCGGCGAGTTCCGGGCTGAACGTCGCGGCAAGGTTATCGCCCCCGGATTCGATAAAGCACAACTCCGCCGCCGGGAATCTCCGCTGCATGTCGTCGATGGCGGCGAGATTCATGGACGCATCCTCCCGAATTGCCGTATGCGGACAACCGCCCGTCTCCACGCCCATGATGCGCTCGGCCGGTAGTGCCTGGGCACGCATGAGAATGAGCTGATCCTCCTTGGTGTAAATGTCGTTGGTGATCACGTAGATGTCGTACTTCTCGCGCAGGTGCTTGCATAAGCCTTCAACAAGAGCCGTCTTTCCCGAGCCGACCGGGCCGCCGATGCCAACCCGCAAGGCACTCCGATGAGTCGGGCTCGCTTGTTCTGGACGCGCATCAGAATTCATGAGCGAAACAGCCTCGTGTATTGCGTCTCATGGGCCATAGAAACCAAATCCAGGACGAATGCGGCGGACCCGAGATCCGCTAGCGTGTCCGCCTCAGTACAGGCGCTCGCTTCGAGCACTTCTGACTCGAGCTCAGCGAGGGCGCGCTGTCCCGCCGTCTGCCCGAGCGGAATCAGACGGACGGCCGCTGTCACGAGATTGGCCACGTAACTTTGCAGGAACGCGGGCAAACCGAGCTCTAGTGGTATCCCCTCCCCAGCCATACGCGTTCCAAGCACAACCGCAAGTGAAGGCGGAATCCCTCGTTCGGACAGCGTATGCGAGAGTCGTTCCAGCGCCGCATCTGGCCACACGCGGTGAAGTAGCGATAGAGCCGCCCCTCCCTGCTGCGCCGATTCGAGCGCAAATTCCGCTGTCCCCCGATACGCGGCGGCCACTTCCGCGACCTCGAGCAACCTCCAAGGGTCGCAGCCGCGCGCTGAGCGCCAGGCCTCACTGAAAAAGATCGCCTCATTTCGCACTGAGCCATCGCGCAGATCCCGCTTGAGCCACTCCAGAAGACTTTCAAGGCTGGCTACGTAACCCCGCTCCACGGCCTGCTCCAGACCATGCGAATAGCTATATGAGCCCGTTGGAAACGCCGGTGAAAGCCAACTCTGCATCCTCAACAGCGCCTCGCGTGTCAGGGCACCTCGTTCGGCGCTCATGACGAAGCCACACCGGCCTCTGAGTGCACATGCTGACGCTCCCCACGGCTACTATAGGCACCCGCCTCCGGTTGAAAGGGCGCGTTGATTCTCACGAGATTCGCGCCCAGGCTTTCGAGCATTGCCTCGATCACATGGTCCGGGCGAATGCGAAGTACCCCGCGATCGATTTGTGTTGGCAGATGCCGGTTTCCCAGGTGCCATGCGAGGCGAGCCAGTTTTTCGGGTTCTCCATGAGTGATCTCTACCACGGGCTCAGGCGCGGCCTGTATTCTTATCCATCTCCCGTCTTCCAATCGCAACCCGTCTCCATCCGCCATGGCAAGCGCCTTCGGCAAATCAAGAAGGAACTCTTCGCCTTGATCTGTTACCAGGCGAATCCGCCGGCGGTGACGCTCTTCGAACAAAAGCGTGACGGTTCCCGCAGCCTCGTGCTTCGGCCAGCACCCGGCGCACTCATGAATCGATGCGCAGCCTAATGGCATATCAATACAGAAAATAGCGCTGCGCCATAGGAAGAACGCTCGCCGGTTCGCAGACCAGGAGCCGCCCATCTGCGCGCACTTCATATGTTTCGGGATTCACCTCCATACGTGGCACGTAATTGTTCAGCACCATCGAATGCTTACCGACCGTCCGGGTGTTCATGACCGGAAGGATCCGCTTTGCAAGGCCGAGCAAGTGAGCCGCCTCCATCCCCGCTCGACTAACGAACGTAACGGAGCTTTGGGTACGGCTGCGGCCGAAAGCGCCAAACATCGGCCGATAATATTGCGGTTGTGGGGTCGGAATAGAGGCGTTCGGATCCCCTACGATTGCCGCTGCGATTGTTCCGCTCTTCAGCACCAAATCCGGCTTTACTGCAAAAAACGCCGGATCCCAGATGCATAAATCCGCAAGCTTTCCGACTTCGATAGACCCGACGTAGCTCGCAATTCCCTGGGCGATTGCGGGATTTATGGTGTATTTGGCGATGTAACGCCGTGTCCGAAGGTTGTCGTTGTTTCCTTCCTCTTCTGATAGCCGTCCGAACTGCTTTCGCATCTTGTCGGCGGTCTGCCAGGTGCGAATGATAACTTCGCCAACGCGCCCCATGGCCTGACTGTCAGACGACATGATCGAGAGCGCCCCCAAGTCATGCAGAATATCTTCGGCGGCGATGGTTTCCTTGCGAATGCGGCTCTCGGCGAAGGCCACGTCTTCCGGAACGCGTCGGTCCAGATGATGCGTGATCATGAGCATGTCAAGCGCTTCGTCCAGCGTATTGACGGTATAGGGACGCGTTGGACCTGTAGACGACGGGATGACATTGGCTTCGCCGCACACTTTGATGATGTCAGGCGCGTGGCCGCCGCCGGCGCCTTCAGTATGAAACGTGTGAATGGTTCTGCCCTTGAAGGCTGCGATGGTCCGATCGACAAAGCCACTTTCGTTCAGCGTGTCGGTATGGATCAGAACCTGGATGTCCATGTCGTCGGCCACTGATAGACAGCAGTCGATCGCCGCAGGAGTCGTGCCCCAGTCCTCGTGGAGCTTAAGGCCGCATGCGCCCGCCTGTATCTGCTCGACCAACGCCGCCGGGAAGCTCGAGTTACCTTTGCCATAGAATCCGAGGTTCATCGGAAACGCATCGGCAGCCTCCAGCATCCGCTCGATGTGCCAAGGCCCTGGGGTGCAAGTGGTTGCATTAGTCCCGGTAGCCGGTCCCGTCCCGCCGCCCATCATGGTCGTGATGCCGGAATAAAGTGCTTCCTCGATCTGCTGTGGACAGATGAAGTGAACGTGGGTGTCGATACCTCCGGCCGTGACAATCTTTCCTTCCCCGGAAATGATCTCGGTTCCAGGACCGATGACGATATCAACGTTCGGTTGCACGTCAGGATTTCCGGCTTTGCCGATCGCGGCGATATGACCCGCTCTAAGTCCGATGTCGGCCTTCACGATCCCCCAATGATCAAGGATCAGTGCATTGGTGATTACCGTATCCACGGCTCCCTCGGCCCGGGAGCGCTGCGATTGACCCATACCGTCGCGGATCACCTTGCCACCCCCGAACCTTACCTCCTCACCATAAGTCGTGTGATCTTGCTCCACCTCGATTATGAGATCCGTATCCGCTAGTCGGACTCTGTCTCCGATCGTTGGCCCAAACATCTGAGCGTAGGACTCACGATTCATGATATGGGGCATTTTCGATGACCTCAGCGACCGCCCGACGGTTTGTCGCGGGGCGGAATCGGCACCGGACCCATGACCGCCCGCTGAAATCCAAAAATCAGGCGTGCGCCCCCAAAGGGGATTACGTTCACCTCACGAACCTGTCCCGGTTCGAACCGCACTGCGGTTCCCGCAGGAATGTCGAGACGGCACCCAAGAGAGGCATCTCGATCAAAGCGCAAGGCTGCGTTGGCCTCTGCGAAGTGATAGTGACTCCCGACCTGGATAGGCCTGTCACCCGTATTGGCCACTCGAAGTCGAGTGACCCTTGCGGTCGCGTTGCAGATGATCTCGCCAGCCGCAGGGAGAATCTCGCCCGGTGTCATGTTAGGCCCCGATCAATAAAAGACCGCCCAGAACGGCAAGAGCGCCGATAGCCTGCACGGCAACCTTGCCGATAAGAACCTTCGGCGACTCGCGCGAGGCCAATGCCAGCTGCGTGAAGCGCAGCCGTCGCCGTGGCAAATCCTGCTCCATAGGCGACCAGACTGCCTGCGATCGCCTCGGTGCCGTGCGCGTGTCCATGAAAGAAAGCGAACAGACCGATGAGGGTTGCGCCCAGCCATAGAGGTGCCCTTACCGCAAGCGCCACCATGAGTCCTAAGACGATGACTGAGGCTGCCACCGCCGCCGGAACCCCGGGTAGCTGAAATCCCAGAGTCGCCGCGGCAAATCCGGCGAGCATCGTTGAGACGAACACCACCGGCCAGACCCAAAGAGCACGGCCGCCCGCGAGCACGCTCCAAACACCGACGGTAACCATTACCAGAATGTGATCGATTCCGAGAACGGGATGGGCTAATCCCGTGACAAAGGACGCGACTGGCTCGACCGCGGCATGCGCTGTGGTTGCCAGGAATCCGGCTCCGAGTGTGAGGGTGGCGAGGGTGAAAGCTCTCATGATCGGAACTCCTCTAGCGGATCGGGTTATGAATCGGAACGAGCTTCGTGCCGTCTGGAAAGGTGGCCTCCACCTGCATCTCGGAGATCAACTCGGCGATCCCCTCCATCACCTCAGAGCGCGTCAGAATTTTCGCGCTCTCCGACATGAGCTGAGCAACGGATTTGCCATCGCGCGCTCCTTCCAGAACGTAATCAGTTATCAGCGCGATGCTCTCGGGATGGTTGAGCTTGAGGCCTCTAGCGCGCCGGCCGCGGGCAACGAAAGCCGCCATCGCGATCATCAGTTTGTCTCGCTCGCGTGGCGTGAGATTCACCGTCTTACTCCGAGTACGTTGCCGCTCAACATGACCACATCTTCGGAACTCGAAACGGCCCCTCTGCGCGGATCTGGTGGAAATTCGACAGGATCTCTCGCAGGCCCGCTTTCAACTCCGCCGCCTCTACCGCGGCGAGGCGCGTGATTACGAGCCCGGACACTATCGTTGTGACGCAGTGACATGGCAGCGCGGGAGCCAAGGCACGCATAAATTGCACTATCGCCTCCGCGTCTGGACCAAATCGGACCAGGGTGCCAATGGCTTTGAAGTCGGCAAGCAACGCGCGGCTTCGAAGACGCGGGAATATATCCCCGGTCGCGCGGAAGCGGTCCGCCCAGATCAGACGACCGTCCAACCTGACCTGCCAGCCATCGATGATATGTCCCTCGAGCACCTCTTCGCCGTGCGCCGCGCGACCCAATACCAGCCACTCCAGAGCAAGTACGTCCGCTGCGGCGGAGACTTCGATTTGGGTATTCCTCTGCAGGCGGGCGCCGTTGTAGACGATCGTCTCCTGTGGAAGCCACGCAATTTGAGCGGCCTCGTGCAGCTTCAGTCGAGTATCGATCGTTGCGGGCTCGCTCAACGCGCGGTACACGCGCTCGGCGGCTTGTGAGGTGACGGCGATGGACGCATTCTCAAGTGCCGTCACCGAATATCCGAGCCGGTCTCCGCCTGCAATACCACCCGCAGTGTTCACGAGAACCGCTTCTTCGACGGGGGCGCCCCGTGGTCCGGGAAACATGATTCTGATAGGAGACCGTTCAGCGAGGTCAACGACGCGGGTGCCTCGCTCTGAGCCGCCGAGGACGAGCTCAACCCGCCCTTCCGAGCGCTGCATATCCTTGTCGGTCGGCGAGCCGGCCATCGATTCGCAGACATTTCCGGATTCATTAACATCATCGGGCTGCACATCAACGAAGTTAGCGAACACCTGCGGGTCTCAAAGACTGATACCCGCCAACGTAGATCCAATCGGTGGTCTGTGCCGGTACATGACACCCGCGGCAGTTAGTCGTGTAGTCCGTTGACGTGGTCTTCGTCGGATTTCCTGCATCGAACCAGGCCCATCCCCAGCCGTCGCCCCAGAGCCTGTTGCCGTCATGCCGCCCCGTTGCGTCCCGGACCATGACGAACCAGCCCTTTAAGACCTCCGGGTGGCTCACTGTTCCGGTGGTCATGGATGCGGTCGCGGCTTCGAACACCTCTTTCACGAGGACCGTGCCATCCTGAAAATGCCCGCTCGCTCTATAAGCGGCCGCCGCGCCAGGTGATGCGTAGACGACATGAATCTCCTTCGAGCCTGGACTGTGGTCAGCGCCTACCGCCCAACTCCCTAAGTATTCATAGTCGCGCCGATAACCCTCCGGTACATGCGTGTTGCCGTTGCCATCCACCACGCTCGCCTCGCCAGACACGCGACGCGATTCGCCTGCGTCACTTTCTCCAAAAGCCGCGATCAGCAGTACAGATGCGCCTGTGACGAGAGCGCTGACGAAGATGCGCCTGCTAACCACGGTGTTACTCCTTCGACCGGAAAGAGGTTCGAATCCTCAACTCGAATCAATGGTCTAAACGGGGGTAGAACTGCGTCCAAACCTCATCTTTCTTGGCGCTCGCCGCGTGGCAATACCCACATTCCGCCTTCGGCTTTAACTTCGCGGTCGGTGCTTTCGGCTCATAGTGATGGAAGTTGTAATAACCCCACCCTCCGGTGTCGGCGTAGCGCTTGCTATCCTTGACCGTTACATCGGCCCCGTTCAGCTTTCCCGGAAAATATCCTCTTCCCGACGGCTCGGTTCTCGACCCGTCCGGAAACTGCCCCGGAATCGTAAGCTGCAGCTCCTTGAACATGATCGTCCCTTCGGGAAAGACATTCGTCTTTTGGTATTCCTCGTATGCCCAAGGCTGCATGTATACGTTGTGAAACTCAGGAAAATTGGCTTTTCCCGCATTTAGAGCGTTCGGGGTGAGCGGCGACCCGAGGTACACCCATTTCTCGAAATTTTTTGGCAAAACGAGGTCGCCATCGGAGGTGTACTCGGGCATATAACGCGCGCCGGACTCCCGCGACGCGCCCTCGCTATTAGCGTGCAACTCCGAAAATACCGGCGTCAGAATGAGTCCGCTCGCGATCGCGGCCGTCACTATCAATACTCGTCCTCGACCGGTTCGATGTGTCGCAGTCATGTCAGGACTCCTAATCGACTCATTAGAGGCGTGGGACGCATGCGCTAACCCCAATAAACGTGGCTAAAATCCTGCGAGCCCCATCGGACTGTTGTAGGGGATTGCCACCCGGGTCTTTTCCGTAAGCGAGCCGTCCTGTTGAGCGGCATAACCGATTAGCTTCGCCGCATTCCCATAGATCTGGTAGAAGAACGCGCCATCTGGCGTCACCCAGCTATCGGCGGGTCCGCTAGTGACAACCGTGTTAAGACCTCTGGCAGTGCCATCTCCCGCCACCTTTGGGGATGCGGGATCCTTCGCGATCTCTAACCCTTTGGAGTTGATGCGGAGGCTGCTGACGTAGCTGTAACCAAAGCTCGTCGCGTACACGAACCGGTCATCCGGAGAGACGGCAAGCCAGCACAGCTCGGACGGGAGACCGACGCTCGTGTCGATCTTCATAAGCGGGCCGACATTGAGTTTGCCCTTTGCATCGATGGTCGCCATCGCGCATCCATCGCCGACCGCATACCCGATAATGAAAGTATCTGGACGGCCGTGCAGGAAAGCGAGGTAGAACGGAGAGCCGGCCTTTCCGTCCTGGAAGCTGCCCGTCCCCAGCGTACCGTCGTCTAGCACTGGGAAGACTATTAGGCCGTCCGGATCCGGCGCATTGGAGGCGATCACTCTGTATTTCCCGTCAGAGGTCGGGACCCAGAGAATTGGTGAGCCGTCGGGATACAAGCCCGTGTGCGCGATAGGCTGATCGAAGGTGGTCCCGACCAAAAGGAATTTCCCGTCTGGCGAGATCACAGCCATCGTGGGAACGCGATCGGTCTTGTCCTTCGTGTTTGCTGTATAGCGCTCTTTGCGTGCTGTGAGCTTGCCCTCGCCGTCGACAGACATCAGCCGAAGATGGTCGGGTCCGAAAGAATGTAGGACGTAAAGGATCCCCTTCGAGGCGGCAAAGACCAGGGATTTGGCGGTACCGCTTTTGCCCACCACCGAATTGCCGGTCGGCTTGCAGTCCACCAGCGTGAGCCCGCCGTCCTTGCCTACCGCGAAACTCGACACGGAATTGTTGCCGCCATTGGTGACGAACAGGAAACGACGATCCGAGGAAAGGACGACGCTCCCTGCCCCCTCGAAGGCGTTCGGTGCACTTTCCTGGCCGCTGATGGGTTTGAATACACCGGAACCTGCGCCTCCCGTCAGGACACGCTCAGCCTCGGCGAGGGTCCCATCGGGAGCTCGCCGATAGTGAATAACGGAGTTGTGCACCTCGTTGGTCTGCAAATAGAGATGCCCGCCTCCAGCCATGCCCATTTTTTCCATTGCCATTTGATTGACTCCGCCTTTCGGTTGGTTGCCACTACCGAACATCCGATGGGCGCTCGGTCCCGAGAGGCGATCATCGGTCATCAGATGACGCGGGTATTGCACGGGACTGTTGCTTGTCGACTACCACTCGCATTTTTACGAAGGGCTGCACCCCCGCAGTCGTGTTGCCCTTCACCTTTGCTGACTGGCGTACAAACCGGCTTATTCCCCTGCAATATCGCCTTCGTGAGCGCTTCTATGATCCCGTCCCAATGAACGTCCCGCGGCCTACAACTCGCAAAGCGCGAACCGCCTTCACGAACAGGACGCCTGGCTGCTCACACCAAAAAAGGGAACTTAGGAATGGGTAGCCTTGACGGGAAAGTCGCAGTGATAACCGGGGGCAGCAGTGGAATCGGGCTTGCCACCGCGCACCGGTTTGTCTCCGAAGGCCCCCACGTCTTCATTACCGGCCGTCGGCAAGTGGAGCTTGACGGCGCCGCGGAGCGCATTGGTCGGAACATCACAACCGTACGCGGAGACGCGGCAAATCTCGAAGATCTGGATCGACTTTATTCGCGAATCAAGCAAGCGAAGAATCGCCTGGATATCGTTTTTGCCAACGCGGCTCTTGTCGAACATCAGACAATCGATCAGGTAACGATCGATCACTTCGACAAGACATTCAGCCTCAATGTGCGCGGAGTTCTTTTTACGGTCCAGAAAGCGCTACCGCTAATGAGTTCAGATGGTTCAATCATCCTCACTGCGTCGATAGTCGCCGTGAAGGGTCTACCTGCTCACGGCGTCTACGGCGCGTCCAAGGCTGCCGTCCGCTCATTCGTGCGCACCTGGACCGTGGAACTGAAGGACCGGGGCATTCGCGTGAATAGTCTAAGTCCCGGAGCCACGGACACGCCGATGATCGATGGACAGTTCTCTTCCAGGGAGCAGGCTGATTTGGCCAAGGAAGCATTCGCCACAGCCGCGCCGATGGGTCGAATCGGCCGTCCAGAGGAGCTGGCCTCTGCTGCCCTCTTTTTGGCCTCCGACCAGAGTAGCTTCATAACTGGATTCGATCTCCAAGTAGACGGTGGCCTGGTTCAGGTTTGACATCACCCCATCACCCAGTGACAACGGCCATGCTTCACTCCATCCGCACAGTCTCACCTTGCCTTGATGCTCAGTCAGAAAAGATCGCGACAGCCGAGCCGACGCATCGACGCTTTTCGTCAGTCTGTGAGTCCTTTGCGTGACACATTGAAGGAGCGTCCCTCATGACCCGATTTCCGGACTACCAGAATGCATTTTCGAACGCGCGCCTTTCTCGTTCAAAGAGTGGAGTGCTTGAAGTCGTCCTACACACGAACGGAGAGACCCTTCTGTTCACAGGTCACACACATGAGCAGTTTGTAGAGCTTTTTCACGCGATAGGATCCGATCCGGACAATCGCGTTGTGATCCTGACAGGCAGTGGCTCCGCCTTCATGGAATCGATCAGCCCCGAGGGCTTCGACTTCTTCAGCCCGCGCGGGTATGACAAGATTTATCGCGAAGGCAAGAAAGTCCTCATGAACATCTTGGACATCGAGGTGCCTCTTATCGCGGCGGTGAATGGGCCCGCGCGTCTCCACACGGAATTTATCCTGCTCGCGGACATCGTACTGGCGACCCCCTCAACGGTTTTTCAAGATAAGCCGCACCTCGACTTCGGCATCGTGCCCGGTGACGGTGTACACCTCCTTTGGCCAGAAATCATTGGTAGCGTACGCGGCCGGTACTTCCTCTTGATGCAACAAGAACTCCCAAGTCACACGGCTAAGGAATGGGGGGTGGTAAATGAAATTGTCGCGCCGGAAGCACTCCTCGCCCGCGCCCGCGAGATCTCCGAAGGGCTCGCCAAGCTGCCTCCGCTCACCTCGCGCTACACCCGGATCGCCTTCACACAAAAGCTGAGGCGCCTCATCGAGGAGGGTGTCGGGTACGGTCTGGCGCTAGAGGGTATCAGCGCGGCCGCGGTGGCACACGACGGCCAGAGGGTCCCGTGAGCCGGCCTACCCGGACATTTCGCCGGCTCCAGCATTTTCGGATGACAAACCCATGAATCGATGCGTAGTAATTACCGGGGCCTCAAGAGGAATCGGGTTCGCAAGCGCAGAAATGCTCCATGCGAGGGGCTGGTCCGTAATCGGTATCGCTCGGCACAAGCCGCGCTCGTTCCCGGGGAGCTTCATCTCCGTAGATTTGTCGGATCCGGAGGCAACCAGGAGGTTAGGAGAGGACCTCGCAGCGCGCGAGGATGTTCTTGGGATCGTCAATAACGTCGGCGGGGGGCATCGCGAAACCTTCGGTTCAGTCGACGAGATTGATTTCAAAAACGTGATTGATCTCAACGTGCGGCCCGCATTGCAGTTGACCCAAGCACTCTTGCCGGTGATGCGTGCGGCGCGCTACGGCCGTATCGTCAACGTAACTAGCCTCGTCACTAGGGGACTACCCAATCGCACGAGCTACGCGGCGGCAAAGGCGGCGCTCGAAAGTCTGACGCGAACCATGGCTGTTGAGCTTGCGAGTGCCGGAATCACGGCAAACGCGGTCGCTCCTGGTCCCACCGAAACCGAGCTGTTTCGCGCTAACAATCCGCCCGGCCGCAGCGAGGAGGCGCGCTACCTAGCGCAGATTCCATCTGGCCGGTTCGCAAAGCCGCACGAGATCGCGGCGGCGATCGCATTTCTGGTTTCCCGACGAGGCCGCATTCATCACTGGCCAATCGCTGGGGGTGGATGGCGGCGCAAGCCTGGGCCGCATGTAGGGCCACGCGCCATTTTCTCCTCCGCTGTAGCAGTTGCCCCGGGCACTGTTTAGCGTTCTCAGTTACCTGGCCGCTTCCGATTCCACTTTGTCACCGCACGAAAACTCTGAGCTTCGCCGGCCATTGGCATCGCAACCGAGCGATTTGGAATGTCACGCATGCATGAGTGCGCTCCGCCAAGCGACAGCACGTGACACTTGGCCGGCATGCCGGCCTTTTTTTGGTGTTCGCAAGTCACAACCTCGCACGGTTATAGGGGCCGTGCCGCGTGCATTGTGTTTGAGATTACGTGCTCGCGAGGAAAATTAGGGCGGCCTGCGGGCGTACGACTTTGAAAGGCTATATAAGGGCATCAGATTCGGTCCTTATCGCAGCGAGGATAGACACGTTTCTCCCATCAAAACTTGGCGCCGCCGTCTGGCACATTTGGGTTGCACTACATGTTATTTCTCGTCACCAGCGCTGCGGGAGTGAATGGCGACGGCTATGGAATGCTCCTTGCTTTCGATCGCACGGGCAGGTCGCTCGGCCCCTTCAGCAGCGATCACCGCATTTCCGATCCGCGCGGACTCGCCGCCACCGAACAGGGTGAACTGCTCTATCTCAACAGCGGAAGCGATCGAATCCTGGCACTCGATCGGCACGGGAAAGTCATACTAGACACTGGACTCATGCCTCAGTTGAATCCCGGCGGGGGTGTGTTCGGACCCGATGGTCGTTATTACGTCGGATCGCGTACCGCGCGCACGATCATGGTCTTCCCGCCAACCCTGGACGGTCCCGGACAGTGCATTCTCCCGACCGGGATCGTGCCGTTTCCTCGAGGGTTCGCATTTGCAAACAACGGCACACTCTTCCTTTCCTCTGGCGTCGACTTACACGGGAGGGGCGATAACACCATCGTAGCGTTTCCCGCCGGGGAGAGTCTCAATCCGAGACAGTTGGTTTTGGACCCGGATCTCAGCCCACTCGACATTGCGATTACACCCAGCGGTAACATATTGGTCTCGAGCGAACACCCCTTTGGGTCGCCTAGCGCATTAACGACCGTTCGGGAATATGAGGTAGGAAGCGGTCACCTGATCCGGACCCTGTCGGCCGGCCGCTTCGCCGAGTTCCGCAAGCCCCGAGGTTTGCGGTTTGGGTCAGACAACATTCTCTACTGTGCCGCTTATAACGAGGTCGTAGCCTTCGACTTTGCGACTGGGCAATGCCTTGGCGCCGTGGTGAGACACCGCCGGCTAAACGGGCAGGCTGTGACGTTCTTCCCTGGCGCGCCAGAATAACTGTAGGGATCCAGCTGCTTCGACGGTCCGCCTAACGCTAGAAGCTCGCCCTAAGGGACCCGCAACTCTAGTGAGTCCTCCCCTTGGTTCGAGCTAGACCTCGATGAACGAACTCAGATGAACTGCAACGAACCGCCCCGAATGAGGGATCGTTACCCACTACGGGTACGCGCTAGCGAGCACTTGACCAAAAATCCTCAGTGGGTAATGCAGGGGGTAATTAACTTCGACGAATTCCTAACACGCTGAAATGCATGATAAATTCACGCAAGTTTGGTTCCTCTCCCGGGCACCAGTTTTTCTTTATATTTCAATATATTAACACTCTATAGTCAGCTCATTTCGAGCCATGTGACGGCTCGAATTTGAACGCGAACTATAGAGGATTCGAGCGGGATAAATCAGAAGAGTGCGGGCTGGGCTGTGCTGCTGAGGTCGGTGACCGTTCCAAGTCGCTCTGTAGCTGTTGCGCTTGCTGCAGATGCTGGTCCGCGCGCTTGAGGTATTCAAAGCTTCGGATCACCTGCCGTTGATTACGCAGATCCTCGGCATAGGAATACAGGGCGAGCTGCCAGTTGTTTATCGCGCCCCTCAACTCGCGATCGGCACGCTCCTGAACTGAATTTTTCGGAGCGTTTGCTCGCAGCAACCGGGCTTCCAGATCGTCCCATTGCGGTCGAAGCCATTGTTCGAGTTCGTCGGTGAACTTCTCTTGGCTGATCGCGCCGCTCTGCAGCGCCTCGAATGCCATTTTGAATTCGTTCGAGAGCGCCTCGATGCGCGCACCGAACGTCAGCAGATCCTCTCTAGCGCGCAGCGCATCCTCCCCGGTGGTCGGCGGTTCGGGCTTCACCGTCGGAGCGACCGGCGGGGGCTCAGGGAGCTGTGTCGCGCTCGGCGCCGGCACTGCGCGAACGCGCTGCTCAGCCCACCAAGCGAAAACCCCAAGGCAGGCAACGGCCGCCAGTGCGACCAATACAACTGTCGGTATGCGCCAGGGAATGACGCCCCGCGGTTCACTGATCGCAGTGTCAAATTCAATGGTGCGCTCGGTCGGCAGCAAGGCGACGATCTCCGCCGCGCTCGCAGCGTTTTCGGCCCAGAGGCGGAAGTAAGGATTACGGAAGCCATGAAGGTGCACTTGTACTTCATTGGCTTCCCGGTAGACATCGCGAATGTCTGCCGGCGCTATGAAAAGCTGCGTCTGGCGCAGCCCGAGCCAAGCGGAGCGCCTGGCCGTAATCAATACGCCGCGGCCGCTGAAGTGCAGCGTAGCAGGACCCACCCAGTAGAAGCTATTGAGCGGTTTCTCGAGGCGGGCGACGAGGGCCGATGTGGATGTAAACCGCACGGAGATCTCACGGTCCGCCTCGACTGGCGGGACGTCGGCCGGGACGGCACGAAGGTGTCTCCTGCGTTCGTTCATACGCTGCTCGCTACGGGTACTCTACCCTACGAGACGTCTCAACCAGATGAAAGCGTCGAGGGGAGATCAGGGCATTTGCGCGTCAACTCCTGTCGTTAGCCGATGAGAGACCCGAGAAAATCACTCTCAAGCAAGACCAAGGCGCGGGGTAATTTGGACGGGTAAAGCGAGGCGCCGGCTGACAAGCCCCTGAATCACCTACGATAGTTGAGAGTCCATGGGTCCTCATCCTTGGAACTAGTTTTTTCTTTAATAATCATAGTGTGTGCTCAGGTCAGTAGATGTGCGTGCCAGGAGTGGCCGGCGGCATGACGGGCGCGAAGTTACGCGCATCGTTGGGGTCGCCCTTGCCGACGTACTTTGCGTACGCGGGATAGGGATAGAAGGGACGCGTGAATTTCACGGGCACGTCCGCATCCAGCGGATAGCTCAGATGAAATGCTGCCGTCCACACCCGATCGCGCGGACTGCCGTCCTCCTCGCTGGTCTGTTTGAGGAGATAGTCGGTGTCGACGTGCGCACCTACCATCATCTCCGGGGCGCGGCCCTGCTCCACCCACGACTCAAGGTACTTGAGATAGTCGACCGCAAAAGCGCCGTCACCGGCACTGCAGTGCCGCATACCAGGCACCAGAAACAGACGGAAGAAGTCCATGGTCTTTCCACGGCCGCCCATCGTGCGCTCGACGGTTTCGTAGTAATCGAAGATGGCTCCTGGGATCTCGAGCCCGTCGTACCCGCCCTGCGCGACCAAGAGTTTCGCGCCCGCCGCCTTAAAGCGACGCAGGTCCGGGTTGCTGTCGGTGTACATCGCGCCCAAACCGAGCCGCTGATAGTCGTGGTCGAAATCGAAATCCGTGATACGCCAGCTGCTGCCCGGGGCTGGTCTATAGATCAGATATTTGAAGAACTGCGAAACCTCGGCACTGGCGTCGGCGTCCGTCCCCCAGTCCATCTCGGACCCGGGGAAGACACCGCGCGTCGAGACTGGGACGTCGGCTGCAGTATGTGGCCCGGCATAGATGTTGCGCGCCGCCGCAATCTGCGCGCCGCTGAGACACCCGCGACTCTCGCCGGCCTTGCAGGCGGCAACGGCCGGGTCGAACCGGCAGCCCAAGGGGTTACTGATGAGCCCGTCCCGGACGCCGTCGTCCATATCGCAGGCAGCGAGCGCCGCCTTGTGGAGGACCTCGAGGTCCGCCGGGGCGAACAGCGACTTACCCGCGCTGTCGAGGAGCTGCTTGAACTTCCACACCTGACGCATGCTGATGTCGGCTTCGCTGTCGGCATCAGGTGCAATGGCGACGATGCCGTCGAAGTCCCACGGGAAACGCTGCGACTCGACCAGTCCCTGGTACCCCCCGGTCGAGCAGCCATACATATAGGAGTGCGACGGCGGCTTGGCGTAGAAGGCCCGGACCAGAGCGCGCCCGGCGAGCGCCGTCACGTGCGTCGCGCGAAAGCCCCAGTCGGCCTGCGCTTGCAAGTTGTTTTCTCCCCAGAGACCCAGGGGTGTCGCCCCCTTATGCCCCATGTCGGAGGCGATGCAAGCATAGCCGCGCCGCACCGGCCCCTCGCACAGGAACAGGTACATCTCCCCGCCGTAGCCGCCGTCGCCGACCTCCATGAACTTGCCGTTCCAGGTGGATACCGGCAGATGAATCTCTATACCCACTTGCGGCCACACATAACCCGTCACCCGGCAGTAGGCAGGAGTCTTACCCTCAGTCGGGACGATGCGCGCCTCGGTGAGCTGCAGCGGTGCGTCCTGTACGCCACTGAAGTCTTGCGAGAGGAGCGCCTGGCAGGCCTTCGTGCCGGCAGGAGCCTCGGCGTGGGTCGTGCCGGCGCCGAATCCCACCACGAGACAGGACATGAGGATGTGGAGGGTTCTCATGATGGGCCCACCACCTGCTGCCGCTGGCGGCCGAGGCCCTCGATGCCAAGTTCCACGACGTCACCCGCTCTCAAAAATACTTGCGGCTTTTGCCCCATGCCCACTCCCGGCGGTGTCCCGGTGCTGATGATGTCGCCTGGCATCAGCGTCATGTAGCGGCTGATGTGACTGACGAGATACGCGACGTCGAAGATCATGGTGCGCGTACTGCCCGACTGGTAACGGTGCCCGTTCACCTCGAGCCATAACGCTAGCGTCTGCGGGTCCGCTACTTCGTCCCGCGTCACGAGCCAGGGGCCGAGTGGGCCGAAGGTATCGCAGCTTTTGCCCTTAACCCACTGCCCGCCTTGCTCGAGCTGGAACGCGCGCTCAGAGACATCGTGCACCACGAGATAGCCGGCGACGTGCTCGAGGGCCTGCTCGCGACTCACATCGCGCGCCACGTTCCCGATGACAACACCGAGTTCGACCTCCCAGTCGGTCTTCTGGGAGCCGCGCGGGATCCTGAGCTCGTCGTTCGGTCCCACGATCGCGGTTGTCGCCTTCATGAAGATGATGGGGAGCTCCGGTATCGCCATGCCCGACTCGGCGGCGTGATCGGCGTAGTTAAGACCCACACAGATCATCTTGCCCACGCCCCCAACCGGGGGTCCGATCCGCACGGCCGCAGGCAGCGGTGGGAGCTGTGCGGGGTCGATCGCTCGTAGGCTCTCAAGCCGCTGGGTCGTCAGCACATCCCCGGCGATGTCCGGCACAATCCCCGCAAGATCGCGCAGCGTTCCATCTGACGCCAAGAGCGCTGGGCGCTCCCGCCCGGGCAGACCCACACGCATGAGCTTCACCGCAGCCTCCTCTCTAGTTTGACCAGCCGCCATCGATGACCTGCGTCGTGCCGGTCACGAATGAGGACTCATCGGAAGCCAGGTACACCGCAAGCGCCGCAATTTCTTCGGCCTCACCGAGACGCCCCATCGGCTGGCGCGCGATGAAACTCTGCCAAGCAGCATCCGGATCGCCTCCCAGGGCCGCAACACGAGTCGCCAGGGAGGGCGTCCGAACCGTGCCCGGACAGATGGCGTTGCAGCGGATGCCACGGGCCACATAGTCGGCAGCAATGGAGCGCGTGAGACCAATGACCGCCGCCTTGGTAGTCCCATACGCGCAGCGGCTCGGCACGCCTTTGATACTGGAGGCGACCGAGGCCATGTTGATGATGCTGCCCCTGCCACGGGCCAGCATGCCGGGCAGCACCGCACGGCACAGGTGGAACATTGCATCTACGTTGAGCGTGAATGAACGGCGCCAGGCCTCGGGAGTGGTTTCAAGAAGGCTTCCTGCATGCACGTAGCCGGCACAGTTGAAGAGTACGTCCGCGAGCGGCTCCGCCGCGGCGAGCGCCGTGATCTGCGCAACATCGGTCACGTCCGAGGTGAAGGTGCGGACGCTGTTCTCCTCGTGCGCCAGCGAGCGCAGCGCCGCAGCGTCGATATCCGCCGCCAGCACCTGTGCGCCGGCGCGTGCGAAGGCGATTGCCGTCGCGCGCC
Source organism: uncultured Pseudomonadota bacterium (assembly GCA_963743625.1). Lineage (GTDB taxonomy): Bacteria > Pseudomonadota > Gammaproteobacteria > Steroidobacterales > Steroidobacteraceae > 13-2-20CM-66-19. The sequence continues at coordinate 376,874 of CAVUQM010000003.1, read as the reverse complement.
CAATTCCGGCCCCCGCGGCGGTTATCAGACAGCGTTTGTTGGCGAGACGCAGCGACTCCGGCATATCCCTCATTCCTTCAGTGGAGGTGATAGAGGTGCCGCGCGGTGCCTGAGAGCACCTCGGAGACACGGTCGGGCGCGCAGCGCTCAATGAGCTCCCGCGCAGTCCCCAGCCACTCGGCATACGTACCCACGGTTTGGAGGACCGGCCAGTCGCTGCCCCAGAGCACGCGCTCGGCACCGAAGCTGCTGAAGACCTGCCCCACCCAGGGCATAAGACTCGCAGCGTTGCGTCGCATGCCGGATTCCGAGAGCAGCCCCGAAAGTTTGCAGTAGATCTCTGTGTCGCGCGCGAGCCGCTCCAGCGCCCTCGCCCATCCCTCTATCGCACCGCCCACGATGTCCGGCTTGCCGGCGTGGTCAAGCACCGCTCGCAATCGCGGGTGCTGCAGCAGCCGCTCGCGCAGAGCCTCCAGGTGGATGGGGCGCACCAAGGCATCGAACACCAAATCGTGAGCCACCATCGCCTCGAACGCAGCATCGAGCGCGGGTCGGGCAATCCAGCCGGGGTCCGCGATGTCCTGGATCATTGGCCGCAGACCCTTGAGCTGCCCCGCGCCACTCGCGGCCAGCGCAGCGATGCGCTCTCCTACATCGGCCGCCCCAAAGTCCACCCAGCCCACCACGCCTGCGATGAAGGAATGTTCCCGCGCAAGCCGCAGCAGAAAGCGGCTCTCGGCCTCGGTCGGCGCCGCCTGCACGAGCACGGTAGCGGCCACCTGATGCTCCTTGAGCAGTGGCGTCATGTCGTGCGGCAGGTAATCCCGATAGAGCGCGCCCGCCGCAGGCGTGAGCCAACCATAGTCACCGCGGGAGAGCTGCCAGAAGTGCTGGTGGGCGTCGATAATCATCAGGCTTCACCCGGCACGTACGCATTTTCGGGCAGCAGACCCGAGCGCATAAGACGGTCCCAAAGCGTAGCCGGGAGCCGGGCATGCATGCGGGCGGCCGCGCTGAGGACCTCATCGCCGCTGCGGAGACCTGCGACCACACCCGCAACCGCGGGGTGCGCCAGCGGAAACTGCAGGGCGGCGGCTCCCACGTCGACGCCTTCGTGCGCGCATTCGGCATAGAGACTGCGCGCGCGCTCCAGGGTAACCGCATCGACCGGACCGTAGTTGTACGTCGCGCCCGGCGCATTTGGAGGGCCTAAAAGACCGGAGTTGTAGGCACCTGCCACCAGCACCTTCACATGGTGCGCCTGTGCGTACGCCATGAGTTCTGCTGAACGCTGCTGTTCAAGCAGGGTATAGCGGCCAGCCAGCATCACACAGTCGAGCGGAAAGCGCGGGAGCACCTCGAGGACGACGTCCTGCTCGTTGACCCCAACGCCGATGGCGTTCACCGCCCCCGATTCACGCAGTCGCGCCATGGCGGGCAACGCCTCGTCCAATGCGAGCCGCAAGACGTCCCCATGTCGTACGCCGTGTGTAAGTGTGCCGATGTCGTGAAGAAACAGAATGTCGATGCGAGTCACCCCCAGGCGCTGGAGGCTTGTTTCGAAGCAGCGCTGCACGCCGTCGCGGCTATAGTCGAAGACGGCACGCGTTCCCTCCACCGCGAACTGATCACCAACGGTACGCGAGCCACTCAGATCGCGGCTCACGAGACGCCCGACCTTGGTTGAGAGTACGTAGCTGTCGCGCGGGCGGGCCGCCAGCGCGCGTCCCATGCGTTCCTCACTGAGGCCGTGCCCGTAAAAGGGCGCGGTGTCGAAGTATCGGATGCCCTGGTGGAGCGCGACCGCCAGAGCGGCCTGAGCCTCCTCCTCCGTCACTTTCTCGTAGAGGTTGCCTATCGGGGCACCGCCAAATCCGAGTGGCGAGACCTGCACGCCCGTCCCGATGCTGTAAGGGGGCATCATAGAGGGCCGTCTATCGCTCCAGAACCACGATGCGGTCGATCGTGCCAGGCGCTGCCGAGAGCACGCTCACCAGCGTTTGGCCCCGGAACTGCGTTAGCTCGACTTTTTGGTGGGTGTCGAAATCCCAAGCGGCTTTGATCCCGGCAACCGGCGGCAGCACCAGATACGGTTCCTGCCAGTTAAGGACATGCACGTAGATGCGATTGCCCTTCGCGGTTGTGACGCCCCAGCTGCGCGGGGATATCGGTCCGGCCCGCGTGCCATAAACCGCATCTCCGTGCGTGCCGAGCCACGCGCCGATCCCACGCAGTCGCTCGATAAACTCCGGCTGCACCTTGCCTTCGGAAGTAGGCCCGATGTTCAGCAGGAAGTTCGCGTTGGCACCGGCGGCGCGTACCATAAGATGGATCAGCTGCGGGACGCTCTTGAAGTCTTTGTCGTCGCGGGTATAGCCCCACGAGTGATTGATCGTCTCGCAGGTCTCCAGTGGCAGGTCCGAGACGCCCGCCTTGTTGAAGCCCGCCGAGTTCTCCCCCGGCAGGTCCTGCTCGAACATCTGAAAGTCCTCACCCGCAAAGGGCGTGCGGTGATGGTTATTGCCAATGAGGGTTGCGGGCTGCAGGCGGTGAATGAGCCCATAGGTGCGCTCAAGCTTCCAGTCCGCATCCGGCTTGTCCCACATGCCATCGAACCAGATACCCCCGATCGCGCCATAAGCACCGCTCAACAGCTCGGTGAGCTGCGCGTTCATATAGTCGAGATAGTGATCGAAATCACCGGACTGCGGGCGGCCAGCGAAATGCCCGGTGCGGCCGAGCGGCCAATAGTCCGTGTTGTGCCAATCGAGCATCGAATGATAGAAAAAAAGCTTGATGCCCTGCCGCTGGGCTTCGGCGGCGAGCGCCTTGAGCGGATCCTGCTTGTAGGGTGTCGCATCGACGATGTTCCAGTGGCTCTGATGGGTCGGCCACATGGCGAAACCGTCGTGGTGCTTGCTGGTGATCGTGATATAGCGCATGCCGGCGCTCTTCGCGAGCGCCACGATCTCCTTGGCGCTGAACTGCGTGGGGTTGAACTGCGGCGCAAACTTTTCGTATTCCCCCACCGGGATGTGCTCGTGCTCCATCACCCACTCACCCCGGGCCGGCACGCTGTACACGCCCCAGTGGATGAACATTCCGAACCTGGCATTCTGAAACCAATCTCGCGCCGCCCGGTTAGCAGCGTTCGGCTGGTAGGGCGAGGCGGCCGGCCGCGTGCCTCCGTCTGCGTCTCCGGACGCTGCCGGTGCTTGTGCCGCAAGCAGAGCCACGAGCCCTGCGGCGACGATTACGACCCTCGCGGCCATTGCTCTCATTGGCCCTGCTCCTTCACGGTCACGCTCAACGAGAAAATGCGGCGCATTGGCACCCATTTCTGCCCAGGCTCAGCGAACGGCAGAGACTGCTGGAATCGCCACATGAGCTCCTCCCACCGCGCGGAGCGCTCCCCGGCCGGCGTGACCTCATCTACGGCGCGAAAATCCTGCGGCGCGTCCATTACCATCATCAACCGATTGCCGCAGCGGAAGATCTCGAGTTCCTCAACCCCCGCGGCGGTGAGCGCAGCGACCACTTCTGGCCAGACATGTTCTGGGCGGTGCCAGCGCTCGTACTCCGCGATCAGAGCCGGGTCGTCCTTAAGATCCACTGCGAAGTAAAGTCGGGGCACAATGACGCCCTCATACGGCTGTGTTCAGCCTGCTCGTGTAGCGAGCGAAGGCCAGAACCGTCGCAAAGCACAGCAACGGCACGATCATGGCGCGGTGGATGCCGGCGGCATCCGAGATGGCGCCCATGAGCAGCGTCAGCGTTGCGCCGCCGACGATCGCCATGACGCAGAAACGAGGAGGCCATCTTGCGCGCCTCGTCGTCGAGGCCGCGCAGTCCGAGCGCGAAGATGGTCGGAAACATGATCGACATGAAGAAGCCGGTGGCGACCAGCGCAGCCACGCCAACCCGTCCCGGGGAAAAGCACGGCCACCGCCGCCAGCGCGAGCGCGACAAGCGGCGAAGGTCGCGAGCAGCCGCGCAGGGGAGAGGAAACGCATGAGCGCTGTGCCAGCGAAGCGGCCGCACATGAAGAGCACGAGTGCGATCGTAAGGAAATCGGCCGCGCGCCGTTCGGGGAGTCCCGGAAGCGAATGCTGCGCATAGCGGATGAGGTAGCTCCAGATCCCGACCTGCGCGCCGACGTAAAAGAACTGAGCCAGTACCGCGAGCACGAAATTGGTGTTGCGAAGCAGCCGCCCGCGGCTCTGCTCGGGCGGCCGTGTCGTATCAGCTCAGCCGGCGGTCGACGGCAACCGCGGTGGCGATAAGCAGTGCCCATACCAGCACCACAGCGCCGATCACGAGATAGGGGCCCTGCACGGCCAGGGACTGTGAGGCGTAGTAGGCGGTGCGGGCGCCGCTACTCATGCCGGCGAGCTCCTCGGACTCCATTCGACGCCCGAAAATATGAAGTACTGGCCGATCAGGATGCCGGTGATCGATCCCAGGGGGTTGAAGGACTGCGCCAGGTTCAGACGGCGCGCCGCGCCTTGCGCGGGCCCGAGCACCGTCACGAGCGGATTCGCCGCGGTCTCGAGGAAGGCGAGACCCGAGGCGATGACGAACAGCGCGCCAAGAAACAAGGGGTACGTGTGCAGCGCCGCCGCCGGGTAGAAAAGCGAAGGCGCCGAGCGCGTAGAGACCCAAGCCCGCGAGCAGGCCGGCCTTATATCCGTAGTGGCGCGTTACTAAGCTTGCGGGGATGGCGAGCAGGAAGTAGCCAACGTAGAAGGCGCTCTGCACCAGACCTGCGCGGAAGTCCGAGAGCTCGAAGGCTTTCTTGAACTGCTTGATGAGGATGTCGTTCAGGTTATTCGCGACTCCCCATAGGAAGAACAAGCTGACGACGAGCACGAACGCGTACACGCCGGTCGAACGCAAAAGCGTCCGGTTGTCGGGCGCGTTCGCGTCCACATAGCTCACCAGTGATACATCGCCGTCACACCGATAGTGAGTGGCTGAAGGGTGAATGTCGCGCCGTAGAAGGTAAATATGTTGAGCGCGTTGTTGTAGAGCATCGGAAGGTTGTTGCGCGACATTGAGCGCGTACACCGAGCATCCCAGCCGCTCCAGGTCATGCCGACGTGCATGTTCAGCTGGTTGTAGCGCAGGGTTGGGCAGGAAATAGGGATTGTACGTCGGGCTCGAAGTATTGGTGGTCGGCTGGTACGGACCCGGGTTCCTGCTGTGGTAGGTGTCATCGAGCCGCACGTAGCCGCTCGTGGCCGGTGGCAATCGGGAAGGTGTACTCCAGCGTCGGCACCACGATCCACGGCGAGGCAAAGTTGTTGATCTGCTGGCCGTCGGCGACCACGTTGTTGCCGCCGGAGGTGATGGTGGTGGCGTTGCGGGCATCCGTATAGCCGACGCTCAGTCCGACCTTCAGGCCTTGGGCGATCAGCGCATCGATCTGCAGATCGAAGCCCTTGCTGGTCGCCTTGCCGAGATTTGAGGTGAACCCCTCGGTACAGGCGGGCACCTGCACGATCTGCTGGATGTCGGACCAGCTTGATGTGGAAGGCGCTGACGCGTCCTGTCGACGCGGCCGTTGAAGAGCCGATTCTTGGAGCCGATCTCGTAGCTCCACAGCGAATCGCCGGAGTAGGTGTTGGGCGCGCCGTTTGGGTAACCAAGCGCGTGCAAGCGCCGCGTTGCAGGCCGGCGTGTTGTAGAACGGCGGATTGACGCCACCGACGCGATCGCCCTTGGCGGCGCTCACGTACAGTAGGTTGTTCTCATCGAGCTGCACGTTGATGCCGTACTTCGGATCGACCACGGTCGCCTTCTGCTCGCCCGAGAACTGTCGTGGCACTCGCGCCCGTTCAGGGGCCCGTTGATATAGATGCTGTACTTGTCGGTCTCGCGCGCGACGCGCGCGCCGGCCACGAGCGCAAGGTGCTTGACCAGTTCCCAGGTGACCTGGCCGTAGGCCGCCAGCTGCTCGTCGCTCAGGGGCTCCTTCTCATATATCGACTGACCGCCTGGCAGCAGCGGCTGCCCGAACACCTGCTCGATGCTCTGCCCGTAGGCCTGCTGGATCTGGGTCGGCCAGTACGGTGACACAACCCACTGGTAACCGACCTGGCGCGACTTGGTATAGAACGACACCGACAGTCCACTGCAGCCGCGCGTCAGGGTTGGACGAGGCCGCGCGCAGTTCCTGCGCGAACACATTGAGAGTCGCCGGCGTATAGCTGTCCGCCGCCGCGTTCGCGGTCAGCGGCCAGGGCAGACCGATGATGGCCGGCATGACGGTCGTGAAGTCCTGCTGTGCGGTATAGGCGCGATGCAGGTAGGAGGTGCTGGAGGTGAGCGTGACCCCGGGCACGTCGCTCTGCGATCTTGAGCGCCGGCAGGTACATCGAGTCGCTGCTGGGCTGCAGGAGCAGGCCTTGGAACGCGAGCCGTCCCGAGTCGAGGTTAGTGAGCGTCGGATTGAGCGAGCTCCAGTTCTGGGTCATGGCGTCCGGAAAGCTGGCTGACCCCGGATCGAAGGTCGGCACGTCGTTCCAGTACGTGTGCTGGTAGAACATCGACGGTGTGATCTTGAGTCCACGAGACCGGCGCAAAAGTGAATGCGGCCCGCAGCACGTCGGCATCACGCCAGCCGGAGTTGGGGTAGTTGGCTCCCCCCGGGATCGGCGCTCTCGTGCTCGATATAGCCGCCCTGGCGCTCGTGCCAGGCGCTCACGCGAAACCCCAGCTCGTCCTGGATGATCGGGCCGCCCAAGGCGGCTCCCATCTCGTAGCTCGGGCCGCCGTTGTCGGTGGTGCCGATTCCCGCGCGCGCGTAACCGCTGGACTCGGTGAGGCTTGGCTGCGCCTGAATGAAACGGATCGTGCCCCCCTCGGCGCCGGCACCAAACAGTGTGCCCTGCGGACCCTTTAGTACCTCTACGCGATCGAGGTCGAACACCAGCGGCGTGGTGTTGGTTCCCGGGACGATGCCGTTGTCCAGGCGGATCTGCACCGGCACGTCATCGAGGTAGATGCCGGTGGTGGAGTAGCCGGAGATACCGGAAGAGATGCCGCGGATCGAGAGTGCGATGGTCGAGCCCTGATTCTGGAAGTCGACGCCGGGGGTTACCGCAGCTACATCCGCCATGTCGGTGATGTTCCGCTGCAGCATCTCATCCCGGCTCAGCACCGACACGCTGATCGGCACCTTCTCGATGCTCTCCTCGCGTTTCTCGGCCGTGACGACCACTTCCTGCAACTGCTCGGAACCTGCGGCGCCCGCGGCATCTGTCGCCTTCGCGACACCACCCGGAACAAGAGCAATGAGCAGAATGCATGCTGGGCCCATAGCGCCAAGCAGCGCGCGCTTCGCCAAGGATCGTCCGCCGCACACTGGAGTCATGTTCTCGTCCCTTTCGGAATGAAGACGCAAGGACCCGACACCCCTCGGCTCGCCTCGTAAGAGTTGGCTGACGAGCCGTTGTTTTATAGATGATATCGCGATCACCCATAAAATCAACGGCAACAAATAGAAGACGCGCCGGCGCCACAGGCGACCGGTCCCCGGATAACGGGCACCCATGGGGGCGTGGGCGGTGGCGCCTCCGCGCTCGCGGGGAGGCGACTACTCAGCCGAGGGGCTGCCGCCGCCCAGTTGGCTTGCGATCTCGTGCGCCGCTTCGACCAGGGGGGCGACGGTGTCCTGAACCGAGAGTGCCCGCGACGTCTTGACGTAGGGGACGGTGAGCGCTGCGGCGACGCCGCCCGACTGGGTCACGGGGGCCGAAAGATCGATGACACCCTGCACCGCGTGGCTCTCGGTGGTGACATAGCCGGCTTTGCGCGCCGCGTGTCCGCGGCGTTCGAAAGCCGCCCAGTCGCGGCGGCTTATGGCGTGACGCCAGGCGCTTCTTCCACTCGGCACGCACCAGTTCGGTCTGGAACGCGTACAACACCAGTCCCGACGTGGAATCCACGAGCGCGCGGCGGTAGCCGATGCGTACCGAGAACCCGAGATCACCGGGGGCCTCGACGCGCGCCACGATGACCATCTGGTCCGCCGAGACCACTCCCAGGTGACAGGACTGGCCGATGCGCTCTGCCAAGCGGTGCATGACCGGCAGCGCGGCATCGTGCAGATCGCGCGTAGGCGCGCGCGTCATGCCCAGCGCGAACAGCTTGTTGCTGAGGACATAGCCCTCGCCCGAGCTAGCAAGCTCCAGGTAGCCGTGGAACTCGAGCACCTGGATCATCCGGAAGAGTTCGCTCACTGAGCGGTTAAGGCTGCGCGAGATTGCATTCAGCGACATGGGCCCGTTGGCGCGCGCCAAGAGCTCGAGCACCGCCAGTCCCTTCTCTAGGGCCGGCGCTCGATATTTCGGTTTGGGGCTGTCGCTCATGGGGCCGGGGCTCGGCGCCATACCAGGGCGCCCGTGGCCGCAAGTCTATTACATGCCCTGCCAGGCGCTGCCATCGGGAAAGCGCTGAGCGCTCAGGGTCTGCGGCAGCATCTCGGCCGAAAAGCCGGGAGCTGCAGGGGCAATGTACCGTCCGCCAACGATTCGGACCGGATCTACGAAGTGCTCGTGCAGATGGTCGACATACTCAATCGCCCTATCCTCGATTTTACCGCTGATGGTGATGAAATCGGCCATGGCCAGATGCTGCACCATCTCGCACAGGCCCACGCCGCCGGCATGGGGAAACACGCGCACCCCGAATTTATGAGCGAGCAGCAGAATGGCGAGATTCTCGTTCACCCCGCCCACCCGGGTCGCGTCGATCTGCAGGAGATCGACCGCGCCGGCCTGCAGGAATTGCTTGAAGAGGATTCGGTTTTGGGTGTGCTCACCAGTGGAAATGGGCACTGGGGCGACGCCGCGGCGAATGACCTGATGCGCGAGCACATCGTCCGGACTCGTGGGCTCCTCAACCCATGCGATACCAAAGGGAGCAAGCTTTCGGATCCAAGGAATCGCGTCATTGACGTCCCAGCGCTGATTGGCGTCCGCCGCCATGGCAATGTCGGGTCCAATAGCGTCGCGAGCCAGGCGGCAGCGGCGTAAGTCGTCCTCAAGATTCAGCCCGACCTTGATCTTGATGCTGCGGAAGCCCTCGGCTGACCGCTTGGCGCGCGAGATGTACCAGCGTTTCGTCTGGGTAGCCCAGCCAGCCCGGGACTCGTGGTGTAGGCCGGGTAGCCGTGGCGCAAGAGATATTCGATACGCTCGTCCTTGCCCCGCTGCGCAGCCTGCAGAAGGGTGAGCGCCTCGGTGGGGGTGAGTGCATCGCGCAGATAGCGGAAATCGATGCAGCGGACGATTTCTGCGGGGGCCATGTCCGCGATGAAGCGCCACAGGGGCTTTCCCGCGCGGCGCGCGACCAGGTCCCACGCCGCATTAACGACCGCGCCCACTGCCATGTGCATAACGCCTTTTTCCGGCCCAAGCCAGCGCAGCTGGGAGTCATTGACTAAATCCCGCGCGAAGCCGCCGAGGTCGGAAGCGATCTCATCCACGTCGCGCCCGACCACGAGATGATGCAGTGCCCCGCAGGCCACCGTCTGCACATCGTTACCGCGCCCGATGGTGAAAGCGAACCCATGACCGGCCTGACCGTCGGGCTCGTCGGTACGCAGCAGGACGTAGGCCGCTGAGTAGTCAGGATCGGGATTCATGGCGTCGGAGCCATGAAAATCCTCAGACGTCCTAAAGCGGATGTCGTGCGTTTCTAGAGCTGCAATTCGCGACACTCGGGGTTTGCCTTCTTTGAGCGTGCACCGCCGCGGCAGCTGCACATTCTCGCGCCAAATGCTTTTGGGTTGGTTTTTGCTTCCTTACCACCTGTATAATTTATTCCATTAGTAAAACTGTCAAGGCGGCGCGGACGATTTAAGCCAGTTTTCAGCCCAAACGGCCGTCCCAGCCAGGTTCCCCGGCGATATAGGCGACCGCGAATTGGCTACCCGCTTCTGAAAGGCGGTCGAACCCTCATTCATGGGTCACCGACGCCTTAGTCGGGTCTGGGGTTTCCCAAACAACGGAATTGCTGAGCCCAGGACTATAATTTTCTTGTGGTAACCGATGCATCAAGGATCCCAGGCACGCTATGCCTCCTGGTTGGGGCGCATGCATTGGATCTCGCATTCGACTACTTCATTACACCCGGCCGCACTGATGCGACGCCCGAGCACCTGTTATGAAAACCATCAAGACCTACCCGACGAGCATCGAAGCCGACCTGGCTCGGATTGCGCTGGACGCTGCTGGCATACCTGCAGTCGTCGTAGGCATAGGCGTGGGAATGGAAGGCGGTGAGGCCGGCGTGCAATTGTTGGTGCCGGATGATCGGGTCGAAGCCGCGGTGACCGTGCTCGGAGACGGCTGAAGGACCGCATCGTTCAGACCAAGGCGCGGCTGCTCGCGGTCGATGCCCGCTAGCGCGTCCGCAACATCGGCTCGTGCTGAATCAGCTCGCTCACCCGATCAACGAAGAGACGCACCGGGACATGTATCTACAGATAACACGCGGTTCCAGGGCGGATCAGGGGGACGAACTAGCCGGCGCAGATCGCCGAAGCCACTGTGTCGTGCAGTCGACGTCCCCCCGGTCTTGAGTAGCGCCGTGATCTAGAGTCGGAGCTTGGCCTAATCCGCCAGGCCCATGACGAATGCCAAGGCGACATTCAGTCGCGCGATGTCGTTGTCCTCAAGGTGCCCGATCTTTCGGCCAATTCGTGTGCGCCTAATCGTGACCGGCTTGTCAGCCATCACGTTCGATCGCGTGCGCAGACCGTTTCGAGTACTGGGTTCAACGGCTACTCGAAAGTCCTCGGCGTCATCCCCCTCAGAAGTCGTCTGGCAGACCACCACAGACGCATGTTCGACGGGAAGCGCGTCAGTCTGCACAATCACCGCTGGGCGCGGCTTGCCGTAGTCCCCGGCCGCCGCAACTGTCACGACGTCGCCGCGCTTCATCGGTCATCAAACTCGGCGACAGCTTCGATCCACTTCAGCGCTTCGAGCTCGCGGGATCGGTCTAGCGCTGCGACTTGTCGGGCGACCCGTCGGCGCACCGTCTTGGATCGTGCGTCCGGCACGATCAAGCGGAGCTCCTTCAAGCCGCGCACTCGGCGCCGCTCGCGCATGGCCTTCATTCGCTCAGCTGCCTGTGCCATATGCGTAGCTCATAACGTAACGCGTTACATCGTAACGCGTTACAGGCTTGTGGGCAAGCAAGAAATAGAGGAGCATCAACATGAATCGTAGTACCTGGCACTCTATGGCCATTCTGACGGGGGCTCTGCTGATGACCCGTGATATTGGAGCGTTAACGGAGGCAGGGGCAATGACGGCGGCGGGAAGCGGGGAGCACCTCTCAATCTCCACGAACACAATTCAAGTGCTGCATCGGACCGTTACCGTTGATGGAGCATTCGAGCCATTTACTACTGCGCTCGAGAAGATTCTTGGCCACTTCCCCGAGGGCGTTCAGCAGGACATAATCGCGCAACCGCAACGCGCGAAAGAGCGACTCAAGGCTGCAGAGGGTGCTCAGGAGCTGATGATTTTCTTGGTGTTCGATCACGGTGCGGCGCTCAACATGGTCGGTGCGCGAAGAAATGCGAAGCAGTACCTGATTGGCAACCCTTTAACCGCGATTCAGATGAGCCAGCATGACATCCGGGCCGCACTTTATGCGCCGCTGCGGGTACTCGTGTACGCGTCAAAGGCTGGGCAAACAGTTGTGGAATACGATCAACCCTCATCACTTTTCGGACAGTTCGGCAGGGAAGACGTTACTCCGGTTGCTTTGGGTCTAGATACCAAGTTGGAGCACGTCATCGCACAGGCCGCCGAGCTGGCGCGTCGCTGACGTTATACGAAACGAGGAACATCAAATGTTATATATCGCCGATTTCCACATCGAGTATCCGGCATCCATGTCGCAAAAGGAGTTCTTCTCCATCTGGGCTCGCGAAGCCGAAGCAGCTCTGGGCGCAAAGAAGGTGCGTGGTCGTCGACATCTGGAAATGTGTGGGCTCTCGGCGTGTGGTGGCTGTCGCCGAAGTGGATAGTCCGGACACGCTCGACAAAATTCTGCTCGATCTGCCGATCATGAAAGAACATGGCCAACATGTGCAGGTCGATGTCACTCCTCTGCGCCGGCTTGAAGACTTCGCCACCGATTTGAAGAAACGGCTCGAGTAACGGCCGCGGGGGCGACGCTGCCAAGTCGGCGGCAAAGAGCGCCAAGTCCAAGTGTCCTTGGTGCTCTACGTCGCACAACAACCGGCTACGGGCCGGTGGCTGAGTATGGGCTAGGACCATAAGTACGCACCTCGGCGAACGAGTGCGAACTGCGCCGGAGAATTGTTTGTTACCCGCCACCCATCCCAGCAAAGAGAGCATTCAAGCAAGCACTCGCCGGGGGGCAATTTCGTGGGTAATTCTGAGGTGCGATTTTGAAACCCGCTGAATCCAGTAAAGAACATCTCGACTTCGAATCCTCGCCCGGGCACAAAGTCCCTATTTTTCAATTTGATATGCTGCAGATCTGCGATTGCCTCGAGGAACGAGGCATAGCCGCCCTCGCCACCGACGTCTTCCGGAGGACAAGCATTCTCGCCGGCCGTACACACGATGCGCGGCCCGCGGCCTTTCGGCGCGAGGAGGTCTTCGACGGTGATCTCGTGCTCCCAGCTGTCGCCGAAGTCGCAGAGGTAAGTGAACCCCGGACGCGAGCTTCGATGAAGGGCTTAAGGTGCATTCGACGCTCGTCGTGCAGAGGTTCTTCGGTAGGCCAGTCGGGATCTGGGGTGCCAGTAGTGCTTGCGTGCGATCACGTTCGCGTCCAGGCGGTCCGCAGAAGGTGAACAGCTGTGTAAGTTGCGGCCTGCCGTGGAGGCTTGTCCGCCGTAAATATGGTAATATGGTCTCATGAAAACGACCGTTGAGATTCCAGATCCCCTCTTTCGCAAGGCCAAATCAAAAGCCGCGGAACGCGGCCAGACGCTGAAGGATTTCATGACCGAGGCCCTCGAGGAGAAGCTCCGGGGGAAGGGCCAGTTGCGCGGGACAGAGCCCGAGTGGATGAAGGGGTTTGGAAAGCTGCGGACGTTGCGCAAAGAGACCGCTCGCATCCAGCGGCGAATCGATGAGACGTTCGAGGAGATCGAACCCGAGGATCGCGGGTGATTCTCGACACGAATGCGCTCTCTGCGTTCGTGGACGGTCAGCCCGCGGTGGGAGAAATTCTGCGTCGGCACGGCCAAGCGGCGCTTCCTGTCATCGTGCTGGGTGAGTTCCGATACGGTATTGCGCAGTCCCGGCACCGCGCACAGTACGAAGAGTGGTTGGCCGCCCATCTGTCTGATTTCGAGATTCTTAACGTAACGGACGAGACGGCGAGCGCCTATGCGGCGCTTCGCCTGGCGCTCAAGCGAGCGGGCCGACCGATCCCCGCGAATGATGCTTGGATCGCAGCACTCGCGGTCCAGCATGGTCTCACCGTGCTCAGTCGCGATGAGCATTTCGATGCGGTGGCGAGCGTTAGGCGGGAGAGCTGGTAACGCAAGGTCACCGAGTGGTTGAAAAGCGCGGCCAGTAGGCGGTCTGTCTGATGGGGACCGGGCCGAACGCGAGCGAACTGCGCCGGAGAATTGTTTGTTACCCGCTCCGCAGCTGGCAGAAAAGTGCATTCAAGCAGTCGTTAGCGGGTAACCTGGCAGGTAAAACTCGCGCGGGAATTCATAACACCGTGAATCTATTCAGAAAATCATCTGGATTGGAGTCCTCTTCCGGGCATTCTAATCAAATAATTACAGAACATTATTAATGTAATTTCTTCGTAGTTATTTCGCGGCTCACGCGTGAAACTCCGCGCCCAAGACAAGCGATCAGAGCGGGCGATTCTACGCACTCTCGCCCAGCGACGCTGGCTACTCGAAACGGCGCACTTTCTAAGGTCTAGGCAGCGGCGCTCATCACTGCATCAGCAGAGGTAATCAGCCGATAGCTAATCAATTGGTGACTGCCCTTGACCCCCTTGCAGACGCGCGACCGTCCGCTCTTTGGGCACGCTGCTGTCACCTGCTGTCTGGATAACGCTAGGGAGCAAGACCGGAAGTTATGCCACATCCGGGCACTATCATCGCGGCGACACTTGGACGCGGTTGCCCACACGCCTGACGCCCCCGGCCTCCGTTGAGCGCGCGCGGCGTCTCTGGCCCGACCTTACGCCGTTCGCAGGACCGCGGTACGCTTGGACGCACGGTAGCAGCTGGCGCGGGAGTCCTCTTGAGCAACCGGAAGCGGGATGTCGGACTATCGGTGAGCGGTGTACTCGCGCTGGCAGCATTGTTGGGTGTGGCACAGTCGCCGAGCGCGGCGGTCAGTGCCGAGGGGCTGCCCGTTAAGCTCGCCTATTCGATTTCGAGCTCGATGACCTCACTCCTGCGGCAGCCTATCTCAGCCAGGCGACCACCGCCCCGGCAACGCTGGAGAAAGTTACGCACGATGCGCGCGAGCAGCTCGTCCAATCAGGACGCTACCAACTCGTGGATGTCAGCCGCGCCGGCGAGCCGCCCGCGGCCACGCATACGCTGCGCAACTGCGAGCGCTGCGAGGCAGCCATCGCGCTCAAGCTTGGCGCGCAGCAGTCGCTGCTCGGCATCGTGCGACGCGCCACGCAGACGGATTATTACATCTCCGTTGTGATCCGCGACGCTCGCACTGGTAAGGTAATCAACCAGCAGGAGGCGAACTTTGCTGGCGACGAGACCGGCTGGCCGACGGGTGTGCGTATGCTGATCAAGCACCAGGTGCTGGTCATGCCGGAACCCGACAGCTCAGTACCCAAAACCTCAGTGAATTTTCTGCACCAACCTGCCCTAGGAGCCGCGCTGCCAGGCGGGAGCTGAGGTCCTCATACTGAGCGACTGCGCGACTCCACATCATTCGTTGGTTCGTCGAGAGGCGGATGTCCGCCTAGCGGAATCAAATGGTCAAGGCCGATGATCGGTCCCGGCCGGGAGCTACCGATCGGTAGCCAACGACCATGGTTTCCGGGTGACGGCTGCTTCTGACCCGAAGCCGCCTGTCGCGAATGGCGGCTTTGGTGCGCGGCGATGACCGGCAGATTCTGTTCATGCTCAGCGAGCGCTACGAGTCGCACGCGGCTTATCAGATCCGCTGCCGAGAGCTGGGCCTTACGCTGACACTCGAAGGAAAGGGCGCGCTGTGACAACCGCACGGCTTGCGGTCGCGTCATGTCGCGGTGCACGAAGCGAGTTTCGCTTTGGCGATTGAAGCGCTCGCAGTACTATCCACCTGTCTGCAAGTGAGCAAACCCGGCGAGTCCGGGCCCTACCAACACCGCGGTGCAATACCGCGGACCTCTGCGCCCTGGTGTGATCCCGTTCGCGGCGACAACGGTTGCGGCGAGCACGCTCGTTCCGCTTTTTTTAAGGAGTAAAACGATGAATGCAGTTTCACCACAGACAGGCAGTGATAAGACCGCTATCCGTTCGTTTCATGTGAATAATGTTCCAGAAGAAAAACTTACCGATTTGCGCAAGCGCATACACGCCACCGTCTGGCCTGAACGAGAAACGGTTCCCGATGCGTCGCAAGGCGTGCAGTTGGCGACGATTCAGAACCTCGCGCGCTATTGGGACGGAATACGACTGGCGCGCGTCGAGGCGAGGCTGAGCGCGCTGCCGCAATTCATCACCGAGATCGACGGGCTGGACATTCATTTCATCCACGTTCGTTCGAAACATGAAAATGCGTTGCCGCTCATCGTCACGCACGGATGGCCCGGCTCGATCATCGAGCAGATGAAGATTATCGATCCGTTGACCAATCCCACGGCACATGGCGCGAGCGCATCGGACGCTTTCCACCTGGTGATTCCGTCGATACCAGGCTATGGGTATTCAGGCAAGCCGACCACCACAGGTTGGGACCCCGCGCACATCGCGCGAGCATGGGTCACGCTCATGAAGCGCCTTGGCTACACAAAATTTGTGGCGCAAGGCGGCGATTGGGGTGCGGTCATCACCGAACAAATGGGTGTGCAGGCGGCTCCGGAGTTGCTCGGCATTCACACCAATATGCCTGGCGCGGTTCCGGCCGACATTGACAAGGCGGCATCCACCGGTACGCCAATGCCCGACGGTCTCTCACCCGAAGAGAAACTCGCGTTCGAACGGCTGACATTCGTCTACAGCAAAGGCATCGCCTACGGCTACCAGATGGGGTTGCGCCCGCAGACGTTGTACGGAATTGCGGACTCCCCCGTCGGCCTGGCCGCCTATTTTCTGGACCACGATGCGTGGAGCTACGCGCTGATCTCACGCGTCTTTTCCGGAGAAACTGCCGGCCTCACCCGGGACGATATCCTCGACAACATCACGATCACCTGGTTGACGAACACGGCGATTTCCGGAGCCCGCCTCTACTGGGAAAGCAAACTCCCGTATTTCAGTGTCAAAGGCGTTTCCATCCCGGTTGCCGTAAGCGCCTTTCCGGACGAGATCGATCTGTGCCCGCGCAGTTGGGCGGAGCGGGCGTATCCCAAACTGATCCACTACAACAAGGTCGCCAAAGGCGGCCACTTTGCGGCCTGGGAACAGCCGAAACTCTTTTCAGAAGAGGTTCGCGCCGGCTTCAGATCGCTGCGCGCATAGTGGAGCAGAGGATGTTCTGATGCCTTATACGTTTGACTTGAACAAAAACCACTGATTCGCGTTGGCGCGTGACGTTCAACAATCCGCCAACAGACTCACTAGAAGCCCGCAGACGCCATCTGCGGGCTTCTTGTTGCGCCCCGCCGCAGTGAAGTGCCGTGCCAGTTGAAAAAAACCGGCCTTCCCAACCTAGCGCGCATGATGCGGCGGTGTGGTTGCACGATCACTTCAAGCGCCGCTCGTGTTAGGTAGCATCGACATCTCGGAAAACTGCGCGGTTGTAGGTGACGGTCGCCTGAAATCAGCCCAAGCGCACTGCCCAATAGGCCCCAAATCCTGCCCCCGCTACCCCCTTGGTTGCAGTGTGAGCGACCGCTTCTGGGTAGGCATTTAATTAGAGCGACCGGCGGGTCCTGGCCGGGTGCCGCCGGTTGGGGGCCGATGACCGAGGATGCGCCGCTTTGGACCGGTCCTGACCCCAAACTGGACGCTCAGCACTGACCGCATGCGGCGTGGGCGTTGGGCAATCCCCGAGTCCTCACGGACGAATGCGGATGATTGTCTTCCCAGTGCGTCGCTCGGTCGGGTTTAAGGCGGCGACGGCATCGTCGAGGGTCCAGACGTTGCCGATGTTCGTCCGCAGTCGTCCGTCCCGCACCCGCTGGACGATCTCACTCAGTTGGGCACGATCGGACTCGACAACGAAGTCGACCGCCAAGCCGTCGGCGGGCCGCCCCTCGGCCGGCCCGACGATGGACACCAGTGTTCCTCCAGCTCGAATCAGGCCTGCGGACCGCTTCTGGATGTCGCCGCCGATGACATCGAATGCCAGATCGATGCCGCCGACGCCTTCCAGCGCGTCGTTGTCGAGGTCAACGAACTCCTGCGCGCCGAAGTCGAGCGCCGTCTGACGGTCGGCCGCGCGTCCGGTGCCGATAACGTAGGCGCCGGCCTCGCGCGCGAGTTGCGTCACCATCGAACCGACTGCGCCGGCCGCGCCGTGCGCGAGGACGCTCTGCCCCGCCCGAAGGCGGCCGTGCTGGAACAGTCCCTGCCACGCGGTGAGGCCAGAGATTGGCAGGCTTGCGCCCACCGTGAAGTCGACGTCGCCCGGCAGCGGCGCGAGGTTGCGTGCCTCGATGGCTACATACTCCGCCAGGGTGCCGTCGCGATACCAGTCGGCGAGGCCGAACACCCGCTGTCCTACCGACAGTCCCGTCGTGCCGTAGCCAAGAGCGGTGACCACTCCGGCCAGCTCGTGCCCGGGAATCGATGGTGTTCGGTCACGGTCGCGGCGATCGGTCCAGGTCGAGGGCCACGCCATCTCAGTCGGGACGAATCCCGACGCATGAATCTGAACGATCACGTCGTTTATCGCTGCCGGCGGCTCGGGCCGCTCCACCAGCTTCATCCCGGCCGTTCCCGCAGCCTGGTCCGTCACAACGATCGCCTTCATGGGAATTGTCTCCTCGGTCATTTGTCTGTTGCGTTTAGCCTCGCTTCTACTTTTCGCCAGTCGTACTCTGTCGCCCAATAGCGGGCGAGTTTCTGCATCGTCGCGAGCTGTGGGCCCTGAGATTAATCCGCAACTGTTTCCCGCTCCTGCCACCTGGTCGCGTCTATCCGCCGGCGCAGTTCCCTCAGGTCCTCTTCCGGAATGTTCACACGAAACGGTCGAGTGGCTGTGTTATCACCGCCTTTCTTTGGTGCAGCTGCGTTCATAGCCTTCTCCTAGCTAACCGTACAAGAGTTGAAAGATCTAGCGGGACCGCAGCCGCCGCTGCGAGGCTCCGAACGGTAGCGCATGCGTGTGGTAAACGATGTCCGCAGGATTCGACCCGTATCAAAACGCAGCCTACATAGCGGCGCAGTCGCGCTTTATGCTCGCGCAATCGCCTCGCGCGAATGTCTGCATTCGGGCAGGCAAAGTGGATCGACGGATGTCTCCAAGTGGCCGGCAGCCGCCGGTCGAAGCGCGACGGCTCGAACTTCCAGCTTAAGACCGCTCCCGGCCAATACCTGACGTCGGTAGTGCTTAAATGGTTGCGTTGCGTGGAAGCGGTCATTCGCGGTTGCTGCCGATGCAACGACAATTTCCGCACTAGGCCTTTGAGGGTCTTTCGGCCAGAATGCTGGACGGGACGGACACGTCCACAATAATCTAATAAGCAAAGTGGGATGCAGAGTGCAACAGGTCGCGGCTCAAGCATGGTCACCGGCAAGCGACCGAAAGATTTACATAGTCTGGATCGGAGTGATCTGGGCTGCAATACTCGCGGGGTTCGGCTTGGACTTCGCCCGTTATCTGAGCGAGGGACCACCTCCACCGTTCATCCTGCATATTCATGCCGCGGTCTTTGTCCTCTGGCTCGGGCTCGTCACTCTCCAGATCCTGTGGATCGAGATCGGGAACTTGCGCAGGCACAAGCAACTTGGTTGGGTGACTGTTGCCGTATCCGTGCTCGTGGTTCCCCTAGGCCTAGCCGCAGCCCTGGTGGATCAAGTGCGGCAGGTTGCTCACCCGGACTACGCACCGCAGTTTCTCGCGCTCGAATTTGAGGAGATGATCACCTTTTCCATCTTTATGACCGCAGGCGTCATCTATCGCAGGAGTCCGGCCGCTCACAAACGACTGATGCTCCTCTCGGCGGTCGCTATTTCCGACGCTGGTTTTGCGCGTATTTGGCTCATGGGGATCAAGACGGAGATTCCGGGTCCATTTGGTTGGTGGTTGACATACTTCTGGGGCATCTTCCTCATTCTCATCGCCATGGGGGCATGGGATCTGTGGCGACGGCGACGCATACATCCAGCGGTGCTGTTCGGCGCAGCGGTGCTTTGGACAGGCGAGATCATCACGACCATTCTCAACTTCTCGCCGACATGGCGCGACGTGATGGTTCGGCTGGTCAATGCCTGGGGCTATGCCGGCTAATTTTGTCCGATAGATTTGGGCGGTGGCGACCCGACCTTGGGTCAGAAACACGAAGCCTGATTGGGCTGCCCGGTACCTGCCGTTCACCCGCATGGCGGACGGATTACAACCATCACCGACCGCATAGCGCGTTGGGCAACCGGAGCCCGGCGGAGTACTTGGAAGGGGGCAACGAAGGGGACGACTGCGCTGCGTTTTTTCCAGCAATGATCGGACCGAAATCGGAACCAATCTCAGTCCGATGGTCGCTGCCAAGTCACCACGGCACTAAAAGACGGTCACCTCGCTCTTCGACCCACTTCACCACGCGTTTCGCTATCCACGTAACTCGTTGTTTATAAGCCATGAATAACCCACTTGGCGGTGAGTTCCGACGCGCAGCTGTGTGTCGCGAGAAGCACGTCACTGCACGAAATTTCCACGAAATTTTCGTGCGCCGGAATGCCCAAAGCACCTGAAACTTGAAAGAGTCTCCCCCTTGAATGCTCCTCCGCCCACCTTATATCGGGGTTGAGGCAATCCCGCCTCCCCAGCAACGTGCTGCGACAGCGTGCGTACAAAAGGAGGAAAGAGTCATGGCTGTTCAACGTTATGAACCCTGGAGCGTCGTCTCTCAGTTGCAGAACGAAATCAATCGCGTGTTCGGAAACATAAGCGATTCCGACAGCAACAGCGCCACCTCAGACTGGAGCCCGGCAGTAGATGTCCTCGAGTATCCTGACCGCTTCCAACTGCTCTTGGATGTCCCGGGCGTGGAGCCAAAAGATGTCGAGATTACGCTGGACGGGGGAGTGTTGACTGTTTCCGGGAATCGCAACGAGGAAACCCCCGTGAGTGCCCACGACACCGGGCGGCCTCAGCAACAGCGAATCGAGCGTCGTTTTGGCAGATTCCACCGACGCTTCATTCTTCCCGATACGGCTGACGGGGAAAACGTAAATGCTTCGGGCAGGAACGGGGTACTGGCGATTGTTATTCCGAAGCAACCTAAGGCGCAACCGCGTCGGATTACAGTCAAGTAACGGTTGGATTGGAGCGCGGCACGCTTTCCGCTCCGGATAGCGTGCCGCGCCACCCTTTCGGAGCAACTTACGATGCGTCACGCATTGCCTGGAGCGACTGATTGTGAATTGCCGACCGTGCCGAACCATCGACGGACTTCCCCGACGCATAACGCCAGATAAGCGCCGCAGTCCGATACCGGTTCCCTAAATTCTTGCGGGACTAGACGCTCGAAACGGTGAATTCCCTTCCGTCGGAAGTCAACTTCGGCTTCGATCAAGGGTATTTGGACGACCTACCGATTGGGCGTTGGCTCCAGCCCCCAGTCTCGGATCCGCCGATTCACGTACTTACCCTTTTTGCGCGGAGCATATTAAACGTACCGCTATTGTTTGCCCCTGTTGCGGTCGTGACGTCCCCCTATTGCGGATTCACCAAAGCCGCCATTGCCTGCTCTGCCAGGGGTGCAAGAAAAGCAGACGCCTTGGGGGTATCGGATAACCGGATCGTCAGTTCCGGCGCCTCGTCCAGGGAGAACTGCCTTCCGGTAACCTTCTGTCAATGGCGGCCTGCATGCTCCGCGGCCCTCGTTACTGGCCGTGGACTGTCGCAGGGCCTTACGCCCACACAGCACAAACCGCACGTAAGTCACGTCCCACACAGGGTCGCGGGGGCGGCGCGATGGCGTCACCCGCGGCGGCCAATACCATACAACCCGGCTGTTCCAGGCCACCCTCGCGCTTCTTCCCTCGGTCGCCATTTTAATCTGCTCTATCGCTAGCCACTATTGATTGCAGCAAGGGATCCGTCTGTCCGGTTTACCCACCGACGACGTCAGCGAGAGGTGCTCAGCCATTTTGCTTGCAGCGTCGTATGCAATTGAAAAGACCGCTCGGCGATATCGAGACCTTGACCGTTGGCATGGCGGTGCTACCCGCATTCCCTACTGACTTGGCAGTCGTGCCTAAGCGGCTTGCACTTCGCGGCAACCGTCCAGGCTTGGACCAACATTCCTATAGCTGGCCGAACGCAGCTGCCAACTCACCCGCAAGGCGCGAATTATTACGTCAGACCGATTCAAGGAAACGCACGCATCCTTTCGTTCCTAGGCTTCCACTATCGCCCTCAGCTTGGCAGGGTCGATCGGCTTGGTCAGGTGCTGATCGAATCCGGCCGCCAGTGCTCGTCGCCTGTCTGAATCCTGACCCCAGCCGGTGACAGCGATTAACGTGAGGTCCTTGCCCCAAGCCTCATGCCGGATCGATTGCGCCACGTCATAACCACTGATGTCCGGCATTCCAATATCCAACAGCGCGATCTCCGGCCGCACTCGCTTGGCGATCTCTAGTGCCTCAGTACCGGTATGAGCGACGTGGACTTCGTGCCCGGAAGATTCGAGCAGCATCCTCATTGTATCGGCACCATCCTCATTGTCATCCGCGATGAGTATTCGTCGGGACGCCGAACCGCTCGACGTATCAGCCGGTCGGTCTGATCTGGCCCGGAGGCCCTCGACGACCAGCGAGCGCGGTATGCACACTCTAAACTCACTTCCCTGACCGCGACCGGCACTGTGAACCCTTATGGTGCCGCCGTGCAATTCCATCAGCCCCTTTGCCAACGCCAGCCCGATTCCCAAGCCCCCCTCACGAGCATTAGCTGCCGAATCGACACGGGTGAACATGTTGAATATTTTGTCTATGGTTTCAGGGGCTAGGCCGATCCCATTGTCCCGCACGAAGATGGCCAGATGCAGTGCTTCCAACTGAGTGCCGACAAAAATGAGCCCGCCCTTAGGCGTGTATTTCGCCGCATTGGTCAGCAGATTCGTGAGGACTTGCGTGATACGTACCGGGTCGACTTCCAGATAGATCTGCGGGACGGGCGGCTCTACTCGAAGCGTGTGCCCTTTCGCTTCCATCGCAGGACGTACAGCCTCTACCGCGCCATCTAACAACACCTGTAAGTCGACGTATTCCTTCTTGAGCAGAAACGCTCCGCGCGTTATGCGAGCCACGTCAAGTAGATCATCCAGAAGCGTCGTCATGTGCGCGACCTGCCGGGCAATAATGGCCTGGGCCTTGGCGAGTTCCTTCGGATGCACCTTGGGAGATTGCAACAGTTGGGTAGCGATGCGGATCGGCGCGAGAGGATTACGCAGCTCGTGCGATAGCGTGGCCAAGAAGACATCTTTACGGACATCGGCTTCGACCAGCGCCTCCTCCGCCTGAACAATGCTGCTGACGTCAACGAAGGTCAGAAGGACCCCGCTTACGCTGCTGTCCGGTTCTCGATATGGGAGGACACGAAGAATGTAGTGTGCCGAATCGTCTTCGCGCGTAACTCGACGCTCAAGCGGCTCAAGAGTGGAGAGCACGTGGCCGACATCTTCGCGTAGGCCGGTATAGCCAAGGCGGCTGACAATATCGGTCAGAGGACGACCCTGATCGCTCGGAATCAGGTTGTAAAGGCTAGCTACGGCGGGAGTAAAACTGCGAATGATGAGGTGGCAGTCCAAAAACACGGTGGCAATCTGCGTGCTCTCGAAGAGATTGCGGAGGTCGCTATTGGACCGATCCAGCTCCTCAACCTTATCGGTTAGGCGCATATTGACGGTGTGTAGCTCCTCGTTAAGCGATTGAAGCTCCTCTTTCGAGGTCTCGAGTTCCTCGTTGGTCGACTGCATCTCCTCGTTGACAGAGTGCAACTCTTCATTGGCGCTGCGCAATTCTTCGAGGGCAGTCTGATGCTCTTCGCGCAGGGACTGCAGCTGCTCGCATAAACTGCGGACGGCATCACGCAACGGGGCGACCATCGCGACATCCCCCGGCTCATCGCCCAATAGATGGCTGAACTGGACAGCTGGGAAGTCCGCATTTAAATCTGAATCCTCGATCTTTTGGCTTGTCGCACGTGGGGCCATTGACCCGCCCTGGGAACCGTTCGCGCGTTTGCCCGCGACGGGTTGAACGCTTATTGGCGCCTGCGAAGGTTGCCAGTTTGAATTTAATTCCGGACTTCGACCGGCGCGGCGCTTAAAAATGCGGGCTGGTTTGTCGACGGTCTCGAACAACTCCGGATGCTGCGCCACCGACTCTGAACCGCCTAGCAAAAGGATACCGCCAGGAACGAGCGAGTAGTGAAACACTGGAATGACCCGACGTTGCAGTTCGGGATTCATATAGATGAGCAGGTTGCGGCAGGAAACCAGGCTCATCATGGAGAAGGGTGCATCACGGATGAGGTTGTGGGCTGAAAAGGTGCACAAATCCCGAATTTCCTTGGCTACCTTGTAGCTGCCACTGGAGTAGCTGAAGAAGCGCTCGCGCCGCTGCTGCGATAACCCCTCTAGCAGCGTCTTCGGATAGCGACCATGCCGCGCGCTCGTAATCGCCCGTTCATCGATGTCTGTGGCGAAAAGCTGCACCTTGGGTGCCGCCGAAAGCGAATCAAGGTGTTCGCGCAACAGAATAGCCAGCGAATAGGCCTCTTCTCCTGTGGCGCATCCCGGCACCCAGACTTTCACCGTGCCATCGGCCATTTTTCCGTCGAATAGCTGCGGGATGACCTTCGCGGCGAGGATCTGGAAGGTCTCTTGGTCACGAAAAAAGCTGGTGACCCGGATGAGTAGGTCACGGAACAGAAGCGTCACCTCATCGGAGCTACCTTTGAGTTTGGTGACGTAGTCTGCAATGGTGGCGGCATTGGTCACCTGCATGCGCCGCTCGACGCGACGCAGAAACGTTTGGCTTCGATAATCGCTGAAGTCGTGGCCCAGCTGGCGGCGCAGAATCTCGCAAATTTCCAACCGCATCCCATCCAGCGGCGCGGCGCCATCGTCCGCCGTCGGAAGTTCCGCCGGGATGCGTGTTACGCGTAACAGGTATTCCGGTATTTCTTCGACCGAGGCGACGATATCTACCACGCCGGCTGCAATTGCACCGGCCGGCATTTCCGCGTACTCGGGTGCGCTGCCGTCGCCGCCCTGCGCGACGGTGAGGCCCCCGCAGGCCTTGATGGCCTTAAGTCCGAGCGCGCCATCACTGCCCGTGCCCGAGAGCACAATGCCAACAGCACGAGCTCGTAGCGCCGAAGCTAGTGAGTCAAAAAAACCATCGATCGGCCGAAGGAGCCTCCCTCCATCTTCGGAGGCTGTTTCAACGTTCAAGTGTCCATCTACGAGCGTGACTATCGAGTGGGGTGCAGGCACGTAGACGTGGTTGGGTCGTATTTGCCTGCGATCGTGAACTTCGACGACCGGCATCGAAGTCCAGCGCGTCAAAATTTCTCTCAGCATGCTTTTTCGGTCGGCGGGTAAATGCAAAACCATCACGAACGCCATGCCGCAATTGTCCGGCATATGATCGAAAAAGCTATGGAAAGCGTCGATGCCACCGGCGGATGCGCCGATTCCTACGATCGGAAACTCACTGGCGCTCACTTAAGCTCGCGGCAACGCTTGAGAGGCGAAAAAGGCACGGTACCCCCGTTAGGGATCAGCGCTCTTTATAGGGGCGCGCGACCTTTTCAGCGTGTAGGCCGCACGGCAGTCTACCACTCAGATCAGCGCTTGAGCATCTGCGGTTAGGTTGCCCAAGGCTTGGGCCGGAGTCAGCCCGCGACAAAAGTCGGCGATCCAGAAATTTAAGCCGTCGCTAACTCGGTCAGAAATCGGCCACGGGGCTTTCAGACCCTGTCGCATTGCTTCCGCGCAGAGCGCGTCCATCCACCCAAAGAACGCTATCAGCTCGGAGAGCTCGCGGCTGGTCCAGTCATTTTCAGAGGGCGAGTCCACGTTAGAAAGCTTGATACGTCAAGAGCCGTCTCGAGAAGTACAGCGGTCTCAGTTTTGAACAGAAATGCTCGCCGGTTGGATAATGAGCCCTCGGGCCATGTCGAGAGCGCAGCGCCGGATATCCATTGCTGGCGACGGCTGCCGCAATCAATCGCGCAGGCAGGACCCTGAAAGACCTCAGGGTTGCAGGGGTCGTAAAGCTCGATGTCCAGCTCAAGAATGTCAAGATCGAAGCCTTACCGATCACGCATCAGCGTCTCGTTCAAATATGAAAGCGGAAGCTGATCGCCGCATCTGCCCGTGAACGGCGACCTGGCGTGCGTCCTAGGCTTCCACTATCGCCCTCAATTTGGAAGGGTCGATTGGCTTTGGTCAGGTGCTGATCGAATCCGACCGCCAGTGCTCGTCGCCTGTCTGAATCCTGCGAGTAAGAAGCATCTGACAGCATTTACGGAAGTTCTCGCAGGGGTAAATGACTGCGCCGCGTGAACCTAACGCGAGGTCGCCAACACCTACCCGCACGCACGAAGCGCGCTAGTTCAAAGGGAGTTAGCGGCCATGTGGATCAGACTGGCGATTTTCGGGCCGCTCCAGTGACGTCGTGTCATGAACGGGCACGCAGCAAAATCTGCAAGCCTGCCCGGGCCGTTCGCCTTGTATCCCTGGCGCTCGCATACCAGAGGAGTAGCACGCCGACCAATAGCCCTAGCGAAGACCCAGGGCTGCCTCCGCCGCTGCATCAGCGAGCCAGTGCGCTAAGGCTTTAGCGTTGCGATTCGGGAAGGCGCGCCGATAACGCCGAGCGTAATATTCTCGCGTTTCACCGGAGGTTTTTTTATGCCAGAAGTCACCGCTGCGACGCGCTCGGAAATCCTCAGTGAGCTGGAGTCCGCGCGCAATGAATTCATTGCCACCCGGGACAGGACCAACGCCACGCTCGGGCACATGGGCTTCGAGCTCGCGGACACGACTTTGATGGAATGCGCCGCCGCAATCGAAAAGCTGACCGATCGGGATCAAATCGTTGACATTCTGAAGCGGACTTACAATCATTTGCCGCTGACGACGGACGGGCCGGCGCGGCTGGCAGTGGAGCACATGCGCGGCACGCTCTCGGATCTATGGAAGAATCTCGATCCGGAGGCCTAGAGGCGCCAAATGCCTTCCGTGCGAGGCGATCACAATGAGCGAGACGGCCCTAGGTGTAAAGCAACAACGTGGGCTTCGTCGGCGCCGTCCGACAAAGTAAGCAGTGGCCGCTACTTGTGGCACGCCAACACGGGAGCCGCCGTTGTCCAAGGCTGCGCCGGCCGGCGACGAGAGGGCATACGTAATGCTGCCAGCTACGGAACCGATCTCAGAACCTACATTTCTCGCAGGCGCTTTGATCGCATGTCGCGAGAGCGTATCGTCGCCGCGTGGTAACCCCATTACACAAGATCCTTAAGCGCGAACTACTCGTCAACGGCCAGACATTCGTCCTGACAATCTCGCCTGACTCACTAAAACTCAACATCAAGGGCCGACGCAAAGGCTACGAGGTGAGATGGAACGACCTGATTAGTGGAGATGCGGCACTCGCTGCCGCGTTAAACGCCTCGATCGGAAAATTTCAAGCGCGCCCTCCACGGACACCGTCCTCCATTGCACCGTCGCCGAACGGGCGCAGGGCCAAGCCCCAGAAGCGATAGTCTCAGGCAACCTTGACTAGATGAACCCGGCTAACGCGCGGGTCGGGCTGGTCATCGCGATGACGATCAGCCGGTCACGGTGCGGCCCGCGTACTGCTCGGAACAGACTCGCTCGTTCGCGACAAAATCAGCGAAATCGGGACCGGAAATTTTCTCCTCAAGAGCACGGGCTTGAATATCAAGCTGCCGAAGCGCGGCGAGCGAGTCCCCTAGGCCGAGTTTGGCTCCGGTAACGGCGCGCTTAAGAACTCGTATCGTTTCGTCATAGACCTTCAAAGGCACGGGAAACGGATGTCCGTCCTTGCCGCCGTGGGCGAGCGCATAACGCGCAGGATCGCTGAAGCGACACGGCGCTCCGTGGATGACCTCCGCCACAAAGGCGAGCGCTGACACGGTGCGCGCTCCGACGCCATTGATCAGCAGCAAGTCTGCAAAGTCTTCAGGTCCGCGTTCCGCCGCACTCGCCAACGTGGCGTGCATGCGTCGCAGAATCACATCGGATGGGCGTACATCATGGTGGTGCGGAAGTTGCAGATGCGGCAGCGGCGGCTCGCTCGCTGGCGCCAGCTCGAAAGAGTGTTGGTAATTGCAAAGCTGAGCGCCTTGGTCCGCGTAGCGACGAAGAAAGGATATCGGTTGGTCTGGGCCGGCGTTTACCAGTGCCAGCAGGGCCGTTCGACTGCGCGCTGCGCGCGCATCGGCTAAGTTAATGATTGAGCCTACGTTGCGTCCCTCGATCGCGCTGTGGGGAGACTCAAAGAAGCCCGGAAGAGTCTCGGATTGCCAATGATAACGACGCGCCTCGCGGCGTGCTTCGTTCATCCCCTGCTGGACCACGCACCACTTGCCTTCGCTGGTAACGAAGAAGGCGTGCAGATACAGCTGATAGCCATCCTGCACGGCTGCGCTGTCAACCTTGGCTACCAAGCGGCTCGCCCTCACCAGGGAATCCGAATCAACTCCGGTTCGTGATCCGAATATCATGAGTTCGGATGGAGTTCGGCGGGAGTGCGCGCCGCGGCCCCCGCATACGTAGACTCCCAACTCGTGCTGTATGGGTTGTAGGCCGCGTTTGAGTGCGCCCACGACACTGGTAGTGACTCCGGAGGAGTGCCAGTCCATTCCCATAACGGCGCCAAAGCTTTGAAACCAGAACGGGTGCGCGAGCCGCCGCAACAGCTCATCCCGGCCGTACTCGTGCACGATGGCTTCCGCAATCACCCGACCAAGAGCGGACATGCGGGTGGCGAGCCATGGAGGCACTCGACCCCCATGAAGGGGTAAATCTGCACTACCACTCCGTCGACCCATCAGAATTTCCTGTGGCAGGCGTATTGACGTTCAAACGGTAAACGTGCACTGCCGGCGGATATCTTAGTACGCCTTTCGCACGCAGATGGCTCATTCGCCAAGTCCTTTAGACAGTTATCCAGTGGAGAATGACCGGCCATACTGGATAGATCCGAATTAAGCGGCTTCTCATAAGAGCTAACAATGGACCTGGCCGCTTCGGGTGTAACCTGTGCCGGATGCGCGGGCCGGGCGATCATCGAACGTCGCGGACCCGCGGGCCTTGCGTAGGCGCTCGGAGGCACCGCGGCATAGCAGCGACGCGGACAGCTGAGAGGCATCTTCGCCTACAGCGCGCGCTACGACGCCGGTCTAGTGTGGTGTCAGATCTTATTTCGGGTTTCATCAGGATGCCACGTAGTTTTCACACGCTCGGCCAAGGAACGGCCGAGGGATACTGGCGTGAGCGCCTCGCAGGCCTCCCTCTGTGGGAACCGCCCCGCGCACCTCTGATTGTCGTTGCCCCACACCCGGATGATGAGACGCTGGGTGCCGGCGGCCTCATATACACAAGCGCGAGGCGAAATTGCCCCATCTTAGTCGTGGCGCTAACCGATGGAGAGCGCTCGCGCGGGGACACACCGAATCTGGGTCGCGTCCGTATCCGCGAGCTCTACCGGGCAAAGCGATTTTTGGCCGGTGACCGCGTTCGAATCCTTCGTTTAGGTTTGCCCGATGGTGGCCTTAGCGCTTACGAAGACGAGATTGTCTGCGCGCTAGAGGGTCTAGTCGGTCGCCACGCGACGATGATCGTGCCGTTTTCAGCGGACGGCCATCCGGATCACGAGGCTGCCGCACGGGCAGCGCAACGTTTGGCGGCGAAGCACGCCATTGCTGTTCTTCAATACCCAATCTGGACTTGGCATCACAGTCAACCGGACGAGTTCGATCTCAGCCGCGCCTACCGCTTTCAACTCTCTGCACGGGCCCAAAAGGCCAAGGCTCTCGCGGTTGCCTGCTTCAAGAGCCAGACCGAGGATAAGGTCGGCGGTGCGACCGTACCTAAGCACGTTCTGAAATACTTTGTGCGCCCGTTTGAAGTGTTCGTCAGCTGAGTCGTCGTGGACACCGGTACGACGAGTTTTGACTTCGAGGCCCACTACGGAGCGACCGCCGATCCGTGGCATTTTGCCGATTCTCCGTACGAACAGGCGCGCTATCGTCACATGCTGGCCGCGCTGAGTAGTCGGAGCTACCGCCTTGCGTTTGAACCCGGATGTTCGATCGGTGCCTTTACACGATTGCTGGCGCCTCGATGTCAGATGCTTCTGGCGACCGACGTCTCCGCTACCGTCCTTAGCGTTGCGCGTACACGGTGCCGAATCTATCCCCAGGTTAAGTTCGCGCACGCTGATGTAGCGGGAACCGCCCGGTGCGGCCCATTTGACCTCCTGGTCCTAAGCGAACTGGGCTATTACTTTTCCGCAAGTAGGCTGAAATCCCTGATCCGACGCTTGATCGCAGCGGCTGCACCGCGGTTTGAACTCTTGATGGTGCATTGGCGCGGCCAGAGCGCGGACCATCTTCTGAGCGCGGACCAGGTGCACGAGTGCGCACGCCGCGTGCTAGGCACTGGGCCACGCTGGGCGCGCCGCACGACGCACTACCGTCTCGACAACTGGGTGGTGTCGCAGTGACCGCTATCCGTGCAATGGGAGTCGTTATCCCTGCGCGCAACGAGGAACAGACGGTACGAAGCTGCATTCACAGCGTTCGTCAGGCCTTATTGGGGCTCGATTTGTCCAGCTGGATCGTTGTTGTGGCTGACGACTGTGACGATCGGACAGCCGAGTACGCGGGTTTCGCCTTGGGTAAGGCCGGTGAAGTCCTTCGATGTGCCGAGCGCTCCGCTGGCGCAAGTCGTCATCTGGGTGCGCAACGCATCCTGGCGCGCTGGACTGCATGGGAACCGCGGCAGGTGTGGCTAGCAAACACGGATGCCGACACGGAAGTACCGCGCGACTGGATTGCGCAGCAACTGCGGTATGCGACGCGAGGCGTCTGCGGTCTCGCCGGGATCGTGCGCATCGAATGCGATAACCCCCATCTCACGGACAACTTCTGTCGGCATTACCAGCTGGGAAGCGACGGCGCCCATCGACACGTGCATGGCGCCAACCTCGGGGTGCGAATGGACGCCTATCTGGATGCGGGCGGTTGGCCCACACTGGATCTCGGTGAGGACGTCACACTGTGGCGCAGGCTGGGACAACGTGGCTGGCATCGGCGGTCAGTGACCACGAGCATCGTGAAGACCAGTGCGCGATTGCAGGGTCGGGCTTCGGGAGGGTTCGCCGACGTTTTGCGTCGGCTCAATGCGACAGCACCGCAGGCGGCCGGGGCGTGACCATGAGCACATCTGCCAGGACGGTACCCTTGCAGCAGCAGGCTCACTTGCTGGAACGTCGTGCCCGGGACCTGCTTAGCCGAGGCCGGCTGGCAGTGCCCGCCATTGGGTCCGGGCGCACGGCCGAACGCCATTTGGCGCTGTTCGAGTTTGGAAGGGAAAGTTTGTCCCTAGCCAAGATTGTCGAGGCGCACATCGATGCCGCGGGAATTCTTGCCGAGGCGGACCGGTCAGCGGCCACGGGCTGTCTGTATGCCGTGTGGGCGAGCGAGCCGCCGAATGGGCGTCTCACCCTTACCAAATCTGCAGGCGGTTACCGGCTTCGTGGAACCAAGCGTTATTGCACCGGCGCATCACTGGTTGACCGGGCGCTGGTAACAGCTCACCTAGGAGATGCCCTATTGCTTTGCGATATCCCCATCCCTACGCGGACACGCGCTGACACCTCGGAATGGTCTACGCCGGCATTTGCAGCCACGGAGACTGCCACGCTGCAGTTCCAAAACCTTCCGGTGCCGACCGACGCTCTCGTCGGCAGCGACGATTGGTATCTCAACAGGCCCGGATTCTGGCACGGCGCGATTGGACCGGCAGCTTGTTGGGCCGGGGGCGCAGCGGGACTTCGCGACAGAGCTGACCGGACGGTGCTGCGCGCCAATCCGTTTGCCGCTGCCCACCTTGCTGCGATGAACGCCGCCGTATGGGCAATGCAAGCCCTGCTGCTCCAGTCTGCAACCGAGATCGACCGCAACGCTGATGGCGGTGCCCCCGCCAAGACACGTGCCTTGATCGTTCGTCATCTCATCGAGCAGCACTGTCAGCAGATTCTGCAGGATTTCGGGCGTGCCACCGGACCAGGTCCGCTTGCCTTCGACGCCGAGGTCGCGCAACGTGTCGCCGAGCTCGCGCTGTTTGTTAGGCAGAGTCACGCCGAATCCGACCTGGTTGCCTCCCTTCCCGACCACGGCTGATTAGAATGGGCGTGGATCGAAGTATCCAGTTACCGGGAGGTTCGTCGGTGACCCGTTCTGGATCTGTTCCCACCATGATGATGATGATTGCCGGTGCGAGGTCGACAGTCCGTTGAGTGTCTCGGTCGGCTATCGAGCGCAGAATGCCGGATTCGACGGTGCGAGCCTCGCTATCCATGACCCGCCCCGCTATTCCCTCGCTCCCAGCTGCCCTGGTTGGCTCTGATAGGCGCCTTCACATGATCTCTTAGTCCTCGCCACCTTCAGCATTGACCGAAGGCCCTCGCGACTGGGATCTCCGATCTTGCCGCTCTGGGCGCCAGTCCTCGACGGGCCGTATGTTCGGCAAGCAGCGTTCGGTCGTCCGGCCGAAGTCGGACATATAGTCTGGCGTCTCGATGTTGCCCGTATATCGCGCCGGCCGTGACCTCGGCCGTCGAAGCCATCTCCAGAACCGTCTCTAGCACCTGCCAGCTCGATCAGTCGCCTCCAACAGCCAAGGCGGGTTTGCCGCGGGGAAAGAACTGAGAGTCGAGCCATAGAATTACGCCAAGCGCGCGTTGTGCCCCTTCCGGAGTCAGCCAGTTCCCGAAATCTTCTGTGCAGTACGATTCCGTTCCCGGCGAGCAGAGCCAATTCTTGACATTGGCCAGATAGACGAGGCTTGCTGGCAACTCGGCTTCGATGCACGGTAGCAGTTCCTCGCTGGCCCGCACGAGCGACCAACCTTCTCGATTCATGCGACCACAGACGTCCGGTTTACGTTGCGCCGCCCATTCGGTTAGGACGCACTCGGCTGCTGCATGCGCGCAGATAATCGTGGCACTCGCATAGTGCGTCTGATGGGGTTGTGCGCCAGTACGCACATGCTCTTCGAGCAACGAAGTGGTTGAGATCAGCCCGCGACGCTGGCTTAGTTCTATATCCGACATCACGAGATAGGACTGTATGCTGCTTACAAAGCGCACTCTGCCGCGCGTTACCGGTGGATGCCAGACAGCATCCCCGATCGGTATTTTGCTCTCAAGTCGGTCCTATTCGTCGAGTTCTTCGTACTAAATAGCGATCCACAACAAGTGTGCCCGTCATGAGCTTCCTAACAGAGATAGATGCCAAGTTGACACCTAATTCAACTTGCGAACACCGCTCTACGGCCGCACGATGCGCGGTTGACGAGGGACTATTGAAATATGAAATTTCCGAAGCTCTTCGCCATGTTGAGAAAAAAGCGGGAATTCGAGCGGTTACAGATGCCGTTCATAGGCTCATTGTTGGATTTCGACATCATTATCGAGATCGGCTACGCACAGGAGCAGAAAAATAAAATCACCCCCAAACAACTGTTCCTATTGAACCTTGGTTCAGTGACGTCCGTGCGCCGCAGGCTCACCGAACTGACGACGGCAGGAGTCGTCAACAGGCATCCAAATGATCAGGATCATCGGTCAGAATTTCTGACGCTTTCCCAAACAAGTCTGCGACTGATCGAGAAGTATGGGGGTCTTCTGGCTTCGCTATCAGCCGGCGAGGCCTGAGAACACATCGGTCCTGATGAGCCCCCTGCTCGGTGCGAGCGTACCCTAACCAAATAACTCACTTGTCGGCCCCGGCCTGGACGGCCGCTTCTCGCGAATGCACGTGGCTTGCGCATACCACCTGGCGGTCGAGACCCCTCAGGTGCTCTCACAAGGCTATGGTCATGATCACGCCCTCTCCGAGCGGAAGTGCTGCTCCCGATTACGCGTGAATGATAGAAAACTACAGCGCGAAGTGGCGGATCTCGGAGACGGTGCGCGACACATCGCAAAACTTTCAAAGCATCTACGCCTCACGCGCTCCAGTCTCTAGCTCTCGCCGATGCGCGCAGCATTATCGCCGTCGGCGACCCGAAGGCTGAAAAGTACTGACTAGCTACAACCCAGCTTGATCGATGCGGCCGGTGCCAATCGTCCACGGACGAATAGACGATGAGTGGCTCGGCAGCATCGATGTTTCGATGAAGAAGCGGACCTCCAGAGCCTTCGATTGCCGACGGAGGACTTCGCGCAAAAATGGTTCAGTCCGGTAAGGCAGTGTTCAAGATCAATAGCACCAATAGCGACCAGGTTGTGATCTTTGTCGGCGGCATTTCCTTCAAAATCCGGCGATCTAGTCATCGGAGCCATCGGTGCCCGTGGCGGCACAGTGGACCGTTGGGCGGACGACGAGGCACCAACGGCTTTCGGTCCACCGTGGCACCGAATGGCCCGCACCTCAGTTGGCAGTCAAGGCCTTAAGGCACAGCGATATTCGCCACGCACTGAGCCGACAGGGCCGCGCACACCCGCCAGTGTGTTGAGGCGCAATCTCGACGCTCGAAGATTTCTTCTGCGATGCAGATTGAAGTACAACTCAAACATCACTTGAAGACCGCCGAGTAAAATGCTTCGATCTCAATTGATGGCGCAACCGCGACTCGCGCGCTTTCTGAACAGAACCCATCTCGGCGGGGCCAGTCGGCCCCGCCGAACAGGTTTATCTACTTGCCGCCGTGCGAATGCTCGCCGCCCTTCCGGCCCGCTTCACTCGCCCTATTCGGGTCATTGGCAAAGTTACCCGACCCTCCCCGCCCCGATTCCGATGTCCGTGAAGCGCCATCCGACTCCGCGTTGTTCGCCGAATCATCCTTGGAGTCTTGATGTGAATGCTGGCCGCCCTTGCGACCCGCCTTTCTTACTTTTTCCGAGTCTTCGGAAAAGTTACCCGAGCTTCCACCTTTATTAGTGCGTTCGTTGGCCATGATTTTCTCCTCAAAAATGAATCCTAGAACTTCATCACCCAGTCCTATCGTGCCGGGTTGCAAAACGCCTTGGGACCGGAACGTTGTCTAATTGCGGGTAGGACTTGCCTGTCAGCACGCGGTCGCGCTTAGAACTGCTGAAAGCAGATGCCGAAACTATTGGCGGCCAGCGGCTATAGCCTCGATGCGACGCCGTTCGCTATTTCTTATGCGCGCCTTTCTTCCGAGGAACCTTGGCGCCTGCCTTTCGCGCCTCGGAAAGACCGATCGCAATGGCCTGCTTGCGGCTTTTCACTTTCTTGCCCGAACGAGCGCTGCGGAGAGTCCCCCGCTTGCGTTCGTGCATGGCTCTCTTTACCTTGCGTCTTGCGCTCGACCGTTTGGCCGCCATGAATCTTCCCCTTAAGCCGCCTCGGACTGCGACTGTAACTGCTGCTTACGCGCGAGGAGCTGCTCGCCCAAACCAGACAGATCCATTTCCGACTTCTTCGCCTCGGCGAACATACCGCCCGGCTTCTCCTCTTCCTTGACGTGATGCTTGATCATCTCGGAGAGCACCGTCACCTTCGCATCAAAGTAGTCATCATCCGGCGACATCTGCTGAATCTGTGCAATCAGAGCCTTGGCGCCCGCATGTTCCACCACGGCCTCGTGATGTATGTCCTCATCTTCGGTCGACTCGAGGAATGCCGGATAAAAGATCTCCTCCTCGATCGTCGTATGAATAGTGAGCGCATCACAGATTTTCGATGCCAACTGCTGCTTCTTGGCGGAGCTCTTAGCGCCATCGAACTCCGAGAACCAGACTTCCACTTGTCGGTGATCGGCCTTAAGCAGCGATATCGCATCCTGCGGCGAAGACTTCTTACGCGAGCCGGCCATAACTTCGAACTCCCTAACGGTTGGGTTTGTTGAGGAAGCGTGGGACCGAAACACTCCCTGCTCCATCAGCGAATTCCAGCACCGCGCGTGGGATTTGCCTGATGAAGCCCCGCGCGGCTACGGTCGCTCGCGGCGAGAGAAGTTCACGTGAAGCTTGCGCATGCGCCAGATCCCAACGGCAAGCGCACACCAAAGCGTCAGCACCATTGCGAAGACCACGGTCGGGCTGTGGCTGGCCAGCATCTTCCAGACCACGAACGCGAACGCCCCAGCGCGATGGAGCCCATTGCGGCGCCCCGTGCCTCGAGACCTACGGCGAGCCGACCTCTGATCGTGGCGGGAAAAGCCAGAAACAGACCCCCGACCCCCGGTCCAAACCCTTTGGCGATCAGGTCGGCCACTACCGAGATCAGACCGCCCAACTGGAAGCGCGTCAGATGCTCATACCACCTGACCTGCTGCAGGGCCGTAAGATCGATCCGTATTCTCATGGCAGCTGTCGCAACCAGACTGCCCAGACCCCGAAAGCGCCGATCGCCCAGACGGCCAACAGCGCGACCGCCGTCGGGGTCGCCTTCGCGTGCCTCACTCCGATGAAATAGACGCACGCGACCGCGTAGAGGAAAACGCCTGCAGCGCCCGCGATCATGGACCGCGCCTCGACTGCCGCATACAGCTTGCCATGGCTGCCGATGGTGAGACCTAAGGTGGCCAGCGCCACCGACGGGGCGGCACCGAAGAGCCCGGCGAAACCCTTGGGCTTAACGATATCGGCAGTCAGGGCGAACAGTGAGACAATTCGCGCCGCCCAGAAGAAAACGCACGACCAGGTCCATCACAGCTCTCGTCAAAGACACGCTTGCGTCCGTTGTTGCCGTACCGGCGTGTCAGTCGGGGCCGATAGGCAATCTGACTCAATCCCGCGATAGTGAGGCATGCCTAAGCGCTCCAAGCCTTCTGCAGGCCTTGCCGATCCGACGGGTCTGCCCCCTTTTGAGCCGGATGACCATGCCGGCCTCACCGTCATTATCGAGACGCCAAAGGGCAGCCGCAATAAATACGCGTACGACCCGGAAGAGCGCATTTTCACGCTGCGCAAGGTCCTGCCGGCCGGAATGTCCTTTCCATACGACTTCGGGTTCGTACCCTCGACTCTCGCCGGCGACGGCGATCCGCTCGATGTGCTGGTGCTGATGGACGAACCGGCGTTTCCCGGCTGCAAACTCACCTGTCGCATGGTCGGTGTCATCGAAGGAGAACAGGGCGCGAAGAAAGAGCGTGAGCGAAATGATCGTGTCGTGGCGGTGGAGAACGGTAATCACAGCTACGCGCACGTTAAGCGGATCGATGACCTCGGTAAGAAATTCGAGCGCGAAATCGAAGAATTCTTCGTGAACTATCATCACCTGACGGGAAAGGAGTACCGAGTGCTGGCGTTAAAGGGGCCGGCTGCCGCCGATCGATGCGTGAAGCGGGCGCGGAAGAAGGCGCGCCGCAAAGGTTAAGCGAAGGAGACCATTCCATGAGCACCCCACTTCCGGAGCCGCCCTTTCCCGAGCAACAGCAGCCGATGCCGGGAAAGAGCGCGCTGATGGATCCGCAGCCCGACTACGGTGAGGAAACCTACCGCGGTTCCGGTCGGCTCAGCGATAAGAAGGCGGTCATTACCGGCGGCGACAGCGGCATCGGCCGGGCCGTGGCTCTAGCCTTCGCCCGCGAAGGCGCTGACATCCTAGTGAGCTACTACGATGAGCACGAAGATGCGCGCGAGACCCGGCGCCTGATCGAGGGCGCTGGGCGTCGGTGTCTCTTAGTGAGTGGCGATATCAAGGACCCCAGCCACTGCCGCGCACTTATCTCCAAGGCCGCCGCCACCTTCGGCCGCATTGATATCCTGGTCAACAATGCGGCCCATCAGGCGAGCTTTGATGCGGCCGAAGAGATCAGTGATGAGGAATGGGACGTCACCTTCCGCACCAACATCTACTCGATGTTTTATCTTACCAAGGCCGCGCTCCCCCACATGCGGCCCGGCGCAGCGATCATCAATACGAGTTCTGTGAATGCAGACGCGCCGAGCCCACAGCTCCTGGCTTACGCGACGACCAAGGGGGCGATCCAAAACTTCACCGGCGGGCTCGCACAGCTTCTCGCCGAACGCGGCATTCGCGTCAATTGCGTCGCGCCGGGTCCCATCTGGACCCCGCTGATCCCCTCGACGATGCCCAAGGACAAAGTCAAGAACTTCGGGAAGCAGGTTCCTATGAAGCGCCCCGGACAGCCGAAGGAGCTTGCGCCCGTGTATGTGATGTTGGCCACTGATGAAGCGAGCTATGTCTCCGGCGCCACCGTCGCCGTGACCGGCGGAAAACCGATCATATGAAGTGTGCCGCCGCCCTTGAAGCGTAAGCAGCTAAGATTCGGACTGGGCTTCAACGTGATCTTGGGCAACGCTCGCTCGCAGGCGGCGCAAATGGTGATCGCACCCGGGGGCGCGGAAGGCGGTCCCAGGAATCGTCATCGGGGAGCAGATCAATGGCTCTATGTCGTCTCGGGCCGAGG
Source organism: uncultured Pseudomonadota bacterium (assembly GCA_963743625.1). GTDB lineage: Bacteria > Pseudomonadota > Gammaproteobacteria > Steroidobacterales > Steroidobacteraceae > 13-2-20CM-66-19. The sequence goes on along the minus strand of CAVUQM010000003.1, from coordinate 338,897 downwards.
AGTTGCCAAAACCGGTAGACAGAGCCTGCGGCTTCGGGCGGGGACCTTGGTTCTGATCGAGCATGGCGATCGACATGAGATCCGAAACACCGGCCGGACGTCGCTCAAGACCCTGAATCTTTACGTGCCACCCGCGTACACGCCATCCGGCGAAGAGCTGCGACGGGCAAAGCCCTAAGCCCGGAGTCGGACCCGTTGCGGGCGCCTTTAACTGAACCGCGCAGGAGGTTGCTCCTCCTGCGCGGCGCAGGGTCACTTAGTGCTTATTAGCATGACTGTGCTGCTTCTGCCGCGAGTTCGCGGCCGGGACAGCCTTGAGCGCTCCTTCCTGGAGCTGCGGCTTCAGGATGACCTTGGTCCATCCGGAATCTCGGGCGTCAAAGTGTTTATACGCGTTAGCCGCGTCCTCCAAGGGCAGTTCATGCGAGACGATAAAGGATGGATTCGCGCGCCCTTCGTGGATGAGCTGACACAGGCGACGGTTGTAGGCCTTGACTGGAGCTTGGCCCGTACCCATTGACTGGCCACGCGACCAGAACTCGCCGTAGTCGAACGCGAGCTGCCCTTCCTTAGCACCCTTATTCTTGGCCTTAGGATCCTCGGGCACAAAGACGCCCACGACCCCAAGAATGCCCGTCGGCCGCACTGAGCGGACGAGGTGGTTCAGAGTGGCATTCGGATGCTCGTGCCCCGCGACATCGTGCGCTTGATAACCGACGCACTCGCAGCCCTTATCCGCTCCTTCTCCTCCGGTCAGCTCCAGGATCTGTTCGACGGGCGGCGCTTTCGAGTCATCTACGGGAATCGCCCCGATTTGCTCTACCAGGCGCAGACGGTCTGGCAGCCGATCCACGACCATGACCTGTGACGCCCCCTTGAGCATCGATGAATAGGCGGCCATCAAACCCACGGGACCCGCTCCGTAGATCACGACGGACTCGCCGGGCTGCACCCGCGCGAGCTCGGTGGCGTGATAACCGGTCGGAAAAATGTCCGCGAGCATGATGTAGTCCTGCTCCTTCTCGTCCGCATCCTCGGGTAGCTTCAGGCAATTGAAGTCAGCGTACGGCACACGCAGGAATTCGGCCTGTCCACCTTCATAAGGCCCCATATCGGCATATCCGTAGCCGGCTCCGGCTTGGCCCGGATTCATAGTCAAACAAGCGCTGGTTAGTCCGCGATCGCAGTTCTTACAGAATCCGCATGCCACGTTAAAGGGAATACAGACCTTATCCCCCACTTGGATTCTGCGGACCGCGTCCCCGCACTCGATTACCTCACCAAGATTCTCATGCCCGATGATGCGTCCCTTCTCGAGGCTCGTACGCCCCTCGTACATGTGCAAGTCAGAGCCGCAGATGTTCGTGCTAGTGATGCGGACCAGTACATCGGTCAGCTCTTCGATCGTTGGGTCGGGCATATCTTTGACGACCACATCACGTGGTCCGTTGTAAACGACGGCCTTCATGGCTTACCTCCGTGTTCCTGAAATAGGACTCCAATCAAATAAATGAAACAATCTGTATCTGTCAGTCCGCGACGCTCAATCAGGCTTGATGAAAGCCAATACGCTTCCCGACGTGATCTGAGGCCGAGCGTCGGCGAAGCGTTGCCCCTTGCGCCCGCATATAGCTGTCGCTCCGGCTTAGATCGTTTTGATGTTGACAGCATAGCCGCATGAGCAGGCCCCAAAAGGTCATGCTGTAACGGGATTGTCTGTCGGTGCGGGCCGACGCTGCCCCGATATGGCGCCCGAATGCCGCATGACCTTCTAGCTTTAGCGCGACGGCCGCGAACGATTCTTTCTTAGATCTTAAGGTGAACTGCTGTCTGGAGCCGGTCTGCATCTTGCAGGCCAAGTTTTCGAGGTTTGCTTAGCGTCGACTGGTGTTCCAGCCTGCTTACTCACCACAACGTCCCCTCGGTTTTGAAGCAAGAGGTGTCATGTGGGATCTGCAGGTTATTGTCTCCAGAGTTTGCCTCATCGCAGCGGGCGCCTCGCATAGAGTTATTCAGTGCTTCGCTCTTCGAGTCAGTGCGAACTGACATATTTAGTGGGGTTAAAGCGGCATACCCCATCAGTCTCCTTCCGCGACAGTTGCCCACACGGCCCTGATTTTACGGCCAGTCAGCAGCGTCCGGGGAAAGCAAATCGCACACAATGAAGACCTTGTCTCTAGCCGTCGCCGGTTCCTGGGGGGAGCGAGCGCATTGGGCTTGGGAATGATCGGAGGCGGCGTGGCTCTAGACACTGCTCGTAGTGATCCCAATTCGGCCGGCGCGCCTCTCAGTCCACCGGTTACAGCAGATGCAACAACGGCGGATATTCTAGTTGATGCCCTCGTGCGCTGGCGTGTGCAAGTCGTTTTCGGCATCGTTGGTGATGGCATCAATTCGATCATTGAAGCGCTTCGTAAGCGACAGACAGAAATTCGCTTCATTGCGGTGCGACATGAGGAAGCCGCAGCCTTTATGGCCTCCGGGTATGCGAAGCATACAGGCCGACTCGGCGTGTGCCTTGCCACTACAGGTCCCGGTGCGGTCCACCTTCTGAACGGACTGTACGACGCCAAGATGGATTCTGCCCCGGTGCTCGCAATAACCGGCAGCACCTTCCATGATCTGGCTGGTACACACTTCATGCAGGCGGTCGATACGCAAGCCCTGATGCGCGACGTCGCCATCTACAACGTTGCGGTGAGCGGCCCAATCCACGCCGGCATAGTCGCAAATCTCGCCTGTCGATCCGCCCTGGGAAAGCGCGGCGTCGCACATCTGACTGTGGCCAAGGATGTGCAGGGATCGAAGCTGGGTGCGGATAAGCCCTCGATGGAAAATCATGGACTTCGGACTCTCGAAGCCCTGGAGTTCACACATCCTGTGCCTGAAGTATCTCGACTACGTCAGGCGGCAACCCTTATCAACGCCGGATCGAGAGTCGCGATATTGGCCGGTCAAGGAGCGCTCGGTGCGCGCGAGGAAATAACTCAGCTCGCAGCAAAGCTCAATGCACCCGTTGCCAAGGCTTTACTCGGCAAGGGCGTTCTCGCGGACGATTCCCCTTACACGACTTGTGGCATCGGCCACTTGGGAACCGAGCCCTCGGAATTCATCATGCGTACGTGCGATACGCTCCTAATCCTGGGATCGACCATGCCTTGGGTCGATTCGTACCCCAAGCCGGGCCAAGCCCGAGCCGTTCAGGTCGACCTCAAGGCAGAGCACATCGGCGTCCGCTACCCTGTCGAAGTCCCGCTGGTGGCCGACGTCAAAGCGACGGTGGCGGCACTTCTGCCGCTGGTCAATGCGAAAGACAGCGCGTTCCTCAACTCGGCGCAACTGCGTATGCGTGACTGGCGCACGCTCCTAGATCGAGTCTGCGCTACACCGCGATCGCCGCTGCGACCTCAAATGGTGATGCGTGAACTGAGCAATCAGCTGGCGCCGGACGCCATCATTTCACTCGACTGTGGTGCCAATACGCACTTTGCCGCCCGAATCATAGAACTTAAGGAGCACCAAAAACTGACCGGCACAGGCATGCTCGCGACCATGGCTCCGGGGTTGCCCTTCGCCATCGCAGCGCAGATTGCCTTCAGGGGGCGCCAGTCAGTCGCGGTCGTCGGCGACGGCGGCTTTACACAGTTGATGGGCGAACTTGTCACTGCCGTGAAGTACGAGTTACCGGTAAAGATAGTGGTGCTCAAAAACGATAGCCTGGCTGAGGTGCTCTTTGAGCAGCAGGAACTCGGGAATCCGAATTACGGGTGCGATTTGGCTCCGATAGACTTCGTCGCATTTGCAAAGGCATGCGGCGCCGACGGTTTTCGCTGCGCTCATCCGAGCGAGGTGAAACAGGCGATTCAATCGACTCTAAGGTCACCGCGGGCTGCACTGCTTGAGGTGGCTGTCGACGCTAACGAAAAGCCTGCGCTCCCCTCAGAATTGCAAGCATGAATGGCGATAAGAAGCAGCCGCTTACAGCGAGCTGGCTAATTGCTTGCCGATTGCAGCGAGATGGCGGTACGTGACGCGGGTCGCACTGGCGCTGAAATCATAAATAGGACGTGGAGATTTCCCGAAGGCAGAGGTTTTTGGAGTGAGGCTGAAGCCTCCGGACGCCAGTTCTTGACAGGACGACTGAATTGAATGAGTAAGGAACCGTCGCTCTCGCGCACCTCCGCACAGTTCTGATGGACGTATCCTGCCCACCTCGCGTGCCATCTGGAGGCGATCTCAACCCAGACGGACCAGCACTAGTCCTGCGACAACTGCCGTCAAACCGACCCAGTGGTCTATCGCCAACCTATCCCCCATTAGCAGGCATGCCAAGCCTACAGTGATGGCGCTTTGCACCGAACCGATTGCCGTGACCACAGCCACACGGCCCGTCTGGAATCCGAACGACAACGAAATGAAACCGGCGATCGCCAACGCTCCAGTCGAAAATGCCAGGATCGCGTCACGTCCGGACATCCTCACGGGGAGACGGAAGACTGAGCCGACGATCACGAGCACCGTTGTGCTCAGCAGATAATAGACGCCGACGGGCAGTAATGGCCCGAGCTGCGGGTTCGCAAAGCGGCCTTGTATCCAGAACTCTAGACCGTAACAGAGGCATGATAGCAACGCCCAACCCAACCCGGACGTATTGGGATGGAATTCAGTGGCGCTGCTGGCTCCCTTGTGCCCTCCTGGCGGACTGGAGACGAGTACCACACCGCCCACCAGCAACCCCAGCCCGAGCAACGCCACGCCTGTGAGGCGTTCGCCGGTCAGCCATGAAAAGACCGTTGTTACGGCCCCGTAACCCGCAGCGACTGGTGCGACAACGCTTACTCGGCCTTTGTGCAGTGCCAGGTAAAGCGCAACGGTTGCAGTCAATCCGACAACGGCTGCGCTCAGGGCTGCCTCCCAGCCGCTTACCGAAGCTTGGCGAAATGTTGTGCGAACCAGAGGATCGCCGGCAATCCACAGTCCCACGAGCACGGCGCTCATGGCTTGGGCGCACAACATGGCCCGAAACACGCCGACCCTGCGACTCGCGACACGAATCAGAAAGTCCGTTGTGCCCCACAGGGTCGCAGCAAGCAGGCCGAATACGAGTGCAGGCGTCAAGCTAAGGACTTTTCTTGTCTGCCCGCTTGGTGAGGTCGTCGCCGTGCGCCGCATCGAGCCCGGCACCAAGGTATATGTGCCATGCAGTCGACTCGCCGCAGTGCTCGACGCTCCCGGCGCGGTGATGAGTGCGACAAAAAATGGCCTTTGTGGTGCTCGTCTGACAAATGCTTCCGCAGGACAGACGACCGATCATCCGTGTGCCATCCGATCCACCCAGGTTGACAGTTAGAACACTACCGCTCGATCGCAGCGCTGTCTCAACGGTGAAGATCGGGTAGAATCGACGCTTCAGTAGGACCTCGGGCGTGATAGTCAGAATGCGCATCCGCTTGCAGCAAAGGGCGGACTTCGATTTGTGACGCAGCTTGGAGCAGCGCGCGGACCGCAGCTGCGGAGAGTGGGTCCCACTCGATACCGAAGCCCCGGTCGGCATTGCGCACTACCCAGCCACGAAGCTTAGGGCGTGCACTTGCCTTGCTTCCGAATGAATACGCCAATGCGATCCTAGACGCCATGACGGGATCAAGGTCGCTCTCGATGAAGCCACCGCTAACACTGATATCACGTAGGTAACCTCGACCCAGCATGGAGGGTCGGCAGCGGATTGTGACTTCCACGCAGCAAGGTGCGCGCTGCCCCCACCGGTGTTCCATGATTTTTGCTCCCCGCGTACGGACTTCGCTCGGTCCCCGCGCGATGTGACAGGAGTCTGGCGAACCGGCCTCAGGGCGTCATGTCAGACGCCGACGCGTTTTAAAGGCAGGAGTTGCCGGCCCGGTTATCCGTGGCGGGGGCTTGTCGTCACAGCGAACCAGCGGACGCAATTGCCCCTTCGGGCTGCCGGCCAGACAGACGGGGAGGTGCCTGAGTAAGGCACCGACGGCGAGCTTGGGCGGTAGCGGATCAGTAACAGCACGCACGGAGTCGTCGAGCGCACTGCATAGGCGGTAATCCGCAAGCCACTTCGGTAGTTCCAGGCAGGTGTCACCCCAAACGTCCATAGCGACGGGCGGACACGGCTGGCCTTGGATGAGTCGCGCATACAATCGCCTACGAGCGTCAACACACTGTATCCCTGGTAGGTCCGCAGAAACGCACATGCATGCTGCGCGTGCGCCCCGCTTATCTTTAGTGGTGTGTAGTCGCCGGCCTCGAACAATCGCGGAAGTCGGCGCCGCAGTCCCAGCGCACGCCAGATCGTGTAAAGTTTCGCGCGGCCGTCGGCGAGGTTTTCGAGGAGTCCCAGCGGCGGTGTGGGGCGCTCTTGCTCGGCCGTGTCACGGACTAGTGCCGAAAGCAGCGATCGGCGACGGGCGCACCATTGTAAGTTATGTCTCACTAGTAGGGCTCGCCGTTGTGTTTCAACGGGACGACCTACTACAGCGATTCGCGAGCCGTGTTCAAGACATTCAAAGTAATGGATGCGAGCCCACCGCGCGGGCGTCACAATCCGCTACCGCCTTTCGCCTATCCTGGAGTCTTGCCCGTAATATCGTCCAGCGGGACGGCGCGATTGTTTGATCGCGAGAACTCTGATCCCGCCGTGCTGCACGCACACGATCCATCGAATCGATCTTAATACTACGGGGTGCAGAGGGCACACATCGTCTGACGTTCGAAGCAGCGCTAGTCCTACATCCAAACACCCGACCGCCAACGAATCTTTTAAGGGCAGTCGGCTTGCAGTATCAGAAGACAGAAAGGGCGCAGATGACAATCACTCGGCGCGAGGTGCTGACCGGCGCAGCGGTGGTGATGTTGGGCGAACGCTTCGCCGCCGCTGCGGTCATCCAGGGCAAGCTGCCGCCGCCCCAGCCGTCAACCCTGCCTTCTGTCGTGGAAGCAGGCGGCTGGCGCTTCTTCACGTCCGCAGAGGCCGCGACGATCGAGGCCATCGTCGATCGGATCATCCCCCCCGATCCCGTCACGCCCGGGGGGAAGGATGCGGGTTGCGCCGTCTTTATCGATCGGCAGCTTAGCGGTGGTTACGGCCACAGCGCCGGCCTCTATACCCAAGGTCCTTTTGAAAAGGGCAGCGAGCAGCAAGGTCCGCAATCAGCGAAGGATCCGGCTCAACAATACCGCGCTGCCATGGCGGCAATGGAGGAGCACAGTCACTCGGTCAAGGCGGGCAGTTCCTTTGCGGCGCTCTCGGCTGACCAGCAAGACGCGATCTTGCATGGCATCGAGGACGGCTCGGTCGCCTTGGGTGAGCTGGATGGCAAAGAATTCTTCAAGAACCTGCTCACCGACGTGCAGCAAGGCTTTTTTGCTGACCCCCTGTACGGCGGCAATCGCAACATGTGTGCCTGGAAGATGATCGGATTTCCCGGCGCGCGCTACGACTATCGGGACTGGGTCTCGCGCCACAACGAACCGTACCCGCTTCCGCCGGTGGGCATCGAAGGACGGCCGGACTGGACCCCGAAGCGCTGAGCTGCCATGACACAGAAGTTGCCGCACCGGGACGTCGTTATTGTCGGCCTTGGCTGGACCGGATCAATACTCGCCAACGAGCTGGCGGACGCGGGCTTGAACGTCACCGCCATCGAGCGGGGCCCATGGCGTGACACGGCCGATATCACGCCCAGCTACGCCCAGGATGAGCTGCGGTACCGGATCCGGCATGAGTTGTTTCTCCGTCCCGAGCAGCTGACCTTCACCTTCCGCAACAAGGCGAATCAGACCGCATTGCCGATACGCAGTTGGGGTGCGTTCATGCCCCCAAATGGCGTTGGCGGCGGCGGCGTGCATTGGAATGCCGAGACCTGGCGGTTTCTGCCCAGTGATTTCGTGCTGCGCACGCATTTGCTCTCTCGCTACGGCGCGAAGTTCTTGCCCCACGACATAACGATTCAGGACTGGGGCATCACGTATGAAGATCTAGAGCCGCATTACGATCGGTTTGAATACCTGTGCGGCACTAGCGGCGCCGCAGGAAATGTCAAAGGCAACTTGCAAGCGGGCGGTAACCCCTTCGAAGGCCCGCGGTCCCGTCCATACCCCAATCCACCCCAAGAGCAGCCGTTTCCGCACGCACTGTTTGCCGAAGGCGCCCGCAAGCTCGGCTACAAGCCCTTTCCGCAGCCCTCCGGAAACATGTCGAGGCCGTATACCAATCCGTTGGGAGTACGCCTCGGTCCGTGTACGTACTGCGGATTCTGCGAATGGTTTACCTGTGCTAACTACTCGAAGGCGAGCCCACAGACGACCATTCTGCCGGTCCTGATCCGCAAGCCGAACTTCGAAGCCCGTGACAACAGCGAGGTATCGCGGATAAACCTTGACGCCACCGGTACGCGCGCGACGGGAGTCACGTTTGTCGATAGCAGCGGCAAGGAATGGGAGCAGCCGGCCGACCTCGTCATTCTCGCCGCTTACACCATCTTTAACGTGCAACTATTACTGCACTCAAAGATTGGCAAGCCTTACGACCCCGTCTCCAATCAGGGCGTAATCGGGCGCAACTTTACCCATCAGACCATATCCGACGTCACGGCTTTCTTTGATAAGTCCAAGTACCACTTCAATCCATTCATTGCCTCCGGGGCCATCGGCATGTGCATCGATGAGTTCAATGGCGACAACTTCGATCACGGGCCCCATGGCTTTGTCGGGGGCGGCTACATGGGTAACGTCCAGACGAACGGCCGACCGATCGAGACAACGCCGGTGCCACCGGGGACTCCCAAGTGGGGACTGAAGTGGAAACAGGCAGTCCGTGACAGCTATCAGAGCACGATCAAGCCGGGGACCGGGGTGCACGGCAGCATGTACAGCTATCGGGACGTGTACGTCGATCTGGATCCGACTTACCGAGACCGGCTCGGACGCCCCCTGGCACGCATCACCATGGACTTTCACGAGAACGAGCTAAAGCAGAACGCCTTTCTCACCGATCGCTTTGCAGAGATTTTTCAGGCGATGGGCGCCCAGCAGGTTCAGAAGGAATACCGCAAAGGCCCCTACGACGTCACGAAATATCAGACGACGCATTTGTGCGGAGGAGCCGTGATGGGAGAGAACCCCCGCACCAGCGCTCTTAATCGCTATCTGCAGAGTTGGGACGTGTCGAATTTGTTCGTGATGGGCGCGACCGCATTTCCGCAGAACGCGGGCTACAACCCGACCGGCACGGTCGCAGCGCTTGCCTATTGGGCGGCGGAGGCGATTCGCACCAAGTATCTGAAAAATCCTGGACCCCTGGTTCATGTGTAGTCTGCGGAAGTCCACCGTCTTGCTGTGCGCGGCCGTCTTGGCGCCTGCGCTCTGGCCACGGCCGGCCTCAGCCGAGCAGCCCCCACCTCAAGACCACGCCCGGGACCCGCCGGGGCGCTACTTGGCAGCGGCGGCCGACTGCTCGGCATGCCATACCGCGCACAACGGCGCGGCCTTTGCCGGCGGTGTAGCGATTCCCACTCCATTTGGAAGCGTGGTCTCTTCGAACATCACGCCGGATAAGGACACGGGCATCGGGAGTTGGACCGACGCAGAGTTCGATGCTGCCGTGCGCGAGGGCAGGCGACCCGATGGCTCTCGCCTCTACCCGGCGATGCCGTATCCGTATTACCGCAAGATGACCCGTGAGGACGTGTTGGCGATCCGCGCCTACCTCGAAACCGTTCCGTCGGCGCGCCATGCCGCGCAAGAAACGCACCTGCCTTTTCCGTTCAATATCCGTGCGCTGATACGTGTATGGAACGCGATGTATTTCAGCGATCAGCCCTTCAAGAGCGATCCTGGACGCTCCGCGGAGTGGAATCGTGGTGCCTACCTTGTCCAAGGGGCCGGCCATTGCGCCGCATGCCACACTCCCAAGGGAGTACTCGGCGGCGATCACGGCGATGAACCGTTACAGGGTTATGCCCTGAAAGGTTGGTTTGCACCCAATATCACCGACGACAAGGCACTGGGATTAGGCGCCTGGTCCGAGTCGGACATCGTTCACTACCTCAGGAGCGGACACAATCGTATCGCGGCGGCCTCCGGGCCAATGGCCGAGGTGGTGGAGGACAGCAGTTCCGCCTTGCAGGACAGTGATCTGCTGGCTATCGCCCGTTATCTGAAAAGCAAGCACACGCAGACGTCCCAAGCGGCGCCCCTCGCAGCGACTGATCCTGCGATGATGGCGGGTGCGGCGATCTATCAGGACGTGTGCTCCGCCTGCCATCAGTCCAATGGCAAAGGGGTGGCCTACCTGATTCCCGATCTCGCCGCCGCCTCTTCGGTATCCTCGCGAGAGCCCACCTCGATCATCTCTGTCCTGTTGCACGGTGCGCAGAGTGCCGCTACGGCAACGGAGCCGACCGGCGCATCGATGCCCGCCTTCGGCCGACAGCTGACAAATACCCAGATCGCCGCAGTTGTCACGTACATCCGTAACAGCTGGGGTCACGCTGCAACGGCGGTTTCTGCAGACGATGTACAAAAGGCGAGGAAAGCTGTAACGGGCTAGCGAGTGCTCTGCGGCGGGGAAGTGGCGCGCGGTGAAAGCATAACGGTCGGAATTTCATGCAGATATTCAGCCCGGGAGCCCTCATCGCGCTAAAACTTGGCGCGCTGGGTGTGTGTGCGCTTGTGGTAGTCGGGATTCTCGGTTGGCGCACCGCCATCGCGCCGGTTCCTGCCCTGAATTCTCCGGTAGTCCAGGCCATCCCCTTCAGCCACAAACACCATGCAGGCGACGACGGTATCGATTGCCGCTACTGCCACAGCACGGTGGAATCGTCCGCATTCGCCGGCATACCGCCCCTGTCCACGTGCATGACGTGTCATTCACAGCTCTATACCGACGCGCCCATGCTTGCGCTGCTGCGCTCGAGCTATGCCCGGGGTCAGGGCCTGAGCTGGAGGCGTGTCTATAAGCTGCCGGACTTCGCGTACTTCGACCACTCTATCCATATCGCCAAGGGCATCGGCTGCAGCAGCTGCCACGGTGCCGTCGACCGTATGCCACTCACGCGGCGAGTTGCTTCGCTGCATATGGAGTGGTGTCTGAGCTGTCATCGCAATCCCGACCGCTACTTGCGCAGTCAGGACGAGATTTTCGACATGCACTGGATCGCCCCGGCCAATCAATTGCAGCGATCCCAGTCACTACGTGCGCGCTATCAACTTCATTCATCGCAGGTTCTGACAGCATGCTCGACGTGCCACCGCTGATCGATCGGCGCCGCTTCCTGCAGCTGATGAGTGCAGCACTCGCTCTGGCGGAAGGGGGCTGCGCCCGGCCGCCTCCCGAAACCATAGTCCCCTACGCACATCAGCCCGAGGGTCTGGTTGACGGGATACCCCTCTTCTATGCCACGGCGCTGACGCGAGCGGGTTATGCGCACGGCGTGCTGGTCGAGAGTCAGATGGGACGCCCCACCAAAATCGAAGGCAACTGCGCGCACCCGGCGAGTCTTGGCAGCACCGGACCGATTGAGCAGGGCCGTATCCTGGAGTTGTGGGATCCACATCGCTCACGCGCGTGCCTGCGCAATGGCCAGATCGTGTCCTCAGAGGCGCTGCTGGGGGCTTGGCGCACTCGCGCGGCACTTTGGGTGCAGAGCCAGGGCGCCGGACTGCGCATTCTGCGCGGCGCGATGAGTTCGCCGACGGGGGCACGCCAGGAGGCTGAGTTCCTCGCGCGCTACCCGAAGGCGCGCGTGCATTGCCACGAGGCACTCAATCGCGACAATGTGCACGACGGCGCGCGGCTCGCCTTTGGTCGTGCCGTCGAACCGAACTATCACTTTGACCGCGCGCGGGTCATCGTCGCATTGGATGCGGACTTTCTCGGCAGCCTGCCGGGCTGTGTACGCTACGCGCGCGATTTCGCGAGCACCCGCCGCCCGGAGCGCGGCCCAATGAGCCGTCTGTATGCCGCAGAATGCATGCCCAGCTGCACGGGAGCCTGCGCGGATCACCGCCTGCCCGTAGCCAGCAGCAAAATCGAAGCTCTGGCCGAAGAGATCTGGCGCGCCGTGCGCGATCCGGGTGCCCGACCGCAGTATCCGTGGCTGCAGTACCTGCTGCGGGATCTAGTCCGGCTGCCTGGTCAGTCGCTCATCGTTGCAGGTGATGCGCAGCCGCCGCGCGTGCACGCACTTTCGCACCTACTCAATCATGCGCTCGGGAACTTCGGGCGCACGGTGCAACTCATCGAGCCCGTCTGCGGTGAGCACCCCGAATCCCTGGCCTCGCTGGGCGAAGAGATCGAGGCGCGGCGCGTCGAGACGCTGCTCGTTTTCAACTGCAACCCGGTCTACACGAGCCCAGGCGACTTGGAGTTCTCTCAGCTCCTGCAAGCCGTGCCAGAGACCTTACACTTCGGACTGTACGTCGATGAGACCGCCGCGCACTGCAACTGGCACGTTCCAGCGGCCCATGAACTCGAAAGCTGGAGCGACGCGCGCGCTTTTGAGGGGACGGCCAGCATCCAGCAACCCCTGATCGCTCCGCTTTACGGGGGTCTCTCCAGCCACGAGCTGATGAACGTTCTAACCGGTCATGAGGGCCTCAGCGCGCACACCAGTACCCAGGACACCTGGCGTTCGGCACTGGCAGGGCGATTTGAAGACTCATGGCACGCCTGCCTGCACGAGGGCGTCATCAGCAACAGCGCAGCCTCAACCTTGAATCTTGGACCGCCTGAAGACGTGAGCGCGCCCGCTGCCAGCATTTTAAGTGACGGCGATGGCAGCACAGAACTCGTGCTGCGTGAAGATCCTTACCTCTACGACGGCCGCTATGCACCGATCGCGTGGTTGCAGGAACTCCCCAAGCCAATCACCCAGATCACCTGGGACAACGCCGCGCTCATGAGTCCCACGCAGGCCGCACGACTGGGTGTGGCGAGCGAAGGCCTGATCGAACTGACCGTAGGCAAACAACAGCTCATCGCTGCCGTTTGGATCGTGCCGCAGCATGCACCGGGCGCCATCACGCTGCACCTCGGCGGCGGTCGGACGCGCGCCGGCCCGGTCGGAACCGGGTGTGGTGTAGACGCCTATCGTCTGCGACGCAGCGCGAGCCCTTGGCATACACCGGTCAGCGTTCGGCGCGCCAGCGGGGAAATGCGTTTGGCCACCGTGCAGCAGCATCACCGTATGGAGGGTCGGGAGACGGTGCGTTCAGCAACCCTCGCCGTGTATGAGAGAGATCCGACATTTGCGCGACGCGAAGCCGAGCGCGACCTGCCGTCCTTGTACCCGGCCAGCGCTCCTGCGGAATACGCCTGGGCGATGGTCATCGATCTTGGTGCCTGCATTGGCTGCAACGCCTGCACAATTGCCTGCCAAGCCGAGAACAATATCCCGACGGTCGGCAAGGAGGAAGTACTGCGCGGGCGCGAACTGCACTGGATTCGCATTGATCAGTATGACGAACCGCAAGCGGACGGGGTGCGAACTCATTTCCAGCCCGTGCCGTGCATGCAGTGCGAGCACGCCCCGTGCGAACTCGTCTGTCCGGTGGAAGCGTCCGTACATGACCCCGAGGGCATAAACGTGCAGGTCTACAACCGCTGCGTTGGCACGCGTTTCTGCTCGAACAACTGCCCGTATAAGGTACGGCGTTTCAACTTCTTCCAGTATGCCCGTGACGAGCCGGCTCTGAATGCCCAACGCAATCCAGAAGTCACCGTACGCATGCGCGGGGTAATGGAGAAATGCAATTACTGCCTGCAGCGCGTGGTGCGCACCAGGATCGCGGCCGACCGCGAGAACCGGCGCGTGCGCGATGGCGAAGTGGTGACCGCCTGTCAGGCCGTGTGTCCCACGCAGGCCATCACTTTCGGCGATCTGCGCGATCCGAAAAGCGCGGTAAACCTTGCAAAGAGCTCGGCCCGTAACTACGCGCTGCTCGGAGAGCTCAATACTCGCCCGCGCACGACTTATCTGGCGAAAGTGCTCAATCCGGCGCCGTCCTCGACCGCGGAGGGTGCCAGTGACCGCGGCTGATCAGGTACTGCCGCTACCACCTACAAGACAACCGGCGGCCTACGTCTATGGCTCGATCACCGACAAGATCGCCGATATTGTGCTGACGCGTTCGAGCGGGCCGGGGTTCTGGATCGCTATCGGTGTCGCTGGCGCCTTTACCGTACTCTTTGCCGTGGCGATAACATATCTCTTCGCCCGCGGTGTGGGCATCTGGGGAATCAACGAGCCGGTCGCCTGGGCCTTCGCGCTCACCAATTTCGTCTGGTGGGTGGGCATCGGCCACGCCGGCACTTTCATCTCCGCGATATTGCTGCTCGTGCGCCAGAAGTGGCGTACCTCCATAAACCGCTTCGCCGAGGCGATGACGATTTTCGCAGTCGCAATGGCCGGGCTGATGCCGATCCTTCACCTGGGACGGCCGTGGTTCTTCTACTGGCTGCTGCCTTACCCGGATGTCATGAACCTGTGGCCGCAATGGCGCAGCCCTCTGATCTGGGACATCTTCGCCATCGCGACGTACATCATTGTCTCGATTCTGTTCTGGTACATGGGTCTGCTTCCGGACCTGGCAACGCTGAGGGATCGCAGCCACAAGCACTGGCAACGGGTGAGCTACGGGCTGTTGGCGCTCGGCTGGCGCGGGGACGCACGACACTGGCACCGCTTCGACTCCGCTTACCTCCTGCTCGCCGGTCTTGCGACTCCGCTGGTCATCTCCGTGCACAGTGTGGTATCGCTTGATTTCTCCTTCGGCATCGTCCCCGGCTGGCACTCGACGATATTCCCGCCCTACTTCGTGGCAGGCGCTCTGTTTTCCGGCTTCGCAATGGCGCTCACCATCGCCATCCCCCTGAGACGCATATTCCATCTCGAAGAGTTCATCACCGAGCGTCACCTTTCCAACATGGCCAAGCTGATGCTGGCCTGTGGATTGATCGTGGCTTACAGCTACCTGGCGGAGATCTTTACCGCTTTCTACAGCGGGGACCGCTTTGAGGTATTTACGGTCATGAATCGCCTTACGGGGCCGTATGCCTGGATCTACTGGGCGGTGCTCGCCTGCAACGTTCTGGCCCCACAGGCTATCTGGTCGAGCTGGACGCGCAGCAGACCGGCCGCCGTCTTTGTCATCGCGATCATCGTGAATGTTGGGATGTGGCTGGAGCGCTTCATGATCATCGTCACCAGCCTGCATCGGGATTTTCTGCCCTCTAGCTGGGGGTACTTCGTACCTACGTTCTGGGACTTCGCTACCCTCGCCGGATCCCTGGGCACCTTCGCGTTGATGTTCCTGCTCTTTGTGCGTTTCCTCCCCGCGATATCGATGTCCGAGATGCGCAAACAGGAAAAAGAGCAGGGGAAGGCGCGATGAGGCGCGGCTGCTACGGGCTGCTGGCCGACTTCACCGCTGCCGAGGCTTTGCTGGCCGCGGTGTACGCCGCCCGACACGCCGGGTACCGGCGTCTGGAGGCGTACACGCCGTTTTCGGTCGACGGGCTGCCGGAGGCGTTGGCATTGCCGCGCAATCGGGTGCCGCTGCTCGCACTGCTTGGCGGTATCCTGGGAGGGGCGGGCGCTTTTTTCATGCAGTGGTACAGCGCGGTCCTGAACTATCCGATCGACTCCGGCGGCCGCCCCCTGAACAGTTGGCCGGCATTTGTGCCCGCCACCTTCGAGCTGGCCGTGCTTGGCGCTGCGCTGGCGAGCTTTTTCGGAATGCTGCTGCTGAACGGACTGCCGCGGCTTCGTCACCCGCTCTTTGAAGTTCCTGAATTCGATCTCGCTTCGCGCGACCGCTTCTTCCTCTGCATTCGCAGCGATGACCCGCAGTTTTCAGAGGAGGCTACGCGCCACTGGCTCGGCACCCAAAAATCCGTGCGCGTGCTGATAGTCCCGGCACCCGAGGATGCGCGTGCATGAGCCCTGCACGCCTCCTGTGTACCGTTTGCGCGCTCGGGCTGCTTGCGAGCCCGGGCTGCGAGAACGGCCTCAAGAACATGTACAACCAGCCCAAGTACAAGCCGCTCGAAGCGAGTGCTCTGTGGCGGGATGGGCGTGCCTCGCGGCCCCTGGAGCCCGATACGGTAGTGCACAGCGCCGGAATTCTCGCAGGCAGTACCAGCGGACGGGAGGGCCTGACGCAGGAGGCGATGTCACAGGCAACCTACAGTCTTGGGGCCCTGCAGCGTGGCCGCAACCGCTACGACATCTACTGTGCGCCGTGCCACGGACCTACCGGAGACGGCAACGGCTACGTGACGCTACGCGGATTTCCTCGCCCGCCGACCTATCACAGCGATCGCCTGCGCGCCGTGCCAGACGCCTACCTGTTCGACGTGATCACGCGCGGTTATGGGGTGATGTATCCGTACGCAGACCGTCTGGCACCGCAGGATCGGTGGGCCGTGGTCGGGTACCTGCGCGCATTACAGCTCGCCGCACACGCCTCGCTCGCCGACATTCCGCAGCAGGAACGGACACACCTCGAGGCCTCGCCGTGAATCGGATGCACCTACGCCACGTCTCGTGGCGCGCTTGGCCGCTCGTTGTCGGACTTGTTGGCTTGCTCTTGTGTGCGCTGCGACTGCCCGCGCAGCCCCAGGACACCCTGGCAAGCTACCTCTTTGCGTGGCTGTACTTTCTGGGACTGTCACTGGGATCGCTGGGCGTCCTCCTTATCCACAATCTCACCGGCGGCAGCTGGAGCCGCCCGGTCCACCGCTATTTCATGGCCGCGCTGGCGCCTTTACTGCTGCTTACGCTTCTCTTCGTGCCCGTGGCGTTGGGTCTATCGCATCTCTTTCCCTGGACCGCGCAGGCCACCCCGGATGTGGCGCTCCCGCACTTCAAATCCCTCTACCTCAATATCCCAAGCTTCCTAGTGCGCTCCGCCGCTGCGCTGCTGGCCTGGAATCTCCTGGCAGCGCTCGTTCGCGCTCGCCAGGATGGCGGCGCGAACGCGATCGCGCTCATCGTTTACACCATTTCAATGACCTGGGCCGCGGTGGACTGGATCGCATCCCTCCAGCCGCAGTGGTCATCCAGCGCCCTGGGACTCGTCATCATTACCGGACAGGGGCTGGGGGCCTTTGCGCTTGCAACTTTCTGCGCAACGACCAATCGGAAACCCACTCCTCCCCTGCAGCCCCTGGAGTGTCGCGACCTGGGCAACCTGTTGCTGACCTTTGTCATGACATGGATGTACCTGGGCTTCGTGCAGTTCCTGATCATCTGGGGCGAGGACCTTCCGCGAGAAACGATATGGGTACGGCCGCGCTTGCAAACGAGCTGGGTAGCACTGACCCTGGTGGTTGTAGGCGGGCAATTCGCGCTGCCCTTTGTCCTTCTGCTCTTTCGCACTGTGAAGCAGCGCGCACCGCGGCTCGGAGGCATCGCACTCGCGGTGCTCGTCAGTAACTGGCTTTATGCCGCATGGCTGATCCTGCCCTCGGTGCGCATCGCCGGCCTGAGATTTGCCTGGACTGACCTCACCGCCACCCTGGCCGTCGGCGGCCTGTGGCTGCATGTCTTCTTGCGTCGCTTGCAGACTCCGGGACTGATCCTGCACTCAGAGGCAGTTCCGAGCTCCGACGGTCGGCCGGTCCATGGCTCGTAAGCGCGCACCAGACGCACTCGATGCCCCAAAGATTCTTCTGGGCGGGGGCGTCGTTCTCGGGGCCATCGCGCTGTCCCTGCTCGGCGCCTGGGGACTGCTTAGAGCCTTCGGCGGCGACGTTCGTGCGCTCCCCGTCGCGCGCGCAGCCTTTCCGAGTCCGGTCCTCGAAAGTCATCCGGGCGAAGACTTTGCCGCCTACCAGCAACGCGAGAGAGCGCGGCTCGCGAGCTATGGGTGGGCTGACCGACGCGCCGGGCAAGTCCGTATTCCCATTGAGATCGCAATGGAGCGGCTGAACCGCAAGCACCTGACCGGCCGAGAAGCGCCGCCACAACCATCTCCTCCACAATGATGTTGCCAGTCGCCACGTTCTGGCTGAGTGTGGTCCTGCTCCTGGGCGGCCGAGCCGCCGCCGCCGCCGCCGGGGTCACGATACGTGACATGCAGGCTCGCGTGGGGATCGAACAGAAGCTCGGTCAGCCCCTGCCCCTCGCGGTCCTGCTGCGCGATGAGCAGGGCAATGCGCGGACGCTCGGCGCATTGCTGCACGGCAAGCCCGCCGTGATCGCGCTCGTCTACTTTAATTGTCCGAATCTGTGCACGCTCACCTTGAACAGTCTCGCCACGAGCCTGAAGAGCACTAGTCTCGTCGGGGCTCGCGACTATGAAGTACTGGCCGTCAGCATCGACGCGCGTGAGGGTCCGTCGCTTGCCGCAGCCAAGCGGACCGCCTATCTGGCGCGCTACAGGATCCGCGATGAGGGAGGTTGTGCCAAGTGCGACTCCGGCTGGCACTTCCTGACCGGTGATTCGGAGAGTCTTCACGCAGTCTCCGAGGCTCTGGGTTACCGCTACTACTGGGACGCGGCACTCGGACAGTATGCCCACGCAGCGGGCATCGTCATTGTCACTCCGCAAGGCCGCATTGCGCAGTACTTCAATGGCATCGAATTTCCCCCGATCGCGCTGCAACGGGCGCTGCAGAACGCGGCGGCCAACCGCACCGGCTCTCTGGCAGAGCGTTTGTGGCTACTCTGCTTCCATTACGACGCGTTCACGGGCCGTTACAGCGCCGCGGTTGGCGTTGCGCTGCGCCTGCTGGCGGGAGCCACTCTGGCCGCTCTCGGAGTATTGCTCCTGAGACTGAAGCGAGCGCCGCCTTGAACCCGCTCTTTGCAATGCCGGTGGCAGCCTCGCGCTTTGCCCAACAGGTGGATGTTCTGTTTTGGACCATGGCCGGCGTAACCGGCGGCGTCGCTCTCGGTGTGTTCGCTCTATTGATATGGTTTTGTATTCGCTACCGGCGCTCGGCCAAAGTGAATCGGGTTCTCGATACAACCGGCTCCGGCCGCGAGCGCAACCACTTGTTGGAGACGGTATGGATTGCCGTGCCACTGGTCATCTTCCTGGCCTTCTATGTGTGGGCCGCGTGGCTCTTCTTCTGCTACGAGACACCGCCGCAGCGGCCGCTGGAGATCTACGTGGTTGCGAAACAATGGATGTGGAAGCTCGAACAGCCCAACGGACGGCGCGAAATAGATGAGCTGCACGTACCAACCGGTCGGCCGGTCAAACTGGTGATGACGTCACAAGACGTTGTCCACAGCTTCTATATTCCCGCTTTGCGCATCAAGCGCGACGTCGTACCCGGTCGGTACGAGGAACTATGGTTCACCGCTACACGTACGGGCGAATATCACCTGTTCTGCTCTGAATACTGCGGCACGGACCACGCAGATATGGGAGGCCACGTCGTCGTCATGACTCCAGAGGACTACGCGCGCTGGCTCGCTAGCGGCGGAGCGCAGGTATCTCTGGCTGCTCGTGGCGCACAGAAGTTCCGCAGCTTCGGCTGCAGCGGCTGTCATAGCGCGGATGCTGCCGTTGAGGCACCAGCACTCGAGCACCTCTATGGTAGCAGTGTGCCGCTCACGGACGGGCGGTTCGTCACGGTGGACGAGCGCTACATCCGCGACTCGATCTTACTTCCCAGCTCAGAAATCGCCGCCGGTTACCCCGACCTGATGCCCTCCTACGCCGGACGTGTGAGCGAGGAAGACGTGCTCGAGCTCATTGAGTACATCAAGTCCCAGGCAATGCCCGCCGCAGGAGGCGCACCCCCATGACAGCAGCGGCCCTCGCCCCGAGCTACCTGAGCGCGGGCCATAGTCTGCGCTCCTGGCTCACCACGCGCGACCACAAGCGTGTTGCAATTCTCTATGCGGTCGCAATTACGACGTTTTTCTTCCTCGGGGGGGCGGCGGCCTCGCTCATCCGCATACAACTCCTGTCACCGAACGGCACGCTGGTGTCAGCCGAGACGTACAACAAGTTGTTCACGGCGCACGGCATCATCATGGTATGGTTTTTTCTCATTCCCTCGATTCCAGCGACTCTGGGCAACTTTCTGATCCCGCTCATGATCGGCGCGAAGGATCTGGCGTTTCCGCGCCTGAACTTGCTCAGCTGGTATCTGTACGTGCTCGGTGCGCTTTTCACGGTCGGCGCCATCGTTGCCGGGGGCGTTGATACCGGCTGGACCTTCTATACGCCGTTTTCGACGATGTTTTCAAACAGCTATGTAATCGCGGCCGTTACCGGCATCTTCGTAGCCGGGTTCTCCTCTATCCTGACCGGCCTGAACTTCATCGTCACAGTGCATCGCCTGCGAACGTCCGGTCTCACGTTTTTCCGTTTGCCGCTGTTCGTGTGGGCGATTTACGCGACCAGCTTAATTCTGGTGCTCGCGACCCCGGTACTCGCTATGACACTGGTGCTGCTGGCGGTAGAGCGCATTTTCGGCATCGGCATTTTCGATCCCGCGCTCGGCGGCGATCCGCTCCTTTTCCAGCACATGTTTTGGTTCTATTCGCACCCCGCCGTATACATCATGGTTCTGCCAGCCATGGGTATCGCGAGCGAGGTCATCACGTGCTTTTCACGCAAACCGATCTTCGGCTATACCATGATGGCCTACGCCATCATCGCCATCGCCAGCGTCGGATTCTTGGTGTGGGGACACCATA
Source organism: uncultured Pseudomonadota bacterium (assembly GCA_963743625.1). Lineage (GTDB taxonomy): Bacteria > Pseudomonadota > Gammaproteobacteria > Steroidobacterales > Steroidobacteraceae > 13-2-20CM-66-19. Next base: position 318,207 of record CAVUQM010000003.1, on the reverse strand, counting down.
TGTTTGTCTCGGGCCAGTCAATGTACGCGGGCATGACGTTCTCACTTCTGAGCTACCTTGTGGCAATTCCCTCTGCCATCAAAGTGTTCAACTGGACGGCGACGCTCTTCAAAGGCTCCATATCCTTCGAGGCACCGATGCTGTACACGCTGGGGTTCATCGGGCTGTTCATGCTGGGTGGCCTCACGGGCCTGTTTCTCGCCGCGCTGGCGCTCGACGTCCACCTAACGGACACCTACTTTGTAGTTGCCCACTTCCACTACATCATGGTGGGTGGCTCGGTGATGGCCTACTTCGCGGGCATTCACTACTGGTGGCCGAAAATTACCGGTCGCATGTATTCGGAGGGCTGGGCGCGGTTTGCCGCCATTACTATATTTGTTGGTTTCAATCTGACATTCTTCCCCCAGTACCTGCTCGGTATTGAAGGCATGCCGCGCCGGTATCATGTCTATCCTCCCGAATTCCAGGTCCTGAACGTGCTGTCGTCTGCCGGGGCAACCGTGCTCGCTGCTGGCTATCTGCTTCCATTCTTCTACCTCGCATGGTCCCTGGGCTTCGGCGCCCGCGCGGCTGCTAATCCGTGGCGTGCCATCGGCCTGGAATGGCAGACAAGATCTCCACCGCCGGTTGAGAACTTCGACACGCCGCCGCAGCTGCCGCGACGTCCGTACGATTATCAGGTGGAAGAGAACTCGCCGCCGCAGGACGCTCCGGCATCATGACTGCACAGGCGGTCGGCGCACACAAATCGGCTGCTCCCACCGGCAGTCTCGGCCTGTGGGTGTTCCTCGCTTCCGAGATGCTGTTTTTTGGCGTTCTGTTCCTGGGGTATCTCGTCACGAGGCTCCATCATTCCCAAGGCTTCGTGGAGGCCAGCCGCCACACTGAGTGGCTATTGGGGGGCATCAATACCGCAGTCCTGCTCACGAGCAGTCTTACTGTCGCCCTTGCAGTGTTGAGTGCTAAGGCGCGTGCGAAGCGGGCCTGCGCATGGATGCTCGCGGCCACGCTGCTCCTAGGCCTGACGTTTCTGACGCTCAAGCTTCTGGAATATACCCATGATTTCGAACACCATCTTGTTCCCTGGCGCCCCTTCGCGGTAAATGGCGCCGACCCTGCCGGCGCCCGGCAATTTTTCTTCTTGTACTTTGTGATGACGGGTGCCCACGCCGTGCACCTGGTCGTGGGTTTGGCGGTAATCGCTTCACTTCTGATCGGCCTGAGCAGACGGGCTGACCTGCGGCGTGCCACGGCAGAGGCCGTTGAGCTGGGCGCTCTCTACTGGCATCTCGTAGACATCATCTGGATCTTCCTCTATCCGCTTTTGTATCTGGTCTCGCGTGCATGACCGCCCCGGCTCATCGAAATGCGTGGATACACAACGCTAATCGCTACGTGCTCGCGTGGGTCCTCCTCCTGGTTCTGCTGGTGTTGACCATCGCAAGCTCATTCGTATGGCTGCACGGCTGGAATACACCATTGAACCTCCTCATCGCGGCCATGAAGGCCGGCCTCGTCGCATGGGTGTTTATGCAACTGCGTCATGAAACCACGACGATCCGGCTGATAGCGGTGGCTGCGCTGCTCTGGCTGGCAATTCTGCTTGGCTTGAGCCTCGCGGACCTACTCACGCGTGGGTCTGCGTGAAACACTGGGTTGCGCAACAGATGGCCCGGTGGCCCCTCGCCCGCTTCGGGGCTAACTCCGGACGGCAGCGACCGGCATGCTCCCGCGACCCTGCGAGCGTTTCGTCATGAAGTCTTCAAAGTCACGGCCGGGCCCTCTCAAGGGCGCGGGCTTGGACATCAAACTGTTTAAGTGCGGCGAGCAAGTTTTTCGTGAGTCACGGTGCGCTTAAGAACTCGTAGCGTTTCGGCAGGGCAGCAGGTCGGTCGTGCTCGCCCGAATGCTCCGGCGGCCAGCGCGCGCTGGCGTAAAGGCGTTCGACTTTACGTTTGGCTGAGTAGACAACCCTCCGGCCTGTAGTGTTCGCCAAAGACTGGGAGTCCGCGCCTGCACTATGACCAAAAAAGCGCACTCGCATCGTATGCATCTTGGTCGATGTCCGAACACGTTTCTTGATGCGACCGGCGGAGACCTGAAGGAGCTATCGGTTGCGTCCGGCACAGGGGCGCCCGCACCTTACGGGGTCGTGGCCTCGCAGGCTGGGCGAGCTAGAGTTTACGCATGCTCGGACACGACTTAAGCTGATGCGTGTGCGATGTGCGAGATGGTGGGGGCTCGACGACGACGTTCTACGAACGACTGTACGGCACGCGATTGAGGAGGCACCGATGCTTTCCCCCCCTTACACGCCAGTGCGTCTGCGCCGGCACATTTTTTTGGCTGGCGCTCTCGCTGCAATGACGGCGACGATAGCCGAAAGCCCACGCGAGGCAACGTTTCTATCCGAGAATCGGGCCGCAATGGAAACTATGATGAGGGACATGACCGTCAAGCCATTCGGCGATGTGGATCGTGACTTCATCGCGATGATGATCCCGCACCATCAGGGTGCTATCGACATGGCACGCGCGGAGTTGCGCTACGGCCACAACGAGCAACTGCGCCGAATCGCGCAGGAAATCATCGTCGACCAACGGCAGGAAATCGTCGCAATGCAGTTGGCCCTAGGCGAGTCTCTCCCGCAATCGACCCCACCGCCCAATGAAGTGCCGAAAGCGACGGCCGACGTGTCGGGGCAGCACTGAAGACCGAAGGGAGCAGCAAATGAGCCGGAACGCATGTCTCGCAATCGTGATGAGCGGCAGCGCGTTGGCCGGTGGGACTCACACCTGGGCCGGGCAGGCGCCCGCCTCCGCCAGCGCGCCCGATGTCCCCGTCAGTCACCATGACCGTGTTTACGCTGCCGAGCAGTTTTCCAACACGGTATCGGTCATCGATCCGGCCGATAACAAGCTCCTTGGCGTCATTCGGCTGGGGCAGCCGCTACCGGCGAGCTTCAGCCCCCTATACACCGGGCAGCTGCTGGTGCACGGTATGGGCTTCTCGCCCGATCACCACACCCTCGCCGTGGTGGCGATTGGATCGAACGCGGTCACCTTCATCGACACGACCACCAATGCGGTGAAGCACGTCAGCTACGTCGGCCGCGCGCCGCACGAGGCGTTCTTTACACCCGACGGCAAGGAAGTATGGGTCACCGTCAGGGGCGAGAACTACGTGTCAGTTCTGGATAGCACAACCTACAAGGAAACGACTCGGATCATTGTTCCCAATGGCCCCGGCATGACGATCTTTGCGCCCGACGGCAAGTACGGCTATGTTTGCTCATCCTTCAATCCCGAGACCGACGTCGTGTCCGTGGCAGACCACAAGATCGTAGGGAAGGTTCTACAGGCAAGCCCCTTCTGCCCGAACATTGCCGCGACCCCGGACGGCTCACAGGTCTGGTTCACGCTCAAGGATGCCGGCAAGACCCAGGTCTTCGACGCGAAGCCGCCGTTTACTTTGCTCAAGACACTCGACACCGGTCCAATCACCAATCACGTAAACATTGTCCGCAACGCGCATGGTCAGTTTGCGTATGTCACCATCGGGGGCCTAAACGAGGTCTTGGTGTTCCGCACGGATGATTTTAGCAAGGTCGCCACAATCCCAGTCGGCAAGCTGCCACACGGGGTATGGCCATCCGGAGACGGCTCGCGCGTGTATGTCGGACTGGAGAATGACGATCAGATGATTGCGATCGATACGCTGACCAACACCGTGATTGCGACCGTTCCGACCGGGCAAGGTGCTCAAGCAATCGTCTACGTGCCGAACGCGGTCACCGAGGGAGCAGGAACGGAGGGACTGCAGCCGTTAGGCCTCGCCGGTCAAGCGGCCCGATTTACCATGGTGCCGACGGGCCGTAATGCGGCGCCCGGCGCCAAGGCGCCGACCAGCGTGACGTTGTTTGAACAGGGATTGGTACAAGTCTTGGAGGCCGCGGTAACGGGGCTCGAGCCAATGCACTCCTACGTGCTCGCGCTCTCCGAGCGCACAAACGGCGGCGGCGAACTTGAGTCGTTGACCAGTTTCATGACCAATCCCGCGGGTGCGGCGATCGTAAACGCGGTGGGCCCTATCCGTCAGATCGTTCTAGGCGAAAGCAACGGGCGCCGTCGTTATTTGGTTATCGTCCCCGGCACCCCAACGACTCTGGGTGATCCCGTGCAAGTCCAGGTTCCTTAGCTTAATTGCGGCAGATCCTGATTACGCATTCGCCGAGTGGATGCTAGGATCAAAAAAACGCGCTTGGACGAACGGCATCGGACTGCGCCGGAGAAGTGTTTGTTACCCGCTACGCCTCCGGCCAAAAAAGTGCATTCAAGGAAGCTCTTCCTCGCGCTCGTCGTGATGCTAGTCGTGGTGATGTTGGTGGCCCGATAGTTCGAGCGCCTGCTTTTGCTGTCCGGCTGAGTTCTTGCTACGGTAGCCGCATGCCCGATGGCCTCATCACGGTGCGCAGCGCGTTCGATCCCGCCGAGACCAAGGCGCGGCTGCTCGCAGTCTTGAAGGACAAGGGCGTCCGGGTGTTCGCCGAGATCCCGCACGCCAAGGGCGCCGCGCAAGCGGGGCTGGTGCTCGGGTACAGCGACCTCGTGATCTTCGGCAAGCCCGAGGCCGGGACGCCGCTGATGCAGGCCGCACCGACAGCGGGTATCGACCTGCCGATGAAGGCGCTGGTCTGGCAAGACGCGGAGGGCGTCGCGTGGCTGTCGTACAACAACCCGCGGTGGATCGCGACGCGCCACGGCATCGGCGGCGCACCAGCGGCAGACGCGCTCGCGACCGCGCTGGCGGCGTTCGCGAAGCACGCGACCGAGGCGTGACGCGCTAGCGCCATTTTCTCAGAGGCCGCCGTAAGCCGTCACCGGCCGCAACGGCCGAGGCATGGCGGGAGTACGCTTCCACCACTTACCTGCCCCTCCCGCATCCATCACCGCGCAACACTCCCCGGCTGCAGCGTAATTTCTGGTTTCAACGGCAACTCTTACCCGACCTGGAACTACTCGAACACAATTGCATCCGTCATCGCCTGATCCGCGCGCGGTTCTTCGAATGGGAATTTCGCATCGGCGGTAAGGAAGTAACCGTTGACGTGCGCGGCCGACTCGTTCTCGACGAGATCGCGCAGTGCTCGGCGCCGCGTGTCAGGGCAGCGGGCTCGGCCCCGTCTTCCGACAGTTCGCGATCGCCGAGATCGCCTCCGGTGCTGTCGTTCCGATACTCGACCAGTTTCTGCCGCCAGACCAGCCGTTTTTTCTCTACTATGCGAATCGCGCCCACAGGTCGGGCAATTGCGCGCCTTCATCGAATTCACGCAAGCGGTGAACTAGAAGGCGTCGAAGTAAGCGCGCTGTAGATCACGCCACACTCGCGGACTACCGGCTCCGCGCGCATCCGGATCTTCAGCGCTTTATGGCCAAGCGCATGGGCGCCACAACGGTTGAGGTAAAAGCGAGTCACGTTTCCCTCATCTCTCAGCCTGAGGTGACCTCAAGGTGAGGCGTCCACACCGCAGGACCTACGTCGAACAGGCGGAGCGACTTGAATTACGCTTCCAGGCCGAAGGCGACCAAGCCAACAGTGGATCTCGCACTAGCCGCGACCGATTGCCCCTAGGTCCGAAAAAGTATTGTCGACCCCTAACGCAACGAAGGAATACGCCTCCGTGAGGTTCTTCTGCGTGACCGTCGCGGCCTCTATATCTCCGTGGCCGGACAGCCCCCTCATGGTCCGCCGGTGTTCTTGCGGATGACCTTCAAGCGTCCGACAATACTAAGGTTGAGCGCGCAAGAGGAAGACCGACGGACGCAGCCTACTATGCCCGTGCTCACTTGATCGCCGCAGATGCTGTCACTGACTGAAAACATCGTTATCGGCATCCTCGTGATGGCGGCTGCGCTGGCGCTGATGGCCACGGTGAATCGGCTGTGGCCTGCCAAGGTTCGCTACGCTCAAGAGGACCTGATTGGTTGGCAGCTGAACATCCTCGCCGTAACCTACGCGGTGATCCTCGGTTTTATGCTCTTCACGGAGTGGACGAATTTTACCGCGTCGCAGGTCAACGTGGAACTCGAGGCGAACTCGCTCCGCAATGTCTTTCGTCTGGCCGAAGGTCTGCCCGCGCCGGTGCGCGCGCAGCTGGAGAAAGAGGCTCGCGAATACGCCTCGGCAGTGCTCAGCGACGACTGGCCGCTCATGGCAAAGGGTCAGACTCCGGAGCTTACCCACTCGATCAATCGTTCGATGTGGACGACGCTGATGTCCGTCCGGCAGGGATCAGCGGCGGAGATGGTAACCCTGGATCACGCCCTCACCGAGCTAAGCAGCATGACGCAGTACCGGCGCGCGCGACTGTTGCAGTCGATCAAAAGCCTGCCCGGCATCTTCTGGTGCCTGCTGCTGGCGGGCGGCCTCCTGACGGTCGGGTCGGTGGCAGTGTTCGGCTCCCGTAACGCTCGCGTGCATGTCTTCCAGGTGGTTTCGCTCACACTGCTCATCACGCTGGTGATGCTCGCGATCTCAGACCTCGATCGACCCTTCCAAGGTTGGATACACGTCGACAAGTACCCCTTCCAGCGTGCGGAGGACAACATGAATTAAATTGAATGAGGCACAGCCCTCAAGGCAAAGGACTCCCAATGGCCCGCGTTGCACCTGCAATTTGTTCTTGTGTTATTGGGAGTGTCTCAGCACTAGGACCGCAAAAGCGCACTCGGACGAACAGCAACGAACTGCGCTGGATGATTGTTCGTTACCCGCCACGATTGAGAGCAAAGGGAGCGTTTAAGCAAGCAGTCGCCAGAGGGCAATTTAGCGGGTAAATCTGAGGTGCGATCTAGCAACCCCAGGAATCTATTAAAGAAACGTGCCGACTTCGAGTCCTCTCCCAGGCACCAGAATATCTTTATTTTTCAAAAATATAACACTCTAACTTTATTTTAATTCGAGCCTAATCTGCGACTCGAACTCGCGCGAACTATAGACGATTTCGCTGCGGACTAAGTCCGCTTCAGACGGAGCGCGCTTTTAAAGGATGAATGGAGCGCGGATCGTCAGTCCGATGCTCGCTCGTCCAGATGCATCTCGCGCCGCAGGCGTGACGTGACGCGACGAGTCGCTACGGATTTAAGGAAGCCAGCCAGAGCAACTGTCTTCGAGACTACAGGGATCGCATGCTATTTCGGAGTCGTGCCCTGGTGACTCCCAAGTCGTCGATCGCCGAACCGCCGTGTGTTTCGTGCACCGGTAGCCCTAACCACCTAACGTAGTCAATTCACTCACCGCACCTGATCGATTGTATCACTCAAGGAACTCCGGTCTGCCGAGCCGGGAAGACTCACGCGCGACTCCCTAAGAAACGAATGTCGGTCTTGAGCGAAGCGAAAAGGCTGCCAGCCGCGATGTAAGTTCGAGCATGGAAAAGGGCGCAGACAGCACTGAGTCGACGCCTTGACGCCGTGCGAGAAGGCGTGTGCGCTCGGCTGACACGTCGCACAAGACAATCATCCAGACATGCATCGCCGCCGCGCACTGATCTGCTTCAGATCCTCGATTTGCTCGAGATCCGCAACGACGATGCACGAGTGATAGTGCTTCGCCCGGAACGTCGCGCGTGCCATGTGCCAGCTGACGGCAAATTCTGCGCCGAATCCCGCGTGGTTGAGCTGCTCCGCAAGCTGTCCGCCTTGTGTGGTATTCGTATCGATCACCAGCGTACGCGAGTAGCTTGCGGTGAACGCCGGTTGCATGGCTCAACCGCCCCAGCACGCATTTCGCTGCGACGTCGAGGCGCTCACGCTGACCCCTCCCGTAGCAGATCCGGGTCAATGCAGACGTGTTGTCCTTGGTCCGGGGCCTCATTGAGCGCCCAAGATCACCTCTTCCCAACGGTCCCGCTAAAGCCTCATTACCTTGCAACACGCCGTGTGGTGGCTCGTGGCGCGCTCTTGGGCGCTTCCTCGGGGGGAGTCCAAGGCCGCCCGGTACGCTCTTCGATGTAGCGCCGAATCAGGCGTCGCACGACCTGCGAAGGCGTCATGTCCTCCTCGGCACAGAGACGTTCGAAGAACGTCTTCTTGCGAGGGTCGATGAGTATGGTCAGTCGTGCGGTGCGGGCCTCGAGCGCCACGTCCATCCTTTAACGGGTGCGATAGGGATGACTCCTATTATACTCTAACGCGTATCAGAGTAGAACTCGGTGTGATGCTGTACATCGACTCATCCCTTCGCGTCTGCCTTGCGCTCCTAGCGCTTTGGGCAGCGATTGGGGTCGCAGGTTTATTGCGTCCAATGAGCCTGGGCTTCGTCGGTCGGATGCTTTTTCCCCTCGGCGCGCTCTGCGGCCTGGCGCTTGCGGCGGTAGCCGCGTCGAGCTTAGGCACGTCCCCTGAGCAGGCCGTCCTCCCGGTCGGTCTACCGGATCTGCCGATGCACGTGCGCCGCGATGCGCTCGCGAGCTTCTTTCTCGTGCTGCTGGGTGCCACATCGGCCGGAATTTCCATCTTTGCGTCGGGGTACTTCCGCCGCGGCGAGGGAACGGCACCGGGACTGATGTGCCTGCAGTACCACCTGTTTCTGGCCAGCATGGGCCTGGTGCTCCTGGCGGATGACGCCTACGCATTCATGGTGGCGTGGGAGACCATGGCGGTATCGTCCTACTTCCTCGTCACCACTCAGCACGGGCGTCCCGAGATCCGCAACGCGGGGTTTCTGTACCTGCTGATCGCGCACGTCGGGGCTATCGCCATTTTGCTCAGCTTCGGGGTCATGCAGGGTGGCAGCTGGCAGTTCACCTTTGAGGCCATGCGCGGCGCGCATCTCACTCCCTACTGGGGCGCTGTTGCTTTCTTGCTCGCCCTCTTTGGTTTCGGGGCGAAGGCGGGACTCGTACCACTGCACGTATGGCTCCCCGAGGCGCACCCGGCGGCGCCCTCGCCGGTCTCAGCGCTCATGAGCGGCGTCATGCTGAAGATGGCTGTCTACGGTGTCCTGCGCGTGACGTTTGATCTTCTGGGAAAACCCGAATGGTGGTGGGGCCTCGTTCTCCTCGCCATCGGACTCTTCAGCGCGCTCTACGGTGTGGCATTTGCGGCGGTCCAGACGGATATGAAGCGGCTGTTGGCGTGGTCATCGATCGAAAACATCGGCATCGTCTTTGCCGCCATCGGTCTTGGCGTCGTGTTCCACGGCGTGGGTATGAATTCGCTCGCCGCACTCGCGCTGATCGCCGCCCTGTACCACAGCCTCAATCACGCGTTTATCAAGAGTCTGCTCTTTCTGGGTACCGGAGCGGTTCTCCACTCCACCGGTGAGCGCAACTTGGGGCGCCTGGGGGGCCTGATTCATCGCATGCCGTGGGTCGCCTGGCTGACTCTCGTCGGGGCGCTCGCGATGGCAGGCCTGCCGCCCCTGAACGCCTTCGTATCCGAGTGGCTGCTGCTGCAGGCCTTCCTCTTCGCGCACGAGGTTCCGCGAACCTTCGTGAATATGATCCTGCCGGTTGGGGCGGCCCTGCTGGCGCTCTCCGCCGCACTGGCCGCCTACGTCATGGTCAAGTTTTTCGGTGTGATCTTCCTCGGTCAGCCGCGTGAGCTCGCTTTGGCGCGCGCACACGATGCGGGTTTGCGTGAGCGCATCGGTCTTGCCTCGCTCGCACTCGGCTGCGTGCTGTTGGGCCTACTGCCCACCTACGTCATCGACGCCCTGCGTGCGGTAGTCGCGCAATTCAGTGGCGCCTCGCTGCCGAGCACGGGTGCACCCTGGTGGCTATTGGTACCGCTAGCCGGCCGCCAGGCCTCCTATTCAGCACCCGTCCTTCTCATCGCGCTGGCGAGCAGCGTCGTAGTCACGGCGCTTTTAGTGCGGCACTTCTATCACCACCGAGTGCGGCGCGCGGCGGCCTGGGATGGCGGCTTTGGGCGGCTGAACGCCCGCATGCAGGACACCGCTGAGGGTTTTGGCCAGCCAATCCGTCACATCTTCGGGCCCCTCTTCGGCGTGAACCGCGCGCTGCCGTCGGCCTTTGACTCTGCACCGCGCTACCGCGTGACCGTGAGTGATCAGATCTGGCGATGGCTGTATGTGCCCCTGGGAACAATTGTGCAGCGCACGGCAGATACCTTCGCCTGGGTGCAGCAAGGCCGTATCTCCACTTACCTGACGTATAGCTTCACCACGCTCGTACTCCTCCTGGCGCTGATGCTATGAAACCGATTGAGATTCTGACTCAGACGCTGGAGTTGATCGCAGCGCTTGCCGTCGCACCACTGTTTCTCGGTTGGGTGAATAAGTGTCGCGCCTGGCTCCAGAACCGCCGCGCGCCGAGCATCTGGTTGCCCTACCGCGCTATCCGCAAGCTCTTCCACAAGGATGCGCTCATCGCCGAGAACGCCTCACCGCTTTTCCGAATGGCACCCTACATCGTCTTTGGTGCGATGGTGGTGGCTGCCGGCATCATCCCCTCGATGGGCACGCGCCTGCCCTTGACCGTCGCGGCTGATGCAATCGCGCTCGTCGGTCTTCTCGCCACGGCGCGCGTCTTCCTGTCGCTGGCCGCGATGGACATCGGCACGGCCTTCGGGACGCTCGGAGCACGCCGCGAGATGATGGTCGGATTCCTCGCCGAGCCGGCGCTGCTGATGGTGATTTTCGTCGCCTCAATTATCTCCGCAACGACGGCCCTTCCGGGCATCGCAGAGAACCTCGCCACACAGACGCTCGCGCTGTATCCGAGTCTGGCGTTTACCGCCGTCGCCTTCACGCTGGTACTGCTTGCTGAGAATGCACGCATCCCAATCGACAATCCGGCGACCCACCTGGAACTGACCATGATCCACGAGGCCATGATGCTTGAGTACTCCGCGCGACACTTGGCTCTGATGGAATGGGCCGCATCTCTGAAGCTCTTTAATTACGCCTGCATCGGCTTTGCGCTGTTTCTGCCGTGGGGCATCTCGACCGGAGCGGGGGGACCGCTGTCGCTCGCGGCCTCCATCCCCGTCCTGGCCATAAAGCTCAGCGTGACCGGGGCGGGTCTGGCGTTCATCGAGACGGTATCAGCTAAGTTGCGCGTGTTTCGCGCACCGGAGTTTCTGGCGATTGCCTTTCTGCTCGCGGTCCTGGGTCTCCTCGTTCACCTGCTGCTCGGAGCCTGAACCGTGGCGCCCACGACTCCCCTGGATCTGCAGCTCCTGAACCTGTGTGCCGCGCTGCTGTTGTTAGTGTCCTTTGCGATGCTTACGCAGCGCCGCGTCGTGACACTTGTCAACCTGCTCGCGATCCAGGGCGTATTGCTCTTCATCGCCACGTTGCTTCTCGCCTGGCGCACCGGCGAGCGTCATCTGTATCTGTCGGCAGGCCTTACGCTTGGGCTTAAAGTAATACTGCTGCCGTGGTTGCTGCACCGACTGATTCGCCGCCTACAGGTGTACTGGGACACCGAGCCGCTATTGAACATCTCGGGCACGATGCTCGTGGGGCTCCTGGTCGTGGTGTTCGCCTTCGGACTTGCACAACCGATCGTAGCGCTCGCTAGTACCGCGACCCGCAGTGCCATTGGAATTGCCGTCGCCGTGATCCTGCTCTCCTTTCTCACGATGATCACGCGACGCAAAGCGATGTCGCAAGTCGTGGGGTTTCTGTCGATGGAGAATGGGCTGTTTTTTGGCGCGATGAGTGCCACATACGGCATGCCGATGATCGTGGAGTTCGGAGTGGCGCTCGATGTGCTGGTCGCCGTCCTGGTGCTGGGCGTGTTCTTCTTCCAGATCCGCGAGCAGTTCGACAGCCTCGATCTGCACCATCTGGAGTCCCTTCGAGAGGCTCCTGCGCACGAAACGCGTATATCCTCTGCACCGCCTGGGCAGGAGCACTGAGCCGTGCCATTCCTCCTGCTCCTTGGCACACCGCTCTGCGGCGCTCTTCTTCTGGGCATTTACGGTGGCCGACGCTGGGCCGCCGACCTGAATGTCGCCGTAAGCCTCATCACTTTCCTCGCCGCGTGCGCGCTCACGGCACAGGTGGTGAGCGCGGGCCCCGTTCTGGTTGGACACGAACAGTTCTTTATCGATCCCTTCAACGTGTTCCTCGTCACACTTACGGCGTTCGTCGGTCTCACCACCTCGATCTTCTCGCGCCCCTACATGCGCGTGGAGATGATTCATGGGCGGGTTTCGGCGCCGAGGCTGCGGCTCTACCACAGCATGTACCAGCTCTTTATGACGACGATGCTGGTCGCGCTTACGACGAACAACATGGGACTCCTGTGGGTCTCGATGGAAGCGGCGACCCTTTCCACAGTGCTGCTCGTGACCTTGTACCGCACGCCCGCGAGCCTTGAAGCGGGCTGGAAGTATTTCATCCTCTGCGGCGTGGGTATCGCCCAGGCGCTGTTTGGCATGATCCTCCTGTACTTCGCAGCCGAGAAAGCCCTCGGCGCCGAGGGCGCGACCGCCCTTTTATGGACGCACCTGAACGCGATGAAAGGCCATCTTGAACCCACCGTATTGGGGCTCGCGTTCGTCTTTCTGTTCGTCGGCTACGGGACCAAGGTGGGCCTGGTTCCGTTGCACAACTGGCTTCCGGATGCGCACGCAGAAGGTCCGACCCCGATCTCCGCCGTGCTGTCCGGATTGCTGCTCAATGTCGCGATCTACGCCGTCGTGCGCTGCAAGGTGCTGGTCGAAGGATCCCTACACTCCGCCCTGCCCTCGCGGATGCTCATGGGGTTCGGGTTGCTCTCGGTCGTTCTCGCGGCGTTCCTCCTCTGGCGCCAGCGTGACATCAAGCGTCTCTTTGCCTATTCCTCCATCGAGCATATGGGGATCATCACCTTTGCCTTCGGTATGGGCGGCCCGGTCGCAAACTTTGCCGCGCTCCTGCACATGACCGTCCATTCGCTCACGAAGTCGGCGATTTTCTTCACCGTGGGTCACGCGGCTCAGAAGGCCGGATCGCAGCTGATGGACAACATCCGGGGTCTTATCACGCTCAGCCCCGCGATCGGCTGGGGGCTGATGATGGGCTCACTGGCGATTCTTGGCATGCCCCCGTTCGGGGTCTTTGCCAGCGAATTCCTGATTCTCACCACCGCGATGCGGGAGCAGCCCTGGGCGACGCCCATTCTGCTCACCGCCCTCGGGGTTGCCTTCGCCGCCATCTTTGGACGTGTGCAACCAATGGTATTCGGCGAGACCACCGCCCGACGCCTGCCCCATCCGCCTTCGCTCCTGCCCGTGTTCACGCACCTCGCCGTCGTCCTGATGCTCGGTCTTTACGTACCGCCGTATCTCGCCCATTGGTATCGCGCAGCCGCGCGGCTGATTGGAGGCGAGTGACATGGCACTGCAGGACTGGTTTACCTTAAGCGCGCCACAGCGCGGCGCCCCCGGCCTGCGCGCCCTCACGGTGGCACCCGATCAGTGGCGCCCGGTCGCGCAGGACTTTGCCACCGCGGCGGGGCGCCTCCTGGCGCTCTGGGCGAGCGCAGACGAAGGCGGAACGCCTGCGATCCGCGCGGGCTTCCTCGCAGAGGGTCGGGGACTCCTGGTGTCATCCCCGCTTGGAGCCCCGCATACACCTTATCCAGGAATTGGTGATCTGTTTCCGGCTGCCGTGCGGTTGCAGCGCGCCATCGCCGATCTCACCGGCCTTCGCTCCACCGATCCCGATCATCGTCCATGGTTGCGTCACGCCGGCTGGCCGCCAGGCTACCGACCGCTGATCGACCCGCCGCGATCGGGGCACGAGCCTCATGCGATCGCCGATGACTACCCATTCGTGCGGGTCGAGGGAGACGGCGTGCACGAAATCCCGGTCGGACCGGTGCATGCCGGCATCATCGAGCCGGGACACTTTCGCTTCTCGGTCGTGGGTGAGAAAGTACTCCGGCTTGAGGAGCGCTTGGGGTACGTCCATAAGGGCATCGAGCAGCGTTTCGCGCAGCTTCCTATCCTGGAGGCACATCGGCTCGCCGCGCGCATATCGGGCGATTCCGCCGTCGCGTTCTCCTGGGCGTACTGTCAGGCGCTTGAGGGCCTGGCCGGTAACGAGATCCCACCTCGGGCTGCGTGGCTGCGCGCGCTCTACCTCGAGCTTGAACGGGTCGCCAATCATCTGGGCGATCTCGGCGCGTTGGGGAACGACGCGGGGTTTGCCTTTGGCCTTGCGCAGTTCTCGCGTCTGAAAGAGGAGCTGCTGCGGGCGATGCACGAGGCGCTCGGTGAGCGCTATCTGTTGAACGCGATTGCACCGGGCGGCACGCGATTGGATCTTGCGCGAACGGGAGTACTCATGCTGCGTCAATGCCTGCGGGAGATCGCCGGCGAGGTACTCAAACTTCGTGTGATCTATGAGGAGCATGAAGGCGTGCGGGATCGATTCAACGGCGCGGGCACAGTGCCGCCCAAGCTGGCGGCACGCCTGGGGCTCACGGGTCTCGCCGGTCGGGCGAGCGGGCAACCGGCGGACCTGCGCTGCGACCTCCCCTGCGAGCCGTATACGCACCTGTCCGTAAGCAGAATGGCGCGCACCGACGGCGACGTGGCCGCGCGCGTGGCGCTGCGGTTCGATGAGCTGCAGGAATCCTGTCGCGTGATGCAGCAGCTACTGGGGGAGCTCCCGGAAGGACCGCATCGCGCGCCCATCAATATACCCGCCGACGGCGCGATCGGAGCGGGCGTGATCGAGGGCTGGCGCGGGCCGGTGTGGGTCGCGCTCGAGGCCGGCCCCGATGGGACAATCCGTCGCTGTCACCCGCACGATCCGTCGTGGGAAAACTGGCCGGTGCTCGAGCACGCGATCATCGGCAACATCGTCCCTGACTTCCCGCTCATCAATAAATCTTTCAACCTCTCCTACAGCGGCCATGACCTCTAGGAAAGTCGCATGCTAAAGACTCTGCGGCAGATCGCCTCCGTAGGCATCGTGTCCGAGTCACCTCCCGAGTCGGATGACGAGCTGCGGGTGAGGGACAACCTGCAGGCACACATTCGGGCCGTGATGGGACGCGCACTGTGCATCCGCCACGTAGATGCGGGCTCCTGCAACGGGTGCGAGCTGGAGATCCACGCGCTCAACAATCCCCTCTACAACCTTGAAGGACTCGGCATCCGCTTCGTCGCAAGTCCCCGACACGCAGACCTATTGCTCGTGACGGGTCCGGTTTCAAAGCACATGGTGGTGGCTTTGAAACGCACCTATGAGGCGACGCCGGACCCGAAGCTCGTCGTGGCGCTGGGCGACTGTGGCTGCACAGGTGGCATCTTTGGTGAGAGCTACGCCAGTTACGGACGAGTCTCAAACGTCATCCCCGTTAACGTGGCCGTGCCCGGCTGTCCCCCACATCCGCGGCGAATCCTCGCGGGCATTCTCACCGCCATCTCAATCTCAGCCGCCGCTGGATCGTCGTCCGGAGCACCGCCATGAGCGCACCGACTCCGCTCCTCGCCATCGAGACTTCTTTCCCGAAAGACCACAGCGTGCTGCGGGTCCTGGAGCCCGCTGACAGCTGCACGCAAACGCTGCAGGATCGGATATTTGCCGGCACATACGAAAAGCCCTTCATCCTCGACAGCGGCCGTTGGCGATTTCTGCACTTCGATTTCAACAACGTGCAGAGCGCCATGTCTCTGGAAGACCCGGACAAGCTGAGCTTGGCCTATACCCGCAAGATGATGGCGTTTCTGCTCTTCAACGATGCACCGGCTCGGATCCTGTTGCTGGGCCTGGGCGGCGGGTCATTGGCCAAATTCTGCTACCGGAGGCTGCCGAGTGCAGCCGTCACAGCGATCGAGATGAATCCAGACGTGATCCGCCTGCGCGAGGAATTCCGCATCCCTAAAGACGATG
Source organism: uncultured Pseudomonadota bacterium (assembly GCA_963743625.1). Taxonomy (GTDB): domain Bacteria; phylum Pseudomonadota; class Gammaproteobacteria; order Steroidobacterales; family Steroidobacteraceae; genus 13-2-20CM-66-19. Next base: position 302,343 of record CAVUQM010000003.1, on the reverse strand, counting down.
CGCGCTTCCGGGTCGTCTGCGGCGACGGTGCCAGTTACGTCACACGCCTCCAAAGGTCCAAGGATGTGATACTCGCGGATGCGTGTGATCGTGCAGGCGTCGCGGCTCAGCTCGACGATATCGAGTTCTACAGGCAAGTCCGACGCCATTTATCACAAGGTGGTGTGTTCGTCAGCAACCTGTGTGGCGATCACAAGATCTTCGAGTCACACTTGAGCAAGATCCACGAGGCATTCGAAGGTCAGTTTCTGACCTTGCAGGTGGCGCCGCCCCTCGGAAACGTTGTCGTACTCGCCTTCAAGGAGCCGTGTCCGGCAATTGACTGGGAGCGCCTCGAGGCAACCGGCGTGGCCCTGAAACGCGGATTCAACCTTAACTTCCCAAGATTTGCCCGACGCCTGGCGTCCGACTGGAAGCTGCACCGCTGGTCGTACACGTCTGCTTGCCAGATCCAATGCGTCCAGTGACCTTCCGGCCGCAAGTCCTGCAAGACCTCCGTCATGCTCAACAGACCCACACTTTGAGAGCGCATTCCCGTGCACCTCGGGGACCAAGGTCTGCAGCTGTGAGTGCGACGTCCCCCCGGTCTTGAGTAGCGCCGTGATCTAGAGTCGGAGCTTGGCCTAATCCGCCAGGCCCATGACGAATGCCAAGGCGACATTCAGTCGCGCGATGTCGTTGTCCTCGAGGTGCCCGATCTTTCGGCCAATTCGTGTGCGCCTAATCGTGACCGGCTCGTCAGCCATCACGTTCGATCGCGTGCGCAGACCGTTTCGAGTACTGGGTTCAACGGCTACTCGAAAGTCCTCGGCGTCATCCCCCTCAGAAGTCATCTGGCAGACCACCACAGACGCATGTTCGACGGGAAGCGCGTCAGTCTGCACAATCACCGCTGGGCGCGGCTTGCCGTAGTCCCCGGCCGCCGCAACTGTCACGACGTCGCCGCGCTTCATCGGTCATCAAACTCGGCGACAGCTTCGATCCACTTCAGCGCTTCGAGCTCGCGGGATCGGTCTAGCGCTGCGACTTGTCGGGCGACCCGTCGGCGCACCGTCTTGGATCGTGCGTCCGGCACGATCAAGCGGAGCTCCTTCAAGCCGCGCACTCGGCGCCGCTCGCGCATGGCCTTCATTCGCTCAGCTGCCTGTGCCATATGCGTAGCTCATAACGTAACGCGTTACATCGTAACGCGTTACAGGCTTGTGGGCAAGCAAGAATTTGATCCGGGAGTTACCCGCTAAGGCACTGCCAAAATTGCCCCTCAAGCACCAGGGCGCGCAGGAGGTAAATCAGCGGGTAAATTCACATTACTACGTAGAAAGTACTGTGTAATCAATCAGATACGAGCAAGTTCGAGTCCTCTCCCGGGCATTCTAATCAAGCATTTACAGCACATTATTAATGTAATTTCCGTGGGATAAATCTCGCAGCTCAAGCGTGAAATTTTGCGCCCGAGACAACCGAATCACTCCGCACGATTCTACGCACTCTCGCTAAGCGAAGCTTGCAATTTGGGCCGATTGGGTGCCGCCGCCGATGTTCACCCGGAGACCGCAAGGGCCGCAAAAGTCTTCGTTTGCGATGCTAAGGCCTGAGGAGCTTTCTCTCCGTCACGCCGCAAGGAGTTCACGGTGTGGGTGGGAGGCGCGCTCCGCTCATCCTCGAGCGCGAGCACTGCCGCCGAGGGCGTCTATTCAACCCTGGCCCAGATGAACACAGTCGAGCTTTGTCTTCCGGTCATTGGACTTTTGCTGGGCCCGGTCCTTATATACAAGGACTTTCCATCGATGTTGAATTGACTGACCTGGGTAGTGCCTGTCCACGCTTGGTTCCATGAGGCTTCTATGTGCTGGGTGATCTTAGACCCGTCGATCGCGTAACTACCGGCGTAAGCAATCAACCCACGATAGAGTTCGATACTCTCTGGGTCCGTTGCCGCCAATGCGGCCGGCCCCTCACGGCTCTCCTTAACCAGGATAGCGGACATCCGGCAGTCGGGACCGTAGGAAAGGTAGCCGCTAGGATGCGCGCCGAGCAGATTGTGCTTTTGACCGGTCTCTAGATCTTCAGTTTCCATGGACAGGAGCGCCCAAGTGCCGAGTTGGGGACCGACGCACGTCGGATGCTGTTGAGCGACCGAACTCACGGTCCAAAGAAGAAGCGCGCAACATCGCATGGCACATGCAAACTTCATTACTCCACTCCCTATGAGGTGGAATCTGACACATTCATCTTCGGTTACTGGCCGCTTCCCGGCAAATGTCGTTTCGTGACCGACCGGCTGCGGAATGATCTGCTCTTCGGTAAGTCGCTTCGTTCTCATGGCCAGCTCCTCATCGCGGCCTGAGCGATTTGCGCTGTAGTTATTGCGAGGATACGGTGGACCGCAAAATTGGAGATACGCCAATGAAAACGACGAAGACCACGCGTCAGCATCGGCTTCTGCTCGGACTGGCGGCAACCGTTGGGATGCAGGCAGGGGCATACGCCGCTTCCGCTCCGGACGTGCCGGATCAGGTCAAGGTGCCCACGGCCCAGAGGCTCGTGTTCTGGGCGCACGCCTCCGGCACACAAATCTACGTTTGTCAGCAGAGAGCTGATGGTATATCGCAGTGGACGTTGAAGGCTCCTGAAGCGCAGCTGCGCGACCGGAAGGGAGCGGTCGTCGGCCATCACTACGCGGGCCCGACGTGGAAGCATAACGACGGCAGCGAAGTGATGGGAAAGGTCTCAGCCAAAGTGGATTCGCCCGATCCCGACTCGATTCCGTGGCTGCTCCTGACCGCCACTGGACACTCCGGCGCGGGCGTGTTCGCACAGGTGACGAGCATTCAAAGGATACACACCAAGGGCGGCCAGGCTCCCGCAGCGGCCAGCTGTGAAAGCTCGAACCTCGGCACCGAGACAAAGATCCCGTATACGGCCGACTATTACTTCTACGCTCCGGCGAAGTAGCACCCGCGACGTTACATCACCCGGCCGGCGGCGATCAGATTGACGGATAGGGGTACGTTGGGCCCCGGAAGTCGCGGCGTCCGCGCCTTACCCGGCCCGCGGAGAGCTGCGTGTCGAGTTGAGTGTCCGCTGCTTTCCTTTCGAGTGGCGGCTATCGGGAAAGCCATCTGTCCGGTCGGGTCAGCTGCACTCAGTGAAGTGAGAATAGCCGCCGGATATTGGCGGCAACCCGCTCCGCCAGTCCTTCTTCGGGCCCCTCTTTGTCGTCAACGTGATCAAGTACGGTTCGATTCGCCAGCTGCCGGCTGGCGAGAATTTCGCTCAGCTCCTCGGCCAAACCGGGGCGAGCCTTAATAAGCGGGGAAAGTGCTGCCTTCGAGATCTCATAAATCACGGCCCGGGTGAGCGCGGTCAGTTCGCCGTCTAGTGGCTTACCGGTGAGCAGTCCAACCTCTCCGAAATAGTCTCCCGGCGCCAGTCGGATAACCTCAATCTTCCGGCCATTTGCCTCCACCGAGCCAACTAGCACGCCATAGCTGACTATGCATAACGCTTCCAAGATCGTGCCTGCCTTCACTACGACCTCCCCGCGCTTGTAATCCTTTCGCTGCATCTGCGACGCGAGCGCAGCCTTTTCGTCGACGGTCAAGGTCGAGAACAGCGAGATTCCGGCAAGCAGGCGCTCGGGAATTCCTGACTCCTCTTCGGTCGCTGGAGCGGTCTGGCTCGGCGAACTGCCGAGGCGTGGCGAAAACTTGGCGCCGGCCGCGGATGCTGCCTGAAAGACCCGGTTGAAAAGCTCATTTTGAGCCCGGTCGACGGCGCTGATATCTGCAACCGAGTAGGAGAGCTCGAAATCGACCATTTCCGCGCTGAGATCCTTGATGGCGACCTTCGGCTCAGGCGTCCGCAGGATATGCGTGCTGGCGAGGAGCACTTCCTTCAATAAATTGCAGCCCGCCGCGGGCGTCAGCGAAGGCTCCAATCGGACCCGGATACTGGCGCCGTGGATCATGGTTGGCGTGCTGCAATTCACAAGCCTGGATTTCGCAATCACGCTGTTCGGGATGATCGCTACATCCTGGTTTCCTGTCAGGATGTGCGTCGCGCGCCAATTTGTTTCGATCACCCTACCCTGGAGCGTGTCGTCCAGAATGATCCAGTCGCCAACGTGGTAAGGTCGCTCGATGTTAAGAGCGATGCCCGAAAAAACGTCTCCGAGAGAGTTTTGCAGCGCAAGACCGATAATAATCCCCAACGCGCCGGAGGTCGCCAGCAACCCTTTCACCGGCAGATCGAAAACATAGGCGACGATTGCGAAGGTCGCTGCGAGGTAGATCAGCGCGGCCAACAGGTCCTGAATCAGTTTCGTGTCGCGCGGCTGTCGCCCCAGGACGACGAACGCGCGCAAGAAACCGACCGCTAGCCACGCCGCGCCCAGCCACCAGATCACTTCGAGCACGCCCACGAAGAGACGCGTGGGCTCAGCCGCAGTCGATACGCCGGGGCGATAGGGAACAAGGCCGCCGGCCAGCATCAATCCGGTGAGGATCGCAAAGAAGAAAAGCTGGGCAAAGAAATACGCCAACGCACTGCGTCGCTGCCAATAGCGGGCGCCAAAGAAGCCGACAACGATCACAGCTGCTGCGAGGAAAAGCGGGTTAGTCGCCGTTGCTAGAATGGAAGAGTATGAGCTGGTCATAAGCGAGCTCGGGCAGTTATCGAAAGTTATCGAAACACTTTTGCGCTTCGGTTGGGAGATTGCACTGCTATCGCTTCGCCACCACCGTAACACCCGGCTTCAGATGCGAGAAGCTTTAAACTGACGCCCTGAGGAACTCTGTACGTTCGACGTCGCGTGGGCCGAGTCACCAACTGAGCCATCGGCTGAGTACCTCTAACGATGCCGTAACGAGCGCCGCTGGCTGACCTTACAAGGTGGCCCGCCTCGAGCAGCCAGCGTCGCTGAGCGAGAGTGCATAGAATCGTCCGGTCTCTTATCGCTCGGAACCGGCGACGGCTTTCCCGGGTAGCTAAGGAGGCGGGCTGCCTTCCTTGATCGCTTGCCTCAACATCTGTCGGAACTCCGCCGTATCCTGATGGCCGTGCACCTTCACAGCATGCTGGACGGCAACTTCGATCAGTTCCTTTTCGCTGGCAGCGGATATTGCAACAGTGCAATTGCTCTCAGACGGGAATTCCCTGCAATCGATGTATATCCTGGCCATGGCTGCCTCCTAAGACTTGGAGACCACAAGATTTGAAGGATACGCCGGTGCCACTGGGGTGCAACTGCGGCTCGGCCTGGCTATTGACCGAGGCCGTGTCGAAACACAAACGACATTCGCACGTTGGCAAGAAGGCGGCGCTTGAGCTGGCGATCGTGCATGCCGACACACCAACGCTCCTCGGCAATCTCGCAAGTAATGGCGCCGCTACACCCGCTTGCGGGAGCTTGGCAGACAATGTGGATTTAAGTCGGCATGGGTCGGCGGGTAATGTCACCGCGGGCACAACGATAAGCCAGGGTGGCGCATCAGGATAATTGACCAGCCTAGTAACGCTAGACATTACTAACGCGGTGAATTAGTATTTTGACGTGATCAAATCCTTTCGAGGTTAAGAGACCCAGAGGGTCTGGAGTCGCGAGCACTCCAAGCGTCTTCCGCGCGCCATTCAAGAGCGGGCGCTGATGAAGCTGCAGCAGTTGAATGCCGCTGGAGAGCTGAAGCACCTTTCGATTCCGAGCTCGAATCAGCTGGAGGCTCTGAAAGGCGACCGGAAGGGCGAGTACAGCCTTCGGATCAACAAGCAGTGGCGGATCTGCTTCAGGTGGCGTGACGGTCATGCCTTTGATGTCGAGATCGTCGATTATCACTAGGTTGGAGTGACGAATATGGCGGCAAGAAAGATTAAGCTTACTCACCCCGGGAAGATTCTCCGGGAGGAGTTCATGGAGCCTGTGGGCCTCAGTGCGTATGCACTGGCTAAGGCGCTGGACGTTCCGCTACCTCGAGTGAACGACATTGTGCGCGAGAAGCGTTCGATCTCACCGGAAATGGCGGTGCTGCTCTCAGCCTATTTCGGTACATCTGATGGCTACTGGATTAACTTGCAGGCGCACTTCGATCTGGAAATGGCTAAAGACAAGGTCGGCAAGCACGCAGCTCGGATCAGTCCTCACCCTCATGGTGCAGACGGTTCGTTGCAGCCCGTCTGAGGGCTACTTTGGTCTCCCGACGGAACTACGTTGGCGTCTAACCGCCGGGAGCGCACGCCAGCGAACCGCCGCCGAACACCTTACAATCGTTACCCGCTACGAACGGCGACGAAGATCGTTTTAAGCAGGTAACTGTTAGGGGGCAATTCAGCGGGTAATTTTCGGCCTCGCTCCGACAAGACTTTGAATTCTTTGCGGAATTTGAGCGCGAACTATAGAGGATTCGAGCATCAAATACGCGTCGATGCTCCGTTGCGGGGCGCTTCGTGCGTGGATGTCGCGGCCTGCACGAAGCTGCAGTCTCTTCGACTACCAATCCAGCGAGCGGGTGCAACACCAAAACATCCGGACTAAAATTCAACTGCATTAGCGGACATCGATCGCGAGGAATTCCATGACCTTTTCTCTCTACGCAGCCACGGTCCCCTCCTACCAGCAGATTCTGGGAGCCGTTTCCGGACTGCTCACCGCCGCAGAGAGCTTCTGCTCTGAGAAGGGCATCTCGCACGAGGAGATCATTGAGGCACGTTTGGCTGCGGACATGCAGCCTTTTGGGTACCAGGTAAAGTCAACCGCCGTGCATTCCCTTGGCGCCATCGAGGGGGTGCGGCGCGGAACATTCTCGCCCGATACGACGAAGCCTCCCGCAAGCTTTGCTGCGCTCAAGGCCAGGGTCGCAGACACGCTCGCCGGCCTGGAGGCGATTCAGCCGTCCGAAGTTGACGCCTTTGTCGGACGCGACATGCGCTTCGTGGCGGGTGATCGGCAACTTGATTTCACGGCCGAGAACTTTCTTTTGTCATTCTCGCAACCGAACTTCTACTTTCACGCGACGACAATGTACGACATTCTGCGCTGGAAGGGAGTGCATATTGGGAAGCGCAATTTCACAGGTAAATTACGCATCAGGCCGTGACGGTGCGGCTGTGCCTCTGCACGCGTAAGTGCTCACGGGCCTCCCGATCCGTTCTTCTCACTCGCCCGTGCGTTTGTCGTGAGTTGTGTCAGCTGCGCCAACGTGAGCGCGCTGGGCACGAGCTGGCGCCCGATCACGAAGCCTGGCGTTCCGCTTAGCCCCAGGGCATGCGCTTCTCGCGCATTGCGAGCAAGAGCCTCTTCGATGTCCGCAGCGTGCCGAGTGCGGTCATCGGCCAGCCGCCCGAGATCCACGCCGGCACCTTTCAATACAGAGTCGACCTGTGAGCTCTCGTCCAGGTCAGGTGCGTTGATTAACGCATCGTGCGCGGCCAGAAACTTTCCTTGCCAGTGGGCCGCGAGTGCCGAGCGCGCGGCGTACTCTGACGTCCCCGAAGATCGGCCATTCTTTATAAAGAATCCGCACTCGCCGGTCGGATACAAGGAGCTTCTGCAACTCAGGCGCGGTTTTTTTGCAGAAAGGGCAGTTGTAGTCGAGAAACTCTACGATGGTGACATCCCCGTCCGGATTCCCGCGGCCGGCGCCTGCGGTCGGGCTGCTAGAGCCGCCGCCACTTGCGCTGGGACGGTGCGCGAGGCTTGCGCCCGGAGCGAATCCGTCGCACACGCTGTGACGACGCAAAGCACGGCGGCCAAGCGAATGGCGATCGAGGGGTTACGCCGAGATGAGACCAAGCGCGGATAGCTGGTATTCATTACGTGCTCCTCATTTTACCGCCTGCGCTGGCAGTACTGGCGTCGTGGCGATCGCCGGCCCGTCGGTGGACAGCGGTTTCTTGGGAATCAGCGGCCAATTCGTGTCTGCAGCCACGATATTGCCACGACGGTCCTGATCCCAAAGTTTCTTGGCCACGGCATTATTGTTTACGTAGAGCTTGTCCTTGACGATCGCCCATTGGTGAGGATCTCCGTCCGCCGTGGTGCCCTGCGCGACGGCGAACGCACAATAGCCGCCGAATTGCGGCGCGTATCGCGCCGGATCCGCCGCAAACTGGGTACGGTGCTCGACCGAGGAGAACTGCCACGTTGCTCCGTGCCATTGAAAGCTGATGGCAGGATCCCCCATTACGGCTCGGTGCTCGGTGAATACCGCCACCGCGTCGTACCCCCGCAGAGCGACGCCCTTTTGAAGATTGAGGTCCTCCGACGGCCTCGGTCTTGCCACATATTCACGGGCGCTCCCGCGTAAGCGACGGCCAGTATGGACATGAGCAGCGTCACGATCGCCAACACGACATTCTTCATCATTACGACCCCCCTGATGTGCACGGGTTCATATCAGCCTCACCATAGCGCGGCCCGGCACATGGCCCTGCCCGTTGGTTCGGTCGGAAGTGAGTTCAATCAACGCAGTGCGTGAACGCCTGCTCCGATAATCGGAGCCTGCCCGAACGGCTGGACAAGGACCGCGACGTCGGTGGCGTCGGACGGCAGCGAGGCTACAGGCACTCGAAAGTTCAGCGTCTCGCCCTTCCACGGGCCGAGCGTCCGGACATCCCGAACGATGTTGAACTCCTCGAGGGTGCGGCCAGCATTCTCGCCACGGCCGATATTCGAAACCGCATGCCGCAAGTACGCCACCAGCATTACATCGCTGGGTGCACCACCGGGTTGTGCACCAATGTCCACCTGAATCTCCGCGTCGTGCACTGATACGCCGACCGGCACCCCGTCCCGATTCTGGCTCAGAGCTCGGGCAACCATCTTTCCATCCGAACGAAAATCATCCTCACGCCCGTCGACGACCAGCTGCGGTGTGTAGACCGAAGAGTGGTGCAGTTTTCTGGCGTAGTTGTTCTGTCGTTCAACCGATGCGGGGAGCGCGAACCGATCACGCCAGCCCAGGTCATCCCAGTAGCCTACGTGAAATGACAGGGCAACGATTTCAGGCCGCGCGCTCAGTGTTGCCACATAGGCATCCGCGGGGGGGCACGAGCTACAGCCTTGCGAGGTAAAGAGCTCAACCACCACGGGGCGCGGTTGCGCGCTCGTCGCGGCCGCGCACCACAGCATCACACCGACGGCGAGACCTCGGTTTATCGTGCGTATCATGGGGGAGCCCTCTACGGCATCATTATGGTAGGTAGACCGGGCAAGCCGGTTGGATATCGCGTTCCCGTTCGCTATATCTGGTCGGCTTTCTGGTCGATCGGCTCATGCGAGCGCCCGCCGACCGTGCTCGGAACAGGCCCGGCAATGGCGCCGGGCTCTCCGTACCAGTTATCGACCTTTTCAGACAGAGGTAAAGGCCCTATCAATGATAGGCGGCGCGGTAAGACCCGACATCGGAGCCGACCAGCTCGGCGTTGACCGTCGGGGCGATGCTCGCCGGATCGTACATAGGGTTCGAGCAGGTGCTCTGTGTGCACGCGAACGCCGCCGGACGGGCCAGGCGTGGGAATTGAATTTCCGGGTTCGGCAGAGGGCTTTCTGACGGATCGCCCCAATCGACCTGCACGTAGTCCGCAGGGAACCTCAGCGCCGCCGCGTGCGCACGCGGCGGAGGCCGTCCAGCCACACACGACCGTGATATGTACCCGTGCGTTGCGAGCTCACGATCTGCCGGCAGAATGTCCGTGTGCATGTGCCTGGAATCGACCCCTGCGGAATCGACCCGTGCGGATGCGGCCCGAAGAACCTCAGAGCGTCCAGCGCGGACGCTCGGTATCGCGACGAACGAGTGCGAACTGCGTCGCATACAAGCGCGCATCGACCTTGCGGGTCGATCTATCGTGGCAAATGGGGATTTAGTTCAGTTCAGGGCCCATCCCGACTACCCAGACCGTCATATCCGGATTCAAATTGTTTAGGTCTATAGGTTTGAGGACGGACGACGCTCATCGCGCTCCCCGCCCGTTGCCGCATCCGCGCTCTGTGCGCTAAGGCGGGTGCCGGCGCGATGACCTGCGTGGCCACGGCCTGCACCAAACGCGGGTGCGAGCCGCGGCGCACCCAGGCGAACGGCGGCGGAAGCGTTTAATGATTTACCCGCCAGACCTTCGGCCGGAGAGTGATTTGGCAGCTTGATGAGGGCAACGCCAAGCGTGCCATCGTTCTCGACGACCGGGATTTCCGCCGATGCGCCGCTCTACAATCCACGGTTGTTCGGCTGTGCCGGAATCATCCGCGATGCCGCACGGGCCGCGCTATACCAGTTGCAGCTCTCTGGCTGAGTCGAGTGATCACCGAGCGACGGAGGCCGCAGCGCAGCTGAACGTGAGTTTGTAGCTCTCGCTGAATCCCATATCGTCATCCGACTGCTGGAAGTCTTCCGCGATCGCTACTTTGTCCATCCTCGCGCAATAGGCGCGCGCCCGTCGCATGGCCCTAACCTGGGGAGACTCGCAAGCACTGCTACAGCTGTCATTCGCCGCACGCACCGAATACATGCCTTGTTGCGCTGGCGTGACAGCGGAGGTGGTAACGCATCCACCAAGAAGCCCCAGAGCAGCTAGGACAAGTACGAGAAACACGGACATCCTCCGCCACCGATCCATACGCGTTATGAGGCACTCCAGGTCGCCAGGTGGCCATGACGCCAATCACAGGTCGTCAATCCCGGACGTGCGCTGCGTCTCGGTTTCGACCAGCGCCTGGCTCTGGCAGGCTCAAAGTGCCGACGTGACGGGAGTCCGCCTGTACGACGTACCCAAATACCTTCCCGGAGCGAAGCGCATCAGGGCAAATAGGTGCTGCTATATTCTGAGCCGCGATTACTCCTTGCTTACGGCTCGACAAACTCTCCCGGGCTATCGCTCTACTCTCTGGGTGCCCCGCCGCGCACACGCATCCCGACTGAACAGCAACGAAAAAGACGATGGCTGGGCCGCGTTCGCCGACGAAACACATGCCAGGCTTGTCTGAGACCTGTAGTTCCCTTTGATGAGAGAGACTCTTTCAGATTAACAACCAAACTTATGAACGATGCGGATGTCAATACGTGAGAGCCACCTGATAGAGGAGACACTCCTGTGATTAATGGGATCGATGGAAGCGTGCAGACCAGAGTTGGCAGTGGCATCAATGTATTGCTGGGCGCTATGTTGTTCGCCTCGGACTGGATTTATGAGCATACGTTTACCGGTCCCGGCCTAGCGAGTGCGGCAGTCGGAGGCTTAATCGTGCTGTGTGGCGCCGTGCGCTTTTTGTACCCGCGCAGCAGTGCATGGCTGAGCGGGCTCAACATCGCACTCGGCGCGGGCGCGGTGTCTCTACCGTGGTTCGAGCGCTACACGGCGAACACGCAGCATTTGTGGTTCACGGTCATCTTAGGTATCGCCGTAGCTGCTTTGGCCACCTGGAGCGGCGGAGCGACGCTCAAAGAGCGACACCAGCGTCTTGGGCATGCTTGATTCACGAGCGCCACATCCGCGCGCACGTCCCACGCTCGAGCTTTTGATCCGTGGACTTACCGTCGCCGGCGCGGACTTGACGCGCAACGTGACCAATATTCGTTGTAGGAGGAAGCAGATGATTCAGCGTAATCGGTCAAGCTTGTCTGTAGTCGTACTACTACTCGCAACAATGCCCGCCGCACAAGCGGCTGGCGACAGCAAGCACCCCACGTATGCTTGCGCCAACGTACGCTGGAATCAGGAGTTTCTTCGGTACTTCCCGAAGGCCCCAGCGGCCTGCCGGGATGTTACAGAGAAGGATGGAGTGGAGTATGCACAATTCGATGGCCGTGTAACGAAAATGGGACTCCGTTTCGTGCAGGTCGAAGTCGCTGATGTGGCCAATATCCCGATTGCCGCGGTCGAATTCAAGATCGGTTCCGGGGGCACAGCGGAGATCAACAATCGAGTCGTGAAGGTCCGGGATCTGAAGGTCGACGATCGTTTGACCTTTTGGGTTCGCGAAGGCCAATTTGGCACGCTGTCAGTTCCTCGTCAGCACCTTGTAATCTTCCAACCGGGGGCCCCCTTCAGCTCTTGAATCTTTCAGCGTGTGTGGGGGCCAAGGGGACACGAGCTGGCACGACGCGCGTTAGCGGCCTCCCATACGTGAGCCATGAAAGGCTGCTGCGTTGGGCGTGCCGCTGGTGCGCTAGTTCAAGCAGTCGCGCATTAGCGAAGTCCCAGTGGATGAGTTCGTGCAGACATGCGGCGACATAGGATGGCCGGCCACTATAGTAGTCGAGGTAGTACGCGTGTTCCCACAGGTCTATGGCCAGCAAGGGGACGTAGCCGCCTGTTAAGGGCGACTCTGAGGCGCCTGTCGTAGTGAGCTCGATGCGCCCCTCTTTCCAGGCCACCCAGAGCCACCCACTTCCCAGCAAACTACTCGCTTGCGCTATCGCGCGATTCTCAAACGCGGAGAACGAACCGAAACACCGGCGAATTCCCTCTTCAATCAGACCCCGGGGCTTACCGCCGCCCCCCGGACGCAACGAGTGCCAGTACAAATCATGGCTCCACGCCTCTGACGCTACCGCAAACAAGGGTCCGCAGCTCGGATGCCGTTCAGCAAACCGCACCACGGACTCCAGTGGAAGCGAGGAAAGCTCGGTGCCTCTGACCAATGCCGCAGTTCGCTCGTAACAGTCCCGATGATGCTGAATAAGATGGTAAAGGACCGTCTCCCGTGAGAGCACCGGCTCCAACGCGTCGAGGTCATAGCCAAGTTCCGAGGTCAGTGTGCTAACGGGATTCATTGTTCTCGCTTCCTCTTCGATGTATCAATCCATCAGACGTCTTCGCGGCCCGCTAGGTTCCTCGTCACGTTTCTTCCGCAGCCTGCAAGAATCTCGGCGCCGCGGTGTGGCCATACCGTTGTGCGCCGGGATGCTGTCAGGGGCGTCCGAATCCCCGGAACCTGCCGCCATCGAGCGAACGTGACTGTTCGCAAACCGCTCAGCACTGTTATGAAAATCGACAACGAGACAGATCCCTTCAGGCTCGGAAGCGAGCGCGCTGTTCCCTTGGAGCCACCAACCGCAGGTGCGTGTCAGCTATTTCAGCCTGCGAAATAGTGTCTTTCCGATCGTGCAAGTACCGCGCTTCTCGCGGGAACCACACGGGCGGTTTGCAACTCAACACGACAGTAGTCGCTCTGGGGTGCTTCGATGAGTGCTGCATATGCGAGAACATTCCGTATCGGCCTGATATCGGCGCTCATGATTGCCAGCGTTTCACCAGCCATCGCGACGCCCGCTTCACTCACGCCAGCCGTTTGGTTTTCAGACGTGATAATCGTCGATCTGGATAACCTGCCGAAGCGCTATACATGTGATGAGCTTTGGTACAGGTTTCGAGCGGTATTGTTGAGTGTCGGCGCGCGGCCGGACTTGCAGATCACGCCCTATCACTGTGACGAGCGATCACCGAGCGTGGAGCTGCAATTCTCGCTACCGCGCGCCATAGAGAGCGGGCAGCGGCAGTTGGCCGACCTTCAGGCTGCAAATAGCAGCATCACGCTCGAACCCGGCCGCCCGACCCCACTGGATTCAGCGGACTGCGAGCTAATGCGACAGGTCAACGACGAGCTGTTTTCGGCACTTCCCCTTCATGTAGTCAGTTTTCATCTGAGCTGCGCGGCTCCGCAAACAGCTCATCACCATTTCAAGCTGACGCTGCAAGCACTCACGCCTCAGTCACAAACTGGAGCGGCGGGCACGGCCAGCCCCCAGGCAAGCTTCGGTGTGGATATGACTACCGCGGCTATGAAAAAGCACGGGTAATGGCTTATGTTGGCTGGCATCCGGGAATCAATGGCCGCATTTGTCGCCGTTCTGCGCGCGCCAGCTTGGACTTCGCAATCTGCCGGCCTTTCCGCTCCCAAGCGAGCGTGGCGAACCTGCCTGGGCGCCGCAGTGGTGCTATCGCCGCTTCTTTTCGTAAGCACTGTGCAGGCAGCGTCCCCGGTTAGCCTAACCGGCTCAAGTTATTCTTGCACACAGGACAGTCGAAGGCCGAGCTCGACCTGTGAGCTGACGCGGATTCCGAAGCATGCGTATCTCGATGCCGACGCCTCCCAGTGGGAGTGCGAACGTGGCTACCGCCAGACCGATGGCGGTTGCGCCTTCATAGATGTCCCGTTCCACGCGCATTTGACCGATTACGCCTTCGGAAAAGGCTGGGAGTGCGAGGCCGGGTACCAAGATACCGGAGGCAGCTGCCAACCGATGCACGTGCCGCCGAACGCCTACCCGTCCTATGATCCCTTTGGACCGGGGTGGGTCTGCAAGCGCGGCTACCTGCCCCAGGGCGAGGGGTGTATCGCCATCAAGATCCCCGCGCACGCTTATCTTGTGGCCGCCGGGGATCGCTGGCAATGTGAACGCGGCTTCTATGACAAGAGCGAATTAGCCTGCGCTGTGCTTCTACTGCCGAAGAATGCGCACCTTGGTGACACGGGTCATGACTGGGAATGCGATCGCGGCTTTCGCAAGCAACGCTACGGCTGCGCAGTGGTGCAAGCCCCCAGCCACGCATATGCCACGTACGAACTCTATGGACGCGGGTGGAGGTGTCAACGCGGGTACGAGGCCTCCGGCGACTCGTGCGTCGCCATTCGAGTTCCCGAAAACGCGTTTCTCAGAGCGTCCGGCGACCAGTGGGAGTGTGATCGTGGATTTGCGCAAACGGGTGACGCATGCGTACTGATTCGCGTGCCCCCCCATGCGCACGTTGACATCCTCGGAAACTCGTGGGAATGCAACGCCGGCTATCAGGTGCGTCAAAATCAGTGTGTCGCGGGGGGTGCGTAACCTGGCCCGAGATTATTCAGGACGAGTGGTTCTTTCAGATCCGGCCCACGCCTTATCGCGCGCGTGCGCTCTCCACTTAGGATCGCTCTACCTAGGAATTGAGTCCATATTCGTTTAGGGCTCAAACGCGTGCTGCTCAGGCAATCGTGAGTCCGCCGCGTCAGACGGACCCGCCACGACAGGTTCTGAGGACAAAACACCCTGATCGCGATAACGCTCGCTAAGAAACTCGACGAAAGCCCGCACCTTCTTCGGCGGTGGCCCCCGGGCCGGAAACACGGCGTGTACCGGCGTCCGGGGGGCCTCAAACTTGGCTAACACGCGCTGCAGCCTGCCACTGTTGAGCGCCGCTTGTGCCAGCCACGTCGGCAACACGGCCAATCCGGCTCCAGCGAGTACGGCATCCAGCAACGCTTCTTGGTTATTAGTGCGCAGTCGTCCTTTGACCCGCACCGTAATCCTGCGCCCCTGCTCCTGGAAGGTCCACTCATCGGCGCGCAGATAGTGCGTAAAGTGCACGCAATCGTGCTGCGCCAGATCGCGGGGGTGACTCGGTGCAGGATGCCTACTGAAATACTCCCTTGAGCCCACCACCGCCCGCTGCACATAACCTAGCCGACGTGCAATCACACTGTCTTTCTGCAGCACTGCGACCCGGATTGCGACATCCAGACGTTGCTCGGTCAAAGATTCGCAGTGATCGCTTAACAGTAGGTAGAACGATAAACGTGGATAGCGTTCAAGAAATTCGGCCATTGAAGGTGCGACATGATAACGACCGAACGTAACGGGTGCGGTCAAACGAAGTTCGCCCGCAGGCGCTCTTGCGTGAGCCTGTACGGCGCTATCGGCCTCACGAATCCCCTCTAGAATCGCAAGGCAGCGCCGATAGTACAAACGGCCCGCGTCGGTCTCAGTCAACCCCCGAGTAGTGCGCGCGATCAGGCGCACGCCGAGCTCGCGCTCAAGTGAGCTCAACAGCCGACTCACACTAGGTAGTGAAATTCCGAGGCTCTCGGCGGTAGCCGACAGACTGCGACGATCGATAATCGTTGCGAACACGCGCATCGCATGCAGCCGATCCATCTGGCCTAACCCTCTTTCAATTCACGAAACAATGGTATCCGCGCGCCTGAAACAGTCAATGAACTTCGTCAAAGTCTTCGTGTCACAAAGGTAGATGTCTTGACTCACGGAGGGTTGCGAAGGTGCTTGGCGACCGCATTGTCGCTGTTCGCTTTCTGGCGTTAGCTCCTACGCCTTGGCCGCGTCTGCCCTGTCGTGGCGGAGTGTGCTTCGAGACTCAAAGCTTGAAAGACAGTGTTGCGCGGGCTGAGCCAACGCATTCTGCGCCCTTGCGTTACAAGGTTGGGTTCTAGGTTCACCGCGGAATGGGTGTTCGTTCAGCGCAGAGGGGAAGCTTCTGCTGATCTAGGCAGAGTGAGACCCGGATGAAAACCGGCACGCAGAGATCGCTCACTGAAGCTTGGCAGCATGCGTGAGGCGGCAGATGAAACGCAGCAATATGAGCCAGGGCGTCACCGTCGTCGCATTTGTCGCCGGCGGTGTCTTAGGTTTTGCGTCACCGTATTGCGTCCACGCCTCGATCCCCAAGCCCACGACCGGGCCGTCCGAGAGGGTAACGGCCCCCTTGGCGTCTGGGATACCGGACTTTCTTGAGATTGCCGCCCGGAACGCGCCGGCCGTTGTCGGAATTGCAGCCGCGCCCAGAGCCACTGGTGCCGGTCGAGTCGGGAGCGCCCTTGATCGGGGAGTGGTTAGGCCGACCTACCCTCCTAACGAACCGTTCTTTCGCTCCTTTCGCTATCTACCGATCTCACATGCAAGCGTACGCGCTGACTCGCTCGGATCAGGTTTCATCATTTCCCCGGACGGCGTAATTCTTACCAATGCGCATTTGGTGCGCGACGCAAGCCAGGTAGCCGTCATGCTGGCCGATCGGCGCAAGTTTGAAGCGAAGATCCTCGGGGTCGACCTTCTCACCGACGTCGCGGTGCTAAAGATCGATGCTCGCAATCTTCCAACCGTGCGGGTCGGGAAGTCGAAGGATCTAGCCATCGGCGAGTCGGTGCTCGTGCTGGGCCACCCGTACGGCCTAGACGAGAACGCGGCCTCCGGGATCGTCAGAGCCATGGGCCGTTCCGCCTCCCTCGTACCGTTCATTCGGACGGACGTCGCCGCACATCTTGGTGACTCCGGCGGCCCCTTAGTCGACGCCCAAGGCCGAGTCGTCGGCATCAGCGCTCAGATATCAACAGGCGCAGCAGGGTATGGCCGAATGTCCTATGCGATCCCCATCAATGTCGCACTGCACGTCAAGAACGAGGTTGCACGAACCGATGGGCGCGCACAGCTGGGTATTGAATTCGAACCGCTAACGCCGTCCCTTGTTTCGGTCTTTCAGTGTCCGGACATTACTGGCTCACTCATTACGCGTGTGGTGCCCGAAAGCATCGCTGCCAGCGCAGGCTTGCGACCCGGAGACCTCATCCTTCGCTATAGCCAGAGACCCGTGATGAATTCACAGGATGAAGGCTCTGAACCCGTTGTGCCTTTGCCTGAGGTCGCGACGACCGCAAAAATCTTGCGGGATGGCTGCGTTTTCACGACGCGATCGCTCTGCTGCGGACAGCTGTCACACGCGGTCTCGCCCGACGGACCCATCGGCGATCTGCCTACCTACCCGCGCCCCCGAATTGGCTTTCCGGCTCGCCCAACGCCACCACCGGGGTGAAGGTGGGGCACGCAAGCATTCCCGTTGTGGGGCTGTTCCTGTGCAACCTGTCGTCCCGAATCATTAGACAGTACTTGCGGCGCGCAGAAACACTCACGGGATAGAAACCGATTCTCGTGAGCGCGTGAGCAGGCTGCACAAGCCGGGTCCTCGGCTCGCCCGATGAGTGAACTCTCAGACGCCCGGCAAACTAAACGCGAGGGTTGCTCAGAGAATCGCGTCGGATGCCGCGTAAGGCTTAATGCTTTCCGCGACGGAGTCGGCCACATGTTCTTTGGTAATCAGGCCGACAACGGTTTTGGTTCGCGGAATCCTTTCTTCAGTTTCCACGACGACGGCCATGATTGCCTTTCTGCGCCACATGCGTCCGATGACATTGAACATGATGTCCTCACCGCGCGCAATCGTGAAATTTGGGCTAGCAACGTCCCCGAGCGAGAGCCCGGTAAAGGCGGATTCGAGACCGCGGCGCAGAGCGGTATTAACCCGCAATACGCCGGCGATCTTCTCGTCGCGCGTGATCACGACGTGCCGCATTCGACCCTCGTGTTCGGGCAACCTTAGAAAATCGTCGAATGCCGTGGTGTGCGGCAGGATCAGGATGTCCTTGTCCATCACGTCGACAGCGCGGCGAACCAGAAACATATTGGCATGCAGCGCTTTTGGAATGAAGTGTCGCCGAGCGAGGAGCTTGATCGTGTAGATATTTTCACGAGACAGGACGCGCCGGCAGCCGATACTGATCGCAACCGCGATAATCATCGGCATGACGATGCCGTAATCCAGGGTCATCTCAAAGATCATAGTGACCGCCGTCATCGCCGCACCCGTGCCACCCCCCACCATCGCCGCCATGCCGACCATTGCGAACGCCGGAACGCTGACGTCAGCCGATGGGAAGACCTGGTGGCAAATCGCACCAAACGCCCCCCCAAGAGTTGCGCCCATATATAGCGACGGCGAGAAAATTCCGCCCGACGATCCGGATCCAAGGCTTAGCGATGTCGCGACAAGCTTCGCGGCGGAAAGCAGAGCCAGGAAGGGGGCCGCCGCCAGTCCACCCAAGAGGACGTCCTGTATCGTCGAATAGCCGACGCCTTCGATCCGATAGTGACCACTCAAACGAAAGAACGCGTACATCATTGCGCCAACCAAGGCCATGCCGATGGTGTGGCGCAGGTAGGGGTTCTTGACCCGATCAAATTGGGTCTCGGCCAAGTGCAGGCCACGGATGAAACTGGCCGCCGCAACGCCTGCTACCACACCCAAAATTGCGTACAGCAAGAGGACATAGACCGCCGACGGGTTAACGGACAGGGTTCCAAGGGCCGGCACGTCAAACGCCGGCCGAGGGCCAAAGAAAATCCGGCCGACGAACGTCGCGGTTCCGGTCGCGAGCGCCACGGGCAGGAATGTGCGGGTGCTGACCTCCGGCATCATGAGTTCGATCGCGAAAATTACCCCCCCGATCGGCGTGTTGAAGGTGGAAGCGATGCCCGCGCCCGCTCCGGCGGCGACTAGCGTGATGCGCTGCCACGCCTCAAGCCGGATGATCTGTCCAATGCTTGACCCCAAGGACGCGCCAATCTGAATGATCGGTCCCTCGCGCCCGACGGCAGAACCGCTGCCAATTGACAAAGCTGAGGCAAGTGACTTTACCGCCGCCACAACCGGACGAATGCGCCCCTCCTTGTAGAAGATCGCATCCATCACTTCCGGGACGCCATGTCCGCGTGCCTCGGGCGCAAACGTCCTGACTAGAAAAACCACTGCCAGTCCGCCAATCACAGGAACGAAAATGACCAGGGCGCCCCAGGGAGAGGGCGGCGTGTAGACATTGGCGTCATACACGAGGGAGAAGCGACCCAAGAACAACATGTTGTGAACGAGGGCGATCAATCCGCGAAAGAATACCGCGCCAAATCCCGTCACTACGCCCACAAGGACGGCAATGATCGAAAGGACCAACAGATTGGCGGAACGCTCGGCGGTCCCGGTGGCGGTGTCACTCATCGCGTCATATCTCTTGGTGAAGGCTGTGTGGATGAAGGTTGTGCAAACGATCCGTGACGCAGGGACCCTGGCCTAGGGCCTCGCAAGAAAGGAGTACCTTATCGAATCCGCGCACTTTCGCTGCTCAAAGAGCGATAGAGAGCACCGAGCGGACTTCTGCGGAAGACGCCTTTCACACGGCGAGCCGCGGAATTCCGGGTTGCGCGATTCTTAACACATAGTCCACAACGTCTCTAATCATCCTGCGACTGAGTGGAGCATGGCCAAAGAGCGTACGGTAATAGAACGGCGCGGTCAGCATATCGAGCACCAACTCGATATTCAGATCCGCGCGCGTCTCGCCACGTGTTTGAGCGCGGGCGAACGCCTCGCGCATTGACTTCCGCCGCGTGGCGAGGACCTCGTGGCGCAGCCTCTCGGCGAGTTCCACGTCTTCCACCATGTCCGCCACGAGGCCCGCCAATGCCCGCCCAAGCGGCCCTGAGAATGCGCGCATGAGCGTACTTACGGCGGCCTCGAGATCTCGGCGGAGTCCCCCGGTGTTCGCAGCCGGCCGCTCACCCAGTTCGTTGAGAACCGCGTAGGTAACGAGGTGGCGTTTACTGGGCCATCGCCGATAGAGACTAGTCCTCGCCCGCCCCACCCTGCGCGCAATGCCCTCGATGGTGACAGAGCGGTAACCGCGACTGCGCAGCGCCTCGAGAACGGCCCTTACGACTTCCCGGTCAATGGCATCGTTGCGAGGACGACCGGGACGGTCAACCAACCGCGGGCGACGGCTCGAGACACTGCGTGCAGCTACGAGGCCCCTGCCGACAGCACCCACGCCACGATGACCAACACGCCTTGGCAAGTGACTCTCGTAACCATCGACCACCCGTCGTCGATTTCCTGTGAGACTACGGTTGATCATGGTTCAATGATCCGGTGGTCTGAATGTTCGAGGGTCCCTGTACGATGCCATCCACGCTGGATGCGGTGGTCGTTGGAAGCTGGCCCTTGGGGAGGATCACGGGCGAATCTTGAGTTCCGGCAAGAGGCGCCGGTTGGGGGACCGCGGGCTGAGGCGCAGCTGTAGCCGAGCCGTCTGTTGCCTCTGTGACGCCCAGGGGCTGCATCTTGACGCTCAACACCGCGGTGCTGACTACGGAGGGGTCGTCACGCAACTTGATGTAGAGACGTCCATCTGTCGGATGCGGGATTACGAGCGTCTGATCGGTAAATCCGTCTGGAATGGGTGTGGGTTGAGTGAATTCTCGATCACTCGATACCGAGTCGAGCAGAAACAGGTTGGCACCGCTCAATGAACAACCCGCCTGTGGCGCAGCGGGGCAATCCACACCCGTGAGCTTCGGTAGACGTACCAGGGTCACCAGCGACCGCCAGTCGCCTGTCACGCCGTCAACGATGCGCCTAAACCGTAGCGGCCCAAATGCCGAAACGCCAAACGCCTGCTTGGGATTCAAAGTTACTACCGCGACTTTCGCGCTCTGCAGGACTACGTCCCCCGCCACGACGCCGAGCACTACCGAGCTGGTGCCATCCATCGTTGCCACTTCTAGCTTGTCCCCATGAGTGAACAGAGGCGGTGACTGCGCACGCAGCGAAAACGTCAATTCGGCCTCCAGCGGCAGCTCATGCTCGTCGGATAGCTGTACATCGTTGTCGCGCGTCGCGACCCGTGGCTTCACAGTCTTGCTGATTAGAACCGCACTCGGCCGCGGTGCGTCGACCGATACGTTTACCTCGAGGGTCCGCCCGTCCTTCAGTGTCACCGCCGCCTTCGATACCTCACCTGGCTTCAAGGCATGAATAGACCGACCCCCCTCGCTCAGCAGAGTAAGTTCGTCGCGACCGTCAGTCGTCAACAGTGTTCCTGGGGAGAATTTCGTATCCTGGAAGGAAAGGCTCTCAACTTCGTCGAGCCGATTGCCATGCAGAGCGCCCTCGTTGTCTCCAGCATGAAGGATGAAGCGCTCGAGGTGGCCTGCTTCCGAAAACGCGTGAATTGACAGCGACTGCGGTTTGGGAGCAGCAAACTCCTTGATTAGAAGTGTCAGCTCCCCCGCATTCACTTCTTGGAGTGGAAGTTGCGCCTCGACTTCCGTGGCGCCTTTCGTCTTCCAATCCACCTTCCATTGCTTCCCCGCCGCACTCATCAGGGACACCTGCTCAAGGCAGCTCACGTTATTCGCATACAGGTGAACTGTGTCCGGGCGACCGACAATCAAACCCGCTGAGTCAGCGGGGCCGAATCTCCATTCTTGTTCACCCGGGTTAACAAATTGAAAGCCTGGGCCCTCAAACGCGTCGAATCCCCATTGTCCACGCAAAAAAGCCCTGGCCGGAGCAGCTAAGACGACAGAGTTCAAGGCTGCCGCGTCCACAACGAAGCCGCCGCGCGCAGGGTCCGCCCGGGTCGGTAGGTCGAGCGCCGATCCATCCTTGTTTAGAAAGTGCAGTACCAAATCGTGCGCATATCCGGTGGAAAAAACAAGCGGCGCTCCTTCAACGGGCATTACCAACAGGTCTTTCCTCGCGCAGAGAGTCTGACCCGGATTGACCGCGTGCAGCGGTGGAAATTGCGGCGCCTCGACCGCCGGCAGCGCAACCACCAAGACGGACTTCGGGTCGTGAAACGAGGGCGGCGCGTTTAAAGTGAGGGCGACTTGGCGACCGTGCGCGACGGTAAGCGCTGGGAAGTACTGATACTGGGCGGTGTAAAGCGAGTCGAGAATTTTGGCGATGTCGAAAATCGAGCCGATAAACGGCCCGTAGTAACCAGACCTCAGCTGAGGGGTGTTACTGGCCTCGATGGCCAGATCGCTCGCGGGCCCAGAGGTGAGTTGCTGCGCTATGGACGCCCCATGACCGTCGTCCAGGATCAGCGATTCGCGTCCCTGAGCCAGACAGGACGCCTGCAACACCTCAATCTTCCCAAGACACTTTTCATCCACTTTGATCGCTAGGCTGCGTGCAAGGAGTGGCGCCGCCTCCTTGAGCAGAGAGGGGTCAGTGTCACCCAGGTTCCGAATGGCCGTCAGATAGGTCTCCAGGCGCGAACGATCCAGAGTTGCCTGATTGAGATCCTGCGAGGTACGTACGAATGCCCCGGGTCGACCCCGCACGGCATTCACCAGGGTCTTAAAGTCACCGCCCGTCTGCGGCGCAAGAAACACCAGCAACTGCTGCGCGCCCTGCGGCACTGTCAAAGTCAGACCGGCTTTAGAGCATCGGTTCGTCCACGTCTCGCATCGAGAGAACCACTCGACCGGGGGCGGATTGGTCGCCCCACGCAGAAAGGTCGCCACCATCAGGTAGTGAGCGGACTGCCCGGGCGATAAGTCAGCCTTCAGCCATACTCGGTCGCCGACGGCGAGGTTAGGCACTTGCGAGGCCGGAAGGCTTCTCGCACCACGGGTTATTTCAACCTCAATACTAGGCCCGGCCAGGTCGAACGCGGCCGGCTCTGCGTGCCCCAGACTGACGGCCAATAACCCTAGTAGCAGAATCGGGGTCGGCTTTCCTCGAGCGAAATTCATGCGGGTTATTACGTCGAAGCTTCGATTTCGATACATACTGTATCGTATTTGGCAGAGAATTTCTTGTGACAGAGTGCTCGCTCCGACGGGTTCGGCGGCACGTGGCCCTAGCAAAGAACGCCCGGTTTTGACTGATCGCACGCGCCGGGGACAGGGGCGCCGGGTGCGTCATTAAGAGGCGCACCGATTAAGAACCTGCGTCGCCTACCCAGAGATGATCGACCGTAACGCGTACGAGTCATGGCAGCGCTTGTGGGCGAGCAAGTGTCCGTTATGATGTGTCAGAGGTGTTACTGCGGAGTCAACCGTAGCAACAGGATCTTCGTGCTGGTCGGGCCGCCAGCCGCGGGAGCGACTCGTGACAAGTAGCATCGCGCCGTGGGCAATTCTGCTCCTGGTGGCCAGCGTCGTGGGCGTACTCGCGCGCCGATTGCACGTCCCGTACAGCGTCGGGCTGGTCCTCGCCGGAATCGGACTGGCCCTACTGCCCTGGCATCCGTCGGTCACCTTGAGCCGCGAGCTCGTCTACACCGGCATCCTTCCGCCGCTGATCTTCCAAGCCGCGTTTGAGCTGCGATGGGATTCTCTGAGACGTAATCTTCTCCTGGTAGTCAGCCTTGCGACAGTCGGTGTGATGTTATCTGCACTCGCGACGGGCGTGTTGATGGGCGCCCTCGTCCGCTGGCCGATGTCCGCTGGCCTCCTCTTCGGCGTCGTGATGGCAGCCACGGACCCAGTGTCCGTCCTCTCCACACTCAGGGAGATCGGAGCCCGCGGGCGTCTCGCGTTGATAATTGAGGCTGAGAGCCTGCTCAATGATGGGAGCGCTGCGATTCTGTTCGCAATAGCGATTGGCTTCGTTGCAGGAGAACCGCTGACGTACAAAGCGGTTGCGATCATGCTCGGGGCGACCCTCTCGATTGGCTTGCTAGCGGGAACGATCGTGGCCGGCATCGTTCTTGCCATCGCAGGGCGCACGGATGATCACCTGATCGAGGTCGCGCTGACGACGGTAGCGGCGTATGGATCATTTCTCCTCGCCGAGCACTTCGGTGGCTCCGGAATTCTAGCCACGCTCACTACTGGTATGCTGCTAGGGAATCTCGCCCCGCTCTGGGGATTTATTTCGGAGGCTGGCGACCGTGCCGTCCGCTCAACCTGGGAGTTCATCACCTTCCTCGCGAACTCCCTGGTCTTCTTGCTGATCGGCCTCGCCGAAGGACACGAGGACTTTCGACGTCTCTGGTGGACGGCGGCCGCCGCCGTGATAGCCGTACTCGCCGGACGCGCAGCGGCCGTCTACCCGGTGTGTGCCCTGTTCTCTCTGGGACCTAACCGCCTCGGTGCCGTACAACAGCATGCACTTGTCTGGGGTGGCCTGCGCGGCGCGCTTGGACTTGCGCTCGTGCTCAACATTCCGGACACATACCCGGGGCGGCATCCGATCGTCGTCATGACGTTCGCTGTGGTCGCGTTCTCAATCATCGTTCAAGGGCTGACCTGCCGTCCCCTCTTGCGCTGGGCCTGCCGGTAGAACGCACGGTAAAGGCGTCGGTCGCGGTGGGTCATGTCACAGCCCCGGCCCCAATCCTCGCTATCCGGCCACACCAAGAATTACGTCGGTGGCTTTAAAAATTGCGTTCACCGTCTTGCCCACGGAGAGATCTAGCTCTCTCGCGGCCTGGGTAGTGACAATTGCGACCAAGGTATCCTGCCCCTTGAGCGCGATCACAACCTCAGCGCTCACCAAATCCATGTGCAGGTCTTTGATTGTCCCGGACAGTAGGTTTCTGGCTGACAACTTGAGCCCGTGGGTCTTGTCGGTCGTCAGAATCACTGATGATGCTCTGATAAGCGCTATGGCGTCTCTGCCTGTTTCAAGTCGCATCGTTAATGAGCGCTCGCTGGTGATCAGAGCCACTATGCGTTCGCCGCCAGCGAGCGCCAGTTGGATCTCGTCGTTGGCCATTCCTCGCCTGAGGTGAACGATGCGTCCAGTGAAATGATTGCGTGCACTTGTCTGCATGGAGCCTCCGCATCGCCAGCAGGGGTACGGTTATCGGCTAGACCTCAAACACTGGCGGGGAGTTTCCCAGTAACCGAGTACCCTGACAATAGATATGGATCTGGCGCGCGCGAAACGCATGAATCACGAAGCCCACAGCCCTCAACTACATTTGGCGGTCCGGGTACTGAGCTGCTCGATGCTGCCGCGCTCCTCGCTTCGATACCATGCGCGGACGCGAGCCGAGACATCCGTGCGATGACCACGGCTGGCTGTATCTGCGATGAGTGCCAATGTCTTCACTTCCTGGGCTCCATTTACGGCACACTTTCGTTGCGCCGCGCGTTCGCAAAGTCACTTAGAAGCGCCGGGAGCCGGAAATAGTCGCGAGACTTGTCCACGAAAGCAGCGGCGCCGAGTGCCATTGCCTCACGGCGGTATTCTTGCAGACCAAAGTTTGTTAACACGATGACCTTCGGCCACCAGAGACCGTCGCGAGCCAAAGAACGCAGCACCCCAAAACCTCATCCGGTGCGCAGATGCAAATCGAGTATCAGTACATGTGGGACACAATTTGAAATCTGGCTGAGTGCATCCGTAGGCTTCCCCGTCAAGGGCACAGTTTAAAACTAGACTCCCGGGCAGTTTGTTCTTGGCCCCGTTAGTAGGCAGTCCGCGATTGGGCTTTCGTCGCTTCCGAAGTCCGTTTGTCCTGACGCAATATCGCGTACTCGCTCGGTGTCAGGTTGCCGAGTGAGCTGTGCGGACGGTGTGCATTGTAGTCCACTCGCCAGCGTTCGATCTGCTCACGTGCATCATCCAGTGACGTGAACTGATTGACGTTCAGACATTCATCCCCAGCCGCCCGTTGAAGGACTCTATGTGGCCGTTGTCAGTGGGTTTTCCCGGATGGGTAAAGTCCAGCTTAACGCCGCGTTGGTAAGCCCAGTCCTCGAGCGCTTTCGACGTAAACTCCGTTCCGTGGTCGACGGTGATCGACAACGGTGTGCCCGTGTGGTCGATGATCCGATCCAGGGCCGCGACCACGTCGCGGCCGCCGAACCCGGATCGCGGCTCTATCAACGGACTTTGGCGACTAAACTGATCGATCACCGTGAGCATGCGAAAGGGCCGCCCATCGAACAACTGATCATGGACAAAATCCATACTCCAGCGCTCATGCGTGCGTTGCGCCTGAGGTACGACACCTCGGTGCAGGCACATGTGCTTGCGCCGACGGATCCGCATGCGTAACTGCAGGCCTTCCAAGCGGTACAGCCGCCTGACGCGCTTCTTGTTCACGCGCCATCCTTCTCGTAGCAGCATCACGTGGATGCGCTGATAACCGAACCGCGGGCGTTGGTGTGCGATATCCCGCATCCGCAGTGCGGACTGATCCTTCGCCACGCTGCGCTTGTACCAGGCGGCTCTTGAAAGCTCTGCCAGCCGACACGAACGAGCCACGGCGATCTGATAGCGCTCGCGTATCCAGTGCGCGAGCTCTCGCCGTCGTGCCGGCCTTAGAGTTTTTTTCGCACCACCTCCGTCAGGATGTGCTTATCGAGCGTCAGATCGGCGACCACGCGCTTCAGGCGCGCGTTCTCATCGCGCAGCTGTCGCAGCTCCTTGATCTCCGTGAGGCCCAGGTTCGCGTAGCGCTTCTTCCAGAGGTAGAAGCTCGCCTCGCTGCACCCGAGCTGCCGGCACATATCGGCGACCGGCGTGCCGCCTTCCACTTGCCGCAGCGCGTAAAGGATCTGTTCCTCGGTAAATCTCGAGCGCTTCATGGTCCTCTTCTCCCGCGTGGAGGACTTCAGAAGGCGAGCTTAGTCCAATTCCAAACTGCCTAACAAAACTGGGACGAGGTCAAGAGCTCGCGCAAATCCATGGTCAAACGTGAAACGCGATAACCATGATTCGGTCTCGAGGAAAGACCATGACCGCGCTGATCAAACGCGATCACGTGATAGCGCTCAGCAAATGCATCGAACTGTAGGTGGAACTGCTCGGCCATCTGGGACCAACCATGCACGAGCACAAGCGTCCGTCCCCGGCCACTCTCCATATAGCTGAGGATCGTGCCGTCGCGCATCTTGAAAGTCTTGCGATCGGTCGACATGTCGCACCCGCTGTAGATGCCCTGTGGGCCCAGGCTCTGTAGCCCTGCCGCATTATGAGCGGTGGGAGCCACGTGATCCGGCCGGCGTGACAGGCTGCACAAACTGACTGTCGCTCCCAAAGACGACCGCGCGCAGTCCGCTATAGGGTCTTGAATAACCTCGGTATGCAAACGGTCCTGGATCGAGCGCCCAGATATTAAGATATCTGTGCCGGATGCCCACGAATTCTTGCCGCAGAGCACCGGGTACCTATGGCACCGGAATGGGAGAAGCACATGGCTGACCGAACCCATCTCTTTTACGCTTGGGAATCGATCCAGAAGCGCTTTGGCTACTCGCAGGGCGTGCGCGTGGGCGATACGGTGTATCTCGCGGGCACAGCCAGTCTCGACGAGAATTTCACTGTGGTGCACGCCGGTGACCTACCGGCACAGATGCGCTTCATCTACCAGCGCATCGGCGAGTCACTCGCGAAATTTTCGCTGGGATTTGGGGACGTCGTTCGAGAGAACATGTATGTCACGAGCATCGACGCGCTAATGCCCGCGATGGACTATCGAAAGAGCATTTACGGAGATGGTCCCTTTCCCGCCTCGACCACGTTGGAGGTACAAAGGCTCTTTATGGCCGGCCTAATGATTGAGATCGAGATTACGGCTTGTGGCTCGAGATCTGCGCAGCGATGATTGCCTGAGAGCGAGATCTTGGGCGGGCCAATCGATGAGCAGGTCGATTCTCGCCTCAGAAAACTGAACTTCGCCGAACTAAAGCGAACAGCCCGGCATGGCCATGGCGGCGCAGGGCCTGAGGCTAGTCGCCGGACTTTCCGAGGATCGTTTTGCAGGTGGCTCCACGAACCAATCGCTAAGGGCTGGATTATGCGGGTCGATCCCGACATTCCTATATTCTTTGCTTTATGCCGCATGGGATCCGTGGGTATTGGCAATCGCTTCTGAGCTATGCTGAAAGAAGCCAATTCCGGATCGTTTCTCGATGCCCAGGAGGCGCGCGATTAGTGGGTGCGTTAGTCGCTTCTTGAGCAAGGTCGACAGGTATCTGCAGATGAATCCGAGCCACTCAGGTGGGCTCCACGCGAATAAGGAGCGACACCGCGTTGGCAGCGTCGGCTGGCTGCGCGCCGCGGTATTGGGTGCAAACGACGGAATTCTCTCCACCGCCAGCCTGGTACTGGGCGTCGCCGCTACAAATGCAACTCATAGCAGTGTCCTCGTTGCCGGGACGGCGGGTCTGGTTGCGGGAGCGATGTCCATGGCCGCAGGCGAGTACGTCTCGGTGAAGTCGCAAGCAGAGGCCGAGAAGGCCGAGCTTGAGCGAGAGAGCGCCGAACTCAAAGCCGACGATGCTGGCGAGCGTAAGGAGTTGACCGCAATTTACGTTGCGCGTGGTGTTAAGGCCGCCCTTGCGAAGGAGGTCACCGACCAACTCATGGCCCATGATGCGTTGGGCGCGCACGCTCGCGATGAGCTGGGCATCTCTGAGACGTTGCGTGCGCGTCCCATTCAAGCCTCTCTAGCGTCGGCAGCGAGTTTTGCCATTGGGGCGGCGCTGCCTCTCGCGGTTACCGCCCTTGCAGCCGGCAAACTGATACCGATTGTCGCAGGGACCTCGCTGGCGTTTCTTGCGCTCTTGGGGGCTTTGGCAGCCTGGGCGGGTGGCGCGGGGGTCGTCACCGGCGCGGTGCGCGTCGCGTTCTGGGGTGCCTTGGCGATGGCACTGACGACGGTAATCGGTACTTTGTTCAAATCATTCGTTTGATGAGTGTGGCGCTGAGGTAGCGGGACCCGGGCTGGGACGTTGCCTGTCCGGCGGACGATGCGTTCATCGCCCAGTTTGCCGCTAGATGATGAGCGTCGGAACCATGAAAGCGCAGAGGCTCGCCGCGCCGCTTGTCACAGGCGTGCAGTGGGCGACGGCGCGCGGATCCTCGCGAGCGGTCGTTGGTCCGATGTGGACTGCGCTGCCAGCGCCTGACTGATAATGGTCGGGGCTTGAGCAGCTAATGCGGTGTACCCCTCAGGCGTGAAATGCAGCTGTTTGGCCATTGGTCGGAAAGCCGACGTAAGACATCTCGTCGGATCTGACTGGCCCTTCTCAGGTAGTTCTCTGATTGATGTGCTCCCAGACCTTGGAGATCACCACGGAGCCTTCGCCCACCGCCGAGGCCACCCGCTTCACCGACCCCGCCCGCACGTCACCGACAGAAAAAATGCCGGGGTAGGAAGTCGCAAACGGCGAAGCCGGTAGGCCGAGGCCGGTGAGGACGAAGCCTTTATCGTCAAGCTTCACCAAACCCGATAGCCATTCGGTGTTTGGCGCAGCACCCACCATGATAAATAGCGCCCGCGCCGCAACCTGCCGCGACTCCCCGGTCTCGGCGTTGCGAATGGTCACGCGTTCCAGATGCTCGCCGCCTTCCAATGCCGTGACCTCGGAGTTGTACTCGATCGTGATACCCGGGTCAGCCTCTAGGCGACTGGTGAGATAACTCGACATCGAAGCGGCGAGCGAGGAACCCCGCACCAGTACACGGACGCACCGCACGTAGCGGGATAGGAACATCGCAGCTTGGCCAGCAGAATTGCCGCCCCCAATGATTACGGCCTCGGTGTCCTTACAATATCGAGCCTCCATCTCGGTGGCCGCATAGTACACGCCCGAGCCCTCGAAATCGGCGAGTCGTTCCAGCGGAAGCCGCCGATACTGCACCCCGCTCGCGACTACGATTGCACTGGCACGGACGCGCTGGCCATTCTCGAAGGCGGCCCAGAAGGCACCGTTCTCTTGCGCCTCCAGCGTCGTGACTCGGCGCGGTATCGCAAATCGGGCGCCGAACTTCATGGCCTGCACCTGGCCACGCCACAAGAGGTCCGCGCCGGAGATGCCGGTTGGAAAACCCATGTAGTTCTCGATTCGGCTCGACGTTCCTGCCTGACCTCCCAAAACGATGTCCTCGACGACCAGCGCGCGCAGGCCTTCGGCGCCAGCGTAAACGGCCGCCGCCACGCCGGCCGGCCCCCCACCGACGATAAGTACATCAAAATGCTCGTCGCCGCTGAAGTCGATGTTGAGCCCGAGGAGCCGCGCTATCTTGTCCGGCGTCGGATCCGTGATCGGTACTTTGCTGCCGAAGATAACCGCAGGAGTTCTGGCATCGATTGCGCAGGTCTTGGCCGATGCCTCGGCTTCCCGGCTGTGCAGGGGCACCGATGCGTAAGGTAACCGATTGCGGCTTGCGAACTCAGCGATGCGACGCACGTTGCGATCGACCTCCTCGCCTATGAGGTAGAGGCCGCTGCGGCGATCCTCGAGTTGCCGGCGGCGTCGGGCCGCAAACACCGTGATGATGATGTCCGACATCTCGGGGATCTGAGACATGAGCGTAAGAAAGGCCTCGCGCGGTACTTCGATTACTCGCGTATCGACTACCGTGCGCAGCGGCAAGGAGGCGGTACCGCCGTACAGCAGGCTGATCTCCCCCATAAACTGCGTTGGCCCAATGGTCGACGAATAATGTCGTTCGCCAGTGAACGGATTGACTACTTCAATCTCGCCTTCTTCGACGTACACGAAGCGGTTCGCCTTTTCGCCCGGCTGCGCCATGATCGTGCCCTTGGGATATGTCACCACTTTTCCAGCCGCCCGCAATGCCTCCACATGCGAGGAAGCCAGTGGTGTCCGTATCATCTGGCGCAGGTCTTCGCCTATCGTCTCCACGGAGGCTCCTAGAGTTACATTTCCACAGATGGTACAAGATTCTCACCCGCCGAAATGCCTGGCTGGCGTGCGACCTGCATGGCGCCTATCCACCGGTGTTGTTCGCCTCGTGGAGCAGCCCCCATTTGCAGCCGGACGTAGCTGCAACCGCCCCGGAGGCTAGGCCTACGCCTAGTGATACGAAATATGACCACGTGGTGGCTGAACGGTCAGTCGACCGTCTCGGATTCGGGTTCGAACCGATATGGCGCTGACGCGTTGCGGCCAGCGATGAGAAGTTGGCTCGTAATCCCGCCTCATTAGCGGCCCGGTCGGCCCAGAATTCGCGTCGCTTCTGCCAAAGCGGACTGAGCCCTTCCTCGTGGGTGACAGCGTTCTGAATGATCAAGCCCTGCACGCGTTCAGGATGGGCGATAGCCAGCCTTAACCCGACGGGCCCTCCGTAGTCTTGCATGTACAGAATATAGTGACCAAGACCGAGAACATCGGTGAAGCGCTGCATTACTTGAGCAACGTGATCGAACGTATAAGAGAATTCCTTGCTGCCGGGCGCATCGCTGTGCCCAAAACCCGGATAGTCCGGAGCGACCAGGTGATAAGTATTGGACAGGCGAGCGAGCAACGGCTCGAACATCCGCGATGACGATGGAAAGCCGTGCAAGAGCAGTAGTGTCGGCGCCCTTGGGCTACCCGCCTCACGGTAAAAGATCGACACGCCGTCCACCGACACGCTTCGGTAGAAAACCTTTGGTGACATGCCTGGCACTTGGGTCCCCAGGTCAGCCTGCGCGGACCCGCTGCCGACAACCCTACAGCGGCCGCGGCACCGCGCAGAACTTTAGTGAGCTTATACACGGTATGTACACGATCGGCGGCATGATCACGGGATTCCCTGGCTTTGGCTTGGTGTTGCAGAACAACGCCGGAGATGATCTCGCGGTTTGCACGGACTGCGCATCCACCTTCACAACCGCTCTCTCTAACGGAGCTGCTTACGCAGTGACAGTGAAAACGCAGCCCTCCGCGCCGCCACAGAATTGCGTGTTCGTCGGTAACGGTTCCGGTACGGGCGATGGCGCAAATGTCACCGACGTCGCGGTCGTGTGTTATGGGCGATTCGCGTGGACAACACCATCTCGGCATACTCGATCGACTCGACGACGGGCGCGCTCACCGCGGTCGGGACGCCCGTCCCTACAGGTACGTCGCCCTACGCCATAGCGGCCAGCCGGATGGACAATACGTCTACGCTGTTAACGAGATTTCCGACAACATATCGGTATATGCGGTCAACGCGACCAGTGGTGCGTTGACCGCGATCCCGGGGTCACCCGTCGCTGCCGGAAGCCAGCCGGACTTCATCGCGATACTATAAAACGCGGTGGGCAGCCACAGCGCTGCCGCCGCCAGGGTTAATGCATCGAGTGCATACAGCCGTCTAAGACTATCGGGCCATATGCAGCTAGCCCTTAGCCAACTTCTTGTCTGCTTTGGAATCAATGCGGGCCAAGGTGGCCTTGGTAATGCGTCCTTTCTTGTACTGCTGCTTCGCTCGTCCTTTCGCGTCCGCGGCGTGCGCTCTATCTTCAATCGGATAACTGCGACCGGGGCCGGCAAAATCCTGGTCCGGTATTCGCTTCCGCGCCTTGGCCGTTAACTTAACCATAGCTGTCTCCTTATGCTTGCAAACCGCGGTTGCGTGTGTCCGGCCCCCTAAGCAGGCTGGGTCAGCAACAATTGCTCCCGTTCAGTC
Source organism: uncultured Pseudomonadota bacterium (assembly GCA_963743625.1). Classification (GTDB taxonomy): domain Bacteria; phylum Pseudomonadota; class Gammaproteobacteria; order Steroidobacterales; family Steroidobacteraceae; genus 13-2-20CM-66-19. The sequence goes on along the minus strand of CAVUQM010000003.1, from coordinate 269,601 downwards.
GCTTGGAATCAGTGAGTTCGACAAGACCGGGGAATTGGTGCCATCGATTTGGAACCCGGCTTCGCCACATTGATCTCATAATGCATAAACCCAGGGAGTATCTCCGCGATCGCATCACGACTCCCGTATACGGAAAAGATGTTCGACTCCGCGAAGGTCTGCAGCAGTCCCACCCGGATGGGTTGATATACCGTTGGAAAATCGATGCCCAGATCGATGGCAACAATTGCGTGCGTAATCTCGAGGCGGCGGCGGCTGTAAACCACGTCGACGATTACTCCGTGTAAACAGTCTTCATCGGAGCTGATCATCACGAGGGTTCCTACCCAAGAACCGACCGTCGGTAACTCGCGTCGATTGCGCATGCACCAAGAATGAATAGCGCGCGTAGAGTTGGGCGTCAGACCAAAGCCCCAGCGTTAGTAGGATTCCATGCTAAAGGACTTAGGCTTACTCCGGTCTAAGGTTTTGGTTGCACCGCCCCGGTCTGGCTCAAGGCCTACTTCGGCCTCATGCAGCGATGATCTACCGCACAACGACTGGACGACCACTCTCTCGGACATCCGTGATGAACCTCGGACAGGCTCGGCGGTAAGTCCGGGTCGGCAGACTTGCGAAGCCACATTGGGTGGCCACACTGCAACCGGCGAAGCGGCTCATGCATCAAAAACCGGGACATGAAGCCCGAAGAGGGTATGGGGTCCGGACCTACAGATTCGAACGCGGCTTGTTTGATACTTAGGCGCCAGAGTTCCATGTCGCAAACAATCATTCGCTTTCTTGTCGGGGGCGCAGCGGTGAGTTTCTTCGCGCTGTTGGGAGACTTGTTGCGACCCAAAGGCTTTGCCGGACTTTTCGCAGCCGCTCCCTCAGTCGCGCTGGCTACGCTTGCACTGACCGCGGCGGCCGAAGGCCAAGAATATGCTGCCCTGGAGGCTCGATCGATGATTGCCGGTGAAGTCGCTTTTATCGTGTACGCGATCGCTTGTGTGTACTTCTTGGGAGTCAGGCGGAGTAAGCCAGCATCCACAACCGCATTGATGCTGCTCGTATGGGTTCTGGTTGCGGGCGTGCTCTATGTGGAATTCCTGCCATGGTCATTCAGCTAAACTTCGGAGCGCTTCGGCAGACTCAATGGCACGAGTATTTGGTTCGATTCGTCCTCGGCGGGTTTGTAACGGCGATGACGGGTTGGTTGGCGAAAGAGTACGGACCCGTTCTTGGCGGCCTATTCCTTGCCTTCCCCGCAATCTTCCCAGCGAGCGCGACACTCCTGGATAAGCACGAGCGAGCCAGGAAACGTGCAGCTGGCATCCCTTGCACGCTTCGGGGGCGTCTCGCTGCGGCGCTTGACGCCCGCGGAGCCGTGATGGGCGCTATGGGCGGGGTGGTTTTCGCGACGCTCGTGTGGACAATGCTTCCACGCGAGAGCCTGGCGATGACGCTTCTGGCTGCACTAGGGAGTTGGTCTGTCGTTTCGAGCCTGCTTTGGTACGTGCGCAAGCACCACCCGTGGTCGAGACCTGCCCGATTCGGTAAAAGTTAGGAACCGATCTTGGTGCAAGAACTGTAGATGATCTATCGCGAAGGAAACCTGCCGTTTCCGGACGGAGCAAGGTACGGCGCGTGTCACTTCAACGAAACATCTTCCGCGCTGGCCCCTCGACTCAGTCACCTCGAAAGTGGTGCCTCTTATGGGTGCGCTACCACACCCCGCACGCTGAACGCATGCATAGCGCCAATTATCTAAGGGTTGCACCCTTCAGCGACCCACCTGTTGAAAAGCGCGATCCACTCGTCTGGCCACGGATTACTCGCGTCAGCGGGCATCGTCTTGGCGGTGACGCTGTGAGCAATCTTGTCGCTCCACTTCTTCACATCTTCGTATTTCGCCAAGTCGAAGGCCTTAATCATGCAAGTCCGCTGATCGGACGTGAATAGCGGCTGGATGTGCAAGGCAAAACTCGAAGGCCGATTCATATCTCTCTCCCATTGCAACGGAATTTCGATTCCTCTCGGATCCACTCACCATTCAGTTCCAAGTTTTCTTGTGCCGGTTCCACGTTTTCTTGTGCCGTTCCACGTTTTCTTGTGCCAGCGCCGCGAAACGACGACAGCGCAAATGGCTTCCATGAGATCGAAGGGCCGAGCTTGGAGGAAGCCGTAGCCGGACCCAAGCACACATGCAGCCACTTAAAAGCAGGTAAGATTAGCGCCCCATCCTGGCATTGCAATTCCAGCGGAATCCGCGCTGAACTCCGACGTGCAGCGGACAAGACAAGCCGCCAAAGGAAATACGTTGCCTCGCCGCTCCACTCGTAATGCCATTCTCGAAGCCGCCATGCAGCAGTTCATCGAGCGAGGCTTTAGCGCGTGCAGTGTCGAGGACATTACCAGGGCAGCCGGCGTTCCCAAAGGGTCTTTCTACAATCACTTCAAGACTAAACAATCCTTGGCGGCTGAGATCGTTACCGAGTACGGAAAGGGCACGACCGATCGAACTGTTCTAACCGACCCCGCGATTGCACCGCTTACTCGTCTCAAGAAGCATTTTGCAGCTCTTAATGCGTATTTTTCTAGCTGCAAAGACGGCTGCCTGGTCGGGAAATTCATGGCCGAGGTGTCCGCGGATACCCCCCAGATTCGCGAGAGTCTCCGTCGAGTGTTGAACCTCTGGGGAGAGCAGCTATCTTCCGCCCTCGCCGAGGGGCAGCGCCAAGGCTCTATACGTAAGGATCTGCCGGCGGACGACCTAGCTGCGTTTCTGATCGACGCATACGAGGGGGCGATTTTGCGAACGCGCCTCGAAAAGAAGCCAAGAGCACTTGAATACTTCGTGAAGGTTGTGTTCTCGAGCATCATTGCCTGAGTCATCCGCGTTCCTCATACGCACACAATCGTGGGACTGGCTTAGAGCTCGTCCATCGCCGATCTTCAGCGAGCAGTCAGCCCAGAATCGTCTTGCCTACCAAGACGACCGGTCATATTATCTTTCAGCGAGCAGTCGGGCGTTACGCTTTGAGAAGGCGGCCTCCGAGCCGGGGGCTCGGACCTGTCTGACCCGCGCAATGTCATTAGATGTACTAGCCAACGGAGGCCCTGTATGAGTGGCTACTCTCCTGAACAGAACAAGAGGATTGTGCTGGAAGCGTTCGACACTCTGTTCAACAAACGCGATTACCAAGCCGCTGAAAAATTCTGGTCGCCCGATTACATCCAGCACAGCGCCCACATACCACCCGGCCGCGACGGCTTGTTCAACCTCGTCCGGGCGGCTCCGCCGACTCTCCACTACGACAACTCCCTTATCTTTGCCCAAGGTGACCTCGCGATGCTGCACGGTCGCTTTTCCGGTAACGGCCGCTCGCACAACTGGGTCGCCGCTGACATCCTGATCATGAAGAATGGAGTGCTCACGGAACACTGGGATGTCCTGCAGGATGAAGCGACGCGAGCGGAGTCATTGAGTGGTCGACCGATGTTTGGCAATGCATTTCCCGAGCCGCTCGCTGGCGCACCGCTGACGCCAGAACAGGCGCGCACGATTGTCGCGCCCCTTTATGACGCCCTAAATCAACCGGCGAAGAAGGATGTTGTAAGTCTCCTGGCTAGAGCGACCAACCCCGACTATCAATCGTATTCGACTAACGACGACTGGCTTAACCGGGACCAGCTGGCAGGCGTCTTCAAGATGATTGGTGCGGCCGTCCCCGATTTGCGCTGGTCGATCAAAGACCTTGTGGTTTCGGGCGATCAGATAGTAGTGCGGGGGGAAGCGACCGGGACACCTGAGCGCGAGCTGTTTGGAACGAAGCCCACGGGCAGGAGCTTTAAGACCATGTCGATCGACGTGTTTACAGTGCGGGGCGGAAGGCTTGCGTCGGCCTATCACGTGGAAAACTGGATCGGAGCGCTGGAGCAACTCGGCAAGTAGAGGTGGCCGTAATCGGCTAATATTTTGAAGTCGTGTGATTTCGAGCCCAGTGGCGCCTCGAACTCACAAGCGAACGATAAAGGATTTGCATCGAATACGTGTCGATACTCGGTGCGCTACTTGCGCTGCTCTCGGCCTGATTCATCGGCCTTCGCGTGAGTTGCGTTCTGATTCGCGCCCATGATTTCCAGGCAGAATTCAATGAACGCCCGCACCTTCGCCGCCCGGTGAAGCCGCGAGGGGTAAATCGCATAAAGCGGGAACCGCTCGTCCGACCAGTCCGGAAACAGTTCGACCAGTCGGCCACTGCGGATTAGCTCTCGGCAGCCGATTTCCAGAATCTGGCCGATACCAGCCCCGGCCTCGCATGCACCGATCAGGGTTCCCGAGTCCGACACCAACAGGCGCGCCTTGATCTGTAGCGGCAGCACTTCTTTCCTGCGTCGCACCTCCCAGTCGTAAGGTCGCGCGTTGGCGGCATCGTAAAAATCAATGCAATCCCGTTGCTCGATCTCCTTGGGGTACCGGGGCTTTCCCTTGGCTTTTATGTAGGAAGGCGATGCCACGGTCAGTACGCGCGTCTCGACCAGCTTGCGGGCGACGAACGATCCCTGCGGCGGCTCGCCAAATCGCAAGGCCAAGTCAAATCCATCCGCGACCAGATCTCCGACGGAGTCTCGCATGATGAGTTGGACGGCGAGATCCGGGCTTTCGCACACCCGGAAGGATACAGAGCCATGTCGATGAAAGACGCTCTTGCTCACCGCTCCCAGGACATCCACTGGCCCGCTGGCTTCGAGCCGGCGAAGGCCGACCTCTTCGCCCACAATGCCCTGATCATCAACGCGTCCTGTGAGCGCGTCTGGACCCATATCGTCGACGCGGAACGCTGGCCGACCTGGTATCCGAACTCAAAGGATGTCGAGATCCAGGGCGGGGATTCGGTGCTCGGGAACGGTACGTTATTCCGCTGGACTACCTTCGGCTTGTCCATCGAGAGCAAGCTGCACGAGTATGTGCTGAACCAGCGTTTGGGTTGGTACGGCTATGCGCCGGGGACCTACCCGAGTTTCTATCACTCCTGGTATCTGGAGCCCAAGGGCACCATGTGCCTTGTCGTAATGGATGAGGCCGGAATTGGGAAGGATGCGGCGCGTTTACGTCGGAGCGACGAGACCCTGATGCATCGCGGCCACGATCTCTGGCTGGCGACTTTGAAGTGGGTAGCCGAGGCGAAGTAGCCTCGCCGGAATGAGAGGCGACCTACGACAGGCATCCGAGAAAAATCCGTGCCGCTATCGCCGGAATTGCTTAAGTGCGCTGGGAAGCACCCTGCCGCTATTGGCTACGCTCCGCCCCTGAAGCTGTCACGCTGACGCTTAACTCGACCCACTGGGAGACCGGTGCTACTTTCGGGATTAAGAACGACGCGGATTAACCGCGCGATCATATGTTTGGGGGATGAATCTATGAGTGCGATTGGGCGTGGGCGTGCGATAACCCTTTGTCTGCTCTTGATTGCTGCAGTCTGCTGCGGGTCGATCGTTCAGGCGGCCTCGGCCGTGGCAAATTCGGCTATCGCTGTAATCACCTATCACTACAACGACCTGCGCACGGGGTGGAACAAAGAGGAGACGCTCCTCAGCGCCTCCGCGTTCCCCGCAAGCTTTGGCGTACTGGCGACGGTATCACTCGATGATCAGATCGACGCACAGCCGCTTCTTGTACCGGGCCAGATGATTGCCGGAAGCATTCACAACGTGCTGTACGTCGTGTCCGAGAACAACTCGGTGTATGCGCTCGACGCTCAAAGCGGTCAGATCCTTCTTACTCGCAATCTCGGAGCCCCTGTGCCTACCCCTCTCGGGTGCGGAAACAACGGGCCCAACGTTGGCATTACCAGCACACCGGTTATTGACCTCGCCCGCCATCGGATCTACGTCATCGCGTACATCAGTGGCGCCGCACCTGAGTACCAACTGCACGCACTCGATCTAGTGACCCTAGCCGACTCGGTGCCGGCGGTCATAGTAGCGGCGACCCAGAAACTCAGCGACGGCTCTACGTTCGCCTTCAATGCCACCTACCAACGCCAGCGCCCCGCTCTGCTGGAACACGACGGCGTGATTTACGCCGGCTTTGGCAGCTTCTGTGACTTTGAGGCTAATCACTCCCGCGGCTGGGTGTTGGGGTGGAAAGCCGGAAATCTCGCGCCCCTCGCGAAGGCCGAGCTTAACGATACGCAGGCCGCTTCGCCCACGAGTTTTTTTCTAAGTTCGGTATGGATGTCGGGATTCGGGCTGGCCGCCAACAGCAATACGATTTTCTTCTCGACCGGTAACTCAGATTGCAATTTTTACGACTCGCCGGAGGACTGCCCGTCGCAGAGTACGTACGACGGCGTCACCAACATTCAAGAGAGCGTGGTGGGTTTGCAGCCGAACCTCGGCTCGCGCACCGGCGTATTTACTCCATCGAACGTTTTTCAAATGGACATCGACGACGCGGACCTCGGTGCGTCCGGTGTGATGCTGCTTCCCACGCAGTCCGACACTGCCGACCTTGCAGCCATTGTTTCCAAGGATGGCCGCCTGTTCCTACTTGATCAGAATAACTTGTCCACCGCGTTGGACATGCAGCAGCTGGGTAACGGTTGCTGGTGTGGCGCTTCCTACTATCGGGGGCACGACGGTGTTGGCCGCGTCGTAACCTCCGCCGGCTCACTGCAGACATGGCAGGTTTCGACTTCCCCAGCACCTCACTGGGTCCCGGAAACGACCACTTCCACCATCGCATCCTCGGAACAGGACCCGGGATTTTTCACAGTGGTCACCTCGAATGCCCGCAAAGCAGGATCGGCGATTATCTGGGCGGTGGGCCGTCCGACATCGACTACCGGGTTGACGCTGTACGCATTCTCGGCCACGCCTACAAACGGCACCCTGAACCTTTTGTATTCTGCGCCCGCCGGCCAATGGCCCAACCTGGGTGGCAATGCCAACGTCGTGCCGATGGTGGCCAATGGCCTGGTTTATGTGGGGGGATATAAGACGCTAATGATCTTCGGATCCAATGGCTCGGCTTCTAGTGGGGCGCAAGTCGTAGCGGCTGAGGACAAACTAGCGCCTACGGTCCGGCGGGTCACCGGCACGCTACTCGAAGCGCATGGTTCTCAGTTGATTCTACTGACACGATTGAGCGAGCACGTCGCGGTAGATACGAGTGCAGCCGTGGCTGCGCAGCGCTCTGCTAAATTACGTGTGGGTGAGGCCTACACGATCCTCGCCCCAGAGGGTGCTGCCGGAGGCAGTCTGCGGGCAACTTCCATTACACGCGCCAAACCGGGGATAGGTGCATGGCCATCCGATCGATGATCGCTAGGCGAGAAGTCGCATAAAAAATGACGTCTCGCTCACTTAAGGCTCAGCCGGCCTCTTCGAATCGCGCTCTGCAAAGACGCGTACATCGTGAACCGCAGCGCGCGCCTTCCCTCGGTCGGTGTTCTTCGCCCGGCTCGCAGCACGCCCGCTCCTCTGGCACGAGCGCGTCATCGCCATACACAGGGATCCCGCAGAGCGTGTGGAAAGTCTCCCAGGCAATTCCGGTCGGGTCGGTCACTCAGTACTTGTCGGACCGGGACCGGGCGTAGCAGCACCGGCTGTTCGTTTTCTTGTATCAGCTGGGCGCCCGCCGCCTCCAACTGCGCGTGCATGCTTCGCAGCTCATCGTCAGTGTCGACCTGAAAGCCCAGGTGATTGACACCCTCGGGCTGTCGGTGGGTGGGGGTAGCGAAGCTCCGGGACTTGAGAGGCACCTTCGACTCGGCGGCCGGTTTGCAGGCCTGTGCACAGGAGTGCGTGCCGCAATTCGCACGCAATTATTGTGTTTATTCGCCCCAGCTCGAGGAAGATCTCAGTCGAATGCACGCCGCCCTTGGCAACGATGCGCCTGGCGAACAAAAGCACGCCACAATCCCATCGGGTCAGTCGGCGGTCATGCCTCTTCGCAGGCGAAGCGGATGGTATGCGAGGAGCCCTGCCGGGGCCGACGTCCGAGGCCGATTAAGCCCCGCCCCTTGAGCTGCAGACTGCCGCGGCGTATGAACGATTTCTCCCCGCCGGCGGTCTGCACGAAGGTGCCATTCGTGCTCTGATCGGTCAATACAAAGGCGTTGCGATTGATCTCGATTCGGGCGTGCACACGCGAGACTCGCTCGCGAGCCACTACGACGTCATTGTCCTCGGCACGGCCAAGGGTGATGCGCGAGTGACGTGTATCCACCAGCAGCTCGCGGTCACCGAACTGCAGACGCATGCCGCGCGTGGGTGGCGAATCACTTTTCCTGACCTCACGCTTACGCAAGCTCCTGACAAGCGCCTCATGCTCACGCTTCATCTGTTCGTTCAGGCGCCGCATGTCATCGAGTGAGCGGCCTTTGGTCTTGCCCTTATCTTGCGAGGTTGATTGGCTGTAGGGATTAAGGTCTACCTTCTGCGGCGGCTCTGCGAGTGACAATCCCTCAGCGAGGGCTCTCAAATGCGCCGTCTTAACCTCCACTTCTCCAGTCCATTTCCAAGTGGAGTTACCCCGTTCGTCGGTCGTCGGCCGGCCTTTTAGCTTCTTCAGCGGCTTGGACATACATCAAGTCTCCGGATGCCGACTCATATTCTGCCCCGGTAGCACAAAAACCGCGTGATGGACCTCACGTTGTCTCGGGCCGAAGCAGTGACCTCTCCTGCATTTGCCAAATTGCTCACGGCACTGCGCTCTACTTTAGGGAAGTGCGGGCGCTCGCGCCGCTGCGATTCCCGCTAACCCCGTGCTGGACGTTGCCGAGGCATCGCTCTGTGCGACAGGGCCGTCGGGGATTGCTTTGCGCTCACAGCCAGCAGGGCGAATAGAGCGTGGTTGAGCGTTTCATGCTCCAAGGCTCCTTTTGGGTATGGGAACCAGCCGTGACAGTCTGCACCTTTGTTAACTTAACGACTGTTACGAAGATCACATCCGGTTGCCCTCGGCCGCGCACCTGATCGCGCACTCATGGACTTATAGGACAGACGTGCGGCGCCTCGGCCGGCCGCGGCGTTGAAAAAGTTCCTTAGGCTAACGATGCGTCGCCGCTCCAGATGCACGTGGTATTTCCAGCCGCCGCACCCCGCCTCGCCACGTGCGATTGATTACGGAAGCACACGCATAGAGTCCGAATTCTTGGGAGGGCGAAAGTCGTAGGCACGCTGAAACGGGCACCGCGACGCGCTAGTCATCCCAGCAACAATGCGTCGCCGGTAAATCAACTTCTTAACGAGACAACGAAGGAGAACGGCAGGGATTTAGGGGCCCTGCCGTCCTCACATGACGCTTTTTGCCGGAAGCGGTCAGCGCGTCGTAGACCCATTTGCCGAAGCGGAAGCATTTGCTTCGGTTTCGCCGCGAGCCCCAGCGCTGGCCGCCGTCTCGCCACCAGTGCCCAGGCTTGAACTCTCGGAGTTCATTGCAGACGAGGCACTCTCGCGTGTGGGAGATGAATGCCGCGAAGCGCCCGGGCTATCAGGCTGCGTCGCCTTAGCCGGCTGAGCGGCCCAGGGCTTAGAGTTGCCCGCATCCGTTCTCGTGCCCGAGACTTCGGTGGTCGAAGGTCCGCCTGCAACCACGCCAGTTGCATCAGCGTTCCGAACCTGCGCCTGGCCCTGTCCTGCGGCGGTCGCGCTGATGCCGCCCGTCGAACCGGCCGCGGCGCGAGTCGTGCCAAGAGCGGCGTCGCTCGCCTTGGACGCTTCGAACTCGCCAGCGCCCACGGTCTCGCGGCCTGCGACGGCGGTATCGGCCTTAGCGGCGTTGGCAGCGCGAGCCGCCCCCTGCGTCCCAGTCTTCGCGGTTTGAACGACGCGGCCGGGCCCATCCACTCGCGCGCGCGCGCGGGCAGAGGCCGAAATGTCGGTCTGACGGGTGCCGGCACTGTGCATGGTAGCGAACCCGCCTCCGAACGTGGCCGCCTGCATGCCGCTCACCCCGCCGCGTATGCCGCCACCCAGCATCTGCGCCTGAGCCGGCAGCGTCCCAGCCAAGAGTGCTGTGATCGCAGCTGTCGCGAAAAGATGATTCCTGTTCATTGTCGTCTCCTCTCGAAGCCGCGGCTATTCCGCGACCTTTCTAAGGAGTACTACGAGTGGGCGGCAACGAATCTTCCGTAGCGGTACGCGATTCATCTCTTAACTTAATCTGCCCGCAGCGTCTTTAGCACTGGTTGACGCCCGATCGCCTCACCCACCAAACCAAACCCATAGACTGGGTCGGGTCCGGGAGACCCGAGATCCACGGCCTCGTGCGCCAGTGCCGTGACGGCGCGATCCGCTGCAGCCTTGTCGGGAGTTAGCAGGTTAAGTGCCAAAAGCCCCGCCACGATAGGCGCTGCAAACGAGGTTCCCCGGACGAGGGTGTAGCCCGACGGGGACTTGGCGGCCGCCAACTGTGCGCCGGGAGCCGCGAACTTCACCTGCGGTCCGCGCTCCGCCTCCACCAGCACGCGCCGACGCGCGTCGACGCCCGTCACGCCAACGACTCCGGGCCACGCGGCGGGATAAAGGGGCGGCGCCGCAGCACCGTCATTCCCCACCGCGGCCACCACGATATGACCCCCGGCGATCACGCGCTGCACGACGCCCTCAAGCACTCGATTCGGCGGCCCAACCAGACTGACATTGATGACGGGTACTTTTTCCTGGACCAGCCACCCTAAGGCTTCGGCTACTGCATCGACCGCGCCTCCCGTCGGGAGGCCGCAGTACACATCCGCGGCGAAGAGCTCACCCGCCGGGGCCGCTCCGTGAAAAGTCGGCGCTTGGCCTACCATGAGCGAAGCGACTGCGGTGCCATGCTCGTGCGACACCACGCGGCCCGAACACCCGTGCAGGTGCAGCGTCAATCCACTGAATACCTCGTGAGCGCGATCGACACCGCTATCGATGAGACCGATGCGCGGCGTGCGGGCCATCGCCGCGGCACTCACGTCATCCTCGGGCCGGAGCGGCTGCGGGCCAACAGGGTTGGTCGTGATTGCAGTTCCGCTCTCAATGTAAATATGGTTGAAGTCATAGATACCGCCGGGGTCTGCGACTTGCAGCCGGGCAAGGGCGCGAGCGGTGTCCGAAGACACGTGTAAGACAACGAGGCGCAAGTCAAGCTCTTCAACGGTCGATTCCCGCACTATGGAGAAGCCCGCGGCCGCGGCAGCCTCAAGGGCGGCCGCGCTGGGAGCGACGACCAGGACCTCCCCGCGAACAATCGGGTTACCGTGCGGGTCGGGCTCAATCAAGTCGCGGTGAGCGCGCAGCAGTGTGCGGATCTGCAGGGTTCGTAGATGGCGTAGGTCGGTGCCACGAAACTCGGCATCGAGATTCGATGACTGCGACAGATCGGGCGTCGGAAGGTTCGGCAGTCCAGCACTGCCAATCGGCAGGCGCACGGCAGGCAACCCGATCTGCGCCTGCGCAATGGGCTCTCCGATCAGACACAGTAGAATAACGAAAAGGCGCATGCGCTCACCTTATTGGAACATGGCCGTGCGGGGAAGCAATGGAAGAAAATGGCATACGTGTTCGTAATACACCCGTAAGAGCAACGCGTGTCACCTCCTGACTTAAGTGCGGAACTAGTCACACTATTGCCCAGACTGCGGCGCTTTGCGCGTGCCCTCACGCGAAACACGCACGACGCGGACGACCTGGTGCAGCTTGCACTCGAACGGGCCCTCGCGCGCGCTCACCAATTGCGGCCCGATGCAGGGGTGACGGGCTGGATATTTGGCATCCTGCGACACGCGTGGATCGACGAACTGCGGGCACGCGCCCGAAGCGAGCGGATATTCGCGCCCGAGGAAAGCGGGAAACATATTGGACAGAGTGCACAAGCTGAAATGCTACCGGTGCAGGACGCGATAGCACGTCTGCCAGAAGAGCAGCGCCTCGCCGTGGGTTTGGTATTGGTCGAGGGCCTCTCCTACAAGGAGGCCGCCCACATCATGGAAGTTCCCATCGGGACGCTGACGAGCCGGCTCGCGCGCGGTCGCCAGGCGCTACAGGCTATGCTCGGCGAGAACTGAGGATGCAGCAATGATATTCAGCGACGAGACAGTCATGGCCTACGCCGACGGTGAGCTGGATGAAGCAACGCGCGCAGCTGTGGAATCTGCAATGGCTACGGACTCAGCCTTGGCCGACCGTGTCGCACGCGAGCGTAGATTTCGGGCACGGCTGCACAGTGAATTCGATCCTGTGCTCACAGAGCCGATCCCGGATCAACTGCTGGCTGCGGCGAAAGGCACCTCTACAAAGGCGCGCACCGGCGATATCATCGAAGCGCATTCGAGCGAGACATTGGAGCTGGCCGCAGTGGAGTGCCGTAGCGGCAAGCGTAATCCTCGGTGTGCTCATTGCGCCCCTGCTGCGGCACTTGCCGAGCGAGGAACTGCTCAGTATCCGGGATGGAAAAATTCTTGCGTCTGGGGCCTTGGCGCACGCGCTCTCGGAGCGACTCGCCAGCGACCAGGCTTCGGATGCCGCCGTGTACGTAGGCGTCAGCTTTGCAGCGCGCAACGGCGACTATTGCCGCACCTTCACGTTACGCGACAAAAGCGCAGTTGCCGGACTTGCCTGTCGTGAGGGTGAGGATTGGCGCCTAGAAGCACTCGCGGCAACCGAGCCTCCGACCTCCGGGCGGGCCAATATAAGCCCGCGGCCTCCTCACTGCCGCCGGTCATTGAGCAGTCGGTCGATGAACTCATCGTTGGCGATCCGCTGGACGCTAAGGCTGAAGCTGCCGCCCGTGGAAACGGTTGGCACCACTGAGTTTCGCCAGTCTTTGGAATTTCAGCCCAAGGCGGGATGGTTGGCACAGCGCTACTTCGCGAGTGACGCACTGCGGCCAGACTTGCGCACTGGGTGGTCGCGACCATTATCACCGGCCTCGTTACCGGCTTTGCGTTGCTGCTTCTGCCCCGTGTAATACTCAGCGTAGGTGAAAGCGTCACCTGCTCACAATGCAGAGCACAGGTACGATTTCCCTACAGAGATCTCAGGAATTCGACAAGCGCCTGCTGATCAGCAGGGCTGAGGCTTTCAAAGCGTTTTGTCACATCGCCGGCTTCGCCGCGGTGGCGCAGGATAGCGTCGCGAAATGTCAGCGAGGCGCCGTCGTGCATCAGCATTGGCTGGAAGCGTACTCCCCATAACGGAGCTGTGCGCATTCTGTCGGCACTCGAGCGACAAGACTCAAGCGAGAATTTCTCCCATTGTGTCTTGTACATCCCCTTACTGTAGTGCTCCTCGGGGGCGATGACGATGCCATCGCCAGTGCCGACGTCGTGCAGCAGGTAGTCACTGTAAGGATGAAATACCTTCTTCCCGAGCGCCTCCGGAACGATGTACTTTCCGCCATTCATTGGCGTGCCTGACGCCGCGGTGACCAGAGTCTGGACGTGGCAAATGCCGCAGCCGATCTTGGCAAACAGCACTTCGCCAGTCTTGGCTGCGGCGGTCGCCGCTTGCTGGGCGTCGCGCGCGGGGGCTTTGGTCGCGCGTATGAAGCGTGCGAAGTGATCAATGTCCGAAAGACCGTCTGCGCCTCGTTTGTCGTTCGGTTCGGCAACAGTGTTGCATAGATTCGTCACTTCATCCGGAAACAGATAGTTCGTAATGCCTACTTCATTGAGGTATGCGTCGCCCGAGAATGAGAGAAGGCTCGCGTGCTCATTCTTCCAACCGAAGCGGCCAACCCGCGTGACACCGGGGGACTCGAGGATGGGGACGTAGAGAACCAGCCCGCAGATCTTGCCGTGCTCCTGCTTGCACTGCTTGTCCGCAATGTCAGTCAGCGTTGAATCGGCAATCGCCTCCACAAATCCGTCGCCGAGAATACTCAACGATGTGCGAAACGTCCGAATCGTTTCCGAATCCGGCACGCGTTCCTGGATCTCGGTGGTGGGAAAGGTCGCGCTGGGACAGATTGTGCGCAGGTTTACGAGCGTTCGTCCCTTGATGATCTCGGATCCGTGATTGATCGGAATGTCTGCGTTCTGAAACGTGCCGTCCGCCCCCTTGTGGCCGACGCGCAACTCCATAATCTGGCTGGCGCCGCCGGAAACCGGGCTCTGGTGACACTCCCGGCAGGACTGCGCGTTGTACAGCGGACCCAGGCCGTCTGGGATGCCTTCGAACGCTTCAAAACTTGCCTGATCTGCCTGGTGTGTCGGCTCGTCCGTAAGTCCGTTGCTTCTATTGTCGAAGCCCGCGGGCGCTTGGCGCGCGGCAGTTTTGGCGAACGGCGCCACCGGTGTCGCCAGGGGTGCGGGCGGACTCGTCGAGCACGCGCCGGCACAAAGGATAAGGCCGAACAAAACAAACCCCATAAGGAATTTCATGGCACTCTCCCGGGGGCTGATTTCGTCTCAAATCTATGCCTGTTCCACGGGGACGGCAAATGCCGTTTGCGAACGCGCCGCGCCGAGCGTTATAGCGCCTGTTGGGTGTAGGATCGTGCCGCTCGACAGGAGCGCCCATTCCGTAGGCGTGACGCCTGTCACCAGTTCAATTTCGTTACGAGCGGCTTGCGCTCACATATGGCCACGAATGAAATTGCCGGCGCTGTCGAGTGCTCGTCGACCGGCTTGCAAACCGGCGTTCCACACAGGCCACGCGTGGATCATGTGTGGCCAGACCTCCAGGGTCACTGACACGTTCGCTTCACCGGCAGCGGCGGCAAGTCGCAGGGCGTCAGCAAGAAGCGTCTCAGCCGATCCCACCTGAATCAATGTCGGCGGGACACCTGTTAACTCGCCGAACAGCGGGGACACCCGCGGATTCTTGCGATCCATTGCGCCGCCCAGATAGGCGTGTGCAAGCTCGTCTAGATAGGCCTTGCGGATGAGCGGATCAACCGCGTCCTTTGTGATCAGCGTTGGACCCGACATCGTCAAGTCTGTCCAGGGTGAGACGACCCAAACGCAGGCGGGCAACTCCTCGTTCTCGTCGCGAAGGTGCAACGCAAGTGCCAGCGAAAGTCCGCCGCCGGCGCTATCACCGCCGACCGCGATATGATCGGCTGCGATTCCCTGGCGCCGCAGAAAGCGCCATGCCATCAGCGCATCATCGAACGCTGCCGGAAAGGGATGCTCCGGCGCCAATCGGTAGCCGAGCGCCAATGTGCGCACTCCGGCTCTCCGCCCCGCCTCGGTCACCATACGGCGGTGACTCAGGATCGAACCGGAGCAGTAGCCGCCGCCATGTAGAAATATCAATACACGTGATTTGTCGCTACCGGGAACGGTCGACCATTCGGCGGGTACCCCGTCGATATTGGCAGCGGTGACCGTCACGTCGTCGGCCACCGGCCAAACGGACCCAACCTCGTCGAGGCGCTGGCGGCGCTCGACCCACCCGACGGGTCGCGGTTTTGCACCTAACAGTGCGCGGATCCTTGCGATCTCACTTTGATCCATTGACCTCTCCCGTGTACAGACAACCAACATCGAACTCAGGCGCTCTCGGCATCCAATATGGGATATCTCCGCTCTCCGCGACACAACTCTAGCTCTGGTGGTCTCCTCGCTCCTTGCTCCTCGCCCCCGATGAACCTCGATCGCTTCATCGTCCTCTTCTCCCCGGGCCCCTCTTAGGCTTCGTGAGGATTCGCGAAGCCACTCTCGCCCTGCTCTAAATCGACCTCAGAGTTGGGAAGATCGCCCTAACTGCCGAGCTCAAGAACGGCGGTCTGCGCGGGCTTGGCCTAGCTCGTTATTCGATTGCCGTAGCAGGTTATTCGATTGCTGCGGCTCGTTATTGAAGCGTATATAGACAAGGAGGGCGCGCTCGTTCGCACAGGGGGATCTCCAATGCAGAAGATTGGGACTACGGGCGTACGCCGCCTATCACTCGCCATATCGAATTTAGTGATCCTCGCGCTCGTCATCGGGGCCCCACGCGTCAGCGGTGCGCGGAATGAATCGGACCATCCGGAAGCGTACGCGATCGGCCACGCCACACTGGTTCTCAGGGACCCGTCGCGCAACCCAGACGGTTCCACTCCCGTCACGACTGAGGGACGACCGCTCTACCTCCACATCTGGTACCCAACCTCGGCCCACCCGACGCAGCCGATCCGCTACACCTGGAACAATCCGGTGTACAACCAGAATCCCGGTGGCGCCGTTTACCCTGGGCTTCCCGATACACCGGCACTCACTTTCGTTGGGAGCATATCGGGACACGAGATCGCCGAGAACGCCCCGCTCGCCCACGGCCGTTTCCCCCTCCTCGTGGCGACACATGGTTTCGAGGTTTCCGCCCAAAAGAGTATTCCGGACACGCTGGAGACACTGGCGAGCCACGGCTATGTGGTCGCGTCGGTGGAGCATACGGGCGATGACGATGCCTGGTATCAGACCGATTTCATGGAGACCTTTGTCGGACTGAAGCTTGGTCCTAACCCTAGCATTTACGCCGCGACAATATTTCAGCGTGTCAAGGATGTGAGCTTCGTGATCGGGGCCGTCCTCGCTGGCAAGGCCGATCGTGAGCACGTGCCTCTCGCGGCGCAAATCGATCCGGATGAGATCGGAGTGCTCGGCTACTCGCTTGGCGGGCAGACTTCGCTAGCAACCGTCACCGGCATCAGTACGCAGGACCTGCCCGCCGATCGTCGCGTCAAGGCTGCCTTTATGGGTGCGGGCAGCAACTACAACCTGCTGCTGAATGCGACCGATTACTCCAACGCACGGGTGCCGTTGATGTTCTTTGCCAATGACACCGGAATCGCCTACACCAACTTCAACGCCTTCACTAACAGCCCGCGGAAGTACCGGGTCGACATTGCCGGCTGGAATCACCATGTCGGCGGCTATCAGACGAGCTGGTGTCAGGACATCCACAACTCCCTGGTCGCGGTGAACCCTGCGGTGTTCCCTCAGGCCTTCGTCGATCCTTCGACCCTGAACCCATCGGACATCGCGAACTTTGTGTTCGATGCGACTTTCTACTGGAGCTACACCGGACCCTATGAGCTCGGTGTCTACAATTTCTGCAACAGTTCGGTCTTTGACGGTGTGAGCGACGCCCAGTTGCAGGCGGTATTATTCGGGAATCCGCAGATTCTGGCGGCGAAGAGTTCCCTGCGGCCGTCCATGCCGCTCGAGCCCGAGCTGGCGATCGCAGAAACCACGCGCCTCACCAACGACTACGCCTTGGCGTTCTTCGATGCAGCGCTCAGGCACGAAGACCGCGATATGCACGAGCTTGACGATCCACTGGTACGGGTCGTCAAGGATTGCGAACACGTGCGCGCACATCCATTCGATCTCGGTGCGGGCGACCAGATCGCGTTCGTCCCTGCTGGCGGCTCCTACAGTGTAGCCGTCCGCTCGGGTGCGTCCCTGCTGAATCCCGGAGCGACCAAGCTATCGGTGGCCGGGAACGGGACCGCCATTGTGAGCTATTCCGGATTCTCATTTCCGGTTCCGGGGATGTCGGACCCCGTGACGACATTGTTCGTGAGTGAGGACGGGGCAATCACGACCCGCACCTCAGGCGACTATACCGGGGTAGATGACAATGGTTCACCCTGGTACATGAGAGGTCAATTGTTGCTCACCAATCGACTCACGATCGGTGCCCTGATGAAGGACCTCGACAGCACCGCAGCTACCACTGGAGGGGGCGTATTCGCGACATACGATACGACTAACCAGCGCGTGATCATTACCTACCAGGGGGTACCGGCCGCCGGCACGACTGCCCCCAACACATTGCAGGTGGTGATTTACTCAAGTGGCGAGATCGACATCACCATCGGCGCGCTCGCTTCCACGGGCCCCAACTACGCCCCCGGGATTCTCGGCACGATCGGTATCGCCTCAGGCCGCACCCGCGCGGATGACTTTCGTAAGGTGAGACCGATTGACTTCGCAGCGTTGAAGGATGGTAATCCGGTGATGCGGCCATTCGCCCAGGGTGGTGCGATCTACGCGCAGTACTACGAGGGCGTGAACGGAGTCTGCCAACCCGCTGATGACGACTAGTTATCGGGCGTAGAAGCTACAAAAAGCGCACCGCACCGAACCTCGCACTGTCGAGTCGTATCGCAACGGCCTTTTCCGGCTGTTTCACTATTCCCCAGACACCCACGCCGTCGACAATGAGTCTCCCCCTAAGCATCAGAGGTGGCCGCTTCGGAAAGTCCTGGCTGATGCGGAGCAGGCAGCTCACTGAGCCCGATTTATAGCCAGCGAACGCCGTTGCTGCAAAGTCCTTGCCTCTTTGATCTGAACGGTTTCAGGTCGCGGGCAGCAGTCGAACTCTGCCGGTGCTCCTAGACCCATTCCCGTCACTTGCGAGTGTCCGGTACACGGCATCAGAATGCAGCAGCAATCAGCATGGTGGCGCCGGGAGCTGATCTTGTAAGAACTGCAAATCTCCGCTATGAAGAAGATCGACCTTTCCATCGTGCCCGGGGAGACAGGCGGTAGCTATCCGCGTCCCTTTGACGAGCCTTGCAGGGCTCAATCCTGCCAACGGCTAGCACGACATGCGGGGTTGACTCAGTTCGGTGTGAACGTGACTGTCATAGAAGCGGGGGCTTGGTCCAGCCAGCGCCATTGGCATAGCCATGAGGATGAATTCGTCTGGGTGCTCGACGGCGAGCTAACGCTGGTCACTGACGCCGGCGAAGAAACACTCCGCGCCGGTGACTGCGCGGCGTTTAAGAGTGGCGATCCCGATGGCCATCATCTGATCAATAAATCTGGCCGCCCAGCCCGAGTACTCGAAATTGGTACAGCGGACCGGCAGGACTGTTGCACATACCCGGACATCGACCTGATCGCCGATGCTACGGGGTACACCCACCGTGATGGAACGTCGTATCCAACGAAGAAATGAGGGGCGGCAGGAAAGTGCGAGTTTGAGGTGTTCGACAACCTACAATATTGACCCAATCCAAGCATCGCCGGCTGGCAGCGCAACAGCAACGAATCCAGTTTCGACCCATTGCTACAGTTCAGGATTCTCACCTTGTTGCCGCCAGAAATTGATCAGCCTTAATCGCACCTCGGGCGAAAGCGCGCGTTCGAGCGAGTGTAATTACCCATAGGGAGTCACACCGCCAGCGCGGCAGCGCCGGCGGGGCGCCCGAACGTGTGGGCGAGCCACCAGCTCCGGATGCGCTCGGCAGCGGAGTCCGATGCCGAAGTGGATCCTTTGGGTCAACCTCGCTATCGTCGATGGCTGCCGGCCCACCTTCGCGCTTTGCAGGAGTGAGCTGTGCGAGATCGACCGGTGGCCTGCGCAACTCCTCAATGCCAGCGCATAGATCATCGAGCCGATCGGGGAGAATAGGACATTAAGAGCCTCGACTGGAATCGTATAGCCGAGTTCGCCTGGCGGATTTTGGTGCTGGTGGTAGCCCTGGGAGTCATCCTCGTCGTCTCGAGCAACTGGACGCGATGGGAGGGTGGTCGCGGCTGGCAGCGAACTAACGACGCGTATCTGCAGGCCGACCTGACTCCCGTTACGGCGAAAGTGGGCGGCTATCTGCGCGCTTTGCCGGTCCAGGACTTTCAACGCGTGCATGCGGGCGACGTGCTGGCGCAACTCGTGGACGACGACTATCGGGCGGCTGTGACCCAGGCCGAGGCGACAATCGCTGCCAATGAGGCGCAGTCCGAAGTGCTCAGGGCCCAGCACGAGCTGCAGCTGGCCAACATCCAGTCCTCCCGCGCGGTCGTCGCCTCCACCGAGGCCGCCGCTGTACAGAATGAACGCGATCTGACGCGACAGCACGCGCTATTAGACACTGGATCCTCCTCCACCGAGGCGCGCGAGAAGCTGGAAACCCAGCACGCGCAACTGGTCGCTCAGCTGGCCCAAAACCGCGCCCAGGCGCTGGCCGCGCAACGCCAGCTGTCGGTCCTGGACAGCCAACTGGCACAAAGCGAGGCGGCACTGGCCGGTGCGCGTGCGGTCCTGGCGACCGCTAAGTTGAACCTCTCCTACACGACGATAACGGCACCACAGGACGGCGTCATTGGTCAGCGGGCAGTGAAACCCGGGCAGCTGATTGGTGTCGGAACGCAAATCACGAGTCTGTCTCCCCTGCCTCACGTCTGGGTCATTGCGAACTACAAGGAAACGCAGTTGACGCACATGGCGGTCGGACAAAAGGCTGAGATCTCCGTCGATACCTTCCCCGGGCACGTGTTGCACGGACACGTGCAATCCTTTGCGCCCGCCTCGGGTGCCTCGTTCGCTTTGCTGCCGCCCGATAACGCTACGGGCAATTTCACCAAGATCGTGCAGCGGGTCGCCGTCAAGATCCTGATCGATGACACGGACGGACTGACCGACCGCCTGCTCCCGGGGATGTCGGTTGAGACGAGCGTCGATGCCCGCGATGGAGCTCGTTGATGGTGGCTAACGCCTCCATAGCTTCACCCACGCGGCCCACGGTCTCCGACGGTTCGACCGCAGACGCACCGCCGCCACCCAGGCAGACGACCCTGACGCCACCGCCGGTCCAGCCTCCGACCTCTATTCCGTGGCTTGGTTTGACGGCGGTGCTGATGGGTACTTTCATCTCGACCCTCAACGGCCGTCTCTCAAGCTTCGGGCTGGCGGATATCCGCGGGGCCGTAGGCGCCGGATTTGATGAGGGAGCCTGGATCACAACCGCCCAAACCGTCGCGCAGATGTTCGTGACTCTCGTCTCCTTGTGGATGGGAGCAGCCTACGGGCCGCGCCGCGTCCTTATCGGCGCATCCCTTGCCTTCGCGGTGGTCTCGCTCCTGACACCCTACGCGACCACCCTCCCCCAGCTGCTGGTCATGCAATTCCTGGGCGGCTGTGCTTCCGGATTCTTCATTCCGCTCACTTTGGCGTTCATTCTGC
Source organism: uncultured Pseudomonadota bacterium (assembly GCA_963743625.1). Classification (GTDB taxonomy): domain Bacteria; phylum Pseudomonadota; class Gammaproteobacteria; order Steroidobacterales; family Steroidobacteraceae; genus 13-2-20CM-66-19. The sequence goes on along the minus strand of CAVUQM010000003.1, from coordinate 248,739 downwards.
GGAACATGCCGCCCAAGTATTGGGTGTACGGCGTTGCGCTATACGCGTTGAACCTTGAGCTGTCATTGAATATCTCGGCCTCGCTCGAGGGGTATTACATCGAGCATCTTTCCTGGCGCTGGATCTTCTGGCAGAACGTCCCCCTGGCGCTGATCATGACGGTCTGCCTTCGGGCTGGAATCCCTCCGGGGCGCCCGCCACCGGCGCAACGCCCGCCACTGGATGGCTTCGGGCTCCTGCTCGGTGGGTTGGGGCTCGCGATCACTTACGCCGCGCTCGATCAGGGTAACCGACTCGACTGGCTGAACTCGGGACTCGTGTGGGCGCTGCTGTGCGCAGGGGCGCTGCTAATCGTGGCATTCCTCGTACACGAGTGGATCACGCCGCATCCAATCTTCAATCTTCGCGTCGCCCTGAAGGCCCCGATGCCGGGGCTGTTTGCGCTCGTCGCGTTCCTGCGTCTGACAATCCTGGCCACCGCCTTCCTCATCCCCCTGTATCTCGGGTCGGTTAGAGGGTTCCGCTCGCTCGAGGTCGGCGAGACCCTGATCTGGGTCGCGGTGCCGCAGCTCCTCATTTGCCCGCTGGCGGCATTCATTCTGCGCCGCACGGACGCGCGCTTGCTGGCCTGCATCGGCTTCATCTTCATCAGCGTTGCCTGCCTTATGGTCGCGTATGGCCTCACACCAGACTGGGGATCAACCCAATTCCTGCCGTCGGCACTGCTGCAGGCAGTCGGCCAGAGCTTCGCGCTCTCGGGCCTGGTTTTCTTCGGTGTGCTGCACGTCAAACCCGAAGAGGCACTGACCTTCGGAGGAGTTCTGCAGACCGCGCGAGTAATGGGCGGAGAGGTCGGAACCGCCTTCATCAACACCTGGACAAGAGTGCGCGAGCAAGTGGCCTCCAATCTGATTGGTCAGCACGTGAAGATCGGCGATGCCGACGTGATTCGCCGCATCCACGCCTACGGGTCGGCCACCTCAAGAGTCTTCGATCCACAGGGCGATACGCTGCGCGGCGAGTTCGTACTCAGCAACGCGATCCGGGCGGCCGCGACCACTCAGGCCGTCATGGATGGATTCGTGGCTATCGGTTTCATGACAGTCCTGGCGCTGCTGCTCCTGCTTTACAGGAGCGCGGCGCCATTAGGCCCAGCCTCCCCACCGCCGTTCTTCTCGCCACCTCCGAAGCCGCCATGAAACCCATCGGCCTCGCCTTGACGCTGGTTCTCTTGGCCTCATGTCACGTGGGACCGAACTATCGGCCGCCCGAGCTACCCAAGCACGCCGAAGGACCCCTGTTATCCATAAACGAAGGTACCGAAAGCCGCGCCTCGCCGCCCGATGCATGGTGGCGACTCTATGGCGACGCGCAAATGGACGCTCTCGTCGCGGAGGCATTCGCGGCCAACCGTGATCTGGCGGTCGCGGGAGCGAATCTTGCGGCTGCCCGCGCGGTACTTACAGCCGCCCGCAGCAATCGCTACCCGTCGACGCAGATCATCGCCGGCGCCGTCCGCGGACGCGATCCCACGACGGACGAGATTCTCGAGCTCAACGGCCAGCGCCCCGAAAACTTCTGGCTCTTCGAAGATCTCTTCCAGGTTGGCTATGAAGTCGATCTCTTTGGCCGCGTGCATCGACAGCTCGAGGCCGCGGGAGCGAACGAGGAAGCGGCAGCGGCTTTGCGAGACAGCGTCCAGGTGGTGGTCGCCTCCGAGACAGTCCGGGCGTACGCAGCGATCTGCGCGCTGGGGGAGCAGGTCGCAGTGAGCCGTCACTCGCTCGAGGTGGTCAGTCGCGAAGCCGACATCACGCGTCATCGCTACGAAGCCGGTGCCGGATCTCCCTATGAGGTAAAGCGCGCACAAGCACTGGCGCAACAGGTCGGCGCTGACATCCCGACCCTTGAGGGCCAGCGACGGGCGGCCCTGTTTACCCTGGCGGCTCTATTGGGACGAACTCCTGCCGATGCACCTGTAGAAACGGAGCAGTGCACAGTGGCCCCTCATTTGCAGGCCCTGCTGCCGGTCGGGGACGGCACTTCCCTGATCCGCCGGCGGCCGGACATACGTCAGGCGGAACGTCGGCTGGCGGTGGCCACGGCCCAGATCGGCGTGGCCACCGCGGACCTCTATCCCACCGTCAAACTTGTGGGCTTTTACGGCGGAGCGGCTCCGCAGATATCCAACCTTGGAACAAATGCAGGGCTTGCCTGGGGCATCGGCCCGCAAATCAGCTGGAACTTCTTCAATCAATCGGCGGCGCGGGCCCGGGTGCGCGAAGCCAAGGCAGGTGAAGCCGCCGCCCTGGCCAGCTTCGACTCAACCGTTCTCGGCGCTCTGAAGGAGGTCGAGCAGGCGCTTAGCATTTACGACGCCGGGCTAAGAAATCACACCTCGCTAATTGCAGCACGACAGCAGATCCGCGAGGCGTTCGATATTGCGCGTGATGAGTATTCGGCTGGAGCCCTGAGCAGTCTCGACCTACTGACGACCGAACAATCGCTCGTGACCCTGGACAGCGCAGTTGCGGCCTCAGAATCCGCATTGGTCATCGACCAGATCGCAGTCTTCAACGCACTCGGTGGCGGCTGGGGCGACCGCACGCCTGTTGCGAGGCGTTAATGTTTGCGTTCAAGGAAAGAGAAGTGGGGAGGCAATAGCTCTGTCGGCGATGACCTTACCAGTTGAAAGTTGCATTGACCGATCGGGTAGAAAACACCGGAAACATTGGAAGGATGCGGTATGAAAAGAGTCACTTACTCGTTGAGTGTGGTCGGAGCATTCGTAGCACTCGGTTACATTGCGGATGCAGCTGAACGCGATTCTGGAACGGCTGGGCCAGTCGTCGGAATCACAATTCCTCCCGGATACCGCGACTGGAAGTTGATCTCCGTGGCCCACGAGGCAGGCGACCTCAACGATCTTCGCGCTATTGTCGGCAACGACGCAGCGATCAGGGCTTATCGCGACGGAAAGCTGCCGTTTCCGGACGGAGCAATTATCGCGCGGCTGGCTTGGAACTATGTGCCATCCGAAGAGAACAATAAAGCGTTTGGTCGCGAGCAATCTTTCGTCGCAGGGCCGCCCACTAACATTCAGTTTATGGTCAAGGACTCAAGAAAGTATGCCGAAACCGGTGGCTGGGGCTTCGCTCAATTCAAAGAGGGAAAACCCGCCGCTGACACGCTGCTCAAGACTTGCTTTCCATGCCATGTACCTGCGAAAGGTCGCGACTATCTCTTCACCCACTACTCGCCCTGAGGCACGAGACTTTGGTGGTTAAGAACTCAGGAGGGGTCTAGTGGAGTGTTTGCAAGTGGAGGCGAATTTGCACTGCGAGGCGGATTCACCGGCCAGGCACACCTGTGCATGCAGTTTCACCAAGCGATCGGTCCAACGCCAGCGTCGTGGAGACACGCCCGGCGGACACACGTCGACTTCTGCACGCGGTACTACCTGAAGGCCCTTATGTCCATGGTGCTTTAGACGGTCCGACGAAACTCAGAAAATTCCCGGGCCTTTGCGTGAAAAATCCGCCAAGTCTCGAACTCGGACTCACAAAACCGTAGTCTGTTACTCACTACACGATCTCTGCACATTTTGTGCCCAGTTGAACCCTCTCACTCGTCATGCTCATGGTTCGCCAGATTGGCCTCGCGGAGGTCGAGCTCCCGCTCGAGTCGGCGCCGTGCCCCGTCCTTCAAGGCCCCTTGACGATAAAGCTCGTTGATCCGGCCCCGCTCGGCTGAGATCAGCAGCAACTCGATTTCATCAGCAAGCGCTGTCGGGTCCTGATGACTTTCTTCTCGCTCGGCCACCGGCTCGAAATGAATGAGACGTTCCTGATGCCGTTTTCGAAGCCGTCTGACCAGTTCATCGGGCAGCTTCCGCTCCGTGGCGATCCGATCAAGACACTCGGTCGCGGCCTCGATGGCGCGTCGCCGCGCCAACAGCTCCTCCGCCTTATCTGCGCGCAGTTCCTGCTCTCCAGCGTTCGCAAGGCCAAGCGCGCGAATGACCGCGGGTAACAGCAATCCCTGGCCCACCAGCGTCACGAGTATCACCGAAAACGTAAGGAAGAGAATCAGACCTCGATCCGGGAACGGCCGGCCGTCGTCCGTTGTTAAGGGAATGGCAAGCGCTGCGGCAAGGGACACGATGCCGCGCACCCCGGTGAACCCGAGCACAAATGGCCACTGCCAGGGTGGCGAGGGGTCCTTGCGAGCTATTGCGGCAACCAGCCAGCGAGGCAGATAGGTCGCAGGGAACATCCACACAAATCGAGCCAAGATCACCACCGCAGTGACAACAACGGCTGCGCCGACCAGGGCGGACCAGGAGTGGGTACCTAACTCGGTAGTCAAGGTGCGAACCTGGAGACCGGTCACCAGAAACACGATGCCTTCTATCAGGTACACGAGAACATCCCAAAAAAACACGCCCTGGAGCCGAGTCGCGGCACTGATCATGCTTAAGCCGTTCCAGCTGACATAGAGGCCCGCGACAACCGTGGCGAGCACGCCCGAACCGCCGAGGTGCTGAGGTGGCCAATAGGCCACGTAGGGCGTCAAGATTGAGAGGACGATTTCGATTCGCGCGTCGGCGACCCAGCGACGCAGGCGCAACATCAGCCAGCCGACCGCGATTCCCCATAGCAGCTCGCCGACAAGAATGACGACAAACTCTCCGGCCGCGTTGCCGAATGAAAATGCGCCGGCGCTCACCGCCACAACTGCAAATCGATAGAGGATTAGGGCGGTGGCATCATTGGCGAGGCCTTCCCCCTCCAGGATGACCAGAATCCGCTTGGGGAGCTGCATCCTCCGGGCGATCGCCAAGGGCGCCACCGCATCCGGCGGTGAGACTATCGCTCCCAAGACGAATCCTACCGGCCAGGAAAAGCCCAAGAGCCAGTGCGCTGCTGCGGCTGCAGCTACGGTCGTGAACACGACGCAACCTATGGCAAGCAGAGAAATGGGACGCAGATTGAAGCGAAATTCGCGCCAACTCATCGCCACCGCAGACGAGTAGATAAGCGGCGGCAACACGAGGAGTAACACAAGTTCTGGCGCGAGCCGTACTGGCGGTAGGCCCGGAACAAGCGCCAGTACAAGTCCGGTGAGCACCAGAAGAATTGCCGGCGGAACGTTCGCCCGCTTCGCCATGACTCCCACCACAGCGATTGCGATGAGCAGAAGCAGAAAGATCTGGATCTGGTGGATGATCAACTGGCGAGACCAGAAATGCTGCTTAAGTCAGTCGTGCTAATCGACGCCCGGCCAATAGCGGATTCCCGGGCACCTCCTATCAAATGCCGCCGGATGCGACCCTGATAGCCTGCCTGTTCACGCTCCAGGCAGCGTCGCTGCATAGGGGCGTGATCATTGCGCGACTTCACGCGGCTCCAGCACCCGGTTCCGGGGATATGGGTTCGTCGCGACTTCACCGACTGTAATGTACCTACCAGATGCCGCCTAGAGCTACGGTGATCGCCTCCCCGTTGACACTCCCCGCAGCGTCGCTGCAGAGAAACGCGATTACCTGCGCGACCTCACGCGGCTCCAGCACCCGGTTCTGGGGATAGATGGCAGCGCGCTCGCGCCATACCTGCTCGACGCTGGTTCCACGCCGTTGCGCCTCCGTCTGGGCCGAGCGCTCGGCCATTGCCGTTCGAACCCAACCGGGTAGCACCGCGTTGGAAGTGACTCCGAAGGGTCCGGCGTCCTGTGCGATCGCACGTGCGAGCCCGATAACTCCATGCTTGGAAGCGGTGTACGCGCTCCCGGAGCGCTCCGCTCTCTCGCCGGCGGTTGAGCTGGTAAATACCAGCCGCCCGAACCCACGCTTGCACATGCCCCCTACTGTTAGCCGTGCAAGCTCAAAAGGACCGTCGAGATTGACACGCATCGTCTCGCGCCAGACTTCCGGATCCTGCTCCCACACGAGCCGCTCATGGGCCGAACCGATGCCGTGATTCACGACCAGCACTTCAATCGGACCCAATCGCCGCTCGGTCTCGGCAACGGCCAGGGCGCAGCCTCCGGGAGTACCCAGATCGGCTACTACGTAGTCGAGGCCAACAGCCTCAAGCTCGGGCGCGCTGCGGGACACCACCATCACGCGCGCCCCCGTCATCGACAGCAGCAGCGCGACCTCGCGCCCGATCCCCCGGCCACCACCTGTAACCAACGCCACACGTCCGCTCATTCCTTGCCTCCCGTTGATATCCCGGAGATCACCAATTGTAGCCGTCTGCGTTGGGCGCTATTGCGCTCGCTCTCACCCGCAATGACATGGTTCGTTCACTGGAACCCGGCATTCGCCGGCTGACTAGCAATTCCTCTCAGGCGCAGCCGCTACGTTCTTCCGCGTCTGCCCGAGCATACCCGTGAACGGAGTCAGTCAACGGACCATGTCGAAGCACGACAGCGCGTCACGCAATTGGAGCGGGAATTGAGCGGGGAACTTGTAAAGCCCGAGGATCCACTCTTAGTGCCGCAATTCTTGCGCGTGCAAGTGGCGAATGTGCTGGCGACATCCTCCGATTCTGCCGTGCCTCTGTTGCGCGAGGAGACGGCAGCTCTCGTAACGAAGGCCATGAATTCTTGGGCACGTCGGTCCAGCCACGGACTTCCGGCTCCGCGGCGCCTGCGTCTGATCGAGGGGTCGAGCGCGCGCAGCCGAGAGGCTTAGGGGTGCTGCGCCCCACCCTGAACATATCTGGTGTCGGTCGGTCCATCTCCGGTGATGTAGACCTCCACGTTCTCTGCTTTGGTCTCGGCGAAGTGAGCAACGCCTGCCGGTTACGCATAGAAGCTCCCCGCCGGCAGCGCACGCTCAGCATCGACCTTGGCGGTGGGGCCAAGCCGAAATACCACACACCTGAGACCACCACCGCGCTGCGGTTGTCGCGGTGCGTGTGCGCCTGGATGCGGGTATTCGGCCGAATGGTGAGTCGAATGGTATACGGGCCGGCTTTGGCCGGGTCTCCCGCGACTATCGTCGTGCGGATGCCCGCAACACCGATGTTCCGGATCCGGCCTCATGTGCGTGCATCGCATCAACCTCGTCCGCTGACAGCCGCAATTCGGGGAATGCCCCATGAAGCCAGTCGCATCTTCATTTGCGCAGGAACTCGGTTACCAGCTGGATGGTGGCCTGAGGATTCTCTTCCATGATCCAGTGCCCGGATGCGGGGACAATACCGCTGGTCACGTTCGCCGCGACGGACCGCAAATCCGCCGCCATGCCGAGACCGAAGGATTTCTCGGCGCCCAGCGCGAGCACCGGCATGGTCAACTTCCCCGCGCTGGCCAAGAATGCCTTGTTGTCGAGGGCGTCCTGTCCAAACGCCCCAAACTGTTCGAAGGCGTCGTGCATTGCGTGTGGCCGCGCATAGAGCGAGGCGTAGTGCGCGCGGGTCGATTCATCAATCTTTTTAGGGTCGGCGGACAGCTCATCGTAGAAGCGGTCCAGGTAGATTCGCTCCCGCCCTGCAACTAGTCGCTCCTCGTCCGGGCCTCGAAAGTTGAAGTGCCACAGCAATGGACTACGAACGATATTGTCCCAGTCGCCGATACCGGGAAGCGGAGCATCGATCGCAACCCACCGGGTAATGCGCGCGGGATATTGAACGGCGAGTGCATAGCCGACCATGTTTCCGATGTCATGGGTCACAAGGTCGGCCTTCTGCACCCTTAGAGCGTCCATGACCCCCGCAATGTCGGCGGCCTGATTCTTCTTCGTGTAACCCGTGTCTGGATGCGCAGACAATCCCATGCCGCGCAGGTCCGGCACGATGACCGTGTGATCCCTCGCCAAATCGGTTGCAAGCGGCGCCCACATATCGCCCGTATCACCAAAGCCGTGCAGTAGCACCACCGCAGGGCCGCTGCCCCCAACCCGCACGTGGAGCCTCGTGCCGTTGGTTGCCACGGTCTGAGTGTGAAACGTTACCGGAAACGGTATGACGGCGGCATCAGAAACTGAGGCGAACACCCCGATCAATAATGCGCTCGCTAAGTATCGAGACATATGACTCCCGCAGCTTGCATATCTGATCTAAAGATTGGCGGAGTGTACACTTGCCGCCCTCTGCTACGAGAGCCGCAATTGCCTGATCCAGATTTCGGAAAAACCGAACAATGCTCAAACTGGAATCGGTCGCGGCGTTCGTCGCCATCGTAGACACTGGCTCCATTGCCGGAGCGGCCCGACGCTTGGGTATCTCCAAGTCCGTGGTCAGCGAACGCCTGACGGAATTGGAGCGGGTTCTCGGCACAAAGTTTCTGCAGCGGACCACCCGCAAGCTCTCGCTGACCCAGGACGGCACCGCCTTCTATGCGCGTGCAAGACAAATATTACGGGACGTGGACAGCGCGGCCTCCGAGGTCGCAAAGCGGCGCGGCACACTGGTCGGGCCGTTGCGGATCTCCGCCCCCGTGAGTTTTGGCCAGATGCACTTGGGGCCCGCGCTTCTTGGCCTCCTTGCGAAATACCCCGGCCTCGAGTTGACGCTCGATCTCGATGATCGCTTCGTTGACGTACTGGCCGAGGGCTACGACGCCGCGATCCGCCACGGGCCGGTAGACGATCAGCGGTTAATCGTTAAACCCCTCGCTCGCAGCCGACGGGTTTTGGTCGCATCCCCCGACTATTTGAAGCGCTTCGGCAATCCTCGCTCCCTTGAGGATCTGGAGCAACATCGTGGGGTCATATATACGAACCGGGGCCCGGCGGACTGGCGCTTCCGAGTCGGTCGGCGCTTCGTGACGGTCGCCCCAACTCCCGCCCTTCGGGTCAACAATGGGGTATTGATGCGCGACGCAGCGGTTGCCGGATTGGCCTAGCGCTGCTTCCAACATTCCTCCTGGAAGCGCCACTCATGAGCCGGAGTCTGAGGGTTGTCGACGTGGGCGCAGAACCCGAAGGCGCGGCTATCTTTATCACCTATCCGGAGGATCTTCGATTATCAGAGAAGCTGCGCACGCTGACACCTTGGCTGCGTCAGGCGTTTGGAGACCCACCCTATTGGGACGCTAATTTGCGGGCGTGGTGAGACGCTACTGCCAGCAGCCCGGCAAAATGGGTGTTATCCGCGGTTCCCTGGGTTCCACCGCTGCAAATTGTGGGTCCGAGCTAGTCAAAGACATCGACGAATACGTCGCTCATCGCAACAAAGAACCCAAGGCATTCATCTGCACCATAGGCGCGCGCGCGACATCCTGCAAAGGTCATTCGCGCGAACATTCGCCTAAGTCCCAAACAAAACACAACACTACACGAGATGCGCCCCCGTCGGTGGAGTGCCACGGACAGCGTCCCGAAAAAGGGGCGCTGGCCTGAGCGAAGGAGCGGCCGCCGGACTCAGTGCGCTGCAAGGAAGTCCTGCACCGATCGTCGGCGCAGGCGCTTCCTCCATCAGGAGTCGTCTCGCCGCCCGCCGGTTAGGAGCTCTCACGCTCCCTTCTGAACGGCGCTGATTAGAAGGACTCCTTGTAGGGGCGCAGGTCGATCTCATGCGTCCAGGCGCTGCGATGCTGCCGGTGGAGATGCCAATAAGCCTCGGCAATCGCTTCGGGGTTCAATAGGGCATCGGTTCCGGCCGCCTGAGCGATTTCGGACGCACCAGTCCGCAAGCGCTCGCCATCGATGCCGCCATCAACAATCACGTGCGCCACATGTACGCCCTGAGGCCCATACTCGCGGGCAAAGCTCTGCGCGACCGAGCGCAAGGCCGCCTTCGCGGCGGCAAAGGCTACGAACGCGCCGCGTCCGCGCAATGATGCCGTCGCGCCGGTGAAAAGCAATGTTCCGCCGCCGGCCGCCAGGAGGCGGGGAACGACGGCGCGGGCGAACAGGAAACCTGCGAGCGTGCTGCCACGCCAGGTGTTCTCGAATTGCTCGGGTGTGATCTCAAGAGGGGTTCCGCGGACTGCGTTGCCGGCGTTGAAGATGGCGACGCGCAGTGCTCCCAGGGGAAGTTCGGAAACGAGGCGCGTCACGTCACGCGGGGTGCTCACGTCGCCCGGCAAAGCGAAGGCAACGGCACCGCTTCGGGTAATTTCGTCGGCCATCGTACGCACCCGATCAGTGTTGCGACCGGTCAGGACGACGCCCAGGCCTTCCCGTGCAAAGCGGCGGCCGAGGGCCGCTCCCAAGCCGGCGGACGCACCCACTCCTGCGACCCAGGCCACTTCCGCTCCGCTGTCGGAGTGATCGCTCTGCCGCGCAGGTGTACTGTCGAATGCCATACGAGGATCTACTGCCAGACGAATCTAGCGCAGGACGACCGACTCGCCAACTTCGATTTGCCTATGAGCTTATGCCACCGCTTCGAGCATTCCCGGCGGTCTCAGCATGTCCAGGAGGAATCCGCGTCCCTGAGCGGTGATCTTCATCGGTGGTCTGCACCGGCCACGCCCGCCATCTCCGACCGAACTCGTCGCGTACTGTTGAAGCCGTGGACTTCAATCCCATATCCCTACAAGTCCTCTACCGTCCCCAGAACCGTTGCCCTAATCGGACAACCTGAATGTCATTCCGTCGTTCTTTCGTACTGCCTGTGTTCATCTTAGGGTTTCTACACGCGTATATCGGATGGCGGACCCTGCCTGACCTGCCAGTGGGCCCAGAGTTCCGGCTGGCGGGCGTCCTTTTCCTGACAGTCTCGTGGGGCTTGTTACTCCTCGGTCTAATAGCTCGGTCCATTGCGCGCAGGCAGTGGTCGGATCGCATCTATGCTGCAGCACTCTTCACGGCGGGCCTCTTTTCTTCCTTGCTCGTGCTCACCCTGCTGCGCGACGTCGTGCTGTTGGTGGCTTGGCTGCCATTGTCAGCGGAACACCTGCAGTTGCTCGAGACGGCCTCCGCAGTGGTCGTGGTAGGGCTCACGGTGTTCGCCACGGTCGTCGGGTATGCAAACGCGCGCCGCCGTGCCCGCGTCACGCACGTTGAGATTCCGCTGCACAACCTGCCCGGCGGCCTGAATGGTTTCACAATTGCGCAGATCAGCGACATCCACGTCGGTCCGACTATCAAGCGTGGATATGTCGATGCGATCGTCGATGCGGTAAACGCACTCGATGCAGATCTCATTGCGGTGACCGGCGATCTGGTGGATGGTCCTGTGCGGGATCTCGCGCCGCACACGGCGCCCCTTGCCCGATTGAGGGCGCGTCACGGCACCTTTTTCGTGACGGGGAACCATGAGTACTACTCCGGAGAGGCTGCCTGGACCGCCGAGCTTAAGCGGCTGGGGCTGCAAGTCCTGCAAAATGAGCATGTCGTCCTACAGCATGGAGGTGTGCCGCTAGTGATCGCCGGTGTCACCGACTACAGCTCGCATCATTTCAATGCAGCACAACGAAGTGATCCGGTGGTGGCCGTCGCGGGCGCGCCGTCGAATGCTGGGGCGAAGATTTTGCTCGCCCACCAACCGCGCTCCGCTGCCGCCGCGGCGGAAGCAGGTTTCGATTTACAGCTTTCCGGCCATACCCATGGCGGCCAGTTCTGGCCCTGGACCCTGTTCGTACGCCTCCAGCAACCCTTCACGGCCGGATTACACCGTCTGAACAATCTTTGGGTCTATATCAGTCGCGGAACGGGTTACTGGGGACCGCCCAATCGATTCGGGGTCCCCTCTGAAATAACTCTATTGCGGCTGGTCCGTGCGAGACCGACCGACGCATCTGGCGCACTCGAGCCGATCGGTCGAGTTCTGACTCGGGCGTTCGGAAACTCCCCCTGATGGATCGGCTACCGTCGGACGGTGTAAGGGGTGTAGGTGAAGGCTCTCAGAGACCCGCCTCGTTCGCCTAAATTCAGGCGAACGACGGAAAATGTGGCCAAGGCGAGGCGCGCGCGGGCCTGAGCAGCAGCGGCCCACGCTCGGGATCAGATCACCGCACGCCCGGCGTTACTGCTCACTCGTATCGAATTACTGTCGAGCTCGGCGTTGCGCTTGAGCGCGCTCTCGCTCGGTGACTTGACGTCGGTGGGTTGAGGCTGGGTCTTAAGCTTGATGTCGCCACCTCAGCCTCCGATCTCACACGAACTATTTTCCGCGGCTCTTGGATTTTTGGCGCTTCACAACCGTCAGGAAGTCTTCCGCGAATCGCTTACCCGACACGGACCTCTGCACCGCGCGCTCCGTCACATCAATGCACCGGCCGACGTGACGGCGGTCACGGTAGTTATGTCGTGCCGAGCGTCTCATATCCTACGCTCACAGCCCTTAGCTGGAGGACTGCCGGCATGTCCCCTGACAAATGCCACGACTGCGGCACGGAGGTCTCCGACCGAACGCCAGCGTGCGCGGCGTCTTCAAGACGGTGGGGCCGTCCTCTCAGCCATGGCTGCTACATCTGCAGGGAGATCCGCACATGAGCAGAAAATCGGTGATGCCGACCGAGGATGACGCATTGCCCGGGCGGGCTACACCGCTCAGTGTCCCACAGACGCATTTTGTCAACGGTCATCGCATCGTAGGCCCGTTCCTAGCCAGTCTGCACGAGGCGGTGTTCGGCATGGGCTGCTTCTGGGGCGTAGAGCGGCTCTTCTGGCAGCTGCGCGGGGTGTACTCGACCGCGGTCGGCTATGCAGGTGGGTTCACTCCCAATCCAACCTACGAGGAGGTCTGTACGGGCGAGACGGGACACGCCGAGGTGGTGCGTGTGATTTACGATCCCGCCAAGGTCCGGTACGAGGGTCTGCTCAAAATATTCTGGGAATCGCACGATCCCACGCAGGGAATGCGGCAGGGGAACGATGTCGGTACGCAGTATCGGTCCACGATCTACGTTACTGACGGGGGACAGCGGGTTGCGGCCGAACTCTCAGGGCACGCATATCAGGCCCGGCTCACCGCCGCGGGACATGGCGCCATCACGACGGAAATCCGCGACGTGCCGAAGTTCTTTTACGCCGAGGAGTATCACCAACAGTATCTGGCGAAGAATCCCAGTGGTTACTGCGGGTTGGGCGGTTGCGGAGTGCTCTTTGAGTCTGCAGAGCTACAGGTGGTTGAGAAGGCGTACCGGTAAGCGGCGATGAGTAACGCTGATAGAAGCATTGCCGGCGAGGAGATGGAAGCTCTGCTGGGGGAGACCCACCCCCGTCATGTAGAGACATTATTTCGCAATACAGTCGAGAATGCGCCGATCGGGATCGCTTTCGCCGACCGGGAGGGTCGCTATCGGCATTGGAATCGCGCCTTCTGCGCCATGCTCGGCTTCGATACCGAGGAGCTCAAGGGCGAATCGATGGCAAGCCTCACGCATGGGGCGGATCTTCAGTCCACCACGGAAGGCCTCGAGCGGCTGTGGAGTGGAGAGATTGCTCACCTGGATGTCGAGAAACGCTACCTACACAAGAACGGCGGCGCGCTTTGGGTTCATGCAACCACCTCACTCGTCAGCAGCGGTGGACCGGAGCCCGAGTGCTCGGTGGAGTTTCTGCTCGATATCTCCGCGCGCAAACAGATGGCAGCCGCTCTGCAGCAGAACCAGACACTGCTCGCCACTGTCATCGCCGAACTTCCGATTGCGCTGGTTGCCTGCGACGTCAGAGGTCAGGTAACGCACCACAACCGCGCGGCGGCCGAACTGCTTGGAATTCCCGCGGAAGGAACCGGCGGCGCCGTCCCGCGCAACCCCTATCCCCTCACCTCCCAGGTCTATCTCCCGGATGGCACTACGCCGGTGCCACGTGAGGATCGTCCGCTGGCGAGAACCCTGCTCGGTGACAAGGTGCGGGACGCTGAGTTCGTCATCGTCCGGCCGGACGGTGCACGTCGCACCGTGTTGTCGAGCGCGCAGCGCATGGTCGGCCACGGCGGCCAGCCACTTGGTGGCCTCGCGGTGATCGAAGACATCACCGAGCGGCGGCTTGCCGAAGAGGAGCTTGAGCGCGTGCACAAGCAGCTGCTGGTCGCCTCCCGGCAGGCCGGCATGGCCGAGGTTGCTACGAATGTCCTGCACAACGTCGGCAACGTGCTCAACAGCGTCAATGTTTCGGCGAGTATCGTCTCCGAGCGCATCAAGAAATCGAAGTGCGCCGCGCTGGCACGGGTTGCTGCACTGCTGAGCGAACATGCGCCCGACCTGACCGCTTTCCTGACAGGTTCTCAAGGCAGGCACCTGCCGGTGTATCTGCAGGAGCTCGCCGCCGAGCTCATCGCGGAGCGTGACGTAGCCACCGCGGAGCTGGCAGAGCTGCGCGGCAACGTCGAGCACATCAAGGAAATCGTGGCGATGCAGCAGAGCTACGCGCGCCGCGGTGGCGTGACCGACATGGTCGACATTCGCGCCCTGGTCGAGGACAGCCTGCGGATGAACGAAGGCGCCTTCAGCCGTCATGGAGTCACCCTGGTGCGCGACTTCCAGGAGGTGCCTCTGATCTCGGTCGACAAGCACAAAGTGCTGCAGATCCTGGTGAACGTAATCCGCAACGCCAAATACGCTTGCGATGAGTCCGGGAGCGCCGAGAAGCGCGTGACTGTCCGCGTGCGGGCGGCCAACGGCACGATGCTAGTCGCCGTAATCGATAATGGCGTCGGCATCCCGCCGGAGAATCTCGAGCGCATCTTCAGTCACGGCTTCACTACGCGCAAAGACGGCCATGGTTTCGGCTTGCACAGCTGCGCGCTCGCGGCCAAAGACCTCGGCGGTTCACTGCAAGGCGAGAGTGCCGGACCCGGCCAGGGGGCCGTATTCACCCTGACACTGCCCCTCATTCAGCCGGAGCCGCCCCATGGCCGATGAATCCGAGCTGCTGACCCACCGCCTGCTGATGATCGACGACAATCCGGCCATTCACGAAGACTATCGCAAGATCCTCGCCGGCCGCGGCGCGCAGATTTCGGCGGCGGAAGCGGCGCTGTTCGGCGAGGCGCGGTCGTCGGTATCGCGTCCGACATTCGATGTGGACTCGGCGATGCAGGGACGGGAGGGCGTAGAGTTGGCGCGACGCGCGCTCGTTGAGGGACGCCCTTACTCGGTGGCCTTTGTGGACATGCGTATGCCGCCCGGCTGGGACGGGCTGGAAACGATCGAAAACCTCTGGAAGGTCGATCCCGAAATCCAAGTCGTGGTTTGCTCGGCCTACAGCGACTACGATTGGATGGAGCTCCTGGCCCGACTCGGGCGCTCCGACAAGCTCATCGTCATCAAGAAGCCTTTCGAGCCTATCGAGATCCTGCAGTCCGCGAGCGCATTGAGCCGCAAGTGGCAGAACGCACGCGCGCTCAAGCGCCACGTCGAGGGCCTCGAGCGGGTCGTCACCGATCGCACCCGAGGACTCGAGGCAGCGAACCGACAGCTGCGGCACCTCGCCTCGCACGACTCGCTCACCGGGCTCGCCAACCGCTTGCTGCTCGATGACCGCATTACTCAGGCAATTGCCCAGGCGAACCGTCAAGCACATGAGTTTGCGGTGGTGGTGCTGGATCTCGACCGTTTCAAGCTCATCAACGACTCGCTCGGCCATCACGCCGGCGATGAGCTTCTGTGCGAGGTGGCGGTGCGGCTCAAGGGTGCCATCCGCGCCGTCGATAGCATCGCGCGCCTCGGAGGCGACGAGTTTGTGATTGTCTTCGACGGGCCGGCGACGCGGGCGGAGACCCTGGACTTGGGCCAGCGTCTGCTGAAGGTAATGGAACCGTCTATGCGGCTCCTCGGCATTGACGTGCACGTCTCGCCCAGCATCGGCATTGCATTCTATCCCCGCGATGGGGCGACCACCGATGCGCTGCTAGCGCACGCGGACGCCGCCATGTACCACGCCAAGGAACGCGGCCGCAACAACGTGCAGTGCTATACCGAGAGCATGGGCACCGTCACTCACGAGCGCGTGAAGCTCGAGAGCGAGCTGCATGAAGCGCTACACGGCGGCCAATTCGAGCTGCATTACCAACCCAAGGTCGACACCGCGACGGGCCGGATCAACAGCGCGGAAGCGCTCATCCGCTGGCGCCATCCGCAGCGCGGCCTGCTGCTGCCGGCTGAGTTCATTCCGGTCGCCGACGAGTGCGGCCTGCTCGATGCCATCGGTGAGTGGGTGCTGTGTGAGGCGTGTCGCCAGGGGAGTATCTGGCAGCAACGCGGACCGCGCGCTCTGCGCGTCGCCGTCAACCTTGCGCCCTCGCAGTTCCGACTCGTGGACCTGGCAGGTCAGATTCACCGCGCCCTCGATGCCTCGGGGCTCGACCCAGCGCTCCTCGAAATCGAGCTTACCGAAACCGCGGTTATGAGCGATGCCGAGGAGTCGGTGCATATTCTGGAAGCCATCAGCCGCATGGGTGTTTTGGTCTCGGTCGATGACTTCGGTACTGGCTACTCCAGCATGAGTTACCTGCGCCGCTTTCCGATCGACAAGCTCAAGATCGACCGCTGCTTCGTCGAGCACATGACTGCGCGTCCTGAAGACGCTTCCATCGTGGGCGCGATCATCTCGCTCGCTCATAGTCTGCGCTTAAAGGTGATTGCGGAGGGTGTGGAGACACCCGAGCAGCTGCAACTGCTCGCCGAGCTCGGCTGCGACCAATACCAGGGCTTTTACTTCAGCCCCGCCCTTTTGCCGGCGAAGTTCGAAGAGTTGTTGCGAGAGGGTCCGCCTTCTACCGAGGAGGACATGATCCGAACTCACAGCAAACTTGCCGGTCTGCTGGGCTGAAGACCACAACGCCGCGGCGAACCCGCCTAATGGTCCTCGCGCTCTCTCATCGGAGAGGGTCCTTTCGGCCACACGGCGGATTTGCGTCAGTGATGTGAGTGATAAGCTAACGAGAAACGTAGCGTTTCTGCTCCGTAACCTCGTGCGTTCGTCGACGGACGTTTTTCGTGACGGGCTGGGGCCACGCTCGGTTGCATTGCCACCCACCCTCTCAAGCGCCAGCCGCGTTGCCCGACCGCGACCTGCGTCTCGTCAGCACAGATGGTGTGTGCGCATGCATCATCAACGTTTAGCGGATGAACGCTGCGTGAATCAGACGTGCGTTGTTCCAACAGTGCACGATAAATACAGTGAGTGCGTGGACGATCTCGTTGCTCATCTTTCGCAACGTTGTTGCCCACGAACGATCGCATTGCTCCCCGCAGCGGCGTTCGTTCACTCCCCCCGGCCGGAGGGGTTTACCCCTTCCGGCCGGCTTCTTGTGCAAATCGACACCGCTGCACTGGCGCTCTTCTAAGGAGACGTGACTGATTCATGCGCTGGTCCTGTTCGCCACCGTGCTCTCAACCGCTGCGTTGCTCGTCGCGGTGTCACTCACTGTGTTTTTTGGCGAGCCTGGCGTTCAAGGTGAAGAGGACTGAGTCGTCTAGGAGCACAAGACACCTTGAGACGTCGATGGTCGGCGAGTCTCCGGCCGACCGCGCGAGAACCGGGCGCGCTCCAAGCCCTGGCGCAAGTACGAATCGCCTCGCATGACGCGCCCAGACGAGCTCGCTCCGATAATTTCAAGTCATCATCATCGCGAGATTCGGTCCTTCATCGACGCCTACGTAGTCTGCATCAACCCAGCCTGCGCCTTTACACAGTGTCTCCGGCAGGACGATCTCCGACGTGAAAGGGGAGTGGGATGATCGCGGCAGTGGGTGCGGAGGTTCGATCGGCCACGATTCTGCCAACTCCCACGCTGCAGGCGGCGTACTGAACCGGGCTAATGCAACGTTTTACGTCGGCAAATACCGCTCACGCTCGCGAGCGCTTTTTTCCCACAGCGAAGCGCTGCATCCATCGCGCGCGGATTGTTCACTCGCTGCGCCGGTCTTAGCCTCCCGGCAATGAAGCTGCATCAACATCAATTCTCCGTGTCCCGTCTTGATGTTTTGGGCAGCGACCCCGGACATGGGGCTCGGGAGACTCATCATGCGGATCCTGCTTCGCGTCGCGGCGGCTTTTCCTGGTCGCCGTTTCCCTCCTCGTCGTCCTTGTGATGGTCTTCGCGCTGGCAGGAAGGCGCCGCACTTCTCCCCCGCTCGAGAGCGGGACCTCCCGCTCGTTTGAGAGAGCAGTCTCGGCTGGGCCTTCTAACCGTGCGACTCAGGTGTTTGTGGCGCTATCCCATTAGTAACGACGGACGCTATCTCCTCAGAACACTATCCCTCCGGCGCTCGCGCCTTTAGTTTTTGGTACAGACGCCGGGGAGCCTACCATGGTCGACCAAGAAGTGGAGAAGATCGTCACCGATGAGCTGCAAAGGTTCGGCGCGCTGGGTCACGCGCAAGAGCGCTTCCGACAGCTGGAGCGGAAGTCGAACGGGGGCCCAGCAAAACCGGGCGGTCCCGCGCACCTACCTGAATTCCTCAAGCAGCTCCGGGTCGCAAGGGCAGAATTGCAGTCCCAAACGCCGCGCGAAAGGACGATGCCTGACAGGAATCACCGTCGGTCACGTCCTGCAATATGGTGCGCAATCGCGCTTTTGGCGGGGTGCACCTCACTCGGACCGCAGCTTCCGATGTCGGCGACGGATGACGTTGAATCCGAGAGCCTCGCATTTGCCGTCCGCACTCTTGGCGCCGACGGCGAGTTTAAGCAGCTTTCCTCGGTTGAAGTCGCCCGGAGTCTTCAGGCAGCGCGCGGCGACCAACCCCTGAGCATACTCGCCCTCTCGAGCGGCGGCGCGAGCGGTGCCTTCGGTGCCGGCGCTTTGGCCGGGTTGACGACGAACGGGGCGCGGCCGGAGTTCACCGTTGTGACTGGAGTGAGCTCGGGTGCACTTGTGGCTCCTTTCGCATTCCTCGGCCCCTCGTGGGATAAGGAGATGACGGGCATCTTCACGGACGGCGAAACGGCCGGCCTGTTGCAGTCACGCGGCCTCGGCGCGGTATTCGGCTCGAGTCTCTACGGCGGTGGGCCGCTGCAGCTGCTGATCGAGCGCTACGCCGACGATGCCATGATTGGCGCCATCGCCGCGCAAGCGGCCAAGGGTCGCATGCTGCTTGTGGCGACGACTGATTTTGATAGCGGCGAGCCAGTCATCTGGGACCTCGGCTCCATCGCACTCCATGGACATAAGGACGCGAAGCCGCTGATCCAGACTCTTCTGCTTGCCTCCGCGAGTGTTCCCGGAATGCTCCCGCCCGTGACCGTCGGCTTTCGCAGCCGGGGCAAGATGCGAGCTGAGACGCATGTGGATGGCGGCGTCACGTTGCCGTTCTTCATCGCGCCAGCGCCGGAAGATCTGCCGCAGGCGGCTGTCGGAGGACGGCGCTCAACGAGCGTGCGCGTCATCATCGATGGACCACTGCGCAATCTGCCGCACCGGACCCACGCCAACGCTCTGTCGATCTTCAGCCGCAGCCTTTCTGCAGGACTCAGCCACGTGACGCGCACTCAGCTTCAAGCAACGATAGAGGCAATCCGCCAACAGGGGATCTCGGTCGAGTATGCGGCGATACCGGCTTCCTATCCTCTGCGGGGTGCCTTCGACTTCGGTCCGGACGCGCAGCGCTCGCTCTTTGAATTCGCCGCGACCTGTGCGGCGGCAGACCGGTTGTGGATACGTGCTCCCGCGGGGACAGGTGAAGCTTTGAGCGAGCGACCGTCAGCCTCCGGGCGCCCGACATGCCCGGCCGATGACTCCTTTATGGGGCGTCTTGCCTCACTCAAAAATTGAATTCGTGGAGGGTCGCCGTATGCGGAGCGCTCGATCTGCGGCCAAGGCAGTAGCGCGACGCAGTACCGACCCGAATTCCTTTCCTCACGCGTCTCCCCAAACCGGCGTCTAGAACTTAGCCGTGAAGGCAACGAACAGCTGCCGCCCGAAGATGTCATAGGCGTCGGAGGTGTTAGCCGCGCCACCCGCGATCAGTCCTGCTTGCGAAACCAGGAGCGGCGGATCCTTATCGAGAACATTGTTGGCGCCGGCGCGGATGGTGAGAATCTTGGTGGGACTCCAGGTGACTTCCATATCGAGATAGCTGTACGACGGGATGCTCGCATTGTAAGCGTCGTAGTCATAATTGGGATTCTTGAGCAACGGATTGCCCGTGTCGGCATCCTGTTTAACGCCGCTCATGTAGCGCCAGGTGAGCGTACCTGAGACGTCCCAGGGGGTGTTCCAGGTGGTGCGGAAGATATGATGCCAGCGCGGATTCACAGTCTGGCATGTGGCGCCGAACAATCCAGCACAGTCATAGCTCCCCCCACCAGGGACCGGGGTGCTGATCATGTGTTGCAACCACACCCCGTTCATCTCGAACTGCAGGTTACCGAAGCCCGCCGGCAGGTCCTGCCTGTAAGCGAGTTGCGCATCGATGCCGCTCGCCAGCGCGTCGCTGAGGTTCACATTGGTCTGCACGATGTAGCCTTTAGTTGCCAGATTCGATCCCTGCAAGCCGCCGGTCTGGGGCGCGCGGACGACCGCGCTGCACAGGACGGGATTGCCGGTATTGGCGCACCCGGTCAGGATGTCGCTGAATGGCAAGACGTTGACTTCATCACTGATGGCGATGTGCCAGTAATCGAGACTGGCCGTGAGCTTCGGCAGGGCGCTGGGCGAGAAGTTAATGCCGACGGTATAGGTCTCGGCCTGTTCCGGTTTTAGATTCGTGTTGCCGCCCTGCAACTGTGAGCATTGACCTGCGACGCATTGCGGGATCGGGTTTACACCGTTGACTGCATGGCCGGCCACACTCGCCGCGTACTGAGCCGCCGACACCCCCAAGTGGGCGCACTGCGTCTGCGAGTACGTCACCGGCGGGGCGCACGGATCGTTACCCGACTGGATCAGTCCCACGAGCTGCGGGTTATAGAGTTCGATGATGCTCGGCGCGCGGATCGCCTTGTCGTACGAGCCCCGCAAGCGCAAATCCTGCACTGGCGCGTACTGCACTTCGAACTTGTAGGTGTGGGCCTGAAACTCGATATTGCTCGTTCCGCTGTTGCTGGTGTAGTCCGAATAACGATACGCGGTATCGAACAATAGCTCCTTCGCAAAGGGCATGTTCTGTACGAGTGGGGCGCGAATCTCCGCGAAACCCTCGTTTACTGAGAGACTATTGTCGATCGGTGTCGCGGCACTGCCAAAGCCAGACAGGAGCTGATTCAGCTCAGCATAGTCGGGCTGAAAGAACTCGTGGTCGTTGCGGTGCTCGAAGCCGGCATCGACCGCGACGCCCTCATGCGCGAACGGGGAGGTGATGCCCCAGGTACCGAGCTGCGACTGAAGCTCACCATGCGTGGTGGTCAGCGTCGAGTTGCCGATCCCGGTGCCATTGATGTAGAGGTAGTTCAACGCCGCCTGGGTGACCCCACCATCCTTGAAGATGTTCCAGGGGACGCAGGGTGGTCCGCCCACGCAGGTCGCAGTTCCCGCGTTGTTGAACACCTGCAAAGCGCTGTCGATTCCCTGATAATTGAAATAGTTCAGGTTGTTGCTATTGAACGACGTGTAGTAATACTGACCGTAGAAATCGTAGGAGAGCGCGCCGTTCGCAAGTATGTCGCCCTTGCTGCCGAGTACGGCGCGGTAATTCTCGTGCTCGTAATCCGATATGCGGCCGACACCCTCGACATTGCGCCGCCCGATCTGGACATCTGCGCAATTTGGCGATAGAACGCCCGGCGAGGCCAAGGTGCAGCCCGCCGCCGGGTTAGCGTTGGCGGCTGCAATTTGAGCGGGCGCGCACAGAATCGATTGTTCCTGGGCGCTCATGAGCGGGTTGTTGCAATTGATCGGATAGCCGCCACTCAGTGTCGGGTCGAAGGGATTTGAGCCGAAGAACGCCGCCGCGGGTGCAACCTGCTGATGAGTGCGATCGTCCATGAAGAAAAATTCGGCGTAGGGCTGAAAATAGTCGGTGAGCTTGAGGTGACTGAGTACCGCGGCGTTGGCGCGTTGATCCTCGCGTGTCATATAGATATATGGCTGCGAATTGAATGCGGCGGGAGGGTTAGTTCCTGCTGCTGGGAAGGGGACAAGGTTGTTGCCCAGGACCGAGAATGCATTACCCGCTTGCGGGCCGGTATTCGGCGACCACAGGTTGGAATTGGCAGATCCGTCGCAGTGCGAGCCCACGACGGTTTTCCCCAGAGCGGTAGTTGCGTACGTCGGATATAGCTCGCAGCCACCGTAGTCGCGCTGGCTGCTGGCAACCGGGTTGGCATCACGCCAGCTCAAATAAGCCGTGACGTTGCCTTCATTGTCTGCGACGTTAGTGCCCACTAGCACATCGAGCGTACGTTGGCGCCCGTCAAAGTGAGTTCCGGTCGCGGGCGTGGTGCCGTCGAAATTTCGCACTAGGTTCTGCATGTACGAATCGTTGTTGGTGTGATAGTTCCCGTTGAGCTGGCCGTCGATTTGGAAGCCCTGAAAGTTCTTTTTCATGATGAAGTTAACGACGCCGGCAATCGCGTCCGACCCATAGGCCGCGGACGCGCCGCCAGTGACCACCTCGATGCGATCCACTAACCCGGCTGGAATCTGATCGAGATCCGGTGCGGGCGACTGAATGAACGTATACGGAGACCCCTGGCCAAGGCGGCGGCCGTCGACCAGGACCAGCGTGCGATTCGGTCCGAGTCCCCTTAGATCCGCCGTGGCGATGCCACCTGCCGTGGTCAAGCCACTCGTCGTGTTGCCAAGATCCTGGCTCAGTGAATTGTTAAAGTTCTGCGGTAGTTGCATCATCAGGTCACTGATATCGGTCTTGCCGGTCGTCGCAATGGATTGCGCCGAGATGACCTGAATGGGGCTGGTACTGGTCGCATTCGGAGCCGCGATGCGTGATCCCGTAATAACCACTTCCTCGACAACGGGCGCGGTAGCTTCCGCCGACGGCGACGTCTGCGCTCCGGCCGTCAGTGCCCATACGCTTGGAAAAACCGCGATGAGAAGCCTGCCAATGACCGACGACGGACACCGTCGGAGCACTTCTCTTGCGTTGAGTCCCCGTCCGCGGTACCGATCAGACATGTTCGTTCTCCCGAGTCTCGATTTTTGGACAGCCATGCACGGATTCAAACGGTGTGAATCAACGACCACGACCAACGTCGTGTTGTTCGCCTGCCACGCAGGACGTATCCGATGCTTGGCGTTTGTTGCGATTTCGGGAAAATAATGGTTCTAGACGCTTTGACTAGCGTTATGTGACGACCTCTCCGATTTCCGGGATGAGTTCAGTAATATTCTGGGACCAAGCTATCCAAGACTTGCGCGCCTTATTGGCAGGTCCGCGCTCCGCCACCTGGTCATCTCATGCCACCCTCCCGGCTGTTGTGAACGTACCTCACGATTCGACTTAAGGCGCGGGGCTCTGGTGAGGCTGATTACGCCTCGGTCTTCTCCAGTCGTCTTACGCTCAAGCCGCGGTTATCTGCCTGTGAGTTACACTCAACGGATGTCGTCCTGGACTGACAAGCTTCGCCCGGTGGCGCGCGACTACGCCCTGTCGGTCGCATTCTGGATGCCCTTGTCGCTGCTAGTTGGGTGGCAGATGTACTTAGGGGACTGGCACGGGCCGGCGGCCCTGCACGACATTCTGCTTGTCTACGCGGCTCGTTATCTGACGGTGGCGATTCTGACGCCACCAATCTGCTATTGCGTGAATCGCTGGCCCATTCCTGGCGCAGCGATCCGCCGCACCGGGCTGTATGTGCTCGGCTACATACCGTTCACAGTAGCGTTCGCCGTAATACGCTGGTCAATACTTCCTCCTTGGTCTTGGCAAACAATGTCGTGGGACCCGCGCACGCTCAGGAGTCTATTTGAGCTGCTGACCACCGACAGTTTCGCAGACGTTTTCCTGCTCTATCTGGGCGTAGTCGTCGCGGCACACGCGTACGCCTACTTTGTTCGCGGTCGACTTCAGGAGATTGAACGCCTGAAGCTGCGTGAAAGTCTCGCCCACAGCGAGTTGCAGGCGCTGCGTGCGCAGCTGCATCCACACTTTCTGTTTAACACGCTGCAGGGAATCTCGACACTCATTGATTCGGACCCCGTTACGGCTCAGCGCATGCTCCTCGCGCTGGCGGCTCTTCTGCGTACGGTTCTCAAGCACGGCAGCACCGATCTCGTCACCTTCCGGGAAGAGCTTGAATTTGTTCGGGCGTATCTCAATTTGGAACACATGCGACTGGGAAACCGACTCGAAGTGCGTTGGCAGATTGCACCGGAAGCATACGTCGCGTTGATCCCGCAGCTGCTGCTCCAGCCATTAATAGAGAACGCGATCGTCCACGGAATTGCCAATGCGCGTGAGGGAGGCTGGATTGAGGTAGAAGCCGGAGTTCAGGACGGTCAGCTGCGCGTTCGGATCTGCAACAGCGTCGCTGGCATTTCGCAGCCCGGTTTGCGCGTCGGGCTGGCAAACACTAAAGCACGATTAAAGCACTTGTACTCCGAGGATGCGCACCTGGAATTTCAGCTGAACGCCGAGAACGGACTTGCGGTCGCCCTACTCGGGCTACCGGCTTTTTCGACGATTTCCCTAGAGCAGTCCGCTGACTTGCAGCGAACGAGTGAGGCGTGATGCGAGTCCTAGCGGTCGATGATGAGCCTCTCACGAGAACAGCTCTAGCCAATCTGCTGTCTGAGAGGTCCGACGTTGAGGCATTTGAAGTCGTCGAGGATGCGCACCGTGCACTCGCACAGCTGCGGATACATCCGTTTGACGTCTTACTCCTCGACATTCACATGCCTGATTTGACGGGGTTACAGCTCATCGAGCGCATCAGCAAGCAGAGCCGGCGAATGCCTTCGATCGTCTTTATCACCGCTTATCAGGAGCACGCCGTTGAAGCATTCGAGAAGCGCGCCGTAGACTACGTGTTAAAGCCGCTTGTGCCAGAGAGGGTTCATGAGGCTCTCGATGCAGCGGCACGCCGTTCCACGCAAGAGCGGGCCGCGCGGTTCTTGGAAATGTTGGGCGACCTTAAACTACGGCCCGAACATTCGACGCGGCTCGCTATAAAAGATAAGGGACGCATCATCTTTGTTGATGTTGGGAACCTCGTCTGCGCAGAAGCACATGGGAACTACCTACTCTTGCAGCAAAAAGTAGGTTCCTATCTCTTGCGCGAAACGATCTCCGAGTTTGCCGAAAAACTCAGGCCTTATGGTTTCATTCGCATTCATCGATCGGTACTGGTGAATGTCGCTTTCGTTGACACCATCCATCCCGGTGTCGGAAGTGACTATCTCTTGCGCACGACAACCGGCAAGGAGTACCACGTCACGCGTACGTACCGAGACAACTTAAGAGGCCTTGCGCAGTTCTGGATAGGGGTAGAAGGCTTCGACCGGCAATAAAGCGCCCGCGCAGCGGCATTCGAAATGCCTTACAGCCAATGGGAGCCGCTCGCCTTCGATGCCGGCCGTTCGAATTTCTTTGCCCGCAGCCCTTTTTCTCGTTCCACAATGGATGCCGCGCAAGCGCACTCGCCACTGAGGTGATCGTGACGCCGATCCTAAAGGGACTGCCATCTTGCTCCTGAAGCGCCGTGGTGCTCGTCACCGCCAGAGCTCGATTCATCCCAGATTTCAGCGGGCTTCTGCGTCACGCTTGTAGCATGACTTTCCATGAAGCTTGCCGATCGCCTTGCGCAGTCGCGTATCCCGTTTATGGTTCAGGAGTGCCGCACGGGAAGCGCGAGGAAGCTCAATAGCTCCGCGGATTGCGCAGACGACATTACGCGTTGTCCTCTTCGATTCGTACTCTGCGATGAACTCACCCGCCTGTGCACGGCGTTGGCATACTCCAAGGGGGCGCGTACGCTTGAGTGTGCTGACTTGCTGCGTGTTCCGTCGACGTTACTTTGGGTCGAATGGTGCGACATCCCGTGGCGGCGCGAGCTTGCCCAATACGGATTCGCGAGCCACGATCAGCGCTCGGGTGGAGGTGGCCGTCGCGGCATATTGATTCGCTCATCGCTGGACGGTCGGCGTGGAACAATAAGAACGTTTTGGGCAGATGCGAGTGACGCAGAGGTACTCGCGAGCAGTATAGAGGCTTATTTTGATCTCGACGTATCGCCCCATGAAGAGCCCGACGCACCTGACGGGCATGCTTCATCCACATTGCGTGTCTTTGATCATGCGCAAAAGGGAGAGGACATACTGCGTCGCTGTTTTCGCTTTCGATACGAACGAACCTGGGGCGCGTACTACGATCAAAATGACCTGACTCCTGTGCAGCGCGAGGCGCTGGCTCGTCACGCACTTGGGACGATTGCCATCGACATCCCTGTAGTTTTGGTTTTTCTTCTGCTTCTCGCGACCCGATCGAGTTTACCCCGGCGAACCGAAACGTTTGCACGTCTGAACCGATCGCGCTTGAGAGCCGGGAAGCCGCCCTTGCTTGAGCACGTTGAAGTAAACTCTCCTTGGATTCCGGATTTCCAACGAGTCGACCCCACTCATCCAGCCAGCGCACGGCGGAGCCCCCGGCTCCACCATGTCCGAGGACATCTCTTCCGAAGAGGGAACGAGCTGTTCTGGCGCGTGCCGCACCTGCGAGGAACCGCGAGATCGGGAAAGGTGTTTACACGCACCGTCACCTGGACGTTCGAAAAAAACGCGCCGATACCCTTGCGGTTTTGAGTAGCGCCGCGATCTAGCGTCGGGCCTCGCTAGATATCAAGAGTCGCGCCTGGTTGTCAGTCCGAAGCGACGGCGCCTGAAACAACAGACTCCCGCGAGTTCGGGAGTTTCACATCTTCATCCTTGCTGCCATACGCAATTAACATGTGCCCAAAATCGAGTTTATCCACCAACTCCCCGAAATAGCGCGCTGCAGTAATCTGGACTCTCCCAGGCAACGCATAAAAGCCCACCGCACGAATATGCGATCCCGGGAAGAGCCGTAAGAGTTCGGTCCTCGAGTATCGAAAGATATAATCCACTCCAGCCTGACCAGGGCGTCCCTCTTTGACCCAGCGTTTGCGCCGTTTGGCCCGGCTGTAGCTGTGAACCGACACCGCGTAACGTCCGAGCGGCTTGAGGACGCGCCGGAGTTCGGACGCCGCGCACGCTTGAGTAACTGGGCTGAGGCAGGGAAATGCGTTGGCGCACAGGACGCTGTCGAAAGTCTCGTCCGGGAAGGGTAGCGCGCACAAATCGCCGTGAACCGGCTTGAGATTGCGGCGACGCCCGATACGTTGTTCCAAAACCTCCAAAGATCGTTTGGAAAAATCCAAGGCCCGAATCTCGCTGCAACCGAGCAACAGCCGGGTTGCGAGCCCCGTTCCGCAGCCCGCGTCCAAGACCACGCCAGACGGTTGCAACACCTCGATGGCCTGATAAAGGCCCGCGCGATAGACCGCATCCCCCACCCGGAGATCATCGTACCCGGGGGCGAGCTCGTCCCAGACCTCGGCCTTACTTGATCGCGCCATCATCGGATCATCTCTGAAGTGTGCTACGGCCAATGAGGTAGCGAAAAACGAACGATGGAACCTAATCGGATGAACGACAGCACGCCGTAGGCGCGCGGCATCAGCGAGCCTAGGAATTGACTGGCTAGACAACTTAGCGGTTCGGAAGGTTTCGCGGACTGATTGTGGCTTTTGCCGCCGCTCGGCGACGGACAAATCCCTCGGATCTACCAAGGAACCGCGCAAGGGCAGGCCTGCGCTGCGGCGCGAGGCGAGGCGCTGCTTCGGCCGAGCTACAGTGGCCGCACGAGCCACTGTTCTATTGATCGCCGCACTAAGCTACCTGCTGACGCGACTCTAACGAGTGCCCCGGTCGGCGCGACGTGTCGCTAAAGAGACGCCCCGTCCGCCGCTGAAGCCGCAAGTCTTTTCGCCTCCAGAATCAACGGGTGCGTGGAGTCGAGATTTCCGGTCAGTTGCCTGAACGCCTGTCGGGCGATGCCGGCAGCCCTGTCGCTCCCCTGCGCGGCCTCGGCGCGTGCGCGCAGCAGCAGAGCTTCCCCAATCCACGCGGACGAGGTCGGATCAATCGCAGTCGACGTGGCAAGTTCTGCCGCCGCTTGCGCTTGCACGGCCGCCTCCGGGTACCGCCTGCACGCCAGGAGCGCCGTGCTACGCAGGGCTGCCAGCTCCCTGGCATCCGGGTTGGTGGCCTGGTGCCGCGCGGCTATCAGGTCTGCAGCATCCTCAAGCGTCCGCAGAGCCTGCTGCGGCTCTTGACGGGCCATATCAAGACGCGCATTTACGAACAACAGGCGGACGACTTCCGTGCCTTTTTCATGTGCGGCAAGTCGCCCCTGTTCGTCTGCGGCCAAGGGTGCCCAGCGTGTCTCTGCCGTGGTTAGATCTCCCCGCGCCAGCGCAGCATTGACCGCCCAGGCGCGCATCAGCGCCGCCTGGAAGGACACCCCTCCTCGTTCGGCGCGCTCGGCCACCGTGATCACGGTCGCTTCCCCCGCCTGCATCGCCCCCATCTGGAGTCGCGCCAGCGCCCAGCAGGCCTGCAGGCCCGAGGGCATGTCCCCGTAATCGGGCTGGTGTGCGATCTTCAGGGCATGCAAATCGAGGTACGCGACTGCACGGGCCGGCTGCCCGCCCTTGCGCAAGGCAGAGCATGCATTGGCGAGCATGGCCAGATAGCCGTTTGTGTCGGCGCGACCCATTTCGCTCACGAGATTTATATTCCGGTCCTCCACCTCAAAGGCGTCACGATATTGCCCGGCAAACGCCAGGGCGCGCGCCAGATCGTTTGACGTGGCCGTGTACCGCGCCGCCCCATGCATGCCGGCGCGATCAAGGTCGGCAACCGTCGCGCGCAGACGCGTGACTGCGCGCGCAAAATCGCCGTCCGCCTGCGCGACAAAGGCCTCCGCCGTGGCACATTCCGCCTCGATGCCGGTGGGCAGCGGCTGCAGACGCTGCATCTGCGCGACGCCCAAGGCGAGCTGCTCATGGGCGGCCTTGAAGTCATGTGCGATAGCCAGGTCCTCGGTGCGCGCGCAGGCGATCTGACCCAGAAGATCCGCATCATCGAAGCGACGGCCGATGCCCTCAGCTTCGAGCATCACCGCCGCAGCCGTGCTGTATTCACCTATATCGATATAGCGACCCGATACATCCATCAGCAAGCGCGCCGCGAGCCGCGGGTCATTACGAAAACGCGCGGCGACGAACTGCCGTGAGCGGTCCAGTCTTTGACGCTCGGCATCAGGGGAGAGCTTGCTGAGCTTATCGTCCAGGATGTATTGGGTGAGATCGGCCTGCGCGTTGGCGCGCTGGGTCTCTTCGAAGGCGCGATCGCGCTCGAGGCGTGCGGCGCGCATCTGGGTGAGCGCGACCGCGCTGGTGCCGATGAGACCGAGCGCAATGAGAGCTGCGCTGAGCACGCTGCCTCGGTTACGCCGCACGAACTTCGCGACCCGGTACGGCATGGTGTCGGGGCGGGCCAGTACCGGCTCGTGCGCAAGATGACGCCGCAGATCCTCCGCGAGCGCGCCAACCGACGCATAGCGCTCCGTCGGGTCTTTCCTCAGTGCCCTGCTGAGGATGTTGTCGAGGTCTCCCACCAGCGCACGCTTGGCAGGCAAAGTCAGGTGCGCAAGGCTCGAGGCGCGTGGGGGTTCTTGCGTGACGATGGTGTGCACCAGCTCGGCGCTGGAACGTGCCGCCGCCGGAAACGGATGCTCTCCGGTCAGCAGCAGGAAGAGAACGAGCCCAAGCGCATAGACATCGGTCGCGGTAGTGACCGGTTGTCCCAGTAGCTGCTCAGGCGCGGCGTACTGTGGCGTCAGCGCAGCGCTCGTCTTGGTAACGGCAATGCTGGACTCCTCGGTGAGGAGTTTGGCCACCCCGAAATCAAGCAGCTTCACGGTGCCGTCGCGCGTTACCAGGATGTTGGAGGGCTTCAGGTCTCGGTGGATGATGAGATGACTGTGCGCGTGACCCACCGCCGCCAGTACCCCCTGGAACAGCGCGACGCGCGCGGCTACGCCGAGCTGCAGGCGTTGGCAGTACTCGTCGATCGGCTCACCCTCGACGTACTCCAGTACCAGGTAGGGCTGCGTATCTTCAAATACGCCGGCGTCGATCAGGCGCGCAATGTTGGGATGATCCAGACGCGCGAGCAAGCGCCCCTCGCTGCGGAAGCGCTCTTCGCTCGCATGGCCAAGCCAATAGGCGTGCACAAACTTGATGGCGACCGTGCCCTCATACCTGCCGTCGATGCGGCGGGCGCGCCAGACGCTGCCCATGCCGCCGCGCCCGACCTCAGACTCCAGCACGTAGGGACCGATGTGCCGTCCGCTCAGAGTCACGAGCGTCGCCGACGCGTCCGAAATCAGCGAACCGGCCAGAAAGTCGGCAAAACCTTGCGCCTCACGTGCGCTGAGCGCGCGCTCAAGCGCGGCGGCAATCTCCGGGCACTGAGCCTTTAGGGACGCGAGCCGCACCTCACGTTCTGCCGGCGACAGGTCCAGCACCTGCTCCAGGTGCTGACTGAAAAGGCGCCATTGCTCTTCCGATAACGTCGGCATCTGATTTCCTGCACCAAGCGGCCAAATCGGCCGGACCGCTGCTGCCTATATCGGAATTCTCGCCCAAAATTGGCCATCCCCGCTAACGGGCCGCACCCAGGTCGACTCGCTCGGCCTTTCGAAGAGGATCAGGTGCGCGTCCCTACACGCGCTGCTCGGTGCGAGCGGATGTGCCGCGCTTCACGGCGACATCTACCAATGAGGATCCCCAGTCCGCGGCCAGATCCGGCTCGCGGGTCGCCAGATCATCAGTGCAGTAGATGCGGTCGATTCATGGCGTCACGGTGTCCGGCAACGCACAATGATCGGCGGCAGCATCAGCTGGATATGCTGCCAGGAGCTTGCGGGTCACGCCGTTGGTCCAGCCGAACCCGTCTTGCAGCCGGTACTCCCCGCCCCCGGCCGCGCGCTCGCTGTCCACCACGTCATACTTCTCCACCAGCATCCCACTGTGGGCGTATAGGCGTCGCACGCTCAACATCCATCGACAGGCCACCGTCTCGGCGAGCGCCTTGTAGCCATAGCGGGTGAGTCCGCTCACCCCGATCCACTGCAGCGGCGCCCAGCCGTTGGGCGCATCCCACTGCTGCCCGGTGGTGAGCACTGTCGTGACAATGCCCCCGGCCTTGAGCAGGGCTGAGACCGTGGTGCTCGCCACGGCTGCGGCCTGCGCCTCGCTGGCGGCCCCGACAAACAGAGGATAGAGCGTCGCCGCCGTGAGGCGCTGCACGCGCGTGTGCTGGGTCCAGCGGTAGTCCAGGTAGGCCCGTGCCTGCGCATCCCACAGGTAGCGGTCGATCGCGGCACGCCGCCGCTGCGCGCGCGCCTGGAAGTCCGCCGCACAGGCGCGATCGCCCTGGGTCTCGCAGCCGGCGGCGATAGCGTTCTCCAGGCCGAACAAGAGGCTGTTCAGGTCCGGCGGCACAATCTCGGTGGTGTAGATGGACCTGAGAGTGCGACCGTCGGCGAGCCAGCGCGAGCTGAAATCCCAGCCGCTCTCGGCCGCCGCTCGCACGTCGCGGTACAGCTGGGCGGGTATGCGGCCGCTTGCGCGCGCCAGTTCCAGATCCTGCGCGTAAGACTCATCGCGCGGAGTGTCGCGATCGTCCCAGTAGCGATTGAGGATTGCCCCGTCCGGGAGTGCTACGACGCGCCGGCCGGCGCTGCCCGGCCGCAGCGCGCTCGCGTCCGCCATCCAGTACCTGTATTCGCGCTTAAGTTGGGGCAGATACCGCGCGAAGGCTTTTCCCGGCATTGCCGGCTCGAGCAACGCGACCATCGCGAAAAAGAGCGGCGGCTGCGACCGGCTGAGGTAGTAGGTACGCGTGCCGTTGGGCACGTGTCCGTATGCGTCGATGAGGTAGGCAAAGTCGCGCACCATGGCGAGCACCAGATCATGCCGGCCACTCTCCTCTAGCCCCAGCATGGTGAAGTACGAGTCCCAATAGTAAATCTCGCGGAAGCGGCCGCCCGGCACGACGTAGGGTGCCGGCAACGGCAGCAGAGAGGAACCCGGCGGCGCGCTGGGCGTCTGCCGTGTCAGCTGCGTCCACAGGCCGTCGATGTGGGCGATGAGCGAGGTCCGTTCGGGGGGCGAAGCGGGCGTGAATGCCACGCCCTGCAGGGTGAAGTGCTCCGCGACGAAGCGACGCAACGCCGCGGCATCCCGGGGATGCTGTGCGTGGTAAGCGGCCAGGATTGCCTGCGGAGCCCCCTCTGGCACGGCGTCGGCAAAGGTCTTGCTGTCCTCGAAAATATGCTCCGTCTGCACTGCGACAAATAGATCTCTGAATAAAGCCTGCGGTGGTTGAGGCTGAAGCTGTGCCGGCGGCGCACACGCCCCCGCCGCCACAAGCGGCATGAGTCCTAAGATAAGAACGAACCGCGACGGCCTAGGATGGCTTGCCTTACGCCGCAGAGTCCCGCGTCGCCGAGGCGTGCTCACCTATGGGTACCCGCTCTCTCCACTTGGTGACATTGACGCCCTTCACAAGAAGCCATAAGCAGAATGACAATCAATGCACTTCCTGGCAGTACCGGAACGCGGCCGCGCGCAAAGCCACAGACGTACGATACGCCCGGCGTAGCCTAAGCGCGTCGTCTAGTCCTGGGTCCTGAGTTACTTCGCCGGGGCAACTCGCGCTGCCCAATTCAGCCTGCCGTGGGTCCGGGAACGCTTGGGCCGGAAATGCCGACTGTCCGCCGCCAGCGGGCGGCACTCAATTGTTGCTCAGGCGATAAGCGACCACCCCGCATTCGCGTCCGGCTTCAGACGTCCCGGAACCGTGACTGCATCGTCTGGGTTGTCACGGTGCGGAGCTGCCAGAGCGTCACAACCCGGACACAATACTGTCGTCACTCGCCCAACTATCTCATACCGCTTTCGGGAGATTGCCGCGCCGGGTCATAGGATTACCGTCAGGGAGGGTCGCGGGGGGCCCCTAACTGGTCCTTGGTCAGGCGCGGCCGGCCGTCCTGACCGACGGCGGCGCCGCTTTGGACACGAGAAGATCTCGTAGTTTGTCACGCAGAGCAAGGTGCTATGGAAACTCTCCGACTGCGCAGGCTCCAAGAGCCCGCCAATGTTGAGAAGCTGCTGGCGGATTTCGTCGCACGTTCGGAGCTGATTCCCAGAAACTGCTACGAGATCCGCGACCTCGCCGAGCTGTCGCCACCACTACAGCGCCTTGTCAGCCAAGAGATTGAGCGGAGTCGTCCGTGGGCGTGCCGGGCAAACGCTCTCAGTACGTGGCTCTTTACGTGCGAGATGTTGATCGCTGCTTCTCGCGAACGCGGAACACCGGTCCTGGAAGTAAGTCTTTATGGCGACACGGGCGAGCTACAGGAATCCGGCAGTTGGCTGCTCGATCCGCACGACAACTGGCAGCGCTGCGATACGTAATGGACGCGGCCTTTTCATAGGCCTGAGTCGTTCGTCCCGGTAAACCCTGCCCGCGAGCACAATACTGACTGAATAGTCCCCCCCATCATTGCGGCCCGCAAGGTGCGCACGGCGGTGAGCGCTCCATACGAGTGTCCTGCAAAGCAAGCCCTGCTGGTGCGTTGTCACCAGCGAAGATCGAACGATCTCCCCGTCAGTCGACTATGTGATTTAGGCTTGCAAGCGCATCTGGGGTCGGGACCTGAAGTCTAACGCAGATGATATTCGATGCTTGCCATCACCTGGACAAATCGATTGTCACTGGTTGAGGCGAAATAGTTAGCGTTAAGGGCGACTGCCCAGTGTTCGGTAAGAGCAAAGCGTGGGCCTAGACCAAGCACATAACCCCAGCCGCGATCGTTGCGGTTCAACTGTTCCGCCGATCCGATCCACACGTCCGAATGCGTGATCCAGCGATAGGGCCCAGCGCGAAGATCCAGTGACAGCTTCGATTGCAGCACCCAGCGGTACCGAGCGACGAGGAACCAGGCGTCGCCGCTGCCCCGTGTGACGCGCGAGGCGTCGTACAGCAGCTGATTCAGGTCCGGCGGCGCAACGCCTCGCAGTTCCGTGCGAGTATGTCCGAGATAACTCCAGCCGGCCTCGAGCGCGAATTGTTTTGGCAGCTCGTAGCCTACGTATGCGGTGCCACTCAAACTGTTGCGCTGCACGTCCGTCGCCGCGATCTGGTAGCCATCGGCCTCAAGTCGACTGGTAACCTTGCTCGGGGTCAGTGTGCTGGTGACTTCGCCCAGCGCGCCGCCGAAGTACAGCTCCGAGCGGATGCTCTCCCAATCCGCGGCGCCTGAGCTATGACTTGTGGCAGTCCCGATGAGCGCGAGCAGCAACCCGGCAACCTTGAGCCTGCGGCCGAGCCGCACTGCCAGCATCATGCTAAACGCGAGTACAAACAGGAGCGACAGGCTGCCGCCACCGGAGGTCACGGTCACGTTCTGTAGTTGCGGCTGTGCCCCGGTGGTCACGGTGAACGTCGCAGGCACGCCGCCGATCGTCAGCACGACCGATACCGGCGTGTTGTAGGAGGACGAAGACGTCACGCGCACGGTGACCTGAGCGCCCGGGGAAACGATCCCGGGGGTCGACGTATAGGCGCCCCCATTGATGCTGTATTCGGCCCCGCTGCTGACACTGATCGTCGTCGGCACGTTCGTGCCCGTGACCGTGATCGCGTTGGAGACCTGCATCGTGGAGGGATCGACATTGTTCAGCGGAACGAAGCTAAAGGCGTTCGGCACGGCATTGCTACCGGTGCCGCCGAGCGTGACCACCGTTGGCGACGAAGACGCACTACTGGTGATGACCAGGGTGCCGTTCAGGCTCCCCTCGGTTGCAGGCGTAAACACCACCTCGATGGTGCAGGAAGTGCCGACGGTGAGCGCGGCACTACAGTCGTTGGTCTGAGTGAAATCCCCGGTGGTGGCGATATTGCTGATTAGGGCGTTATTGGTGCCGGTGACGGTGACAGTCTGCGCTGTGCTCGGCACGCCGACGGTGTGCGGGCCAAACGAAAGTGTTCCGGGGTTGGCGACCAGTGTGACCGCGCATGTGACCGTAGAACTGACCGAGGCGTCGTTATTGGTCGGGTCCGGATCGATGTAGGTCGAGGCGCTCGTAAAGTCGGCATTCGCCGAATTGATGACGGTTGCGCCGCAGACGGCGGCCGGATCCAGAGTACCGGTGATCGTATAGGTTGCCGCGGCGTTGCTCGGCAGCGTGAGTGCTGAGGTATTCAGATTACCCGCCCCGGAAGGCGTACAGGTTGCTCCCCCCGAAGGAACGCAAGTCCAGGTGGTCCCAGTGATCGAGGCCGGCAGCGTGTCCGTCACCAACGGAGCGTCTGCCGCGCCGATCGGGTAGGAGCCGTTGTTGGTCACTGTCAGTGTGTAGGTGACGGGCGTCCCCTGCAGGATCATCGCAGGACCGCTCATCGTCACCTGCAGGTCATCCGGGGAAGCGGCCACCAGGCCGTACAGCTCATGATAGTTGGTGGAGCCACCGGTGCTGCCGCTGATGCCTACGCTGAGGCTCGCCGGAGCGACATAGGGCAAGGAGACGTTGGAAAACAGCGTCTGGTACGGGGCACCCGCGGCCGGCTGGAACAGTGCGGTTACGGTGTAGCCCAGCGTGGCCGGAGTGAGGGTCAGTACTACTGCCTTGGCCGCCGGCCGCGTCAGGACGCCCGGGTTATCTATCCCACCGGTGACCGGCACGCCTGTCACGTATTGATCCTGAGCGCTGAGTGGCCCGCGCAATACCAGTGACTCGGGAACGCGGCCGGGCCCACCACTGCCAGCACCGCACTTGTCGCCCGGGTTGGAGAAGTTGCCGTACTCGTCCAGCCCAACGGCAAAATAGCCGCCGGCGCCACCACAGTAACCCAGGCCGCCGCCCGTGAGCGCCCCACTCATATTCTGGGTCGAGTCATAGAGAAACACCGCGATGCCATCGGCACCCGTGCCACCCCAGGACACATAGTTGAAGCGAACCGTCACTGGCACGTTGCCAGCAAAGGATTCGGACGTATCAAGCGCCAAACCCTTCTCGGTGTTCCCAGTATCAGTGAGGCGCAGCCATCCCTGCCCTGCGGTATCGATCGACGGCGCGGTGAGCAAAGCGAAACCGGACAGTGTCCATCCCGGCGCCGTCGTGCCCGTGAAGGTCTGCTGCAGTTTGAACTGGGCGCTTGCCGTGCCGGCATGCGCAGCCAGTAACAGCGCGATCGGCCACGCAGGGGGCAACGGAAAGCGCGACAGAGCGTGGGCTCGCAGCGAGGCGAGGAGCCCTGGTGTGTGCTCTTTAGAGGCGGTCATAGGCAGACGGTAAAGGCGCCCCATAGGGCGATATGTGAAGTCTTCCCGGCATTGGACATAACGGCAACGGACGGATGCAGACTCTGTGACACGGCCCAAGAGCCTGAGGCACCACCAGGGCAATCTGTGACGCACGTCAATGTGCGTGGCAGTCAGTGCGCCGTGAGGGCGGCATCTCAGCCCGCGAAGCTGGGGTTCGACCTGCTCGGGAGCCGGCGCGCTTTCTTGAGGTCCAGTCACCCGCGCGGCAGAGCTATAGCGCGAGTCGCCGCTGTTTAGCCGGACGTGCCTTCAGGGCTAGAAAATACCTCCCATTGCGCAGCTGACGCAGGTAACGGGTCGCGTCAATACACTTCAGCTGTTAACGAAATCGCCGGTCCCGGGTTACTCTTCAGCGCGCACTGCGCCTTCACACGATTCCGGACATGGCCAGACTTTCCTTCGCAACGCGGATGGTGATGCGGCTCGATGTTTGGGCCGTGCGCTGCACTGGCAGCTCCTTCTTTATGTGGCTGTTTGCACGACGCGCCGGTCTGGCGAAGGACCCCGACTTCAAGAGCAAGCAGGCGCAGGCGCTCGTGTTGGTTACGAAAGGCCGAAAGAGCGGGCGTCGGCGTTCGGTCGTACTGCCGTACTTCACGATCGATGGCAAGACCTTCGTCGTGGGTTCAAAGGGCGGGGCGTCCGATGATCCGGACTGGGTGTGGAACCTGCGTAAGACCCCTGCGGCACTCGCCTACGTGCAGAGGCGCCCAAGACTTGTCACCACCCGTTTTGCAGATGCGGCCGAGCGCGTCAGACTCTGGCCGCAGCTGGTCGCATTGGCACCAACCTACGCGGGCTATCAGCAGGGGACCAGCCGCGAAATCCCGCTGGTGATCATCGAATGAACTGCCTGTTCGATATCGAACCCGTCCGCGCCTGGCTGCTTCGTGCGCCAGGTTGTGGCGCATCAGAACAGCCGGTGCCCCCGTCGCAGTCCCAGACTCTACGGCACCCTGTGACGCGCTGACGCCCGAGAAGGGCACGGGCTCCTACGCCGACGCGCATCACCTCGCCCGCGGGGGGTCATGCGTTTTTGGGCCGCCCATCGGTAAATACAGCGGATTTTCCCGCTCCGCGTCGTGTGCGGTCGGTGCGCAGGCTACTCCAGAAGTGCAACTGCGCTAGACTTCGCAAGCAGAAAGTCCCAAACCCCGGCTCTGGCCTCGGTTCCGCGGATGCCGCAGAACCCTATACTCATGCCCGAACGAAATCGTGGATGGACGCAGGTCCCATCAGTAACTCAGCGCGCCACGGATTGTTGATGTCATCCACGCGCCATTCCGGCGGCAACTTTACATTCACCCTTGACCCGCAGATCGCGAGGCGCGCTTACCGGTGGGCCAGCGCGAATGGAATCTCCCGCCCCATGAAAGAGACATGAAGACACCCAAAGGCCTGCAACCCCTCGTCGACGACGGAGTGATCGATGAAGTCATCCGGTCACTCAAGAGCGGCAAGGAAGCCACGGTCTATATCGTGCGTACAGGCACGCAACTGCGCTGCGCGAAGGTGTATCGCGATATGGCGCAGCGTAGCTTCCAGAAGCGGGCGCAGTATCAGGAGGGTCGCAAAATACGCGGCAGCCGCCAGGCGCGCGCCATGAACAAGAGCACCCGCTTCGGCCGGCGCGAGCAGGAGTCTGCGTGGAAGAACGCCGAGGTCGACGCGCTGTATCGCCTTGTCGCTGCGGATGTGCGCGTGCCAAAGCCTTACGGATACTTCAACGACGTGCTGGTCATGGAGCTGGTAGCGGACACCGACGGCCACCCGGCGCCGCGCCTGGGCGAGGTGGAGCTGACGCCGGATACGGCGCGCGCATTCCATGGCTTTCTGATCCGGCAGATCGTGCGGATGCTCAGCATCGGCCTCATCCACGGCGACCTTTCGGAATTCAACGTGCTTCTCGGGGCTGACGGGCCCGTCATCATCGATCTGCCGCAGGTGGTGAATGCGGCCGGCAACAACGCCGCACTCGCCATGCTGGAGCGGGACGTGAACAACATCCGCGGTACACTCGGTCGCTTCGCCCCGGAGTTGCTCGCAACCGAGTTTGCCCGCGAAATGTGGGCACTCTTTGAGCAAGGTGAGCTACGCGCCGACAGTGAGCTCACCGGCTTGTACACGCGTGATGAAACAACGGTCGATCCCCAGGGCGTCCTGGTAGTGATCGAGGATGCGCGCGAAGAAGCGCTGCAGCGGCTGCTGGTAGCGGAGAGCTAGCGCTCGTGGCGGCGCACATAGCCTTTACCCCCGACAACCGCGAGAGCAGCGGGCCTCAGCGCATGCGGATTCGACTGAAATTCATCCTACCGAGCATCCCATGGCGCTGAGTGCAACGATCTACGTGTTCGAAATCGAACTGGCCGATTCGGATCGTAGCGTCTACGAGTCGTTCGAGCTTCGGGTCGCGCGGCACCCTTCTGAAACCAGCGAATATCTCCTGACGCGTGTGCTCGCGTACTGCCTCGAATACACC
The DNA here is from genome assembly GCA_963743625.1 of uncultured Pseudomonadota bacterium. Lineage (GTDB taxonomy): Bacteria > Pseudomonadota > Gammaproteobacteria > Steroidobacterales > Steroidobacteraceae > 13-2-20CM-66-19. The sequence goes on along the minus strand of CAVUQM010000003.1, from coordinate 210,035 downwards.
GAAGGCATCGCCTTTTCGAAGGGGCTGTCGGCCCCGGACGAGCCGGCGATCCTAGTACGCGACCTCACCGGGACACTGCGCGCCTGGATAGAGGTGGGGTCGCCGGACGCCCCGCGACTGCATCGCGCCGCCAAGGCGGTGCCGCGGGTCGCGGTATATGCACACCGCAACGCGGATCAGCTGGCCGTGCGCTACGGCGCCGAGCGCATCCACCGCGCGCCGAGCTTGGAGCTCTACGCACTGGACGGGGCTTGGCTTACCGAACTCGCGGCCAAGCTCACGCGGCGCATGCGCATTTCGTTGACGGTAGCGGCGCGGCACCTGTACCTGACATATGCAGGCGAGAGCAGCTCGAGTGTGGTGGAGCGCATCTACTTTGGCGCACGGGAAGCCTGAGCCCTACCCCAGGCTTACCTTCTTGGCATCGCGCGACTCAATCTAGGCGTGCGAGCGCACCCAGCGCACAATGTCCGCCTTGGTCAGCGCGCCTGACTGGCGTGCAACTTCGCTCCCCGCCTTGAACAGAGCCAGCGTGGGAATACTACGAATTCTAAATTCATTGGCGAGATTCGGGTTCGCCTCGGTATTGACCTTGGTCAAACGGGCTTCGGGCTCGAGCTCGCCAGCAGCGGCCGCGTACTCCGGTGCCATCGCCAGACAGGGTTGGCACCAAGGTGCCCAGAAGTCGACCACCACAGGCAGATCGTTGCGCTCTATAAATCTCTGGAAGTTTGCCTGGCTGAGCTCGCGCGTCTGCCCGGAAAACAGGCGCTGATGACAGTTTCCGCAAACAGGCGCCTCGCGCAGACGCGCGGCGGCAACCCGGTTAACCGCGTCGCAGTGGGCACACACGACATGCAGGGTTTCGGCCATGTTTCCGAAACTGGGGGATGGCTCCGGGATTTCAAGAGTCCCGACCCGCCCGCAGAAGGACATGCCAGCCACGCTGTAGCTTTCAGGATTGCACCTCACGGCCTGCGCATCACATTACCTGGGCTCGGTGGGTCACGTCGGGGCAGCGCCTACCAGTCGCTCCTTGCCTCTGGCGCAAGCCCATCAAACGCCTCCCTCATCAGCGCGATGTGCTCCGGCCCTACACCGCAACAGCCCCCGACGATGTCGGCCCCGCCTGCGAGCCACTGGCGCACCCAGGACAGATACTGGACCGGTGTCAGGTCGGCCCGTAGCTCGTGCAGGTCCGTGTTGGCAGCAGTTGTTTCGGCCTGTGGCGCAAACGCATTTGCGTAGGCTCCGATCAGCGGCCGCCGCAATGCACCGCTTGCAGCTGCGGCATTGAGGGCGCGGGTTGCGCTCGCCACCGCCGCACCGATGACCTCGGGCTGACAACAGTTGAACAGGACCGCCCGCGCGCCGCGGCGCGCAGCGTTCGCTACGGCTGCGTCGACCGGCTCTCCCGAGCGCAGGCGTGGAGCAGATGGGCCACCCGCACCGTCGCTGAGGGTGTACGACACCCACCACGGCAGCGGGCTGCCCGCCAGTACTTCGCTTACGAGCATCATCTCGGCCTGCGAGCTCATGGTCTCAGCCAGCCACAGGTCCACGTAAGGCTCGAGCGCCTGTACCAGGCGCTCGAGGACGGGCCGTGCCACTGCGGCATCGAACAGATCCGCGCGATAGGAGCCGCAGACGGGGGGCAGTGACCCTGCCACCTGGACGCTACGCGGGACTGCGTTGACCGCCGACCGTGCAAGGCTGCCCGCCAAGGCGGCAAGCCTGAATCCGTCGCGCTCAAAGCGCTCAGCGCCGATGTGAAATGGCACCACGGCGTAGCTGTTGGTAGTGATGACCTGCGCACCGGCCTCGATATAGCGGCGATGTACCTGCGCGACGTAATCTGGCCCTTCAATGAGCGCCAGCGCGGACCACTCCGGCTGCCGGAAAGGCGCGCCCACCCGCAGCAGTTCGCGGCCCGTTCCTCCATCCAGCAGAATTGGTCGCACAGAAGACATGCTTCGATCTTAGCGCTTGCCGCCGGTATTGCATGCGTACCACGGCCCGGCGCGCGCAAGCCCCGACGCGGCGCATCTGCGCCCAAGGGCGCCGGCCGCGGCGAAGCCGCTCCAATCGTGGGCGCAGCCGTCGCTTCAATACAAGCAGTTGATTTCAAGCCGAAATCGCCGGTCGCGTCAGCTATCCTCGAGTTGTCTGCCGCCCTTTGCCACTGCAAACCAATATTTTGAACGGGTTTCTCATTATAATTCGGCTCTGCGCCACGTCAGAGTGGCGCGCGCACGTCTCGCCGCTTAACAACCCCGCGCCTTCCTGCCACCCGACATCGGAGAAAGAACATGGCTGCGTTTCAGCGCGAGATGTTGGTGCGATTTGGGCATTGTGACGCTGCCGGCTGGGTGTTCTATCCGCGCTACTTCGAGATGATCAGCGACTTCGTCGAGGACTGGTTTGAGGACGGACTCACCGCCAGTGCGCCAGGCCTGTTCCACCACAAGAAGTTGCTTACCCCTTCCGTTCACTTCACCGTCGACTTCGCCAAGCCGACCCACTACGGCGAACGACTGACCTTCAACCTGTGGACGCTGAAGATAGGACGGACCTCCTGTGAGTTGCGCATCGAAGCCTCACACCAGGGGGAACTGCGCATGCGGGTGAAACAGGTGCTTGTGTTCATCTCCTCCGTCACCGCGCGCGCCACCGCAATACCCCCGGAACTCATCGCGCGCATGCAACGCTTCGCGCTTGAGAATGAGCCGAGCAAGCCCGCGGCACGCCCACCGGTGGCCAGGCGCCGCGCGCGGAAACCGGCGTAGCACGAACGTGGCGCCTGACTTTCAAATGATCCAGCGTGCGGGTGCGGCGCGCGAAGTCGCCTGAACCTCGCGCAATCCTCTCAGCCCGCTCATCCCACAGGAGTGCACCATGGCTAAGCGCTGCACACATCTGTCCTCGGTCAAGACTGCAATACCTAACAGCGCCGGCTGCGAGGAGTGCCTCAAGCTCGGCGACACCTGGGTGCACCTGAGACTGTGTCGCACCTGTGGTCATGTCGGCTGTTGCGATGATTCGAAGAATAAACACGCGACCAAGCATTTCCATGGCACGAAGCACCCGATCATGACTTCGCTCGAGCCCGGTGAGACCTGGAGCTGGTGCTATGTCGATCAAGTGGCCATGGAGCTCAGCGAGGCTCCTTAGGCAGAGGGACCCGTACCCGAACCTCCCGGCGGCCGCATTCTGGCGCGGCTGGCGGTTCTACCCGATCAGCTCGTGTGCCCTGAAGGCGTGGTCATCACTGCTATCGCCCAGATTTGCTGCGAGAAATGCATGTATCGCAGCGACCACCTGCGCGCCCTCGCCCACTGCAGTGGCCACGCGCTTGATAGATCCGGAACGAACATCTCCCACCGCAAATACACCGTTTCGACTTGCCTGTAGCGTTCCACGACCTGCGCCGATTGCCGGACCGGTGAGAACGAACCCTTTGGCATCCAGCACAACCCCCGATTCTGCGAGCCAGGCGGTATTGGGGTCCGCCCCGATAAACAAAAACACATGCCGGATCTGTCTGCACACCGTTGTAGCTGTTACGTCCCTGCGCCAGCACACCTCGCGCAGGCCGCCATCGCTGCCTTCGAGACTCGTAATGTTGGCCTGCGTCACGATCTCGACGTTTGGAAGCCCTTCGACGCGATCGACGAGGTAGCTTGACATGTGGGCGCGGATATCGCGCCCGCGTAGCAGCAGGTAGACCTTACTGGCATAGCTGGAAAGATAGACGACCGCCTGACCGGCAGAGTTGCCACCGCCGACCAAGGCAACCTCCTGGTCGACGCACAATTTCGCTTCCAGGGGCGAGGCCCAGTAGTGCACGCCAGATCCCTCGAACGATTCGAGGTTTGCTACGTCCAGTCGACGGTACCGGGCTCCGCTGGCGATGACCAGCGCGCGTGCACGGACTCGTTCATCCTTGCCAAGCAGAACTGTCACTCCGCTCGACCCTGCGCTTGCCGGGCCCAGCAGTACGGTCACGGTGTCCGGAATCGCCATCTCGACACCGAACTTCTGTGCCTGGTTGTAGGCGCGCGCCATAAGCGCAATGCCACTGATTCCGGTTGGAAATCCCAGGTAATTCTCTATCCGAGCCGAGGCACCGGCCTGGCCACCGAAAGCATGGCTGTCCAGCACAAGTACCGACAGACCCTCCGATGCCGCATAGACCGCAGTAGAAAGCCCGGCGGGCCCCGCTCCGACTACGACGACATCGTAGACGCGCTCGGGGTCGATGGCGCCGACCAGTCCCAGGCAACGTGCAAGGTCGTTCTCGCCCGGATTGCGCAGCATCTGGCCACCCGGACACAGGACGATCGGCAGCTGCGCATCGTCAATGTGAAAGCGCTCAATCAGAGCGTTTGCTTCAGGATCGGCGCCTGGGTTCAGCGTCTGATGCGGATGTGCATTACGCCGCAGGAAGCCCTCGAGTCGCAGCACGTCCCCGCTGTCGGGCCGACCGATGATGATCGGGCCGCCGGCACCGCTTTGCAAAAGACCAACGCGACGCAAGATGAGTGCTCGCATGATGCGCTCGCCCAGGTCAGCCTCCGCTACGAGCAGCGCCCGCAGGCGCTCGGGCGGTATGAGCAGTGCTTCGACGGCGTCAACGGCACGGCCATCCACGAGCGAGGGACGCCCGGCAAGCTGCGCAAGTTCTCCCATAAATGCACCGGGTCCATGCGTGACAATCGGATCCAGGAGACCCTCTTGGTCCTGGCGGGCGACTGCGATGTGTCCGGCGAGGATCACGGTCAGCCCGTGGCCCGGCTCCCCGATTTTCGTAACGGAGCTGCCGGCCTCGAACGATTGCAGGTGTCCAAAGCGGCGCACGCGCAGCAGCTCCGCGGCGCTTAGCACCGGGAAGACTTGTTCCCTGCGAGTGTCAAATATTGACAATGGTCGCGTAACCATCTGCAGGACCTTCCTAAGTAATGAGCTTGCGCCAGCAGCCGGTAAGGAGTCCCGGCGACGGCCAATATGATCAGCCCGCCGCGCATTGACGCGACTGTGAGAGCAGGCCCGAGTCGCTTCAGAGTTTACAGCAATTTGCGGCCGGCTCGGCGACGTGACCCCGATCGATGCGCCGTGTCTTGACGCGTCGCGGCGTACCGCAAGTCGTCAGTCGCGCACCGCCCGGCAAGCACCGCCTGCGCCAACGCCTTAGCCTCGTGTGACTGCCGCATGGATGACCTCGCAGTGCTCCGCGAGACTGCGATGCTCGACCACGCACTGTCGCAGCGGAGTGTCAATGGGGTAGAAATAGATGTTGGCGATGAAACCATAGATCGCCGCATCAACGCTGGTCGGTGTCGACCCATGAACGTACCCGCCCGCAGGAACGAGGTTGGCCAGCACCTGGAGGTCGGCCACGCCGCGTGCATAAGCTGCCGCCGGCGAAAATCGTCCGATGCCCTGGAAGTGGTAGCGCTGGAAATTGAATTCGCGCGCTTTCTGCAGACTCTCCGCTGTCAGGGTCGGATGTTCTTTCAGTAGCGCGTCGCGAAAACTCGGCCAGAACTGCTCATCTTTCCAGCGCGAATACGACATGACCCAGTAAAGATCATCGAGCATGCGGACAATCAGGTGCGCGGTGTCCCGCTGCACCGCCGAGAGTCCGGCGTCGATCGAAAGGTCGTATTTACGAATCAGATGCGCGATGATCGTGTCGCTATCGCCGATCGCCTGGCCGTCATCGATAACATACGGCAGCTGCCCACGCGGCGCAGATGTCGCGTCGAAGATATGCTCGTGCCTAAAGGGCACGCCGGTCAGCTTGAGGAACGCATAGACCTTGAGTCCGTAGCCGTTGTTGTCCGCCACTCCGAAAAGTTTCGGGTATGAATAGAGAGTGAGCACGGTACTAATGCGCGTCCGCGGGCGTCAGGAGCAGGTCACGCTGGTCGGTTGTGCGAGCCAGTTCGGCGTAGCTCATCGGCAAAAGCTGGTCCTTGATGAAAACCTGCGCGCTCAAACGCGCTGTAACCAGCAAGTCGATCAGCGCCTCAGGTTTCAGGCCCGCAAGTTTCAAGCCCTCAGGTGAATACTCCAGCAGCATGCATTGGCATCGGCCCAATAAGTCGCCCGCGCCGCGTAGCACCAGGCATTCGAAACCTTCAACGTCAATCTTGAGAAATCGGAGCGGACTTGCGCCTAATTGCTTGCTGTCCCAAAAGCCCTTAAGTGTATCAACGCCTACTTCGACCGTTCCGCCACTGGTATTACCCTCAAGCAGCGTGTGGCGACCGTTGTTCGTGCCACGGTAACGATGTAGCACGGCCCGGCCCGGGGTGTCCCCTAGCGCCACGTTCAGCGCCGTCACGCGCGTGGTGCCGTTGACCTCAAGATTACTTCGTAGCAGACGGAAGCTTTCCGGATCAGGTTCAAAGGCGAAGATCCTCGCCCCGGGAACGCTCAAGCGGTCTAACAGGACGCTGTACCAGCCAATGTTGGCACCGACGTCGAGTGCGATCTCGCCGGGCCCTACGCGAACATGATCGATCAGGTAGCGGGTAATGTGCGGCTCGTGCGCCCCGATGCGGTAGATATGGCGCGTGATGCAGTCGGCACCCGGACCGGTGAACGTAAGGCCGAATGGTGCCGCACGCGCCTCCACGAAGCCGTCGCGGCTTGTTACGCGAGCTATGCCGAACTGGCAGGTCCGCAGCACCCGCACGAGCCAAGCGTGCCGCACTGGGATCGCGGCTGCCGGGAGTGTCTCAGTGGCTGAAGGCATGATCGTCAACCGGCAGCCCGCGTCGCGGACTACGCCATAGAGGCCTGGATCGCAATGACCGAGGTGCTCGGGAAATCTTACCGCATTTCACCCGCCGCCAAGTAACGGGGCGGCCAATCGGCGCGACGGATCCAGCTGCGCACTGGGCGGAGTGCTTTCTCAGAGCCTCGCGGCTGCGGCTCTGGTTCACGCGCGGACTTGCACGGCGGTTCGACAATGCGACAAGCTCGGCTCAACGATACTGTGCCCAATCCAAGGACCCCACTCGTGAGTACCCCCGCTCCCGGTTTGCAGCTCGAAAACAGCGTCCACACGGCTCAGAGAGCCGCTGCTCTGTCGGCTCGTTACGCCTCACAGCGCAACAAGACCGCGTGGCTCGACTTGTACGCGGACGATGCCATCATCCAAGATCCGGTGGGCATCTCGCCACTGGACCCGGCCGGCCTAGGTCATCAAGGCAAGGCAGCGCTCAGTCGCTTCTGGGACATGATCATTGCTCCGGGAAACATGACCTATAGAATCCGCGAGTCTTATCCCTGTGCGGATGAGTGCGCCAACGTCTGGACGCTCACCAACCGAATGCCCGGCGGGTCTGAAATCACGGTGGACCTCGTCAGCATCTACAAAGTGAACTCGGCTGGGAAACTTACGGCGATGCGCGCCTACTGGAGCTACGCCGAGGTCGAGCAGAAACTGAAAGCAGTCATCGGACGATAAAGTCGCCTCTGCTAGCCTCATCCTCTGCGCCCCTCAGAAGCACTTCACCTCGTTCCGAGGGGGTGACAAACTATGCTTGGCGTCGCCCGTAAGCGCCCATCGGGCGCGTTACTCGGGCGGAATGTCGTAGCGCTCGACGTACTGCTTGAATCTCTCGTTGATTTCCGCCGCATTCAGGCCGCATTCGCCCAGATCGTAGCCGTGGCGTCCGAATTTCCCCTTCGGATTTGACTCAACGTGCTCGGTCATCGTGCGCAGAGCCTGACCGTCGAGCTCGTCGCCAAAGGCGCCGTAGACGGCGCGCATGGTGCCCACGGGATCGCGCACCAGATCCGCATAGTGCACATCGACAATGCGGCGCGCAGGATGGGCCGCGCGGAAGGCGTCGACGCTGCGGATCGAGCGCTCCAGCATGTCCGTCCAGTGGTCGGCGATGTAACGTCGATGGTCTGCATCTGAGAAGGTCCTGGTGAGCGTAGTGATCAGGCTGCAGACCGATGCGCAGACAACGACCGGATCGCGGTGCATCAGCACCAGCCGGGCGTCGGGGTAGACCGCCGTCAGGACATCCAGATGGAGCGCGTGATGCGGGCTCTTAAGCGACCAGCGCCCGCGCACACCCCCACTCTGCAAGACCTGCAGCACGCGCCGATGGTAGTTGTAGGCCGAGCGATGATCGGTGGCGTGCAGCCAGCGGCCGTAGCCCGGGACGTTCGCCATCGCCTCCCAAAGCAGACTCTTGAAGTCCTGGTTGAGCACGGCGATGCACTCGGTAGGACCGTCCGGCTGCTCGCTTTGCACGACGCGCACGCGCGGGTTTATCTGGTCAAGCATGGCCGCCGCGACACGCGCCGTGGCGATGCGCGGATCGGTACCTATCGTCTCAGGGGTAGGCGGTGGCACGCTGTCAGAGGCCTCCCAGCGCAGCAGCGGACGATGCCGCGCGTCCTTCTCCAGCAGATAGGACAGGAAGGTAGTTCCTGCACGGAACATACCGATCACCACGAACGGGGCTTCGATACGTTCCTCGCAGACGCCGGGGTGACGCTTCAACCAGTCGACTACCTTCAGCCGGTTTGTCAGGGCGGCCAGAATCGCCCCGGGAATAACGGCCGCACCGACCTGATTGAGCTGCGCTTCGGACGAGGCTGATTCGCAGAATGCGTCCAGGCCTGCGCGAAAACCATCACTACCAAAATCCTGCAGGCGGGTCTGCTCACAGGCGAGCGCCAGCAGCGCGTCAGGCTGGATTTGCATCGGCGTTTCCTGAGTCAGCCCGCGGCCACATCGATGACGGTGCGCCCGGAGGTACGACGGCCCATGTGTTCTTCCAGCGTCGCCGCCACCTCGCTCATGCGAATGCGCCGCGCGACCGTGGGCCGGATCTTCCCCTGCGCCAGCAGCGCGCATAGATCGGCGTGCACTTTGGCGCCCGTCTCCGGCGGGTAGAGGTTCAGACCCATGCGACGCATGGGTCCCACGGCCTTGCCGTAGGCGAGCATGACGCCGAGCACCGAGAAATTTCCCATGGAAACCTTGCGCAGCGGCTTGCCCGTAAAGCCACCTTGGGAGTCGCCGTTGAAGCCCACCGGCAGATATCGCCCCTCGAGTGCCATGCATGTCCAGATGACTTCGGTCAGATCACCGCCCACTAAATCGAACGCCACGTTGGTACCGCGGCCGCCGGTTAACTCCATCACGCGCTCGAACAGGTCGTCCCGCTGATAGTCGATCGCCGCGGACGCTCCCAGGCTTTGGCAATAGCTGCCCTTGTCCGCACCCCCGGCCAGCGCGATGACCTGCGCGCCCGCGGCTGCACCGAGTTGCAGTGCCGCGCTGCCCACACCGCTGGCCGCGCCAGTGATAAGTAGCGCCTCGCCGGGCTGCAGTCGCGCCCGGACGTGCAGTCCGAGGTAGCTGACATGGAATGGCAGCAAGAACCCGGCTGCCTGCGCATCGTCCAATCCGGGCGGCGCTTCAAACAATCCGGTTACAGGCACGATGGCCTTCTCCGCTATGCCACCGAGGGCCATCTTGGTCATGCCCACCACGCGTCGGCCGAGCCAGGATTCAGCCCCGGCCCCGACCGCTTCCACACCGCCACAAACGTCCATCCCCAGGGTGAACGGCGGCTTCAGCATCACGGTCGCAACCCCTCCGAGGGCGCGCGCGCCATCCCCGAAATTCAGCGAGGCGGCCGACACGGCGACGCGAACCTCGCCCGGTCCCGGCTCGGGCACGGCAACGTCGGCGATGCCGATCGCCTCCGAAGGACGGCCGTGTGTACGTACCTGAACTGCCTTCATCGGCTACTCCGTGGAGTGTTTCGTATGATTTCCGGTCAGCCTGCAGGGCCACCCGGTGCCAGCTGAATTCCCATTCTGCGGGTGTCGCAAATACGCCTCGCATCGCCCCCCGCGTTGGAGCGGAGCACGCGACGTCGACGCACGCTTGCGGTGCAATCGATCATACGGTTTGACCTGATCAATACCAAGGCGCCGGCGGATTCTGCACCAAACCCACTGCGCTCTCGGGGCGGTTTTAGTCGGGGTCCAGCGCGAATTATGACGGGTCAACTGAGCGTGAGCCTTCCATGGAAGCACGCGCGATCGAGTGTGCGCACGGTTCGCGACCCGCGGCCCGTCGCATTGCTCCCTCGTTTGGACGAGGCGCACATTCCTGTACGTATTTGACGTTGCGTGCATGCAACGCACGCTCGACAAGTGATTGATCGCGCGTATGATCAGATTGGCTGACTAATTACATGCTAGGGGGATCCTCATGTTGAAGACCGGTTCGCGCCTGGGCGGCGCGATGTTTGCCGTGACTGGGCTCTTTATCTCTGACGCCCGGCTCGCGCTTGCACAAGAGCAAACTGCCGAGGGAATCCAGGAGGTCGTCGTTACCGCGCAGCGTCGCGAAGAAAATCTGCAGACGATTCCTATCGCGATCACCGCGCTCACAGCGGACAGCCTGAATAAGCAGGGCGTCACCGATTTTGCGGGAGTGGCGCAGCAGTCAACCAGCATCAACTTCACACCCTACCCGAGCTCCAGCAACACGCTGATTCTTTACATGCGTGGCCAGGGCGTCGCGGATGCCAACCAGATCACCCAGGACGGCTCGGTGGGTCTGTACGAGGACGGTTTCTACATCGCCCGTCCGCAGGCAGAGACCTTCGACCTTGCGGATGTCGATCGGGTGGAAATCTTGCGCGGCCCCCAGGGCACTCTCTACGGACGCAACACCACCGGCGGCGCAGTCAACATCATCAGTAAAAAGCCCACGGGCGACTTTGACGTGAAGTTCAGCATCGATGGTGGTCAGCGGGATTACGTCCGTGCGCTCGGTACGATGAATCTGCCCACCATCGCGGGAGGTCTGTCCAGCAAGGTCACCCTCCTCTACAGCAACCTGGCAGGCAACGTCAGCAACTCCGGCGGCGAGGACTTCAATCGCGAGAACCAGAAGGGGGCACGCGCTTCGCTGCGCTGGGATACCGGCGGGATGTTCACCGCCGATTACTTCTACGAGGTAGGGGAACTCGATTCGACCGGCATCTACTATCAGGACGCCGCTCTTTCAGGGATTCCGGCAATCCCGAACTACCCGCCGACCGTCGGCCTCGCCAGCCATACCTGGGAGCCGATCTACCTGCCGCTGAGCGTGGCGAAGTTCAACTCGGACGGGCTCACCCTGAATTTCAAGTTCAATGACGCGATCGACTTTCGCTCACTGACTTACTACCGGGGCCTCGACTCGCGCTTCTACCAGGACTACGCGGGCGCGTTCTCGGATCCTTCGACAGCACCCTTCGAGGGCATCACCAACTTCACGAGCAACGACATCGTACAGAGCAACGAATTCACACAGGAATTCCAGCTCGTGGGCACCATTGCCAAGACGGTCGATTACGTCGCCGGTCTTTACTACTTCGACGAACACGCCAACCACAACGAGGTCGGGACTATCAATATCCCCCTGCAACCTATCCCGGGAATCCCGATCTACACCGACCTGCAGCAGCGCTACGTGACCGCGGAGGCGAAATCCAAGGCCGCCTACGCGCAGTTCACCTGGCACGTCACCGAGCCGCTGTCGATCACCCTCGGTGGCCGCTACACCAAGGACAACCGTGATGCGGCGCGCACCTACACCAGCAACGCGCTCGCCTTCGCGCCGCCGCCGGCAAATCCCTTCTGCCCGCCGCTGTGCCAGTTCCCGATCAACCAGAGCGATCCGCCGAACGCAGCCAACCATCTGAGCTTCAGCAAATTCAACCCCGCTGGCACGATCAACATGGCCTGGACGCCGGACGTCAACACCTACCTGCGCATTGCCACCGGCTACAAGGCCGGCGGCTCGAGCGAGGCGGCGGACTTCGGGCAATTCGGAAATACGTTTAAGCCGGAGAACGTCACCACCTACGAGCTGGGCCTTAAGTCCTACTGGCTCGAGCATCGCGTGCGCGCCAACATCGCGTTGTTCTACAGCAAGTTCAGCGACATGCAGCTGCAGTTCGACACCAACCCAGCCAACCTGGCGATCGTGGCGGGCTACAACGCCGGCGAGGCGAAGGTCAAGGGCGCGGAGTTTGAGTTCCTGTTCGCGCCCACCAGTGACCTCACTATCGGACTGAGCGACACCGTGCTGTCCACCAACATCCAGACCGTGTATGCCATCGCCGGCACGCTGTTCGATCCGGCGGTGAACCCAGCCTCGCCCTACAAGGTCGGGCAGAACATCGCGCCTTTGTTCCGCGTGCCCTACGCGCCGAACAACATCGCCAATGCCAACATCGACTGGACGCTGTTCCACGCCGGTGGCGGCAGCCTCGAGGCGTACTTCGACTATCGCTTCCAGGGACGTCAGTACGACACGGTGACCACCGGCGTGAACGTGCCGAACTCGGCTGAGTTCTACTCCATACCCGCCCACGGCGTGCTGGATGGCCGGCTCACCTGGAACTTCGACATGCATGGCAGCAAGAAGACGCTGCGCCTGTCGCTGTGGGGCAAGAACATCACCAACAAGCAGTACCAGGAGCACGTGATCGGCCAGGGTGCCGCGCCGTTCGTGCCCCTGCCGGGAGTCCCGCAGACCGGCTACACGTACCAGGCAACCGCGTGGGCGCCCAAGGCCCAAATCGGGGCCCAGCTGCAGTACGGGTTCTGATCCGTCCATGCATTGAGAAGCTCGCGCGGGCCCCACGGGGCCCGCGCTGCTTTTGGGGTCACGCAATCTAGCGCTTCGGAGTTGCTTGAAACTTCTCAACCCTGACCTGAGTGCCGATCCTGGCGCCCAGCTGGCCGTCAAGGACGAGACGGTGCAGGTGGAATTCGCGATCCAATCCGGCAGCTTGGCCAGTGCCGTGGGACTAAACCGGTACGCCGCGGGCGATGCGCTCGTCACCGGCTCAACGGGCGACCGCTGGTGCGTGTCACGCGATCGTTTCGACGCCAAGTACGACCCGTTGCCGCAGACGAAGCGGGGCGAGGCGGGCCTCTATCGCAATCGACCCGTAACCGTGCTGGCAAAGCGCATGGAAAGCGCCTTCACGGTATCGCGCACGGCCGGCGGGGATGTGCTGCGTGGCGCGCCCGGCGACTGGCTGCTGCAATATGCGCCCGCAGACTTCGGCGTCGTCGAGCGCACGCGCTTCGAACGCGTCTACCGGCTGATCGCAGCCAGGAGTGGCTAGCCCCTGGTACCGCCGCACAGGCGCTCAAGATGGCGCGAGGCGCCAAAGCGAAGTCATTTCGGCGGCACGCGCAACGTGCAAGGGATCACTGGGATCAAGAGCCCGGGCGTGCGAGGGCCGCACCTCGTCCCGGCCCAGCACTTGCAGACGCGCGCCTGCGAACGCAGCGTGCAAAGCCTGCCTGGATCGCAGTCCCAGATGCTCCGCCAGGTCCGAGAGAATGAGCCAGCCCTCACCGCCCGGTTCAAGATGCGCGGCAAGTCCGTCCAGAAATCCCTGCAACATGCGGCCTTCCGGGTCATAGACTGCGCGCGCCAGCGAAGAACTCGGGCGTGCCGGCAGCCAGGGAGGATTGCACACTGCGAGGGCTGCGCGCCGGGGTGGAAACAAGTCAGCCTCCACCACCTCCACGTGTTGCGCCCAACCCAGCGTCTCGAGGTTCTCGCGCGCACACGCCACGGCCCGCGGGTCCAGGTCCGTTGCGATGACGCGCGCGGCCCCGCGGCGCGCGAGTACGGCGGCCAGTACACCCGTACCGGTGCCGATATCGAAGGCCGCGCCCCCGGTGAGCAACGTGGCCGGCAGTGGGGCGCTGGCTACCAGGTCGATATATTCGTGGCGGATGGGTGCGAACACGCCATAGTGCGGATGGATTCGGCCCCCGGCAGCAGCTATCTCGATGCCCCGGACTCGCCACTCATGTGCACTGATCACGCCAAGCAATGCTCGCAGGGAAATGAGCGAGGGCTCCCTAGCCTCACCGTATGCTTCCATGCAGGCTTGCCGCACGTCGGGCGCGCGCGCTAGCGGAATCGTGTAGGTCTCATCCAGCGGCACGAGCAGCGAATTGAGTGTACGCGCCCGCTGCGAGCGACCCTGGCGATACAGATTGAAAGCCTCGACCGCAGAGCTCGGCACCGGAGCAAGAGAATTCCTGGAGCGCCGCGGACGCCTGTCTGCGCGCCTTCCCAGCGCGAGCAGCATCTGACGCGCATTCTGAAAATCACCTCGCCAAAGTAGCGCGGTGCCTTGGCAGGCCAGTCCGTACGCCTCATCGGCCACCGTACGGTCGTCCGCGTCGGCGATGTGCCGCGGTGCTGGCGCACCATTCTCCGAGCGCCACAGGGCACTCCGTGCTTCGCCCTGTTCCGTCCAGCGAACGACTGCCGGTCGTGTCATGCTGCCTCAACCCGGACTCAAGCGTCCGCGAACTCTCACGCGCCGGGCGCGTCGACAGTCCGGCGCAGCCGCCGCATGCCGTTCAGCCAGCGATCGTAGTCAGTAGTCTTGCGCGTCATATACGAGGCGACTTGGGCATGCGGAAGGATGAGGAAGCGCTCCGCTTCCAATCCGCGAATCACAGCATCCGCGAGTTCATCGGTAGAGATGACTCCATCGAGCGTCTGTGGGCCCGGCGGCGCATTGCGGACCATGGGTGTATCAACGCCCTGAGGACAAAGGATCGAGACCCTTATTCCCTGATCCCCGTGGGTAATAGCGAGGCTCTCAGCAAAACCCACGGCGGCGTGTTTGGTCGTTGAGTAGACCGCGCTGCCGATCTGGCTGAGCAATCCCGCGGCCGACACCGTGTTCAGGAAGTACCCACCGCCGCGCGCAACGAAGCGCGGCACCAGCAGGCGCGCTGCGTAGACGTGGGCCATAACGTTGACACCCCAGGCTCTGCTCCACACAGCATCCGCCGCGGAAGCGAGATTGCTCGGATCCGGATCGGGATCTGCCAGGCCGGCATTGGAGCAGAACAGGTCAATAGGGCCGAGACGCGACTCCGTCTCCTCGATTACACGTCGCAGATCGGCCTCGACGGAGACATCACAGCCCATGCCGCTCGCCCCCATCGAGCGCGCCACGTCCTGCACTCCTGCGATGTTGCGATCGGCGAGGACGACCCCGCGGGCGCCTTCCCTATGGAAACGCTCGGCGAGCGCCCGCCCGATACCCTGGGCCGCGCCGGTGACCACGACAACCTTGCCCTCGACCTTCATGCGAACCCCCTCGCTAAACGAATCATCTAGCGGTATGTGACCAGCCGTTCAGCGTCGGCCTGCTCGAGATACTGAAAGGCGTTCAGGGTACCCAGCCTAAGCCCGGACGAGCCGAAAAACACCGTAGTCACGGCCGCGTTCACCAAAGAGAAATTGAGCGCGGCCACGCGATCATCCGGCAGCCCCAGGAGGCTCTGGGCGATCACCGCGATCGGGCCGCCGGAGGTAAAGACGATCAGCCGCTCGGCCCGCGCCGCCGCCGTTACCCGACGCCGCAATGCTCCCAGGCAGCGCTCGCGAAACGCAACGAACGACTCCGCGTACTCGGCGTCATATTTGCCACCTAGCCAGCGCGCAAAAGCTGCCGCGAACAGCTCCTGAAACGCGCGCTGAGCGTTGGGCTGAACATCGATCACAGCCCGCACGGCCTCGGGCGTCGCCAGCCGCGGGTCGTAGCGAAGCAGCATCTCACGATGATCGTATTCGTTGAAGCCGGGATCCTCGCTAATCGGGAAGCTGGCCCCCAGAGCTTCAATACACGCTTCGGCGGTCTGGATATGCCTGCGCAAGGTCCCGGTCACGACCCTGTTGAATTGCTGGGCTCCCGCGGCCAGCCAAGCTCCCAGCTGCCGTGCCTGCTCGATTCCCACACTGGAGAGCTGGTCGTAGTCAGCGGCACCGAACGATGCCTGGCCGTGCCGGACCAGGTAGATCTCACCCATGACGAGCCTGCGTCGGCCGGATCGGAGGCATCAATACTGGGCGGCAGTTAAACGCTGACAATCTCACCCTCCCAGTTGGCGATCCTCAGGTCCGTGCCAGTGTGCCGTCCAGCCAGTCCGGCACCGCCAAGCGCACCCATTTTGCGGACTTGGCTTCGCCGCGCGGCCGCTGCGAATCGCCCTGCGCTGCGCACCCAAAGACCGTTCCGGTGGCATCGCACCGGCGCACAGAAGCCGCCAGGGTATTTTCTCCTGAAGCGCCCCTGCCAGTCATCTGGCATATGCGCCGTTCACCCTAGGAGCGCGTGGCGGGATGCTCTCCGGCACGTTGGGGCAACAGAAGAATGCACGCGATCAGTGCCATTGCAAGGAGCGCGGATGCCACAGGCCTGCTGACGTTGAGACCTCCCTGCGCCACTGGCTTGTCAAACAGATCTCCCAATGTTGCACCCAGCGGGCGCGTCAGGATGAAGGCCGCCCAGAACAGCAGCACGTGCGAGATTTTCGTCCTGAAATAAACCACCGCAATTACGGCCAGCAGCGCACCGAATACCAGTGCCCCGCCCTCATAGCCCAAGCCCGCATCGGCCACCCAATCCCCCAGCGCGGTCCCCAGCGTCTGCGAGAACGTGATCGTCGCCCAGTAGAACGCCTCAGTCTTTGGCGTAGTCACGCTCTGCACCGATACTGACCCCTGCGACCAGTACCACAGTGCAAGCGTCACGATGACACAGGCGAAAAGAAGGATCGAGCCGCCAACATATCCGATCCCGAGCGACCGGTCGGCGAAATCAGCCATTGTGGTGCCGGCGGTGGTAGAGGCCACAATGGTTGCCCAATATAGGGTCGGCCGAAACTTGCGTGAGGCGATCTGAAAAACCACCAGCACCACCAATGCGGTGAGGAAAATGGCCGTCGCAACGAGGTAGCCAAGATTCATGGTCATCGAGACCGTGTCGCCGCCGGTTTCACCCAATGTCGTGGCCAGAATCTTGATGATCCAGAAGGACAGCGTGACGGCCGGGACTTTGATTGCGACTCGATTTGCGATCATTGATTGCGCCTGCTGGTAGGGAGGAACGTTAGAACTTGCCCGCTTGAAATCACGACTAAGGTAAATAATTCCGTTACTTTGTGTAGCAAAGCTTACACCCGGCAGAAAGCGCCGACGCCGCGCCGCTCAGCCGATGCTTCGACGCGCTGTCCTTTGCAGCGGCACAGCCGCAGCCCCTGAGCCGGCCAACCCGAGTTCGTCGAAGCGGCTATCGTGACACCGAGGCCGCGGGCACAATGTCATATCATCAGGATCGGCCGGTGGCTTCTGCGCTGCGGTCAGATCTGCGTACCGGTTGGAGTTCGGTAGATGGATTACGTTCGTATGCCTCTGGAAGTCGAGTCGCCAGAGGAGCTCGGTTACGGCACGATCAGATACAACCTCTCGGAAAGCTCGATCTGCGACCGATCGCTCGCCGAGCTTGATGTGGATCTCGCCAAGCTGGTGCTGTTTTACGGCCCGCATCGGGGCGATGTGGCACTGCGCTCGCTGATCGCCGCGCAGAGCGGCGGCAGCGTGATCGACGCCCAGGACGTACTGACGACCGGCGGGGCGGCCGGTGCACTGTTCATCGTCGCAACGTCGCTGCTCAAGCCACAATCTCACCTGGTAGTGGTTCGACCCAACTACGCCACCAATATAGAGACGCCCAAAGCAATCGGCTGTGCGATTTCATATGTGGACCTGCAGTTCGAAACCGGCTTCCGCATGGATGTCCAGGAGATCGAGGCCGCGGTGCGCACCAACACCGCCTACATCAGCGTCACCTGCCCGCATAATCCCACCGGCACGATCATGCCCTGGCGGGACTTGGAGCGGCTCGGTCGCTTGGCGGAGAAGCACGGCTGCTACGTGCTCGTGGATGAAACCTACCGCGATCTGAGCTATACGACCCCCTACCCGTCCGCGGCCTGTATCAGCAACAGGTTCATCGCAGTTTCATCGGTATCCAAGGCTTACGGAATTCCGGGGGTGCGCGTCGGCTGGCTGATTACCCGCGACCCGACCCTGCAGCACCTGTTCCTGGCCGCCAAGGAGCAGATCGGAATCTGTGGTTCGGTGGTCGATGAAGCGATCGCGCTGTCCGTGCTCAGGCAGCGAGACCGCTGGCTCGCCGCCAGCAACGCGAGTAATCGTGACCGCCTAGAGGTGGTGCGTCGCTGGATCGCGGCGGAAGCACGCATCGAATGGATCGAACCTGAAGGCGGCGTGGTCTGCTTTCCTCGCCTGAAAGTCCCAAATCACTTTGACGTGCGGCGCTTTTACGCCTCACTGCTCGAGAATCACGGAACCTACGTCGGCCAAGGCCACTGGTTCGAGATGTCCGATCTGCACCTGCGCATCGGCTTCGGCTGGCCGACGCCCGAGGAGTTGCACGCGGGCCTGGGTGCAATCTCCGCCGCACTCGGCGAACAGTGCTGAGCGGCAACGCCGCGGCGCCCCGACCGCCACAGCGCACGCGGGCATCGAGGCTCTGACCTGCGACCCCTGCCGCTGGGCCGCATAGCTCGGCAGCCCGCCTGAGGTCCGAGAGGCCCTCTTGCGCGAGGCTCGCCCAATGCGGACGACGCAGCAGAGCCGCTACCGATGGCCAGACGATATCCGCCTAATAACGATGACTTCTGAGCCTATTTCCCCAAGATATCGGCGGCGCCCGCATGAGCGGATACCATTGGTGGCAGGGAAATCCGATCCGGAGACATAGGAAATCGTGGCAGCAATCGGCAGGGAACGCGTACTGAGCGTACGGCACTGGACAGACACCCAATTCACCTTCACGACCACTCGGGATGCCGGTTTCCGCTTCGCGAACGGCCAGTTCGTGATGGTGGGACTGGCGCTACCCGAGCGCCCGCTGTTGCGCGCCTATAGCATCGCCAGCGCCAACCATGAGGAACACCTCCAGTTCCTGAGCATCAAGGTGCCCGACGGTCCCCTCACCTCGCGGCTCCAACACATCAGAGAGGGCGATGAGGTACTGATCAGCCGCAAGCCCACCGGCACGTTGCTTCTGGATGACCTGCACGCCGGCAAGCGTCTGTACATGCTGAGCACCGGCACGGGCGCGGCGCCCTTCCTCGGGCTGATCAAGGATCCGGAAGTGTACGAGCGCTTTGAGCAGGTCGTCTTCGTACATGGCGTCCGTTTTCGCAACGAGTCATCGGTGGTGCAGCATCAGGTTGATGCACTGCAGCGACACGAGCACCTGGGCGCCCTCGCGCTGCGTCAGCTGTTGTACTACCCGACGGTCACACGAGAGCCGTACGTCAACCAGGGCCGGCTCACGGCGCTGATCGAGTCAGGCCAGCTGTTCGCCGATCTGGGCCTGCCGCCCTTGGATGTGGGTGCCGATCGGGTCATGGTGTGCGGCAGTCCCGCGATGCTCACCGATGCGCGTCAGCTCCTCGACTCACGCAATTTCCGGATATCGCCGAGTGTGGGCGAGCCGGGCGACTACGTAATCGAACGGGCCTTCGTGACCCACTAGCCTCGGGCTGGAAACCAACCCGCCGCTGAAACTGCCTCAGGCACGGCCGCACGCCTGAGATATCTCTATATTCCTGGGTAAGACTCAGCGCGTTGTCGCCGAAAGGAGTCAGCGAACGCCCTCGCCAAGGGCCCCGGCGGCGCGGCGCAACGCTTAGTATTAGGTTTCGGTTTTGTCCTACACGGGGTCTCAGCGCATGACTACGCCGCGGATGCCACGCGGGAGTCAGCATTGCACACCGCGTGGGTCTGTCTAAGCAACGAGGACGGCCGCTAGGCCAGTCCGGCGCGACCTGTATGCGGCTTTGCCTCCGGGCGCGGCCTATGGAGAGACCTGGTGTCGAAGAACAACGCAGAATGCCTGACCCGCCCCCCTGTGCAGCATTCGCCCAAACTCCGCGACAACCCCGCCAAGGCCACCGTGCCATCCGAATATGTCAGTGCCCCGCCGCCGCCCGACCGCCTTGCCCTTGACCGGCACGCCTTCTTTCTGGACCTGGACGGCACGCTGCTTGAGTACGCGTCGCGGCCCGATGAGGTGCGCGCAGACCCGCAGCTGCTGGCGTTGCTGCGCAGCCTGCGCGGCCGCAGCGCTGGTGCCCTGGCACTCGTGAGCGGCCGTTCCCTCGCCAGTCTCGATGCCGTTATCGGCGCGGAACGCTTCGCGGCCGCAGGATTGCACGGTTTCCAACGCCGTAACGCCGGCGCGATCGTGGAGCACGCCACTCCACCGCGCGCATCGGCGCTGGACGAGATACGGCGTGTCATGGGGTCACTGGTCGAGGAACATCCCGCGCTGCTGCTGGAGGACAAGGGTTTTGCCCTGGCTCTGCATTACCGTGCGGCCCCGCAGCTGGGCGCGCAGGTGCAGCAGGCGTTGAACGCGGTGGCGGACCTGAGCGCGGCCGGGTTGAGGCTCCAGCCAGGTCACCTGGTCGCGGAGGTCGTGCCCGCCGAGGTCAACAAGGGCAGCGCGCTGGCGGAATTCATGCGCGAGACACCATTTCGCGGTCGCCGCCCCGTTTATGTCGGCGACGACCTGACGGATGAGCCTGCTTTTCACTTCGTAAACCTGACCGGCGGCGTCTCGGTGGTGGTGAACCCCGGCCGGCCGAGTGTCGCCGCCACGGCGCTTGGCTCGGTTGCGGCCGTGCGCTCGTGGCTCGCGGGCCTGCTCCGGGAGGGCAGATGAGCGCTGCCCCCGATCCGGCCCCGATCAACGGCGCCCATCACCACACGCTCGCGGACGTCGGCATCGTCGGCAACGGTCAGATCACGGCGCTCGTGCGTGCGGACGGTAGTGTGCCCTGGTGCTGCTGGCCGCGACCGGACGGCGATCCGATCTTCTGCGGCCTGCTGACTCCGGAAGGCGGCGCCGAGGGCTGGGGCGTCTTCGAGATCTCCGTCGTCGATCAGACCGAATGCGAGCTCAAATACGAGCGCAATACCGCCATCCTGGAATCCCTCGCACGCGATGCGCACGGCAATTCCGTGCGCATCACCACTTGGTGCCCGCGCTATGTCCGCCAGGGGCGGCTCTACCGTCCGACCATGCTGATGCGGCGCGTCGAGCCGGTCAGCGGACGCCCTGCCATCAAGATCATCGTGCGCCCCGCCTCCGGCTACGGCACCCGGGGATTCAACCGCCAGCTCGGCAGTCATCACCTGCGCTTCCTCGACAGCGATCAGTCCCTGCGCGTGACCACCGATGCACCGATTTCCTATCTCGTGGAGGAGCGCGTATTCGTGCTCGACCGCCCCGTGGATCTGGTGCTGAGCAACGACGAGACGCTCAGCGCGCCGGCGCACGAGACTGCCGACGAAACCTTGCGGGCGACGCGCCGCTACTGGCAGGAGTGGGTGCGCGGGCTCGCCATTCCCTTCGAATGGCAGGCCGCCTGCATCCGCGCCGCCATCACCCTGCAGCTATGCACTTATGACGATAACGGTGCCGTGCTGGCCGCACCCACGACCTCGGTCCCTGAGGCCCCGGACAGCGGCCGCAACTGGGACTATCGCTACTGCTGGCTGCGCGACGCCTATTTCACCGTGCAGGCGATGAACCGCCTCGGCGCCACCGGCGCGATGGAGGCGTTTCTGCGCTACCTCGACGATGTGGTCGTTCGCGAGCGGCATGGCCATCTGCAGCCCGTGTACGGCATAACCGGGGAGCGCGAGCTGCACGAGCGCGAAATCGAGACACTCGCCGGTGTCGAGGGCATGGGCCCGGTGAGAGTGGGCAATCTGGCCTATCAGCAGCGCCAGCATGATGTCTACGGCTCTGTGATTCTCGCCTCCACCCAGACCTTCTTCGATGAGCGCCTGGAGCGGCCGGGCGACATCGCCCAGTTCAAGCGTCTCGAGGCACTGGGCGAACTTGCCGTGCCGCTGTTCAGTGAACCCGACGCCGGTATCTGGGAGTTTCGCGGCACCGAGCGCCGCCACACACTCTCGGCGGCCATGTGCTGGGCGGCCTGCGATCGCCTGGCACGCATCGCGGTGCGGCTGCAGCTGGAGGAGCGCTGCGGCTACTGGCGTGCACGCGCCGACAGGATGCAGGAGCGCATCCTCAAGGAGGCGTGGCGCGCCGACTCGGATACCTTCTCGGCCACACTCGATGGCGAGGTGGTCGACGCCAGCCTGCTGCTGCTGCCTGAGCTCGGTATACTCGCCTGGCGCGATCCGCGCTTCCTCAGCACCCTGAGAACCGTCGAACGCGACCTCAGGGTGGGCGACTTCCTGGTGCGCTATCGTCACCCGGACGACTTCGGCGCAACGACCAACGCTTTCACGGTGTGCTCCTTCTGGTGGGCCAATGCGCTGTTCGGCACGGGCCAGACTGAGGCGGCACGGGCGCTGTTCGAGAGACTGCTCAGGGTCCGCAACTGCGTCGGCCTGCTGTCCGAGCACGTCGATCCGCGCAGCGGCGCCCTGTGGGGGAACTTCCCGCAGACTTACAGCATGGTCGGCATCATCACCACCGCCATGCGCCTCAGCCGCCGTTGGGAAGATGAGGTATGAGCCGACTGGTGAATGTCTCCAATCGCGTGGCATTGCCTGGTGCGCGCTCGGACGGCGGGCTCGCGGTCGGGCTGCTCGCCGCGATGCAGAAGTCGGGCGGCCTGTGGTTTGGGTGGAACGGCCGCACCCAGCCTGACGAGGAGGCACGCTCAGCGCCGGAATTGCAGCAGCGCCATGACGTCAGCTATGCCACCGTCAGCATTCCCAACTCACTATTCGAACCGTATTACAATGGCTTTGCCAACGGCACCTTGTGGCC
This sequence comes from uncultured Pseudomonadota bacterium, assembly GCA_963743625.1. Taxonomy (GTDB): domain Bacteria; phylum Pseudomonadota; class Gammaproteobacteria; order Steroidobacterales; family Steroidobacteraceae; genus 13-2-20CM-66-19. Next base: position 187,311 of record CAVUQM010000003.1, on the reverse strand, counting down.
GCTGTTCCATTATTTCCTGGATCGCTTCCAGTACCGCGAACAAGAATACGAGGCCTACCTGGCCGTGAATGAGCTGTTTGCCAGCGAGCTGAGCCCACTGCTACGCGGCGACGATCTGATCTGGGTACACGACTACCAACTGATACCGCTGGGAGCGCAGCTACGGCGCCGCGGGGTGCACAACCCGGTGGGATTTTTCCTGCACATTCCGTTCCCGCATTTCGAGGTGTTGCGCGCCCTGCCCGTGTATCGCTCGCTGCTGCGCGCCTTGCTGTCATACGACGTGCTCGGCTTTCAGACCGAGGTGGACCGGCAGGCGTTTTTGGCTGCAGCACGGGCCATGTGGGGCGAGGGTTGCGTGAGTCCGCAGGGCTCGGCCGCTCCCGGCGAACGCGTCTACACCGGAGTCTTTCCCATCGGTGTCGATGTCGATGGCGTCGCGCGCGCCGCGAGCAAGAGCGCCACTTCGCGCCACATTCGCGACATGACCCAGGACTTTCAGCGCCGCAAGCTCGTCATCGGCGTCGACCGTCTGGACTACAGTAAGGGGCTGCTGGAGCGCTTCGAGGCCTACCGGAAGTTTCTCGAGGAGTTTCCGCAGTATCAGGGTGCGGTCAGTTACCTGCAGATCGCCCCGCTCGGACGACAGTCGGTGGAGGCCTATACCCGGATCCGCGCCTCGCTGGAACAGCGCGCTGGACGAACCAACGGCCGGTTTGCCAGCGTCGACTGGACGCCGATCCGCTATCTCAACCGCAACTTTCCGCACGCCACGCTCATGGGTCTGCTGCGCCTAGCACGCGTGTGCCTGGCGACACCCTTGCGCGACGGCATGAATCTCGTTGCGAAGGAGTATGTTGCCGCCCAGGATCCGAAAGATCCCGGCGTGCTGGTGTTGTCCGATCGCGCCGGCGCGGCTTATGAGATGCAGGACGCTTTGCTGGTAAATCCCTACGACACCCAAGGGATTGCGCGTGCCCTGAGGAGCGCGCTGGACATGCCGCTGGCCGAGCGCCGTGCACGGCACGAGCGGCTGCTCGGCACGCTGCGCGAGCACGATCTTGAGCACTGGTCAAACACCTTCACTGCTGCACTGCACGCGGCCGGACAGCGCCGCCACGCACCCACGGACAGTGATCAGCCTAAGATCCTTGTCGCACCCGGGACTCAAGCACCACGGTTGAATGGATAGGCTGGTGAAGGCCAAGGTGACCTCAGCAGTCGCGCCGCAGAGTCCCTGCGTCCACAGCGCACGCGCCGAGCGGGTGCCACGCGCGCGCGTCACACTGAGCCGCCGGCGCCTGCTCATCGGTGCGGCCGCATCCTTGGCTCTGGCGCGGCTTGCGCGGCCGGCACTCGGCGCGACCGGCACGACTCTGCCGCAGCTCGGGCCCCCGCAGCCGTTCAGCTTCGACGCTCTGACCCGTGAGGCCGAGAGCGCCGCGGCGCGCCCCTATGCCGCCCCTGCGCAGCTGCCGCGGGAAGTCCTGGAGCGCATCGACTACGAGGCGCTCGGCAAGATACACTTTGATCCGGCCTGCGCGTTGTTTCACGACGGACCGGGCGACTATCCGGTTACCTTCTTTCACCCGGGGCGCCTCTCGCCCACGGTGGTACGCATGTTCGCGCTCTCGGAGGCAGGCCCACAGGCGCGCGCGCGCGAGCTCACCTACGATCCGGCATGCTTCCTCATGCCAAACGACAGCCCGGCGCGCGCCCTGCACGGCGCAGGCTTCGCCGGGTTTCGCTTCCAGGAGAGCCGCCTGGGCGATCCGCAGGCCCTCGACTGGCGCAAGAACGACTGGGTCGCCTTTCTCGGCGCCTCCTACTTCAGGGCTATCGGCGAACTTTATCAGTACGGGATTTCCGCACGCGGCGTTGCAGTCAACACCGCGCTCCCAGACCGCGCCGAAGAGTTTCCGAACTTCACGCGCTTCTATTTTGAACCGCCCGCGCCCGCCTCGCGGACCGTGACCGTCTACGCGCTCTTGGATGGCCCGAGTATCGCGGGCGCCTATCGCTTCGTGATGCACCGGGAAAAGGCGGTGATCATGGAGATCGAGACGCGGCTGTTCGTGCGGCGCGACATCGTGCGGCTGGGCATCGCGCCGGCCACTTCGATGTTCTGGTTCTCTGAGACGCTCAAGCCCGGCGGCATCGACTGGCGCCCGGAGGTGCACGACTCCGACGGCCTGGCACTGTGGACCGGCAGCGGCGAGCACATCTGGCGCCCCCTGAACGCCCCCGCCCATACCAGTGCCTCCGCCTTTGCCGATCGCCATCCGCGCGGCTTCGGGCTGCTGCAGCGCGATCGGGTATTCGATCACTACCTCGATGGCGTGCGCTACGAGCGCCGGCCGAGTCTGTGGATAGAACCGCTGGAGGACTGGGGCACAGGCTCGGTGCAGCTGATCGAAAATCCCACCGATGATGAGATACACGACAACATCGTCGCCATGTGGGTACCCCAACAGGCCTCGCTCGCCGGCTCGAAGTTCACGGCACGCTATCGCCTGCACTGGAGCGCCGATGAACCCTATCCGACGGCGCTCGCGCGCTGCGTTGCAACACGCCGGGGCCGCGGGGGTCAGCCCGGCCAGCCGCGGCCCAAGGGCGTCTACAAGTTCATGGTCGAGTTCCTGGGCGGACCGTTGAAGGAACTCCCCTTCGGCGTGCTGCCCGAAGCAGTGCTATCGGCTCCCAGCGGCACGTTCTCGTACATCTTCACCGAGGCGGTGCCGGACGGGGTTGTCGGTCATTGGCGCGCACAGTTCGACTTCACCCCGGCCGGCGCCAACGTCGTCGATCTGCGACTGTTCCTGCGCCTGGGCGAGCGCACGCTATCTGAAACCTGGCTGTACCAGTTTGATCCCGCGGAGCACGCCTGATGCGCGTGTCTCGTGCGACTTCTGCGGGGCGCGCGGGAACCGGTCCTGACAGGGGCTGTCTAGGAAAGACACCCGCAGGAGCTGTCTTTACTATGGGCCACGGATGGCGCAGGCCGCAGGTTCGCGGTGCAGATCCGTGGCGCTGGTGCTGGGCTGCGCTCATGGCCGCATCGCTGGTACTTGCGGCGCTCGCCGTAGCCACGCCCACCGCCGCGGCGCCGGGTCCCGCGCCCCACGCCGTGCCCACGGCTACGACCCAGGATCCGCCCGCCGCCGGTGCGCCGCGCCTGTTTGGATTTGACGACGTGCGCAAGCTTGCGCAGGAGCGTGCCAAGCGCGAGTACCGGCCCGCCGCGGACACCCTGCCCGAGACGCTGGCGAATCTCACCTACGCGCAGTACCGGGACATCCGCTTCCGGACTGTCGCCTCGTTGTGGCACGGTCAGTCGCCGTTTGAGGTCGAGTTCTTCCACCGCGGCTATCACAACCGTCAGCGCGTCAACCTGTTCGAGGTGACTCCCGCAGGCGTAGCCGCGCTGAGCTATAACCCGGCGCTGTACAGCTTCGGCAGCCTGCAGAAAGCGCCCAGGGCGCCCGCCAGCCTGGGCTACGCCGGCTTTCGGGTGCACTACCCGCTGCAGACTCCGGTCTACAAGGACGAACTGCTGTCCTTTCTGGGGGCCTCGTATTTCCGGGTGCTCGGCCGCAATGAGCATTACGGCGCCTCAGCGCGCGGGCTCGCCATCGATACCGCCGCGCAGACGGGCGAGGAATTCCCCGTCTTTACCGACTTCTGGCTGGTGCGACCGGCCGCCGGGGATCGCAGACTCACGCTCTACGCGCTGCTGGACAGCAAGAGCGTATCCGGGGCCTACGAGTTTGAAGTGCAGCCGGGTGCCATCACCCTGGTCGAGGTGCACTGCACGCTCTACCTGCGTCGCCCGATCGCCAAGCTCGGCGTGGCGCCACTTACCTCGATGTTCCTCTACGGCGCGGATGTCTCGGGCCGACGTTTCGATGACTACCGCCCCGAGGTCCACGACAGCGATGGCCTCATGGCGCAGACCGGTCAAGGACAGTGGCTGTGGCGCCCGCTGGTGAACCCGCGCGAGCTGCGCGTCAACCGCTTCATGGATGAGAATCCGCGCGGCTTCGGTTTGCTGCAGCGCGAGCGCTCGCCGCGCCAGTACGGGGACCTCGAGGCACAGTACGAGGCACGGCCAAGCTTCTGGGTCCAGCCGCTCGGCGCCTGGGGCAAAGGGGGCGTTGAGCTGGTGGAGATCCCGAGCGACGAGGAGATCCACGACAACGTCGTGGCCTACTGGGTACCCTCGGACCCTGCAGTGGTGGGCAAACCGCTCTCCTTCACCTACCTGATATCTGCCTATCTGCAGAACAACCAGTGGCCGCCCGGCGGTCACGTGGTAGCCACGCGCAGCAGCAATCCCGCCGCCGGCGAGGAGCAGACCCACTTCGCTCCTGGCGCGCGGCGTATGCTGGTGGAGTTTGGCGGCGGCGACCTCGACGGGCTGGCGGCCGCGCAGCCGGTGAAGGCCGAGGTTACAGCCGACAACGGCCACGTGGACTCCCTGGTGGTCCAGCGCACCGCGATCGGTACCTGGCGCGCCTCCATCGTCGTCACGCCGCGCGCCAAGAGGCCCGTTGACTTGCACTGCTTCCTGACTCTTTACGGCGAAGTCCTCACGGAAACCTGGGTATACCAATGGACCCCATGAACATCCCGCGCGTGCACCCACGGCTGCGGCGCACGTTGTTCTTCGGGCTCACGTTCCTGACCGCAGGCGGCGCCTCCGCGCTCATGCTTGATGCCCTGCGGGCCAACGGACTGACGACGGTCGAGCTCGTGGGTCTGGTGCTTTTCTTCTGTCTGTTCACCTGGATCGCCGGTGCGCTGTGGACCGCGATTGCAGGTTTCGGCGTGCGCCTGGTGGGGCGTGATGCAGGCGGCATAGATGTGGAGTTGCTGCGCGACCTGCCCCTGCGCACACGCACTGCCGTCGTCATGCCCATCTACAACGAGGACCCACAACGCGTGGCGGCGGGACTGGACGCAGTGTGGACCTCCCTGCTGCGCGAGACCGAGCAGGCGGCCTTTGATCTCTTTATCCTCTCGGACACGACCGATGCGGGCATCGCTGCCGAAGAGGAGCTGCTGTGGAAGCGCCTCATCGCGCGCCACCACGGCGAGGGCCGTGTGTTTTACCGGCGACGCATCGAGCGCGGCGGCCACAAGGCCGGCAACATCGCCGAGTTCGTGCACAGCCGCGGATCTGGCTACGAATGCATGCTCGTTCTGGATGCTGACAGCATCATGACCGGGACAGCTCTGGTGACTCTCGCACGCGCGATGCAGGCGCACCCGCGCATCGGCATCCTGCAGAGTCTGCCGCTGGCGTTTGGTCGTGAGACGCTGTTCGGGCGACTGATCCAGTTCGGCTCGCGCCTGCAAAGCCCCATGCTCTCAAGCGGTCTGGCCTACTGGCAGCTGGGCGAAAGTAACTACTGGGGACACAACGCCATCCTGCGGCTGCGTGCGTTCGCGACGCACTGTCAGCTGCCGCGGCTGTCGGGCTCGCCGCCCTTCGGCGGCGCGATCCTCAGCCATGACTTCGTCGAGGCGGCCTTCATGCGCCGCGCCGGGTATGAAGTACGAATGTTGCCGCAGCTGGAGGGCAGCTGGGAGGAAGTGCCGCCCAACATCCTCGACTATGCCGCCCGCGACCGCCGCTGGGCGCAGGGGAATCTGCAGCACCTACGGCTGCTCGGTGAGCCGGGGCTGCACCCGCTCAGCCGCGTCCACCTGCTGACCGGGATCATGTCCTACGTGAGTTCGCCAATGTGGCTCTCACTACTCCTGCTCAGCTCGCTCCTGAGCATCATCGAGTCGGCCAAGCGACCGCAATACTTCCTGCCCGGGTTTCGCACACTGTTCCCGCACTGGCCGCAGATCCGCACCGGTGAGACGCTCGGGCTCATTGGGGTGACCCTCGTGGTGCTGATTCTGCCCAAGGTGCTGGGCGCGGTGCTCGCGATTTGCGAGCCGCACACCCGCCGCCAGTTTGGCGGCGTGCTGCGCCTGGGCGCGAGCCTGTTTCTAGAACAGCTCTTCAGCGTGCTCCTGGCCCCGCCGATGATGCTGTTCCACGCAACCTTCGTCGCCCAGATACTCCTCGGCCGCGGTGTCTCGTGGGGCGGCCAGGAGCGCGGTGAGCGTGGCGTGACATTCGCGGAAGCACTGCGGCGCCAGAAATGGCAGCTGCTGGCCGGAATTGTCTGGGCCGGGCTCATCGCATGGCTCGCGCCGCGGTTCTTCTGGTGGCTGACCCCGGTGTTCGTGGGGCTTTTGTGTGCGGTGCCACTGACCGTGTGGACCAGTCGCGCGAGTACCGGGCGTGCGGCGCTGCGCCTGGGTCTCTTTCTCGTGCCCGAAGAGACCGAGCCGCCGCCGGAACTGCGCTGCCTGGACGCGCAGCAGCCGGAGCCCCTGGACGAGCAGCAGGCGGAACCCCTGGACGCGCAGCACGAGCCCCTGGGCGCGCATACGCCGATCGCCCCTTGGTCGATTCCGCATGCAGCGGCGGACGCCCCGCGCAGGACCGGCTGAGCCAGCGCCTGCTGTAGCCACCGCTGTCCACGCCGGGCTCCGGCGGCAGCCGCCGATGGAGCGTAATGCATCGTCGTTAACTCCTGAGCGCCGGCTCTGCAGAAGGTGCGTGCCTCCCTGCTGCCTCATGAGCGCACCCGCACGCCCTGCGGATCGTAGAAGGGCTGGAGGGATGCCACTGCGGGCACGCGTTCGGTGGCCACTTCGAGCTCGTAGCGGCCCGCCGCGATCCACTCCGGGGTGATGGCCTCGGCCTCGTTGTGCACGTAGCCCATGCCGAGCGGCCGTCCCAGGGTATGGCCGAACATCCCGGAGGTAAGCCTGCCTGCGATCTTTCCATCCCGCCAAATCGGCTCATTGTGATAGAGGAGCGGTGCCTCGACCTCCAGTCTGAAATTCACCAGGCGCCGGCGCACGCCCTGGGCCCGCTGTGCCGCAAGCGCCTTGCGCCCAATGAAGCCACCGGGCTTGTCCCAGCTCACCGCAAATGCGAGACCGGCTTGCAGCGGGCTGTCCTCCTCGCCCACATCGTGACCCCAGTGCCGATAGCCCTTCTCCATGCGCAAAGAGTTCATGGCGTGGTAGCCGGCATGCACCAGACCGAAGTCGGTGCCGGCGCTTACGATCTCATCGTAGACGGACTGCACATAATCGGTCGGCATGTAGAGCTCCCAGCCGAGCTCACCGACGTAGGTGATGCGGCTCGCACGCACGCGCGCGTAACCCAGATCGATGATCTGCGAGGTCGCAAAGGGGAACGCCTCGTTGGACAGATCCGCGCCGCTCAGGCGCGCGAGCAATTGGCGGCTGTGCGGCCCCATGAGACCCAAAACGGCGTAGCCGGCGGACACGTCCACCGCCACCGCCTGCGCCTCCTGCGGTATCTGGCGGCGCAGCCACGCCAGGTCGCGGGTCTGGGTGGCGCAGGCGCTGACGATGAGGAAGCGCTGCGCGCTTTCACGGGTCACGGTCAGATCCGCTTCGATCCCGCCGCGCTCATTCAGCCACTGGGTGTAGATGATCCGACCGGGCGCCACCGCGACGTCTGCGGCGCAGATGCGGTTGAGCACGCGCTCGGCATCGCGCCCCTCGACGATGAACTTGGCGAAGGAGGACTGATCGAAGAGCCCGACGCGCTCACGCACGCCGCGATGTTCGGCAGCCGAGTACTCGAACCAGTTCTGTCGCCCGTAGCTGTACTCGTAGCGCGGTGCCACGCCCTGCGGTGCGAACCAGTTGGCGCGCTCAAAACCTGCGACCTCGCCGAAGCAGGCGCCGCGGGCGCTCAGGCGGTCGTGCAAGGCGGATCGGCGCACCCCACGGGCGGTCTCCGCCTGCCGGAACGGCCAATGCATGGCGTACAGGAGGCCCAAGGACTCGACCGTGCGCTCGCGCAGGTACTTCCTGTTTCTCTGGAAGGCAGCGACGCGACGGATGTCGACGTCCCACAGGTCCATCGGGGCATGGCCATCCACGATCCAGTCGGCCAGCACTTTACCGGCGCCGCCCGCCGATTGAATGCCGATGGAATTGAAACCCGCAGCCACGTACAGGCCGCCGACCTCGGGTGTCTCGCCCAGAAGGTAGCGATCATCGGGCGTGAAACTCTCCGGTCCGTTGAAGAACACCTGCACGCCGGCGGTGGCGAGCGCCGGCACGCGCCGCATCGCGGCGGCAAATAGCGGCTCGATGTGCGCAAGATCCTCCGGCAGCGTCTCGAAGCAGAACGATTCGGGGATGCCTGCCATGCCCCAGGGCTTGGCCTGCGGCTCGAACCAGCCCACGAGGAGCTTGCCGGTGTCCTCCTTGTAGTAGCTGCAGCCGTCCGCATCCCGCAGCACCGGCATCCCGGGGCTCAGACCGGGGAGCGGCTCGGTCACGATGTAGAAGTGCTCGGCTGCGTGCAGCGGCACGCTCGCGTCCACCCAGCCGCCGATGTCGCGCGCCCACATACCGCCGCAATTGACGATCACCGGCGCTCGGATCGCCCCGCCCGAGCTGCGCACGCCCGTGACGCGCCCGTCCGCCACGTCGATGCCGGTGACGCCGCAGTTTTCGATGATCCGCACGCCGCGGCTCTTCGCGCCCCGCGCCAGCGCCTGCGTCGTGTCGATCGGGTTGGTGCGGCCGTCTTTGGGCAGATAGACCGCACCCACCAGATCGCGAGTCTCAAGCAGCGGCCACAGCTCACGCGCCGCGCCCGGTGCGACGATATCCACTTCCAGTCCGAAAGAGCGCGCCATCGAGGCACCGCGCTTGAGCTCCTCGAACCGTGCGGCAGTTGCCGCCACGGCCAGCGAGCCGGTCTGCCTAAAGCCGGTGGCCTGGCCGGTCTCCGCCTCGAGTCCCCGGTACAGTTCGGTCGTGTACTTGGCGAGCCGCGTGAGATTGAGCGTGGCACGCAGCTGGCCGACGAGTCCGGCGGCGTGCCAGGTGGTACCGCAGGTGAGCTGGCGGCGCTCGAGCAGCACCACGTCAGTGACCCCGCGCCGGGCCAGGTGATAGGCGACACTCGTACCCACGATGCCGCCGCCGATGATGACGATATCGGCCTGAGCCGGAACGCTGCCGCTCACCTCGCCTCCCACGTACTCGAACTACAGGACTCTACGGGAGGGCATGAGGGAAATCCCAGAGATTTTCACTTGGGTGAAAATTCTGTCCCGGTTATAAGATCCCGGCAACAGCTCACAGGGGTTCCATGATCGAACACGTACGAGCGCTGGTCATCGGCGGCGGCGCGGTGGGATGCAGCTGTCTCTATCACCTCACGCGTCTGGGCTGGACCGACGTGCTGCTGCTCGAGCGTGACGATCTGACATCCGGCTCGACCTGGCATGCCGCGGGCAACTGTCCCACGTTCGCCACCGGCTACGGCCTCATGAAACTGCAGCAGTACTCGGCGGGGCTCTACCGCCGGTTGGCTGCTGAAGTCGACTACCCGATCAACTATCACATCACCGGCTCGGTGCGCCTCGCCCACAGCTCGCAACGCATGGACGAGTACCGGCACGTGCAAGGTCTCGCGCGTGCCAACGGACTTGAGTACGAAATCCTGACGCCGGCTGAACTGCGCGAGCGTCACCCGTACGTAGAACTCGAAGACCTCCTGGGTGCGTTGTGGGATCCCCTCGACGGTGATATCGATCCGGCGCAGCTCACCCAGGCACTCGCCACGGGGGCGCGCCAGGCGGGCGCAACCATCCGGCGCTTCACGAAAGTGACCGCTCTCACGCAGCGGCCGAGCGGCGAGTGGCGCGTCGGCACCGACAAGGGCGAGTACCTGGCGGATGTGGTGGTGAACGCGGCCGGCTACCGCGCCGGTGAGGTGATGGCACTGCTCGGGGAAGAGCTGCCGATCGTGACCCTGTCGCACCAGTATCTGGTCACCGAGGACCTCCGCGAGCTCCTCGGCCGCCGCCAGCGGCTGCCCCTGTTGCGTGATCCGGATGTCTCCTATTACCTGCGCCAGGAGCGCGCCGGGCTGATCCTCGGACCCTACGAGCACCGCGCCACGCCGCAGTGGCTGAACGGCATCCCCGAAGATTTCTCCTACCGCCTCTGGCCCGATGATCTCGAGCGCCTGGAGCCATACATCGAGGCAGCCTGCGCACGCGTGCCACTGCTCGGGAGCGCCGGTATCAAGCGCGTCGTCAACGGTCCGATCCCCTACTCGCCCGATGGCCTGCCCTACCTCGGCCCGGCGCACGGCCTGAGCAACTTCTTCCACTGCAACGCCTTCAGTTTCGGCATCACCCAGGCCGGCGGTGCCGGCAAGGCGCTCGCCGAATGGGTGGTGCAGGGAGGGCCTGAATGGGACCTGTGGTCGCTCGATCCGCGCCGCTTCAGCGGCTATGCCACTCGCACCTACACGATCGCCAAGGCGGTGGAGGTCTACCAGAACGAATACGCGCCCAGCTTCCCTTACGAGGAGCGGCCGGCGGGCCGCCCGCTGCGCCACTCGGCCCTGTACACGCGCCTCGCCGCGGCCGGCGCGCAGTTCGGCGTGCGGGGCGGCTGGGAGCGCGCGTTGTGGTATCGGCCGCACGCGCACGCCGGCCACACCCAGCTGTCCTTCCGCCGCGCGCATGACTGGTTCGCGCCCGTCGGGGATGAGGTGCGCGCGGTGCGCACCGCCGTCGGCCTCATGGATCTGCCAGGCTTCACCAAGTTTCTGATCGACGGCCCGGGGGCGGGTGTGTATCTCGACCGGCTCGTGTGTTCGCGGCTGCCCGCGCCAGGGCGCATCGCGCTCGCCTACGCACTCGATGCGCGCGGCCACATCCGCAGCGAGTTCACGCTGACGCAGCTCGCACCCGGGGAGTTCTACGCGGTGTCGGCGGCGATCGCCGCGCATCACGACGAGGACCTTCTCACCCAGGCGTTGCCGGCCGACGGCAGCGTGCGCGTGCAGCGCCTCTCGGCCGAGTGGGGCACGCTGGTGCTCGCCGGGCCGTGCGCGCGCGAAGTGCTGCGGCAGGTGAGCCCGGCGGACCTCTCGAACGCGGCCTTTCCGTGGCTCGCGGCGCGCCGCATCAAGGTCGCAGGGATGTCGGTCCTGGCTTTGCGGGTCAACTACGTCGGCGAGCTCGGCTGGGAGCTGCACGCCCCGGACGGTGCGCTCGTCGACCTGTACGGTGAGCTCATGGCCGCCGGTGCCGCGCACGGGATCCGTCACTTCGGCCTGTACGCGATGGACAGCCTGCGCATCGACAAGTGCTACCGCGGCTGGAAGACGGACCTGGAGTCCGGCTATTCACCACTGGAGGCCGTCGCTGGCGCGCTTCGTGGATCTGACCAAGGAGGGGTTCGTCGGTCGTGAGGCCCTGCTGCAGGAGTCGCAGCAGCCAGCGCGCTGGCGCCTGGTGCCACTGGTGCTCGAGGCAGCGGGCAGCGCGGACGCTCAGTACTGCAGCTCGGTGTACTGCGATGAGGAACGCGTCGGCATCGTGACCTCGGGTGTCTTCAGTCACACGCTGGGCCAGAGCATCGCACTCGCCTACGTGCGCGCCGCGGCCGCGCACCCGGGCACGCCGGTCACCATCGACATTCTCGGCGAGCGGCGCCGCGCGAGCGTCGCCCGCGAACCACTCTTCGATCCGGGCAACCTGCGCCCGCGCGCCTGAAGGGGCATCGCGCACAACAGTCTTTTGCAGTCGATCCGGTTAGTATTCCGGTCCAAGGCCTCCGCATCCGGGGGCAGGAGAACCCAGAAAGTGCATGCCCGAACCCTCCTGTGCGCGGCGCTCGCTGCACTGAGTCTGTGCTGTCACCGGCGCCCGGGCCCTGGGCGCCGCAGCCCCGGCAGCGGCCGCGCGGATCGTGCCCTTCGACATCGAAGCGCATCGCGGCGGTCGCGCGCTGCGCCCGGAGAACACGCTGCAGTCCTTCGCCAACGCGCTGTCGATGGGTGTGGATACTCTGGAGCTGGACATGGGAGTCACCAAGGACGGCGTGGTCGTCATCTCGCACGAACGCGGCCTCAATCCCGATCTGGCGCGCGGCCCGGACGGCAAGTACATCCCCGCCGGCATTCCCTACGTGCAACTGACGCTCGCCCAGGTGAAGAGCTACGACGTGGGCCAGATCCGCCCCGGGAGCGACTACGCCAAGCGCTTTCCCGAACAACTCGTCATCCCCGGCACCCGCATACCCACGCTCGCTGAGGTGTTCGAGCTGGTACGCAAGTCCGGCGATCACCACGTGCGGCTGAATATCGAGACCAAGATCGACCCGACGCATCCGGATGAGTCCTTAGATCCGCAGCATTTCGTCAGCGCGGTTCTGGAGGTCCTCAAGCGCGAGCACTTCACGGACCGCGTCATGATCGAGTCCTTCGACTTCCGCACGCTGCAGCTGTTCCAGCAGCGCGCGCCCGCCATCCCGACCGTCTATCTGACTCAGGTCCAGCAGCCCGAGGAGAATCTGTACCTCGACAAGCCCTCACCCTGGAGCGCGGGCTTCGATCCGATGAAGTATGGCGGCTCGGTGCCGCGCGCCGTCAAGGCCGCAGGCGGGGCGATCTGGTCGCCGCTCTCCGACGATGTGACGGCGGACTCGGTGCGCGAGGCGCACACCCTGGGGCTGCCGGTGATCGTGTGGACCGTGAACGATCCGAAGGAAATGGCGCGCCTGATGGACCTGGGGGTCGATGGCATCATTTCCGATCGTCCCGACCTGCTGCGCGCGGTGGCCGCCCAGAAGGGCGTGAAGCTCCCCGCGCCCGCGCCGGTGCGTCCCTAGGGGCAGTCCGCGCAGCGCGTGCATCTGAGCGATCCGGGATCTTACATAAGTACCTCATCTTTATATGGGGCAGTTCGGGAGACCTGGCGCGGCGGCTGCCCGCCAGGATGCTGATGCCGATCGGGGTCTTTGATTCGGGCGTCGGCGGCCTGAGCATCCATCGCGCGCTCACGCGCCAGCTCCCGGATGCGGACTTCATCTACTTCTCCGACCAGGCGCACATGCCCTACGGTCCACGCAGCGGCGAGGAGATCGTGCGTCTCACCCGCGCCGCCTGCGAACGGCTGTTCGGGGAGGGGTGCGAGCTGATCATCCTGGCCTGCAACACCGCCTCTGCCGTGGCGCTGCGCCAGCTGCAGACGCACTGGCTGCCGGGGCTGCGGGGCGCCGGCGCACGGCCCGCCAACGTGCTCGGCATCATCGTGCCCACCATCGAGGTGGTCACCGGCCGACCCTGGCTCCACCTCACGCACCGCCCGTACCGCCCGCGCTGCCGCGGCGGGTGATCGGCGTGTTCGCCACCCAGGCCACGGCGCGCAGCCAGGTCTACGAGATCGAGATCGCCAAGCGCCGGCCCGACCTTACGGTGATCACCGAGCCGTGCCGCGGGCTGGCCGGGCTCATCGAACAGGGTGCGGCTGCCCCGAGCTCGCCGCCGTGATCGACGCGCACGTCGCCGCGATGGTGGGGGCTGCCGGCGCGGCCCCCGAGAAGGTGATCCTGGGTTGCACGCACTACGAGGTGTGCGCGGACCTCTTCCGCCGCGCGCTGCCCGGCAACATTGAGCTCATCCAGCAGCCCCGGGCCACGGCGGACAGCCTGGAGCGTTACCTCGTGCGTCATCCGCAATATCACGCCGGCGGCACGGGTCAGCATCGCTTCCTCACCACCGGGTTGCCCGGCGTGCAGCACCGCCTCGTGGAAGCGCTCTGGGGTGAACCCCTGTCGTTCGAGGCCGCATAATCGCGCGCTGAACACGGGGAAACTCGAGCATGGCAACGATGATGCAGGCGGCTCTGGTACGCGCTTTCGGTACACCCTTGACGGTCGAGGAGGTGCCACGGCCGCAGCCCGGACCCGGCGAGGTACTGGTGCAGGTGATGGCGAGCGGGGTATGCCATACGGATCTGCACGCCGCCGACGGGGACTGGGCCGCCAAGCCCCCCCTGCCCTTCATTCCCGGGCACGAGGGCGCAGGCTACGTGGCCGCACTCGGGCCGGGCACCTCGGCGCTCAAGGAGGGTGACCGGGTCGGCATCGCCTGGCTTCACGACGCCTGCGGGGCGTGCGAGTACTGCGTGTCCGGCTGGGAGACGCTGTGCGCCGCGCAGCGCACCACCGGCTACAGCGTCAACGGCACCTTCGCACAGTACGCGCTCGCCACCGCGGCCTACGTGGCGCGGCTGCCCGCGCAGGTCGAGTTCGCGCAGATCGCCCCGATCCTGTGCGCCGGCGTCACGACCTACAAGGCCATCCGCGAAACTGAGGCGCGAGCGGGCGAATGGCTGGCCGTGTGCGGCATCGGCGGACTGGGGCACGTCGCAATCCAGTACGCCAAGGCCATGGGGCTGCAGGTGCTGGCACTGGATGTGGCCGCCGGCAAACTCGAGCTGGCGCGCTCACTCGGGGCGGATGCCACGGTCAATGCCGCCGAGCCCGAGGCGGTGCGGCAGGCGATGAAGCTCACCGCCGGCGGCGCGCACGGGGTGCTGGTCACCGCAGTCTCCCCCAGCGCCTTCAGCCAGGCCCTGCGACTGGTGCGCCGCAAGGGCACGGTGGCCTTCGTCGGGCTGCCGCCGGGTACCTTCGAGACGCGCATTCTCGATGTGGTGCTCAAGCGCATCACCATCCGCGGCTCAATCGTCGGCACGCGCAAGGATCTCACTGAGGCACTCGAGTTCGCCGCCGCCGGCAAGGTGCGCGCCCACATCCGCCGCGAGCCGCTCTCGAGCATCAATCAGGTGTTAGAGGACCTGCGCGGCGGCCGGGTCGACGGGCGCGTCGTCATCGATTTGCCGCACTGACGCCCACGGGACGCACGACCCGCAGATGTCGCTCGTGGCGCTCATCCTCCTGCTGTTCGCCGCCACAGCGGCGCTGCGCGCGCTGGCCGACCGCGCCGGCATCCCGCTGCCGACGCTGCTGGTGCTGGGCGGACTGGCGCTGGCGCTCATCCCCGGCCTGCCGCGCCTGAGCCTCGATCCGCAAACGATCTTCCTGATCTTCATTCCGCCGCTGCTCTATTGGACCTCGCTCTCCACGTCGCTACGCGACCTGAAGCGCAACCTGCGCTCGATCACGCTGCTGGCGCTGTGGCTGGTGCTGCTGAGCATGGCCGTCGTCGCCGTGGTGATGCATGCGCTCGTGCCGCAGCTGCCCTGGGCCATGTGCTTCGTGCTCGGCGCCATAGTCTCGCCCCCGGATGCGATCGCGGTCACCGCCAGCACCCGATCGCTCAGCCTGCCGCGCACGGTTCTCGTCATCCTTGAGGGCGAGAGCCTGATGAACGACGCCACGGCCATCGTCGCCTACCAGATCGCGCTCGCCGCGGCGGTATCCGGCACCTTCTCATTGCCGCACGCCGCGGGCCAGCTGCTGTTCACCGGTATCGGCGGCATCGCGATCGGTGTCGGCCTGGGCTGGTGCGTCGGCTGGGTGCGCGCCCACATGCGCCGCTCGAGCGTGGTCGAGAACACCCTGTCGCTCCTGAGTCCCTTCATCGCCTACGTACCGGCGAACGCGCTCGGATGCTCAGGCGTGCTGGCGGTGGTGGCCACGGGGCTGTACCTGGCCCGTTTTTCGCCCCGCGTGGTTTCCGCCTCGACGCGTCTGCAGGCGACCTCGATGTGGGAGATGCTGACTTTCCTGCTCGAGGGCCTGATCTTCATCTTCGTGGGCCTGGAACTGCCACAGGTGGTCGAGGCATTGCAGATGGGTTCGGCGATGCACCTGGTAGGCATTGCGCTCCTGGTGGTCGCGGCCATGATCGTCACGCGCATCCTGTGGATGTTCATCGGGGCTTATGGGCTGCGTTGGCTCGAGCGGCGGCTGGGCCGGGCGAGCAGCGCCTATCCGCCGTGGCGGGGCGTCCTGTTTCTCGGCTGGGCAGGCATCCGCGGCGGCGATTCACTCGTGATCGCCCTCGCGCTGCCTTACATCGGGCTGCACGGCGCAGCGCTCCCCGGGCGCGCACTCATCATCTTCATTACCTTCGTGGTCATCTTCGTCACGCTGGTGGTGCAGGGGCTGACGCTGGCACCGCTCATCCGTCTGCTCGGTATCGTCGGCGGAAACGAGGAAGCGGCCGAGGAACACCAGGCCCGCCACGCGAGCATTCGTGCCGGCGCGCAGGAGCTCGAGCGGCTGGCGGCCAGCGAGACTCACGAGAAGGAAACCGCCGCGGCGTTGCGCCGCGCGGCCTCTTATCGCCTCGAGCGTCTCGCCGACAAGTCCGCCCGACCACCCGGCTACGCACGCCTGCGCCTGGCGATGCTGGCCGCCGAGCGCGAGACGGTGATCGCCATGCGCGACCGTAACGAGATCAGCGATGCGGTCATGCTGCGGCTGCAGCGTGAGTTCGACCACGAAGAGGTCATCCTGCAGCGGCCGGATGCGGACTGAGCGCGGACGGCGTACGCCGCTATCCTGCGCCGCTGCCAATTGCACGCAGCGGTCGGAGCCGATAGTGTCTGGCCGGCCATGAAGCGGTGCATACTCAGCGCTGTTCGGCCCCCGGAGCAACTCGACTGCGACTGTTGGGTGCGGCGCCCGGCATCTTAGGACCCAGCCACCGCATGAGCGCCCTCATCCCAGCGCGGTCGAGCGAGGCGGCCCAGAACGAGTTCTGGACGCAGGCGCTGACGCGCCTGCGTCCCGGCTACGCACTGAACCGCGAGTTTTATTGCGAACCGCAGATATTCGAGCGCGAACGGCGGCGGCTGCTGGAGCGGCACTGGCACTGCGCCGGGCATCACAGCCAGGTGCCGGAGCCCGGCGACTTTTTCACCACCGAGATGTTCGGCGAATCCCTCATCATCGTGCGCGGCAGCGATCACGAAGTGCGCACGCTCCTGAACGTGTGCCGCCACCGCGGCTCGCGCGTATGTACCGAGCACAGCGGCCACGCGCGCGGTGGCTTCGTGTGCCCCTATCATGCCTGGAATTACGCCCTTGACGGCAGCCTGCGGGCGGCGGCTCGCATGATGCCCGGTTTTGAGCGCAGCGCGCATGCACTCAAACGCTTGCACACAAAGGTCATCGAGGGGCTGATCTTCATCTCCTTCGCCGAGCAGCCGCTCGGGCTTGAAACCGTGGCCCAGACACTTGCCGGCTGCGCGCGCGTGTACGGCTGGGCGCACGCTCAGGTGGCCCACCGCGAGACCTACGCGGTGCAGGCCAACTGGAAGCTGGCGGTGGAGAACTACATGGAGTGCTACCACTGCGGGCCGGCGCACGAGGAGTACTCGCGCTTTCATCTGTACGCGCGCCCGGCGGCTCTCAATCGCGAGGCCGACGAGCGCGTGCGCCAGCGCGCCGGCTCGCTCGGGCTTGCGATCCGCGAAGCCAGTCACTGGGGACGGCAGGCGCCGCCAGGTCAGGAGGCCGCCGCCTGCCTGCGCTCCTCACTGGCGGAGGGCACGGTGAGCGGCAGTCAGGACGGCAAGCCGTTAGCTCCACTCATGGGGGAGTTCAGCGACTACGACGGCGGGGTCACCTTCTTCGATGTCGGCCTGACGAGTGACTTCCTCGCGTACCCGGACCACGGCCTCATCTATCGCTTCATCCCGCGCACCGTGACCCGCACGGACATGGAGGTGATCTGGCTGGTACGCGGCGGGGCACGCGCCGGCGTCGACTACGATCTGGAGCGCCTCACCTGGCTGTGGAAGGTCACGAGCGTCGCCGACAAACGCATCATCGAGCTCAACCAGCAGGGCATCAATTCACACTACTACGAGCCGGGCCCCTACTCGGAGATGGAACAGGATACGCGGCGTCTGACCGAGTGGATTCTCGAGGAACTGCGTTAGTCGCACGGGCCGCTACCACCGCTCTGCGGGGCGGCGGCGTTAGAAGTAATCGGCCAGCTGCAGCCGGCGCGTAGGGCCCCCCGCAACGGTCAACCTAAGTCGCGTGCCGGCCGGCTGATAGCGCAGCGCGAGCAGCGCCGCCGCCGACCAGGCACTCACGGCTCGCCCGTTGATGCGCGTGATCTTCTCGCCCGCCTTCAGGCCCGCGGCCTGCGCCGGACTTCCCGGGGCGACGAAATCGATGCGCAGGTACTGTCCCAACCGCGTGCTCGCAAGCCCGAGGCGGTCCCGGGCAAACGCCGCCGTCGTGGTGTCCGGGTAGGGGATGGCGTAGAGCCGGTCGTGGCTGTAGTCGATGATCAGGTGAAAGCGCGCCAGGATGGAGTTGCCGATATTGCCGACCACGCGGTTGGAGTTGGCGCCCGAGAGCGTATCGGGTGCGAAGTCGGCAGGCACCTCATGGAACTCGACCCCCGCAAAGTTCACCGTGCGCAATGTTGCGACCGTCCAGGGATGAAAGCCCCCGACCGCCCCACCGAGCAGCTGTGAGGTGGGACGGCCGTCAAGGAGCCGGTGCGCTTGGTAGTACGCCGGATACACCTGCAGCAGCGAGCCATTGCCGAGGTCGAACTCGAATTCCACCGCGGCCGCGCCTTCGAGCGCTACCGGCACCGAACGGTTGCCGAAGATGCGTCGCAGCGGCACCTCGCTCGAGCCGGCGGGCCGCCCGAGGGCCCCCGGATCACGAAAGGCGAGGCGGCGGTGTACGAAGTCGATGTCGACCGCGAGCTCGTTGAACACCTCATCGCCCAGCACGAAGGGCAGTGCATGGGTCATGCGCGCAGCGGTCGGTGCGAGATCCAGAGTGATGGCCTTGAGGTTGTGCACGGTGAGATTGCCAACCTCCACCGTGAGGCCACCGGCAAATCCTGCGGTCGCGATGCCGCCCGAGCCGGGAGCCGCGAACTTGCCCTGCGCATTCACACCGAGCGTGCGCATGAAGACGGTATCAATCGCCGAGACCGTGGCACCGCTGTCGAGCAGCACCCGGGTACGATGACCGTTGACGAGCGCGTCGAAGAAAATGTGGCCCGTGCCGTAGAACTGGAAGGGGATCCACCCCGTGGAGAGGGCGCCGCCGGCAAAACTCGTGCGGCGTACGGGCGCGGGTCGCTGCAGCGCCGCCGGCGTCAGGGGCACGTTCAATTCCAGTGAGGTCAGCGCAAATGCCTGAGTCCCGTCGGCAGCCTCGGTGGTGACCGTCTGCAGGAAGGGCATGCGCACGCCTGCGATCACCCGCCAGTCCGAGAGTTTCTCAAAGCGCCGCTGACGGTCCTCCAGGATACGGAAGCCCTCGAGCGCGCCCGTCGCCGGGTCGATGAAGGCCTCGTAGCTGTCGGCATCCCCGAAGCTCACGCGCAGCACCCGCCAGGTGCGCCCGTCCCGGCTCTCGGGGGCTTCGAGCTCGGTGTGCGCGCCACCGCGCCCGTGCAGCACATCCGCGAACTGCAGTGCCGCATCCCGCTGCAGCGCCTGCCCGTCACTCTGCGCCAGCGTCTGCAGCTGCCCGCTTGGGGTGAGTTCCCAGGAATGAGCGGATGTCACCACCTGGGTCTGCCGGATCACTCCCAGATCCGCCTCCAGGCGCACACTACCGTCGCGCTGCGCCCAGATTTCCTGCGTGCCGTGCAGGCCGGAGGCGATGAGCGCGCCGCGCGCGTGAAAAGACTCGAGACGCTCGAACGCCGCACCGCCGCGCCAGGCGACGTAGCGGTCCACCAGATCCGACAGTGCATCGGCATGCGCTACGGACGAGGCCAGGAGCCACAGGCCAAGACCTAGTGTGCGCCGTGCACTCACGGCTGGACCTTGGGATCCTGGCGTGGACCGATGAGTGATCGCAGGCCGGTCGGATAGGATTGCAGCAGAGACAGATGGTCCAGCGGACTGGTCTGCGCGCGCGCCAGCAGGCGAATTTCGGCGGCCAGCCCCGAATGCTGCAGACACGCAAGATACGCACTGTCGCTCCAGACACCGTGGCGTACGCTCAATCCGTCCGGAGACAAGAGCGCGAGCAGGTGCTCGCGCCCATCGGCGACCACACTCAGCTGCAGTCCCGGCCAGCGCTCAAACGCAAAGTCACCGCTTGCGGGCTGGCTGAGGTGAAACGTAGCGTCGGGCTTAGCGCCGTAGCAAAGTCCGGCGACCGTGACGCCGCGCGCCTGCGCCTGCGATAAGAGCGGTGTGAGCTGCGTCAGCGGCTGCGGGAACAGGTCGAAGAGGAGAATCTCGCGCGCGCCATTGATCATCTGTCCGGCGCGCTCGTACACCTGCGTCGGGGTCTTGAGCTGGTAGATACGGTCATCCTCGACATTCGACTCAAGACCTGCCAGAGCGCGCAGCGCCTGAGCACGCGCGGCCTCAAAATCACGCTGCAGGCCGCGCAATAACTCCGCCGGCGCCGTTGCGCGATAGGTCCGGGTCTCCCCCTCATCGACCATCACTGCACCGCGCTGGGCGAGTCCGGAAAGCGCCTGATACACGTTGGCGGGTGCCTTACCGATTGCCTGCGCCAGGCGGTAACCGGTGGCCGCTGAACCGCGCAGCAGCTCGCAGTAAATCGCCGCCTCGATCTCGGTGAACCCCAAGGCCGCGAGCGTCTCTTCTGGAATAGTATTATTCATTACTACTAATACTATTGCACTGGTCTCACGCTGTCCAACCGCTCGAGACCGGTATGGCGCGCGGCATGGAAGCCAGTTACGCGCGGCTGGAGCAGCTGCCGCCGCGCGCCTAAAGGTCAGCGCACCTCAGCTGAAGGTGGGCGGCTCGGTCGTGCCGCCCCCCATATCGGCCGCGCCGAAGCGCTGCGCCAGATGCGCGAGCAGGCGGGCGCGCGTGCTCTCGCGGCTTGCCAGGTCCGGCGTCACCACCCGTAGGTCGAACACCGCGCCCGTGGCGTCAATCTTGGTCAGAAAGCAACCGTTCACGGCGTGCGCCCCGAGGATCTCCGTGGCCGCTGCCGTGGCCAGCTCGCAAACCTTCTGCGGCTCCACGCTGCGGCCGCAGCGGATGCTGACTGCGGTCTGTGCGGGCACGTAGGTCTTGCTCAGATTCAGGGTGACCTGGTTGGCCGCCACGCTGTTGGGCAGCACCACCAGGCGTCCGTCGGGCGTACGCAGCGTCGTGTAGCCCAGAGAGATCCACTCCACCACACCGATTTCGGTACCGGTGGGGGTGGTCACCTGCAGGGTGTCACCGAGCCGGAACGGACGATAGATGGTGATGGAGATCCCGGCCACGAGATTACCGAGCGTGCTCTGCGCCGCCAGTCCGATGACTACGGACGCCACACCGGCGCCTGCGAGCAGCGCGTTGCCGAGCGCGCGCAACACCGGAATCAGGTGGGCATAGAGGATGACGATACCCACCCAGATGAGCGCGACCCCCAGTTGCTGCACGAAGCTGATGCCCCCGCGCTCGATGTGGCCTTCGCGCGTCATGGCCGCATGCACGGTTGCGCGCAGCAGGCGCGACAGAGCCAGCCCGAGGCCGAGGAAAAGCGCGAGATAGACCAGCGCGCCGACCAGCGTGTCCGGCCTGAGAAAGGACAAGAGATCGCGCTCACCGCTCTGGAGGGGATCCATCTGGTGAACTCTACTGGCCGCCGGCCGCGGATGCACCGTCCGGGACGAACACCCGCGGCATCGGGGCATCGAACGCGGCGATGCGCGGCGGCGCCGTAGGGGCATCCGCCGGCGGGCAGCCCGCCGGCTCGGTCAACGCACGCGTCATGGATTTTGCGGCGAGCCCGCATCGATGGGCGCACAGTTGGTGCGTCCGGACATGGCGCAGTCCTGCAGCCGCCCGGACTCACCCAACACCCTCACCACGATCCATCCGACGATCACCAGCAGCACGGCAGCCACAAGGCCGATCACGGCCGCGCGCCGCGAGTCCGGTGGCCTCAGATCCTTACGTCTGCGTTCCGTCATGGGGGTCGAGCCGCAGGCGTGCGCGCCCGCAGCCGCGGCGTCTATCTTAAACCGCGCTCGCGGCGGCTCCAAGATGAGCCGCCAGTTGCGCTCAGCGTGGCCTGCACCCTCTGCGGCGCACGTCCCTGTGCGCCAGGACCGCTAAAGCGACTCGGACCCCTCGTGGCAGGTAATTGCGTCCACGCTCACTTTCACGATCTCGGTCGTATGCTGGCCTTCGCCGGTGTCGAAGTACTGGCGGTCGACCGCGATGGAACGTCCGTAGTGAGGCGGCACCTCATAACTGACCTGCTTGGTCTCCGAGTGCGCCCCGCCATCCTCGGTCTTCCAGTGCACGCGGTACTGGATCAGACCGTGGCAGCCGTTCACCGTGCACTGCTCGGCGTTGATGCCGAAGGCAATCCGGAACTCATCCTTGCTCAGGCGCATGATGAGCGGGTCCTGGCTCAGTGTGATCGGGCGATGCGCCGGTTGCCCGGCGTGCGTACCGAAGCTCGCGGCGGCAAGCAGGCACACAGGGATGCTCTTCATCATGGCGATCACCGGTCTCGTCTGCAGTAACTGCAGGTAACTTAGCCGCGCGGCGGCGCTCTAGACAAACGATGAATACTCGCCGGAG
Organism: uncultured Pseudomonadota bacterium; assembly: GCA_963743625.1. Lineage (GTDB taxonomy): Bacteria > Pseudomonadota > Gammaproteobacteria > Steroidobacterales > Steroidobacteraceae > 13-2-20CM-66-19. Next base: position 164,911 of record CAVUQM010000003.1, on the reverse strand, counting down.
CGCCAAAGAAAGCTCATGCGTGCGCGTCCCGTACGCCGCGGGGTGCTGTGCCCTTCAGGCCTGAGCGGCGCTAATCCGAGGCACCCGCCCCGCGCACGCGTGCCGTCCGCACCTGTCTCAGTTCACGCTCTTTGCCGTGACTGCGTTCGGCGCGGCGGGCGCCTGGTTCTTGAGATCCGCCTGCATGCGCCGGTAATCGACGGGGCGGATCTCCTCAATCGGGCACGTCCAGCCCTGGGTCTTCACCGTATCGGCCCCGGTCTGCAGTACGTGCGCTTCCGTGGCATTGAGGGACATGCTGAAGGACAAGGGCATGTCGGCGCAGGGCTGCTCGACCTTGATGAGATAGGCCTGCCAGGGCGTCGTCCACAGCACGAACTCGGCGCGCGACAGCGGCTTCCAGCCCTGGTAGCGCCCCATGTAGGCGATCTCGCGCACTGGCGCGCCTGCATACGCCTCGAAGCGGGCAAGCTCCGCCTTGTCGCGGAGGTCGCGGGGAACTTCGGCGCACGCCGCGAGCTGCAACAGTGGGAGCGCAAGGGCGACAGAGCTGAGAAATTTCGTCATGACGGTCCTCCGGCTCGAGGGAAAACGCGCCGCGACTGCGGCGGTTGACCGGCAGCTGCGCTCCCGCACCTGGCGGGGCGAAGCTCGCGGCGCCTTCGCCCATGAGCCGTCTCAAGCGCGGTAGCCGGGATTGAGCCGGTCCAGGCGGCGCAGCAGCCCCGGCCACACCAGCGCCGCACCCTGACCGCGTGTCACCTGGTGCGCTGCGGCCCGGATGCCACCGAGAATGGCGCCGCCGATCGGGATCAGCTCCTTGCCGCCGCTTTGGGCGCGTACCTGGATGGCGCAGGTGGCTTCGAACAGGTACATGTGCAGGAACGCCTCGGCCGGCGAGCTTCCCACGGTCAGCAGGCCGTGGTTACGCAGCATCAGGTAGGACTTGGTGCCAAGGTCTGCGACCAGGCGCGGTTGTTCCTCGGGGTTGAGAGCCACGCCCTCGTAATCGTGATAAGCGAGCGAGGCGAGCACGAACAGGGACTGCTGGGAGATCGCCAACACGCCCTCGCGCTGCGCGGAGACGGCGATGCCGTTAAGGGAATGCACGTGCATCACACAGTGCGCATCCTCGCGCGCGGCGTGGATGCAGGCATGGATGGTGAAGCCGGCCGGATTAACCTCGTAAGGTGAATCCATGACCTTGCCGCCCTCGCGGTCGATCTTCACCAGCGAGGACGCCGTGATCTCATCAAACATCATGCCGTAGGGATTGATGAGGAAGTGGCCCTGCCCGTCCGGCACGCGCGCCGAGACATGCGTGAAGACCAGATCGTCCCAGCCGAAGAGCGCCACCAGGCGGTAGGCGGCCGCCAGATCCATGCGCAGGTTCCATTCAGCGGCGCTGACGCGCTCGCGGACGAGGGGCAGCGTGGCTGAGGTGGCTTTCATGGGCTCTCCGGGTACGGGGGGTCAGTGCGCCACGGCCGCTGGCGCCACGGCTGCGGCCGGTGAAATGCGCCCGATCAGCACAGCGCCCGCGATCAGCACTGCGCCGCCGATGACCGCCGTCAGGGCCCATAGGTAGGGATTGGGGTTCGGGGTCGCCAGCGCCAGGCCGCCTACGGTCAGATACATGAATGCGTGACTGTTGAAAAGCATCGGCAAGAGATCATGCAGCGCCACGATCAGATAGACCGCGAGCAGGATGTAGGCGAGGCGTCCCCATTCGGCACCCAGGAAGTGGGCCAGAAAACCAATGCCGGCCGGGGCAAAGAGCACCAGTGCGAGACCGACCAGCGAGCCGACCAGGATGTCGGGCACCTTCTTCACGTCCATGCGCTCGAGAAAGAACAATACCAGCGCGATGAACGCCGGCCACGGCGGCAGCCGCAGTCGCGCGCTGAGGAGCTCCGCGAGGCCGATCAGTACGATCAGATAGAGGCCGAAGACCAGGCGCCGCCGGCTGAATTTCTGCATCTTCCGTCCCCCTCGTTTTAAGTGGAGCGCGCTTCGCCTGCGCTCTCAGGCCGCGGCCGCCTTGCCGCCGGCGGCGGCATCGCTGAAGCGGGCAAAGTGAAAGTCCGCATCGCCGTAGGTCATGTCGATCATCGTGAGGCGCTTGAAGTAGTGACTCACAATCAGCTCATCCACGACCCCCATCGCCCCATGCAGCTGCACCGCCTGCTGACCGACGAAGCGCGCCGCCTGCCCGATGTAGGCCTTGGCCGCTGCGATGGTGCGTCCACGCTCCGGTGCCTCGGGATGATCAGCCGCGGCGGCGGCAATGATCGCCATGGAGCGGATCTGCTCCTCGGCGATGTACATGTCGGCCATGCGGTGTTGCAGTGCCTGGAACATCCCGATCGGCACGCCGAACTGCTTGCGGCTCTTAAGGTAGGCGAGCGTCGTCTGATTTAAGGCGCTGACGATGCCGCAAGCCTCCGCGCACAGCGCGGCGCGCGCCGCATCAAGCCCGCGCTCAAGGATCGCCCGAGCCTCCCCGGCTTTCCCGATGAGGGCCTGCGCATCCACTGCCGTGCCGCTCAGCTGCAAATCCGCGGCCCGCGCGCCGGACTGCGTCGCGTAGCTCAGCTGGCTTAACCCCGCGGCAGCGCGCGGCACGAGAAAGAGCGAGATACCGGCGGCGTCCGTGGGCGCGCCGCTGGTGCGCGCAGACACGAGGAAGCAGTCCGCCGCCGGGGCATCGAGCACCACGGACTTGCGCCCCGAGAGCCGCCAGCCCGCCCCGTCCGCCACCGCTGTGCTCGCCACGTGGGCGGAGTCGTAGCGCCCCGCCGCCTCATAGGCTGCCAGCGCCAGCTGTCACCTTGCCGGCTGCGATCTGCGGCAGGAGCGCACTCTTGAGGGCTGCGGTGCCGGCATCGCGCACGATTCCGCCGCACAGGATGACGGTACTCAGGTAGGGCTCGAGCAGCAGCCCCTGGCCCACCTGCTCCATCACCGCCATGACATCGACGGCGCCGCCGTTCAGGCCGCCGTACTCCTCCGGAAATGGTAGCCCGAGCAGGCCGAGGTCCGCGTACTGCGCCCAGGCCGGCGCTGAGAAGCCCAGGGGTGAGAGCGCGAGCGCGCGGCGCTGCTCGAAGCCGTAATCACGGGCGATGAAACGCTGCAGGGTTTCCTGCAGTGCCTGCTGTTCCTCGGTATAGCGGAAGTCCACCTGGAGTTGCCTTTCAAAGACCCAGGATCATCTTGGAGATGATGTTCTTCTGGATCTCGGTCGAGCCGGCGTAGATCGTGGTTTTACGCAGGTTGAAATACTGGCCGGAGAGCGAGGGCGCGTAGGCCGGATAGTGCGCCGCCAAGAGCGGCTCGGGGATCCACTGCGGCTCGAGCGCCTCGCGCAGGTACGGCAGCGCATCGTGGCCCAGGGCGTGCATCTTCAGTTCCGCCAGGCGCTGGATGATCTCGGAACCCTTGACCTTGAGCGCCGATACTTCCGCGCCTGGCGGGCGGTTCTCGCGCGCAAAGGCCGACAGCACCCGCAGGTTCGTGATCTCGAGCGCCATCAGTTCCAGCTCGACTGCGGCGATGCGGTCCCGGAAGCGAGGATCCTCGATGAGTGGCCGGCCACTGACGCTCTGCGTGGCGGCGATCTGCTTCAGCTGTGCGAGCGAGCGCTTGCAGTTGCCGACGCCGGCGTTGTTGGTGCGCTCGTGATTCAGCAGGAACTTGGCGTAGGTCCAGCCCTTGTTCTCCTCGCCCACGAGGTTCTCCACCGGCACCCGCACGTTCTCGAGGAAGATGTCGTTGATCTCGTGCTCGCCTTCGAGCGTGATGATCGGGCGCACGCTGATGCCGGGGGTCTTCATATCGATCAGCAGGAACGAGATGCCGCTTTGCGGGCGCCCCTCGGTGCCGGTGCGCACCAGGCAGAAGATCCAGTCGGCGTACTGGCCGAGCGTATTCCAGGTCTTCTGGCCGTTGACCACGTAGTGCTCACCGTCGCGCACGGCACTGGTGCGCAGCGATGCCAGATCAGAGCCCGCGCCCGGGCTCCGAGTAGCCCTGACACCACCAGTCCTCGCCCGCGACGATGCGCGGCAGGAAGTACGCCTGCTGGCGGGGCGTTACCGAAGGCCATGATGACCGGTGCCACCATGCGTAGCGAGAACGGGATCTGAGGCGGGGCGTTGGCGGCCGCACACTCCTCCTCGAAGATGTGCTGCTGCACGACATTCCAGCCCGCGCCCCCGAAGCGCTGCGGCCACATGCCGGCGCCCCAGCCGCGCCGGTGGAGGATCTTCTGCCAGCGCACCATGTCGTCTTTGAGCAGCCGCCGCCCCAGGCGCAGCTTCTCGCTGATGTCCTGCGGCACTTCGGCCTTGAGGAAGGCGCGTACTTCGGCGCGGAACGCTTCTTCTTGCGCGCTGTAATTCAGATCCATAATCCCTCTTCCGGCGTGCAGCCTTAGGACGCCGCGGCCTGCTCCCGATCCTGCAGCTCCCGCCACTGGATCTTGCCGCTGCCGGATTTCGGCAGTGACTCCACGAAAGCGATGATCCGGGGCACCTTGTAGGCGGCCATGTTGGCGCGACACCAGGTCATGAGTTCCTCCTCGCCAATGCGGCCGCCCCACTCCGGCCGCAGCACGACCAAGGCTTTCACGGTCTCGCCGCGATGCGCATCGCGCACGCCGATGACACAGGCCTCCTGCACCGCCGGATGCTGGTACATGAAGGTCTCCACTTCGCTCGGCCAGACCTTGAAGCCGGAGGCATTGATCATGCGCTTGAGCCGATCGACCATGAAGAAGAAGCCGTCCTCATCGACGCGCGCCAGATCCCCGGTGCGCAGAAATTTCTTGCCGTCGATCTCGACCAGCGCTGCCGCGGTGTCGTCCGGCTTGTGCCAGTAGCCGAGCATCACCTGCGGGCCGTGAGTGACGATCTCACCCACCTCCCCGGGCGGCAGCTCCTTCAGCGTGGCCGGATCCACCACGCGCGAATCCACGTCATAGATGGGAATGCCGAGGCACTGTTTCTTGGGCGCTGCAGCGGGTTGATGTGGCGTGGCCGCCATGGTCTCGGACAGCCCGTAGCCCTCGTAGTAGGTTATGCCCCGATCGAGCAGCCGCTGCGCCACCGCTGCGGGCATGGCCGCTCCGCCGCCGTGCAGCTGGCGGATCGAGGACAGGTCGTAGCGCTCCAGTTGGGATTGGCGAAAAAGTCCTGGATGATAGTCGGCACCGCGGTCCAGCCCGTGACCCGGTAGCGCTCGACGCACTGCGCGGCGACCTCCCGGTCCCAGCGCGGCAGCGATCACGATGGTGTTACCGAGGTAGATCGGGCCGTTCATGCTGCCCTGCATGCCGGTCACGTGAAAAAACGGCGCCAGCGCCAGAGTGGTCATCTCCGGCTGCAGGGCGAACCAGTGCATCGAGCCCACAGCCGTATGCATCGTCGTACGATGCGAGTGCATGCAGCCCTTGGGGTCCCCGGTGGTGCCGGAGGTATAGGGCATCACCGCCAGTGCGTCGGGCCCCGGCGTGAGCGGCTGCGGGCGCAGCCCCGCCGCGAGTGCCTTCTCCCAGCCCACTACCTGCGGCTGCGCCACCTCGATGCGCGCCGCGCGCACGAAGTCCGGTACGTTAAATCCGTGGGCGCTTTCAGGTAATCCGCGTAGGTCGCCAGGATCACGTGCGCAAGGTCGGCGCTGCCCACCAGCGCTGCGACGCGTGGGTAGAGCTCCTGCGCAACGATGGCGGTCGTGGCACCGGCATCGCGTGCGCAACGCAGGAACTCCTGCGTGAGGTACATGGGATTGAGCGGTACGACCACCGCGTTCGCGCGCAGGATGGCGTAGTAGGCGATTACGAACTGCAAGCTATTCTGCATGTAGAGCAGCACCCGATCGCCGGCGCCAATCCCGCAGCGGTGCTGCAGGTAACCGGCCAGCCGTTCCGCCTCCTCCTGCAGTTGCACGAATGTCAGCGCGTTGTCGTAATAGATGAACGCGCTCTTGTGCGGGTGACGGCGCGCCGATACTTCGAGGTTGTAGAAAAGGTTGGTAGCCGGCGCGTCCAGGTGGTGCAGCGCGTGCCTTGGCCAGAACTTGAAGTGTGCGGTTCCCATGCGCCTTGGGCCTAGCGGCTGAACCCGCCCGCTCCGCGGCTGGCGCCGGCCGGGGCTTCCCTGCCGGGCCGGCCGCGCTGCATTTCGCTGTGGCAGAACTCCATGTGCGGGTTCGCCCGAAAGTCTTAGACGACCTCGAACAGGCCCGCAGCGCCCTGGCCGCCCCCGACGCACATCGTTACGACCACCAGTCGTGCGCCACGCCGCTTGCCCTCGATCAATGCGTGTCCCGTCAGGCGCGCGCCGCTGACTCCGTAAGGATGACCGACGGCGATGGCGCCGCCGTTGACGTTCAGGAGCTCATCGGGGATGCCCAGCTGATCGCGGCAGTAGAGCACCTGGCAGGCGAAGGCTTCGTTCAGCTCCCACAGCCCGATGTCCTTGACCTGATAGCCGCTACGCTGCAGCAGCTTCGGCACGGCGTAGATCGGGCCGATACCCATCTCGTCGGGTTCGCAGCCCGCCACCGCGAAGCCGCGGAAGATACCTAAGGGCTTCAGTCCGCGCCGCTCGGCAAGCGTCGCGCTCATCACCACGCAGGCACTGCTGCCGTCGGAGAACTGGCTGGCGTTGCCGGCCGTGATGACCCCGCCCGGCAGTGCCGGGCGGATCTTGCTCACCGCCTCCAGCGTGGTGTCGGCGCGGATGCCCTCGTCGCGATCGATGCTCACCTCGCGGGTCACGATCGTGCCGCTGGCGGCATCGGCGACTCCCATGGTGGTGGTCATGGGTACGATCTCGTCCTTGAACTTGCCGGCGGCCTGCGCGGCGGCCGCGCGCAGCTGGCTGCGCACGCCGTACTCATCCTGGGCTTCCTTGGAGATGTGGTAGCGCTTGGCCACGGTCTCCGCGGTCTGCAGCATGCTCCAGTAGAGCGTCGGCTTGTGCTCGAGGATCCAGGGATCGGCGAGCATGCGGGCGTTGGCGTCGTTCTGGACGCAGGAGATGCTCTCCAGCCCGCCGGCCGCGATCACCTGCACACCCTCGGTCATGACACGCTGCGCGGCGAGCGCGATCGACTGCAGGCCCGAGCTGCAGAAGCGGTTGATGCTCAGGCCCGCGGTGCTGACCGGAAGTCCCGCGCGCAGCGCGATGGCGCGGGCGATGTTGCCACCGGTGGTGCCCTCGCCGAAAGTCGAGCCCATGATCACGTCCTCGACTTCGGCCGGCTCAACCCCGGCGCGCTCCACCGCGTGGCGTACGGCATGCGCCCCTAAGGTGGCGCCGTAGGTCATGTTGAAAGCGCCCTTCCAGCTCTTGCCGAGGCCGGTGCGCGCCGTGGAAACGATGACGGCATCGGTCACGATGCGGCTCCGCTGTACTGGCTGAAGGTGCTGCCGGCCTCGGCCAGGTGCTTCAGCAGCGCCGCCGGCTGCCAGAAATCAGCCTCCGCCCCGGCCGTGGCGGCAATGCGCTTGAGAGCGCGGGCGACCTCGGCGAGCCCCACCTGGTCGGCGTAGAACATCGGGCCGCCGCGGTAGGCGGGAAAGCCGTAACCGTTCAGGTAGACGATGTCGATATCGGAGCTGCGCTGCGCGATGCCCTCTTCCACGATGCGCGCGCCCTCGTTCACCAGCGCGTAGATGCAGCGCTGCACGATCTCTTCATCGCTCACTTTGCGCGGCGTAATGTGGCGCGCGGCGCGGAACTTCTCGATGAAGGTGGCGACCTGCGGATCCGGCACCGGGGTGCGCGAGCCGGGCGGATAGCGGTACCAGCCCGCGCCGGTCTTCTGCCCGTGGCGCCCGGCATCGACCAGAAGATCCGCAACGTTGCCGTAGTCCTTGGCGGGGTTCTCGGAGGCCAGGCGCCTGCGCCACATGGCCCCGACGTCGAGGCCTGCGAGGTCGTTCATGCGGAACGGGCCCATGGCCATGCCGAACTTCTCCAGTGCCTTGTCGATTTGCTCGGGTGAGGCTCCGGCGAGCAGCAGGTCGTGCGCGGCCTGGCCGTAGCGGGCAATCATGCGATTGCCGATGAAGCCATCGCACACTCCGGCGATCACCGCGACCTTCTTGATGCGCTTGGCGAGCGCCAATGCCGTGACCAGCACATCATCCGCGGTAGCCTTGCCACGCACGATCTCCAGCAGCCGCATGACGTTCGCGGGACTGAAAAAGTGCAGCCCAATGACGTCGCGCGGCCGCCGCGTGAAGGCAGCGATGGTGTCGAGGTTCAGTGCCGAAGTGTTGGAGGCGATGATGGCACCGGTGCGCACCACGGCGTCGAGCTTCAGGAACACCTCTTTCTTGACCTCGAGGTTCTCGAATACCGCCTCGATGACCAGGTCCACGTCCTTGAGCGGCATATAGTCGAGCGTCGGGGAGATGAGCGCGAGACGCTTCTCGAGGGCCTCTTCCGTGAGCTTGCCCTTCTTGATCTGCCCCTGATAGTTCTTGCGGATGGTGGCAAGCCCGCGCTCGAGCGCCTCCTTAGTGCTCTCCAGCAGCACCACCGGCAGCCCCGCGTTGATGAGCGCCATGGTGATGCCCCCACCCATGGTGCCCGCGCCGATGACGCCGATGCGGTTGAGCGCGCGCGGCGCGGTCGACTCTGGCACGTTGGCGATGCGGCTCGCGGCCCGTTCGGCCTGGAAGATGTGGCGCAGCGCCGCCGACTCGGGCGAGGCCATGAGGCTCACGAACAGCTCGCGCTCACGCGCCATGCCGGCATCGAACGGGCCCTTGACCGCGGCCGCGACCGCCTCGACGCACGCCGGCGGGGCCGGATAGGGACCGGCTGCCGCCTTCACGGCGCTGCGTGCGAACTGCAAAAAGGCTTCCGCGTTGGGCATCTGGATCGGCAGGTCGCGCACGCGCTTGGGCCGCGCCCCTCCGCGTTCAGTCGACGGGCGAAATCCAGAGCCGCCTCCAACAGGTCGCCCGCGGCGATGCCGTCCAGGAGGGCCGTGCCGCGCAGTTCCTGCGCGCGCAGCGGGTTGCCGGAGACGATCATGTTGAGGGCGCGCTCGAGCCCGACCACGCGCGGCAGGCGCTGGGTGCCCCCGGCACCGGGCAGCAGACCGAGCTTCACCTCCGGCAGGCCAAGCTGGGCCTCGGGAGTGGCGATGCGGTAATGACAGGCGAGCGCGAACTCGAAACCCCCGCCCATGCAGATGCCATCGATCGCCGCGATCACCGGCTTGGAGCAGCCCTCGAGCGTGCGCAGCACCATGTTGAGGTTGGGCGGTGCGTAGGATTTAGGCGTGCCGAATTCGCGGATGTCGGCACCGCCGGAGAAGCCCTTGCCCGAACCGATGATGATCACGGCCTTGACGCGCGCGTCATCCTCGGCACGCGCCACGGCATCGACGACGGCGCGCCGCAGCTCGAGGCCGAAGCTGTTGACCGGGGGATGCGCGAGCGTCAGTACCGCGACGTCCCCCCTGAGCTCGAACCCGAGCACCTGCGTCTGCGCTGTCATCCCTGCCCCATGATGCGACGTCCCTGTCAACTCCGGCAGCGCTCAGAATTTGACGCGGATGGTCGCGCCGAAGGTGCGCGGATCGCCGAGGAAGGCTGACAGCTGGTTGTTGAATCCGGCCACGCCGACACCCTGGAACGGGGTGTCGAAAGCCACCTGATAGTAGCCCTTGTCGGCAAGGTTCTGGCCCCATATCTCGAACGCCCACTTGCCATCGGGCGCACCGATGCCGATGCGTGCATTGAGAATTCCGTAGGCGCCCTGCAGCTTGGCCGGATCCAGATCCGAGCCGGTGTTGTAGGCGGAATTGTATTTCTCGTCGGCGCTGATCCTGAAGGTCAAGGAGCGCGTGAGTGGCACCTCGTAGGCGGCGGAGACCACGCCGGACCACAAGGGCGAGAAGGACAGCCGGTCGTTGAGGCGGTTGGCCGCGAACAGCCCCTGCGCCAGCGAATCGCCGAAGCTCGTGATCATCGTGTCCGCGTACACGACGCCCGCAGACAGCTTCAGCCCCGACAAGGGGGTGAGCCAGTCGACATTCAGCTCCGCTCCCTTGGACTCCACGTGCGGGAGCGAGCTGACAACGAACACCACGCCAGTAAACGTGTTCAGCTGGAAATTGTTGTATTTCTGATCGAACACGTCGGCATTCACGCGCACGGTGCGCTGCGCAAGCTCGGTCTTGATCCCGATCTCGTAGGCATTCACCGTCTCGCGCGCAAACTCCGTATCGAAGATGGGCGTGAGCAGATTCACGTTAGGGTTCGTCACGCGCGCCAGGTTGAAGCCACCGGCCTTGGTGCCGTTGCCCCAGGAGGCGTACGCCATGATGTCGGGCGTGAAGCGGTAGGCGAGCTTCACCGTGCCGTTGAGGTTGCCCTCATCCAGCGACTGGCGCGTGGTCTTGCCGTTGAAGAAGGGGTTGAACGGGGTATTGCAGCCATAGCCGTACAAGAGTGGCACCGAGAACGGGCTCGTGGGTGCACCGACCGGGTTCAGCAGCGCCGCGCACGCCGCACCGCCATCCGGATCCGTGAAGGCGGAGGTCAGGTCCTTCTTTTCCTCCGTGAAGCGCAGCCCGGCGGTGATGTCGAGCTGATCGGTCAGCGAGTAGGTCTCGTTCGTGAAGAAGGCATAGCTCTTCTCTGTCTGGTGGTAGGAGTCGGCCTGCCCGGTGACGCCGGGAATGAAGGTCTGCCCGGGGGGCTTGCCGGTCAGCTGCGGCACCAGCAGGAAATTGGGCGGATTGGCGCCTGCGGCCGCCGAGGCTGCCGCTCCCAGGTACAGATCGAAGTCGTTGTCGGCCAGGATGGTCGAGGTGTTGTTGATGATCTCGCTGTCGAAGAAGCCCCCGAGCAGCCAGCTTAAGCGGTCAGCCTTGCCCGCCAGCCGCAGCTCCTGGCTGAACTGCTTGAAGTCGGTGCCGTTGCCGTCGGCCGGCTCCCCTACGAGCGGCACCTGCGAGTAGTCCACGTCATCGCCCGCGAACACAGTGTTGTCGCGCCAGGCGGTGATTGAGGTGAGCGTCGCGCCGCCGAACTTCCAGTCGAGCTGCCCGGAGAAGCCGCGGTCCCAGATCTGCTGCGAGATCGGATAGTTGGCCCAAGACTCACGGTTGGAAGCGCTGGTGGGTGTCTGCGGAAACGGCACGTCGGCGGGATTGCCGCCGAGCAGCGGATTGGTCGCGAGCGCGTTGATGATCGGGGCCCAGGGGCCGGGAACGGTCGGCACGGCCTGGCAGCACACCTCGTTGCGGCGGGTGAAATCGCCGATGACGAGCAGGCTCACGTCGCTCGTCGGTGTAAACAGGTACTGGCCCCGCACCGTGTAGAAATTGCGGTTGTTGGAGGTGCCGTCGTTATTCGGACCAGGTCCTGTGTCGACGTCGAGGAAGCCGTCGCGCTTCTGGAAGGCTGCGTACAGGCGAAACGCCGAGGTGTCACCGATCGGCCCCGTGATCGAGCCACGCACCTCGCGGTCATCGAAGTTGCCGCCGCTGATCTCGCCGGTGACACCGAAGGTGTGCGACGGCCGCGCGGTCACGATGTTGATGATGCCGGCGTCATTGTTCTTGCCGAACAACTCGCCCTGGGGTCCCTCGAGCACCTCGATGCGCTCGATCTCGCCCAGGTCGCCGAAGCCGACGCCGTTACGCGGACGGTAGACGCCGTCGATCACGATACCGACCGAGGACTCGAGGCCGACGTTGTCCCCGACCGTACCAATGCCGCGGATGCGCGCCGTGGTCACACTCTCCGAGGTCGTGGAGGTGACGGTGAGCCCTGGCGTCAGCACCTGCATGCTCTTGATGTCGGTGACCCCGGCATCCTGCAGCTGCTGTCCCGAGAGCGCCATCACCGCGATCGGCACGTCCTGCAGGTTCTGCTCGCGCTTCTGCGCAGTCACGATGACTTCAGTGAGCTCGGCCCCGGTGGCGGCAGTGTCCGCGGCGCGGCTGAGGTTGTTGCCCAGCAGTGCGATCGCGAGGGCGAGCGCCACTGGCAGGCCTTTTGGAATCAGCCGATTTGATGTAATCCCTGCCGCGACATCCCGAATAAAGACCATGGTGAGTTTCCTTTTCCGCGCCCGGGCTTTCAGCCCCTCGCGCGCAGCACGCCTTCGCCAATGCACCTCCCGCCGTGTGACCTTCGGATGCGGTGCAGCCCCCAGGCAAACTTGCCTGCGAAAAGCTTACGGAAAACACCCGCCCGAGCAGGCACTCCACCCGCCAAACTCTTAACCGCAGACGCCAGAATGACCTGTTGCTCGTGAGCAACAAGAGGGCTCTCCGCCCGATTCACTGTCCGCAAATCCCGAACAGTCATGGAAATCATGCCCGGTACCGGCAACGACCCCGCCGCCGGTGCGTGGCTGATCGACGCTGCGCGCCTTTTGGAGCTAAGCTCCCGTGCGCGCTCCATTTACTGCTTTCTGGTCATGGGGGATCGAAACGGTATGCGGACATTGACCGCTACGGGCCAAAACTCGATTTTGGTGACCTGGGTGAAGGCCTTCGGGCGCGCACTGGATGCCGCGGGCTGCGATGGGCCGGCGCTACTGGCGCAGGTCGGATTCGACCTGAAGGATCTCGGCGGCCCCGATGCCCGGTGTCCGCTGACCAAGACGCGTCTGCTGTGGCAGGTGGCGCTGGAGGCGACCGGAGACCCGGCCTTCGGGGTGAAGCTCGCCAAGTACTTCACGCACACGACCTTCCACGCGCTCGGCTACGGGCTGAGCGCCAGCTCCACCCTCAAGGAGGCGTTCGAGCGCATCCAGCGCTACTCGCACGTGGTCAGCGATGCGGTCGGCTACCGCTTCGAGCGCTGCGGCGCTGAGTATCACTTCTACATGGAGCCGGCGACCGAGGTACCGATCGAGTCGATCGACGCACTCGTGGGGACGCATCTGCGGATGTGCCGCTCGCTGATCGGGCGGGACTTCTCACCCCTGTCGGTGGAACTGCAGCGCCCGCGGCCGGTGGTACTGGATGACTTCGAGCGCCTGTGGCGCGCGCCGCTGCGCTTCGGGGCGGACTACAACCGGCTGCGCTTCGACCGCGAGAGCATGGAGCGCGTACTGGACAGCGGCAATCCGGAAGTCGCGCGCCTGAGCGATGCCATCTCGGCGCGCTATCTGGCGCGCATCGAACGCGACAACATCGAAGCGCGGGTGCGCGCCGTGCTGGCGCATCGGCTGCGCAACAGCGAGCCGACCCAGGAAGACGTGGCGGATGCGCTGAACGTGAGCGCACGCACCCTACAGCGCAAGCTCGGGGAGTGTGGCACGAGCTTCAAAGAGATCCTCGATGAAACCCGCCACGCGCTCGCGCTCGTATACCTGAGCGAGCCGCGTCACAGCGTCGCGGACGTCACGCACCTGCTGGGGTTCTCCTGCGGCAGTGCCTTTACCCGCGCCTTTCGCCGCTGGACGGGTCATTCCCCGAGCGACTGGCGCTCGGGCGCCGCGCGCGGCACGCAGGCACGCGCCGCCGCGATCCGCCCGGTGGTGGCGGGGGCTGCCCATGATCTGCTCGCGTTGAGCGGGCGCAATCACTGAGGCGCACCGCTGCGCAGCGGCGCGGCCGCCTCAGCGCAGCTGGCGTGTCGCAGACTTCCTGATGGTTTGCTGCGCAGCGGGGCGGGCGGCCGGTTCGGCGGCGGCGTCCTCGCGCTCCCCGAGCGGCGGCAGAATTTCAACCAGCCGCGCGATGGCGATCAGCACGGCCGCGCCGCTGACGCTGAGCAGTACCACGAGAAGCAGCACCGCGATCAGGTAACTCATGCCAGCCACTCCATGTTGGTTGCAGGCAAGCGCTCGCCGGGATGTGCTGAGTATCAGCCAGATGAAGTCATCCGCGCCTCTGTCGAAAGGGAGACTGCCAGCGCTTCGTATGTCAGAGCCGCAAGCGCGCGCCCACTGATTTCGTAGCACGAGTCCGGGGCGTTGCCCGCATGCGAGGCTCCTCGTATGCTTGACCACAGTGCCACGGGATGCGCCGCCGGCGCCCGGCAACCCTGGGAGGTCCAACGTGATCACTCTGCGCATCAACGGCGAAGACCACCAAGTCGATGCGCCGTCCGGAATGCCGCTGTTGTGGGTGTTGCGAGACCTGCTCGGACTCACCGGCACGAAGTTCGGCTGCGGCATTGCGCAGTGCGGCGCCTGCACCGTACACGTGGACGGCAGCGCGGTGCGCTCCTGTCTGCTGCCCGTGGACTCCATCGGGACGCGCGAAATCACCACGATCGAAGGGGTGGGGACGAGTGCCGTCGGGGCGCGTGTCCAGAAGGCCTGGCTCGAGCTCGAGGTTGTGCAGTGCGGCTACTGTCAGTCCGGCCAGATCATGTCGGCCACGGCGCTCCTTAGCAAAACCGCGAATCCGGACGATGCGGACATCAACGCCGCCATGGCCGGCAACATCTGCCGCTGCGGCACCTACGTGCGCATCCGCGAGGCCATCAAGCGCGCGGCCGTCGCGCCACCTGCAGCGGGAGGGTCCCAGTCATGACCGATGATGCCCTCGTCGAGGCCGTTGCCCCGGACCTACTCGCGCCGCGCGCTGCTGCAGGCCGGAGCCGCCGGTGGCGTGCTCTTGATGAGTTTCACGCTGCCGCTCGGGCGGGCGCGGGCGGGCGCCGCCGCTCAGACGTTCGCGCCCAATGCCTTCATCCGCATCGATCCGCGGGGCAAGGTCACACTGATCATGCCGCAGGTCGAGATGGGCCAGGGTGTCTACACCTCGGTCGCCATGATCCTCGCCGAGGAGCTGGCGCGACCCTCGAACAGGTCGAGCTGGTGGCGGCGCCGCCGAGCGACGCGCTGTACGCTAATCCGGTCCTTCGACATCCAGGTCACGGGCAACTCCAACTCCATCCGCGCCTTCTGGAGCCCCTGCGCCAGGCCGGCGCCACGGCCCGTGCCATGCTGATCGAGGCGGCCGCACAGCAGTGGAAGGTCCCGGCAGCGAGCCTCACGGCCGCCGACGGCGAGGTGTCGCGGGGCGGGCAGCGCCACGCTCTCCTACGCCTCCCTGGTCAGCGCCGCCGCCCATGTGACGCCGCCGCCGGCTGCGCCGCTGAAGGACGCGCCGCGACTTCCGGCTGATCGGACGCCCGCTGAAGCGCCTGGATACTCCCGACAAGGTGCGCGGGCGCGCGCTCTACGGTATCGACGCCATGCCCCCGGGTGTGAAGTTCGCAACGCTCATCGCCTGCCCGGTATTCGGCGGCAAGGTGCGACACGTCGCCGATGAGAAGGCGAAGGCCGTCACCGGTGTACGTCAGGTGGTGGTGCTCGAGGACTTCGTGGCGGTGGTGGCGATCACATGTGGGCGGCCAAGCAGGGCCTGGCGGCGCTGCAGATCGACTGGGACGAGGGGCCCAACGCCGAGCTCAGCTCCGCACAGCTGTGGCAGGCGCTGCGCGAGGCGAGCCGGCAGGACGGGGCGGTTGCCAAGGTCGAGGGCGACGCGGCCGCGGCACTCAAAGACGGCGAGCTCATCGAGGCAGCCTACGAGATGCCGTTCCTGGCCCACGCCACCATGGAGCCGATGAACTGCACGGTGCACCTCACGCCCGGCGCCTGCGAGATCTGGGTCGGCTCACAGGTATTGTCGCGCGCGCAGGCGATCGCCATGAAGCTCGACCGGCCTGCCGCGGAGCGCAGTGACGGTGCACAACCACCTCTCGGCGGCGGCTTCGGCAGGCGGCTGGAGGCCGATATGGCCGACAAGGCGGCGCGGATCGCGCAGCACGTCGACGGCCCGGTCAAGGTGGTCTGGCTGCGCGAGGAGGACGTGCGGCACGACATCTACCGCCCTCTACCGCGACCTGCTCAGCGCCAGCTCCAGCAGGGCCGGATCGCGCGCTGGAAGCATCGGATCACGGGCTCATCGGTCATCGCCCGCTGGCTGCCGCCGGCGTTCCAGAAGGGCATCGACATCGACGCGTCGATAGCGCCAGCGACATCCCCTACGACATTCCCGAACCTGCGCGTCGAGTTCATGCGCGCCGAGCCACAGGGCGTACCGACGGGTTTCTGGCGCGGCGTGGGTCCGAACAACAACGTATTCGCCATCGAGAGCTTCATGGATGAGCTGGCGCAAAGGCCGGGCCGATCCGGTCGAGTTCCGCCGCCGCATGCTGGACAAGCAACCGCGCCTGAAAGCTGCGCTCGAGCTGGCCGCCGCTGAAGTCGGGCTGGGGCAGCCCGCTGCCGGCGCGCAGCGGTCGCGGCGTCGCAGTCCAGCTGTCCTTCGGCAGCTTCATCGCCACCGTGGCCGAGGCCGAGGTGGACGCACGGCGCGGTGCACGTACGGCGCATCATCAGCGCGGTCGACACCGGTATCGTCGTCAATCCGGACACCGTGACCGCGCAGCTGCAGGGCGGCCTGATCTTCGGCCTGACGGCGGCGCTCTACGGCGAGATCACCATCGAGGCAGGCCGCGTGAAGCAGTCGCAACTTCCACGACTATCGCATGCTGCGCATCGATGAGGTCGCCGCCGATCGAGGTGCACCTGATCGATTCGGACGAGACCCCGGGCGGCATCGGGGAGACCGGCACCACGGCAGCACCGCCGGCGGTGGGCAACGCGATCTACGCGGCCACGGGCGTGCGCCTGCGGCGCCTGCCGATCGAGCGCGCGGCGCTGGCGGAGCGGCGCACATGAGCGGCCCGCGCAACCGTGGCTGGTCTCTGGCAGCGCTCGCCGCGGTGGTCATCGCAGCGCTCCTGTGGCGCTATGCCCTGGCTCCGGGTCCGCTGGCCTTCGCCGGCGGCACCGCGGTTACGGCCAGCGCCTACACCGGCACCAGCCCGAGCGGCGTGCCGGTCGAGCTTGCCAACGCAGACATTGCCACGCGCGGCCGCTACCTCACCGAGGCGGCCGACTGCGAGGCCTGCCACACGGCGCCGGGCGGGGCGCGCTTTGCCGGCGGACGCGCCTTCAAGACCCCCTTCGGCACGCTCTATTCGCCCAACATCACTGCCGACCGCGACACTGGCATCGGCGCCTGGAGCGAGGGCGACTTCCTGCGCGCAGTGCACCAGGGCGTGCGCCCCGACGGCGCGCACCTGTATCCGGCCTTCCCCTACCCCGCCTACACCTACCTGACGGACGCGGACGTGCTCGCGATCCGCGCCTATCTCATGAGCCTGCCGGCGGTGAAGAACGCCGCCCCGGCCGCGGCGCTCAGCTTCCCCTTCAACCAGCGCTGGCTCATGGGCATCTGGGCGCAGCTCTACAACCCGGACCAGCGCTTCCGCCCGCGCACCGAGCGCAGCCCGCAATGGAACCGCGGCGCCTATCTGGCCGAGGCGCTGGCGCATTGCGGGGACTGCCATACGCCGCGCAATCTGCCGCAGGCCCTCGACAACCGGCGCAAGTTCGGCGGCGCGCTCACGGCGGGCTGGCGCGCTTACAACATTACGAGCGACCCTGCGGCCGGGGTCGGCGCCTGGAGCGATGCGGACCTGGCGCAATACCTCGCCAGCGGCCACGCGCTCAGCCACGGCACCGCCTCCGGACCCATGGGGGAAGCGGTGGAGCTGAGCCTAAGCCGCCTCGCCCCCGCCGACATCGACGCGCTCGTGGCTTACCTGCGCACGGTGCCGGCGCAAGCCTCGCCGGGCCTGCCGCCGCTGAAGGGCGTGCTCGCCTCGAGCGAACCGGCGGTACCGCAGGGCCTGGACCCGCTCGGCAAACAGATCTTCGAGGGTGCCTGCGCCAGCTGCCACGGCTGGAGCGGCGCAAGCCCGCTCACCGCCCGCGCCACGCTCACCGGCTCGCGCGCGATCAATGATCCGAGCGCGGTGAACGTCGCGCAGATGATCCTGTCGGGATCCAGCGCACCACCGCCGCAGGGCGGCGCCGCCATGCCGGGGTTCGGCGCCGCGTACTCGGACGCCGAGATTGCGGCCGTGGCCAACTACGTCACGGGGCGTTTCGGCACCAAGCCCTCCACCATCACACCGGCGCAAGTGGCGCGACTGCGCGAGACCAGCTGAGCAACTCAATGAGCCCGGGTCGCATCCTCGACGGCCGCCGCTGCCGCACCACGCGAGTAGCCGCGCAGCTGCTATGCGCGGTGCTGCTCGGCTTGCCGGCGACGCTGAGCGCCGATGAGCAGTCCCCCGCGAGCGGTGCCTGGCAGAACATGCGCACGCACCTGTACGGGACGCGCGCGATCAGTGAGATGGGGGATGAGCTCATGAGTATCGAGGCGCCGGCGAGCACGCCCGACCCCGCCGCGACGCCGGTAGTGGTGCACTTCGGTGAGGCGCTCGCCGGTAAGGTCAGGCAGGTGCGCGTGATCATCGACAACAATCCCTCCCCGCTCGTCACCACCATGAACCTCAAAGCCGGATTGCCCGTCGATGAGATCGATCTGCGGGTGCGGATCGACCGCTTCACCTCGGTGCGCGCCATCGCGGAGACCACGGACGGCACGCTGCAGATGCGCAGCACCTGGGTGAACGCGAGCGGCGGCTGCTCCGCCCCGCCCGGTGCCGCGGCGGGCGGGACGCTCGGGGACATCCGCTTCCGTTCCTCAAGTGATGACAAGGCGCTGCAGATCAGCATCCGCCACCCGAACAACTCGGGCTTTCAGATCGATCCGCGCAGCGGAGATCCGATCCCGCCGCACTTCATCTCGCACATCCGCCTGAGCGGCGGTGGGGCGACACTGCTGGATGCGGAGACGGGCATCTCCCTCAGCGAGAACCCAACACTGCGCATCGCCAGTCGCCAGCCGCTGCTGGCTCCGCTCACGTTCGAGGCCACTGACGTGCCTTCCCAGCAGCTCTTCACGGGCACCTGGAGTGGGACTGCGGCGGGCGCGGGCACGCGCTAGGCGCGCGCCTGCCATGCTGATCCCGGGGCGCTTTAAGGCCGCCCGGCCACGGCCGCTTCTCATCCACAGTGCCGCGCTCGTGCTGCTGCTGGTGAGCTGCCCTGCGCGGTTGCCGGCGCAGGCCGCCGCTGCCGCGCTACCGCTGATCGAAGTGGCCGCGGGAGTCTTCGTGCATCAGGGCCAAGCGCTCGCGCTGGATGCCTCAGGTCACGATGACATCGCCAATGTCGGCTTCATCGTGGGCAGCCGCTGCGTCGCCGTCATCGATACGGGTGGCTCGGTGCGCGTGGGACGGGCGCTGCGCGAGAGCGTGCGCCGCCGCACGCGCCTGCCGGTGTGCTACGTGATCAACACGCACGTGCACGTCGATCACGTGCTGGGCAATCTCGCCTTCGTGGCGGATAAGCCGCAGTTCATGGGCCATGCGCGACTGGCGGCCGCCCTGACGCGCAGCCGCGACTTCTTCCTCAGCCACTACGCACAGGACCTGGACGCACCGCCGAGCGCGGCGCAGATCATCGCACCCGGGCGCAGCGTCGCCCTCAACGGGGCGACGGCGCTGGACCTCGGAGGGCGCGTGCTCAGGCTGCGCGCCTGGCCGACCGCACACACCGATTGCGATCTGACGGTCTACGACACGGCAACGCGCACGCTATGGACCGGCGACCTGCTGTTCGTGCGGCGCACTCCGGCGCTCGATGGCAGCCTCACCGGCTGGCTCGCGGTTATGGGCTCCCTCGGACAGCTGCAGAGCGAGGTCCGCCACGTGGTGCCGGGACACGGACCTGCAGGGGAAGACCTGAAGGTGGCACTGGAGCCGCAGCGACGCTACCTGCAGGAGCTGCTCGATACGGTACGCGGCGAGATCGCTCACGGTGACTCCCTCGGGGAGGCGTTGAAGCACACCCAGGCCCCGGTCGGCTCGCCCTGGCAGCTGTGGGATGAGACGCATCCGCGCAATGTCGCGCGCGCCTATCAGGAACTTGAATGGGAGTGATGCGGCGGCGCGAGTTTCTGGGCGCGGGCACGCTCGCCCTGGCGGCGGCACGCGTTCCGGCCGCACTGTCGGGCGCTGCGGCACCGCGCATCATCATCGCCGGCGCAGGTTTCGCCGGCAGCTGCTGCGCGCTTGAGCTACGCCGCCTGAACCCGGCGCTGCGCGTCATGCTCTTCGAGCCCAAGTCCCGCTACCTCACCTGCCCGATGAGCAACGAGGCGATCGTGGGGCTGCGCACGCTCGCCTCTCTCACCGTCGGGCGTGCGCACCTGAAGGCCGCCGGTGTCGAGTACGCGCAGGAGGCCATCGACGGGATCGACGCCGCGCAGCGCACCGCGCAACTGAGCAGTGGCGACACCGTCCGCTACGATCGCCTGGTGATCGCTCCCGGCATCCGCATGCTGCCCGGGCAGCCGGAAGGCTACGACGCGGCGGCGGCGCTGCGCATGCCGCATGCCTGGGAGGCCGGTCCCCTGACTGATCTGCTGCGCCGTTACCTCGCTAGCGTGCCCGACGGTGGCACCGTCGCGATCAGCGTGCCCGCGGGGCTCATGCGCTGCCCGCCCGCACCCTACGAACGGGCGAGCCTGATCGCGGCATACCTCAGCCGTCGGCGGCGCGGCTGCAAAGTGCTGATCTTCGACTCGAACAATCATTTCCCGCGTCAGGACGTGTTCACGGCGGCCTGGCAGGCGCTTTATCCGGGAATGATTGAGTGGATCTCCCCGGCCGAGGGTGGCGCAGTGACGCGGGTGGACGCCGCCAGCAACACGCTCTACTCCAAAAGCGGTGCGCACCCGGTGGCGCTCGCCAGCGTCATTGCGCCGCAGGCACCGGGGATCCTGGCGCTGAGAAGCGGCCTGTGCTCCGGTCACGGCTGGTGCCCGGTCAAGCCTGCAAGTTTCGAGTCGCAGCTGCTCGAGCACGTCCACGTGATCGGGGACGCCTGCATCGCCGGGGCCATGCCGAAGTCCGCTTCCGCCGCGCGCGCCCAGGCGCAGCAGTGCGCGGCGGCGATCGTCGCCTCGCTCGCCGGGCGCCCGCCGCCGGCCCCGCAGCTGCACAGCGTCTGCTACAGCCGCGTCAGCGACGCGGCAGCGCTCGCCATCCGCGGCGAATTCGAGCTGGCGGAGGGCGAGCTGCGAGCGCGCGGCGGCGCCGAAAGTCCCGGGCCGGGTGCGAGCGCTGCCCTGGCGCGCGAGGCCGAGGAGTGGTACCGCGACATGCGCCGGGTGTGCTTCGCAGCTTAGAACGCCCTGCCACCTGCGGCTGGCGCGTCGTGCCTTCAGGACGGTAAGGCTTCAAACACCTTCAGGTGCGGCGGAATGACGGCCCAGGCGGGCCGGTCGCGCGTGAAAATCGCCGCACTGGGCGTAAACCCGGACGGATCATCGAGGGAGCCCGCATAGATATTGAAGACGCTCGCGCTGTCGCGCGGACCGCCGAACACCAAAGCGCCGCAGCGCGGACATGAATTGCGCACCGCGTCGTTGCCGTTGGCGGCTTTGGAAACGAACGCGAGCGATGCGCCCGTGAGTGTCACCGCAGCGCGCGCAAAGCCCATGTAGGGGACGAAGCCTGAGCCGGATGCCTTGCGGCAGTCCGCACAGTAACAGTGACCCGCATACAGGGGCTCACCGCAGGCCTCGTAGCGCAAAGCCCCGCACAGGCAGCCCCCGCTGCGCACGCGCGGACTCATGTGGTCATCGTTCGCGGCGGCCATGTGTTTACCCTCAGTAACGCCAGCTGCTTCAGGTCCGCACCGGCCGGCGCTGTCTCGGCAATGCGCTTGAGGATGACCGGCAGATACTGCAAGTTGTAGTGCAGCCTTGAGTAGGCGTTCGGCAGCTTCGGATCGCCGTTCCAGCAGTGCTCGGCGCGCTCGCCGTAGGCGACGGTGCCCTCGTAGGCGGGTTGCAGCGACTCGAGGCGCTCCTGCGCGAAGTACACCGAGTCGTTCAGGTAGATAGGTGTCGGCGCTGCCCACGTAGATGTGGATCTTGCCCTGCAGCTTCGGGGCAAGCGTCGCCCAGTCGCGCTCGATGATGTGCGACAGATCGAAGTGCTCGCGCCAGTAGGCGGCGACCTCTGGTCGATGTCGCCACGTGAGCTTGTCGAAGAGCGGCTGCGGATAGCCGTCCCTGCCGACCGGCCCGAACACGGCCGCCCAGATGTCGTACTGGCCGCCCGAGCGGCCGCGGTCCCCCTGCGCGAGCTCCATGTAGTTGGCGTCGCGCTGGGTGGCGAATACCTCGCCCAGGTAGTTGCGGATCGCGGGCCGCTCGACGCTCGACCGCCTCGCCCTTGAGGGCGTAGGCGTTCGGATCCTCGTAGATGTTGATGATCGTATAGGCCCGAAAGTCGATCGGGTCCGGGCAGGCGGCGAAGGCGCCGTTGTACATGTCCGGGTAGAACACCTGCGTGGCCAGGGCCTCCCAGCCGCCCGTGGAGCCGCCGTAGGTGAAGCGCGCCCAGCCCGCGCCGATGCCGCGGAAGCGTCGCTCGATCTCCGGGATCAGCTCCTTGTTGATGGCATCGCCGTAGGGACCGAGGTTGGCCGAGTTCACCGCGTAGCTGTCGTCGTAGTACGGGTTGGCGTGCTCGATCTCCACGACCAGGAAGCGCGGGAAATCCGCGGAGATCCACTTCTGGTAGAAGGCGTATGACTCCTGCTGCTGGATCCGGTTGTAGCCGGCCAGGTGAAAGCGCTCGGAGTAGTCGGGCTTGAGGTCCGCATCCGGCGGCGTGGTGCGGAAGTCCGAGATGTCATCCGGGTAGTGGCCGTGGAAGACCATCAGCGGGTAGTGCGCCTCGGGATGCTTGTCGAAGTCCTTCGGGCACGAGCATGTGCGCGCCCAGGTAGACATCGCGTCCCCAGAACTTGGACAGCAGCTCGCTCCGGATGCGGATGTGGCGGATGAACTCCGAGTCGGTCTTGGGGCTGATCGGCGGCGATCTCGCTGCTCAAGCGCCAACGGCGTGCTGCACCGGGTGCTGCGGGATCGATGTGCACGCGCAGCGGCTGTGGAGTAGAGGTTGCCGGGCTTCAGCGCCCACTGCTGGCCCTCGCCCTTGTCCGGCGCCAGCTTCAGGACGCGCCCGTCGGCCATGTGGAAGGTCTCGTAGCGGTTGAGCACCGCCTGCACGAGGTAGTCTCCCGCGGGCAGCTGCGAGAGCTTGCGCGCCGGCCAGCCGAAGGCCGCATCGTCGATGACGACCGCGTGGCCGGCGGCCATGCCATCGACGTTCAGGCCGAAGATATAGGGACGCTCGAGCGGCTCATCCGGGCTCGACGTGGCTGCGCGGCTCGCGGCTGAAGTCGCGTGCTCAGCAGCAGGATGATGCGGCCGTCGATGGGGGTGGCGCTGCGGGTCGCGGGAAGCTGACCACGAAGGCGGTGCTCTTCGAGGAGGATGGCCCCTTGGCGCTCGGGTTGTCTTTCTTGGCAGCGCTGCGCGGCGTGCCGCCGGAGATGATGGCCAGGCTGCTCAGGGCGAAGCTGGCGCCGATGAGCACGAACACTCCGAGCGCGAACGCCCTCGCGGTGGGGATTGTCTTGGCCATGCGCAAACCTCTTTTTCGCTGAAAATTCCTGAGCCCTGAGGCGCTCGGCCACGGCGCTGGCGCCGCGGATCATTGTTATTGGATGCGCGACCTTAAACTCATGAGCCGGTGGCGCTCAAGTGCCCGCGGCATACCAGGGCCAGCTTTCGCCATCCGCGTCGCGCACGTAGGCCGCATAGAAGTCCGGATCGTACTGGGGCCGCAGGCCCGGGCGTCCCTCGCAACGGCCCCCGTGGGCGAGCGCGGCGGCGTAGGCGGCGCCCACCTGGCTCCAGTTTTGGGCGCGAAAGGCCACCATGCTGCCGTTGCCGGCGGCGGCCGGATGACCATCAAAGGGCGTGCCGACCCAGAAGGCGAGTTCGCGCAGGCCGTTGTGCTCGTAGAGACCCCAGCCGGCCGCGACGCGGTCCCACGCCGCATCGCCGGTGCGACAGCGCTGCATTCCTAGTGGCGCGAGCACGGCATCGTAGAAGCGCGTGGCGCGTGCTAGAGCGTTGGTGCCAAAATAAACGTAGCTCAGCATTGTCCTCATCGCCCGTGCGCCGCTTGGCGCTTGGCGCGCCTGGGCCGTTGACGCGCCCGCCTTCTTCCGACAGGGTCGTGCTTGTGGCAATCACGCCCGCTGGCGCGACCGCAACCGGTCGCGAGGATCAGTGCATGTACCTGCCCGAGCAGTTCCGCGAAGAGCGAGCCGAAGTCCTGCGCGCCTTTATCGCACGCCATCCGCTCGGCACGCTAGTTGCCGCCTCCAGCGAAGGCCTGCTCGCCAACCACATACCGATGCTGTGGCAGGCGCGCGGGGACTCCCCCGGCGTGCTCGTTGGCCACGTTGCCAAAGCCAACCCGCTGTGGCGGCTGCTCAGTGCCGACACCGCAGTGCTCGTGGTCTTCGCCGGCGCGGCCCACTACATCACGCCCTCCTGGTATCCGGCCAAGCAGGTGGATGGCAAGGTAGTGCCGACCTGGAACTACTCCGTGGTACATGCCCACGGCACCATCCGCTTCCTCGACGGTGCGAGCGAGGCACTCACCAAGGTGCGCGAGCTGACGCAGCATCAGGAGGCCTCACGCACGCCTGCCTGGGCCGTCACGGATGCGCCGGGGGCATACCTCGGGGCGCAGCTGCAGCACATCATTGCGTTCGAGATTAGCGTGACGCGGCTGCTGGGTAAGTTCAAGGCGAGCCAGCATCGACCCGCCGAGGAGCGCGTTGCGGTCGCCGCTGCGCTGCGGGCCGAGGGGCTCGGCGCCGAGCAGATTGAGGAGCTGGTGCGCTCGCCGAGGCCGCGCTAATCCAGCGGCCAGCTCACTGAGCGGGGCAGCCGTGGCAGCTGCGAGGCAGGTGCTGGCGCCGGCCGTTCGATGCCATCGACTGCGCGCCACCAGGGCTCGAGCGGGCGGCCCTGCGCGGGTTCTACCGGCTCCCCGAGGCGCGGCATCAGCAGCTGCACCCCGGCCTTCGGCGCCTGCTCGAACAGTACTTGCGCCGGCTGATCCCAGGCATGCATGGCGAGGCTGAATGTCCCCCAGTGGATCGGCAGGAACGGTCCGCCGCCGAGGAGTGCATGTGCCCGAAGCGCATTCTCGGGCCCGAGATGCATGTCGCCCCAGGAGGGATGGAACGCCCCGACCTCGAGCATCACCAGGTCGAAAGGTCCGAGCCGCTCGCGAATACTCTGGTACTCGCTCGTCAGTCCCGTGTCGCCGCTGAAGAAGACCGCGTGCCTCGCCGAGCGGATCACGAGTGATGACCACAGCGTCGTATTACGGCTGTTGAACAGCCGCCCCGAGAAATGCTGTGACGGCGCTGCGGTGACGCTCAGATCGGCACCGGGCAGCGTGAAGCCTTCCCACCAGTCCAGTTCGTGGATGCGGTGCGGCGCAATACCCCAGGCCTCCAGATGCGCACCGACGCCGAGGGATGTGAGCAGCGGCACCTCGCTCTTGCGCAGCTCGCGGATGGTGGGGAAGTCCAGGTGATCGTAGTGATCGTGCGATATCACCACGAGGTCCAGCGGTGGCAGCGCACGCAGCGCGACCGGCACCGGCTGGAAGCGCTTGGGCCCGGCCAGGCGCGAGGGTGAGGCACGCGGCCCCCACACCGGGTCGGTGAGTACCCGCAGGCCGTCGATTTCGATGAGCAGCGTCGAGTGTCCGAGCCAGGTGACCCGCAGCCCGCTCGCCGGGGCCGTGCGCCAGCTGGCGAGCGGATTCAGCGCCGGCAACGGCGCCTGCGGCACGCGCCGCACGCCCCCGCAGAAGAATTCCCCGATGCTGGGCATGGGGACGTTCGGGTCGCGCAATCCCGGCTGGATCGGGTGCAGGTTACGGAACACCCCATCCGCAAAACGCGGCGACGCCTGCATGCGCTCCAAGCGCGCACCCTCGGGTCTGCGGCCCATGGATTTCACAGCGGCACGATACCCCAGATGCGCGGCGCCAGTCAGCGTACGCCGGCCGCCAGGCGCGCGGAGTATGCCGTTGCCGGCTGGCCCACGCCGCCCAGGGCCTTGTAGATCGCCACCGCGCGCACGTTGACCTGCGTTTGCGCCTGTACCACGGCATCCTCGGCCTCGAGCTGCGTGCGCTGCGCGTCCAGCAGCGTCAGGAAGTCGGTGACGCCGGCGCGGTACTGCAGATCCGCAATCTCGGTGGCGTGGGCGGAAGCGCGCGCCTGCTCGGTCAGGCTCGTGAGCGCGCTTTGCTCCTTGGCGTAACCGACGAAGCTGTTCTCGGTCTCCTCGAGCGCCAGCAGCACTGTCTGGGCGTAGGCGGCGCTCGCGGCATCGAACTCGGCCTCGCGGCCGCGCAGGCGTGCGCGCACGGAACCGAAGTCCAACGCCGCCCAGCTGATGGTGGGTGTCACCGACCAGGCGCGCGCATCATCGCCGCCGCTGGTGCTGAAGAGGTGCCCGACGTTGCCGGACAGAAAGCCGACAAAGCCGGTCACGGTCACGCGCGGAAAGAGGTCGGCGGTGGCGACCCCGACGCGGGCCGAGGCGGCCGCCAGCCGGCGCTCGGCGGCGCGCACGTCCGGGCGCTGGCGCAGCAGCGAGCTCGTGTCCCCGACCGGTAGTGCCGTGGCAAAGGGGCGGATCTGCGCAGGCGCCAGCTCCGCATCGAGCGTCCCGGGTCGCTGCCCGAGGAGCACGGCGAGGCGGTACATGGCCTGCCTCTCCTGAGCCTCAAGCGGCGGAATGCTGGCTTGCGTGGCCTCAAGCCGCGCACGCGCCCGTTCGACGTCCAGCTCCGTGACCCGACCGCCCTCATAGCGCACGCGTGTGAGCTCCTCGGTCTGGGCCTCGCTATCGAGGTTGCGGCGCGCCACATCCAGGCGGGTCTGCGTGCCACGCAGTTCGAAATAATTGCGCGCCACTTCCGCCGCCACGGTCACCTGCGCCCCACGCAGGTCGGCCTGCTCGGCGCCAAGATCGGCGCGCGCGGCCTCGACCGAGCGGCGCACGTGGCCGAACAGATCAAGCTCCCACTGCGCGTCGAAGCCGAGGCTGTCGCTCTCGACCGGAATGCGCGCGGTGCCAAACCCCGGCTGCTGCTGGTTGCCCTTGTCGTAGCCGGCGCTGAGCGGTACGTGCGGGGCGAAGTCGGAGCGGCTCTGACTGAACACGGCACGCGCCTGCTGCACGCGCGCAAGCGCGGCCTGCAGGTCCAGGTTCGCACTCAGTGCGCGCGTGACGAGACCGTCGAGCTCGGGGTCGCTGAACTCCTGCCACCAGCTGAGCTGCGGCTCGGTGGCCAGAAACTCCGGCGTGCGGGCGTTGGCAATCACGGCCGCCGCGGGCGCGGGGGCGCGGTAGTTGGGCCCGACGGCGCAGGCATTCACCAGCAGCACGAGCGCCAGAGCACCCGCGCTTCGCAGCGCCTCAGCGCCTCTCATGCGGAGAGCTCCCGGGTGTTGGGCAGCAGTGCCGCAGGCTTTGCGCCGGCGCTGCGTGTGACTCGCAGGCGGCGCACCAGCAGATAGAAGAGTGGCGTCAGCAGCAGCCCGAAAAAGGTGACGCCGAGCATGCCGGAGAACACCGCCACGCCCATGGCGTGACGCATCTCGGCACCGGCCCCTTCGGAGAGCACCAGCGGCACAACCCCCATGATGAAGGCGAGCGAGGTCATGAGGATCGGACGCAGTCGCAGCCGCGCCCCATCCAGCACCGCACGCAGGGTGCGCTCGCCGTGCGCCTCGCGATCGCGCGCGAACTCGACGATCAGGATGGCGTTCTTGCCGGCGAGGCCGACCAGCACGATGAGGCCGATCTGCGTGAAGATGTTGTTGTCGCCGCCAGCCAGCTGCACCCCGGTGATGGCCGAGAACAGCACCATCGGCATGATGAGGATTACCGCCAGCGGCAGGCGCAGACTCTCGTACTGCGCGGCGA
The DNA here is from genome assembly GCA_963743625.1 of uncultured Pseudomonadota bacterium. GTDB lineage: Bacteria > Pseudomonadota > Gammaproteobacteria > Steroidobacterales > Steroidobacteraceae > 13-2-20CM-66-19. The sequence goes on along the minus strand of CAVUQM010000003.1, from coordinate 137,086 downwards.
GCACCAGGAACACCAGCAGCACCACCAGCGGGAAGACGATGATCGCGGTGTTGCCGGCGAGTATCTGCTGGTAGGTGAGCTCGGTCCATTCAAAGCTCATGCCGTTCGGCAACTCGCGGCGCGCCAGCGCCTCCATGGCCGCCTGCGCCTGTCCGGTGCTGTAGCCGGGCGCCGGGCCACCGTTAATCTCCGCCGTCGGGTAGCCGTTGTAGTGCATCACGCGGTCCGGCCCCGAGGTGGGTCGCACGCTCACGAAGGAGCCCAGCGGAATCATGTCGCCGGCGGCATTGCGCGTCTTCAGGCGCGCGATGTCCTCCCCATGCAGGCGGAAGCGCGGCTCGGCCTGGGCGTTCACCTGGTAGGTACGCCCGAAGAGGTTGAAGTCGTTGACGTACAGGGACCCCAGGTAGATCTCCATGGTGTCGAAGATGTCCTGCAGCGCCACGCCCTGCGACTTCGCCTTCTCGCGATCCACCTGCGCATCGACCTGCGGCACGTTTACCTGATAGCTGGTGAAGAGCCCGGCCAGTTCCGGGGACTCGTGGCTCTTGGCGATGAGGTTGTCGGTCTGGCGTGCGAGTTCCTCGAAACCCAGGCTGCCGCGATCCTCGACCTGCAGGCGAAAGCCCCCGATGGTGCCCAGGCCCTGCACCGGCGGGGGCGGGAAGACGGCGATGAACGCGTCCTGGATCTTGCCGTAGGCGCCATTGAGCGTGCCGGCGATCGCGGCGGCCGACTGCGTCGCAGCCCGGCGTTGCTCGAACGGCTTCAGTGTCACGAACACGATGCCCGAGCTCGGGCTGTTGGTGAGGCCGTTGATATTGAGGCCCGGAAAGGCCACGGCACTCTCGACGCCCGGCTGCCTGAGCGCAACCTCGCCCATGCGGCGGATCACCTCTTCGGTGCGATCGAGCGTCGCCGCCGGCGGCAGCTGCGCGAAGGCCACCAGGTACTGCTTGTCCTGCTGCGGCACGAACCCGGTTGGGGTGCGGTCAAAACCCACGTAAGTGAGCGCAATCAGGCCACCGTAGATGAGGAGCACGATGCTGCCCGCGCGCACTACCCGGCCGACGCCGCGCACGTAGCCGCGCGAGGCGCGGGCAAAGAGGCGGTTGAAGGGCCGGAACAGCCAGCCGAAGGCGCCGTTGAGGAGCACCGTGAGGCGATCGGGCGGCGCACCGTGGGCCCGCAGCAGCAGCGCGGACAGGGCCGGTGACAGCGTGAGTGAATTGAAGGCCGAGATCACCGTGCTGATGGCGATAGTGAGGGCGAACTGCTTGTAGAACTCACCGGTGAGCCCGCTGATGAAGGCGGTGGGTATGAAGACCGCGCACAGCACCAGTGCTGTGGCGACGATGGGGCCGGTGACTTCGCGCATCGCCTGGCGCGTGGCAGCCAGTGGCAGCAGGCCGCGCGCGATGTTGCGCTCCACGTTCTCCACCACCACGATCGCATCGTCGACGACGATGCCGATCGCGAGCACCAGGCCGAACAGTGACAGTGCGTTCAGCGAGAAGCCGAAGAGCTTCATGACCGCGAAGGTGCCGATCAGGGACACCGGGACTGCGATCAAGGGGATGATCGAGGCGCGCCAGGTCTGCAGGAACAGGATCACTACGATCACGACCAGCAACGTCGCCTCGAGCAGCGTGTGTACGACCGCGCGGATGGAGCCGCGCACGAACACGGTCGGGTCGTAGACGATGTGGTAATCGACGCCGGGCGGAAAGTCGCGCTTGAGCTCCTCCATCTTGGCGCGCACGCTCTTGGAGACCTCGATGGCGTTGCTCCCCGGGCGCTGAAAGATCGGAATGGCCGCGGCCGGCTTGTTGTCAAGCAGCGCCCGCAGCGCATAGGAGTCCGAACCGAGCTCCACCCGCGCCACGTCCTTCAGGCGCGTAATCTGGCCGAACTCACCGGTCTTGATGACGATGTTGCGGAAGTCCTCCTCGCTGCTGAGGCGCCCCTTGGTGTTGATCGCCAGCTGGAAATTGGGCGTGCCCGCGCCGCTGCCGGCCGAGGCAATGGAGGCCGGTGCGCCGAGCTGGCCGGCGGCGACCTCGACGTTCTGCTCGCGCAGCGCCCGCACCACATCGCTCGCCGTCAGCGCGCGGCTCGCGACCCTTTCCGGGTCCAGCCAGATGCGCATCGAGTAATTGCCGGCACCGAAGACCTTGGCATCACCGACGCCGGGCAGGCGGGCGAGCTCGTCCTTGACCCGCAGGAGCGCGTAGTTGGCCAGGTACAGCGTGTCGTAGCGGTTATCCGGCGACACCATGTGCACGACCATGGTGAGGTCGGGGGAGGCCTTCTCGGTGGTGACCCCGAGCCGCTGCACCACGTCCGGGAGCTTCGGCAGTGCCTGCGCGACGCGGTTCTGCACCTGCACCTGCGCCTTGTCGACGTCGGTGCCGAGCGCGAAGGTCACCGTCAGCGTCATGGCGCCATCGGCGGTCGCCTGGGAGAACTGGTAGAGCATGCCCTCGACGCCGTTGATCGACTGCTCCAGCGGGCTCGCCACGGTCTCGGCAATGACTTTCGGATTGGCGCCCGGATAGAGCGCGTGCACCACCACGGTCGGGGGCACGACCTGCGGGTACTCGGTAATCGGCAGCGTCGGCAGTGCCAGCAGGCCGGCGAGGAAGATCAGTGCCGACAGCACGCCGGCAAAGATCGGCCTTGAGATGAAGAATTGCGAAATGTTCATGACTCCCCCAGCCGGTCGGGTCTAGCCGGCGCGCGCCACGACGACCGCGGCGGATTTCGCCGGCGCCGGCGTTGCCACCGGCACGCGCGGTGCATCGATCTGTCGCAGGCCGACGCGGTCGGCGTTCATCGGCACGCGCGCGGCCGCGACCGCCTGTCCGGCGCGCACGCGCTGCAGGCCGTTCACGACCACGGTGTCGCCCGCGCCAAGACCGCCGCGGATCACGCGCAGCCCGTCGACATCGGGACCGAGCTCGATAAAGCGCTGCTCGACACGGTTGTCCGCGGTCAGCGTCAGTACGTAGCTGCGGCCCAGGTCGGTGCCGATGGCGCGCTCATCGACGAGCACGGTCTCGGCTTCCGGGCCGCCGACCAGCCGAATGCGCGCGAAAAGGCCCGGGGTGAAGCGCCCGTCAGGGTTTTCGAAGACTGCGCGCGCGCGGATGGTGCCGGTGGTGGGATCGACGCGGTTGTCGACGAAGTCGAGTTTACCGGCGTGCGGGTAGCCCTCCTCGTCCACCAGTCCCATGTAAACCCCGGCCGTGCCCGGCGCGCGGCCACCATTGGCCGCCGGTGCGGCATGGAGCTGCCGATAGCGCAGGTAGGTGGACTCATCAGCATCGAAATAGGCGTAGACCGGATCGTCCGAGACCACGGTCGTCAGCACACTCGCACTGGTCACGAGATTGCCGGCGGTAATGAGCGCGCGCGACACGTGACCGTCGATCGGCGCACGCACTTCGGTGAACTCGCGGTTCAGGCGCGCCGCGGCCAGTGAGCTGCTGACCGAGTCGAGGGATCCCTTTGCGGAGATCTCCGCCGCCGCCAGGCGCTCGTATTCCTCGCGCGAAATTGCGTGCGCGCCGATCAGACCCTCCGCGCGCGCATGGTTGGCGCGCGCGAGCTCATGATCGGCGGCCGCGCGCGCGCGCTCCGCGCTGAGACGGTCGACTTCATCCTGGAACGGCCGCGGGTCGATCTGGAAGAGCAGATCGCCTTTGTGCACGCGTGCCCCGTCGGTGAAGGTCACCCGGTTCACAAAGCCGCTCACCCGCGGACGCACCTCCACGGTGTCCACCGCCTGCAGGCGGCCGGAAAATTCCTGCCACTCGCGCAGCGGCTTGTGGATCACCTCGGCGACCGTAACCTCAGGCGGCGCCGCCTCAGGTTTGGGCAGATTGGCCTCCGAACGCCCGTGCAGAGCCAGAAGCATTGCGCCGGCCAGAACGGGCGCGGAATACAGGGCGGTCTTGATTAAGTGCGTCGGGCGCAGATTGATCGAAGTCACAGGTCTCTCCCTTGGATATGCCTTCAAGACCCGGCGTCCCGGCCCCAAACACAGGGGGCCGCCTTGACACCGGGCGGTAACACGAAGATGCTGGGGGTGTTACCGGTCAGTAACTAATGTGATATGTTAGTTACCGGTCAGTCACATGTCAAGAGGGGTGTTTCAGTGAGCGCCAAATCCATCGCGCGCGCGCCTGCCGAGGCCGAGGGGCCGAAGGTGCGGGTGCGCGACCGCATCTTTAAGACTGCGTGCGATCTGTTCTACCGGCACGGCATCCGTGCGGTGGGCGTCGATGCGATCGTGGGCGAGGCCGGCACCAACAAGATGAGCTTCTACCGCAGCTTCGCGTCCAAGGATGAGCTGGTGGCCGAATACCTGCGCGACCAGGTGCGCGAGGGATGGGCCTGGTGGGAGGCGATCATCGCCCCGCACGCCGGCAATCCGCGCGCGCAGGTGGAGGCGCTGTTCGATGCGCACGCGATCCGCTCCTGTACCAGTGGCTCGCGCGGCTGCGCGCTCGCGAATGCGGCGGTGGAAATCGATGCCGAAGATCACCCGGCGCTGCGCGTGATGGAGGAGCACAAGCGCGAACTGCGACGACGCTTTCAGCAGCTCGCGGGCGAGCTGAAGGCGCGCGAACCCGGGGCGCTCGGCGACGCCCTCCTCCTGCTCTTTGAGGGCAGCTACATCACCCAGCTGACGTTTCACAGCCGCCACGGTCCGGCAGAGAGTGCCGCGGCTGCCGCGCGCGCTCTGATCAACGCCTACACCGGCTAAGTGGACCGCGGCTCTGCGACGGCCACTTCAGGCCAGCGGTCGCACGCGTCCCGGGGCACCCAGCGGGCACTCCAGCGTCGCACGATCCCAGCGTGCGGCGTCCGCAGCGGCCGAGTACGTGGCATCGAGAAACTCCAGCACCAGCGCATCGGCGCTCGCCGCGGCGCGAACGCTGTCGTAGGGAAGAATGAATTCCCCGAGTGCGCTCTCGTAGCGCGCGCCCGGCGGCACGGCCTGCTCGCGGTAGCCGCGCGGTTCCGGATACGCGTAGGAGTAGAAGGCCGCCTGGGGAAAGGCATCACTGCCCGGCCAGAAGCCCGCGCTGCTCACCTCGTGCGAATACGCTTCGCGCACCACCGCATCCGGAAGCCCCGGTACCCCGCCGGGATGCGGCGGCGCCCGGCGCCCGGAGAAACGCGTGACAGCCAGATCGAAGCTGCCCCAGAAAAAGTGCACGGGGCTCGCCTTGCCGATAAAGCCGCTGCGAAACAGCTTTAGCAGGCGGTCCGCCTGCAGCAGCACGCGCCAGAAGCGCCGCGCCGCCTCGGGGTCGTAGCTGGCATGCATGCGGTCCTGCGCAAAGGGAATCGCATCGGCGATTTCCGAGGGGCGGGGGTTGAGCTGCACCTTGACGTCCAGATCGCGCAGTATGCCCAGCAGGCGGCCGTAGAAGTCCGCGACGCTCCGCGGCTCGAGCGCAAGCTCGCGCGCCTGCCCCCGGCTGGTATGCACGCGTAGCTGCTGGCTCAAGAAATCGAACTCGATCTCCATGAGCTCAGCGCCCACCGGCACCGGCGAGGTCCCCAGGCCGCGGGCGGTGACGTACAGGGGCACCTGCCAGCTGTGATTCAGCCACGGCGTGAGGGCGAGGCGCGTCTTGCCGACGATCTGCGTCCACAGCTGCAGCGTTGCCAGCGTCTCGCGCCACTGCCGGTAGTCCAGCTCCGGCCATATGCCCGCACTCATCGCGCCTCTCCCGGTGTTCCGCCCGCCTCGCCAGCATATGCGCTCGCGCGCCCGACCGACACGCGTGCACTGCGGCTGCCCCGCTACAGATGTGCCGCCATCCCGGCTACCATCCTCCCCGGTGACCCCGGCGCAAGAAAAAAAGGCTCAGGCGCCGCCGCCGACCGGTGCGTGGAGCGCGCTGCGTTATCCGGTATTCAGGTACCTGTGGATCGCAACGGTTATCTCCAACATCGGCGCGTGGATGTACGACGCCGCCGCCGGCTGGCTCATGACGAGCCTGAGCCCGAGTCCCCTGGTCGTCTCCCTCGTGCAGGTAGCCAATAGCCTGCCATTGTTCCTGTTTGCCCTGCCGGCCGGTGCGCTAGCCGACATGGTGGACAAGCGTCGCCTGATCCTGACGCTCGAGATCCTGACGACCGTGTTTTCCGCGCTGTTTGCCGCACTCGTGGCGCTGCAGCTGGTGAGTCCGCTCGTGCTGCTCATCTTCGTGTTCCTGATCGCAGCTCTGGCCGCCATCGAGACCCCCGCCTGGCAGTCGATCGTGACGCAGCTGGTGCCATCGGCGGCGCTGTCCTCCGCCATCGCCACCAACAGTGTCGGCGTCAACATCAGCCGCGTCCTAGGGCCAGCGCTGGCCGGCCTGATCATCCTCAGCCTGGGGATCGCCGCGCCCTTCTGGCTGGATGCGTTCAGCAATCTGGGCGTGATCGCGGTGATCCTGTGGTGGCGCTCGGGCGCGCGCCCGGCGCACGCCCTGCCGCCGGAGCACCTGCGCGGCGCCATCCGCGTCGGGTTGCGCTATGCGCGCAACAACCGCGCGCTGCGCGCGACGCTCGCGCGCGCGGTGGGTTTTTTCCTGTTCGCCAGCGCCTACTGGGCACTGCTGCCGCTGCTGACCCGCACGCAGCTGCACGGCGGCCCGAGGCTCTACGGGGTGCTGCTGGGTGCGATCGGCGCCGGCGCGGTCGGCGGCGCCTTCGTGCTGCCCCGACTCAAGGCCCGCTCGAGTGCCGACACGATGATCATGATGGGAGAGGCCGGCACCGCTCTCGCCCTGCTGCTCTTCGGCCTCGCGCACGGCGCAGCGCTCGCGGTCATTGCCTGCCTGATTGCCGGCGTCGGGTGGATCGTCGTGCTCGCAACGCTCAACGTCTCGGCTCAGGTGGCGCTGCCAGAGTGGGTGCGCGGCCGCGGCCTCGCCGCCTACGTGGCGGTGTTCTTCGGCACCATGAGTGCCGGCAGCCTCCTGTGGGGCTATCTCGCCGAGCACCTCGGTCTGCCGCTGGCACACGGTCTCGCCGCCGCCGGCGCCGTGCTCGCGCTGCTGGCGACCCGCCGCTGGCGACTGGGCACGGGGCCGCAGGCCGACCTCACCCCCTCGGCGCACTGGCCTGCGCCGCTGCTGGCCGATCCGGTGCAGAACGACGCCGGCCCGGTCATGGTGACCGTCGAGTACCGGGTGAGCGCGGCCAATCGCAGCGAGTTCTTCGCCGCCCTCACCCACGTCGCCCATGAGCGGCGCCGCGACGGCGCTTACGACTGGGAGATCTTCGAGGACACCGCGCACCCGGAGCGGCTGCTGGAGATCTGGTTTGTCGACTCCTGGCTCGAGCACCTGCGCCAGCACCAGCGCGTCACCAAGGCCGACGAGGCGGCCGAGAGCCGCCTGCGCCAGCTGGCGCACGGGGAGCCGCTGGTCACCCACTACCTGTCCGCGCGCGCACGCAAGCCGCCGCGCTGATGCATGCCCGTCACAGGGTGCGGAAGTTCTCGGTCTGTGCGCCCAGTTGCCGCAGGAATTCCCCAAACTCACGGGCGCGCCCCACGGCCACAGCCTGCCCGGCCTTGCTGATGATGCGCGGCGGCACCTCGGCCAGATTCTTCTGCAGCATTTTCACGGCTGCAGGTCCGTCGGGGCTGCCGCCGTTCGCATCGACCAGCGCGAAGATGCGCGCTACGCCGATTGCGCCGAGCCAGTCGAGCGCGTCCGCGTCGTGCAGGTAGATGGCTTCCGCGCCGACCGGATCGCGCGCGAACATGTGCGTGCGTATCGCAGCGCGCACCGCTTCGATCTTCGCCATCGGGAAGCCGGTGCCCGCCAGCAGCCTATCCACGATGCTCGCGGCCTGATCGGCATGATCCACGCCCGGCTTCTCGTAGGGTGCAAAAGCGGCCACGTCGTGCAGGTACGCGGCCGCATACAGCACGTCATCATCCAGCGCCACGCGGTCGCGCGCGGCCAGCTGGCGCGCCAGAGCGTAGTCACGCTCCGAGTGCGAAAACCCCCAGGCCGGATGCTTCAGATGCTCCCGTGCAAAGGTGCGTACGCTCATACGCCAGGCCGGCGCGGCGGGTGTCTCGGCCGCGCTCGCGGCCACCGGAACGGCCACCAACATCAGCAGGCATAACCAGGCGGCGCGCGCGCCATGGCACAGCGTTTCATGGCTCACCGATTTCCCCGGCAGCCCTCAATCGAAGGCTTGTTGACTCAAATTCGGTGCTACGCCCGCATGGCCCACAGGTGCGCGATGTCCCGCTCGATCTCGGCGGCCAGGTCGTGCTCGCGGGCGACCGCCAGGAAGGCACGCGTCATCGGGGTAAGCGGATCGCGCGAAGAGGCGACCAGACCCACTGCGTGTTCGGCGGTCGGCTCGCTCAGCGGCAGCGCGACCAGTCCCGCCTGTTGCCCGAGCAGCAGCAGAAACGTGTGTGGCACCACGGTGGACCAATGGCCGAAGCGCACGTGCGACCAGAGCGTCACCATGGAGTTCGTCTCGATCATCGCCTGTACTTCGCTGCCGCCCGCGCGAAAGCAGGCATCGAGTATCCTGCGGTTCTGCATCGAGGGGGTGAGCAGACACAGCGGCAGCTGCGCCGCCTGGGCCCAGGTCACCCCGCCCGCCGCAAGCTCGCTGTTGGCCTGGGTCACGAGCACGTAGCGTTCGCGGTAGAGCGGGCTCGTGCGCACCCGCACCAGAGGATCGTTGTCAAGATAGGTAATGCCCACGTCGATGGCGAATTCGTCCAGGCCGCGCTGAATTTCGGTCGAGGTCTGGGAGATGACCCGCAGACGGGCGCGCGGATGGCGCGCGGCGAATGCCGCGCTCAGCAGCCCCAGGGGCGGTAGAGCCACGGGGATACCGCCGATGCGCAGCTGCCCGACCAGCCCCTCGCGCAGCTCACCCAGTTCCTGCTCGAGTCCGCGGTAATCGGCGAGGATGCGCTGCGCCCACGCCAGCACCCGCTCGCCCTCGGGGGTAAAGCCCGCGAAGCGCTGGCGGCGTTCCACGATCAGTACACCCAGGCTGTCTTCCAGCTGTTTGATGCCCGCCGACAAAGTGGGCTGCGTCACGTGACAGGCTTTGGCGGCACGCGCGAAATGTCGCTCGCGCGCCAGGGCGACGATGTACTCCAGGTAGCGGACGATCACGGCACCTGCACCCATGGTTTGCGCGTGGATGGGGAGAGTTGAAATGGCGCCGGCCTACTCCGACGCGCAGACCGCGAGCCTAGCCTGATCGCTCGCCGCTACTCAACTGGCAGCGCCGGCGGGGCGCACGACGCGGCGGCAGACTAGGTGCGGGGAACGAACTTCAGTGCCACGGAGTTCATGCAGTAACGCAGACCCGTCGGTCGCGGGCCATCGTCAAAGACGTGCCCGAGGTGCGCATCGCAGCGGCGGCAGCTGACTGCGACACGCGACATGCCCAAGCTGGAATCGGCTCCCTCGCCGACATTGTCACGGGAGATCGGTCGCCAGAAGCTCGGCCAGCCGGTGCCCGAATCAAACTTGGTGCGCGAATCAAACAGTGCCGTGTCGCAGCAGATGCAGCGGTACAGTCCATCCTGATGATTACGGTCGTATTCGCCGGAGAACGCCGGCTCGGTTCCCTCGTGGCGGGTTACCTGCCAGGCCGCAGGCGACAGCTGCGCACGCCATTCGGCATCGCTCTTGATGACCCGTGCGACGGCTGCGCGGCCCTGGCTCACTCCGGCCGCGGAGAAGTTCTCGATCGTTACCAGATTCCCCGGCTGGGAGGCGGCGACGAGCGGCGCTGCCAGCATGCGGCCGCCGGCGCCGACGACACCCAGCGTCACGAGCGAGCTGACAAGGAAATTGCGCCGCGTCTGCGGCGTGCCGGCGCGGATCTCCCCCCGAATGCGCGAATCGCGTTGCATGTTGTGTAGCTCCTTGGCCTTTAGCCGAAGGTGAAGGAATAGGCGCGCACGCCCGGATCGAGGAACTCAATGGTGAAGGTGCGGTCGCCAATCGCCCCGGACTGGCGGATGAGCTGATAGAGGCGCTGCTCGCGCACGCTGCCGTTGCCGTGTTCATCCACGTCCGCGCCGTGATCGGCACCGGGCTCGTGGCCATCTATACGAACCCGGAAGCGCACCGGACGACCGTCCGCACCGGGCGCGAGCACTAGATGCAGGTCGCGCGCGTGGAAGCGAAACACGATCTGGCCGCCGGCGGCATCGCCACGCGCAAATTCCGGAGCCACGGTCCAGCGACCTGCGAGTGACCAGCGGTTCAGTGCCAGGGAACCGGCCGCGGAGTAATTCGCCGGCCGGTCCTGGGCCACACTCACCGGCGAGACGAAGTTTTCGGCTCGGTCGTAGCCCAGGTAGGTCTCCGGCGATGCAACGTCCGCTGTATCGGGGGCGATCTCGATGCCCTGGGCTGGCATGGCGCCCCCGGGGGCTGGCGGGTCGGTCACCCCGGCTTCGGTCAGCAGCTCGCGGATCAACTGCTCGGACTCCGCGTAACCGCCCTCGCCGAAATGGTGGCCACGGATGCGACCGCCGGCGTCGATGAAGTAGTGCGCGGGCCAGTACTGGTTGTTGAAGGCACGCCAGATCACATAGTCGTTGTCGATCGCGACCGGGTAGCGGATACCCAGATCCGTCACGGCACGACGCACGTTCGCCTCCTGCTTCTCAAAGGCAAACTCCGGTGCATGCACGCCGATGATGACGAGGCCGTGGTCCTTATAGCGCTCGTACCATGCCTTCAGATACGGCAGTGTGCGCAGGCAGTTGATGCACGAGTAAGTCCAGAAATCGATCAAGACCACCTTGCCGCGCAGTTGTTGCGTCGTCAGCGGCGCGGAATTGAGCCAGGCGACCGCGCCATCCAAGGAGGGCATCTCACCCTCCACCGGCGGTGCCGCGGCCGCCGTGCCGCCCGCGGCTGCAGCCACCGAGCCTGCCACGGATCCGCTCGCAGTACCCGCCATGCCAGCGAGCATCGGCGCACCCGCGTCGCCGCGCACGGTGGCGACGTCGGCGTCTACGGCATCAATGAGCGACTGCTCGACACGATTGGTCCCGGCAAATGACAGACGGGTAAGAAGTCCGGTGTCCCAGCCAGGCGCGATGGCACAGACACCTGCCAGCACCGCAACGCCCAGACCACGGCGCAGCCAGTCGGTTGCCTGCAGGGACGACTTGAAGAGCCTGAACACCCGCGCGCCTGCAAGGGTCGCCAGGGCCAGCGAGCTGATGGCACCCAAAGCGTACGCCAGTAACAACAGCGTCGTGTGCGCGCTCGGACCGCTGATGGCGGCCCCGGTGAGGATCAGTCCCAGGATCGGTCCCGCGCAGGGCGCCCACAGAAACCCGGTCGCCACCCCAAGCAGCGCCGAAGGCAGCACCGCTTCGCGCGTCCCCTGCTGGGCGAGCAGCCGATTGCCGAGCGCCACGAAGGGCCGCGCGATCCAGTCCGCAAAACGCTTGGACAGTAGCGCCACTCCAAACAGCGCCAGCAGCACCAGAGCAACCGCGCGGCCATAGGAGTTGACCCGTACTGCCCACGCGCCCCCGACTGCAGCGAGTGTGGCGATCAATGCGAACGTGACGGCCATTCCGGCCAGCAAGGGCAGCGTGCCGCGGCGGAAGGAGCGTTCCTGACGCGCAAACACGAATGGCAGCACCGGCAGAATGCACGGGCTGATGATCGTCAGTGCGCCTCCAAGGAAGGCCAGGACGGCGAGCAGCATGTGTCGGGAACGCTCGGGCTGCGCTTAGTGCGCAGCCGCGGTCAGGATTACCGCATCTGGCTGATAAAGGCCCGGCAGAACCTTCTGGAAACTCTGGATCTTCGGCAGATCGTTGTAAGCGATGTACGAGTTAGTCGGGTTGTGAACCAGAAAGTCCTGGTGATAGTTCTCGGCCGCGAAAAATCCTGTCAGGTGATCGATGCGCGTCACGATGGGTGCATGGAACACACCGGCCTGATTCAGCTGCGCGATGTAGGCCTGGGCAATCTTCTGCTGCTCATCCCCGTCATAGAAGATCACGGAACGGTACTGATAGCCGGTATCGGGGCCTTGCCGGTTCAGCTGCGTCGGGTCGTGCGCGACCGAAAAGAACACCTGCAGGATCTCCCCATAGGAGAGCTGCTGCGGATCGTAGGTGATCTGCACCGACTCGGCATGGCCGGTCTGGCCAGTGCCCACGATCTCGTAGTGGGCTTGCGCGCGGTTGCCGCCTGAATAGCCGGCCACAACCCGCTTGACGCCTTTGAGATGCTCAAAGACGCCCTGCACGCCCCAGAAACAGCCCCCGGCAAGTACCGCGGTCTGCGGCTGGCCCGCCGCTTTCGGGATGTCGGTGGCGGGCGGCGGAACGGCGACGGGCGGCTCCGCGGCTCGGGAGGTGCCCCCGAGTACCAGTACGCCGATCATCACAACCATACCCACGGCGGCGAGCACCGCCGCTGAGGTCCCGGGAGAAGACTTTGCATTCTGACAACTCATTGAAAGTCCTTGAATTCCAATTTCACTTGGGCGGGAATCATAGTATCGATATATTCGGACACACAGCAGATCGGGGCAGAAAGGTCGGCACACAAGTAGACCGTCCAGAGGCCGGTGCAATTGCACCCTGCACCAGCTGAGCCTGTGTCCCGGCAGAGGAAGTGCACGTTGCCCGCAGAAAAGCTAAACACTGACCAGCGGGTCGCCGACGCCCTGCTCGGCGCCCAGCACAAGGCCGCGCAGCTGTTTACCGAGATCGTCAGCAGCGGCCTCATCCGGCCGGGCGTGCTCGAGAGCGAGCTCAGCCAGGAAATCCACGCACTCGCGAGTCGCCGCTTCGGCGTGCGCCGCCACTGGCACAAGCGCGTGGTGCGCTGCGGCCCCAACACGCTACTCACCTACTACGCGCAGCCACCCGACCGGCAGCTTGCAGAGGACGATGTCGTTTATCTGGACTTCGGCCCGGTTTTCAACGCCTGGGAAGCTGACTTTGGACGCACCTACGTGCTCGGCGATGATCCGCGCAAGCACCAGCTGGTCGCCGATATCACCGCGGCTTTCCGCAAGGGTAAACAGCTGTATCTGGACACGCCGGACCTGACAGCAGGTGGGCTCTACGACTTCGTCGTCGGTCTTGCCGCCGAGGCCGGCTGGGAGTTCGGCGCGCCGACCGCCGGGCACCTCATCGGCCACTTTCCGCATGAGCATTCACCGGGAGAACCGAAGCGCTTTTCAATCCGTCTCGGCAACGAGACGCGGATTCGCGAGCTGGACACCCGCGGCGCGGTGCGCCACTGGATCCTGGAGATCCACTTCATCGACAAAGTGCACGGCTACGGCGGCTTCTGCGAGGAACTGCTGACTCTGGGTGCTGCCTGAAGCGCTCGCGGCGGCCGAGGATCCGCTGCGTTGAGTCTCGGTCAGTGATCCACGGGCGCGGCGCTGCCCGGTTCGGACTGAGCCCCCATGGGGGGCGCGGCCAGGGGGCGTAACTCCTGCGTGCCCTCGCGCACTTCGTACCAGATGGCATTCAACACGCCAAACGTCAGTGCCAGCCCAAGACCCAGAATCCAGCTGAAGTACCACATGGCTGTGCCTAATAGATTCCGGTATGGCGTCGAATCTCTTCGAGCGTGATCCGTCCCCGCAGCACACGGAACACCCACGCCGTGTAAGCAAGGACGATCGGTAGCAATACGACGACCGCTGCCAGCATGATGCCAAGGGTGTGCTGACTGCTCGAGGCATCCCAGATCGTCAGCCCGTGGTTCGGGCGCGTTGATGAGGGCATGAGGAATGGAAAGAGCGCGACCCCCGCTGTCAGAATCGTCGCTGCGATCGCCCCGCAGCTGGTGACGAACGCTGCGCCCGCGCGACGCGCGCCGAGCAGGGCCCGGGTGGCCGCGGCCCCAAGCACCGCCGCCACGGGAATCAGCCACAGCACCCCGTGCACACGGAAGTTTGTCAGCCAGCCGCCGGGAACCACGGCCACCCGTTTGACCGCCGGGTTGGAGGCACCGTCCGGTATCGCAAAGGTCACCTGATGACCGTCAAGGCCTGCGACCCAGATGCCGGCGAGGACGAATGCGATGACGAACACGAGCGCAGCGCTGCGCCCCAGCGCCGTCGCGCGCTCTGACATCGGCGGTCCCACTTTCATGGCCGCGTATACCGTGCCGTGCATGATGAGCATCGAGAGGCTCACGAGGCCAACCAGCAGCGCGAACGGACGCAGCAGCGTGAGCAGGCCTCCCGCGAATACGGGTCGCTGCAAAGAGTCGAAGTGGAACGGCAGGCCCAGGAACAGATTGCCGAATGCCACCCCAAAGAGCAGCGCCGGCACCACACCGCCGATAAGCAAGGCCCAGTCCCAGGTATTGCGCCAGCGCGGATCGCTTATCTTGTTGCGGAACATGAACCCGACGGGCCTGAGGATAAGTGCCGCCAGCACCAGGAACATCGCCAGATACAGCCCCGAGAAGGACGCGGCGTACAACAGCGGCCATGCCGCGAACACCGCCCCGCCAGCGAGGATGAACCAAACCTGGTTGCCGTCCCAGACCGGTTCGATCGACTCAAGCAGTGTGCGGCGCTCCTCATCGGTGCGACCCAGGAAGCGGAAGGTGGCGCCGACACCCAAATCGAAGCCGTCCATTACTGCGAAGCCGATCAACAGCACGCCAAGAATCAGCCACCAGATCAGGCGCAGGGTCGCGTAGTCGGGCATGCGGATCTCTCCTACGGCGCCGGGGCTGCAGGCGCTGCTGGCGGCCAGTAGCCCAGGCCGTCGGGACCGCGGCGAATCATGCGCACGAGCAGATACACATCAACCACGGCCAGCGCGGAATAAAAGATTGCGAAACCGCTGAGCGACAGCAGCACATTGGCTTCCGAAGTAGCGGAGACGCCCAGGAAGGTCGGCAGCAGGCCGTCGATCGCCCAGGGCTGCCGCCCGTACTCCGCCACGATCCAGCCCAGTTCGGCCGCGATCCAGGGTAGCGGCAGGCTCCACAGCGCAACCCGCAGGAACCAACGGCGCCGCTCCAGGCGATGCCGTGAGGCCAGGTAAAACGCCGCAGCGAACAGCGCGATGAGAAACAGGCCAATGCCCACCATGAGGCGGAAGCACCAGAACAGGACGGCCACATTAGGGACGGTGGACCAGGCGGCGGCCTCAATCTGCTGCGGCGTCGCCTTGGTCGGGTCGTCCACGTAACGCAGCAGCAAGAGGGCGTAGCCCAGATCGGCCTGGTGGGCGTCGAAGCGCGCGACCGCCGTAGGATCCTCGGGATCGAGGCGCAGCAGTTGCAGCGCTGAGTGTGCCTGTATGCCGCTGACGATGCGCTCCCTGGCGCGCTCGACCAGTTCGAACATGCCCGGTACCGGCTTATCGATCGAGCGTGTCGCGATGAGCCCGAGCAGCCACGGTATGCGCACCTCCGCGTGGGTCGAGTGCGACTGCCGGTCCGGGAGGCCGAATACGGTAAAAGCTGCCGGCGGCGGCTGTGTGTGCCATTCGGCCTCGATTGCGGCGACCTTCATCTTCTGGTTGGCGCTCGCCTCGTATCCAGACTCATCGCCGAGTACCACCACCGAGAGCGCACACGCGAGCCCGAAACTGGCTGCCACCGCCATGGAACGGCGCGCGACGTCCACGTTGCGGCCGCGTAGCAAATACCAGGCACTGATGGCCAGCACGAATACCGAGCCGACGACATAGCCGGCGGCGACGGTGTGCACGAACTTTGCCTGAGCGACGGGGTTAAGGAGCACCTCAGCAAAGGAGTCGAGCTCCATACGCATGGTCTGCGGGTTGAAGTGCGCCCCTACCGGGTTCTGCATCCAGGCATTGGCAATGAGAATCCATAGGGCCGAAAGGCTCGAGCCCAGCGCCACGAGAGCCGTGACGATGAGATGGCCGATCTTCGAGAGCCGGTCCCATCCAAAGAAGAACAGTCCCACGAAAGTCGACTCGAGAAAGAAGGCCATCAAACCTTCGATCGCGAGCGGCGCCCCAAAGACATCCCCGACGTAATGCGCGTAGTAGGCCCAGTTGGTGCCAAACTGGAACTCCATGGTGATACCGGTAGCGACCCCCATGGCGAAGTTGATCCCGAACAGCATTCCCCAGAAACGCGTCATGCGCTTCCAAATCTCGCGCCCGGTCATGACATAGGTCGCCTCCATGATCACCAGGATCATGGACAGCCCAAGGGTCAGCGGCACGAACAGGAAGTGATACAGGGCGGTCAGCGCAAACTGCGCCCGCGACACGTGCACGAGCCCGAAATCAATCAAGGCTCATCTCCGCTTTGGGGGAAGGTTCGATGCTGCTGTGTGTCTGCCAGCCGCTCGAGCGCCAGGTGACGCCCGGTACTCATGGCGTCAACGGGCAAGCGGTGGGTCGGTGAAAAGAACAGCCACCACAGCAGGGCCAGCGCCGCACTCTTCAGGACAAGCAGCAGCCCCAGGTCGCGCCGCAGAGCCGGGCGGAAGCCCAAATTGCCGCCGCTCGGCCCCTGCCCGCTCGCCGCCGCCCTTTCAGCTGTCAATTGCGCTCCCCAGGTAGCCGTGCCGATTGGCCGCTCAAGCCCAGCGTCATGCCGTGCAGGGGCCGATTCTAACCTGCGCTCACTGCACCATGGAGAGGAGCTGTATTGCGCCCTGAACGGGGGCTGGCAGGAGCCGCCGCCGGTGGCGGGGCGAGCTGCGGCAGCTCAGGGTGCCGGCCGTGAGACTGCAGCGGCCGGCCGGCTGCCGGCCTACAATCTGTCTGACGGACGCGTTGCCCGGATTTGGGACTTCTGCCAGGCCGACCGTCGCCGCTAGCCTTTGGCTTGGATAGCAGGTTGCGCCTTTAGCTCGGGCTGCCGGGGTAAACTGGGCGCAAATCTGACGGAGCATTGAATCGTGAGCGCAAATCCAACGTCCGGGCGGCGCGACCCTGGCTACACCGGCCTCACCACGGCGGTAGAGACACTGCCGGCTCACTACTACTTTGACGCGGACCACTACCAGCGCGAGATCAAGCAGATCTGGCAGCGCAATTGGATCTACGTCTGCCGCTCGGCCGCCCTCGAGAGACCGCGCAGCTACCGTACGCTGGAGATCGGCGATCAGTCAGTCATCGTCGTGCGCGGGGAGGACCAGGTCGCCCGTGCTTTTCACAACACCTGCCGGCACCGCGGTGCGGCCCTGTGCCGCACCGCAGAAGGTCGCTTTACGTCGGCAGGCATCATCTGCCCGTACCACAGCTGGCGCTACAACCTGCGCGGGGATCTGATGCAGACCTCCTCGGCGCAGACTGGCGACGGCTTCGACCGCCGCGACTACCCCCTCTACGGCCTGCCGGTGCAGGAGTGGAACGGCTTCATCTTCGTGGCGCTCACGAAGAACCCGCCCCCGTTCGAAAAGAGCTTTGATCTGCCGCTTAGCCGCTTCGACCCCTACCAGCTCGGTGATCTGGTCGTGGGTCACACGCTGAAGAAGCTCATCAAATGCAACTGGAAGGTGTTCTGGGAGAACTACAACGAGTGCCTGCACTGCCCCGGCGTACATCCCAAGCTCGCCCAGCTGGTGCCGATCTTCGGGCGGGCGCTGCTGGAGCGGCGCGACGATCCGAGCTGGCAGGATCACGCCAGCGACGAGGATCCGAAGTACGCAGGCGGCCTGCGGCCGGGCGCGCAATCGTGGACGATGGACGGCAAGCCCGTCGGCGTGCTTTTCCCGAATGTCAGCGAGGAAGACAAGAAGGCCGGGCACCTGTATCTGACGAGCGTGCCCTCGGTGTTCATCGTCACGCACGTCGATTACGTACGCGTCGTACGCCTGCTGCCTCTTGGCCCGGAACTCACGGAGATGAGCATCGAATTCCTGTTTCTGCCGGCGACCCTGGCGGATCCGAAGCGTGATATCTCCGGCGCGGTTGAATTCACCAATATCGTCATGAGCGAAGATGCTGAGATCAGCGAGGTCAATCAGCGCGGGTTGCGCGCCGTGGCGCATGAGAGAGGCGTACTCATGCCTGAGGAATATGCCATCCGCCAATTCCAGGACTGGGTGCGAGCCGAGCTGGCGCGACCCTAGTGACTGGCGCTCGCGGCCTGCTCCGGTCCGCTGCCCCCGGTTGCCTGCAAATGCTCTCCTCCGGCAGAACCACGCGCTGGCTCAAGCGCGCGCTCATGGCGCTCGGCCTAACCTGCGCAGGCGCCTGCACGCACAGCGCGGCGCCCGCGGTGGGCGCGAGCTCTGCGCAGCCGCAGGAAGAGCGCGTGCTGCGCATCTACAACTGGGACGACTACATCGGGTTCCATACGATCGCCGATTTCGAGCGTGCCACGGGCATCAAGGTGGTGTACGACCTGTTCGATTCCAACGAAACCCTCGAGGCGAAACTGCTGGTCGGGGATTCCGGTTACGACATCGTGAGCACGAGCGAGAACTACTACGGCCGCCAGATCCGCGCAGGCCTGTACGAGCCTCTCGACAAGGCCGAACTGCCGAACTGGAAGAACCTGGACCCCGCAGTACTTGCGATGCAGGCGCGCTTTGATCCGGGCAACCGCTTTGCCGCACCCTACCTGCACGCCATGAATGGTTTCGCATACAACGTGTCGCAGGTGCGCGCGCATCTGCAGGACGCCCCCGTCAACAGTCTCGACATGCTCTTCAAACCGCAAGTCGTCTCGAAGCTGGCCGACTGTGGCATCAGCTTCCTTGATTCCCCGGACGATGTGATCCAGCTGGCGCTGGTCTACCTGCACCTGGACCCGAATTCACGCCGCGTCGAGGATCTTGAAGCGGCCGAAAAGCTGGTAATGGCGGTGCGCCCCTATATCCGGGTGTTCGATTCGAGCGACTACATCGACCAGCTTGCGAGCAAGGAGTTATGTGTGGCCATGGGCTGGTCGAGCGACTACTCGATCGCCGTAGTGCGCTCGCGCGCCGCCGGGCTGCACCTCGACCTGGCCTTCACCATTCCCAAGGAGGGCTCGGATATCACCTACAACGCTCTGCTGATACCCGTGGGGGCTCCGCATCCGCGCGCGGCGCACGAGTTCATCAACTTCATCCTCGATCCGAACGTCATCGCAGCGATCACCAACGACATCCACTATGGCAACGACAACCTTGCAGCCCAGCCACTCGTTGAGCCGGAAATCCGCAACGATCCTGCGGTTTACCCACCGCCGGAGATTCGCGCGCGGCTGTTTCTGCCCACCGAGTTCGATGCCAAGTATCAGCGACTGCGCACCCGGGTCTGGACGCGTATCAAGAGCGGGGTTTAGATGGTTCGCGCACCGGGCGGCACGGCATCGTCGGCTCTACCGTGTCAGTTCCTCGCACAGACCCGCGAACGCGCTGATATAGCGCTCAATGTCCGCCGGGGTCGTGTCCGGGCACATCAGAAGCATGCTGTGGAACGGCGTGATCAGTACGCCGCGGTTGAGCATGTACAGGTGCAGCAGCGTTTCGATGACGCTGTCGCGCGTACGCGCCAGCTCCGAGGCGTTGCGGGGTGCGCCCGGCGTGAGCAACGTCTCCACTCGTGCCCCGCTTTGGGCGATGTACCACGGCAGTCCATACTGCTGCACCACCTGCCGGGCACGCGTACCGAGCTGATCGGCAAGTGCGATCATGTGCGCGAAGCTCGCCGCGGTAAGAATCTGCGACAGCACGGCGCGCACCGCCGCGACCTGCAGGGCGCTGCCGGCGAGGGTGCCGCCGAAACCCAGATGTGAGCTCTGGCGCACACCCGGCCGAGCGGACTCGCGCGGTGCATGTTCCCACAGCCGCTCAGCCACCGAGGCGCTAGCCCCGTAAAGGCCCACCGGCACCCCGCCCCCGATGGCCTTGCCGATCGTGAACAGATCCGGGTCGAGCTGGTCGCGGCCCGTATAAGCGCCGGGGCCCGCCGACCAGGTGTGCGTCTCGTCGTAGAGCAAGAGCGTGCCGGTGCGGCGCGTGAGCTCGCGCAGCGCGGCGAGAAATCCCGGCTGCGCCTCTATCATGCCGTAGTTGGTCATGCACGGCTCGGCGAGTACCAAGGCGACATCCCGCGCCTGCAGCGCGGCCTCCAGAGCGGGCAGATCATTGAATTCAACCACGCGCGAGACGCGCCCATGATCCACTGCATTCGGATGTACCCCGGAGCGCATCACCATGCGGCCCTGAGCCAGTCCAACGTGCGCCTCCTCGACGGAGCCGTGGTAGCAGCCGTTGAAGACCAGGATCACGTCGCGGCCGGTGATGAGGCGCGCAATACGGATCGCGGCGCGATTGGCATCCGTCGCCGAGGTGGTGAATCCCCAATAGGGCAGCCCGAAGCGTCTTGCCAGCTCGGCGCCCACCCAGGCCGCATCTTCGGTCGGCAGCATCAGGGTAGAGCCGCGTTGCATCTGCGCGCTCACGGCCGCGGTCAATGCCGGCGCCGCGTGTCCGGCCATCGCACCGGTGTCGCCGAGGCAGAAATCCACGTATTCGAAACCATCGACGCACCACAGGCGGGCACCGCTCGCGCGCTGCGCATAGACCGGAAAACCGCCCGCCCAGCGGCGCATCCAATGCAGCGGCGCGC
Source organism: uncultured Pseudomonadota bacterium (assembly GCA_963743625.1). GTDB lineage: Bacteria > Pseudomonadota > Gammaproteobacteria > Steroidobacterales > Steroidobacteraceae > 13-2-20CM-66-19. Next base: position 116,508 of record CAVUQM010000003.1, on the reverse strand, counting down.
CGTACAGATAATGCTGCTCGCCGGTGGCGTACATAGCGCGCGAGCGTGGCCGCCGCTCAGCGAATAACCGCTGTTCACGCAGCAGCCAGTCCGTAACCTCTGCTGGTTTCATGCCCGCAACCGGCGCTCGTACAAGGCCTCAAAGGAGGGCATCACTTGCGCAAGAATTCCGCGCAATTCATGCGGCACCTCAATGTTGCCCTCAGTCACAGACTCGAAGCCCGTGGAGCGGTACACCTGCTGGTACCAGTACGGTGCCCAGACCCCGTCGCTTGCCCTGGGACCTGCCGGCCAGTGCAGCATTCGCGGCGTAAAGTCGATAGCGAGCTGCGTGCACAGTGCGCGCAGCTGCGCCTCCGGTGCCTGCAGAAAGTCGCCGGCGTCGATCACCAGCGGCGCCACGCCACTGACCTGGCATACATGGTCGTAGATCTCACGCTGCTGCAGGATGCCGATGTCGGCGGCCGTCACGTTTGGACGGCTCTTGACGTAGGACACCAGCACCCGGCGCGGATCACGAATGAGGAACACGTGTGTCAACCGCGCGAGCCACTCCCGGCCGATGTGGGGCAGCAGATGATGTGTCATGTGCTTCTGGTAACTCAGGGCAATTCCGCCGGGCAACGTGCCGGTGAGGCGCGCGGCAACCTTGCGCCAGTCGCTCTCCCCGCTCGCGATGATTGCCTCGCGCCCGGGATGATCCAGACCGGTGTGCGCGAGGTAGTGGGCGTAGAAGGGCTCATCGATGACCTCGCAGTCACCGCGGTTCTCCCATGCCCGCATCATCGCCGTGGAGATGTTACGCGGACCGGACCACATCGCGACATGGCGCGTTTTCATGAACGCGGGGCCACATCACGTTCGATGAGGGCCAAGTAAAGCCGCTGCAGGCGCTCCACCATCGGTCCGCGCGCCGCCGATATGCGCCGGCCATCCACGTTCGTGACCGGGGCAATGCCGGCGAAAGTGCCGGTAACGAAAGCCTCGTCAGCGCCGTAGACATCCGTCAGGCTGAAATCCTTCTCGACTGCGACAATGCCCGCTGCGCGGCACACCGCCAACACGTTCGCCCGCGTGATGCCCGCGAGGCAGTACTTGCCCGTGGAGGTCCACACCTCCCCGCGCCGCACGATGAAGAAATGCGTCGAGTTGCAGGTGGCGACGAAGCCGAGCGGGTCAAGCATCAGCGCCTCGTCAGCGCCGGCTTTGGTCGCCTGGATGCAGGCGGTAACACAGTTGAGTTTCGAATGGGAGTTGAGCTTCGGGTCCTGCACGTCCGGCGCCCCACGCCGTACGTGGACAGTGAACAGACTCAGTCCGCGCGTGAGGCTATCCGGGTGCGGCAGCTTGTATTCAGGAATAATCACGATGGTAGCGGGCCCGAGGCACGCCCGCGGGTCCTGGTACGGGGTGCGCTTGGTCCCGCGCGTCACCATGAGACGCGCGTGGACCCCCTCGCTCATCCGGTTCGCCTCGAGAGTACGGTAGAGCACAGCGGTCAGGCCGTCGCGGTCCAGGCCGATATCGAGATCGATGGCCTTGGCGGCCTCGAACAGACGCGCCAGGTGCATGTCGAGAAAGGCGATGCGGCCACGGTGCACGCGCAGCCCCTCCCATACACCGTCGCCCAGGATAAACCCCGAGTCGAATACCGACACCATCGCCCGCTCACGCGGGAAAAGTTCGCCATTGACGTAGATCAGGATGTCGCGGTTGCGCGGATCGTCCGCGCTGTGATGCGTCCCCGGAGCCATGGGCAGTTCCTCGTACGTTGCCGGTGCGCGTTAGTGGCACCTCTTTGGGCAACCGTCGAAGCTTAGGGCTTTTCGCGCAGACGGTGGAATCCGAGTGCGCCGGAGTCTGCGGCCGGGAAGCGGGCGCCTCTGGAGACTAAAGGCTCGCCGGTGCGCGGGGGGCACATTGGGCAATGCCAGAATCGCGGGCTTCCCTGCCCGCGCTGGCCCTTGCTCTATCTCATGTCATTGCGGCGCCCAGGCGCCTAAACTCTAGATCTGCCGGCGATGAGCGTGACAATCGCACCGATCAGAAACACGACGAACAGGATCTTCGCGATGCCCGCAGCGCCAGCGGCAATCCCGCCGAAGCCCAGGACACCGGCGATGATCGCGATGATAAAAAACACGACTGCGTAGTGAAGCATAAGACCCTCGCTCTTAATCTGATGATATTGCTCCGGTCTGCGGGCAGCAGTATCCGGCGCCCGCGGCACCGCGGTGGATCAGGGGGCGAGCGTAAGTAATGTAGGATTCGGGCTACACCTGCCTTTGGGCATGTTTGGTGAGTGTATGGATGAGGGCAAACTAACCGACCCGGTCGTGCGGGCCGCAATCGATGCACTGCAAGACGGCAACGCAGGCCTGGTCGGCGTTGTTCGAGGTGGACGCGTTGCTGTACGACGATGGCAGGCCGCGCAGCCTCGAGGAATTCACCCGCGATGCAATGGGACACGACGCTTCACTTCCATCGACCACGTCAGCAATCACGGGCTGAACATCGTTGGCCATTTTCATTCCGAGAAATGGGGTGACTTCCGCACTTACTTCCGCTTTCAACTTGGTCCGGAAGGCAAGATTCGTCGCCTGGATATCGGACAGGCCTGAGAAGACTCTGCCATGCACACCGTCATCGTGATCGCGGTCGGCCTGTTGATACTTGCGGGCGCTCTGGTGCTCGGGCACACCGCCGGCGGAGCTGCCGGCGCGGCGCGCGCGGCTCTGTGGTTCCTGCCCGTGTGGTTGCTGGGCGCCGCTCTGAACATGCACATCGGTGTCAGCCGCGCGGGCTATGCCATCGGTGATGAGGCTCCGGTGTTCCTGCTCGTCTTTGCGGCTCCGGCGGCGCTGGCGCTCCTGCTCTGGCGGAGACTGGCGCACCGCTAATCGCACTGCGGCAGTTGACCGCACAATCCGCACAGGCGGCGCCCTTGTTGTGCCGTGCGCCGCCGGGCGCTAGGGTAGCTCGCACGGCATGCGCAACCAGTCAATGGCGCCGCCAGAATAGAACAAGGAGAACAGCAATGATCCTGGGGATGTCAACCGCCGCCTTCACCACCCTCCACGTCATCATCAGCCTGATCGGGATCGTGTCAGGCATCGTCGTCGTGCTCGGCATGTGCCAGGGCAACCGACTGCCGCGCTGGACCGCCCTCTTCCTGGTCACCACCGTATTGACCAGTGCGACCGGCTTTCTGTTTCATTCGGCGTCATTCGGGCCGCCGCATGTGATCGGCGTCATTTCCCTGGTGATCCTCGCCGTCGCAATCGTGGCGCTCTACTTGAAGCACCTTGCCGGGGCGGCGCGCTGGATCTACATCATCAGTGCCGTGGTAGCGCTGTGGTTCAACGCATTCGTAGGGGTCATCCAGGCCTTCCAGAAGATCGCCTTTCTGCGGCCGCTCGCGCCCACCCAGAAAGAACCTCCTTTCATCGCCGCCCAACTGCTGGTACTCGCCTTCTTCGCCGTGGTAACGGTGATCGCGCTAAAGCGCTTTCCGGCCCGCACGATCCGCTCATTAGTTTGATGCAAGGAACGACAACGCCGCGGCCAGCCGCACGGCAGTCGCGCGCACGCGCTAGACTTACCTGCCGGGATTAATCGGGAGCGCTCTCATGATCAAAGTGACGGTTATGTATCCAAACGGTTCGGGTGCGAAGTTCGACATGAACTATTACGTCGGCAAGCATCTGCCCATGGTCAGGGAGCGTTGCGGCGCGGCGTGCCGCGCGATCGCAGCCGAGAGCGGCGTCGGCGGCGCAGCGCCTGGCTCACCCGCGCCCTATATCGCCGTGGGCTATCTGACGTTTGATTCGGTACCGGCATTTCAGCAGGCATTCGCACCGCACGTGGCGGAGATCATGGGCGACATACCCAACTACACCAACACGACGCCGCTACTGCAGATCAGCGAAGTCACGCTCTAGGCACCGAAACAGCGGGGCGGTTCATTTCGCGTCGCTGAACTTCACCGCGGCGTGGGAGCCGTCGCAGAAGGGCTTATTCTTGGAGGCACCACAGCGACATACGGTAACGCGGTTGCGTATCTCGTAGGCGAAGCCGTCCGCGGCCACCAGCGGAATTCCCCCACGCAGCCACAGCGGACCGCTGACGTTTTCCACGGGATCTTCGATGATGCCGATCGACACTGGCAGCGCGTGTTCGAGTGCCTTGCCAGTGGCACGGTCCCACGCAACCAAGCGGCCGGACGGGCAGTCGTTCACCTGGCGTACGAACATCGCGCGCACCTTGGGCTCCTCGGTCCGCTCGACCTGATTCCAGACCTGGCCGTTCGGATCGCAGAAGCGCGCAAATGCGCACAGTGACTCGGCATCCGTCAGGGCCAGCGCCGGTCCCTCTGTCACCTGGGCCTGCTCACGGTAAGGCTGGCGACTGGCGGTCTCCGTGCCGTCGAACTTCGCCCTGGTGTGGCTGCCGTCGCAGAAGGGCTTCGATCCGGAGTGGCCGCACCGACACAACGCGTAGCTGGCCTGGACCGGTAGCGCCTCTCCCTCTTGCCAACTCTGTGACTCCCCGGCCGCATCGCCGATGATCGTCTGCTTGGCGAGCGGCACGTCGCCGCTGACCAGATAGGGCCCGTTCTTTGAAACGACGACTTTAGCCTCAGCCTTTTTGTTGCTCATGGTGACTCCCAGCGGCGTGAGCGTGGACCCGAAGCTAGCGTGAACCGTCCGCGCGCGAACGACAAGGACCCGCCTGCGGCCGTCGAAGTGATGGGGAACGCTCGACGCTGATACACTCTGATCCACGCTCGCCCATGGACCAACCCGTCACCCCAACCAGCCTTGACCTGGACCGTACCCTCGCGATCGCCGGGAGCCCGGCGGCAAGCTTTGCGCGTCTGTGGCAGAGCCTGTGGGTGCAGCCCTACGTGACTCCAGCATTGCTGGAACTGTGTCGCCTCACACTCGCGCGCCTGCATCGGGACGGTGACGAACTGGCTGCCAGTAATCCGCACGTTGAGCCCAGTGCCCTGAGCGCCGGCCGCAAGGCGGTAGTCATTGCCGGCAACGCGCACCGCGCCGCAGAATTCTCCGCCACCGAGAAGGCCGTCTTGGACTTTACGGAGTGCTACGCACTGGATCCGCAGTCAATTCCCGACGACACGGCCGATGAGGTGAAGGCACGCCTGGGTGAGCCGGGCCTGGTATTTCTGATCGAAGCCCTCGGCTGCATTGATGGCCGTATCAGGGCCGCGCGCTGTTTGCGTGATTTCAGCCGCCTGGCAGTGCCCCGGGACCCGCATGAGAGCTAAGGCACGCGCCCGCGCTACCGCGCAGGGCAGCGGCAATCCCATTCGCGACAGCGCTCTGGGGCTGGTACCGCAGACGGTTGATGAGATTGTGGCGCTGAATGATGCGGTCTGGCAGCGCAGCCTGGTGTCGCCGACGCTGCTGGAAATGATCCGACTACGCAACGCCCGTACCGTGAACTGCGTCTACTGCAAGGCGGTGCGCTACGAAGTAGCGCGCGCCGACGGTTTGACCGAGGCACGCGCCACGCTGGTGGACACAGGCTATGAGAAGAGTGCACTGAGCGAGCGGGAAAAACTCGCGATAGCGCTTGCGGACGCCTATCTAAGATTTCCTGCCGGCATGAACGCTGAACTCGCACAGAAACTTGCGCGCGAGTTCTCCGCCGAGCAGATCGCGTCCATGTTGGTGGCGCTGATGACCTTCAACTTCACCTCGCGCACGGCGGTCAGCATCGGCGGCATGCCAGAGGGGCCGCTGCCGCTCGTAGTGATGGCCGCCGTCTCAAGTGGTGACTAGCCTCTCAACCCCGCACGGCTCGCTCCCAGATACGTACGTACAGGTCGAGGTCGGTCTTGCGCTTCGGCCCGGCCGCTTTCATGAGTTGCGCAGCGCGCCTGCAGTCTTTGGCAAGTCCCTCCCGCTGACGGCGTAGTGCCGCGCCTTCGCGCGCGGCAGTCGTGCAGCGCGAAGCCAACGATGAGCGGCAGCCGCTGGCAGTTGGCCGCCACCACCACCGCCACCTCGAGCGCCGAATTGAACACGGCGCGCTGGCATCCAATACAGCACGTACGCAGTCGCTGCGGCTGGACCACGTCGTGCGGTGCTTTTTTTGACACGGTCTACTTTCCAACCAGCAGGCGGCCGTTGTGACGACGCGTCGCAAGTCACATCCGCGGGCCACAAAAGCCGCGCCCACTTGAGTACAATCCCGGGCGCGCTCAAGTGATCAGAGGACATGATGGGGGTCGAACTGCTGCAGTACGTGCAACTCAACGCACTCACGACGCACTTGGTGGTGGCCGGCCACGCGCGCCGTGAGGACCGTGAATCCCAGGCATGGGGACATTTCTTGTCCGACCCGTTCGGCATCCGTGTCGAACCCCTCCAGCTCGCAGCCGGCTTGTCGTGACCGCAGCTGCCCGTCAATCGCGTCCGACCCCTTCGGTCGCGGCGCAAGCTCTGTTTTTTGTGGCAGCCGCCCTGGCGATGCTGGGCAACTACTACGTCTATGATGCTATCGGGCCGGTGGCCGAGCTGCTCACTCAGCAGCTGCACTTCTCCGACACCCAGATCGGGACCCTGAATGCGATCTACAGCCTGCCGAATATTTTCCTGGTAGTGATCGGCGGCATCCTCATTGATCGCTTCAGCGCCCGCGTGATGGTGGTCGCCACGACCGCGATCTGTCTGGTGGGTGCGGTCGTGACCGCATTCGGCGAGCACTTCCCCGTTATGGCCCTGGGCCGGCTGCTATTCGGCATCGGCGCCGAGACTCTGGTGGTGGCAGTCCTGGTTGCTCTCGCGCAATGGTTTACCGGCCGCTATTTCGCATTGCAGTTGGCGCTTAACTTAAGTCTGGCGCGCTTTGGTTCATACCTGGCCGATCGATCGCCCACCTTCGCCAAGGATCTTTACGCGCAGGGTTGGCAGGCGCCGCTCTGGCTTGCGGTTGGATTTGCGGCTCTGTCCTTCGCCGGCGCCCTCCTCTACTTCTATGTGGACCGGCGCGAAGCACCGCGCGGCACGCTCGCCACGCCGCCGCCACCGGAACGCATCGACTGGAGTCACCTGTTGCGCTTTCCGGGCGGCTACTGGCTGCTGGTAGCTACCTGCGTAGCGTTCTACTCAGTAATCTTTCCCTTCCGCAGCACCTTCGCCATCAAGTACCTCCAAGAGGCGCAGGGCCTGACGCTCGAACGGGCGAGCACGCTCAACAGTTACGTGTTCCTGGCGGCCGCGTTCGGTACCCCCTTCTTCGGCTTTCTGCTGGATCGTGTGGGCCGCAATGCCTTACTGCTGGTCGCCGGCTCACTGCTGCTGCCCCTGAGCTTCGTGGTACTCGGTCTCATGCCAGGCGGCGCCGGCATCTCCACGGCGCTTCTGGGAGTGAGCTTCTCCTTGCTGCCCGCGGTCTTGTGGCCTACGGTGCCGCGCTACGCGGCCCCCGAGCAACTAGGCACCGCCTATGGTCTGATGACGACTCTGCAGAATGCCGGTTTGTTTGCCGCCAACCTGGCCGCCGGCCGCATCAACGATATGAGCGGCGCGAGCGCCGCGAACCCCGGCGGTTACGCACCGATGCTGTGGTTCTTCGGACTGCTGAGCGTCGCGGCCTTCATCTGCACCGTGCTCTTGTGGCTGAGCGACCAGCATCGTCCCGCCGTTCCCGCTAGGGCCTGAAGTACGCGCCAGGTGCGCGGGCTACCCGCGGTCAGCCCTCAGCGGCGCTGGCGTAAACTGATACCCATGTACTTGCTGACTGCGCTCTTCGTCCTCGCCGTGCTCGCTGCGACGCTGCTCGAGATCTGGCTCTCGGGGCGCCAGGTGGCTGCGGTCCTGCGGCACCGCGGCGCCGTGCCGGCGGTCTTCGCCGGCAGTGTCAGCGCACAAGAACACGCCAAGGCAGCGGACTACACCGTGGCCAAGGCCCGCCTCGGTCGTATCAGCATCATCGTGGACGCCGCGCTCACCTTGGCGCTGACGTTGGGCGGCGGGATCGCCGCCCTCGATGCACTGTGGCGCCACACCCACTGGCCGCAGCCTTGGCTCGGACTTGCCGTCGTTGGCAGCGTCGTGCTCGTGATCCAGCTGATCAACATGCCGTTCTCGATCTGGCGCACCTTCGGTCTGGAGGCGCGCTTTGGATTTAACCGCACGACGCCGGCCTTGTACGTCGCGGACCTCGCCAAGGGCATGCTGCTGGCGCTACTGCTCGGCGGCCCGCTGCTGGCCGCCACCCTCCTGCTCATGGAGCGCGCCGGGCGTTGGTGGTGGGTGTGGGCCTGGGTGCTGTGGCTGGCAGTCATGCTGGTCATGGCCTGGGCATGGCCTGCGTTCATCGCCCCGTTGTTCAACAAATTCTCGCCCCTGAAGGATCAGTCGCTGAAGGCGCGCATTGAGGCCCTGCTGAGCCGCTGCGGCTTCACCTCCAAGGGCGTGTTCGTGGTCGACAATTCCCGCCGCTCGAGTCATGGCAACGCCTACTTCACGGGCATCGGCAGCCACAAGCGCATCGTGTTCTTCGACACGCTGCTCGAGCGCCTTGCGCCAGCGGAAGTCGAAGCCGTACTGGCACATGAGCTGGGGCATTTTCGCCTGAAACATGTGCGCAAACGGCTGCTGCTGTCCGTCGCCACCAGCTTCGCAGGTCTCGCACTGCTGGGCTGGCTCACCACCCAGCGGGGCTTCTATGCCGCACTCGGGGTGCCCGAAGCCTCCACGCACGCGGCTCTGCTGCTGTTCATGCTGGTGGTGCCGGCCTTCATGTTCTTCGTCACGCCGCTCGCAGCGCTGTGGTCGCGGCGGCACGAGTTCGAGGCGGATGAGTTCGCAACCCGCTACGCCAACGCCGCTGAACTGGCGGCAGCTCTGGTCAAACTGCATCGCGATAACGCCAGCACGCTGACCCCCGATCCGGTGTACGCAGCCTTCTATTACTCGCATCCGCCGCCGCTCGCACGCATCGCGCGCCTGCAGGCGGCCGGGGCCAGCTGAAACTCCTAGGGGATGTAGTAGAGGTCGATCGTGCGGCCGATGCGCTCGATGGGCCGATAGGCGTCCAGCCAGGCGTAGTCCGCCGGGTTGCGGGTGCGGGCAAGTGCGGAGATCGCGACCCAGCCGCTGACCACTTGGCGTGGCTTGAGCATCTCGAAGGGCGGCAGCGGCTCGCGTGCCAGATCCGCAGTCCCCTGGTAAGCCAGGTGCAGCAGCGGAATCCGCAGGGTCGCGGCGCGCATTTCCAGACGCTTCAGGTCCTGGCCCCAGTCAAGATCCGAATCCACCAGCACCTTTTCCGGCTCGCGCACCGTCTCATTAAAATAGGGCAGGTAATCAGGATAGGCGCGCCACAGCGTGCTCAGCTGCCACAGCAGTACCGCGCCGAGAAGTCCACCTGCGGCGAGCCGCAGCCGCGCATCCGCGAGCGTGCCGATCAGCTGCCAGCAGCGCCACACGAGGTATGCCCCACCGAGCGCCATGAACGGATACAGGATGAGCACGTGGCGGATGCCGATGTTGATGTGGCTGAAGAGACTTGCGAAGGCGAGAATCGTGAGCACCAGGACCAGTGGGGCAAGTGCCCAGCCGTCGCGCTCACGCCAGCCCGGTGCGCGCCAGCCACGCAAGCCCCGCGCTGCCACCGGCGAGCAGCGGCAGGGGCGTCTTCACCGCGAGCGCGACGAGGTAGAAGTACCACCAGCCCTGCTGCTCACCTGGCCGAGCAGATACGAACGATGCCCGGCATCGTTGTGGGCCTTGACCGCGATCACGCCGTTGAACAGATCCTTCAGCTCCCGCGGCAGCCACAGATGTGAGAGCCACACGCCGAGGTGGTGCTCGAAGCCATGGCGGGACAGCATGTAGTCGACCGCCCAGTCGTAGCGTACCTCGACACCCGAGACATCCGGGGAGCGCACCGCGTACACCGCCAGCAGCGGCACGAGCGCCGCAAGCCCGGCGAGCAACGCGCCGGTGGCACGCGAACGCAGTACCCACCAGGGATGATGCACGTGGGTACCCCAGGTGATGCGGCCGCTGTTAAGCCCCTGCACCACCCCGAGCACCACGAGCGACAAACCGATGAAGGGCACGGCGGAGAACTTGGTGGCCACCGCGATCCCGGAGGTGACGCCGAACAGGACCGCCTCCTCCCAGCGCCCCGAGGTCAGCCAGTTCTCGAGCGAGTACAGCGCCAGCAGTGTCGTGGCCGCCGCAGCGACGTCCAGGGTAGCAAGCGCGGCGTGCCCGAGGATCGGGGGCACCGAGGCGAGCAGCAGTACCGCCAGCAGCGAGACCTGGTCGGACTCAAACAGCTTGCGCGCCCACAGCCAGGTCGAGAGCAGCAGCAGCACCAGGAACGGCAGTGTGCCGGCGCGGGCAAGCAGCAGATAGCGTTCGTAATGCCCGCCCGAATACAGGATGTCCTTGCCCTCCTGCGTGCCATCGGGAGGCGGAGTGCCAAAGGAGCGCGCGCCGGCGAGGTAGGGCCCGACCGCCAGAAACAGCCGCGCCAGCGGCGGATGCTCGGTGTCGTACTCGTAGTGACCCTTGTCGAGCAGCTCGATCCCGGCCGCGATGTGCTCAGGCTCATCCCAGGTATTTGAGTACACGCGCCAGCAGCCCGCTGCCAGCAGGCAGCTGCCCAGCAGGACCAGCGTCAGGGCGAGGCGCACCGCCCAGCTGGAGTGCGCGAGCGACGGCGGCGACAGATCAGGCTCCGAAGGGGTGCCGCAGCACGATGGTCTGCTCGCGATCAGGCCCCGTGGAGATCATGTCGAGCGGCACATCGACCAGGCGCTCGAGGCGCTCAAGATAGCGACGCGCGCTCGCGGGCAGCGCCTCGTACGCCGTGATGCCCACGGTCGACTCCCGCCAGCCCGGCAGCTCCTCGTACACCGGCTCCACGTCCGCGTATCCCTCGACACTGAGTGGCGGCTCGGGCGACACCACCCCGTCGATGCGGTAGCCCACGCAGATGCGGATCGTGTCGAGCCCATCCAGCACGTCGAGCTTGGTGATGCACAATCCGGAAACTGAGGAGTTCACGATCGAGCGGCGCAGGGCCGACGGAGTCGAACCAGCCGCAGCGGCGGCGGCGTCCCGTGACCGAGCCGAACTCATGGCCGACGCGCGACAGGTGCTCACCGTATTCGTCGAAGAGCTCGGTCGGGAACGGACCGGCGCCCACGCGCGTCGTGTACGCCTTGACGATGCCGAGCACGGCATCGAAAGCGCGTGGGCCCAGGCCCGTGCCGGTGCCGGCAAAGCCGGCGGTGGTGTTCGAGGAAGTGACGTACGGATAGGTGCCATGGTCCACATCGAGCATCGCGCCCTGCGCACCCTCGAACAGCACGTTCGCATCCGTGCCGCGCAGCTGATGCAGTGCGAGCGTCACGTCGGTGACGAGCGGAGCCAGCTTCTCCGCCATCGCCAGCTGCGCATCGAGGGTCTTCTGGAAATCGACCACCGGCGCACGGTAATAGTTCTGCAGCACGAAGTTGTGGAAGTCGAGGACCTCGCCGAGCTTGGCGGCGAAGAGGTCGCGCTGAAACAGATCGGCGACCCGCAGGGCGCGCCGCGCCACCTTGTCCTCGTAAGCCGGGCCGATGCCGCGGCCGGTGGTGCCGATCGCATTCACGCCGCGCGCACGCTCGCGTGCCTGATCCAGGAGTACGTGCGAAGGCAGGATCAGGGGGCAGTTGGGCGAGATGCGCAGGCGCTCGAACACCGGCACGCCCTGCTTCATCAGCATGGCGCTCTCGCTGAAGAGCGCCTCGAGCGAGAGCACCACGCCATTGCCGATGAAGCAGCGCACCCCCTCGCGCAGGATGCCGGAAGGGATCAGCGACAGCACCGTCTTGTTGACCGCCGATGACCAGAGTGTGACCGGCGTTATGGCCTCCCTGGAAGCGGGCCACGGCGGCGGCGCGCTCGGTCAGGAGGTCGACGACCTTGCCCTTGCCCTCATCACCCCACTGCGTACCGATGATGATGACGAATTTTCCCATGCCCGCTGCAGCTCCCTAGCGCACGAGAAAGAGGATGACGACCCCAACGAGCATGCTGCCCAGGCCCGCAATGCGCAACTCGCGGTCGCGCACCTGCAGCAGCCGGGTGAGCGCACGCTTGACGCCCGCGGGATTGAGGAACGGGGCGATGCCTTCCATGACGAAAAACAGCCCGAGCGCGGCGAGCAGGTCCGAAAGATTGAGCGGCATGTCGGTGAGCCGGCGCCGCTAGCGCCGCGGGGCAGATGACTGCGGTGCACCCGCATCCTTCAGGTACTTGAAGAACTCCCCGTCCGGAGTGATCACCAGGAGGTCCCCCTCACGACCGATGGCTGCCTCGTAGGCGCGCATGCTGCGCCAGAACGCATAGAACTCCGGGTTCTTCGCGTACGCGCGCGCGTAGGTCTGCGCGGCGCCGGCATCGCCCTCGCCACGGATGTGCAGCGCATCGCGCTCCGCCTCGGCGAGAATCACGGTGCGCTGGCGCTCGGCCGCGGCGCGGATGCCCGCGCTCGCCTTCTGCCCTTCGGCGCGCAGCTGGTTGGCGGTCTTGGCGAAGTTCTGCTTCATGCTCTCGTAGACGCGCGCCGCCACCTCATCGGGCAGGTCGATGCGCTGTACACGCACGTCCACCAGGTCGATGCCGAGCGCTGCCGCCTTGCCGCTCGCCTCCCCCAGCATCTCCCCGGTGACTGCGGCGCGTTCACTGGAGACGATCTGCTGCAGGGTGCGCTGCGCGACCACGGTCTTGATGCCGTCCTTCACCGAACTCGCCAGGCGCGCGCCGGCGACGTCCTCCACACCGGCGTTGGCGGTGTAATACAAGACCGGGTCCTTCACCTTCCATTTGATGTAGAAGTCCACGACCAGCCCGCGGCCGTCGTTGGTGAGGAAGGTCTCGCCGGTGAAGGACTGCGACAGGATGCGGTTGTCGAACTTGGTGATGGTGTCCCAGGGCCACTTGTAGTGCAGCCCCGGGCTGTAGTGAGTGCCGACGATGGCGCCGAACTCCTTGCGGATCGCGTACTGCGTCACGCTCACGGTGAACATCGAAAGTCCGGCGGCGATCAGGATCGCACCAAGCACCAGGTAGAGCGGCAGGTGGCGCAGGTTCATCAGCGCTCACTCCGTCCGCGCGCCTCGACCGTCGCCTGGTCGGACTCCTTGGGGGCGCCGGCGGAGGCGCCGTCAGCCGGGGTGGCCTCGATCTCGCGGGCGCCGCCCTTCTCCAAGAGCTTGTCGATCGGCAGATAGATCATGTTGCTGCCGGCCTTGCCATCGATCAGCACCTTGTGCGCATGCCCGAGCACGCTCTCGATGGTGTCCATGTACATGCGTCGGCGCGTGACTTCCGGCGCCTGCGCATAGGCGGCCTCGACCTGCGTGAAGAGCGAGGCCTGGCCCTCGGCGAGCGCCATGACCTGCGCCTTGTAGGCCTCCGCATCCTGCTGGATGCGGGCCGCGGCGCCCTGGGCCACCGGGATGATGCCGTTGGCGTAGGCCTCGGACTCGAGGATGAAGCGCTCCTTGTCGGCCTGCGCCTTGTTGGCATCGCGCTGCGAGGGGATGACCGCGTCCGGCACCTGTACGTCCTCGAGGTTCACGGTCATGACGCTGATGCCGGAGTTGTAGTAGTCGAGCGTATGCTGGATCAGTTCCTTGGTGCGGCGCGTGATCTGGGGGCGCGTCTTGCCGACCTGCACGTCATCGAGCGTGCTGCGGCCGACGATCTCGCGGATGGCGCTCTCGCTCACTTCGCTGAGCGTCTGCTCCGGGTCGCGCAGGCTAAAGAGCACCTTGGTCGCGTCCGCCAGCTGGTACTGCACCGAGAAGCGCAGGTCGATCAGGTTGATATCGGAGGTCAGCACGCGCGAATTGAAGGCGCTGGAGTTGACCTTGCCGACGTTCACCTTGGTGACGGTCTCGATCGGCCACGGCCAGCGCCAGTTAAGACCCGCGCCGGCGGGCTTCACTGCCACCAGCCGTCCGAAGCGCTGCACCACCGCGCTCTCGGCCTGCTTCACCTGGTAGAAGCCGCTGGCGAGCCAGAACAGCACCAGGATGAGCGCGGCGATCACCACCAGGGAGCCGCTGCCCTCGCCACCGCCGGCCGGACGGAACAGCGATTCGAGCTTGCGCTGCCAGCTCTTCAGGCGCTCATCGAGGTCGGCGCCACCCTGCCCGGGACGGCGTCCCCACGGGTTGTTCTGACCACCATTCGGTTGATTCCACGCCATAGGAAGGATCTGCGCGCTAGAGGGTTACTTGGACGCGCTGGAAAGGGCCGACGATTGTAGGTAGAGCTCCGCGGGCGCACAAGGCGTGTCGGCGCCCTCTACCTCCAGTATCTGCACGCCGCGGGTGCGGGCGAGCGCCAGCAGTTCCAGGTCAGGCAGTTCAACGGCCAACTCGATCGAGCCGTCGGGCGTGGAGCTTTCGCCACGCACCGCCTGCGCTGCGTACAGGCGCGAACGCAGTGCGCCGGCGCTCGCCGGCACCCGCAGGCGCGCGCGCCGCGCGAAGCGTGCCAGGCGCTCGGCCACCGCCTGAATCAGCAGCTCCAGACCCAGGCCGTGCTGGGCGGAGATCCATGCGGCCACCGCACGGCCATCGCAGTCGCGGTCGATGCGCGGGCTGGCCTCGATGCGGTCGATCTTGTTGTAGACCCGCAGTTGCGGGATCTCGCGCACTCCGATCTCATCCAGCACCTCATCGACCTGCGCGATCTGCTCGTCGCGACGCGGATTGCTGGCGTCCACCACGTGCAGCAGCAACGTGGCGGCGCGCGCTTCGGTGAGCGTCGACTGAAACGCCGCCACCAGCTCGTGGGGCAGCTCGCGGATGAAGCCGACGGTATCGGCGGCGACCACCGGCGTGCCGCCGGGGAGCACGATGCGGCGTACGGTCGGATCGAGAGTGGCGAACAGCTGGTCGGCGATGTAGGCGTCGTTGCCGGTCAGGGCGCGAAACAGCGTCGACTTGCCCGCGTTGGTGTAACCAACGAGGGCGAGGGAGGGCACGGGAATCTCCGCGCGCATCTGCCGGCCGGTCTCGCGCTGTTGGCGAATCTTCTCCAGGCGTTTGGTGAGCACGCGCACGCGCTGCCCGATGATGCGCCGGTCGGTCTCCAGCTGCGTCTCGCCCGGACCGCGCAGGCCAATGCCACCCTTCTGCCTTTCCAGGTGGGTCCAGCCGCGCACCAGGCGGCTCGAGATATGCTTCAGCTGCGCCAGTTCCACTTCGAGCTTGCCCTCGAAGCTGCGGGCACGCTGCGCGAAGATGTCCAGAATCAGACCGTTGCGGTCGAGCACGCGCCGCTCGATCAGCTTCTCGAGGTTGCGCTCCTGGCTGGGAGACAGGGCGTGGTCGATAAGAATGACATCCGCCCCGCTCGCGTGGGCGACATCGCGCAGCTCGGCAGCCTTGCCGCTGCCAAGGAAGTAGCGCGGGTCCGGGCGCTCACGCCGACCGGTGACCGTCGCCACCGGCACCGCTCCGGCCGAGAGCGCCAGCTGCTTGAATTCCTGCAGGTCCTCCGGATCTACGGGGGCGCCCAGGCCCAGGCGCACGAGTACGGCGCGCTCACCAGTCCGTGGGCGTTCGAACACTCAGGCTTCCCGTAGCAGGAGAGGTCACTCGGCCGGGGTCTCGGGGGCGGGGGCGCCCTCTTCGGCCGTGAGTCGCACATTGCGCGCCGGCACGACCGTCGAGATCGCGTGCTTGTAGACCATCTGGCTGACACTGTTCTTCAGGAGCACGACGAACTGGTCAAAGGAGTCGATCTGACCCTGCAGCTTGATGCCGTTGACCAGGTAGATCGAGACCGGGACCCGCTCCTTGCGCAACGCATTCAGGAAGGGGTCTTGCAGGGACTGGCCTTTGGCCATCGGGTTCTCCTTATTTTTTCGCTTCGAGTTGTTCGTCACGACAGGGTTAGGACCGCAAACGAACGCTCCGTGTTCCTGCGTGATCCAAGCAAGCTTTGCACCCCACAAAAGGCGGGATGCCGACAGTAAATATCTTAACATGCGCCTTCCGTCAAAGCCCAAAGCCAGCCAGCTGTGCACACGTGTCTCGAATCCACGACAGGGGTTCGGTGGCGAACGGGTCGACCCGGCGGCCGCCGGGTTCACCGCGCATCCATGTCAGCTGTCGTTTTGCCAGTTGGCGCGTCGCGGCAACCCCACGCTTCACCGCTTCCTCGAGACCATAGTCACCGTCCAGGTGAGCCCACAGCTGGCGGTAGCCGACCGAGCGCATGGCCGGATGACGGGCGGTGAGATCCGCGCGGCCGTGCAGGCGCCGCACCTCCTCGAGGAAGCCCGCCGCCATCATGGCTGCGAACCGCTGCGCCAGCCGCTCGTGCAGCTGCGCGCGCTCCCCGGGAGCCAGTACCCACTGCAGCACCGGCCAGCCCGCCAACGGACTGACCGTGGCGCGCTGCAGCTCGGAGATCGGGCGCCCGGTGCTCAGACACACTTCCAGCGCCCGCTGGATACGCTGCCCGTCGGTGGGCGCGATACGTGCGGCCGCGACCGGATCGAGGGCCGAGAGCTGCGCGTGCAGCGCCGGCCACCCGGACACCCGGGCGCGCTCATCCAGCTGCGCGCGCAGCGCCGGGGTTGCCCCGGGCAGACTCGCAAGGCCGGTCAGCAGCGCACGCAGGTAGAGCATCGTGCCGCCCACCAGCAGCGGCGCTCGGCCGCGCCCGTGGATCGCCGTGATCGCGTGGCGTGCGTCCGCGACGAAGCGCCCGGCGGAATAGGTCTCGGTGGGTTCGCAGATGTCGATCAGATGGTGGGGAACGCGCGCCCGCAGTGCCGCGGCGGGCTTGGCGGTCCCGATATCCAGCCCACGGTAGACCAACGCGGAGTCGACGCTCACGATCTCGACCGGCGCGCGCTCGGCCAGAGCGATCGCCCAATCGGTCTTGCCCGAGCCGGTCGGTCCGCACAGCACCAGCACCGGCAAGCGCCCGGCGGCGGGGGTGTCCGCCCCGGACAAGCTAACGACCTCGCAGGAACAGCTGGTCGAGCTGCTGCAGCGTCAGACGCGTCCAGGTGGGGCGGCCGTGATTGCACTGGTTCGCCCGTTCGGTCACCTCCATCTGCCGCAGCAGCGCATCCATCTCCTCGAGCGTGAGACGCCGGTGCGCGTGGATCGCGCTGCGGCAGGCGAGCGTGCCCAGGAAGCGGTCCGCCGCACCCTCCAGGTGATGGGTGCTGGCGTCGATGGCGAGGTCGGCGATGAGGGCGGCGACCACCTGGCGGATCTCGCGCGGATTCAGCAGCGCCGGTACGCGCCGCAGCGCGAGCCGCGTGGGCCCGAGCGCGTCGATCTCAAAGCCGGCGCCCTCCCACTGCGCGCGCTCTTCCAGCACGCGCGCCAGCTCGTGCGCCTTCAGCTCCACCACCAGCGGCTCGAGCAAGTGCTGGGAGGCGACGGCGTTGCCGGCGGCTTCGGCCTTGAACTTCTCGTACAGCACCCGCTCGTGCGCCGCGTGCATATCGACCAGCACCAAGCCTTCCGCATTCTGGGCAAGGATGTAGGCGCCATGCAGCTGTGCCAGTGGTGTGCCGAGTGAGCCCGCCGTCGCCGGCAGCGCCGGCGCCGCTGCCAGGGTCGCTTGCACCGCGGCCGCCAGCTGCCAGGGGTCGCGCGCGGCACTGTAGAGCGGCAGCGCCAGCGCTCCTGGGGTGAGCGCCGCGGGTGCCGCGGCTGCGCCGATCGCCGCCGCAAGCGCAGCCGGGGCGCTCAGGTCGGGCTTGGTGCCAGCGAGGGCGCGCTGCAGGGCGCGAAACACAAACTCATGCATCTGGCGGCTGTCACGGAAGCGCACCTCGAGCTTCGCCGGATGCGCGTTCACATCAACCAGACGCGGGTCGAGCGTCAGGTAGAGCACGTAGGCGGCGTGGCGGCCGTGATAGAGGACGTCGCGATACGCCAGGCGCGCAGCATTCATGAGCAGCCGGTCGCGCACGCTTCTGCCGTTGACGAACCAGAACTGCTGGTCAGCCTGGGCACGCGAGCGCGTCGGCAGGCCTGCCCAGCCGGAGAGCATTACCGGCCCGGCGCCGTGCCGGACGGCAATCGCGGCCGCCGGGAAGTCCTCACCGAGCACCGCGGCCAGTCGCGCTGGCTCCTCCCCGGGCTCGGCGACCGCCGGCGCATCCAGCAACACGCGGCTGCCATGGCGCAGGCGAAAGCTGACATCGAAGCGCGACAGCACCAGACGCTCCAGGAGGCCCGCGATGTGATTGAGTTCGGTGGCATCACTGCGCACGAACTTACGGCGCGCCGGCACGTTGTAAAAGAGATCGCGCACTTCGACCGTGGTACCGACCGGGTGCGCGGCGGGCCTGACCACGCCCAGCGCGCCGCCCTCGCAGCTGATTTCGGCGCCCTGCAGCGCGGCCTGCGTGCGCGAGGCAATGCGCACACGGGCGACCGAGCCGATGGAGGGCAATGCTTCACCCCGAAACCCCAGCGTGCTCACGGCCTCCAGGTCGTCCAGGGATGCGATCTTGCTGGTGGCGTGGCGCTGCAGCGCCAGGGGCAGTTCCTCGGCGGCAATGCCGTGACCGTCGTCACGCACGCGTATCAGCCCGACGCCGCCGCGTTCGACGTCGACCTCGATGCGGCCGGCGCCGGCGTCGAGGCTGTTCTCGACGATCTCCTTGACCACTGAGGCGGGACGTTCGATGACTTCGCCGGCGGCGATCTGGTCGACGAGTTCGCCGGAAAGTATGCGGATGGACATCAGAGGCGGCAGTTTACAGGCGAACGCCCGCCCCCGGCGCGCTGCCCGGGCGCGCGCCGGGCATCGCTCAGGGGGTGGCGGTACCGGCCGCGGAGGCGTCCGCCGCGCTCGCCAGGGTGTCGCGGCGCTGCTGCTTGAAGCGGGTGCCATCGGGTGGGTTCTGCACGAAGAAGCTGCGCACGCCGCTGGCGATGGCTTCGGCGAGCCGCGCCTGCTGGCCGGCACTCCTCAGGCGCCGCTCTTCCTCGGGGTTGGAAATGTAGGCGGTCTCCACCAGCATCGAGGGGATGTCGGGGGACTTCAGCACCACGAAGCCGGCGTGCTGCACCTGCGCCTTGCGTACCTCGCCGACGCTCTCCAGCGCGCCAACTACGCGCTCGGCGGCGCTCGCGCTGACGCCGATGATCTCGCTCTGCGTGGCATCGAGCAGCACCGGCGCAAGGGTGCCCTTGTCATCGAGGCGCACGCCACCCATCAGGTCTGCCGCGTTCTCGCGTTCAGCGAGCCAGCGCGCCGCCTCGTTGGAGGCGCCGTGCACCGAGAGCACGTAGACCGAGGCCCCCGAGATGCTGCGATCGGCGATCGAGTCCGCATGTACGGAGACGAACATATCGGCGCGCGCCGCGCGGGCGCGGTGGATGCGATCGCGCAGCTCGAGGAATTCGTCGTGATCGCGGGTGAGCACGGCGCGCATGCCCGGTTCGGCGTTGATACGCTGCGCGAGTGCGCGCGCGATGGCCAGCGTCACGTCCTTCTCACGCGTGCCGCCGTGGCCGATGGCACCCGGATCCTGGCCGCCGTGACCGGCGTCCACGGCGATGATGACATCGCGGTTGCCCTCATCGGGCGCGTGCACAGCGCGCACCCCCACTGCGACCGCCGCGGGTGCCACTGCCGGCGGCGCCTCACCCATATTCACCACCAGTTGCGGCTGACGGGCAGCGCCCGTCCAGGCGCTGCGGGCGCCGAGTGGCGCGCTCATCTGCAGCACCACCCGCAGCGTCCCACCCGGCTGTGTCCCCAGGCGTACGGCGGTGACCACCCCGAGCGGGGGCGGTACGTGCAGACCCTCACTGCGATGCGTCTGAGGCAGGTCAATCACCACGCGGTCCGGATGCTGCAGCAGGAAGACTTTCTGGGCTGCCGGCACATCCAGATCGAGCGTGACCTGCGCGGAGGCTGCGTCCGCCGTGACCCGGATCGCGCGCAGTTGCGCCGCAAAGAGCGGACCAACTGCCATCGGACCTGCGATCGCGGCGGCCAGCGCTAAATAAAAGACCTTTCTAATCATTGGGTTCGCGGCACTACCTGGCGCGTAATCTACGGCGTCGGGCTAGCCATTTCAAGGCATGTGCTGCAGCGCAGCTGCAAGTGCGCGGTCCTTAGCGCTTCAGATGCCCAAGCCACGTCGCTCCGAGCGGCGAACGCGAGGTGATTTCGATGGCGTGCGCTGTGGCCGCCACGCGCAGCGACAGCTGCAGATCGGCAGGTGGCAGGTGCCCGTAACCGCGCTCCGGCCACTCGATCAGCCACAGGTGATGGGGCTGCGCCCACTCGCGCAAACCGAGCCCCTCGAGCTCGAGGGGATCCTGCAGACGGTAAAGGTCGGCGTGCACGACGGTAAACCCGTCCAGCGGATACAGCTCAATCAGGGTGTAGGTGGGGCTGCGCACCGTGCCGCTGACGCCGAGCGCCTGCAGGAAACCGCGTGCCAGGGTCGTCTTACCGCTGCCCAGATCACCCTGCAGGAACAGCACCGCGAGCTCCCCGGCCGCCGGACGCGAGCGCGCCAGGCGCGCGCCCAGGGCTTCGGTCTCACTCTCGGTGCGGGCGAGCTCGCGCACGCGTGAATCTAGAGATTGACGCAGTGATGCAGTTCGCGCGTGAGATCACCGGCAAGCACGCCACGCTCACCGGCGCGTGCGGCGGCATCGCCCGCCATCGCGTGTACCAGCACCCCGACGCGCGCGGCCGCCCAGTGATTGTGACACTGCGCCAGTATCCCGGCGATGGCTCCGGTCAGCACATCGCCGGTGCCGGCCGTGGCCATGCCCGGATTGCCGCGCTCGCACACTCCGGGAATGCGCCCGCGCGCGCCGACCAGGGTGCCCGCGCCCTTGAGCACGATGGTTCCGTGGAAGCGCCCGAGCAGCCTATCAAGCGCGGCCAGACGATCGTGCTGGATGTCCTGGGCGGTGACGCCCAAGAGCCGCCCGGCCTCACCCGGGTGCGGGGTCAGTATCCAGTCCTCACGCGCGGCGAGGCGCCCCTCGGCGAGCAGATTGAGGGCATCGGCGTCGACGATCAGCGGCTTGCCCGAGTCGAGCACTACTTCCAGGGCGCTCTGCGCCCAGGCGGACCGCCCCAGCCCCGGGCCTACCGCGATCACATCCGCGCGGCCGACGGCTTCGGCGAGCGCGCCATCACCGTTCAGGCCGATGCAGATGAGCTCAGGACGGCCCGAAGAGATCGCGGCCACGTTCTCCGGCGCCACCGCCACGGTGGTGAGCCCCGCCCCGACCCGCAGACACGCTTCGCCCGCAAGCCGCGCCGCCCCCGGCATGCCGACACCGCTGCCGACGATCAGCACACGCCCGAAATCGCCCTTGTTGGAAGAGCGCGGCCGGCGCGGCAACGCCTCGAGGATCTCGGACTCGACGATGCGCGTCAGGCGCGGCGCGGGCTGCGCGGAGGGCGGCGGGCGAGATCTCCAGGTCGTCGCAGAACACCGTGCCTGCGAACTCCGGGCCATCCCCCACGAACAACCCGGTCTTCAGGCCCACGAAGGTGACGGTCGCATCCGCACGGATGGCTTCCTCCCCGAGCACCGTACCGGCATCGCCGTCGAGTCCCGACGGCACGTCCAGGGCAAACACTGGCCGGCCGCTCTGGTTGATGGCGCGGATCACGGGGGCAAGATCGCCGCGCACGTCACCCTTGAGGCCCGTGCCCAGCAGCGCATCGACGATCACCTCTCCCGCCGCCAGGTGTTCGGCGGCGAAGGCATGCACCATGCCGCCGCTGCCGCGAAGGTCTGCGTAGGCCTGACGGGCGTCACCCTTGAGCTGCTCCGGGGAACTCGCGGCGAGCACGGTCACGGTCAGCCCGGCCGCGTGGGCGAAACGCGCCAGCACGTAGCCATCGCCACCGTTGTTACCGCTGCCGCAGACGATCACGATGCGATGCGCCATCGGCCAGCGGGTGCGCAGGTAGCGCAGCGCCGCTTCCCCGGCGCGCTTCATGAGCGTGTAGCCGGACACGCCCAGTCTCGATGGCGTGCGCATCCAGCGCCCGCACCTGGGAGGTTGAGTACATCGCAACGGGCAACGCCATGGGGTCATTATACTGACGGCGGTGCCATCACCATGACGCAGCTTTCGACCCGCGAGCTCGGCGCGCTCAAACAGCGCTTTCAGGAACACGCCCGCGCGCTCGGCTTCAACGCCCTGGGCGTGGCGGGCGTTGCGATCCCGGAGGACGAACGGCACCTGATCCGCTGGCTGGCCGATGGCTTCCACGGCGAGATGGGCTTCATGGCGCGTCACGGACTCAAGCGCAGCCGGGCGCAACAGTTCAAACCCGGCACCGTACGGGTCCTCAGCGCCCGCATGGACTACTGGCCGGCGCAGGCACGCCCGGCGCAAGAGGTGCTGGGCGATGCCAGCCTCGGCTACGTCTCGCGCTACGCCCTGGGGCGCGACTATCACCGCATCATGCGCCCGGCGCTGGCGCGACTGGCCACGCGCTGCAGGCCCATCGGGCACCTTCGGCTATCGCGTGTGCGTTGACACCGCACCGGTTCTGGAGCGCGCCCACGCCCGCGATGCGGGCCTGGGCTGGATTGGCAAGCACACCAATCTGATCTCGCGCGATGCCGGCTCCTGGTTTTTCCTCGGAGAGATCCTCACCGACCTGCCGCTGCCCGAGGATGAGCCGGCGAGCGCGCACTGCGGCAGCTGCACCGCGTGTCTGCCGGCCTGCCCGACCGGAGCCATCGTCGCACCCTGGCGCGTGGATGCACGCCGCTGCATCTCCTACCTCACCATCGAGCACGCCGGCGCCATTCCGGCAGAGCTGCGCGCTGCGCTCGGCAACCGCATCTATGGCTGCGATGACTGTCAGTTGGTATGCCCGTGGAACCGTTTCGCCCAGGCCGCCGCGCACCCGGATTTCAAAGTGCGCCACGGTCTGGACGCGCAACCCTGCCGGACCTGTTTCGCTGGAGCGCATCGCAGTTCGAGGAGCGCATGCGCGGCTCGGCGATCTACCGGATCGGCTACGTGCGCTGGTCGCGCAATATTGCCGTTGCGCTCGGCAACGCGCCCACTTCGGCGGAAGTGGTCGCGGCGCTCGAGGAGCGCCGCGCGGATCCTTCCGCGCTGGTGCGCGAGCACGTCGCCTGGGCGCTGGCCCAACACCGCCGCGCCGCGTGAGGGACCCGCTGGCGCCGGTTACGGACGCGTGACGCGGATATTGTCTATGAGGCGCGCTTTGCTCATGCGCGCCGCGGTGAGCACGACCAGCTCGCGCTCCTGCGCCGCCGGGTGATTGAGGTCTGCGGCCTGCCGGATGGCGAAATAGTCCGGGCGCAGACCGCCTGCCTCAAGGGCCGTGAAACCGGCGCGCTCGATACCGGCGAAGTCCGCATCTCCGGCGCTGAGCCGCCGGGCCGCGGCCGCGAGCGTCGCGTAGATCGCCGGCGCGCGCGCGCGCTCGGCAGCGTTCAGGTATTGGTTGCGCGAGCTCATGGCGAGACCGTCGGCGTCCCGCACCGTGGGGGCCGCGACGATCTCGACCGGCATGCACAGGTCCGCGACCATGCGGCGGATGACGGTGAGCTGCTGGAAGTCCTTCTCCCCGAACACGGCGATCTCGGGCTCGACGATGTGAAAGAGCTTAGCAACTACGGTGCTGACACCCTCGAAATGCCCGGGACGAAACTCGCCCTCAAGAATACGCGACAGGCCCGGCACCTCGACGCGTGTGGCACGCTCCGCGCCGTGGGGTAGATCTCGGTTGCGTCCGGCATGAACATCAGGTCGCAGCCCGCCGCCGCGAGCATGCGCTCGTCCTCGCTCGGGTGCGCGGGTAGTGAGCAAAGTCCTCGTTGGGCCCGAACTGCATGGGGTTGACGAAGATGCTGGCGACGAAGCGCTCGCCGCGCCGCCGCGCCGCCTCGATGAGGCTCACGTGACCGGCGTGCAGATTGCCCATCGTGGGCACGAAGGCGACCCGGTGTCCGTCGCGCCGCCAGGCACGCACGCGCTCACGCACGCCAGCATTGGTGGTGACCGTGTCCATGGCTACTGGAAGCTGTGTTCGGGCGCGGGGTACTCGCACTCTTTTACCGCACGCACGTAACGCTGCAGCGCCTCGAGGTCGCCATGGGCGCCTTCCATGAAATTGCGCACGAAGCGTGGCTTGCGCCCGGTGGTGATGTCGAGCATGTCGTAGGTGACGAGGATCTGGCCATCGGTGCCGGGGCCAGCTCCGATGCCGATGACGGGTACCTGCAGTGCCGCAGTAATCTCCTGGCCGAGGGCCGCCGGAATGCACTCGAGGAGCACGATGTCGGCGCCGGCGGCCTCGAGTTGCTGCGCCTCCCTTAACAGCCGCGCCGCGACCTCGCGTTCACGACCCTGCACCCGAAAGCCGCCGGTCTTGTGCACCGACTGTGGCTTCAGGCCCACGTGTGCACACACCGCGATGTCATGTCCGGTCAGGAACTCCACGATCTCGGTCTGCTTGCCACCGGACTCGAGCTTCACCATCTTCGCGCCGCCCTCCTGCATCAGGCGCACCGAGTGCGCGAGCGCCAGATCCTTGGAGGGGTAGCTCATGAACGGCAGATCGGTGATCAGGAATGGCCGGTGCAGCCCGCGGGCGACCGCGGCGCTGTGGTACACCATGTGATCCATGGTGACGGGCACGGTGGTGTCGTGGCCCTGGATCACCATGCCGAGGGAATCACCGACCAGCACCACGTCGACGTCCGCGGTGTCCAGGAGTACCGCAAAGCTTGCGTCATAACAGGTGAGACTTGCGATCTTCTCGCCGTCCGCCTTCATGCGCTGAAGCGTGGCGAGCGTTACTGGGGGCCGGCTCGCATCGCGCTGCAGGTGCGTGTACATGGGCTCGGAGTGTAGCTAGATCGCGCGGCTACGCAACGGGTTGTAGTAAAGGCGCCCGCGGTTCATGCGCTTGATCGCCGCCAGCAGTTCCTCGTAGTCGCGGGCGTTGGCGATCGGATCGATGGAGGCGGCATTGACGATCAGGAGCGGCGCCGCCTCGAACTCGTGAAAGAAGCGTGCGTAGGCCTCATTGAGACGCTCCAGGTACTGGCGCTCGATGTGCTGCTCGTAGTCGACGCCGCGCTTGGCGATGCGCTCGATCAGCACGTCCACCGGGGCCTGCAGGTAGACGACCAGATCGGGCTTGGGTGCCTGGATGTCGAGTTTGGCGTACAGCTGCTCATAGAGGGCGTACTCGGCCTCATCGAGCGTCACCCGCGCGAACAGCCGATCCTTCTCCAGCAGATAATCCGCCACCCGCACCGGTGCAAACAGGTCTGCCTGCTTGAGGGAGGCGAGCTGCTGCGCGCGCTGCAGCAGGAAGTACAGCTGCGTCGGCAAGGCCCCGGCGCGCGGATTTCTGTAGAAACGCTCGAGGAACGGATTCTGCGCGGCCTGCTCGAGCACGCCTTGCGCGCTCAGGCTGGTGCACAGCCGGCGCGCAAGACTCGTCTTGCCGACGCCGATCGGGCCCTCCACCGCGATGTACTTGTGGGTCGTTTCGCTCGCCATGCTCTTACAAGAGAGTCAGCCCGGTGGACGTGACACGCCCCTTGAGCTCGGTGACGCGACCGAGCCCGGGCAGCTCAAGATCGGGGGCAATGTCCGCCAGAGGATACAGAACGAAGTTGCGCTCCACTATCCCGGGATGCGGCAGGGTCAGCACGGCTTGCGCGCACCGCTCGCGCCCGAAGGACAGCAGGTCGAGGTCGAGCACGCGCGGGCCCCAGCGCTGCCGTTGCGCCGGGCGGCCAAAGGCCGTCTCGAGCGCACGCAGTGCCTGCAGCAACTGCGCCGCGCTCAGCTGCGTCAGCAGCCCCGCCACCGCATTGACGAAATCCGGCTGCGGCACCGGCCCGAGGGGCACGGAGGCATACAGCGGCGAGCGCAGCAGGCAGCGCGTGTGCGGCAGCTGCTCCAGTTCGCCGAAGGCGCGCGCCACCTGGGCGCGCGGCTCATCGAGATTGCTGCCCACGCCGACGTACGCCGGCTGCCAAATCTGCACGTGCGCTGCTGCCTCAGCTTGACTTCGGAGCGCCCGCACGGCGCCGACGCCGGCCGCGGCGCCGTGGCCCGGGTGTGGCGCGCGTGTCGCCCGCCAGTGCATCGGCCATCTGGCCACGCTCCTCCGGCTTGACCGCCTGCAGGCGCGTCCACCAGTCGGCCATTTCGCGCGGCGCAAGACCAAACTCGGCCCGCAGCAGCAGCAAATCATAGGAGGCGCGGAAGCGCGGATGCTCCAGGACCCGCAGCGCGCGCCGCCCGCGCGGATGCTCGAGCCGTGGCTGCAGCGCGAACATCTCGCGCACACCGAGGGAGAATCGCTTCGGGATCGCCAGCCGCGACTGCGCCTCACGCGTTGCGCGATCGCAGGCATCGAGGATGGTGGACATCTCGTGCCAGCGCTCCGGCGGGGTCGCCTCGATGATGCCGGCAATCGGCCCATATAGGAGCAGTGCGAACAGGAACGTCGGCGTCACCGGCTTGTCCGCCAGCACCCGCGCATCGGTGTTCTCCAAACCCTGCAGCAGCAGCTTCTCGACCAGGCTGCCGGGATGGGAGCTGAAGTAGGCATCAACCGTCGGCAGCAGTGCCCGCAGCAGACCGCGACGACGCAGTACCTGGAAGCTGCGGGCGCCGTGGCCGCTCAGGAAGAGCTTGAGCGTTTCATCGAACAGGCGCGCCGGCGGCACACCGGCCAGCAGCTCACGCAGCGACCCGAGCGGGGCCGCGGTGGCCGGATCGATGCTGAAGCCGAGCTTCGCCTCGAAGCGCGCCGCGCGCAGCATGCGCACCGGGTCCTCGCGGAAGCGCGTCTCCGGGTCACCAATCAGCCGCAGCGTACGCGCCGCGATGTCCTCGACGCCGTTGACGTAGTCCCAGATCGAGAAGTCAGCGATATTGTAGTAGAGCGCGTTCGCGGTGAAATCGCGCCGCCAGACGTCCTCGTCAATCGTGCCATAGACGTTGTCGCGCAGAATCCGACCGGTGGCATCGAACATGCGCTCGATGGAATCATCACCCTCATTAGCGGATGCGCCGCGGTTGCGCGGCGGGCTGCGCTCCTCTTCGGGCTCGGGTTCATCCAGCGCAAGCTCATCCAGCTCAGGCACCTCCCCGTCCTCCGGATCTGCCGGCGGCAGCGGCTCATCCCCTTGCGAGGGCGCGCTGGTAGCGCGGAAGGTTGCCACCTCGATGGTCTCGCGCCCGAAAAACACGTGCGCCAGACGGAAGCGCCGGCCCACCAGGCGACAATTGCGGAACAGGCGCTTCACCTGCTCGGGCAGCGCATCGGTGGCGACGTCGAAATCCTTCGGTTCTATCCCCAGCAGCAGGTCGCGCACACAGCCGCCCACCAGAAACGCCATGAAGCCCGCATCGCGTAACCGGTAAAGGACGCGCAGCGCGTTCGGCGAAATCTGGGAGCGTGAAACCGAGTGATCGGATCGCAGGATGATCCGGGGGGAAGCAGCGGGCGTCGCAACGGACGCGTCGGGAGAGTTCAATAGCTGGCTTTCGGCTTGAGCAATCGGGGCGGCTCTCTATAATACCGCGCTCTTGCTTGAGGCCCCGCCCTTCGCTCCCTTCGTCTAGAGGCCCAGGACATAGCCCTCTCAAGGCTGTAACACGGGTTCGAATCCCGTAGGGAGCGCCAATAAATCAATAGGTTATGGCGAAACTGGATCGCTGCCTCTTCGCTTCTGGCAGTTTTCTGGCACTACCGGCCGTATTTCAGAGGGGTTTGCTGATCCTTCCGCTTCGGCTTCATCGCTAGCGCCTCTTCGAACCCCGCAGCCGCTTCGAGTGTGATCGCGCCAGGCGAGGGCACGACTGCAAAACCAAGGAACCAATGATGACCAAGCGAGTAGCGGGCAAACCCTTTCCTGGCGTTGAGGCTGGAACAGCTTCAGGGATTGGCAAGGCCGTGCACCTTGTCGGCTTCAGTCCCCGGCGCTCCAGCCTGCGTTACGTCGACGAACGGGAGTCCCCAGCAACTCTCATCGGCTTGAAGTATTCGCACCATAAACCGACTGATCGCTCGCTCGGAGCGCGGGATATCACCCCAGATCGGCGCCTGACAGTGTTGATCAGCGGTGGCCCCTGGCGGCAACGCGTTTGGCGAGAAGGTGCAAAGGACGACGTGGAGTATGTGCTGACGAAGCCGGGGGACTACATAGCTTGGGACGGAGGCCTTCGTCATCAGTGGTGGCCAGGCGATGCGACGATGGTCACTCTTACCTTTCGCATGACGAACGCGTCTATCGGCAGCCCAAACACTCCTGTGCGCCGGGTTTTACGGCGTAAGCGTAGATGAACGCGCGCCAATACGACTCCAATGGAAGTCTGCAAGTATTGCGGGCAAGAACGACCCCTGGTAGACGCTCACATCATCCCGGCAGCCTTCTGTCGCGAAATGCTTGGCCCCGGTGAGACCACGCTTTACCTTCTTTCGAAGAACCCAACCGAACACACCAAACGCTCTCCGCTCGGGCCGTACGATCCCGCTATCCTCTGCAGGTCGTGCGAGGATCGCTTTCAGAAGCTAGATAACTACGCGGCACGGCTGCTGATCCGGGAGCGCGATAAGGCCTTCCAAGCAGTCAGGGTCTGCGAGCATCCCTTGTTCATCGCGGAGCAGTTTGACTACGCACGCTTGAAATTGTTTGTTCTGTCGGTTCTCTGGCGCGCTTCGGTGTCCGAGCTCCCATTCTGCAACCGAGTCGATCTAGGCCCGCGTCTCGCCCGCGTCAGACAGATGCTCGAGGACTCCGACCCAGGATCGCCAACTGAGTTCGCGACGTTTTTGACCAGGTGGACGCGGGCCCCAGATAAGAAGCTGCCGCCCAAATTAATCGTAAGTCCTGTTGTAAGGCGATACGGGCATGCGCGAGCGGTAAAGCTGTACCTCGCCTACTTCGTGGCGGAGGTGTGCACCAGCAGTGTCTCGTTCCCTCCGCTCTCTCTGATGTCGTTATCGCTCCCGACAAGCCAGCCACCGCGATAGGGCTTCCACTTAGCGGCAGCAGCGACGTGGATGTTTTCAAAGTGACCCTGCTCAAGCGCGGCGCTATGCGCCGAAAGAATTCCAAATAGCATGCCGTCGCACCGATTACTTTACTGCTGTATTTCCCACAATCGATCATGCACGATCCGGACCGCTTCGAACACTCGCTGTGTCTGAGATTTGAGCCATTCGATCGTCATGACATGCTTTTCAGCGACGCGACATTTCCCTTGCGTGGCCCGAGAGAACCGGATAAGCGCCATCGGCTTTCCGGAGTCCTCCCCGAGGATCGATCCGTGCGCCGGAGCGTTCCGAAGGTCAACTATTCCGAGTCAATCTGCGGCCGGTCACCACTCAGCTGGAGGGCATTGAACGCCTTGACCGCCTCGCTCAAATAAGCCCAGCGACACAGTCAAGACTCCTCGAGTTCGTCTCCGACGTTGACGTTGGCGAGCCTAAAGGTTTTCGGCGCCCATTTGTCACGCGGAGTTTCCTGCAGGTAAAGAGCGATCCGAAGATTCGTCTCGAGCGCAACTAGATTGGCGACCAGCCGTCCAAGATGGTTTCCGTATTCAGCATCGTAGCCAGAGGCCGACGGCGACACGTGAGCATCAGAATGGGGCGTGTTCGTCAGCAAGCCCTGCTTAGCGCCTGGCGCGGCTACGGTTAACTTTGGTTGCCTTGCGCACTGCCTTGGAATCCGCGAGTCCCAGAATATCCTCGAAGCGCTTCTTGACGGCACTCGATAGAACCGCCTGTGGATCTGGTAGCAACTCGGCGAGCTTCTCGCAGCTGTTCACAATTATCTCAATCTTGGCGCGGTGGTTAATTCGTCCGAACCGTAGTTTTCTCCTCGCCGCGTCCAAAAAATCCTCGACGACATGAGCCAAATTCCTAAGTCGACGCCGATATTTTTCGTGGATCGAGCGCTTGAGATTCTTCGGCGAGCGTTTCAGGGAGAATGACGGCGTGTGTGCCACTAAGGGGTGTCGCTTCGGCAGCCCGATGAGTCGATAGGCCAGAAACGGAATGCTATCACCGCTTCCTCGCCCTCTCGAACCGCTCCGCCATAGCCGCGCGGCGGAAAGGCCGGCGGTTTCTCGCTCTCCACCTGGCGCTCGAACTCGTCGCGCGGCACAGTCGCGACGCGGAGCGCCTGCTTGAGTTGGTGCGGGGAAAGGCCGGCGCCGTTGGCAGCGGCCTTTCTGCTAGGGAGGGCGCCCGCCTTAGCGTGCTGGTTCTTGTGCGGCTCGATCCGCTTGCCAGCTCGCCGCAGCGGCTCCCGCGACCGGTCAGCACGGCCGACCGCGGGAGCCTAACCACGGTCGGCAGTTAGGAGGCCGGCCGTGACTGTTGCGAATCGTAAGCGCCTTTTGCTTCGCAATGGCGTCAAGAATCCTCAACAGAAAATGTTTCGCATCATGGTGAGATAGCCGCGCACTTCGAGACAGTTACCGCCTTCGCCGCATTGACGTGACAACCGACGGCGGTGCCTCGATGTTGGCGGGCGCGGAGCTGTACGCCGACCACTGGGCGGGATTCAGGAACATTATGCTGCAGCGACTGCAGGCGTAGAAGCTCGTCTCGTACTTCGTCCCGTTTTTCTTCAGCACAGTGACTAGGTGGTAGCGGTCGAAGTCACAAATCCGGCATCGCCACTGACCGCTGACTGGCACCATGGCGCGAATTCTGCCGCCGCTGCTGCGGTGCGTCTATTCAGTGGTCAAGCGCGGGACCACTGTATGCGCGAGACACCCCTTTGGGAGATGCCGAATGTCCGTATTTGTCGCGAGGGAATCCGCATCGGGAAGGACGGCAATGTACGACTTCTCTCGTTCAGGAGTTGTGATTGCGGTTGACGCCACCCATGTGCAGCAAAAGCCCCAGCTGCCGAACACACTTTCCCTAACGGATGCGTTAAATGACGACGATGAGATCGACGAGGCGGTCAGGCAGCTGACGAGAGAGTTAGAAGCCGCAGCGGCCGCCGCGAAGCAGCTCCTCAAGAAGCAGCGTGGCACACGCCGAAAAAGGGCCCTTCACGCTCCCGCACCAACCGCAGCCGCGTCTCGAGGCCGCCGCTCCGCCGGCTGCTCCTGCAGCAGCGCCGCCAGCTCGGCGATGAGCGCGGCCTCGTCGATGGTCCCTGTCTCTCCGCTCGTCGCAGGCGCCTCCTGGCGGGGCCGCGGCGCGGGGTGCCTCTCCCGGGCCTCTGGCGGCCATAGCAAGCTGTTCGGCTGAAACTCGGGGCCGAATGGCGGAGCTAGCGATGCCCGGGCCAATTGCTCCGGCTTCAGCGTCAAGGTCGCGCAGACCCACTCCTTCTTATAGCCTCGAGCGACCAACGTCGACAGGGCTCTGCACAGCAGCGTCCCTACCAACGCCAGCGGAAGCTCCTCAAGCTCGGCGAGGCGGCGCTCTGACGTGCAGCCGCACTCTCGAAAAAAAAGCAAGCTCGCCGCGAGTCCCTCGGGCGTGACTCGCTCGGGCTCGCGTTCGACCACGAACAGCGCGGCGGCTGTCGGCACCCCTTCTACGAGCGTGTTCTTCCCGGCAGCCATTCAGCCGCTCGCCTCAATACCTCGGAATCGCGCCGGCGCTGAGCGGGATGCTTGAGACTGCGCTGGTCCAATTCGGCACGCTCGCATTTACGG
Source organism: uncultured Pseudomonadota bacterium (assembly GCA_963743625.1). Classification (GTDB taxonomy): domain Bacteria; phylum Pseudomonadota; class Gammaproteobacteria; order Steroidobacterales; family Steroidobacteraceae; genus 13-2-20CM-66-19. The sequence continues at coordinate 84,782 of CAVUQM010000003.1, read as the reverse complement.
CCAGGCACGTCAGGTGCGAATACCATTGGTTGGCGCGGGTGTGACCCGAATGCTCGATTTTCATGCAGTAGTAGAGGCCATCGGCGTTCAGCTTCGCGGTTGACTGCGCGAGAAAAAGGTTTGTCTTTATACTCTGCGAGTCGAGCCCGTAACGAAACTGATTTACGTCGCTCGTTCATAAGCACCCGCAACTCCAGCCCATTCTGCGTCTGCTCCGGCACGCCTATGAGCCCAGTGCTCGGCGTGATGAGCACCGCCTCGCCAGGAATATAAGAGGTAAGCGGCACTAGCTGCACTTTGCCGTCTTGGACGGACCAACTGCAGTCGTTGTTCATAGCCAACGACCGCATCTCGTCCTTGCACATGCCGAAGTACGTGGCGCCTCGCACAGAGCGATTGGCAGACAGCTCAGGTGTATAGCCCTGCGATATCACTTGGCCGCCGGTGCTGCCGGTCGGGGTGCTGCTCCCATGCCGCGCCATGGTTTGAATGATTGCCTGCAGAGCGTCGAGTGGCGTCGAGCCAGCCGCGAGCGTGAGCGCCATCGTGCTGAAGTTGTACGCCTCGTCCCCATCGGCCGCGGTGAGTGCCACGTATGAATTCTTCTGATCCTCGCGCCCCTTGCGCACCTGCTTCAGCGAGCCTCTAAAGATGAGCTGCGGCGGGGCGTCGCCGTAACTGACCTTGAGAGCCAGCTGCGTAAACTCAGGGCTAAATAGGCGGTTCGTGGTGGTGGTCGAGAGGTTGTATGCGCCAAGATTTCCGGACGGACGCGCTAAGAGGCGGTTGCATTCCCGTGGACGTCTGCTCTGGGGAGACACTTCGTGAATGGCCTGCGCCGCGGCTGCCCCCGCTCTCACTGCTTAAGCCCACTCTCAAGTGGCACGGCACCGGAGCATCCGTGCTCGACTGAGCGGCATCGCCGTTACCCGATGGCGGCGCGCGTTCCTCGCAGAAGTCCGATGGCGGTTGTCAGGAGTGCCACGAGCATGAGGCCAATATCCAAGTACAGCAACGCGCCGAAAGCGGCTGAGAATGCGAGGCCAAAGAACCCGGCTGACAAAGCCACGGCTGCGGCAGGCGCGCCGATCCTCGCCACCCAAGTGAGTCGAACGGACAAGTGGGCCGAGTCGAGCAGGATCTGCAGCACCAGCGAGAGGACTGTCCACACGCCTGCGTGTGCATGTCCTGCTCGCCAGAGGGCCCACTGAGCCTCATCGAGGTGCAAGCCGTTCACACTCGCGCCCACTTGGCCGTGCATCAGAACCCCAAGCAATGTCCAACCCCCATACATGATTGTCGGAACGACCAGAAGGGTGATCCCCGACATGAGCCTCGCATCCTTTGTCAGTGTCATTGTCGCTCCCCGTTTGAGAAATTCGGCCTACCTTACGTAAAGAGTCAACGCGCCGACACGTGCCGAATCGTCCATCTGGTGCGCCCCATCTAACGATTAAGGCATCGGCAGCGATGTTGCAGATGCCAGCCCACGAGCAATCACGCGTCCTGTATGACCCAAAGCATCCAAAGCAACGACCGCAGAACGGTCTCCGATGCGAGGAGCAAAGCCTAGGCTGTCCGCTCTTGATGCCTTCACGCTGACAACGACACAACCGGCCGCATCCTTGGGCGAACCTTCAGCGTATAGCCTACTTAGGCCGTCGACTCGGACGGCAAATCCCCCGCGCCCCCCCGGCGTTCTCCCGCGACCTGTCATAACGGCACCTCAACATTCGCCGGCGCGCGACGGAGCCATGGGCCGATTCGGGAACGTACGGTACAATCTGCGCAAAGAACGCGTGCGGGCTTCGCGCTCGCCAAGACTCTCGGGATTCGACATAAATGGCTGTTTGGCTCGACTTCGGCGCCCCGAACGGGGCTGCGTCCTCCGCCTGCGCAGATCGCGAGGGTCGTGCGTGTCTGTAATGCACCGGCTTCGGCTTCTGGGGAGTCTTATCCTGCTGGCCGGGTTCGCCGCTGCTGCCCAGGCTCAAACCGCCGATCCGGCGGACCAGGTGTGCCAGCGGTTCACGCCCGGTTCGGTCCTCCCGGTACCGCCGGATCTGCGCAGCCAGAATGGCGTGCTGGAAGTCTCGCTGCACTTCAAGACCGCCGTCGACCAGCAAGGCCTCATGCGCTACTGCTACGTCACGGACGATGGCCTGGAGTCGCCCACGCTGCACGTGTTTCCGGGCGACCAGCTGATCATCCATTTCTACAACGACCTGCCCGCCGGCGGTGGCGCGCCACCCCCGTCGATGCTGAAAATGCACGCACGCCACGCGAGCGACGGCCCGAACAATGACTGCATGGGCGGGGCCATGGGCCCGACCGTGACAAACCTGCATTTCCACGGCCTGAACGTCGCTCCCGCCTGCCACCAGGACGAGGTGATCAGCACCCTCGTGCAGCCGAGCGAGAGTTTCGACTACAGCGTGCAGATACCTGCCGATGAACCCACCGGCCTGTACTGGTACCACCCGCATCCGCACGGCTTCAGCAGCGGCCAGGTGCTGGGCGGTGCAGCCGGCGCGCTGATCGTGGACGGCATCGAGAACGTGAGTCCCATAGTCGCCGGGCTGCCGCAGCGGCTGTTCGTCTTCCGTGATCAGAAGCTTCCGGGAGCAGCCCCCTACCCGCATAGCCCGGGTGACCCGGCCTTCGACTTGTCGGTGAACTACGTTCCGGTGCCCTCTCCGACCTACCCGCCGGTCACTGTGCAGACCGCCGCGGGCGTTGCGGAGTTCTGGCGGGCGCTGAACGCCTCGGCGAACACCCAGCTGCAGCTGCAGTATGTGGTCGACGGGGTGGCACAACCGCTGCAGCTGATCGCACTCGACGGCGTCCCCATCGGCCAGGGCACCGGAGCGATCCAGTCTGTCGTGCAAACGAGCATCACGCTCGGCCCGGGCGCCCGGGCCGAATTCGTTGCCGTCACACCCAAGATCGGTCAGCAGGGCCAGCTGCTTACCCAGGCGGTCAACACCGGGCCGATTGGCGCGCTCACACCGATGCGTCCGCTGGCCAACATCGTCGCGCAAAGCGGCACAGTGCCAGCCACCACGCGTCTGGGCGCCCAGCGCACCGCGGTGCGGGTGACCCGGTTCGCGAGCCTCAGCGCCGCGGCACCCAATGGCCGCCGACTCCTGTATTTCTCCGAATCGCCAGGTCCCAATCCCTCGTTCTTCATAACGGTGCAGGGCCAAACACCGGTGGCCTATGAGATGGGTGCGCCGCCGAGCATCGTATTGCATCAGGGCACGACGGAAGAATGGACAGTGGAGAATCGCACCCTCGAAGACCACATCTTTCACATCCATCAGACGCGCTTCCAGACGCTTGCGATCAACGGACAGTCAGTCAGCGACCCAGCGCTCCGCGACACCATTACCGTGCCGCACTGGAGCGGCAGCGGCGCCTATCCGAGCGTCAAGCTGCAGATGGATTTCCGGCCCGCGAACATCGTTGGTACCTTCGTCTATCACTGCCACATTCTGTCGCACGAAGACCTGGGCATGATGGCGGCGATCCAGGTGCTGCCCACCGGCATCGACACCACGACCACCCTCACGGCGACGCGTACGGAAACGAGCCTCAGCGCACCCGTCACCTTCACGGCCAAGATCGTGCCAGCCAGCAGCGGCACCGCGCCCGGTGGCTCCGTGCAGTTCTTCGATGGCGACGCCCCGCTCGGAGCTCCCGTCGCGCTCACGGGGACGAGCGCCTCCTTGATGACGCCGCTGAGCTCCTACGGCAGCCACGCCGTGGCGGCGGCGTATTCCGGGGACAACACACATAACCAGTCACTTTCCGCCGCGGTTACGGTGGCGGTGGAAGACTTCGCACTCAGCGCCACTCCCCTCAAAGTGGCCCGGGGACAGTCCGGCAGCGTGCCGGTCGTCGTGACGACCTCAAGCGGGTTTACGAGCACCGTCAACCTGAAATGCGCGCTGCCCGCCACCCTGACCGGCGCGAGTTGCGAGGTGACACCGGCCTCCGTCAGCGGCCCGGGTACCGTGACCTTGATGGTCAGAACCAGCAATACGGCCAGCGCTGCGCTCTACAGCCTCTCCACCGGCCTTGCGGCGATCCTGCTGCTGTCGGTGCCGTGGCACCGGCGCCGCTTGTTTGCCTGGATGCTTTTGTGCGCGCTGACGCTTGGCGCCTGCGGCGGCTCCCAGCACGCCGACTCCGGGACACCCACCGGAAACTTCTCCCTGGCGCTCAGCGGCGCCTGCGGTGGGGACGCTGCGCCGATAACCCACACGATCTCGGTTCCGCTGCAGATCATCTGAGGCGCCCACTCGCGCGCCGAGCGGCGCAACCCGCTCACGCGGCACGCGCGCCGGGCTCACCGGCATCAAATCTCCCTCAAAGGCTCGCAGGGCGCTGCCGCATATCCCCTGAACCGGAGTCTCTGGCCGGGCAGGCGTCGGTGCTTGTTGACCATACTTGCCTCGGCAAATATAATTCAGGCAAATATCGCCCCGGCAATTATGTCCCAGCGCAAACCGTATTACTCACTCGACTCGCTCAAGGCCGACAATAGCGTCGGCTACCTGGTCAAGCGTTGCGGCGTTCTCATGAGCCAGGCCGCCGAACGGCGCTTCGCCTTGCTGTCCATCTCCTTTACCCAGTGGCTCGTTCTCACGTGGCTCGATGCCCACGACGGGCATATCTCAGCCACGCAGCTGAGTGCGGAGATGGGCCACGACATGGGGGCACTGACCCGCGTTGTAGATGAGCTCGAGCGCCGCGGTTTCGCGCGCCGCGAACGCAGTCGCCGCGACCGGCGCGCGGTCGAGATCGCCATCACTGCGGCCGGCCGGCGGCAGGCGCAAAGTGCGCGGCGGGTCCTGGTCGAACTCCTGAATCAGCTGGTCGATCCGTTCACGGCGCGCGAAATCGAGACGCTCATCAAGCTGCTGCGCAAGCTCCTGCTGCACTTGCAGCAGATGGGCGTCGCAGGCGCCGCGACGCCGCAACTGGGGGTGGCCAAAGGCGCTGCCCGCCCCCGGTCGCGCCGTGCCACCAAGGCAGCCGCACCGTGAATCCGCCGCGCCTGCGCCTCGCTGGCGCGATGCTCGCCGGCTTTACGCTCGGCGGCTGTACCGTCGGTCCGAATTTCGTACGCCCGAGCCCACCCGCGGTGGCCTATGCGCAGGCGGTGCCGGCCGATACTGCGACGCGCAGCATCCGCTACGGCGCTGACGTCGCCGCCGACTGGTACCGGCTGTTTCAGTCCGCCGCGCTCGATCAATTGGTGCGCGCCGCGCTGGCCGGGAATCCGGATCTCGAAGCCGCGCGTCACGGCCTGCGGGCCGCGCAGTACGAGCTCAAAGCGGTCGCCGGCACGCAGCTGCCACAGTTCGACGCCACCGGACAGATCGGCCGTGCGCATATCAACGGCAGCTTTCTCTACGCCCCGGTCGATGCGCTCAGCGCGACCGGTAATCGCTGGGAACTGGGACCGGCACTGGCCTACAACCTCGATCCCTTCGGCGGCACGCGTCGCGGGATCGAGTCCACGCGGGCGCAGACCGCCGTGGTGCGCGATCAGGTCCTCAATACCTACGTGACGCTGGTCGACCAGACCGTGCTGGCCGCCTTCGACTACGCGGCGGCCGGTGCGCAGATCGATGTGACCAGCGCGCTGGTAAATGAGTTGCAAGCGCAACTCGATCTCACCGGTGCTCTGGAGAACGCCGGTAAGATCACGCGCAGCGAAACCCTGCTCGCACAGACGCAGCTGGAGAACGTCAAGGCGACGCTGCCGGCGCTGCAGCAGCAGCGCGACGCCTACCGCAACGCCCTGGCACAGCTGTGCGGGGTGTCTCCGGATGCCTTTGTGCTGCCGCCGCTGGTACTGAGCGAGTTCGCCCTGCCCCAGCAGCTGCCCCTGTCACTGCCGTCCTCCCTGGTCAGGCAGCGCCCTGACGTGCTGGCGGCAGAGGACTCCCTGCATCAGGCAAGCGCGGCGATTGGCGTGGCGGAGGCGGCGCGGCTGCCGGCGCTCACGATCTCGGCCCAGTACGCGCAACAGACCACCATGCTGAACGAGTTCCTGACGCGCCCGGGGGCGATATGGTCAGTGGGGCTCAATGCCAGCGCCCCCTTGTTCCACGGCGGGACGCTGGCCGCGCGGCAGCACGAGGCCGAGGAGCACTACCAGCAGGCGCTCGCCAGCTACCGCTCCACCTTGATCGCCGCTTTTGTCGAGGTCGCCAACGCGCTGCAGGCCCTCGAGCACGACGCCGAGAGCTACACCGCCCACAGCCGGGCTCTGGAGGCAGCGGCCGCGGACCGCGACCTGGCGCTGGCTCAATACCGGGCCGGCAAGTACACCGAGCTGCAGGTCCTTACGGCCGAACAGCAATACCAGCAGGCGGCGCTGACCCAGGTGCAGGCAGACGTACAGCGCTTCACCGACACGGCGGCGCTCTTTCGGGCACTGGGCGGAGGCTGGTGGAGTGCACCACAGGATCCGGCCGCGCTCGCCGCCGCCGCCGCGGGAGACCAGCATGAGTGAGACGACCGAACCGAAGCCCGCGCCGGCGAGCGCGCCGACCGAACGCGCGCCGGGCAGCCGCCGGCCGCTCATAGTCCTGGGCATTTTTGCGCTCGGCCTGATTGCGTGGGGGCTGTACTACCTGCTCGTGGCACGCGGCCGCGTCACCACCGAGGACGCCTACGTCAACGGCAATCTGATACGCCTTACCCCGCAGGTCGCCGGGACGGTAGTCGCCATCCAAGCTGATGAGACGCAGTACGTCCACCGCGGCGAGGTGCTGGTGCAGCTCGACCGGCGCGACGCCGAGGTGGCACTCGCGCAGGCGCAGGCGAACCTTGCACAGACGGTACGCGACGTCGCCCAGTTGTTCGCCGAGGAGACGCGCGACGCCGCACAGGTGCAGGTGCTGCAGGTGCAGTTGCGCCAGGCCAACCAGGATGTGGAACGCGACCAGCCGCTACTGACCGTGCACGGCATCGCGCAGCAAACGCTGCAGCACGAGCAGAATGCCGTGCACAGCGCGCAAGCCGGGCTGCGCCAGGCCGAGGCGACGCTCGAGAGCACGCGCGCGGCAGTCGTGGGCACCACGCCGCAGTCGCATCCACGAGTGCTGCAGGCCGAAGCCGCACTGCGCAGTGCCTGGCTTGCACTCGCCCGCACCCAGGTCGTGGCGCCGGTTTCCGGCTACGTGGTGCGCCGCGCGGTGCAGCTCGGCCAGCAGGTCAGTGCGGCCACCGAAATGCTCGCCATCGTGCCGGTCGAGTCGATGTGGATCGATGCCAACTTCAAGGAAAACCAGCTGAGCGGACTGCGCATCGGGCAGCCGGTGACCGTGTCAGCTGACATGTACGGGTCGCACGTGCGCTATCACGGCAAGGTGCTCGGCCTCACGGCAGGCACCGGCAGCGCGCTTGCGGTGCTGCCGGCGCAGAACGCCTCGGGCAACTGGATCAAAATCGTGCAGCGCCTGCCGGTGCGCATCGGCCTGGACCCGCAGGAACTCGAGCAGCATCCGCTCTTTCTCGGGCTTTCCACGAGCATCGACGTCGATGTTCACGACCAGGGGGGCGCGGCACTCTCCAAGCAACCCGCGTTTCCCGCTACCCTCACGACCAACGTCTACGCCGATCAGGAGAGCGGCGCCGATGCGGCGATCAACGCGATTCTCGCTGCAAACCTGGTGCACGGCGGCGCCGCCAGCGTGCAACGCGCGCCGGGGCACGACCGCCCGTGAGCGCGGCGCGCGGCGCCAGCATCCCCTGGCTGATCGCGCCGGTCGTCGCGCTGGCCGCGTTCATGGAGATCATGGATATCTCCATCGCCAACGTAGCCCTGCCTCACATCGCCGGTGCCCTGTCATCGAGCCAGAACGAATCGACCTGGGTGCTCACGAGCTATCTGGTAACCAACGCCATCATCATGCCGATCTCCGGATGGTTGGCGAACACCTTCGGCCGCAAGCGCCTGTTTCTTACCTGCATCGCCGGCTTCACGGTCACCTCGCTCCTGTGCGGCTTCGCGCCCAATCTGCCGACGCTGATCGTGCTGCGCGCACTGCAGGGGGCTACCGGCGGCGGCCTGCAGCCGGTCGGCCAGGCGATTCTTGCGGACAGCTTTCCGCGCGAGAAACGCGGCATGGCATCCGCGATATACGGCATCGCCGCCGTGGTCGCACCCACCGTCGGCCCGACGCTCGGCGGCTGGATCACTGACAGCTACAACTGGCGCTGGATCTTCCTGATCAATGTGCCGGTCGGCCTGGTATTGCTGCTGCTCGTGACCTCACTCATCAAGGAGACCGCCACGGTGCGCAGCAAAGGCCCGCTGTCGGTGGACTGGATGGGGTTTGGCTTTGTTGCGCTCAGCTTGGGTTGCCTGCAAGTGGTACTGGATCGTGGCCAGGACGCTGACTGGTTCGGCTCGCCGCTGATTACCACGCTCGCCATTGCCTCGGGCATCGGCTTCATATTGCTCATCTGGCGCGAGCTGCACCACGAGCACCCGATGGTGGACCTGCGCCTGATGCGCAGCCCTGATTTTGCAGTGACGTTCTGTTTGATGCTGATGCTCGGGTTTATGCTCCTCGGCAGCACCTTCCTCATCCCCGCCTACACCCAGCAGCTCATGGGCTACCGTGCGGTAGATGCGGGCCTGGTGCTCACGCCCGGCGGCTTCGCTACGATCGCCCTGCTGCCGCTGGTGGGTCGCTCAATCAACAAAGTCGACCTGCGTCTGCTGACCGCCGCGGGCCTGACCATCGGGGGCGTGAGCCTGCTGCTCATGACCAACGTCTATCTGGGCGTATCGTTCAAGACCCTGGTGTGGATGCGCGTGCTGCAGTCGGCCGCGCTGCCGTTTCTGTTCGTGCCCATCAACGCCCTGGCGTTCCGTGACATCCCGCCGGACAAGACCAACAACGCATCCGCACTCATCAACCTGGCGCGCAACTTCGGCGGCAGCATTGGCATCGCCTTTGCCTCGACGGTGCTCACACGCCGCGCCCAGTTCCACCAGAGCCGCCTGGTGGAGCACCTACAATCGCTGAACCCAGCCTACTCCGACTACACCCAGCAGCTCGGCAGTGCGCTCGGTGTCGCCCACGATACCCCGACCGTCCTCGCCAGCGTCTATGAGCAGGCGGTGCAGCAGGCGACGCTCCTGTCTTATCTCGATGGCTTCAAGGTCCTCGGCCTCATCTTCCTTGCGCTGATCCCGCTGCTGCTGCTGGTAAAGCCCGGCAAGGGCGGCGCCGCATCTGCGGCGGCAGCGCACTGAGCGGACGCGCTCAGAAGGGATAGTTGATGCCGGTGAAGAACGCGGCACCCTCGCTGCCATAGCCGATGTCGACGTAACCGACCACGAACGGTCTGGCAATGCCGCGAAATCCCACCCCGCCGATGGCGTGCACGTGCGACAGCGGAAAAGTGCCGGAGCTGTTGAAGACGCGCCCGGCATCGACGAAGGGGGTGAACTCGATGTCGACCCGTGTGGTGACCGCATCGAAGGAGAACACGCGGCGACGTAGCTCAAGAGTCGTGGAGTAGGCATCGCGGTCGGTGAACCGGCCCGCGCCAAAGCCACGCAGCGGCTGCTCCCCGCCTACCACACTGCGGTCACCTCCCAGGGTGCTCAGCGCCCAGAAGGGTGCGTTGTGGTCACTGAGCATGTAGCGCAGCGCCACGTGTGCCGCCAGCACCGTGTCGTGAAAGGCCGGCCAGAAGCCGCGGCCATCGACGCCGGCTTCCTTGTAGAGGATATCGTTCAGGAGCGCGCTGTTGGCGGCGCCGGCATAGAAAATCCACTGCATGCCACGCCGCGGAATGGTGAGATCATCGCGCGTGTCGTAAATCAGGGAGACCCGCTGCAGGAATTCCTTGCCCGTGCCAAGGACGTTCTGTCCGTAGAGCTGCTCGATCGAGTCGACACCCGGCAGCGTGCCGGGCTGCACATCGACCCAGCGTGCGCGCAGGGTGTACGCCACTTGCCAGATGCGGGAAATGTTGAATCCCGCCTGCAGCTGTGAGATCTGTTGCTGGGCCGTGTAGTTGGATTCGGCCGACTTGGCGGTGTGATTGCCCAACCCATAGAAACGCGGGGTGCCATCGCGGTCCGAGATCAGGCTGACCGTAAAGGACCAGCGGTCACGGCGGGCGCGGCCGCGCTGGTACTCCAGGTCGATGCCGCGATCGACACGCTCCTTGGCGCCAGCGACGGCCGACCATTGCTCATCATCGGAAGGGTACGCGTAAACGCGCGCGTGCACTCCCCAGCCAAAGTAGGTGTTGTGCACCAGATCAGGCGCGATGATGCGGTCTATCTGGTGCTGGTCATCGGCGTGCAGCCATACCGGCAGGATGCCAAGCGTGGTGCCGCCATTGGGATCGGTGCCGATGCTTGGCACCGGAATGAACGGCGCCGTCGCCGGGTTTAGCCAGCGTTTAAGCCCGGGGGGCGCCGGCGGTGCGGGCGGCAGTGGCGTGGCTGCCGGCACGGGGAAGCGCTGCTCCGGCACGTCCGAGGGCGCCAGCTGTGCCAGCGCCGTGGCAGCAGGCAACAGGCACAGCAACAGGCTGGCTAGGAGCCGCACGCGGTGGTTGGTCGCACGGCTGCTGCGGCCCCGGGATGGCGTCGGCTCACAGTCCGGCCCGGGCGCCGGCCGCCAGATGCCGCGCCAGGCGCTCCCGGACCGCAACCGGAGTCAGCGCCGGGCGCGGCAGGTCGGCGGGCGCGCCGGGGCGCATCAGCAGGCAGGCAAACTGCGCGCCGTCGCGGCGTGGCGCGCGCAGCCAGGCGCCGATCTGCGTGAGCTGCGCGGTCTGCAGCGCCGAGGCATAGCCGCAGGCGGCGGCGATAGCAGCGAAGGAAATGCGGGGAGAGACGGTCGGCTGACCGCCGGTCGAATCGTGGGCACCGTTGTCCAGCAGCAGGTGCCAGAGGTTCGGCGGCGCATAAGCGCCGATGGTGGCAAGGTTCCCCATGCGCATGAGCGCTGCGCCGTCGCCATCGAGGGCAACGACCCGCAGGTCCGGGCGGCTAAGCGCAAGCCCGAGGGCGAGGGATGCCACGCAACCCATCGAGCCCACCATGTAGAACTGACTGGGCCGATCCTCGAGTGCGTACAGCTCCCGGCCACAAAAGCCGGTGGAGGCCAGCACCACCGTGCCCGCCTCGCGCGTGTGCGCCAGCACCTCACTCAGCGCCTGCTGGCGTGAGGGCCGCTCGGCCGAATCCGCGCAGCTCGCATCGAGTGTAAGCGCGCCCGAGCGCGCGGGGGCCTGATGCGGCGCTGCCTGCGCCAGCGGAAAGCTGGCCACGACCCCCTTGGGCATGACCAGGGCGTAGGGACGTCCGGCCTCCTCCATGTAACGCAGCGCGCGATCGAGGGCCGGTGCGATTTCCTCCGGCTGCGCCGGGAACACTCCCACGGGATTTCCATGAGCTCCAGCAGCGCCGGGGTGATCGGCCCCATGAGTGCGTGCTGCGGCTCATCGGGAACTCCGGGCTGCCCACGCCAGGTCACGATGAGCAGCTGCGGCAGGCGAAAGGTCCAGGTGAGGGACGTGAGCGGGCTGACCGCATTGCCCAGACCTGAGTTCTGCATCATGGCCACGCCGCGCGCCGTGCCACCCAGCGCCACGCCCGCACTGAGGGCGACCGCGTCGCCCTCATTTGCCATCGACACGTAGCGCAGCGACTCGTCCTGCTGTACATAATTGATGAACGGCGTCAGGTACGAGCAGGGCACGCCGGCGTACCAGTGGAAACCGCGCTGCCGCGCCGCCTCGACGAAATGCCGCGCCTCAATCATCGTCGCGGTGGTCTCGGGCAGCCGCAGCGTACACTGACTGCCCGTGCGCGAAGTCGACGGCCTGGCGCAGTTCCTCGAGGTCATTGACCCCGCGCCAGTGACCGTGCACGTACAGCACCTCGATCGCCGCACCGTTCTCGATCAGTGCGTTCAGCAACACCGGCACGTCGAGCGTCTCGAAGTCGGGGCGGCGGCGCAGCTGCCCCATGACGGCTTTGAGCCGCGCAAGTCCGTTGCGACGCACGTACAGCATGCCGATCCAGCGACCCTGCGGCTTGGGCAGCGGCGCCTCGGCCGCGCCCTCGCTGATGCGCTCAAGCAGCACCGGAGTGCCAAAGAGCTCCCGGTCATCCACGCGCGAGCAGTAGGCGAAATCGCGCACGGTGCTGTTGAACGCGCCCGATTCTGAGGAATCCACGACGATGGCGAAATCGGCGCTGCCCTCGATCAAGTCGCGCAGCACGTAACTGCGGAACAGCAGGTCCCCGTAGCAGATGAGAGTATCGGCCTTGAGTCCCTCGACGGCACGATCGAGACTCTCAGCTCGCCGGTGTCGGCGTAGCGCTCGTTGAGGAGCAGCCGGATACCGGCAGTGTCGATGGCCTGCGCACGGTAGCCACCGATGACCGTCACGTCATTGACGCCCTCCTTCTTGAAGGCATCCAGCAGCCAGCGCAGCAGCGGGCGCCCGGCGATCGGCAGCATGAGCTTCGGCCGCTCGAGCGTGAGAGCCTCGAGTCCCCGACCGCGACCGGCGGCGAGCACGACCGCGGTACGCGTCACGGTTGCGGCCGCGAGGTAGAGCTCTTCCGCGGCGGAGTATTCCTCGGCGTCCTGCAGGCGGAAGATCTCACCCACCGGAACGATGCGGTCCTCCACGTTCACCAGGGTTTCACTGTGGTGCACCTCCGCGGCAAGCCGCTGCATGGCGGAGATCGATGCGCGCACCATGTGGTTCGCCCAGATGACGACACTCACGCCTGCCTCGCGAAACACAGCGGTCGGCGTGCTGTAGTAGCGCGTCGGTACGATGATCAGCGGGGCGCGCTGCGCCCACTCGCGCGCGAAGGTTACGATCTCATCCGCCTTGGCGAGCTTGCTGTGGATGAGGATGGCATCCGCGCCCGCGCGCCGATAGGCCTCCGCGCGCCGCAGGGCCTCGTCCATGCCCCAGCCGGCGATCAGCGCCTCGACGCGCGCCACGATGCAGAACTCCGCATCGCGCTGCGTATCCTTGCCAGCCGCGATCTTGCCGGCGAACTCGGCGATATCCGCCAGCGGCTGACGTTCACCATTGAGGAAGCTGTTGGTCTTGGGAAACTGCTTATCCTCGATGCATACGCCGGCGACACCGCGCTGCTCGAGTTTGCGCACCAGGCGACGCAGATTGTTGAAATTGCCATAACCGGTATCGCCATCGAGCAGTATCGGCATATCGCTCGCATCAACCATGAACTCGAGCATGTCCACGATCTGCGTCCAGCTCGCCTCGTTGTTGTCGCGCACGCCGAATTGCGCGGAGATCGCCAGGCCCGAGGCCCAGATGCCCTTGAAGCCGGCCTCGCGCACGATGCGTGCGGAGAGGCCGTTGTGGGCCTCCATGAGGAACTCCAGCTGCCGGCTTAGCAGCATCTCGCGCAGCCGGGCGCTGCGTGTGCTCGCCACCGCGCCCCCACTGGCCTCGCCCTCTGGGCTGTGTCGGGGGCCGTCGCTCGCATCGTTCATGGTAAATCCCTCAAGCGCTCAGAGGCGCGGCAGAATCGCTTGCGTGGCGCGCGCGACGTCGGCGGGGAAGTCGATCTCGATCCACGGCAGTCCCGTCACGTCTGCGACCTCGAAGCCGTGTCCGGACTCGCGCAGCAGGTCGCGCACGGCTTCCTCGTGCGGCATCGCAGCGCGGTCGCTTCCGACGTAGTCATCGACGATCGCCGCCAGGCGCCGCGCGCCACTCTCACTGAAACGGAAGAACCCGACGGATTCCCCGATGGTGTCGTACTCGAGCCCTTCGGGCACCTTTTTGCGCAGCTCGATCGGCACCCCGGCGCGCAGGCACACCTTGACCGGCTCATCCCCGGGCTCAAAGCCGCGGTCGATCAGGATGCGGTTGGCGGGCCGCGCCCCGGCCACCAGCGCGCTCATGATGCGCTCGTGGTAGAGCACGTCGGCATCCATGACCAGCACATCACCGCCGCCCCTGAGGGCTGCGGCGGCAGTGTGCAGCGTGAGGACACTGCCGAGCTCATAGCGGGGATTGAGCACGATTTGCGGTCGTGGCTGTCCGGGCAAGGCCTGCAGGTGCGCCTCCACCACCTCGTGCAGGAAGCCCAGCGCCAGCACCACCTCGGTGATGCCGGCGGAGCGCAGTAACTGCAGATGGCGCTGCAGGAGACTTCGGCCCCCGAACTCGAGCAGGCACTTGGGCTGTTCGACGTCTTGGGGCAGTTTCAGGCGTAAGCCGCGTCCGGCGGCGAGAATAATGGCTCGCACGTGTTTCCTGGGCAAAGAACGAGGTGCGCATAGTACAAAATTGCGGTAGCCGCCGGGGTCGTCTGGCACTGCGGCCGGGCTTAGGCTGAACGGACCGGGGCGGGCCGCCCGTTGTGACCGGCCTACGCGGCCGCCAGGCGGCGCCGGAAAGCGCGTTCAGTGAAATAAAGATAGACCAGGCCTGGAATTCCCAGCAGCAGCTCGCGCGCCCGCTTCGCCAGCGCCAGCGCCAGCGCGACATCGGGAGGCACACCGGCCAGTGGCGCGAGCAGCACATAGCCGCCCTCCTGTACGCCCAGCGCCCCTGGAATAGCGAAGGCTGCGCCGCGGATAGCCTGCCCGAGGCTCTCGAGCATCAGGGCGTCGCTCCAGCTGCCGGCGGAACCGAGCAACCTCAGCAACAGCCACACCTCCGCGGTACCCACGATCCAGCCTGCCAGACTCAGCGCGAAGCTCTGCCATAGCCGCGCGCGCTCGCCGTAGGTTTGCGTGAGCGCCGCATCGATGCCCTCGGCGTGTTTGACGAGATGCGACCAGTCGCGTGCGCCGGCGAAGCGCTGCCCCAGACGCATGATCCCCGCGAACAGGCCACGACGCTGCAGGAGGTAAAACGACACCAGCGGCACGACCAGACACGCGCAGGCGATGAGCACTGCCGTCCAGGAGGTAGCGGCGGAGATTCCGGCCAGATGCGTGCCCATGATCGCTACGCCCATCAGCGCGAACACCACCTGGGCGAAGCTCTGCAGCGTCGTGCTGACGGTGATCGCGGCAACCGCGGCCGTTGCCGCGGTACCGCGTTGGATGAGCTGCCTGATCATCAGCAGTGGACCGCCGATCGCACCTGCCGGCATGAGGCTGTTGGCGGACTCGCCGATCCAGCGCACCCGCAGCGCATCCAGCAGGGCACCGGTGCGTGCACCAGGCTCAAGCACGCGGATCGCGCCGGCATCCAGCACTAGCGGCAGCAGGTGGAAGAGGGTCACGCCCAGCAGCCCCCAGCCGGCCAGTACTAGGATGCTGAAGATCGTATGCAGATCGTGCGAGAACAGCACGATCACGAACAGCACAGCTCCGCCTGCCAGGAGCCACGGCGCTGCCCGGCTCACGGCTACTGTTCGCCCGTCGGCGCTGCGGCGCGCCGCACGCGGCGGCCGCCGAACACCTGGCGGAACCCGAAGTAGGCGAGTGAGTCCTTCATGTTCGAGACGAAGCGCCCCCAGCGGTGCATGCGCGGATCGGTGAGGTACTCGAATGTCAGCGATACGCGCCGCTCGCCGGCGGCCAGGGGCGAGATCCGGTGTCGCAGTGCGTCGCCATCGAAGAACACCAGTCCGCCCGGGGCGATCTGCAGCGATCCGGACTGGCTCTGCCGGCCCGGCGCGCGGGTGTGCAGCTGGTAATCCAGGCGGCAGGAGGACTGATCGATGACTCCGATCAGCACGGTGTAGCGGCGTCCGGCGTAATACGAAGTGTCGTAGTGCCAGCCGATGTGATCGCCCGGCTGCGTGTAGAAGTACAGGGCGTAGGCGTGCGGGTCATCCGCCGGCGAGACCTGCAGCGCTTCACCGGCGAGGCGGCTCAGCCAATCCATGAGGACGGGCGCGCGGTACAGCGCGGCAACGCCAGGGGCAAGCTCATCGATCGCATGCCGGCTGACGCTGCCACCCTGTTTGTGCCCGGGCAGGTAGTTGCGGTTGACCGCCGGCGCCACCGCCGCCACTGCGGCGGCGAGTTCCGCGGTGGCCGCGGGCGGCAAGAACTCGGGCAGATAGAGGAACTTGCCCTGGGCGCGGAACTCGCGCTGCAGGCCAGGCAGGTCCAGGCCCTGCAGGCGCGCCCCCAGTGCTGCGCTCATCGCGTCTGCGCGCGCAGCACGCGTCGGTATTGGAACGCCACCCACAGTGCGAACAGCGGTGCGCCGAGCACGGCCGCGATCAGGAACGGCGTCGCAGCCTTACACAGCGTGACGAGCGGCATCAGGTACAACACGTCCTCGGTCTGAAAGCCGCCCACGGCGGCCTGCTGGCTGGCGCTCTTGCCAGCCAGCCTCTCGGTACGCATGCGCAGATAGAAGATGAGCGCCACCGCACCTCCGGCGACCACACCCAGGAGCACCGGCGGCAGGCCGAGCACGTCGTGGGTGCGCGTGGCAACACCCGCCCCGATACCTGCGAATAGCAGGATCGTGACCACGGCATCGCTCGCCAGGTCGTACCAGTGCCCGAGGCGGCTGCTCTTGCCGCTCACGCGGGCAAGCTCGCCATCGGTGTGATCGAGGAAATTCGACACGACCAGGAGCAAGGCCCCCAGGTTCATGTAGGCGTAGCTGCCCTGCATGAAGGCAAGCGCCGCCGCCAGCCCGAAGCCCAGGCGCACGGTGGTGAGGTGATTGGGCGTGACCGGTCCGTGCCGTAACGGCCACACGAGGTAGCGTGCCAGACGCGCGTCCCAGGGGAGCGTTGCGTCACGCACGACGGAGGCCGGGGACGATTCAGACATGGGCAGTTGTAGGAAAACCAGCGCCAGCGTTTGCCCCACATTTTACCCGTGTCCTTGTCATGCCATCAAAATGAAATACCCTGTGCGCACTTAAATTGGCCGCACAGCTGCAGGAGTACTACCTCTGGGAGAGGATGGCATGGCTCGTCCGGGCGCCGGGGCGGCGCACACAGCCACCTCGCGCGACCCGTTCATGCGCATCGGCAGTGCCGTGGTACGCCATGCCGGATGGGTGCTGGCGGCCTGGCTGGTGGCCATTGCGCTGGGTGCCTGGGGCGCGCACCGCCTCGGGCAGGTCAGCCTCGGGGTGGAGGGTGGCGTGCCCGGCAGCCCCTCACGCCGCGCCGGCGACGCCCTGCGTGCCGACTTCAGCAATCCCTTCATCGATCCACTCGTGGTGGCCGTCAGCGCGCCGCAGCTCAAGGCCGACGCTGCGCCCTACTTCCACTGGATCCAGGACACGACGCACGTGCTCGCGGCACTGCCGGGCGTGCGCAAGGTCGCCAGCTACGCCGACGGGCGTGAGCCGCGGCTGCGCTCGGTCGACGGCCACGTGAGCATGCTGCTCGTTGGCCTTGCGGCCACCGACATCAGCGCACGCCAGCGCGGCGTGCTCGCCGTACGCGCAGCGCTCGCGCCCCTGGCAGCCAGGCTCGCTCAGGCGAATCCGGGGGCGCGCGTGGCCGTCACCGGGGGCGCCGCTGCCGACCTCGACGTCAACACCTGGAGCGCCGCGGGCGGAGATCGCGCCGAGAGGCATGCACTGCCGCTGACGCTCGCCATCCTGCTGCTCGCCTTCGGCACGCTGGTCGCAGCCGGCCTGCCCTTGCTCACCGGACTGTCGACGACCACGGTCTCCCTGGGGCTGGCTTTCGTACTCGCGCGTCTCATGCCGGTCTCAAACCTGCTGGGCAATGTCGTCACGATGATCGGGCTCGCCATCGGCATCGACTATTCACTGCTGATGGTGACCCACTACCGTGAGCACGCCTCAGGGAGCAGCCTCGCCGAGCGCGTGGCAGGTACCGTGGCACTTGCCGGGCGTACCATCTCCTGGTCCGGACTGACGGTGATCATCGGCCTTTTGGGACTGCTGTTCAGCCCGCTTCTGGAAACCCGCAGCGTGGGCATCGGTGGCGCGCTGGTGGTGTGTGTCTCGGTACTGGCGGCCCTGACGCTGCTGCCCGCCGCGTTATTCCTGCTCGGCCCGCGCATCGACTGGCTGCCCGTGCTGCGCCGCCGTCCGGGTCGCCCCGGCCTGCTGGCATTCTGGCGTGGCCTGGGCCGCAGGATCGTGCGCCATCCATGGCTGACGTTGCTGCTCGCCGGGGGCTGCGTGCTCACGATCGCAGCTCCGGCGCTGCGCGCCAACACGGGGTTCTCCAACGAGCGCTGGTTCCTGCCGCAGGCGATGGAGTCGCGGCAGGGGTTCGACCTGCTGAGTGCACTGCGCAGCGAGAACGCCTCACTCGCCATCTATGTCATCGTGAGCGCCACCGACGGCAGGCCGATTCTCGATCCCACGCACGTGCGCCCGCTCTTCGCCTACGCGCAGCAGCTGCAGCGCGACCCGCGCATCGCCAGCGTCGCCTCGCCCCTGAGCCTGCAGAAGGGGGTCGAACTCGATGACTACGAAACCCTGTACGCCGATCCGGCGCAGGCGCTGCGCGACTATCCCCCAGATCGGCGAGCTGTATGTGAGCCACGACCGGCGCGCGGCACTGTTCGAGGTCACCCCCGCCGACCACATGGACGTCACGCAGATCGGCGCGCTCACCCGTGAGCTCGCACACCGTGCACCCGCAGGTGCGTTTAAGCTGATGGTGGGTGGAACGCCGGCGGAACACAATGACTTCAACGACTACATGCACCGCAGTCTGCCGCGCATCTTCGGCTTCGTGGTGGGCGCCACGTTGCTGCTGTTGTTCGCGGCCTTCCGTTCCTTCTTGCTGCCGCTGAAGGCGGTGCTCATGAACCTGCTGGCCGTGGCGGCGGGCATCGGCGCGGTGGTGGCGGTGTTTCAGCTGGGCTGGCTGAACGGCCTGGTCGGTCTGGAACATCCGATCACGGCGATTCCACTGGAGATCCCGCTCCTGGTGTTCTGCTTGAGCTTCGGGCTGTCGATGGACTACGAGCTGTTCCTGCTGTTCCAGATCCAGCAGGAGTACCGCCGTGATGCGGACAACAACCGCGCGACGGTCGAGGGCCTGGCGGCGATCGCGCCGGTCATCACCGGAGCCGGCCTCATCATGGTGGTAGTGTTCGGGGCGTTCGTCAGGCCGCAGCTGCCGGTGCTAAAGATGACAGGACTCGGCCTGTGCGCGTCGCGGTGCTGTGGACGCCGCGCTCCTCGCGCGCTCATCGTGCCAGGCGTCATGGCAATCGGGGGGCGCTGGAACTGGTATCCAGGACGCCGCGCGGGCTCACCCTCGGCCGGGGCGGCTAAGCCAGCAGCCCCTGCTCGCGCAGCCACTGCACCGCATCCGCAAACGCATGCGTGGGCGGGCGCCAGCGGTAACCGAGTTCGCGCACCGCCTTGTCGCTCGAGAAGAACATGCGTTGCCGAGAGCCGCGCGCCCTCGAGCGTGATGCGCGTGGTACCGCCGGTGACGCGCGCCCAGCTCTCGGCAATCAGCGCCACTGGCACCAGCGCGCGCGCCGGCAGCCTTATCCACGGCGGCCGGCGCCCCACGATGCGCGCGATGTCGGCGAGGATCTCGCGCAGTGTCATGTCCTCACCGCCGAGGATGTAGGACTCACCATTGCGGCCGTGCTCGAGCGCGAGCAGATGGCCCACCGCGACGTCATCGACGTGCACGATGTTGAGCCCGGTATCGACGTAGGCGGGCATGCGTCCGCTGGCGGCATCGCGCACCAATTGCCCGGTGGGCGTGGGTTTCGCGTCGCCCCGCCCGACCGGGGTCGAGGGGTTGACGATGACCACCGGAGTCCCGCTGCGCGCCGCATCGCGCGCCACCTGCTCGGCGAGAAATTTGGAGCGCTTGTAGTGCCCGACCATGTCCCCGAGCGCCACCTGGGTCAGCTCATTGCCCGGCGTGCCGTCGGCGGGAATGCCGATGGTGGCGACACTGCTGGTATAGACGATGCGCTGCACGCCCGCGGCGCGCGCAGCGTTCAAGAGGTTGCGGGTGCCTTCGACATTGGTCTGGTAGAGCTGCTGCGGGTTACGGGCCCCCAGCCGGTAGTCGGCCGCCACGTGCAACGCCGCCGCGCAACCGCGCGCCGCGCGCTCAAGCGAGCCGGCATCGTTGAGATCGCCCCCCACCACCTCGAGCTGCAGGGCGTTGAGATTTCTCTGGTCGGCCCCCGCGCGCACCACTGCCCGCACCTCCCAGCCCTGGCGCAGCAGCGCCCGGGCCACGGCCGCTCCCACAAAGCCGGTGCCACCGGTGAGCAATGCCCTCACCGCGCACCTGCGCTGGGCACCGGATGTGCAGCGGGGGCGGTCGTCAGAGGCGTCAGAGCGCCACGGCGTGCTACGGCCGCGAGCGTGCGGTTAGCCGCCGCGTAGGCGCGCGCCAGATGCAGCAACGCTCCGAGCTGCAGCGGCGCGCGCAGCAAAGTGGTGAGTACGGGCCAGACGGCGACGCCACCGTCGGCACGGGTAGCCGTGGCGAGCGCGCCCGGCAGCTCCGTGGCGGCATCGTCGATGATCGCGCGGATGGCGATGAACGGCAGGCCGTGGCGCTCGCACAGCGCAGCGACGGCCGAACTCTCCATGTCGACCGCGAGCGCCCCCGCGCGCCACAGAACCGCCTTGGCAGCGGCGGTGGGCACCGCAGCGCGGACGCTGACGAGACGTCCGGATGTGAGGGGACGCAGTGCACTCAGGGAGGCGGCCAGCTGAGCTCGCCAGCGCGCATCGCTGGCGAGCACCTGGCCGTCCGGGTTGACGATTTCGGCCGGCAGCAGCAGGTGTCCGGCGCGCAGCTGCGGATCCAGGCCCCCGGCCATGCCCCAGCTGACAAAGGAGGTGGCACCAGCGGCCAGCAGGCGCTCAGCGCCCGCGGCCGCGGCCGCGAGCCCCGTGCCGGTGACTGCGAGCAGGGTGCCGTCGGGCAGGGACTCAAGTCCCGCCTGGCCTACGAGGGTCCGACCCAGGTGTCGCGCTTCACTGCGCAGCGCGCAGATCACGCCGACGACCGGATCCGTCAATGAGTGCCCCCGGCACGCAGGAGGTTTCGATAGGCCGTCAGCGCCCACAGCGGAAAATAGGCGCTGTAGCCGTGGTACTTGAGGTAGAACACCCGCGGGAACCCTGGGGCGGTGAACCCGGCATCGCTCCACAGTCCGCGTGCGTCCTGCGTTCTTTGCAGATACTCGACGCCACGGCGCACCGCCTCCGTGCGCGCCAGGCCTGCGGCCATCAGTCCAAGCAGCGCCCAGGCCGTCTGGAACGAGGTGCTCGGGGCGGGCCGGCGCGAGGCTGCCGGCTGGGCGTAGCTGTCGTTGCTCTCACCCCAGCCACCGTCGCTGTTCTGCCACTGCATCAGCCACTGGACCGCGCGCAGGACCGCGGCGTCGTCGGGGCGCACGCGCGCCTGTGCCAGCGCCATGAGCACCGACCAGGTGCCGTAGATGTAGTTGCTCCCCCAGCGCCCGAGCCAGGAGCCGTCGGGCTCCTGCTCGCGTCGCAGGTAAGCCAGCGCGCGCGCCAGGGCGGACTTGTCCTGCGGCCGGTCGCACACCGCCAGCGCCGTGACCACGCGCGCAGTGACATCGCTCGTGGGCGGGTCCAGCAGCGCCCCATGGTCGGCAAAGGGGATCGCGTTCAGGCGGTAGTGGGTATTGTCCACATCGAAGGCCGCAAACCCGCCATTGCTGCTTTGCATGCCGACCAGCCAGTTGAGGGCGCGGTCGATCGCATGCGCGTAAGCGGGCGCATCCGGGGAGCGCTGCATCGCCCACACGATGACAGCCGTGTCGTCGAGGTCCGGGTAGAAGTCGTTCTTGTACTGGAAGGCCCAGCCGCCACCGGCCAGCCCGGGCCGCTGGCGCTGCCAGTCGCCCGGCTGAGTGAGCAACTGTTCTCCCTTGAGCCACTGCAGCGCCCGCTCGGCAGCCACTGCCGCCTCACCGCCACCTTCTTCCTGCATCGCGAGCACCGCGAGTGCCGAGTCCCATACCGGCGACAGGCACGGCTGGCAGTAGGCGCTGTCGTCTGTGACCACCAGCAGCTTGTCGATCGCGCGGCGCGCGAGCGCGCGGTGCGGACTGTCCTTGGGATAACCGAGGACCACGAAGGCTTCCAGTGCATTGACCATCGCCGGAAAGATCGCTCCGAGGCCGTCCTCACCGTTCAGCCGCTCAACAGTCCAGGCTTCGGCGCGCGCCGTGGCGAGGCGCCGCATAGCCTTGGGAATGAACGGGTCGATGCGGCGGGCGCAGCGATCGAGCAGCAGGAAGGCGCGTGCCAGGGCGCCCCGGCGCCCGGGGACAGTTGGGAAGTAGTGCTGCTCCTCGTGCGGAGGCGTCACGAACAGCTCCGCCACACCCAGCTGCTGCGGATTTCGGGCGCGCGGGCGGCGCGTGCACAGGATGAACAGCGGCACCATGACCGTGCGTGACCAGTACGACACCTTGTCCAGGTGAAACGGGAACCAGCGCGGCAGCAGCATGATCTCGACCGGGATGTACGGCACGGCGCGCCACGGCACCTGCTCGAAGAGCGCAAGTGCGATGCGCGTGAACACGTTGGCACGCGCCGCACCGCCGCGGGCCAGGATCGCGTTGCGCGCGCGTGCCATGTGCGGTGCGTTGACGTCGTCGCCGGCAAGCTTGAGCGCGTAGTAGACCTTGACGGTGCAGCTGATATCCAGGTCCCCGCCCTGATACAGCGGCCAGCCGCCGTGCGCCGCCTGGCGTGCGCGCAGGTAAGTGGCGATCTTCCGCTGCAGCAGCGGGTCGGACTCGCCCAGAAAATGCAGCATCAGAATGTATTCGGCCGGGATGGTGCAATCAGCCTCGAGCTCGAAGGCCCAGTAGCCAAGCCGCGATTGCTGCGCCTGCAGCGCGCTGCGGGCGGCGATGATGGCGTGGTCCAGACCCGAACCCTGGACCAGGCGCGCCTTGGCCGGCGTCGTCGCGTGGCTCTCGGTAACCTCAGCGGCGGGCAGTGGCGAGGTACGATTCAACGGCCAGAACTCCCTTCGCGGCGCAGATCCTGCTGCGCGGCATGCGCACCGCCTGCAGAAAACTCGGCCGTGCGCGGCTCCGCGCTCGGCAGAGGGCTCTTTGGAACGTAGGGCGCGCCGAGCTTCGCCAACGGCAGACCGCTGGCAGCCACGCTGAACAGGCGTCGCAGCAGCCAGTCACTGCGGACGCTGGCGTTGCTGAGTGTCGTCGTGAGTCCGACCGCCGCGTGGGAGATTTTCACCTCTGCCCCGCTGCGAAATCCCGGCGTAGCCTCGATGCGGCGCAGCGTCAGCACCGCGAGCCCGATCGCCCACAGGCAAAAGCGTCGCACGCCCACCTCGGTGCGTGGCAACAGCAGCGTGAAGGACAGCGCGTTGCGCAGATGCGCGTGGGCGATCCCCACCAGTTCACGCATGCCGGCGGCGAAGCCGGACGGCTGCGGATCGACCTTGAGCGTGGCGAGCTCGACTCCGTAGCGGCTGAAGACCTCGCGCGGCAGCCAGCAGGCGCCGCGCTCGTGGTCTTCCCAGACGTCCTTCAGGATGTTGGTCATCTGCAAGCCCTGCGCAAAGGACACCCCGAGCTTCTCGAGCTCGGGGCGCTGCCGGTCGATGGCCGGCGAGTAAGCGCAGAAGAGCTGCGTCAGCATCTCCCCGACAACGCCGGCGACGTAATAGCAGTAGTCATCGAGGTCACTCATGCGCGCGAGCCCATTGAGGCTCGCGATGCGCTGGAACTCGTGCATGCCCTCGCACATCACCCTCACGCAGCGCTCGATGGCCGCTCGCTGCCGGGTCTCCAGCCACGCGGTGAGCCGCACGATGCGTCCCATGTTCAGGACCAGCTCGCGCTCGGCCGGCAGCGTGTTCTCAGACAGCCGGGGCAGCAGATCCCGTGCCAACAGTGCCGCCTCCTCGTGGCCGCCCAGCACTGCCACAAAACGGTGCAGCAGTCCCAACCGCGCCGCGGCAGACGAGGTGGTCTGGTCCTCGATGGTGTCAGCGATACGACACAGCAGGTAGGCATTGGTGACGCCAATACGCAACCCGGGCGGCAACTGGGGAATCGTCAGCGCGAACGTGCGCGAGACGTGCGGAAGAATCTGATCTTGATAGGCCTCATCCGAGGCAGTTGAATCCATGGGAACAGTGTCTCGCATGAAGTAGCCGGTCGCAATTGGCCTGCCCGCGGGGGATGGTGAGGCCGGTGTGGCGGTTATACTACCCATAATGCGCCGCGTGCCGATGATCCGGCGACGCCCGCCGCGGCGGCTCGCAAGCCCTTCAGAAGCTGCGCGCCAGCAGCCACGCCGCCAGGGCACGCAGGGGCTCTGCGCGCACCCCAAAAGGCTCCAGCGACTGCAGCGCCTGCCCATGCAGCAGACGCACGCGCTCCTGGGAGGCCGTTACCCCGAGAACGGAGGGGTGCGTGGGCTTGGCACGCTCGCTGTCGGCACCGACCGCCTTGCCCAGAGTCGTGACATCGCCCAGCACGTCCAGCAGGTCGTCCTGGATCTGAAAGGCGAGCCCGATCGGGTCGACGAATCCGGCGAGCGCCTGGTAGAGACGGCTCTCGAGGCTCGGCACGCACGTCGCAGCCATCAGCACGCTTGCGCGTATCAGGGCGCCCGTCTTGCGCGCATGCATTTCCTCGATCTCGGTGATGTTCAGCAGCCGACCCTGGGCGGCCAGATCGATCGCCTGACCGCCGGCCATACCGAAAGTGCCGCTGGCCTCACCCAGCAGCTCGATGAGGCGCAGGCGTGTAGCTGGGGTGGCGCTGAGTGTCGGATCGCAGGCCAGCACCTGAAAGGCCAGTGACTGCAGCGCATCCCCGGTAAGAATGGCGGTGGCCTCATCGAAGGCCTTGTGGCAGGTGGGCCGCCCACGGCGCAGGTCATCATCGTCCATCGCCGGCAGGTCATCGTGCACGAGTGAATAGACGTGCACGAACTCGATCGCGCAGGCCACCGATTCGACCTCCGACTCGGTGAGCCCCAGAGTGCGTGCGGTGGCGAACACCAGCGCCGGCCGGATACGCTTGCCACCGCCGAGGACGCTGTAGCGCATGGCTGCGTGCAGGCGCGCCGGCACCACTTGCGGATCCGGCAGACGCGTCGCCAGGGCGAGTTCCATGTGCGCCTGCCAGGACTTCAGCAGCTCGGGAAATCCCGCCAGATTCGGCGCCGGCGACGCGGCTGCGAGTGCGCTCTTCACGTTGCCTTCCCGACAGCTGCTACTGCACGCGGTCGACTTCGCGCTCGCGGTTCGCACGGGCGATCGCCGAGACCGGGATGGTCGCCACCGTACGGGCGCGATCCTGGTAGGTAATGGGCGGGTTGGGTGCCATCGCACCACTCGTGCGCGGCCCGAGCAATGCCACCTTCAGCGCCTTCAGCGGGTGGCTGAAGGCATCGTTCACGGCCGTACCTTCAAAGCCACAGTGCGCCATGCAGTTATCGCAGGCGGGATTGCGGCCGACGCCGTAGGCCTCCCAGTCGGTGTCCTCCATGAGCGAGCGGAAGGTATCCGCATAACCCTCATCCGTCAGCAGGTAGCACGGGCGCTGCCAGCCGAAGATGTTGTAGGTCGGAGTGCTCCACGGCGTGCACTGGTAGGCCTGGTTGCCGGCCAGAAAATCCAGAAACAGGCTCGAGTGGTTGAACGACCAGCGCCGCCGGCCGACCGCGCCCTGGGCAGGCAGACGGCCACGCTTGAAGATTTCGCGGAACAGATTGCGGCTGGCGCTGCGGCCCAGGAACACATCCTGACGTGGCGCGTGCTGGTAGCTGTAGCCCGGAGAAACCGTGATGCCCTCGATGCCCAGCGCCATCGCCTCATCGAAGAATTCGGCCACGTGATCGGGATTCTCGCCGCTGAAGAGGGTGCAGTTCACGGTCACGCGGAAACCCTTGGAGCGCGCGAGCCGGATCGCGGCGACGGCCTTGTCGAACACGCCCTCCTGGCAGACCGACTCATCGTGCCGCTCACGGCTGCCGTCCAGATGGATCGAGAAGGTGAGGTACGGCGAGGGCCGATACTCATGGATGTGCTTGGGCAGCAGAATTGCGTTGGTGCACAAGTAGACGAAGCGCTTGCGGGCCACGATCCCGGCCACCAGCTGCGGCATCTCACGATGAATGAGCGGCTCGCCTCCGGGGATCGACACCATGGGTGCGCCGGACTCATCCACCGCGCGCAGCGCATCGGCGACCGTCAGCCGCTTCTGCAGTATCTCCTTCGGGTAGTCGATCTTGCCGCAACCCGCGCAGGCGAGATTGCACTGGAACAACGGCTCCAGCATCAGCACCAGTGGATAACGCTTCACGCCGCGCAGCCTGCGGCCCGCGATGTAACGTCCGACGCGATACGCCTGAATCAGTGGTACGCCCAATCCGCCTCCTACTTTAGTGCCTGCAGATCCGCGCGGTGATCGCGCCAGACCCGCTCCCATTCCATTCTGAACCACGGGGTGAACTTCTCCACGCCGGTTGCGGCCAGTTCCGCCTGCAGCGCCGCCGGGCTGATCCAGCGCCAGGCGTGAATCTCCCGCGGATCGCTTGTCACCGGCCCGCTGCAGCGGCCGACGTAAACCGAACAAAGCTCCTGCTCGCCCCCCTCAGCATCGAACCGGGCCTGATACTGAAACTTGAACAGATACTGCAGCGGACAGCTCATGCCGAGCTCCTCGCGCAGTCGTCGCTGCGTCGCCGCCTCCAGCGATTCGAAGCGTCGTGGGTGGCTGCAGCAGCTGTTGGACCAGTAAAGCGGCCACAGTCGCTTGCCAGCGCCGCGCTGCTGCAGCAGCAACTCGCCGCGCTCATTGAAGATCAGCAGCGAGAAGGCGCGATGCAGAATACCGCCGCCGTCATGGCAGGCGCTCTTGCCCAGGTAGCCCACCTCCCGATCGGCCGGATCAACCAGGATCAGCTGCTCTGATTCGGGAGCGTCGTCGTACACCATCGTGGCATTGTTCAGGTTCAGGCGTAAATCTCCTCCACCGTATACAGGCTTGATTATGCAAGGCCAATAGGTCGTCGGAGAGAGTACAAGGCCGCCGACGCGGTGTCCCTGAATGATAGCTGAACCGGGCCCTCCTGCCACGCATCAGCAGTCCCGGCAGGGGGTGAACCTAAGCTGCCGCTTGGTCTCAGGCGGGGGTGCGCAAGACCAGCTTGCGCAGGCGTGCGAGGTCCTGGCTGCGGGTGGCGATGTCGGCCCGTTCGGCTGCGATGCGCATATCGCGCAGGACCTCCAGGGAGCGCAGCAGCACGGGCAGCGGCGGTCCACTCGCGGTTACCCCCTGGAGTTCCGCCTCCTCAAGGCGTGCGGCGGGAGCCTCGATGAAGCGTGCGACCAGCTGGTCGTGGTGCTGTGCGGCGGTGCGGCCGAAGAGGTCCGTGACCTCGAGGTAGGCGCGGGCACTGCGCTGGAACCATCCCGTACCCGCATGCTCGGGCGCGAGCTCGAGTAGCTCATCGAGCAGACTGGTGCGGGTCATGCAGTCGCGCAGCCGCTGCTGATCAGCCGGCAGCATATACAGCATCTTGTCCACCAGCAGCTGCGCGTAGTACGCGTCACTGGCGCGGCACAGACCCAGCAGCAGATCGATCTCATTGATGCCGGAGAAATCCCCGGCGTTGGCGCCGCGGTATTCCTGGCGCCCGACCCGGTAGGGTTTGTAGTAGGGCCGTACGCAGTAAAAGAAGCGCTCAACGTCGAGCTGCTCAAACAAACGACGGTTGAATTCCAGCACCTCGCCCAGTGCCTGCCGGGCGGTGTCGAAACAAACATCGCTCACCGGGTTGGAGACCCCGAGGTGCACCACCTGCATGAGCGCATCGGCCGTGCGCTGCAGGGCGAGGATGCCGCGCGTATTCTCGTCGATGAACAGATACTCATCGGCGAGCGTCGTGAAGCTCTTGCGCAGCCCGGCGACCGCCCGGTTGCGGTTCGCCAGATGACTGGTGGCAAAGCGCGGCGCCATGCCCAGGGAGGCGCCGACGTGCAGCGCGAGGGAGGAAGCCTCCGCAAACGGCGAGCGCTCCTCGCGCGCGGGGTTGGTCAGTTCGTGCCGGCGCAGAGCTCCGAGGTACATGCCGACGTTGCCGAGTACGCCGAAGGCGCTGTCAAAGCCATCCCCGGTGTTACCTTCCTGGAGCAACGCCTGCACGTGCACGCGACCCTCGTCACGCAGCTGTGCCTTGATCGCATCCCCGACCCCCACCACGCGTGCCCGCTGGTCCTGGGCGAAGTACAAATTCTCCAGCGCCGTATTCATCTGCACGAACGCGGTTCGGATCCAGTGATCGAAGGCGGCGGCTTTCGCGCTCAGTTGCGACACGCAGGACTCTCTTTGTCAGCCTCAGCTTCGCAAGCGTAGACCCTAAACCGACCAGCAATAAGCCAGGCGGCAGAAATCCTGCCGAGATTCACGTAAAATCAATAGGTTATAGTTCACCAGTCACTCGACCCGAAGCGACCCCTCTTAGGCAATGGAGCAGCAATCCGCAGAGGCGCCCGTACAGGTGCCGGGCGCTGCCGCATCGTCGGCGCTTCGGGCTCTCATCGGAGCGATCGCGAGCATCTCAGTGATGGGACTTGCCAGCGGCCTGACGCTGCCGCTGGTGTCACTGCGTCTGCTGCAGGCAGGCGCCTCGGCCACCGCGATTGCCGTGATGGCCGCCCTGCCGGCGGTCGGGACGATCGGCATGTCATTCCTGCTCGCGGCGCTCACGCGCCGCCTGGGCGCCAAGGCGCTGCTGATCGGTGGCATCGTACTCTCGTGCGTCAGCGTGCTGGTGCTGGCCACGCCCTACGCGCCGGTGCCGTGGGTACTGTCGCGGCTGGGTACGGGAATCTCGGCCAGCATTCTGTTCGGGCTGGGCGAAGCACGCATCCTGGAGGTCAGCGGCGACAGTGCGCGCGGCCGCTGGACGGGGGTGTACGCGACCACCCTCACCGCCTGCCAGTTCGCAGGACCGACGCTGCTGGCCGCACTTGGCACGCAGTCGCTTCTGCCACTTTGGATCGCCGCCGCGCTGCACGTGGTCTCAATTACCTTTCTCATCGGCACTCGCTGGCGCGCAGCCCCGGCGCTGCAGGAGCCGGTACTGGGATTGCGCGAGTTCGTCGCTAACTCGCTGCCCCTGGCGAGCGCGGTATTGTTCTTCGCCATGTTCGACAGCGCGGTTTTGTCACTGCTGCCGGTATACGGCCTTAAGCTCGGTCTCGCGACCCGTCTTGCGATCCTCTTGGCGACGGTCGTGTTTCTGGGGGACGCCTGCCTGCAAATCCCCATCGGCTGGGCCGCCGATCGCTTTGGCCGAGCCGGCACTCACCGCCTCTGCGCACTGCTGACGGCATTACTGGCGTTGGCGCTGTCGCTGGGCCTGGCTGCTCACGCGGCCCTGTGGCTGTGCCTGTTCCTCGTGGGCGGCACCGCCGGGGCGCTCTACACGCTCGCGATCGTCCGAATCGGTGATCGCTTCCGTGGCACGCGCCTGATCGCGGCCAATGCCTTCGTCGGCATGCTCTGGGGCCTCGGCAGCCTCTGTGGGCCGGTCTTGGCAAGCGTGGCGATGGCCGCCGTGAACCCTCAGGGGCTGATGCTCTTCGTGGGTGCGGGGGCTGCGGCATGCCTCCTGCTCATGCTGCGGGGGCGGTCCGCCTGAGCGCGCATTCCTGTGCCTGCCGTGAGCCCTCCGGCGCCCCTCGCCCTCCTGCAGGCGAGGCGGCAGTCGCACCAGCCGCTCACTGCGCCTCGTTCATGTTTTCGCGCGCCCGCTCGAATGGGTAGCTGTTGATGTGTACCGAACCCTGGAACGGCCGGTCGAGATCGGCGATCGCCAGCATGGCGAGCGTAATCAGCAGCGTCAGAGAAAAGACCTGGAAGACGTGCAGACGCGGGTTGCGCGAGCCGAACATGGCCACCGAGGCGACGGTAAGAATGCCCCCCGACCAATAGTACGCACCAGAAGATGCCCGGCAGCCGCGAGGCTGCCTGCAACAGGCGGGTGCGCCGGCACTGCGTCATGGTGCTCAGCTCGCTCAACGCGTGATCGAGGGCGGTGATCTCTCCCGCAGAGCCCTGCTTCACGGACATCAGGGTCTTCCACATCGAGCGGTTGATCAGATGGCTGAGCTCGGGGGTCTGACCCCTGGCAAGAAGCGGCCAGTCATCTGTCACGACCGCGTTCGCATAGGCACGAGCCTGGTCCTCGAGCTGCGAACGCGCCGGCTGCGGCAACCCTTCGGCGAGACGGAAAACGTTGCGCAGCGCATTGGCCTCGAACTCGGCGTTGAGCTTGACGGCGGAGAAGTTGGTCCATTCCGTGTAAAGCATGAACCCGAGTATCACCGCGTGCGTGGTGGCGAGAATGTTGAGCTGCCAACCAATGAGGTCTTCCTTGGCGTACCGCTCGCTTGCGGGCCACAGCCCGTTGACCAGCACCATGAAGCACAGCGCAAGCGCCATCATAAGCACGGCAATGACGATGTTTTGCGTCAGCGATAGCATTCAGTCCATCTGCAGCGCGGTTGAGCGCGTGGGGATCAGAGCCATCGCACGCTTGTGTGATTGTCGACCGTGCCGGCTCACCGGCTTTCATTCTCGGCCGGCCTTGTGAGGCTGCCCAAGAGCCGCACTCCACGCACAGACCCGACGGCGATTGCTGTCAGTGCCCCCGAACGGCCGGTCGCGGCGCGGCGCCGATCCGCCTCCCCCTTACGAGGGTTGGCGCAAGAGGCGCCAGGTCATATAGTTGGCAGCACCGGCCCGTGCTTCGGCCTCCTGTCCCGCATCGCGCCGGCGCGGTCCAACAGATAAGCAGAAAAACCCGGGAGTTCGCATGGCTTCAAAAAGTAGCGTGGCGCATGCACTCAAGATCGTCTTCTCCGGTGGCGCGCTCGGCGCCTCCCTGGTTCTCGCCCTGTCCTCGAGTGAGGCAGCTGCCAAGGCAAATCCGAACAGCGCGCCCCTGAGCGGTACGGACAGCAGCGTCTCGCAACGTCTGCGATCGATCCGCGCCGGGGTCGATGAGCTGGCCGGCTCGCAAGCCGGCCCTGGGTCGGCCGAGCCGGAACGCGCCCCCGCGCGCGCGATTAAGACCTGGTGGGGTAACGGTGGCTGGGGCCGCTGGCACATGGGCTGGGGCAACGGTGGCTGGGGCTGGCCAAACTGGCACAACTGGGGTAACGGCTGGCACAACTGGGGCAACGGCTGGCATAACTTCTGGCACAACTGGTAACCAGCGCCCCTCAAGGCTGCGCCATGCAGACCTCGGCAGCGGCCGCAAGGCCCTCGATCGGGATGGTCGTCGTCCAGCCGACCCCGTTCTGCAACATTAGCTGCACTTACTGCTATCTGCCCGATCGGGACACGAAAGCGGTCATGCCGCAGGACATCGTGCGCCAGCTGTTCAACCAGGTGTTCGCCTCAGGATGGGTGGGCGCCGATCTCACCGTCATCTGGCACGCCGGAGAACCCTTGGTCGTGCCGGTGTCGTTCTATCAGGAAGCCTTCAAGAGCATCGAAGCGCTGCGCCCCGCCACTGTTCGCGTGCATCACTCGGTGCAGACCAACGGAGTGCTGATCTCGCCGCAGTGGTGCGAGCTCTTCAGGACCTGGAAGGTCGGAGTCGGGGTCAGTATCGACGGCCCGCGCCGCTTCAACGATGCACATCGGCTCTCGCGCGCCGGTCGCAGCACCTTTGATCGCGCGCTCGCCGGCGTGCGCATGCTGCGGCGCGAACGACTACCCTTCCACGTCATCTCGGTGCTGACGGCCGCGAGCCTGCAGTCACCCGAGGAGATGCTCGAGTTCTATCTCGCCGAAGGCATCGAGGATGTCTGCTTCAACGTAGAGGAGTCAGAGGGCAGCCACATCTCCGGGCTGTTCGCAAGCGCCGAGCCGCAGCAGCTCTTCCGCAGCTTCCTCGAGCGCTTCTGGCAGCTGGCGCGCCAGAGCGGTCGCATTCGCTTCATCCGCGAGATCGACGGCATGCTGCCGCGCGTGTTCCGTCCCGGCGATGAGGAGCTGAGGAACATTCAGGTGCAGCCCTTTGGCATGTTGAATGTGGACTGCCATGGCAACGTCTCCAGCTTTTCGCCTGAGCTTTTGGGCCTGAAGAACGCCGCGTATCAGGATTTCCTGATCGGCAACATCGTGACGCATTCGCTGCAGGACATGCGCGACAGCCGCGTCATGACCGCGATGTCAGACGCTATCGCCGCCGGCGTAGAGCGGTGTCGGCGCGAGTGCGACTACTTTTCCGCCTGCGGCGGCGGCGCCCCGGTCAACAAGCTCGCTGAAAACGGCACGTTCGATAGTGCGCGCACCGCATTTTGTGCGCTCACGCAGATGGTGCCGACCGATCTGATCCTCGAGGCCTTCGAACAGCTCGAGCGCGGCGTGGCGAGCGGCGATGCAGCGCGGCTGCTCGAGAGCCTGCGACAACGCGGGCGCGAGGCCGAAGAGGCACTGTGATTTGATCTTTTAGAACACGGTAAGGCCGCCGCGGCGGCCCTGCCCGGGCACCAACAACGGTGATGGTTTTTGGGAGAGTGACATTATGCAAACAAGAGACGTCGTGACCGCGCTGGCGGCTGCAATCGTGCTAGCGGGCCTGTGCAGCATTGCGGCCGCGCAACCGGCCACCCCGGGCGGTGAGACGGCACAGCGCACCGGCGCACCACCGATGGAGGTGCCCCCGGTTAACGGCGCGCCCGATGACCGTGGTGCGCGCTCACCGGTGCTGCGCATCTCGAGCGTTGAGATCATGCGCAGTGCCCACGCACCCGTCATGGACATCATCCGCGTACGCGGGCTGGCCAGCAGTTCGGGGTGGGAAGAGGCCGAGCTCGTGCCCCTGACGCGCGGCGTGCCCGCAGACGGCATGTTGCACCTGATCCTCGTGGCACGCGCGCCCAGCGACGCCGCCGAAGCGACGGGGCTCGAAGTCGTCGAGGCAATCTTCCCGCTGGAAACCAACCATCCGTTCAGGGGTGTCAGCGTTCACAGCGCCTCCGACTCGCTCGCGGTCACCTCACTGCCCGGCTACACCGAGAGCAAGACGCCCGGACTTGACTGCGGCAAATGCGTCGGCAAGACCTTCGTTGCCAAGGGCTCCAATGCCCCGGCCGGAGTCGCAGCGGCGGACGTGGTGCGCGAGGAGCAGCTGCCGGTGGGCCTGGTGCGCGTGATCCGTCCGAACGACGGTATCGCCTCCGCCGATTCCAACCCCAACCGCCTGACGCTTATCGTCAACAAGGACGGCAAAATCTCCTCCGCGGTATGGGAGTGATCCTCCGCCATTAGCGCCCTCCAGCCCGGGACTTGTCATGAAATCGTACTGGCTCATGCTCGCTATCGCCTCACCGGCACTCCTCGCAGGCCCAGGTGTCGCGCGCTCTGCGCAGCTCATCGGCAGCAGCGGCAGCTGCGCGGACATCCAGCACGGTGATACCTCGGATGGCACGCCGCTGATTCTGTTTCACTGTCACGGCAGCCCGAACCAGAACTGGGTAGTGAGCGCTGGCACGGTCACGGGCGCGAACGGAACCTGCCTCGATGTTCTGGGCAGCGTTGCCCATGACGGGGCGCAGATTATCGTGGTGCAGTGCAACCGCCGCCCGAGCCAAAACTGGCAGGTGGCCAACGGCCATCTCATCGGTCTGGGCGGTAAGTGCCTGGACGTTCAAGGCGCTAGCAGCGCCGACAGCTCGCCGCTCATTCTCAATACGTGTGGCCCGGCTGCGAGCCAGCAATGGTCAGTTCAATGAGCCCGCGCATCCTGGGCGTGCTGACGGGGGCCACCATCGCCGCAGCGCTGGCGGTGATGCTGGCGGCCTGCGCCAGCGGCAACATGCTGGTGGTCGCGAACACAAATGAATGCGTGCTCGTGCCTTGGCACGGCTATCCGATCGACGGAACCCAGGTGCGTCTGCGCCAGTGTGTCGGCAAGCAGAACCAGTACTGGAATATCGCCAACGGGCAGATCACCGGAGTGGGAGGGAGCTGCCTCGATGTCATGGGCAGCGCCCCGGTGGATGGCGCGCGCGTCATTTATGTGCGCTGCAACGGCAGTCCGAGCCAACAATGGAGCCTCACGAACGGGCAGGTCGTCGGCATCGGCGGCAAGTGCCTCGATTCACTCGGCGGCACAGAAGAGGAGGCCGTGCCACTCGTCATAACCAGCTGCACCGGCTCGCCCAGCCAGCAATGGCAAGTGCACTAGCCACAGCTCACTGTGGCGCGGCGGACGGGTCTGGCAGTGGCGGGATGCCGCGGCGGATGTCATCCGAGAATGACGCACTGGTGTCGGCGGCGCGCGCCCGCTCGGTGATATGCCCGAGGCGGCGCAACTCCTCGAGCGGATAACGCTGATCGAGCCCCCCTACTCGGTAGACGTACTGCGGCAGGTACCCCGACAGCACGACCTCGTAGCTGAAGGGCAGACGACCCACGATACGCTCCATCATGTGATAGATGAGCGTCGTGCAGTTCACCGTGATGGTATTGTAGAAGCGGGGCGTGCGGGCGAGCTCATTCATCTGCGCCACGTAAGCCAGGAACAGGGCGCGGATGTCCTCGCGTGGCAGACGGATACGGTAGAGGTAGTCATCCTCGCCACGGATGTTGGTGCGCACGCGGATGATGTCGCGCTCGTCGGCTGCGATCACGCTCAGCTCGAACTCCTTGAAGAAGCCGCCGATCTCGTTGAAATTCTCGCCACGCTCACGGCGTATCTCGACCGAGAACACCACGTGCTGAGCGTCCGCAAACCCGAACGAGATCAGGACATGGGCAATAGCCGGCCCCGACCAGTAGGAGGTGATCATGTCCACAGATTCGAGCCGGCTGAGGTCGTAAGTACGCGTCTCCCAGCGCGGCGTGTAGTCATTCTGGCCGCGCCACTGAAAGTTGCGCACGTCGTGCAGCGTGACCTGATCGCCCCGAACCTCACCGGTGCCGGCGCGCGCCACATCGTCCGCCCACGCCCGCGCGTTCGAAGGCTTGAGTGTGTGCCACCAAAGCAGCGCCAGCCCTACGCCGATCGCGAAGACCAAGAGCGCCGCGAGCGCGTGACCGCGCCAGACCGCGAGCAACACACCGATACTGAACAGGCTCCACGAGAGGACGAACAGGCCGCGCCCGAGCGCGCCGCCGGGCGCCTGGAACCACAGCGCCAGCAGTACCCAGGCACCCAGGAGGACGATGGCGAGCGTCGTGAGGATCAAGGCCGTGATACGCAAAGGGCTACGCCAACCATGCCGAGCTGCTCATTCGCCCGCCGGCTCGCCTGGGTCCGGCGCGCCGGAGCGATGCCAGAACCGCAGTGCTTCGTCCTCGAGCAGCGTCCTGCGCACGAAGAGGAAGCGCACCGTGTCGTATTCGAAGGGTGAGCCGGTCGAGTAGTAGCGGAAGCTGGTGTTGGCACGAATATCGACGGCGTCCAGCGGTGTGAGCGCCCAGCCGGCGGTACCCCGGTACAGATCAAGCAGGTTGATCCAGTAATTGGTACCGAAATCGATCACCCAGCCGCTGCCGTCACGCAGCGTCGAGGGCCCAAGCAGTGGCATCACGAAATACGGCCCGGGGTGCATCCCCCAGCGCGACAGTGTCTGGCCGAACCCGGTCGGCGCGGCGGGGATGTGCGCCGCCGTGGCCACATCGAACAGTCCCCCCAACCCCAAGGTGCTGTTCATGAGGAAGCGCCCGATGCTGCGCACGCCCGGCGCGGGACGCAGCTGCGCGGCGTAGTTGAGAGTACTCACTACCTCGGAGAGGTTTGAAAAGAAGTTGTGCACGCCGGCGCGCACCACGCCCGGCAGGCGCCGATAGGAGTCCGCGACCGGCAAGAAGATGGCCTCATCGAAGCGGGCATTGAAGCGATAGGTGAACCGGTTGAGACGCTCCCAGGGGTCGTAGGTCTTCATGGAAGGCACGTCGGCGATGCTCAGTGGCGGTCCCAGATCCGCCTGTACGGCGGCGTTGCGCTGGGCGGCAGCCGCGGCCTCCGCCTGCATGGCCTGCAGCTGCTGGATGGCGGCGACGTTGTCCGCTGCCGGCGTCTCGGGCGGCAGGCTGCGCATGGAGAAGTCACGCGATGCACAGCCGCCCAGCAGCATGAGGCCCAGAAGCACGAGCCCGGCGCGCGCATACCGCCCGCTCACTTGGAACCTCCCTGCCAGTGCCCGGCAAGCATCTCGAGCATGTCGGCGATCTGCTGGCGATCGCCGAGGTTGCCGAGGTGACCGCCGTGGTCGTACACCGCGATCCTGTTGCCCAGTGTAGCGCGCAGCCATGCCAACTCATCGGCATCCAGAATCAGATCGTTGGCGTTGGTCTGTGCGTAGTAGTCCCGGTCCGTGCGCAGCGCATCGCCGATAATGGCGAGGCGGCTCGCCTTGACCAGTGATTCGTGGGTGGCGCCAGGCCGATGCGCCAGATAGTAGGGTGCGAACACCTCATCAAAGTATTCCGAGAACGACTTACCGAGCAGCCTCTGCACCACCGCCGCGGTCGGATCACCGGGCTGGGGCGGGTGGTGCGGGTCGGTAACGATACCGGTGGCGGCGTACAGATCCCCCTCGTAGAAGAGATTCATGAGCGCGAGGCGGAAGCTGAGCGCGATCGCGGCGGAATAGTCGGCATCGGTGCGCAGCACCGCACCGGCCGCCGCCATGAGGTTCGTGTCTTCGATGCGTACCTGGTCAGAGGCGCGGTAATAGTTGGCCAGACCCACGAATACGCGCCGATACAGCCGGTCGACGCCCTCGGCACCGTTGCCAATGCTCAGCGCAAACAGCCGGTCGAGCCGGTTCATCGAATCAAACAGGCTCACCGGCGGTTCGATCATCACGGCGCGGTGTATCTTCAGGCGCCCTTCGCTGCCATCGATGGACTTCACGACCGCTGCGTGCGCCCCGCCCAGGGAGTAGCCAAGGATGTCGACGTCCGTGATCCGCACCCTCTTCGGCAAGCGGGCCACGATGGCGACTGCGGCCTCATACAGGTCACGGCTGTCCTGCAGGAGATCACCGGCCACCCCGGTGCTGGAGGCCGCAGCGATGAAGCCGGGGTTGGTGGGTGAAGGCATCGTCAGCACGTGGTAGCCGGCGCCATAAAGCGTCGCGCGTAACAGCGAGAGCTCTTCGGTATTGCCGTCAGCCCCGGTGCCGGCGATCACAATCGCGAGCGGCGCAGGCTTGTCCTGTGCCGTGAACCACACGCGCAGGCGTCGATCGAACCACAGCACCGCCGGCAACGGTCGTGCCCAGGGTAGCTTGATGTCGATTTCCTGCAGCGGCACCACGGCCGGCAGCGGCGCAATGTCCTGGGGAGGCGTGCCGTAGACGGTGGCCCGCAGAGCTGCTGAGTCGGCCAGCCCGGTGGGAGGATCGCTCGCCGCCAGCGCGCACGTGACAAACGTCAGTGCGAGCAGCGCGCCGAGCGACCGAGAGAGTTTCATTGCGCAGTCCTTCCCTGTCAGGCGGGTGCATCAAGCATCCCGCGCCCGCGCAGTGTCTTACATCGGAGTGCTGTTCGGTACGCCGGCGGCAAGCCCTGGGGCGCCCGCTGTCCGGCAAACATCCCGGAGGGTGCCAGACAAGTCAATACCCGCAGGCGCGGCGCGACCACTCCGCCGTATGCAGTGCAAGCGCGCTGTCGGTAGCGCAGCGCGTACACTTAGGAAAAATCCGCGGGCTGCGCCTGTGCAGGGCCGAGCATGTTGGGAGATCCGGCGTGAATGAAATCAGAGTCCTGAGAACGGCTGATCGCGAGCAGTGGGAGACGCTCTGGAACGGCTACCTGCGCTTTTACCGCCAACATCTGCCCGCCGAGGTTACGGCGGCGACATTCCAGCGCCTGCTGCAGGAGGGCGTCCAGCCGCATGCGCTCGTGGCTTTGCGCGATGGCAGGCTGGTGGGTTTCGTGCACTACCTGTTCCATCCCTCGAGCTGGTCACTGAAGGACTACTGCTACCTCGAAGACCTGTTCGTCGATCCGGCAGTGCGCGGTGCCGGGGTGGGCCGGGCACTGATTCAGGCCGTATACGCGGCCGCCGACCGCGCCCAGGCTGCCTCCGTCTACTGGATGACACAGGAATTCAACGCCGACGGCCGCGCGCTCTACTGACACGCTCGCGCGGCGCACATCCTTCATCCGCTACGAGCGCTGAATTATCCCTGGGCGGGCGGAGTCACGACCTGCGGTTCGTACCGCGCGCGCCCGTACCAGCGCACCAGGCCCACCGCATAACTGCAGTAATACCCCGCCAGCGTGCCGAGCAGCAGCAGGGTCAGCGGGGTCAGTGATTGGCCCGCAGGCAGCGCACCCCCCACACCCGGAATACCGTGGACGATGAAACGGTAGGCAATGCGGCACACCAGGAGCAGCGTCAGCGCGATACCCAGGTGGGCGCTCGGGGTATAAAAGAATCCATCCGCGGTAACCTCGAAACGCGTCAGCCGGTGCCCGAGCACTCCCAGGCCAACACCAGCCGCAACGCCGCACCAGAGCGAACCCTCCATGAGCGGCCGGGTCATGCTGGCCATGCCGAGCATCACAAGCAGCAGCGGAAAGATACTGAGCGTGATCCACGGACGCGCCGGGCGCAGTCGCTGGCGGCCGAAATTGCGGCGGAAGCGCGCGTAGAGGCGCCAGGCGATGAAGGCGATGAGCGCCACCGTCGTCAGCGCATGCGTTAATTGGGGTGTCATGGGGACTTCCGGAGCTCCCTGCCGCGGAATGTGTCGGGAAACCTGAGACTGCCGCAGAACGCGCCGGCGCACAACCGCGATTGGCGTGGCGGGCGACCAATGGATAAGCGGCCGCGGCCAGCGGGGCTTGGCGCCCCGCCATCCCGCCTAACTGCAGCCACGTGTATTAAAGTGCCGAAATGTCACAGTCGCGCCCCGCAGCGCCGGGAGATCTGCATGCCTGAATCCTCTGTTATCCGCCATTCCCGGGGGCGCGTGCCCGGCGCATTGCTGTACGCCATCGCGCTTGCCGGCCTGCCGGCCTGCAGCGCCCCTTCAGGCGCACCGTCGGTCAAGGGCGCCGAGTATTTCAAGTCGAACATCCCGAACGCCCCGTTCTCGGCGGCAGTGCGCGTCGGGCCGGTCGTTTATCTGTCCGGCCAGATCGGCATCGGTGCCGACGGCAAGCTGCCCGCCGAGTTCGCCGAGCAGGCCAGGCAGACGATGACCAACGTGGGCGGCGCCCTGCAGCAGGCCGGGCTCGGCTTTGACGATGTCTTCAAATGCACCGTCATGCTTGCAGACATGTCGCACTGGGAAGACTTCAACAAGATCTACGTGAGCTACTTCAAACCCGAGCGCCTGCCGGCGCGCAGCGCCATCGGCGCCAGCGGCCTCGCGCGCGGAGCGCAGGTGGAACTCGAGTGCCTGGCGCACGCCCGCAGCTGAGCTGCGCGTAACCCGTGAGCGCGGTACATCAAACCGAGGACCTGCTGTACTCGATCCTGTTGCAGGTGGTCGTGATGATCGGCGCGGCGCGCGTCGGCCATACGCTGCTCCGGCGTCTCGGGCAGCCCGGCGTCGGCGAGATCATCGCCGGCCTGACCTTGGCCGCACCGAGCCCGGCGTCGTGGCAATCTCGGCCGCCGCACTGAATGACATCATCGGCTGGCTGCTGCTGGCGGCGATCTCGGCCTACGCCGTGGCGCGCTTTCCCGGCGCTCACCTCGCCGGACAGGACGGTCCGTGGCTCCTGTTTTTCCTCGTGGTCGCGGCGCTCGGCAAGATCGTGCCGGTCTATCTCGCGGCGCGCCTCTCGCGCCTGGACGGACCCAACGCCTGGATACTCGGCAGCCTCGTGAATACCCGGGGCCTGATGGAGCTCATCGTGCTCAACATCGGGCTCGATCTGGGCTTCCTGCCGGCCAAGGTCTTTACCATGCTGGTCATCATGGCGGTGGTGATGACTCTCATGACCGGCCCGCTGCTGGCGGTGCTGCTGCGCGCTGGCCTGCCCGCGCTGCGCCGCGCCGAGGTTAGCCGACCGCCCGCTACCCTGCCCGCCCGTCAGGGGGCCTGCTGG
This sequence comes from uncultured Pseudomonadota bacterium, assembly GCA_963743625.1. Classification (GTDB taxonomy): domain Bacteria; phylum Pseudomonadota; class Gammaproteobacteria; order Steroidobacterales; family Steroidobacteraceae; genus 13-2-20CM-66-19. The sequence goes on along the minus strand of CAVUQM010000003.1, from coordinate 44,751 downwards.
CCCACGGCCGCTCCGAGCTCGGCGATGGCGGCGATGATGTGGTAGAAGCTGCTCGCCGGCGCCGGCTCGTCCACGAACGCACCCCTGAGCGTCAGGCGATCGCGCCACAGCCCCGGCGGGGCGCTCGACAGGTAACGCATAAGCCCCTGGGCGGCCTCCACCGCGGCGGGCCAGGAGCGCGGTTCGGTGACCGCGAGCCGCGCATTGGCCTTGAGGCGCTCGGTTTGCGGCCACAGTCGGGCTTCGGCGTCCTGCACGCTCAGGTCGGGGTGCAGCGCGTTGATCGCGATGCCGCGATGCACGCCGTGGACCTCCCCGAGCTGCATCAAACGCAGCGCCGCGGCGCGCGCGGGTGCGCCCGCGCAACGCTGCAGCAGCCACGCCCACTCGAAAAGGTGCCCGGGTTCAACCAGCTGGCCATCAACACCGGCAAAGGGAACCCACTGCGCCCCGAAGCGCTCGAGAAGCGCTCCGGTGCGTGCATCGATCAGACTGGCGAGCGCGAGCTCAATGAGCTCCCCTGCCAGCTGTTGCCAGTGGGGCGCCGTGCTGATCTCGCCCCAAGCCAGAGCCGCCTCCAGAAGGTGCATGTGAGGATTGGCCAGGAGCGGCAACCGCTCCGGGATTCCCGAATCAAACCCCGGGCCGGTGCGTTTGAGCAGCCGCTGCAGGGCCGCGGTCAGTTCCTCGGCCTCGCGGCTGAGCGCAGCCTCGGGACCGAGCACCTTGTGGCACTCCGCCAGCGCCAGCAGCACGAACGCCTGATCGTAGAGAAAGGCGCGCTCATCGAGGGCCGTGCCGTCAGCGGCGCACAGGGTACGGAACAATCCGTCGGGGCGGCGGTAGTAAGTCAGGAAATGCTTGAGTCCCGCAGCTACGAGAGCGCGCGCATCGCCCTGCCAGCCGAGGGCCGGCGCATTGGCAAATACGTATATCTGGCGCGCCTGCACGCGCGCGCGGCGCGCGTCAGCCCCGATGGGGCCCTCGGCGGTCAGACGTTCATGAAAGCAGCCGTGGATACGGTCGAAGCCTGCATCAGCCCACAGTGGCAGCGCGGTAACGGTGAGCCAGCGCTGCAGCTCGGCGTGCAGCTGCCGCGCGGCGGTCTGCGCATCGATATCGCGGCCGGGTGTGTCCTCAACCGCCAACGGCGGCGGCTCCGGACCTGCGTGCAGGCAAGGCGCGCGCCGCGGCGAAACCGAAGGCGCTGATGCCCACGTACGCGCTCAAGGGCACGGCGTAAGCGGCACGCAGGCTGGCAACGTCCGCGATATGCCCATAGAGCGAGGGCAGGAATGCACCGCCGACGATCGCCATGACGAGCAGTCCCGAGGTAGCCGCCTCGGAGGCGCTGGAGCGCTCCAGAGTCAGGGTGAAGATCACCGGGAACATGATCGAGTTCATCATCCCGATGCTCAGCGCTGCGACACCGGCGGCCGCGCCCGGGCTCAGTCGTACGGTGAGACACAGCAGCGCCGCACAGGCGGCGGCAACACCGAGCAGCCGGCCCGCGCTGACGCGCCTGAGCACCGCACTGCCGATGAATCGCCCGAGCATGGCACCGCCCCAGTAGAGGCTCACCAGTCGTCCTGCCTGCCGCAGCGACACCCCAAACACATCCTCCTGATGCAGAAAGTTGGTCATGTAGCTGCCAATGGAAACCTCCGCTCCGACGTACAGGAAGATGGCGGCGGCGCCGAGGAGCGCCCAGCGGGAACGCAGCGCCCCGGTGATCGCGCCGGCATCGGCCGCCAGGAGCGGCGCGGCATCGCGCAGCCGGCCGCGGACGCTCCAGATGAAGAACGCCAGCAGTGCGATGAGCGCGGCGATGAGCAGGAAGGCGGTATCGATGTGCCGCAGCGACTCACTGCGCTGTGCCGCCGTGGCGCTCGCGCCGGTACCGGCGGCGAAGATCCCGCCGGCGAGCACCAGGGAGGCCACCAGGAAGGGAGCGATGGTGGTGCCGAGGGAGTTGAAGGCCTGCGAGAAGGTCAGGCGAAAGTGGGCGCCCTCGGGCGCACCGAGCTCTGCGGCCAGAGGGTTGGCCGCCACCTGCAGGATGGTGATGCCGCTGGCGATGATAAACAGCGCTGCCAGCACGATCGCAAAAGTCTCAAAGTGCGTCGCCACCGGGATCACGAGACAGCCCACGATCATGATGAGCAGCGCGACCACGATGGAGTTCGGGTAGCCGGCGCGGCGCACGATGGCGGCCGCCGGCAGCGAGACGACTCCGTAGGCAATGAAGAAGGCGAACTGCGTGAGTCCCGCCTCCCGGTACGAGAGACTGAAGATCGTCTTCAGCGCCGCGATCAGCGGATCCACGGATGCGGTGATGAATCCCCAGGCGAAGAACAGCGTCGTGATGCAGGCGAATGCACCGCGATGAGCCGAGGCGCTTCTTTTCACGGCCGCACCGCGCGGCGCCGGTAATGAATGCTCAACGCGTATGACCCTGCCCTGTTCTCACCCGGGGCTAATATAACCGCCCGCCGCCGCCGCCGCGTCACCGGGGTGGCGGCTGCTCGCTAGCGGGGCGCCTCGGCAACCACCACACCCCAGGGGCTGCCCCCCACACTAATCCGGCTATCCACCTGACCGCTCTTGAGATCGACGACGGAGATGTCCCCGGAGGGTCCGTTCGCGGTGTAGGCCTTCAGGCCATCGTGGCTGATGGCGAGCCCCCAGGGGCGCTGGCCGACCTTGGGGAAGGTGCGCGTCACGCGACCGCTCTCCGCCTCGATTTCCAGTACCGCCCCGTAGCGACCGGTCGTGACGTAAAGATACTTGCCGTCGGGAGAGGCGATCCCCATCGGGCGCACGACCTGCGGGTCACCCAGTGAGATGGTGCGCAGCACCTTGTAGTCCTCGGTGCTGAAGACGGTGAGGGAGGCGCCGAACTCGTTGGTGACGTAGCCGCGATGGGCGCTCGCCAGCAGCAGAATCGCGCGCGGCCGTTTGCCGACCGGAATCTGCGCGAGCACGTGCATGCTCTTCGCCTCGACCACGTACACACTGTTGGCGGTCTCGCAGGTCACGTAGACGATGCGGTCATCGGCGCTCACCGCTACCCCCTCGGGCTCAGAGCCCACCGCCACCGTGCTCACGACCGCACCCTTGACCAGATCGACCGCCGAGAGCTGCCCCGAATCCTCGTTGGATACGTAGAGCATCTTGCCGTCGCGCGACAGCGCGAAGGTCTCCGGATCCACGCCGCTCTGGTAGGTATTGATGAGCTTCTGCGCCTTGAGGTCCACCACGCCAATGCCGTCGTAGCGGTGGTCAGGCGGCGGCAGCTTCGATTCATCCACGTTCGGGCCGGCCATGGGTGAGCCGGTAAGGGCGACGTAGACGCGCTGTTGGTCCGGGGACACCTGGATGCCACGCGGGCGCTTGCCCACGGGGATGCGGGCCACGACGCTGGCGGTGTGCGGATCGACGATCACGACGTTGCCGCCGCGCTCATCGGAGACGTAAACGCGCTCGGTGCCCGGGGCTGCGTCGGCAGCGCCGGCGCCGCGGCTGCAGAGGCTGATCAGGACGAGCGCGGCGCTCGCGCCGAGAAGCTGCCGGCGGCTGGGGCGGGAGTACTGCATCATGCTTGTGAATCCTAGCTGGTGGGACGCCTGCGGTGCGCTCAGGGCCGCACCGCAGGAGGCACTGGCGAATCAGTACGTGACGACGCTGCGGATGGACTCGCCCTTGTGCATGAGGTCGAAGGCGTCGTTGATCTTCTCCAGGGGCATCACGTGCGTGATCAGCGGATCGATCGAGATCTTCTTGTCCATGTACCAGTCCACGATCTGCGGCACCTCGGTGCGCCCGCGCACCCCGCCAAAGGCGGTGCCCTTCCACACCCGTCCCGTCACCAGCTGAAACGGTCGGGTCTTGATCTCCTGCCCCGCTCCGGCCACCCCGATCACCACCGACACCCCCCAGCCGCGATGACAGCACTCCAGCGCCTGGCGCATCAGGTTCACGTTCCCTACGCACTCAAAACTGTAGTCCGCACCTCCCTCGGTGAGGCCCACCAGGTGCGCCACCAAATCCCCCTCCACCTCCTTGGGGTTCACAAAGTGCGTCATCCCAAACTGCTCAGCCAGGGCCTTGCGTCCCGGGTTCAGGTCCACCCCAATGATCTTGTTCGCCCCCGCCATGCGCGCACCCTGAATCACGTTCAGCCCGATCCCCCCTAAGCCAAACACCACCACGTTCGCCCCCGGCTCCACCTTCGCGGTCTTGATCACCGCCCCAATCCCCGTCGTCACCCCGCAGCCGATGTAGCACACCTTCTCGAACGGGGCGTCTTCGCGGATCTTCGCCAGCGCTATCTCCGGCAGCACCGTGTAGTTGGAGAACGTCGAACACCCCATGTAGTGATACACCGGCTCCTTGCCTAAGTGAAACCGCGTCGTGCCATCGGGCATCACCCCCTTGCCCTGGGTCGCACGGATCGCCGTGCACAGGTTCGTCTTGTGCGAGGTGCAGCTCTTGCACTGGCGGCACTCAGGCGTATACAGCGGAATCACGTGATCGCCCTTCTTAAGGCTCGTCACCCCCGCCCCCACCTCCACCACGATCCCCGCTCCCTCGTGCCCCAGCACCGACGGGAACAGCCCCTCCGGGTCCGCCCCGGAGCGGGTGAACTCATCGGTGTGGCAGATCCCGGTGGCCTTCAGCTCCACCAGCACCTCTCCCGCCTTCGGCCCCTCCAGATCCAGCGTCACCACTTCCAGTGGCTTGCCCGCCCCGGTTGCAATCGCTGCGCGTGTCTTCATGGGTGCATTCCTGATTCGGAGCAGTGGGGATGACCGATAGATGCGGGCCGCAAGCTGATAAGTAAAGGCCCCGCGCATCGGCTGCGCGGGGCCTTAAGAGACAGGCCCGCGAGCCTCAGGCGGCGAGAACGCCCTTGGCTTTGGCCGTATGGGTTGCGATGAGATCCATCAGCGGCGGCGACAGACAGTCGTAGGGCTCCAGGCCGAGCTCCTTCAGGCGGGCGCGAATGGCGCCCATCTGATCGGGCTTGGTGCCCGACTCGATGACTGAGGACACGAATGCGGCGAAGCGCGGCTCCTCCCAGCCCTCCTCCTTCGACAGCTCGGTGTGGAAGAAGTCCAGTCCGTAGAACGGGTGCGCCTTGTTCTCGATGCGTCCGTACATGTGCACGCCGCAGCCGGTGCAGGCGTAGCGCTGGATGGGCGCCTTCTCGTCGACGATCTTCAGCTTCTGGCCGTTGGCGGTCACCGTGACCTTGTCGCGGCCGGCGACACCGACGACCGAGAACGTGGCGCCGGCGGGCTTCCAGCACTTGGTGCACCCGCAGGCGTGATTGAAGGCGACGTTGGAGTCGATCTTGACGGTCACCGGACTGCTCGTGCATTTGCAGGTGAGTGTGCCGCCGGCGAAGTTCGCCGCGCCCTTCTTGACTCCGTTATCGACCGACGGATGAATCTTGGTAGCCATGTTAATCGTGCCTCGTCACTTTAGGTTTGTAGAGTTGCCCACAGGCATCCCCTGCGGACGCTTCAGTCGGACTCCTGCATCGCCGCGCCCAGATGCGGGGCGTGCCGCAGCAGACCGTGCCGATGGATCTTGCGATAGATAGTGCGCCGGCTGATGTGCAGACGAGCCGCCGCCGCACTCACGTTCCACTGACATGACTCGAGCATGCGCCGCAGCGCCTCGCGCTCCGCACCGCTCAGAACGCTCTCGCCGTCCGCATCGAGCAGCGCCTCCGCCTCGGCGCGAGCGGCCTCCTCGGTGGCAGCTCCCGCCAGCCACTCCTCGTTGAAATCCGCAAGCGGCAGGTGCTCGCCTGAGCGCAAGGCCAGCATGGTGCGCAGCACATTGCGCAGCTGGCGCACGTTGCCGGGCCAGGAGTGGCGCGCCAGGCGCTCCAGCAGCACCGGCTCGATCTCGATCGCAATGGCGCCCGCTTCGCTGCGCAGCAGCTTGGTGATGAGCTCGGCCGCATCGGTGCGCTGGCGCAGTGGCGGCAGCCGTACGGTGATGCCATTCAGGCGGTAGTAGAGGTCCTCGCGGAACTGACCCTTGGCGATCAGGTCGAGCGGGTGATGCTGGGTCGCGCTGATGACGCGCACATCCACACTCACGACCTTGCTGCCACCAAGCGGCATGACCTCGCGGTCTTCGATAACGTTCAGAAGCCGTGTCTGCAGGGTGATGGGCATGTCGCCGATCTCATCCAGGAACAGCGTGCCACCGTTGGCCTGCAGAATACGGCCGATGCCGCCCTCGCGCGTGGCACCGGTGAAGGCCCCCGGCTTGTGCCCGAACAGCTCGCTCTCGATGAGCGTCTCGGGGATCGCCGCGCAGTTGACGGTCACGAAGGGCTTATCGGCGCGGTTGCTGGCGTTGTGGATGGCGCGCGCGCAGAAACCCTTGCCGGTACCGGTCTCACCGAGCAAGAGCACCGAGATGTCGCGGTCGACCACGCGCCGCAGCACCTCGACGTTGTGCTTCATGGTCGCATCGGTCGAAGCCAGGCACTCGAGCGTGCCGCGCGCCTCGGCCGGTGCCGCCGTCTCGATGCCACCGAGCGCCAGCGGCGTGCGCCGCGGAGACTCAACCGGCGGATGCACAGTGGCGAACCAGCGCCGCTGGGCGGCCTTGGGGCTCAGGGCCTCGGCGCGGTAGCCGCGCTGGGCGGCCAGCCGCGTCAGGGTCGCCAGCGTGGTCTCCAGCACCACTTCGGCGCGCTGCCCGCACACCGCCTCGTGGCTGCGCTGTCCGAGCAGCGCCAGTCCCGCGCGGTTCACGCCTTTGATGATGCCCTGGTCGTCAAAGGCCAGTACACCCTCGCCGGGAGTGCTCACGAACTCTGCGCAGCGGTGGAAGCGCACCAGATGCAGATCACGGCAGGCCGACAGGAACGTGCGGTTCTCCACGTTCTGCGCCGCCATCTCCACCAGCGCCAGCGTATGGCTCTGGGGGTTCGAGGAGGAGCCGGAAATATCCAGCGCCGCGAGCAGCTCGCCGCGCATGTCAAAGATCGGGGCTGCGCAGCAGGTCAAGGCCGTGTTCTGCGCAAGGAAGTGATCGGTGCGGTGAATGACCACGGAGCGCCCGGTGGTCAGGCAGGTGCCCATGCCGTTGGTGCCCATCTCCCGCTCGCTCCACATGACCCCCTCGCGAAAGCCGCTGCGGCGGGCCGTGGCGCTGAAACCGGTGTCACCGACGTAGCTGAGGATCACTCCGTCGCGGTCGGTCAGCATGATGCTGTATTCGGAGTGTTTGATGAGTTTGCCCAGGGCCTCCATCTCGATGCGCGCAATGCCGAGTAGAACTCCCAGGCGATCGCGGCGCGATTCCAGATCGGCGGCCTCGACGCTGTTGGGGCGTTTGACCTCCTGTGGGTCAAGCGCATAGGCATTGAGGCAGCGGCTCCAGGACGTCCGCACGACGTCCGTGATCGGAAGCTCCGCGCCGTGTCTGCGCACGAGGTTGCCGATGTGGTCCGCATGACTGTGGGACGCGGGTCGCGCACGCATCATAGCCAAGACTCCCCCTCAACCAGTCGACGGTTCAGCGCTCCAGCTACTGCGGCGGGCAGCCGAACTTGCACTCCGGTGCGCCGTGATAGTTGGCCCGTACGAACGCAAGGATGCGCCACAAATCGTCATCCGTCTTCACCACCTGACCCATCTGTGGCATCGGCCCAACAACATTCTCCTGGGCCTTGCGGCTGTAGCCCTTGCCCTGCAGGGTCTGCGTACCATAGGCGACCAGGCGGAACAGGGTGTCATCGTCGCCCCCGTAGACCCAGGTGTCGTTGGTGAGCGGCGGGCACATGCCCCCGCCCCCGGTACCCCCGTGACAGCCATTACACCCGTAGTTCAGGTAGAGCTTGTTACCAGCGGCCACGGCGTCCGCGTCGGTGTCTTTGTAGGGGTTCTTGAGCGTGCCCTGAGGAGCCGAATCGGCCCGCTGGACGGGGGTCATCGTGCCCCCGGCCGCTGCGGCCGCGGGAGCCGGCGCCGTTCCGCCTGCCGGGGCGGGCGCCGCGGGGGAAGTCTGCTGGGCGTAAATCAAAGAAGAGCTCAGACCTGCCAGGCAAAGGATCAACGTTCTCTTAAGCACTACGCGCCTCTGTTTCACTGCTCGCAATTGCGTCCGTTCTAAGCTCCGGGTCCCGCCGTCGGCTCATCCAGGAGCTTGATCACCTTCGGATCTCCCTTTTCGCGCGCGATCGACAAAGCCGTGTCGCCGCGCTCGGTCTGCGCCTTCACATTCGCACCGGCACGCACCAGGAGCTCGACCAGGTCGGCACGGCCGTTGGCGGCAGCGATCATAAGTGCCGTAACCCCGCCGCTGTTCTTCGCGTTTACATCGGCACCCTTCTTAATGAGGGCCTGCACCAGCGGTTCGGAGTTATTGGCGGTGGCCAGCATGAGTGCGGTGTAGCCACCCTCCCCGATGGGTTTTGCCGCATCCGCTCCGGCGTCCAGGAGCGCCACGGCCGCCTCGTTCTTACCGTACTGAGCCGCGATCCCCAGCGCGCTGAGGTTTTGCTTGCTGAGGGCGTTGGGATCGGCCCCCTTGGCCGCCAGAACCTTCACATCCTCGGGGCTGTCGACGTAGGCTGCCGTCATCATCGGCGTCCAGCCGTCGCGGTCGCGTTCGTTGGGATCCGCGCCGTGTGCGATCAGGAACGTAACCATGGAAGGTTCGCTCATGATGATCGCGTGATGCAGAGGCGTTTCGCCCTGCAGATCCTGCGCGGACACGGAGGCGTGCTTTTTCTCCAGAAGATACGCGACGCGCCTCTGATCGCTCGCCATAACGGCGTTGTTCAGCTCGGTATTGATGTTGGCACCGTGCGCCAGCCAGGCATCCAGTTGCGCAATGCTTACCGTGGCGGCGGCATGCTCGGCTCCGGCGCGGGCGGCTTGTAGGGGCCGTGGGACGGCAGATCGCCGTGAATGATGCAGCTGTCACAATCGACCAGCGGCACGCCGTAGTCCTTGAGGATCTGAAGGATCGCATCCTTCTGCTCGTGCAGTGCCTTATCGAGACTTTGCTGGAGGGCGGTGTCGCGGCGTCTCACTGCGACCGCCATGTCGAATTCGAGAGGTGTCGAATCGTCCAGGACATTTGCCGGCTGGAGCGTAAGAGGCGCGTGCTCCATGGTCTTGAAATAGCCCGCCAGCGGCCCCCAGACGGCGGCGACATCGAGCGTGCCGTCGATCACTTGCTGTACCTGGTAGCTCGGCTGATCCTTCGGGACCAGGTCCGCGTCGTGGCTGAGGTAATGAATCTGCAGATTGCCGACACCGTTATTGGTCAGCGCTTCACGAATTCCGGAGGTTTCGTATACGCCGACCTTCAGCTTCTTCAGCCGCGCATCGCCAAGGCTCTTGAAATCGTAAGCGCGGTCGCTGCGGTACGCGAGCACGAAGGTCGTGCGGTAGAGCGGCGCGGTAGTGAGCACGTCATCCGAGTCGACCGGCATGTCGATCATGACATCGCACTGGTCGGCGTCGAGAGTTGTGCGGGTGAGGCCGCGCTCCACGCCCGGACGGTAGTAATACTCGACGGTCGTATTCAGCGCCTTCGCCAGCACGGCCGCGATCTTGTTCTCCAGGCCCTCGCCCTTGTTATTGGACAGTGGCATGTTGCCGGGGTCGGCACACACCCTGAGCGCCGCCTGAGCCTCACCCGGAGCGCTCAGTAGCGCAAGCGTACCCGTAAGCAGGGCCGCCGCGAGCATCGACCCGCTTCGCATCCTCATCCTCATTCGACTCGGCTCCTCGGCTCCTCGTTCCCTGTGGCGCCTTCGCCCGGACGAGGGACGCGCCCGGCGTTACCGCCGGGCGCGTCCGTTCCATCTACATCGAAAACTCGACCCGTCAATTCCCCACGGCGAAGGTGTAGAGCGTGCCGCCCTGCGGAATCATGCTCAGATTCGCCGCCTTGGTCATGGCGGTGGCACCGATGGCGCCGAACTTGTCATTCAGATCTAGGCCAGCGGTCACGGGCAGGCCGATCCAGCCGCCGATGCCGCTCCACACCGAGACGTACTGCTTGCCATTAACGCGGTAGGTGATCGGGTTGCCGATGATTCCCGAGCCCAGCCGGCGCTGCCACAGCACCTTGCCGGTGGCACGATCCACCGCGCGGAAGTCCCCGCCCAGGCTGCCGTAGAAGGCCACGCCGCCATCTGTAACGAGCGCACCGCCCCAGTTCGGATACTGATCCGGAATTTCCCACACCGTCTCGCCGGTCAGCACGTTGAACTTCTTGAACTTACCGGTGATGCCCGGCTTTTCCGGGTACATGTAGACGTTGGCAAACACGTACACGATGCCCTGCTGGGTGTGCGAGCGCTCCTGCGGCTCGTCTTCCATGCACCAGTTGTTGGTCGGGCAGTACGCCATGCCAGGCTCGCTCGGATCAATCGCACAGGGCTGCTGATCCTTGCCACCCATCGCGGACGGGCAGGCCTGGGTGTTGCCATGCACCTTGAGCGGCGAGTGCTCGTACACCTTGACCGGGCGGCCGGTCTTCATGTCAATCTTTTCCGCCCAGTTGGTGGTCACGTACTTGTGCGCGCGCAACAGCGTGCCGTCGGTCCGGTCGAGCACGTACGCGAAGCCGTTACGGTCGAAGTGGATGAGCACCTTGTGCATCTTTCCGTCGACATTCAGGTCTTCGAGCATGTTCTCGTTGATGCCGTCATAGTCCCACTGGTCAAACGGCGTCATCTGGTAGGCCCATACCACTTCACCGGTGTCGACCTTGCGGGCAAAAATGGTCATGGACCACTTGTTGTCCCACTTGCCGTTGTTGCAGGCCTCCTGCGTTACCGGCGTCGCACCGCAGCGGTAGGAGGGGCTCCAGAGGCCCGGATTACCGCTCGAGGCGTACACCAGCTTCAGCTCCGGGTCGTAGCTGTAGAAGCCCCACATCGCGCCACCACCGCGCTTCCACTCATCGCCGGGGTAGCTGGAGATGCCGATGTCATGTCCGGCGGTGCCGTATTCCGGATGCTTCTTGTTCGTGTCCTTCGTCAGGCACACGTCCTTGTCGCTGCCGGTGTTGTAGCACTCCCAGACCTTCTTGCCGTCGGCCAGGTTGTACGCGGTGAAGCGGCCGCGGGCCGCGAACTCATCGCCGCCGAAGCCGATGAACACCTTGCCTTCGGCGATGAGCGGCGCCGGGGTGATGGTCTCGCCCTTGTCGGGGTAAGCGTGCTTGACGACCCAGTCTTCCTTGCCCGTGACCGCATCGAGTGCAATGACGAAGCCGTCGAGGGTGCCGAACACCAGCTTGCCATCGGCATAGGACATGCCGCGGTTGACGGTGTCGCAGCAGGCGCGCGGTACGGCGGAGTCATCACGGTTGGTAGTCTTCTTGTAGTTCCACACTTCCTTCGGATGGTCCGGATCAGTCAGGTCGAGCGCCTGAATGATGTTGGGCCAGCCACTCTCCATGTACATCATCGGCTTGCCGTTCACCGTGACTACGAGGGGCTGTCCCTCATGGCCACGCAGCGTGCCGGATGACTGCGACCAGATCATCTGCAGCTTGCCGACGTTGCCGGTGTTGATGTCCTTGAGCGAGCTGTGGCGCGTCAAGGCCTGATCGCCGCCCGGGGCGGCCCACAGATTAGGATCTTTTGAGCGGTCGGTTACTTCATCGCCGAATGCCGCTGCGCAGAACGCTCCAAGTGCCAGGCCGGCACTTATGGCGCATAGAGTTCTCTTGCGTTCGAATCGCATACGCAGTTCTCCTCAGATAGATTTCGAATCATTCGTTCGTCGTGAGCACCGCTGTCCGCGCATTCTTTGTTGAGCATGCATATGCGCCTTATCGGCCTCGCAACCACGTTCCCCAAATCAGACATCGTGCTTGCTTCGTCCCCTGATCAAAATCGCGGCGAATATCATAGTCTTACTCGCCTGCATCTGCAGTACGCCGAGTTCGCCACAAACCTGTGCCACAAATGACACAGTTAGGTGACGAGTCGTCGTTTGCTGTGCCGCATCACGCACTGCCGGCGCAAGCGAATGCCGGTGCTGCGTGATCGGAATTCTTCGAGTTTTGCCTCACCCACCCCGTTGAACCACCACTGCCTCAGCGCGCGGCACACTCGGCGGCACGGCACCGGCGCTGATGACACGGCCTCACGCAGCCCTTAAGAAAACTTCGCGCGCCCGCCGTTTTGTTCCCGCGCATTAGCGTCAAGCCCGCGCCGGCGGTTGTCCCAGAGCCGCAAAAAAAGCGTCGACGGCCCGGAGGCCGCCGACGCACTTGCGTAGCCGTGAAAATTTTCATCTGCCTGCGAAGTTAGGGGCTCTATCAGAAGCCCAGGTATGCGCCGATGTTCACGGTCGTGGCACTGTTGCTGCCATTGGCCTGTGAAGTGCTCTTCGCGCGCGTGCCCTCGAGCAGCAGCGTCAGGTTCTTGGTCAACGAGTAGTAAACACCGAGCGTGCCCTTCTCGTTCTTCGAGACCAGGAATGGGTTGGCGGCCTGGTCGAAGGTGCTCGCAAAGTCGAGCTTGCTGATGCCGTAGTTCGCGCCGAGCTTCACCGGGCCGAGCTTGTAGGTCACCTGCGCCATGCCGCCGTCGGACTTGCGGGTCTGGCCGTCGCCGCCGAACGCGGCGCCGCCATCATAGGCACCGCCGTCGAAGAACGCCGTCGTGCCGAGCCCCTTGGCGTAGTAGCCATAGATGAACGCTTCGAGGTCCGCCCAGTCCAGCTTCACGAATCCATCGATACCGCTGCCGGTGTAGTCATACGCGACGGCTGCCGGATCGATGTAGTCCTGCTTCTGCGTAATCCCCGCCACCGATACATACAGTTTGGTGGTGTCATTGAAGGGCAGCGTATAGGTCAGTTTAAAGTGGAAGCCGGGAGCCTTCTTGCCCTGCGTGGCACCCGCATCGCTCAGCGAATTGAGCGGATCGAATGCACCCACGGTGACGTTGAACCCGGACCAGTCGGGGCTGGTCCAGTCAATCTGCGCCAGCCAGTCGGTGTAGATGTAGCCGAAGCCAATGCCGCCCAGCGTGGTGTTGGAGGGCGCAGGACCTGCCGCCGAGCCGGCAACGCCGACGCCCGGAAGCGTCATGTCATTGAGGATCGCGTCCGCACCGAACAGGCCGATGTTGCGCCCGAAGGTGAAGGTGCCGATGTCTTTGTTGCCGAACGTCAGGTAGACCTGACGAATGTCCAGGCTGGTGGTGCCGAGGGCTGTGTTGGTCGGTCCGTTGCCGGTCTGCAGGTTCGGGCTGCCGCCGTCGTTCGTGGCGATGCCGGGGAACAGGCCGAAGTGCGCCGCCAGATCGATGCCATTCTGCGTGGTCTTGACGCCGAAGCTGATCGAGGCAGGCAGCAGGCCGTTACCGATGTTAGATACGTTGCTGTTGCCGTTCGCGGAACCGACGCAGGTCAAGCCGCCGGCGACGGGCGCCGCGCTCGCCGCGCTTTCGCAGTTCGACCAGATGTAGTCAACGTTGATCTCGCCGTTAACCGAAAACGTCCAGCTACCGTCCGAGGTTGTAAAGTCAGCCGCCTCGACCGGCAGCGCCGGTGCGGCCAGAAGGCCACCGGCAACCAACGGCCCGAGGATCCTAAGAGTTACGCGCATGTGCTTCATCGAATGACTCCCGCAGTGTGTGAGATGTCGTCAGATGGCGGTTACCCGCCTTATAGCTGTCAGATGCTAGGAACCTAGGGCACGCAGAGCAAGTCACGTGCCAACATTTGTTGTCTTCTAACAACAGCATTAGCCCTTCAATCTCAACAACATATACCATGTAATAGTCACGGGGCGACAGTGCGCCGCCAGAAAGGCCACAGTGTGCCGCGCGAGTGGTACGAAAACGTCCCACCTGCGGCGGGCTTGTCTCACACGGGCTGTGGTGACGTGACCTTGAGCCAACGGGCTGCAAGCGGCGGGACGAGCACCAGACTGACGAGGGTTGAGGAAATCAGGCCGCCGAGAATGACAATCGCCATGGGACCTTCGATCTCGTGGCCCGCCTCGCGTGACTGCAGCGCCACCGGCAGCAGCGCGAGCGCCGTGAGCAACGCCGTCAGTAGTACCGGGGTCAGCCGCTCCTCAGCGCCGCGCAGCGCGGTGGCAAGCCCCCAGGGCTGACCCTCCAGGGTCACCAGGTGCTCGTAGTGCGAGACGAGCAGAATGGTATTACGCGCGGCCATGCCGAAGAGCGCCACGAAGCCGACCATCGCGCCCAATGAGAGCGTGCCGCCGGTCAGTGCGACCGCCACGACCCCGCCGATGAGCGTGCTGGGCAGTGCCGCCAGCACCAACAGCACGTGACGGCTGTGGCCGAAGGCGAGCGCCAGCAGTAGCACGATCAGCACCAGTGCGGCGAGTGAGTGCCAGAGCAGCTCGCGCGCTGCGGCTGCCTGCTCCGGTGCCGCGCCGCCGTAGCGCAGGTACACGTTCGGCGGCAGCTTCACGTGCGCGGCAATGGCCGCCTGCGCGGCGCGCGCATAGCCGGCCTGGTCGGTACCGCTCGGATTTGCCACCACCACCTGGCGTCGCAATCCGTCCTCGTGCTCCACGAGGCTGCGCGCCGAGACCATCGTGAGCTCGGCCACCGCACTGAGCGGTACGCGCACGCCCTCGCGGTTGCGCAGCAGCAGTGCGCCGACATCCGCCGGCGTAGTGCCGGCGCCGGCCAGTCGCAGCACGACCGGCACGCCGCGGTCGGACTGGTTGAGCTGCGCCACGACCGTGCCGTGGTAGGCGGCGTTGAGGGTGCCGAGCACCTCGGCGGCCTGCAGGCCGTAGAGCGCGAGCTGTCCGTCGCGCATCTTCAGTTCGAGCTCCGGCTGGCGCGGTGGCACCTGCAGGTGTACCGAGCCGCTCTGCGGCCACTGCTTGAGAACCGCGGCAATCTCGCCGGCGACCTGATCGTCGACATCCAGATCCGGACCGAACACGCTGACGAAGAACGGCGACACTTCCCCGGAAAGGGTTTCGCCGATACGCTCGGCGAGCACCGAGTAGATCTCGACCAGCTGGTTGGGAAAAGCATCGAATACCGAGCGCACCCGCGCCTCCAGCTGCCCGGTGGTGAGACCCTGCGCCGGATCGAGCTGTATCTCGAACTCACTCTTGTTGGGCGCGTCCGGGTCCTGGCCATTCTCGGCGCGACCGATCTGCTCGGCGACACTCTTCACGCCAGGAACCGCCGCGAGCCGTGCGGCAATGCGCTGCCCGACGCGCGAGGTCTCCGCCAGGGAGATGCCAGGGCGCAGCGAGGCGTGTGCGATCAGGTAGTTCTCGCGGAAGTCCGGCAACAGTCGCGCGCCGAGCACCGGCAAGAGCGCGAGCCCGAGCAGGCCGCTGAGCAGCAGCAGCGCGAGCACGAGCCTCGCGCGCGGCGCCAGCGCGGCAATGACGCGCTGCTGCCACCCCTTGCAGCGTCGCAGCCACAGCGGCTCCGCGCGCGGCGCGTAGTCCTGCATCAAAAGCGCACACAGCGCCGGGGTGGCGCTCATTGCCACCAGGAGCGATAGCGCGACCGCCAGCAGAAAGGCGGTGGCGAGGGGGCGAAAGAATGCGCCCTGCAGGCCCGAGAGCATGAGGATCGGCAGAAAGGCCACGGCGACCGCAGCGGTCGCATAGAACACCGGCCGGCGCACTTCCAGGGACGCCTCCAGCAGCAGCTTACGCATGACGCCGCGCGATTGCGCAACACGGCGACGGCGCGTGATGTTCTCGACATCGATGACGGCATCATCGACCACCACGCCAAGCGCCACGACCAGCCCGCCCAGGCTCATGGTGTTGAGCGACAGCCCCCACATGCCAAGGATCCATACCGTGGCGAGGAGTGAAACCGGGATGGCGCTGAAGGAAATGAGCGCGCCGCGCCAGTCGCGCAGCGTGAGCAACAACAGCGCCACCACCAGCAGTGCACCGATGAGCAGCGAGTTGCGCAGCTTCGCGATGGCGCTCTCGATGAAGCTGGCAGGCCGCAGCAGGGCCGGATGGTATTTGACGCCGTGCTGCTCGAGTGCAGGGGCGAGCACGTCCAGGCGGTGCTCCAGGTCGCGCGTCACATCCAGAGTGTTGGCGCCGTACTGGGTGGAAGTTTCCACCAGGATCCCGGGACGGCCGCCGATGATCGCGTCCCCGAAGCGCGGTGCCGAGCCATCCCGGACCTCGGCCACGTCGGCAATGCGCACCGGCACGCCACCATGCATTGCCAACACCGTCTGGCTCAGGGCCGCTACCGATTCCCCGGGCGCCTGCGCCTGCAGCACGATGCGCTGACTGGGAGTCTCCAGGTAACCGCCGCCGGTCATCTGTGTGCCGCGCCGCGCCGCCTCGGCCACGTCCTCCAGCGTCAGTGCCGCCGCATCGAGTTTGGCGGGGTCCACCCACAGCTGCCGCTCGCGCGAATCACCGCCGAAGATCTGTGCCTGCGCGACGCCGGGCACGGCGAGGATCTGCGGCTTGATGGTCCAGCGCACCAAATCGCGCAGCTCGAGCGGCGAGAGCCGCTCGCTGGTAAATCCAAAGTGCAGCAGGTATTCCATGGAAGAACTCAGCGGCGAGAGCTGCGGCGGACTCACTCCGGGCGGCAACAGCGCGCTGGCATCGGCGAGGCGCTCGGTGATCACCTGGCGCTGCAGGTACGGGTCGCTGTTGCGGCCAAAGACCACCTGGATGGCGGCCAGGCCCTGACTGGAGGTCGAGCGCACGGCCTCGACGTTCTCCGCGCCCGCCAGCAGGTCCTCGAGCGGGCGCGTGACGAGGGACTCGACCTGCGTGGCATCCAGCCCGGGTGCTTCGGCCTGCACCAGCACGTGCGGGGGCGCGAAATCCGGGAAGACGTCGAGACGCGCGCCGAGCAGCGCGCCCGCGCCGAGAAGCGCGATGAGGAGCGAGAGCGCTGTGACGATCTTCGGATGCGCCAGCGACCCGCGGACTATGGCGGCGAGCATGTGGCTAGTCGTGTTCCTCTTCGGCGGCCGAGAAGCTGTTGATGCCCTGCAGCGACCACAAGACCCCGGCGCCCTGCACGACGATCTGATCGGCGCGCGCAAGACCTGTTACCAGCCACGCATCACCCACACGACTCAAGGGACGCACAGCCACTGACTCGTAGGAGAATGTGTCGGGCTTATCCCCGGTGATGCGGCGGTAAACGTAAGCCCCCGACTGCGCGTAGACCAGTGCGGTGGCCGGCACCAGCATGCCCTGCAGGGCCGCAGCTTTCAGGCGTACCGCAACCCGTGCGCCGGGACCCAAGCCCGGCGGGCCGCGATCGACTTCGAGCAGCCAGCCGGCGCTCTGCGACTGCGCTTCGGCGCGTGACAGCGGGCCAAGTACCCGCGCATTCAGCTGCACGCCGTCGACTTGCACCAAGGCCTCGTGCCCTATCTCACCCTGAAAGTGTCGTCCCGGAACCTCGGCGCGTAAGAGCAGATGCTCGCCACGGCCCAGAGCGCTGAGCAGCGTCCGCCGCTGCTCGTCCGCGAGGTTCGCAAGCGGTCCCCACCGCTGGCGGAAGGCCATGACGGCAGCCTGTGCCTGGACTGAAGCTTCAACCGATTGCGCCTGGGAAGCCTGCAGCGTCTTCAGCGATGCCCGCGCGCCATCGCGGTAAAGACTGCCCTGCCGCGCGGCGTCGGCATTAGCCGCTGCGGCAGCTGCGCGTGTGCTGTCGAGCCGGCCCGCATCGGTGAGCAGCGCCACCGGATCGAGCACCGTGCCGTACGCCTCGATCAAAGGGGCACTGCTGAGCGCGCGCGGCGTCTCGAGACGGATACCCACGGCCTCCTGCTGGGGCGAGGTCAGTGACAGCTTGCCGCCGGCGTCCTCGTTCTTCTTATCGTCCTCGTCCTTGGCGGCTGCAGGCTTCGCCGCCTTCTTGTCCTCGTCTTTCTGGTCGTCGTCCTTGCGATCGTCATCGGCGTTCTCGGCCGTCGCGCGCGACGGACGCGTGCGTGCCTCGTTGCGTTCGTTGGCTTCGTCTCCCTCTTCGCGGGCTTCGGTCGGCGCCGCCTGCGGCTCAGCATGCCCCGGGGGGACGTCGGCCGCATCGACGGCAGCCACCAGCGCCAGCCAGGGCAGCAGGTAGACCAGGGCCTTCATGCCTGTGGCACGCCCGTGGGCGGCCACTGTTCCTCAGTACCCTGGAGCGGTCTGTGGTACGCGTCCTCAAGCGCACCGAAGGCCGCCTGGGCCTCATACGCGGACTGCAGCACTGCCAGGTGCGCCTCGCTTGCGGCGATATTGGCAGTGAGCGCCTCGGAGCGATCGCTCGCGCCGGCCGCGAGTGCCCGTCGCTGGGCCGTGCGCTGTTCGTCGGCAAGCGCCGCGAGCCGCTGCGTGTCCGCCCAGGCGTGCTGCGCGGTCGGCCAGGCCAGCTCGGCACGATCGATCTGCTCGTAGATCGAGGCCTGCACCGCTTTCAGATGCTCCCCGGCAGCGGTGCGGCGCTCGAGCGCCTCGCCGATCGGGCCCTGGTGCTGGTTAAAGATCGGTAGCTCGAAGGAAACTCCGAGCGCGCTTTCGCTCGCGATCTGATCAAGTGCATCCTCACGCACGCCCTCTCCGCCCCACGCGTAAGCCGGCGTGATGCGCAGCTGCGGCCAGCGCTTGGCGACCTCGCTCTTGAGGTTGATCTCCGCGAGATCGTAGGAGCGCAGCGCCGCAATGATCTGCGGCCGGGCGATCAACGCCTCGTTGCGCCAGCGCGCCGGCGTCGCGCTGCTGAGCGCATCGATCGCCGCCCAGTCACCCCAGCGTACCGGCACACCCTCCAGCGCCGCCACCGGGACTCCGATCACCCCCGCCAGGCGCGCGCGCGCGTCCACGTCCCGTGCACGCGCCTGTTGCTCGCGCTGGCGCGCCCGGGCGGACTCGAGTTCATCGCTCAGCAACTGCGCACGGCTTAAGTCCCCGAGCCTCAGGCGCGCATGGTCACTATCCAACAGCGCCTGCCGATCGCTAACGAGGGAGGTGAGCAGCACGACTTCATCCTGGGAAAAGACGACGTCGAGCAGCGCTTGTCGCAGGCTCGAGCGCACCTCCCAGATCGAGTCGCTGAGTTCTGATTGCGCCAGCGCGGTCTGCAGCGCCGCCTGCTGGCGGGCGCGGGCGCGCTCGCCGGGACGGCGCAGCAGGAAATCCAGCGAGACCCCGTAAAGCCACGCGGGGCTTGCGGCGGCGGTCTTCAGGTACTCCGCGAACAGCTCCATGTTCGGATTCGGGTGTTCTGCGGCCGTGCGCTCGGCGGCCGCGACCGCGGCAACCTCGGCGCGCTGCTGCGCCAGATGCGGGTTGAGCTCGAGCGCCGCGGCGAACCACTGCGAGCGGTCCCACCCAGAGGATGCCGGCGGCAACTGCGCGAGCGCCTCCAGACGGCGTGTGCTGAAGGCGGCCAGAGTCTGAGCGGGATCCAGCGGTGCCGGCGCTGGCGCGCTGGCACAGCCGGCGAGGACCGCCGCGGCCAGCGCCGCAGTCCGTCCTGCCCGGATGCCCGATCCCACCTGCCAGCGCCTGATTGTCCGCAACGCCTTCCCCCTGACCGTGCGGGCAATATAGAACCGGAGTGCGGAGTGAGCAACGAGGTCGCCCGCGGCGCATCGCGGATTCCAACATCAAGAAAGCTTCAGGGGCGCGGCGCCTGCAGCTCGCGGGACGGCACCGCGACCGTGGCTGCCTGCCAGCGCGCGATCTGCTCGAGCGTCACACGCGCCACATCCGCTGCGAGCGCGGGCTGCCAGCCCGCCTGCTCCCCGAGGGAGTGACCCGCGGCCAGCACCCCGGCAGTGGCCGGCGTGTCGGGGAAATAGTAACTGCGCGTCACCACGACGGACACGCCGGCGTTGCCTGCGGCGGCAACCCCCGCCGGGGAATCCTCGAACGCGACCGCCGCCGCCGCCGCCAGGGTGAGCCTTGCGAGGGCCCGCTCATAGGCCTGCGGGTGCGGCTTCTTGCGCGGCGCGTCCTCAGCGCACACGAGCGCCGCAAAGCGTTTGTGCCAGCCGGGCCCGAAGTGGCAAGCGAGCAGAGCCTCCACGTTGCTGCGGCTGGTGGTGGTGACCAACGCCACCGCTACCGCGGCACGTGCGCAATCCTCGAGCAGTTCGGCAACGCCGGCGCGCAGGGGCAGCTGCCCGCGCGCCACGATCGCGGCGTACTGCCGGTTCTTAAGCGCATGCAGGCGGGCGGCGAGCTCGCGGCGGTCTGGCTCGTGCGCCGGAGCCTCAGGCTGTGTCGTCATGTCAAACAGCAGCCGCTCGCGACCCCCGGTGACACGCAGCAGCTCGCCATAGCGCGCCTCGCTCCACCGCCATGGCACGCCGGCTTCGGCAAACGCGGCATTGAAGGCGACCAGGTGACCGTAGCGCTCAGTCTCCGCCAGGGTGCCGTCGACGTCGAAGAGCAATGCCCGGATCATTCTCCGCTGTGCACGAGCGCCGGGCGGGCGCCAGGGCCGCGGCTCGCATCGGTCCCAAACAGCAGTGTCGGCAGATCGGCGACCGAGTCGATGAATGCATCGCACGGCAGTGTGCGCGGGTCGGCACCCTCGTTATAACCGTAAGGTACGCACACGATGCGCATGCCGGCCGCGCGCGCCGCAAGCACGTCGGTGGTGGAGTCCCCGACCATGACAGTCTGCGCGGGCGGTACCTGTAACTCCTCGCAGGCGTGCAGCAGCGGCTGGGGGTGGGGCTTGCGGTGCTCGGCGGTATCACCGCCCACCACCACGTCAATCCACACGCTCAGCCCGAGGTTTACGAGCAGCGTGGTTGCCGCATAGCGCGCCTTGTTGGTAACCACCCCCAGGCGCAGGCCGTGCGCGTGCAGCTGGGCGAGCCCGGCCTCCACGCCCGGATAAGCGCGCGCCTGGAACTCATGCGCGTCGTGCAGGTGATCATGGTAGTAGTAGAAGCGCTGCAGTAGCAGCACCGGATCCACCGGCCAGGGCCGCGCGCTCAGGCGCGCGATGACGCGCTGGATCAGCACTGGCGCGCCACGTCCGATCAGCTCGCGCACGCGCTGCGTGTCCAGCGGCGCGGTCTGCTGCTCGGCGAGCGCGCGATTGAGCGCGAGCGCGATATCGGCGGCGGTATCGAGCAGCGTGCCGTCCAGATCAAAGAGTACCGCGCGCACATCGCCGCGCAGTGCAGCGGCCGCCTGATCGGCGCTCATGCGCGCACGCCGCCGGACACTAGCGCGCGCGCCCGCTGGCACAGCGCCTCGCGCGTGAAGCCGAGCTCCGTGGCAACGTGCGCGGCCGGAGCCGATTCGCCGAAGCGATCGATGCCGAGCACGTCGCCCGTGAACCCGGTGTAGGCACGCCAGAAGTGGCTGACCCCTGCCTCGACGGCGAGCACCGGCACCTCGCGCGGTAACACCTGCGCACGGTACAGCGCGTCCTGACGCTCGAAGTCGGCACAGTTGGGCATCGAGACCACGCGCGCCGCGATGCCCTCGGCGGCGAGCACCTCGCGCGCCGCGAGCGCCAGGGCGACCTCGGAACCGGTGGCCAGCAGCGTCAGCGCCGCGGTTTTGTCGGACCCGGCCAGCAGGTAGCCGCCGCGACGGATGTCAGCGAGCTGCTGCGCGCTGCGCTCGCAGTGCGGCAGGTTCTGCCGCGAAAGGATGAGACAGGTCGGCCCGTCGGTACGTTCGATCGCCGCAAGCCACGCCGCCATCGTCTCCACTGCATCGCACGGCCGCCACACGGAGTTGTTGGGAATCAGGCGCAGGCTGCTCACGTGCTCCACCGGCTGGTGCGTCGGTCCGTCCTCACCGAGACCGATACTATCGTGCGTGAATACGTAGATCACGCGCTGGCGCATCAGCGCCGACATGCGCACGGCATTGCGACTGTAGTCGGAGAAGGTGAGGAAGGTGCCGCCGTAGGGAATATAGCCACCGTGCAGCGCGATGCCATTCATGAGCGCGCTCATGCCGAACTCGCGCACGCCGTAGTTGATGTGATTGCCCCAGCGCTGGCGGCGCACGGCCACGGCACTCGTCGCGGCCGTCAGGTTCGAGCCGGTAAGATCAGCGGAGCCACCGAGCAGCTCCGGCAGGCGCGGCTGCAGGATCTCGATGGCGTTCTGTGAGGCCTTGCGCGAGGCGATCGCGGCGCGCTCGCGCAGCGTGCGCTGCAGCGCCTGCGCACAGGTCGCGCTCCAGTCCGGCGGCAGCGCCCGGCGCACGACGCGCCGCTCGAACTCGGCTGCCAGCTGCGGATATTCCCGCGCGTAACTGCCGAAGCGACGCTGCCAGTCCGCCTGCCGCACAGCCCCGCTTTGCAGCGCGCTCCAGGCCTCACGCACGGGTTCGGGCACGAGGAAAGCCTCGGCACTCCAGTTGAGGGCGGCGCGGGTCGCTGCCACCTCGGCGGCGCCGAGGGCGGTGCCGTGAACGTCGTGCGAGCCGGCCTTGTTGGGGCTGCCTTTGCCAATGACCGTCTTGCAGCACACCAGAGTCGGCTGGCCGCCGTCCGCGATGGCCTGCGCCAGGGCCGACTCGATGGCCTCGGAGTCGTGGCCGTCGACGCTGCGGATGACGCGCCAGCCATAGGCCTCGAAGCGCGTCGGGGTGTCATCGGCGAACCAGTGCTCGACGTGACCGTCGATGCTGATGCCGTTGTCATCGTAAACCGCGATCAGCTTGGACAACCCGAGCGTGCCGGCGAGCGAGCAGGCCTCGTGGCTGATGCCTTCCATGAGACAGCCATCGCCGACGAACACCCAGGTGCGATGATCAACGATCGTGTGCGCGGGGCGGTTGAATTCGGCGGCCAGCAACTGCTCGCTGAGCGCCATCCCGACAGCGTTCGCCAGTCCCTGGCCGAGCGGTCCGGTCGTCGTCTCCACCCCCGGGGTGACACCGACCTCCGGGTGACCGGGGGTCTTGCTGTGCAGCTGGCGGAAGCGCCTGAGCTCCTCAAGCGGCAGCGCATAGCCGGTCAGGTGCAAGAGCGCGTAGAGGAGCATCGAGCCGTGGCCGTTGGAGAGCACGAAGCGGTCGCGGTCCGGCCAGTGCGGGTCGGCGGGGTTGTGTTTGAGATAGCTGCGCCACAACACTTCGGCGATCTCCGCCATGCCCATCGGCATGCCAGGATGGCCGCTCTTGGCCGCCTCCACCGCATCCACCGCCAGCATGCGCAGTGCGTTGCACAGCTCCGTCCGCGCTACGGGCAGGGGTCGTATTTGGGCATTCATGCGCACGGTCTCCTTACTGGGCGCGTCGTTGCAGGTCGATCAGCCGCAGGATCATGGGAGTGAAGATGAATTGCATCGCGAGCCCCATCTGGCCGCCGGGCACGACGATGTTGTTCGGGCGGCTCATCCACGAGTTGTGCAGCATCGAGACCAGGTACGGAAAGTCGATCCCCTTGGGGTTGGCGAAGCGGATCACCACCATGGACTCATCCGCGGACGGGATATCGCGCGCGATGAAGGGGTTGCTCGTGTCCACGGTTGGCACCCGCTGGAAATTCACGTGCGTGCGGCTGAACTGCGGGCAGATGTGATTCACGTAGTCGGGCATGCGGCGCAAGATGGTGTCGACCACGGCATCCTGACTGTAGCCGCGGTGGGTGCGATCGCGATGCAGTTTCTGGATCCACTCGAGGTTGATGATCGGCACCACCCCGACCAGCAGATCAACGTGGCGCGCCACATCGACCCCCTCCCCGACATAGGCCCCGTGCAGCCCCTCATAAAAGAGGAGATCGCTGTCGGCCATCATCGGCTGCCAGTCGGTAAAGGTGCCGGCCTCGGCGTTGAGCTCCTTGGATTCGCCGGCATCGTGCACGTAGCGACGCACCCTGCCGCGACCGCTGGCGCCGTACTCCTCGAAGGTGCCGGAGAGTTCGGCCAGCAGGTTCGCCTCCGGTCCGAAATGACTGACGGGCTCCCCGCTGCCATCGTCGGCCGCCGCAACGCGCTCACGCATCTGCTTGCGGTTGTAGCGGTGGAAGGAGTCGCCCTCGATGACCTGCGCCTTGATGCCTTCGCGCCGGAAGATGTGCGCGAAGCTCTTCATTACCGTGGTGGTCCCCGCCCCGGAGGAGCCGGTGACCGCGATGATCGGGTGCCTGATCGACATGTGTCGGTACTCGGGATCTGTTCATGGGGCTGCGCCTTGGGGCGCAGCGCTTCAGAGGCGCGCCTCGGGCCGGAACAGCGAGCGCTCGTTGAAGAGCGGCGAGGAGAACGGGCGGTCGGCACCGCTCGCCCACTCGACGTGGTAGCGCTCGATGCGCTCCACCTCGTTGCGTGAGCCCAGAATCAGCGGCACGCGCTGGTGCAGGCTCTCGGGCTTCACCTCCATCAGGCGCTGACAGCCAGTGCTGGCGCGACCGCCAGCCTGCTCGACCAGGAGGCTGATGGGATTGGCCTCGTACAGCAGGCGCAGGCGTCCGGGGCGCGTGCGGTCCTTGGTGTCCTTCGGATACATGAAGACCCCGCCGCGCATCAGTATGCGGTGCACTTCCGCCACCATGGAGGCGATCCAGCGCATGTTGAAGTCGCGACTGCGCACGCCGCTCTTGCCGGCCTGACACTCGGTCACGTAGCGATGCACCGGCGGCTCCCAGAAGCGCGCATTGCTGGTATTGATGGCGAACTCGCTGGTGTCGGCCGGAATCTGCAGCTCCGGGTGCGTGAGGATGAAGTTGCCGATCTCGCGATCGAGCGTGAAGCCGTGCGTGCCCTTGCCGACGCTGATCACGAGCATGGTGGCTGGCCCGTAGATCGCATAGCCGGCCGCGACCTGCCTGAGTCCCGGCTGCAGATAGTCGCCGGTGGCGGGCATCTCGCTGCTCTCGTGCCGCAGCACGGAGAAGATGGTGCCGACCGAGACGTTGACGTCGGTGTTGGAGGAACCGTCGAGCGGATCGAACACCAGCAGGTAGCGGCCGCGCGTGAATTCGAGCGGTACCGGATAGGGTTCCTCGAGTTCCTCGGAAACCATGCCGGCCAGCAGGCCGCCCCACTCGCAGCTGCGCACCATCACCTCGTGCGCCAGCACGTCGAGTTTCTGCTGCACCTCGCCCTGCACGTTCTTGCCACCGTGCTCTCCCAGATAGCCCCCGAGCGCCCCCTTGGCGGTCATGGCGGAGATCGCCTTCACGGCAGCGGCCACATCGACCAGCAGCGCCCCCAGGTCCTGGGCGCCCGGGATGTCGTTCAGCTGCTGGATGAGGAACTTGGAGAGCGTCGTGCGCCCGAGGTGCATGGGTGTCGGACTCCTTATTTATGGTTCTGGAGGTCGGCCTGGAATACCCGGCTCGCGCGGATGTCGGAAGCCTCGATCGTCGTTAAGTCCTGCGGCGTGAAGACGCGCTCGCGGTCGGCGAACAGCCGGCTGGCCTGGCGCAGCCGGGCGCGGTCAAGCGCGTTGCGCACGCTGCGCGCATTGGCGAAATGCGGCTGGCCGATGCGCAGCGCCAGGTACTCGGCGAACGCCTCACGCGCCGCTTGTGTGAAGTGGTAGTTCTGCTGCGTCAGGAGCTTGTCCGCGATGCGCAGCAGGTCCGCGGGCGGATAGTCGGGGAAATCCAGGTGATGCGCGATGCGCGAGCTCATGCCCGGATTGGAGCGGAAGAAGGTCTCCATGCGCTCCTTGTAGCCGGCGAGGATCACCACCAGGTCATCGCGCTGGTTTTCCATCACCTGCAGCAGGATCTCGATCGCCTCCTGTCCGTAGTCGCGCTCGTTCTCGGGCCGGTAGAGGTAATACGCCTCATCGATGAACAGCACCCCGCCCATGGCGCGCTTGAGCACTTCCTTGGTCTTGGGCGCCGTGTGGCCGATGTACTGGCCGACGAGGTCATCGCGCGTGACCGCGACCAGGTGACCTTTGCGCACGTAACCCAAGCGAAACAGGATCTGCGCCATGCGCAACGCTACCGTCGTCTTGCCGGTGCCGGGGTTGCCGGTAAAGGACATGTGCAGACTCGGTGCCTGTGCCTGCAGGCCGAGATTCATGCGCAGCTTATCGATCACCAGCAACGCCGCAATGTCGCGGATGCGTGCCTTGATCGGGGCGAGCCCAATCAGGTCCTGCTCGAGCTCGTCCATGACCGCATCGGCCTGACTCTGCGCCAGCACCTCGCTCACGGTGCGTGCGCCGCCCGCCGGCTGCGCAGGCGCAGGGGGTACGACCTGCGCAGCCGGCGGCGGGCTCCCGGGAATCGAATAGAGCGGCGCGGACATGGGCTCAGGCCACCTTGCTGACCGGTGTCACGCAGCGCAGTTCATGGCGCATGGCGTCTATCACCGCCTGGTAGTCGGCACAGCCGAAGATCGCGCTGCCGGAGACGAAGGTATCGGCGCCGGCGGCCGCGACACGCTGGATGTTCCCCACCTTGATGCCCCCGTCGACCTCCAGGCGGATGTCGCGGCCAGAGAATTCGATGAGCCTGCGAGTCCGCTCGATCTTCGTCAGCGAAGACTCGATGAAGCCCTGGCCGCCGAAGCCGGGGTTGACGCTCATGATGAGCACCAGGTCGACCTTGTCGATCACGTACTCGAGCGCCTCGAGCGAGCTGGCCGGATTGAACGCCAGCCCCGCCTGACAGCCCGCAGCCTTGATGAGCTGCAGCGTGCGGTCGACGTGCAGTGAGGCCTCCGGATGGAAGCTGATGAGGTTGGCGCCGGCGGCGGCGAAGCCCTCTACCAGGGAATCCACGGGCGACACCATCAGATGCACGTCGAGCAGCGCCCGGCCGCCCTGCGGGCGGCCCAGATAGGGCTTGAGCGCCGCGGCCACCGCGGGCCCAATGGTGAGGTTGGGCACGTAGTGGTTGTCCATGACGTCGAAGTGAATCCAGTCCGCGCCTGCAGCAATGACGCGCTTGACCTCTTCGCCAAGGCGCGCGAAGTCCGCAGAGAGAATCGACGGCGCGATCTGGTACATGGCGGTTCCCCTCTAACTCTTTCCGTGAGTTTTAGGCCTTGCCGTTGCCGCGCTCGCCTTCCGGACGATCTGCGGCATAGCTTCTGATCGTGTAGCGCACGCTGCGCCCGCGGGTCTCCTGGCGCTCGAGCGCAAAGCCGGGCTCCTTCTCGGGGCGATTGACGATGAAGCTCATGGCAATGCTCTCGACACCGCGCGTGGAATCGAAGGCCATGAGGCGGATGTAGTGGTGCGGAAAGGTCTTGCGACAGTTCTGCAGCTCCATAAGCACGCCGGCCGCGTCCTTCAGGTCGAACATCGGCATGCCGAACATCTCCCAGTAGGTGTTGCGCGGGTGCGGGTCATCGGTGTACTCGACGCTCCAGGCGTAACCCTTCTTCAGTCCGTAGTCGATCTGCTGTGAAATCTCCGCATCGGTGAGGTCGGGCAGGAAACTGAACTGCCCCTGGGTAATGCGACCGGTCGGGTTGCTCATCATGTGGCGTGTGCTCCTTGGGCCTTCAGTGCGCCACTGCCGCGGTGGGCAGGAAGTCGGAGGCATCGGTGGGGGTGTAGTTGAAGCTGATGTCGCCCCAGGTATCGAGCGCCTGCTGCAGCGGCGTGCAGAAGCGTGCCGCCTTGCGCAGGATCTCCGCTCCCTCGTTGCGAATGTCCAGACCCTCGTTGCGCGCCTTGACCATCGCCTCCAGAGCCACGCGGTTGGCGACCGCGCCGGCCTGGATGCCGGCGGGGTGGCCGATGGTGCCGCCACCGAACTGCAGGCACACATCGTCACCGAACAGGTCAAGCAGCTGGTGCATCTGGCCGGCGTGGATGCCCCCGGAGGCCACCGGCATGACCTTCTTGAGATCACACCAGTCCTGATCGAAGAACAGGCCGCGCGACAGGTCCTGCTTGGTAACGGTGTCGCGGCAGACGTTGTAGTAGCCCTGCACGGTCAGCGGGTCGCCCTCGAGCTTGCCGACCGCGGTGCCGGCGTGCATGTGATCGACACCGGCGAGCCGTAGCCACTTGGCGATGACGCGGAAGCTGACGCCATGGTTCTTCTGGCGCGTGTAGGTGCCATGGCCGGCACGATGCAGGTGCAGGATCATGTCGTTGCGACGCGCCCAGTTGGACATGCTCTGGATCGAGGACCAGCCGATCACCAGGTCGATCATGACGATCACCGAGCCCAGCTCCTTGGCGAATTCGGCGCGCTCGTACATGTCCTCCACGGTGCCGGCCGTAATGTTGAGGTACGAACCCTTGACTTCCCCGGTGGCGGCGCTGGCCTTGTTAACCGCGTCCATCACGTACAGGAAGCGGTCGCGCCAGTGCATGAAGGGCTGGGAGTTGATGTTCTCGTCGTCCTTCATGAAATCGAGACCGCCCTTGAGGCCCTCGTAAATCACGCGCCCGTAGTTGCGGCCGACAGCCCGAGTTTGGGTTTGGTGGTCGCCCCCAGCAGCGGCCGGCCGAACTTGTCGAGGCGCTCGCGCTCGACGATGAGCCCGGTGGGGGGACCCTTGAAGGTCTTCACATACGCCGGCGGCACCTGGATGTCCTCCAGACGGGCCGCCTTGAGCGGCTTGAAGCTGAAGACATTGCCGATGAGGCTCGCCGTCATGTTGGCGATCGAGCCCTCCTCGAACAGGCAGATGTCGTAGGCCACCCAGGCGAAGTACTGGCCCGGAATGTTCGGCACCGGCTCAACCTTGAAGGCCTTGGCGCGGTAGCTGTCGCAGGCAGTGAGCCGATCGGTCCAGACCACGGTCCAGGTGGCAGTGCTCGACTCCCCGGCCACGGCGGCTGCGGCCTCCACCGGGTCCACCCCGTCCTGGGGGGTGATCCGGAACAGGCAGACCGTATCGGTGGCCTTGGGCTGGTAGTCCGGCTCCCAGTAGCCCATCTGCCGGTATTTCAGTACGCCGGCCCGGTAGCGCTTCTTGCTGTCCGTGATCGCCGTAGGGGCATTGCCCCGTGATTCCGTGCCGCTTTCCATGGGTCCCGCCTTGCTGTTCTGTACTTGAGGCGGACTCTACTGGTCAGATATTATTCAGAGAAGTCACTTTATATTACTGACAAGATAAGTATTACTTAATGAAGAACGCCACCCTTCGGCAACTGCGGGTCTTTTCGGCGGTGGCCCGTCATCTGAGCTTCGTGCGGGCTGCCGAGGAGCTCGGGCTTACCCCGCCGGCGGTCTCGATGCAGATCAAGGAGCTGGAGGCGGAGGTGGGGCTGCCGGTCTTTGACCGCTCAAGCCGCAAGGTCTCCCTGACCATGGTGGGGGAGTACGTACTGGCCTACACGCAGCGGGTGCTCGCAGCAATGCGCGACGCGGAGGACATGGTGGCCCGCTTTCGCGGACTGAAGACCGGAGTCCTCGATGTGGCGATGGTGAGCACGGCGAAATACTTCCTGCCGCGGCTCATGGCGCGCTTCCGCGACGAGCATCCGGGCGTGGAGATCCGCCTGCAGGTCGCCAACAACCGGGACGAGGTGGTGTCTTTGATGCGCGAGGGGGTGGTGGAGCTTGCCGTCATGGGCAGGCCACCCAAAAACTGGCCCTCGCGCGCGGAGCCCTTCGCCATGCATCCGCACGTACTCGTCACTTCGGTCGAGCACCCGTTCGCGCGCGCAGAAAAAGTGCCCGCGCGCGCGCTGCAGAACGAGGGCTTCATTGTGCGCGAACCCGGCTCAGGCACGCGTGCGGCGCTCGATGAATACATGGAGGCGTACCAGATGCGCCCGCAGGTGGTCATGCAGATGTCGAGCAACGAGGCCATCAAGCAGGCCGTCATGGCGGGCATGGGTGTTGCGCTGCTGTCGCTGCACACTGTGGGACTGGAGCTCGACCACCACCTCATTGCCGCGCCCGACGTCGAAGGTCTGCCGGTGATGCGCCGCTGGCACGTGGTCAACAATACGGCGAAGACGCTGTCGCCGGCCGCAGAGGCGTTCCGCTATTTCGTGCTCGAAAGCGGCGAGGCCTTTCTCGCCAAGCACTTCGCGCACGGACCGGGCACCACCGCCGAGCCCTGGTCGCTGCGCTAAAGAACGCGCCGCGCGGCGGGCGCTCCCTGAAGACTAGCTGTGATGTTTCAGTAGGTTGTTCCCTCCCACCGGAGGAGAGAAGCTGATGTTGCTAGACGTCAGTTTCCTTACCAGGGGAGAGAACAACCGTGCATAAGAATGCTCGTCTGACACCCAAAGGTCGAGCGCTGATGCTGGGCCGCCTCGAGGCGGGCCAGCATCAGCTGGACGTTGCCCAGGCGATGGGGGTGTCACTAACGACCTTGAAGAAGTGGGCTCGCCGATATCGCGCTGAGGGGGCGGTGGGCCTGCTGGATCGTTCGTGCCGGCCGCGGCATAGTCCGCGCCAGCTCTCCGCGACCCTGAGCGCTCAAGTGATCCAGTTGCGCCAGCAGCGGCGCACCGGGCGCTTTATCTGCTGCCGTGTGGGGGTCTCGGCCGCCAGCGTCCGCGCATCCTGCGCCGTGCGCACCTCCACGCTGGCGAGATCTGCAGCCGCAGTTGCCCGTGCAGCGCTACCAGCGCGAAAGACCAGGAGAGCTGCTGCATCTGGATATCAAAAAGCTCGGGCGAATCAATGGCATCGGACATCGCATTACCGGGAATCGAAGGCCGGGCAAGCTCAACCACGGTATCGGCTGGGACTTCGTGCACGTGGCGATCGATGATGCCTCTCGAGTGGCTCTGGCCAGCATCGGGCCTACGAGCTGGCCCACACCGCCAGCGCCTTCCTCAGAGCCAGCGTAGCCCGCTTCCTCGAGCACGGTGTGCGCATCGAGCGAGTCATGACGGACAACGGCGCAGCCTATCGCTCCCACGTTTTCCGCGACGCCTGCCACGAACTGGGAATCCGTCATCTGCGCACTAAACCCTATACCCCCAGAACCAATGGCAAAGCGGAGCGCTTCATCCAAACCTCTTTACGCGAGTGGGCTTACGCTGCCGCCTACTGCAGCTCCTCGGAGCGCACTGCCTGCCTTGGCTCCTGGCTGCACCACTACAACTGGCATCGCCCTCACTCGGCGCTAAACTCTTCTGCCGCCCATCAGCAGGCTCGGCCTGGAGGGTAACAATCTGTTGAAACATCCACAACTAGCCGGCCGCCGAACCGGGCAGCTGCCAGTGCTGCGCGATCGCCAGCATGCGCAGCGCGAAGCACGCCACACCGCCCAGCACGGCCGCGAGCGTGCGCGGCGCTCCGGCACGACGCGCCATCACCAGTACCAGCGCCCCGAACAGGGCCGCGGTGGCGTACACATCGACGCGCAGGATTACCGGCACCTTGGTGAGCAGCAGGTCGCGGATGGTGCCCCCGCCCACGGCGGTGATCGTGCCCAGCAGCACCGCGCTCAGCGGATGAATGCGCGCATCCAGGGCTTTTTCGGTTCCCGCCACGGCAAAAAGTGCGAGCCCGCCGGCATCGAGGGTGAGCAGCAGCTGGCGCGGCACCTGCACGTAGCCCTCCAGCACAAACACGAGCGCCCCGGCAACGAACGCAGTCGTCGGATAAGCCCAGTCGCGCAACGCGCTCGGCGGCAAATCACCCATCAGCACGTCGCGGATCACCCCGCCGCCGAGCGCGGTACAGAACGCCAGCACCAGATCGCCGAACAGGTCGAGGTGGCCGGCGATGGCGGCGAGTGCGCCCTGGAAGGCGAACACGAAGGTGCCAGCGAGATCGGCGCCGCGCACCAGCGGCCGCACGTAGCCGGCCGTCTTCACCTCGTAGTGTTCCGCTTCTCTTTTCAAGCTCAAAGTCCCTGTGGCGCGCGCATTCTCCGGCAGGTCTCGCATGCTAGGCTAGCTGAAAGGACTGCATCGACAAGAACCTCTCCGGATGTCAAGCACGCCGCAGACCGCCGCCAGCCTGAACGCGCGCCGGGTGCTTTCCACCGCCGCCGTGATCGCGGCGGCCACCATCTTCGGGCTCACCTACAGTCTGTCAGCCCCGCTGATCGCGCTCGATCTGGATGCCAGGGGATACTCGGAGACCTTCATCGGCTTCAACGCCGCGATGCACGCGGTTGGCGTACTGCTCATCGCGCCCTTCATGCCGAAGCTGGCCGCCGCGCTGGGCGCGCGCCGGCTGCTATGCTCGCGGGGCGGCAGCGCACACATCAAGCGGAGGTGATCGCGTGGGGCTCCGACCTTTTCATGTAGCCGTTCAGGTGCGGGACATCGCCGAGGCACGTTGCTTCTACGGCGAGCGGCTCGGTTGCGCTGAAGGCAGAAGCGCACCCGACTGGGTCGACTTCAACATGTACGGCCACCAGTTCGTCTGTCACCTGAATCCGCAGCTGGGTCCGCACGGTCGCATCCCGGCACTCTTGAACCCGGTCGACGGTCATGGCGTTCCGGTGCCGCACTGCGGCGTGGTGCTGGAACCGGCGCAGTGGCAGGAACTGGCAGCACGGCTGCGCCAGCATCCGGTCGAGTGGGTCATCGAGCCGACCGTGCGCTTCAAGGGCATGCCCGGCGAGCAGTCCACGCTGTTCATTCTGGATCCGTCCGGAAACGCACTCGAGTTCAAAGCCTTCAACGACCTGGAGCGATTGTTCGCACGCTGAGTGCGTCGGCCACACGCGCCGCAGACTAAACGCAGCGTGCGCCGGACGCCGCACGCGTCACGGCAGCGGCACCTGGTAAAGCGCCGCCGATGCCTCACTCATCGCCTGCGTCAGCTGGGGCCGCGGCAGCTGTCGCATGGCCGTGGCGGTGGCCTCACCGACCGCATACCACACCGCCGTGCGGCCGAGCTCCTCGAGTGCCCCGCGCGCCACCTCGGCCGGGTTCATCGCCGTGAAGCCCTTCTGTGCCGCGGCACTGAAGGACAGGCCGGAGCGGCGCATCGCCGGGGTATCAGTGAGGCCTGCCACCGCGCACAGCACGTCCAGACCTTCGCGGCCGAGCTCCCAGTTGAGGCCCTCGCAGAGCGCAATCTCGAAGGCCTTGGCGGCCGCGTAGGTCGCCACGAGTCCGCTACCGCACACACCAGACATCGAGGAGACGAGGATGAGTCCGGCGCGCCGCCCGCGTCGCCGCGTCAGGCTCTTGTGCGCGAAAGTGAGGGGCACGAGGCAGTTCAAGCGCACCAGCGCGAGCGCCTTCTGCAGCGACTCATCAAGAAAGCGCGCGACGCCATGGGTCGCACCGGCGTTGCAGATCACGAGGCCCGCATCGTGTGCCGCCAGGATCTCATCAGCGAACCCCGCGAGCCCCGGCGCGGTGAGATCGCGCACGCGGGTGTGCACGGCGATCCCGTGGGCGGCGCGAAGCGCGCGCGCCGCTGCCTCCAGCGGCGCAGCGTTGCGCGCCACCAGCACGAGGTCGAGCCCAGCGCCGGCGAGCTGCTGTGCGAATGCGAGCCCAATGCCTTCCGAGCCCCCGAGTATCAACGCCGCGGGTCCGTAGTCCTGCGCCATGTCGGATTTGTTCAGCACGCTTGCGTCCCCCGGAGTGCTCACGCACGGTGCCCGCGCGCGCTGTGGAATGCATCACATTCTAAGGCGTGCGCGACTTGGCAGGTCGGGCACATGGCGCGCGTATTACCCATCAGCAACGTGTGGAAGCGTGACATAAGCACGGAATTGGCTGAGAGCGCCTTCGTAGTATGCGCACCAGGTTCTTTCAGCACCGTATCTCCTCTTAAGTTAGGAACTGACATCATGCGGACTTCTAATGTCGTTAAGGGCATCCTTGCGGCTGCAGCCGTGGCCGTGCCCATGCTCTGTAACGCCGAATCGAACTTCCAGACGGGCACCACGGCGCTCACCGCCACGGCGCACGTCGACTTCCAGATCACCATTCCTAAGTTCCTGTTCCTGCGCGTCGGCACCGGCACGGGCACTGCAGCGGGTGGCTTCGCCACGCTCGCCACGATCGATGAGATCACGTGGGCGCCGACGGCGATCCAGCTCGGCAACGGCACAGCCATCGCCGGCACCGGCGGTGATCAGACCGGCGGCGTCGAGACTGCGGTAGTGGTTGCCAACAATGGCAACGTCACGCTGAGCTCGACCACGACGGGCCCGCTAAGTGATGGCGCGGCCGGCGACACGATCAGTTTTACCCAGATCAAAACCACCGCCAGCGCTCAGACCACCGGCACGGTGCTACAGGCGCCGGCGCTGGCCGATGGCGCCACCACCACCGTCACACTCAACGCAGTGAACAAGGTTGTGCAGCAGGACGCAAAGTGGGCGTACACCTACCTCAACACCACGGTCCCGGCTCCGGGCACCTACGGTGGCGTCGGGGTCAACGCCGGCCGCGTGACCTACACGGCTTCGCTTCCGTAAGCGTCGGCCAGGCCGATCAAGCAGTGCACGATGTCCCCCGGGAGGCGCGACATTCGCATGCGCTCCCGGGGGGCTGAAATCCCGCGCCGCGCGCCTCGGTGGGCAGCCCAGACGCTCAGCCTCGCCTGCGTGGCGGCGCTCGGCGATACGGCGTGCGCCTTCACGGCGACCCTCACGGCCGCCTCGCCCAAGACCATCTACCTGCAGATCGGCGCCGGCACGTTCACGGGCGGCAACTACACCCCGATCCAGGGCAATGGCCAGCCGACCGGCAGCCCGGGCCAGAACACGACCATCAACGCGATGAGCGTGACGGTGCCGGCGGCGAGCGTCGGCAATGGGACCGTGCAGGCGATGACGACCAACAGCACCACGGTGATCAGCTTCTGGGACGGGTTCACCTTCTGCACCCTGCCGCAGCTGTATATCGGCGGCTTCTACCGCACCACCGGCACCGGTAACGGTACGATCTCGGTGATCGCGACCGTGCCGGCATCGCTCACCGATGGTGCCGGCGATACAATTCCGTTTTCGCAGATCAGCTGGACCAGCTCCGGTATCCAAGACACTGGCGCCGAGCCGTTTCCGGCGGGCAGCTTCAGTGGCCCTTCAGTGAACGTCGGCAGCATCGGCCAGAACCAGTGGGCCGAGAGCTGCTGGACCTTCTCCTACAGCAACAGCGCGGTTCATCCCGCTGGGACCTATACCGGCACCGTGCTCTACACGCTGACGGCGCCCTGACGGCGGCCCCGGACACCCCAGCCATGCGGCCGCTCTCCCGTCTGCCATTCTGCATAATCTGGCTCATCGCTCTGCCGGCGTTTGCCAAGACGATCGTCGTCGACGACTCCGGCACGCTGCCCTACAACACCGCGCTCGCCATGCACTGGCAGGAGCTGGCTCCGCGCGGCAGCGCGCGCAACCTCATGGTCGGCACGCTGCAACTGCGCGTGCGGCTCAATGTTGCACCCTTCCTGCGACACATAGGTCGCATCTATCTGGTGCTGCCCGCGCAGCAGCCCGGCGCTATGAACGCTTCCTGGACCACCCAGGGGCGCCTGTTGCCTGGGCAAGTCAGCTCCGGCGGCCGCACGCTGGTGTACGCCGGACCGATTACCGCGCCCTTCATGGAAGACATGGTGCGGCTGACGATCACCGTCGACGGCCGCCGCATGTTGCAAACCTACCCCGTGAACTTCCGCTTCGAGATCGACGAGGACTGACTGTGCGTCGCCATATTTTCGCAGCCACTCTCCTGCTCGCCGCATTCACCGCACCCGCCGCCCGCGCGGACGGCTTTGCGGCCCTGGTATCTCCACCGCGATTCGAGGTCGACACCAAGCCCGGCGCCACAGTGCGCCAGGTGCTCGAGCTGACCAATCGCTCGAACACACCGGCCCGGTACCGCATCCATACCTCGGACTTCGTGCTCGGCGCGGACTACGGCGTGACGTTTCACGACGAGCTGCTGCCGGACAGCTGCCGCCCCTGGGTCGCCATCGAGCGCCCGCTGGTTGCGGTGCCCGGCGGCGGCACGGCCCGCTACCGCTTCGAAGTTCAGGTGCCCAAGGATGCGCCCGTGGGTGAGTGCCGCTTCGCCATCATGGTGGAGGCCGATGAGCCCACGGTGGCCAAGGCCGGCACGGTGCAGCTGCCGGTCGTCGGCCGCATCGGCGTGATCGTCTACGTCACGGTCGGCGATGCCACTCCGCAGATCGAAGTATTCGGGCCCGAGACTGTGACGTTCAACGGTCAGCGGGTACCGGCACTGAAAGTGCACAATTCCGGCAACGCGCACACGCGCATGAGCGGCTTCCTCAGCGGCAAGGACGCCGCGGGCAAGAAGTACGACTTCACGCCCTCTGACCTGCCGATCCTGCCAGGCGAGGTGCGCGACGTAGTCCTCACCCCATCAACCAGCGACAACCCGACCCCCACCCTGTCCTTCCCGGTCACGGTGCAGGGTACGCTCGAGTGGGGTAGCCAGAGCACACAGCTCGACGAGCGCTTCAAATGAAGGCTCGCGCAGCCCACGCTTTACGCTGGGCGGCGTGCCTGTGCGGTTTTTCCATCATGGCCGCCGCCGCGCCTGGGGCACGGGCACAGTCGGCGGCCGCGCCACCGCCGCCCAGCTACGAGGATCGCCTCATCAGCGGTGGCTCGCTCACGCCGGACATTTCACTGGGTGATTACCAGAGTACCAGCGACACCACCGGACTCGCCCGCTCGGTACGCATCGATGCAGTGGCGAGCGTGCTGCAGCAGACCGGCGCAAATGCGGTACCTACGGTGCACGAGAACGGCATTATCGCCGACGGCCAGTGGGAAACGGCCACGTATGGCGCCTGGTCCGCGGATATCGCCGCTCGCATCGGCGGCGACGACGAGCAGCGTTTCAGCGGCTCGGGCAACAACAACCTGTCTTTCTCGCTGCACCAGCGCGCCATGCCCTTCGACGACGGCTGGCAGGCGGACAATGGCTTGGGTGACCTCAACACGCCGCTGATCAACCTGGCTCGCGCGCAGCCGCGCTTCCTGCTGTCCTCGGGCACCATGTTGGGCGCGACCACCGAGTGGCGTGGCCCCGAGGGGCTACAGATCGTGGCCGGTGGCGGTGAACCGGGGTTGTTCGATGGCATCAAGGTGCCGACCTTCGACACCCTGGGCGGCTCGACCGCGACCCTGGGCGCACAGTGGTCGCCGTCGGCTCAGTGGAGCGTCGGCGGCGAATACGCCGGCGCGCGCGATGCCAACATCTACTACCAGCCGCTCAACTCGACGCTCCTGCCGCAGGCCGTCTCCAACCAGCGCATCTCCTCCAACACGGCGCTGCTGAGTGCAGCCTGGCAAGAGTCCGGCACCCGCGCACAGCTCAATATCATCGACGGCACCCTCGATGGCAACAACAACGGCTTCGGCGTCTGGGCCGATGCCTCACATACGCGCGGCGCCGTCACGCAGAGCTTCGGTGCGTACCGCATCGACCCGAACCTCGCCTGGGGCAATCAGTTAATCACGAGCGACGTGCAGGGCGGCTACTACCGCGTCGGCTATCAGAGCCGCCGCGTGACGACCGACTTCGGCATCGATGAGGTGATGTCAGTGTCCGGGCACGGCGCCGACAGCACCTTCCTGAACGGCGATGCCCGCTACCAGCTGACGCGCGACACCGGCCTCGGTGGCGTCGCCAACGTGCTGCTGACCAGTGACGGCTCGCACGACACTTCCTGGTCGCTCGAGGGCTACCTCGACAACGTCAACTCCTTCGGCACCGGGCGGGCGCAGCTCGACTATGCCACCGACCCATCGACGCAGGACTCGAGCGTCACGCTGCAGCAGACCTGGAACATGCGCCCGGGCCAGCGCCTGGCGACTTCCGTCGCGGTCGATCGCGTCAAGACCGACGCGATTGCCGGTGTGCCACAAGCTAACAGCACCATCGTGCGGCTCGCCCTCTACGGCGGCGGTGATCTCACCAGCCGCCTCTCCCTCGATGGCAGCGTGCAGTGGGCGGACGCCGTGTCCGGGCGCGCTGCGCCGTCGACTTTTGCGGACGTCACCTTAAGCTACCAACTGGCACGCTCCTGGGGACTCATGTTCAGCTATTACGAAAACCGCATCGGCGCCTGGACGCCGCTGGTGGTGACCTCACCGCTGACGCCGGCCGTGCCTACCCCCCAGGCCGCCGCCGGGCAGCGCGGCATCTTTCTGACGCTCGAGTACCGGGCTGCGCGCGGCGCGCATTTCATCCCGCTGGGCGGCATGGCGGGCGCCGGCTCCGGGCGCCTGAGCGGTGTCGTCTACCTGGACGCCAACGAGAACGGCCACTACGACGCCGGCGAAGCCGGGGCGCCGAACGTCACGGTGATCTTGGACGGGCGCTTCTCGGTGCGTACCGATGCCAACGGCCGCTTCGACTTCGCGGCCGTGGCCGCCGGCCGTCACGTGATCACCGTGCAAGGGGATAATCTGCCACTGCCGTGGACGCTCACAAACGCGGGACGCACGGACGTGGAGGTGGGCACGCGCGAGCGCAGCGAAGTGGACATCGGCGCGCTGCGCATCAAGTAGCGCTCAGTCGACGATCGCGGACTGGATCCGCATCCCGGCGCGCAGCACGGCCGAGATCGGCGAGTCTTCGGCCACCGCCAAAAGCTGCGCCTTCTGCTCCGCATCGAGTGGCTTGGCGAACGACAGGCGTCGTTCGATGTGCTCGTGCCCGTCGGCATCCCGCGACCAGCGTACCCCGACCGTGATCTTGCCCAGCGGCCAGCCGGCGTGGGCGGCATGACGGCGCAGCGCCACCGCGGTGCAGGAGCCAAGGCTCGCCAGGAGCAGCTCGCGCGCGGCAAAGCCCGCATCGCTGCCGCCGGCGGCGAGCGGCTCATCGGCGGTCAGGTGATGGTGCCCGGAGACGATCTGCTGTACGTGGGCATGTTCATTAATCACGGTGACGTAGGCCATGGGGCAGCTCCTTGCAAGGCAGGATCGGCTAGCTCGGGGCGTGCCCCCGCAGTCCGGCAAGCGCGCCGGCGCGCGCCGCACGATCGAACATGCTGCGCACGATGCTGGTGAGGCTCGTGCCGGTGACATCATGCAGCTGGTAGGGCGCGCCTTCCAGGATCGCCTGCGCGGCGCGCAGGCCGCTCCTGATTGCAGGCCCGATGCCCTCGCCCAGATCGCGCGTGGCAAGACCTGCGGCATCGCCTGTGATGAAGGCGTCGCCGCGCCGCACCACCTCGACGTCACCGCGCAGGTAGTAGCTGTAGCCGGTCGGCTCGTAGTGCGCCCCGGGGGCGAAGCCGCCCTCGAGCTGGCTCGCAAGGTAGCCCCAGTGGGTGCGGATGTCGTGGCCGGCGCTCTTCATGCGCGCGGCAATACCGCCAACCCCGACGTTCAGCCAGCCGCGCTCCTTGGGCACGTACCAGGAGTAGCCCGGCAGCCCGTGCCCGAAGAACCACAGGTGACAGTCGCGCTCCTGCCAGTCGTAGCGGATCTCGTGCTCGAGAGTCACCAGCTGCAGCTCGCTCGCGCGCGGATTCAACTCGCGAAACAGGGTACGGTAGACCGGACAACGCGTGCCACCCGCGCCGATCAGGTAGCGGCAGCGGTAGGCGTCATCGATCACGTAGCCTGCCCCATCGGCCACGATCTGGCGCACGTTGTGCTCGAGCACCTCGGCCCCGGAACGCTCCAGAAGCCAGGCGTCGAACTCGAAGCGCCGGATCGAGTGCTGCACGCACGGCACGGGCACCTGCCAGCGTCCGAAATGCATGCGCAGGCGCGGATAGGTGATCAGGCTGTGGGGGTAGGCGCGCACGTCCATGCCCAGCTCCTGCACCACTTCCGGGGTAATCCAGCCGGCACACAGCTTCAGGCGCGGAAAGCGCTCGCGGTCGAGCACCAGCACTTCGCGCCCGGCGCGCCGCAGCTTCCAGGCGGCGGTGGAACCGGCCGGGCCACCGCCGACGATCAGGACCTCCACGGAGCGCACGGCGCCTTAATCCGTCAGCGCGGGTACTGGTGGGCGCGCGTTAGCGGCACGTCGTTGCTCTCGCCCGGAGCAAACAGCACCTGGAACAGCTGCAGCGTGCCGGTGGTGAAGGCGGCCACGGAGCCGGCCAGATACAGCCGCCACATGCGCACGAAACGCTCATCGAACATCTTGCGGACGCGTTCGCTGGCCGTCTCGTAGAGCGAGAGCCAGTCGC
Source organism: uncultured Pseudomonadota bacterium (assembly GCA_963743625.1). Taxonomy (GTDB): domain Bacteria; phylum Pseudomonadota; class Gammaproteobacteria; order Steroidobacterales; family Steroidobacteraceae; genus 13-2-20CM-66-19. Next base: position 4,811 of record CAVUQM010000003.1, on the reverse strand, counting down.
GCAGGGTCTGCGCGTAGTGCAGGCGCAGGTTCTCGACATCGAGCACCGAGAGGTTCCACGGCTCGAAGATGCCCATCATCTGGCTCAGCGATGGCGGATAGGCGCCGGGGAAGATGCGCCTCTCGATCCAGGGCTGTAGCGGCGCGGGGTGGTTGCGCCCGATGGTGTGAATCAGGCCGCGGCCGCGACCGTTGAGGGCACGACGCGCTACATCCCCGAGACCCGCATAGTTGGCAACCCCGACGTGCTCGAGCATGCCAATGGAAACGAAGGCGTCGTAATGACCGCGGATGTTGCGGTAGTCATCGAGCACGTACTCGACCTGGCCGCCAAGCCCCTCGCGCGCGGCGCGCTCGCGGGCATAGGCGACCTGCTCGCGCGAGATATTGAAGGCGCGCACGCGCACGCCGTAGTTACGCGCCATATGCAGCGCGAGCGTGCCCCAGCCGCAGCCCGCCTCGACCACGCTCTCCCCCGAACGCAAGCGCAGTTTCCTGCTGACGTGGTCCATCTTGGCAACCTGGGCCTCATCAAGACCCGCCGCGGGCGTCGGATAGTAGGCACAGGTATAGGCCATGGTGCTGCCGAGCCACAGCGCATAGAACTCGTTGCCGATGTCGTAATGATGGTGAATGTTGTCGCGCGACTTGGCCAGGGTGTTGCGGTGCGGGCGGCGCAGTGCACCGCGCGCGCGCCGCAGGAACGAGTCGGTCTTGCCGGCGGCCACGCCGGAGCGGTAGACGCTCTCCAGCAGACTCACCAGGTCCCCATCAATCGCGACGCTGCCCTCACTGTAGGCATCCCCGAAACGCAGCGGCGGATCGGCGAGGATCCCCATGAGCGTGCGACGCGTGGCGAAGGTCACGCGCGCCACCGCGGGAACATCGGTCGGGCCCACGAGCGCGCGCTCGCGCACCGAGAATTCCACCGGCGGATCACCGAGAAAGGAGCGCAGCCGCGTCAGCAGCCAGGTATCGATGGAAGGTCCCTGCGGCAATGCCTCGTGCTCTGGGGTGCCCGCTAGCGCGGGGCGCTGCGCGCCCAGCGAGCGCTCCGAGTTCGGTGCAACGGTCTTCTCAACGGCGTTCACGGCTCAACACCCCTCCAGCTGATAGGCCTAATCTAGCATGCAGCGCACCCGGCGACAGCCGCCCCCGGGGTGTTACAAAACACAACGAAATCAACGCCCGCCGAGGTTCTGGTTGAGGACGTTGGCGAGCCGGCCGCCGGCCAGCAGCAGCCGCTCGCGTACCAGCGCGGCAGCGTTTTCGACGTACTCGGAGTCGAGCACGACGATCCCGGCCGCAGTTGACCCGCAGGTGAAGCCCGGGTAGCGATACGCCACGTTGCGGGCAAGGTTATTGGACTCGTTCACCCAGCTCTCCGGGGTGCCCTGGCCGGCCTCGCCCACCAGGGTGCGCGCCTCGAGCGCTAGCGCATCGATGTCGGAGGGTACCTGCTGACGATTGCGCGCCTGCAGCGCAAGCTTGACCAGATCGTTGTCCCAGGCGCGATGCAGGCTCTCGCGACCCCGAGTGCGTACACCGGCGAGCGCCACCTGGACGCTGTTGCCGCCGCGATCGTCATTGTCGGCCGCGTGCAGTGGCTGATGCAGGTCGGCGATCAGGTGCACCACCCACTTCAGCGCCTCGTTGCGTTCACGCGCGGGAGCGCGCGAGTCACTCATGACACCGATCAGACGCTTCAGCTGCTCGCTGCCGCATTCTCCGTCGCGGCACACCTGCGCCAATGTCACCGCGCCACAGACCGGCTCATTGTCGTAATGCCAGCGCGCGTGCGCCGCCGGGGTTCCGTAGATCTCATCAGACCACACCGAGACCTCTTCGAGGGTCGTGCGGCCGGAAGGGTTGCCGAACTTGCCCAGGTCCCCCGCCAGGAGTTGGATGACCACGGCGCGGGTCCCTGGGGTCAGCAGGCGGTCGGCGATCGCCCCTACGGTACGGTGTCCCTGCGGGCCCCAGGCCAGGGCGAACGGGGAGCACGACAGAGCGAGCAGCAGCAGCCCCAAAGCTGCCCTACTCTTTATTACAGGTCGCCGAGTGCGGTCCGGGTGGTGCGGCGCCGGCCGGGCTGCGGCACGCTCCTGTAGACTTCGCCCCCTCGCAGCGCCGCCGTGGCGCCAGATACGATCGGATACCCCACGCATGAAACGCATGCCGACCCTCCCGTTGAACCTGGCCGCCTTCACCGCCGCCACCGTCCTCACACTGACCGCGGCCGCGGCTACACCGGCCAGCGGTGGCAGCGCCTCCGGCCTCGACCTCAAGGGAATCGACCGCACGGTCGCCCCCGGAGATGATTTCTTCCGCTATGCCAACGGCACCTGGATCGCCGCCACCGAGATACCGCCGGACCGCTCGGCCTGGGGAGCGGGCGAGATCGTGGATGAACTCACCCGCAAGCGCACCTCAGACCTGATACAGGGCGCCGCCAAGGGCGCGCCCGCGCACTCGGAAGCCTTCAAGGTGGGCACCTACTACGCAGCCTATATGGATGAGGCGGCAATCGAAAGCGCGGGACTGACGCCGCTGCAGCCGCAGCTGGCGCGGATCGATGCCATCAAGGACCTCACCTCCCTGGCACGCGTGCTCGGCTCGACGCTGCGCGCAGACGTCGACGTCCTCAATTCGACCAACCTGCACACGGAGAACCTCTTCGGCCTGTGGGTCGCCCAGGATCTGAACGACCCGAAGCGTTACCTGCCGTTCCTGCTGCAGGGCGGCCTCGTGATGCCCGACCGCGATTACTACCTCGATGACTCGCAGAAGATGGCCGACATCCGCCTGCAGTTTCCAGATGCACATCACCAGGTGCTGATGCTGGCGCAGATCGACCCGGCCGCGGCGCGCAGGCGGCGCGCATCTTTGACCTGGAGAAGCAGCATCGCGCAGGTGCCACTGGAGCCGCGAGCGGACTCCGAGCAAGTCCACAAGGGCAACAACCACTGGCAGATCGCAGAGTTTGCCACAGCGGGCGCCGGGCCTGGACTGGGGCGCCTATTTCGCGCGCCGCGGGCCTTGGCCAGCAGAAGGAGTTCGTCGTGTGGCAGCCGAGCGCCGCTCACTGGCATCGCCGCCCTCACTAGCAGCGTACCGCTTCGACCTGGAAGGATTGGCTGCGCTTCCACTGCATCGAGCACATTCGCCCTATCTGCCGAAAGCCTTCGGCGATGAGCACTTCAAGTTCCACGGTCAGATCCTCTCGGGCACGCCCGCAGCTCGCGCCGCGCTGGAAACGCGCGGTGGACCCAGACCAATGACGGCCCTGGGTGAGGCAGTCGGCAAGCTGTACGTCGCCAACGCTATTTCCCGCCGAGCGAAAAGGCGCGCGCCGAGGCGCATGGTGAAAAATCTGCTCGCCGCCTTCGCCGACGCATCGATCACCTCGAGTGGATGGCGCCGCAGACAAGCGCGCAGGCCAAAGCCAAGCTCGCCACGCTCAAGGTCGGCGTCGGCTACCCGACCACTGGCGCAACTACGCGGGACTCAAGATCGAGCCCAGAGATGCGCTTCGGCAACGCCGCGCGCGCCGAGCACTTCGAGTATCAGCGCAACCTCGCCAAAGCTCGGACAGACCGGTCGACCGTTCCGAGTGGGCCATGGTGCCGCAGGAGGTGAACGCCGTGAATCTGCCGGCAATGAACGCGCTGAACTTCCCGGCCGCCATCCTGCAGCCGCCGTTCTTCGATCCCGCTCGACCGCGGTCATGGACTACGGCGCCACCGGCGCCACCATCGGCCACGAGATCAGCCACAGTTTCGATGACCAGGGCGCGCTGTTCGATGCCAGCGGCCGCCTGGAGAACTGGTGGACCAAGGAGGACCTCGCGCACTTCGAGGCCGCCGCGGCGCAGCTCGCGACGCAGTTCGATGCCTACAAACCGTTCCCCGACCTTCGGTCAACGGCAAGCAGACGCTCAGCGAGAACATCGCCGACGTCGCCGGCCTGTCGGTCGCCTACGATGCCTGGCACCTGTCGCTCACGGCAAGCCCGCGCGAGGCCGAGGGCTCACGCGGCGATCAGCTGTTCTTCCTGGCTTTGCGCAGAGCTGGCGCGAGAAGGTCCGCGAGGCCGCCTGCGCCGCCCATCGTCGCCGATGGCCATGCGCCGGATGAATACCGCGCCGATACGGTGCGCAACCTCGACGCCTGGTACGCGCCTTCAGCGTCAAGCCGACTGAAGAAGCTCTACCTCGCCCCGGCCGACCGCGTACGCGTTCGGTAGCGGCGGCGCCAGGCTAGACTGGCCGCTCGTGCGCCGGCGAGAACTGTCCGAGCCACTGCAGCAGTTCGCCGCGCGAGTGCGACGCGGCTGTCCTAGTCGCGTGATCGGTACTTCAAGTGCGGCGTCGTGAGGTGCGCGCGATACTTGGCGCGCACGCTCTCGGCAATGGCGTCGTCCTCATCGCGGGAGCCGATACGTCCGCGGAGACGATCGAGTACCGGGCGGACCGCCCCAGCGCGTGCCCAGGCGCAGCAGGTCCCAGTCCCTGGCATGGCGCTGCAGCTTCCTGCACCAAAGCCGCAGCGCTAATGCCACGCAGCGGAACCGAGCTCACCCTGAAAGCGTTGTGTGAGTCTCCTCCGCCCACGCCCGCCGCGCCCAGCGCCAGTCGCCGGTTGGCGGCCGGAGTCCATGGCGACGCCGGCGACCCCGAGTCTGCGGCCGCCACGATGCCGGCGATATCGCTCCCGACGCTGTGCCCGACAGCGGCCGCCGGCTCGATCCACCGCGAGCCGTTGCGCGTAGTGCTGCAAGCCGCCAGCAGGCACCAGGGGCGGTCGGCGCGGA
>CAVUQM010000002.1:0-92135 GCA_963743625.1 uncultured Pseudomonadota bacterium | reverse complement strand
CGCGTAACTTCAGCGGCGAACCCGTTGAGCTGGTCGACCATCGTGTTGATGGTTTCCTTCAGCTGCAGGATCTCGCCCTTCACGTCCACAGTGATCTTGCGCGACAGGTCACCGCGCGCAATGGCGGTCGATACCTCCGCAATGTTACGCACCTGTCCGGTGAGGTTGCGCGCCATGGAATTCACATTATCCGTCAGATCCTTCCAGGTACCGCCGACGCCCGGCACGATTGCCTGGCCGCCGAGCTTGCCCTCGGTGCCTACCTCGCGCGCCACGCGAGTCACTTCGGCGGCGAAACTGTTGAGCTGATCGACCATCGTGTTAACGGTCTCTTTCAGCTGCAGGATCTCGCCGCGAACGTCTACCGTGATCTTGCGTGAAAGATCGCCGCGGGCGATGGCGGTCGACACTTCAGCGATATTGCGAACCTGGCCGGTCAGATTGCTCGCCATGGAGTTGACCTTGTCGGTCAGGTCCTTCCAGACGCCGCTTACGTCTTTGACGTCCGCCTGGCCGCCCAGACTACCCTCGGTGCCCACCTCACGGGCAACGCGGGTGACCTCGGCGGCGAAGGCGTTCAACTGATCGACCATCGTGTTGATGGTTTGTTTCAGCTGCAGGATCTCGCCGCGTACGTCCACCGTGATCTTGCGTGACAGGTCGCCGCGAGCGATCGCGGTTGCGACTTCCGCGATGTTGCGCACCTGATTGGTGAGGTTGCTTGCCATCGAATTGACGTTGTCCGTCAGATCCTTCCAGACCCCACTGACCCCTTTCACCTCCGCCTGCCCACCGAGATTGCCCTCGGTCCCTACCTCGCGTGCCACACGGGTGACCTCCGCGGCGAAAGCATTGAGCTGATCCACCATGGTGTTGATGGACTCTTTCAGCTGCAGAATCTCGCCCTTGACGTCTGCCGTGATTTTGCGCGACAGATCCCCATTCGCGATGGCGGTCGCGACCTCGGCGATATTGCGTACCTGACCGGTGAGGTTACCGGCCATGGAATTGACGCTGTCGGTGAGATCCTTCCATGTCCCGGCGACGCCCGGCACCACCGCCTGGCCACCTAGCTTGCCCTCGGTTCCCACCTCGCGTGCCACACGCGTGACTTCCGAGGCGAAGGAGCGCAGCTGATCGACCATCGTGTTGATGGTTTCCTTCAGCTGCAGAATCTCCCCGCGCACGTCGACCGTAATCTTGCGCGACAGGTCGCCGCTCGCGATGGCGGTCGAGACTTCTGCGATATTGCGCACCTGGCCGGTGAGGTTGCCGGCCATGGAGTTGACATTATCCGTTAGGTCCTTCCAGGTTCCGGCGACGCCCGGTACCACTGCCTGGCCACCCAGCTTGCCCTCGGTTCCCACCTCGCGCGCCACGCGCGTGACTTCTGCCGCGAAACTGTTGAGCTGGTCCACCATTGTATTGATAGTGTTCTTCAGTTCCAGAATCTCGCCTTTCACGTCCACGGTAATCTTGCGCGACAGATCGCCGCGGGCCACCGCGGTCGTGACCTCGGCGATGTTGCGCACCTGGCCGGTGAGATTGGTCGCCATCGCGTTGACCGAATCGGTCAGATCCTTCCAGGTCCCGGCGACACCGGACACAATCGCCTGCCCGCCGAGTTTGCCCTCCGTCCCCACCTCGCGCGCCACGCGCGTGACCTCGGAGGCGAACGAGCGCAGCTGATCGACCATCGTGTTGATGGCTTCCTTCAGCTGCAGGATCTCCCCGCGCACGTCGACCGTGATCTTGCTTGACAGATCGCCGTTGGCGACCGCGATCGTCACCTCGGAAATATTGCGCACCTGACCGGTGAGATTGCTCGCCATCGAATTGACGCTGTCGGTGAGGTCCTTCCAGGTCCCGGCCACACCGTGAACCGCCGCCTGGCCGCCGAGCTTGCCATCGGAGCCTACCTCGCGTGCGACACGGGTTACTTCGGAGGTGAAAGCACTCATCTGGGCGATCATCCTGTTGACGATCGTCGCCGAACGCAGAAATTCGCCCTTAAGCGGCCGGCCGTCCACCTCGAGGCTCATGGTTTGCTGCAGGTCGCCCTTGGCAACCGCGGAAATCGCGCGCGTCACCTCGGTGGTAGGCCACAGCAGATCATCGATCAGGGTGTTTACCGACTGCTCCATGGCGCCCCATGCGCCGGTGCGGCGTTCGCTCGACATACGATGGCGTGTCTTGCCGTCCTTGCCTACGGTCTGACCGACGCGTTCGAGCTCGCGGGCGAGGCGCTGGTTTGCGCTGACGATCTCGTTGAAGGTATCTGCGATTTTGCCGTTAAGTCCGGTCTGATCGCCCGCCAGGCGCACGGAGAAGTCTCCGTCGCGCACGCTTTGCAGGGCCCGCATCAATTTGCTCAGATTCAGATTCCGGCTCGCGCGCGTGCTTGCCGTTGGACTTGCGCGAGGCGCGTGTGGGTTCTTGCGGCTGCTGCATCTCTATGCTCCGATCTAATCGGAGAGACGCACACCGAAGGCGTACGTCTGTGTGAACCAGCGCAGTTACTGTCGATGATGTGCGCTCGCATATCCATGGGCGTGCGGATTACGGCCCCCCGTGCGGCCTAGCATAAGATTGTGCCTACCTGCGCGGATGTAAGACGCGGACTACATTTAATTGCGGCGTCGGTGTGGCGGACTGTCATCCCGTGAGCTGCATACGAATCGCGACACCCAAGCCGTGCTCGACCTCAGGGAGGCGTAGTTCGCCCCCCGCTTTCGCGACCCTATGCCGTATGGCTATCAGGCGGACGTCTTCATCCCGCTCTCGCGCCATGCTGTGGATGGGGGAGACCATCAAGGTCAACCCTGCCGCTTGCACCGTCGCAGTGACCCGCACCGCTCTAGAGACAGTCAGCTCCAGCGCTTCCTGCGTCGCGCGATATAGGGCCACGCGTTGGGGCATAGCCAGGGCGAGTTCATCGGCGGGCAGATCCGTTTCAAAGTGATGATCCGCCCGCCCGGTATTCAGGTGGCCGACGTACCAGCGCAGCGCTGCAAATAGCCCGATGTGCGTGAGCAGGCCCGGCTGCAGTTCCTCCACGAGTCTTCGCTCGGTGGCAACAACCGCATCGAGGCTACGCTGAGCGCGGCTGAGCCAGTCGCCCAAAGCAGGATCATGCCCCTTCAGGCCAGCCTGCAGGTGCCCTAAGTCCATCTTTACAGCGACCAGCAGGCCACCGAGTTCGTCATGCAGCGCGCGCGCGGTCGCTCCACGTTCATGATCGAGTTTTTCCTCAAGATACACGCACAGCATTGAGCACTGACGCAAAGTCAGTGCCGGGCCCGCGGATGCGGGCTCTTGAGGAGAAATGATCCCGCTCAGTCCGTTTTCCGCTGACACACTCTTTCCTCAAGTCGCAGCAGGTCTGTGGTTGTTGTCACTCCGCAGCCCACGGGGGTTATCATGCGAGCAACACTGGAGAGCGTGATCCGGGAATTCCGTGAGCTCGCAACCAATCCGCCGGCGCGTCCTCATCGCCGACAATAGCCCCGATCTGGTGCAGATCTTGGGCGAAATCATTCGCATGGAAGGCTCGTTTGAGCTCATCGGGCACGTCTCCACCGGGGCTGCCGCCTTGGAACGGGTTCGTGCCGAGCCTGTGGATGTACTGCTCCTTGATCTTGGTCTTGAGGATTGCCACGGCTTCGACGTGCTGGACCGGCTGGTGAAGTCCGGTTCCCCGACTAAAGTGATCGTGCATACGGGGCATTCCTCGGACGAACTGCGAGCCCATGCCAAACGCAAGGGTGCCGCTGGCTACGTGGTCAAAAGCGGTGATGTTGAGGAGCTTCTCGCAGCTATCCGAGGCGCATAGAGTGATCGCGATCGCTCGCCCAAGTGTCGCGCCCGAACCGACTGACAGCCTGGCGGAACCAAGCCAGGTGGCCGGCTGCTGACGAGTCGGCAGTCTCCGCATCGCCTGACTCGTACGCACGACGTCGCGCCTGCCAGGCGTTCAACGCGACCAGTCTCTGGAATTCGCGATAAGTGAGCACTTCCGGCTCGAGCTCGTCGTCGTCCAAGTGCGAACCCTCCAACGTCGCTGCCTGCTTCGGATCGTCGTGCCTTCGGTGTTGCATGTCCGCCCGGTGGCCGCCCTAATCGCTGTCAGACAGTTCCTACGAATAGACCATGAAAAATCCTGCTGCGAGGAGCCTGCGAGTCCCCGCGACCCTCCGGGGACGAGCCGATAGCGTCATAAACGACGGCGTGGCGCACAGAAATCAGGCCAGCCCTATGCCCGTTTGATAAGCCGCAAGAGGAAGATTAGGACGACCGCACCGATCGTCGCCACAATGATCGCCCCCAGCAGCCCGCCTCCTGCAGAGACCCCGAGACTGCTGAAAAGAAAGCCCCCGAGCAGGGCGCCGATGATTCCCACCACGATGTCGCCCACTACCCCGAAGCCGCCGCCCTTCATGAGCTGTCCCGCCAACCATCCGGCAATCAATCCCACCAAAACGAACCAAATTAGATTCATGACGATCCCCTGCTGTTGAGTTTCTCTTCTCAAGCACTCCTCGCCACCGCGCGCCGCATTGACGTGGTTGCGTACGTCGTCTCATCGACGCATTCAGAACAGTAAGGCGATCGGCGCGTGCGTGTAGTACTCCCCGGCACGCATCGCCTGTAGGGGCGCTCTGACAATTGACGATACTCCACGGTGGGCTGAAGCAAGGCTCTGAGCCGTTGAAATCAACAACCGACAGCTTCAGGCCGATGAGCGTCAAGACACGTATGTCGGTAAATCGATCACTCTCACTGTTATCTCCCGATCGCTACCCGGCGGCCTACCCGCACTCCTACGTCGAGGTCTCACGTCTCAGATAGGGCGATTACCCGGTTCGTCTGCAGCCCGACATCAATGCCTCCACCGCCGCAACAGTGCTCCGATTCGAGCTGCGGGCCGAGGTCACTTCACCCTCTCGCTGATCGGCCGCTGAGATCCGGCCGCGACTTCGACCGCGACCACTCCGGACACCGTCCAGAGCTTTCGCACATCACCAAGCTCCACCGATCCGGTCAGCACGCCGACTCCGGTCAGCGTCGCGGTGTGGTCCAGCCCGAGTGCCCGGCACTCAGCGGCCACCTCGTTTATCAAGCCCCGGGCCTCATCCGCCACCGCCACTGCCACATTAACTCGACTCATTGCACCACTCTCTTTGCCCACTCGTCGCCGGAGATCTGCGACACCTGCCGTCTTCCTTCTTGATTGCGGACATCAGACGAAGTCTCAGCCGCACGGCGGACCACACACATAGGCAGCCAGCTGCTCGCGCGACGGGCCGCTCACGGGCTGTCTCGAAAGGAGCGTTGCCGCACGTTGCAATCCCTGGGTTTCGTCCTCCCAGGCTCTAGCCCATGCCCTTTGGCGCGCAGCTGCAAGAAGATCTGCGTGCTCAGGTGTCATCTGTTTTCGAATACCGTCGTCTCTCACCTCCGCCGCAGATTTTTTCTTTCATTAGACGAATGAGATGTACCCCTGTTCCGCGACAGTGACCTCTTGCTGTGCGCTTTGATGAACCGTCATTCGGAGGTGATGCCCACGGATTGCGGAACAGCCTCGTCAATGCGGCGGCGCATTTACCTCAGGAGAGAACTTGTCATGAAATCCGCGATCGTCACGTTGTTGGTCATTGCGTCCATCGGCACTACAAGCGTGGTTGCACAGGACGGTACTGGAAGTGGCCCTCCGAAGCCGCGCTCTATCATCATTATCGGTCCGGTGCCCTCGCCCACTTTGCCTGCCGCCGGCGTGCCTAAGGTTTCGCAGCTGAAGCTGCAGTAAGCAGCGACGCGCAGAGCTAGAACCGCACGCCGGCACGGGCGCCTAGCGACCCGTACGGCCGCGCAGGCTCATAAGCGCCCGCCGTCGGGCGAGGGATTGGCGCGCCTGCAGAAAATTCCATGCTAAGCGCTTGCTCAGTACGGCGGCACGGCGGCCTGCTCGGTTGCTGAGAGCGCCGTGACTGAAACCTGAAAAGTGGCCCAAAGTGCCGGGTCCGCAGAGCGCTCGCGAGCCATCACCGTACGCATCGCCGCACCGAGGGCGGCGGGTGCGCTCATCGATTCCTGAACCAGGTGTCGGTAGAAGTCAGTCATGAGCCTGGCGCTCGTCTCATCGGCGACCGGCCACAGTGATGCCACCACCGCTCGCGCGCCGCGGGCCAGCAGGGTGGACTCAAGACCTACGGTGTCTTCGCTCGCCACCTGTGGTCCAACCGCTGTGTCACAGGCACTGAGAATCGCAACGTCCGCCCTGAGCGTCTGCAGCGAAAGATCGGACACGCGCACTGCCTCCTCGACCGCTTGACCCCGAGCGTCGTAGCCGCCGAGAATCAGGGCAGACAACTGCGGTACCTGGGTATCCACAATCGCGTGCGCGGCGATATGGATGTAACGGTATTGCGACCAGTCAAGCGACAGCACGCGTTCGCGCGTCGCCTGCAGGCCGGAAAGCTCATCGACTTTGGTAGCCGAGAACACCGCCACGATTCGCCGCGCCTCCTCGGCGGTGAAGGGTAATCGCTGGAGGGCGTGATACGGCGCGTTAGAAATGGCGATCCACGGAGGCGGCTGCGAACCTGCCGCGTTGTTTAATGCACGCAGCCTCGGGTCGTCGGGCTGATAGACCGGATCATCGATCAGGAGCAGCTTACGAGGTTCCACGGGGGCGGCACCCCTGCGCTCCTGCGTCATTAGCCATGCCGCCGGTGTGACCGCGATGTCGTGCTGTACCGCAACGAATGTGCCTGAGCCTGGGCCCGTGTCAGCGGCGCGCAGCGCTGCAAATGGCACATAGTTGAGCGCGCGGTCCGGGACGATGACCCACAACCGCGCTGGAGCCAGCCTCTGTTCCACCGGCTGAATAACCATCTGGTACAGCGCCTGCGCGGCCTGAAGTCGTTGTTCTATCGGTATATCCACCAGACGCGTAAGAGAACCACGAAACCTAGCGGCGGCCGCTTCGATCAACTGTGGCGAAGTCAGGCGGGTCCACTGTACCGAGCCCGTCGTGACAACCCATACGTACGCCGATTCGGCGCCAAGCCAGTAGGACGCAAGCGCAGTGTCGGGCGGGAGGTTCGGGATGTCTAGGCGTTCACCTCTCATACGCTCCGCAGCCGTCGCCTGTGCACGGCGCACGATTACGGTGTTCACCGCGTCCGCTTTGCGCTCGAGTTCGGCGATTTCTTCCATCAGGTGGCGCACCTGGGGATCGTCGGAACCTGCGCGATCGAGCTTCGCCTCCAGTGTGAACCTGCGCGCCGCAAGCTCCCGGTACAGCTGCGCGCGGCGCCCAATCTCGACCTCGAGCGCGCTGCGCACCGCCGCCGGGAACTCCTGGGCTGCCAAATCCGCGAGGGCATGAGCGCGCGAGGTATCGGCGGTGACGAATGCCGCCGTCGCTATCGCGACCGCCGCTGCGATTTGGCCGCCGGCGACGGCTGTTTCATAGCGCGCGCGCAGCAACTCCACCTTAAGTTCCTGCGCCGCACGTAATGGTGTCCCCAATTGCATGCGAAGCTCCGGATTGGCCGTTTGACGACGCACGGCGTCGGCGTGTGTCAGTGCCTCATCGAGCGCCGTGAGAGCGGCCCGAGTTTTACCGGCGACCTGCAGTTCGCGTGCGAGCTCTAGATCCGCGGCGAACTGCTCAGTGACGTTGCCGCTCGCGTGCAGACGCGGCCGGGCGACAGCAAGGTCAGCACGCGCCTGAGTTATCCGACCCAGCTCGCGAAGGACGGTAGCGCGCTGGAGCCGCGCTTCCGCACAAATCAGAGGATCGGTCCTCGGGCCGGCGATGACATTCGTCAACAGAGAGCGCGCTTCCTCGAGCCTCCCGGCCAGTGCGGTATGTACGGCCATCTGGATCCGAATGCGTGCGGTCGCAGAGGGCGCGATCGCTAGTCGCAGCGACTCCTCATCCAAAGTCAGGGCCTGAGTCACTCTTCCCTGCTCGGCATCGACGTTCGCGAGGGCCCGCAACGTCGCCATGCGTCCGCGACTATCCAGGCTAACCGTTCGTATCGTAAGGGCGCGCTCGAGATATTGTCGGGCGCGCTCCTTGTCGCCGATCGCGTAATAGGTCACGCCGATCCCGTAGAGACTCTGCGCTTCGTACCGCGGTGAATGTACCTGCTCCGCCACTCCCAGGGCGCGGTCAAACAGGCTCAAGGATTCATCGAAGTGGCCGAGCGCGTAATTGACTAAAGCGGTGTTGTTCGTTAGCCCAAGGTAGAGACCGGGGATCGCGTCCGGACCAATTTCGCGACTCGCCTGCTCGAACCATCGCAGCGCTTCGGATAGGTGCCCCAGCCCCCACAGGCACAGGGCCTTATTTTGCCAAGCCTGCGCACGGCGCTGCGCCTCATGGATCGAGCCAAATATGCGGGCCGCAGTCACGGACGCTGCGACGCACTGTGCATAGCGCCCCTCAAAATAATAGGTCAGGCCAATGTTCGTGATCTCAAGTCCGGCGTCGTAGCGCTCGCCGCGTGCTAGATGAAATTCACTTAAATTCTGCAGCGCCTTGCGTGCGCGCTCAATCAGTTCGGGCGAACCGATCTCCATCCAGGCGGTGGCCCGCAGCGTCTCAGCGCGCGCTCGGCGGTACGGATCATCGGTTCCGAGCAAGGCCGCGGCGGTCTGCGCCCAGTCGGCCGCCTGCTTCCAGTCCTGGAGATTGAGGTAATCGAGCGCTGCGATTGCCAGTGCCACCTCTCCGCGAAGCGCGTGATCCTCAGGTTCCGGTAGCGCGCGCTCGACGCTGACGTACTCGTCAGCGGCCCGTGTGAAGGCAGCGCGGACGTCCGCCGACTGCAATGCCAAGCCCCCCCGGGCCATCCTTTCTGCCGCGGCGTAGTGGACATCCGCGTGCGCCAGGGCCCGGAACACAGCGGTGCACGCCACCGGTGCAGGCGAGAGATCAAGATCGAATGCCCGTACCTCGGCGGTGCCCTGTACGCCCGCGTGCTCCTTGCCGATCACCCGCACCGGCAAAGATGGTCCGGCCGCAGTGACGATGGCGCGTCGGGTACCGGTGCGCCGCTCGGGGTGGTCCGACTCCATGGCCACCCGGCCCTGTGCATCGAGAATCTCCACCAGGGCGTCGTTGTCGCGCTCGATCACCTCAACCAGGTAGGTGTGCCGCGAGAGCACGGACAGCGTGACCACCACCGGTTCGGTTCCGACCACTTTGAGGGATTCGCCGCTGACGGCAGGTTGTCCCAGCGCCTGCACACACGAGGGCGTCGCGCCCGCGACCGGTGCAGCGAAGGCGATCAGAAGCGCACAAACGAGCAGCGGCGCAGCGCGGAGGTGGCAAGTTCTGCCCTGCGGTCGCCCGAGATTGCGGCTTATAATCACCGTATGCCCGCCGTTGATGACCAAGCCGTACCCGCCGAGCTGCTATCCGTGCAGGCGGACGTGGCCGACGCGGTTATGCACCTGGCATCAGTGTATCGTGACTATCCGGGGCTGCGCGCACTGATCCTGCGACACGTCGGGAATCCGGACAGCGCCGCCGACATTTTGCAGGACGCGGCCGTGACCACCCTCGAGAAGCTGCGCAGCGGACAAATCACGCGCCCGGAAAATGTGGGCGGCTACCTCTACCGCGTCGCAATTAATCACCTGCGCAATTACCGACGCAAGGAACGGACGGCCGTAGCCGCTTCGGCCGGACTGGATGAAGTTCAGAACATGGGTAGCGACCCGGAGTGGGAACATGTTGCCCTGCCTCAATGGACGGCGGCGGCCCGGCGCATACTCGAGGAAATGCCGGTAGCGCGCGACCGGGAGGTACTGCTGCAGTTCTATCTGCATGACCGGGAGAAAAGCCAGATCTGCCGTGAACTGCAATTGTCGGAAGAGCACTTCAACCGTGTGATCTTCCGCGCCCGCAATCGCTTTCGGGAACTGTTGCAGCGCCACGGCCTGTGGAAGGCTGATTTCCTGACCCTCGTCGCGATTACCTTGTGCATCGCTCGCGGCATCGGCGGCGTTGCCGGCACGCCCGTCCTCTGAAGTGACTCTTTAATCACCCCCCGGCGACGCCCGCCGCTTTCCCCTGCTGGTGCAGCGCCGCTCAGTTCGGAAAAAGAAACGGGCGCCGCACCTGATCGCAGCGCCCGTCTTACACTCGAAGGATGCTACTGCTTGTCGAAGCGATCGAGCTCCATCACCTTGCTCCAGGCCGCGACGAAGTCGCTGACGAACTTCTGTTTCGCGTCAGAGGAAGCGTAGACCTCGGCGAAGGCGCGCAGCTGCGAATGCGAGCCGAAGATCAGGTCGGCCCGGGTCGCCAGTCCACTTGAGCTCCTGGCTCTTGCGATCACGCCCCTGGTAGACCCCGTCCGAACCCGGGGCCGGCTGCCACGCGGTCTTCATGTCGAGCAGGTTGACGAAGAAATCGTTGCCTCAAAGTCTCCGGACGCTGCGTGAAAACACCGTGCCTTGACTTGCCCGCATTGGCGCCCAGGACCCGGAGACCACCCAGCAGGACCGTCAGCTCCGGTGCGGTCAGAGTCAGGAGCTGCGCCCGATCCACCAGGAGCTCTTCCGGCGAGAGTCGTTGCGGGCCGCGCAGATAGTTGCGAAAGCCGTCAGCGGTCGGCTCGAGTGGCCCAAAGCTGTCCGCGTCGGTCTCGTCCTGCGATGCATCCATGCGACCTGGCCGGAACGGCACTTTCACCGCGTAGCCGCCGGCTTGGGCAGCTTTCTCAATGGCGGCGTTACCGCCAAGTACGATCAGGTCTGCCAGCGAGACCTTCTTGCCCCCGGATGCGACGGCATTAAACTCCCTCTGAATCCTCTCGAGCGTCTGCAGCACCCTGGCCAGGTCTGCCGGCTGATTGACCTCCCAGTCCTTCTGGGGAGCGAGCCGGACACGCGCGCCGTTGGCGCCACCTCTCTTGTCCGAGCCGCGGAAAGTCGAGGCCGAAGCCCAAGCGGCTGCGACCAGGTCCGACACCGACAAGCCGCTGGCGAGGATCTCCGCCTGCAGGTCCGCCGCGTCCTGCTCGCTGATCAGCGCATGATCCACGGCCGGAATCGGGTCCTGCCACGGCAGCGATTCGTTCGGCACGAGGGAACCCAGATAGCGGGCCCGCGGCCCCATGTCGCGGTGGGTCAGCTTGAACCACGCGCGCGCGAAGGCTGCGGCGAACTCGTCCGGGTGCTCATAGAAGCGGCGTGAGATCTTTTCGTAAGCCGGATCGAGGCGCAGCGCGAGATCCGTGGTCAGCATCGAGGGCGCGTGACGCCTTGAGGCATCGTGCGCATCCGGCACCGTGCCCGCACCGGCACCGTTCTTCGGGCGCCACTGATGCGCCCCGGCCGGGCTCTTGGTCAGCTCCCACTCATAGCCGAACAGGTTCTGAAAGAAGTTATTGCTCCATTTCGTCGGCGTTGTGGTCCAGGTGACCTCCAAGCCGCTCGTGATCGAGTCACCGGCCATGCCGCTGGCAAACTTGGAGGCCCAGCCCAGTCCCTGATGCTCGAGATCGGCACCTTCCGGCTCCGGACCCACGTGCTTCGCATCGCCTGCTCCGTGAGTTTTGCCAAAGCTGTGCCCCCCGGCGATCAGCGCGACGGTCTCCTCGTCGTTCATCGCCATGCGCGCGAAGGTCTCGCGGATGTCCCGGGCCGCCGCCAGTGGATCCGGGTTGCCGTTCGGGCCTTCCGGGTTCACATAGATGAGCCCCATCTGCACCGCACCGAGCGGGCTCTGCAGCTCGCGCTCACCGCTGTAGCGCTCATCAGCCAGCCATTTGCCCTCCGGACCCCAGTAGATGTCCTCCTGTGGCTCCCACACATCCTCGCGGCCGCCCCCGAAGCCGAAGGTCTTGAAGCCCATGGATTCCAGGGCAACGTTACCGGCGAGAATCATCAGATCACCCCAGGAGATCTTCTGGCCGTACTTCTGTTTGATGGGCCACAGCAGTCGGCGCGCCTTGTCCAGATTCGCGTTGTCCGGCCAGCTGTTAAGCGGTGCGAAGCGCTGCTGCCCAGCACCGGCGCCGCCGCGGCCGTCGCCGATGCGATAGGTGCCGGCGCTGTGCCACGCCATGCGAATGAACAGCGGCCCGTAGTGGCCGTGGTCGGCCGGCCACCACTCCTGCGAATCCGTCATCAGGGCGTGCAGGTCCTTGATGACTCCCTTCAGATCAAGGCTCTTGAACTCCTTGGCGTAGTCGAACGAGTCTCCCATTGGATTGGACAGGTCCGAGTGCTGGTGCAGAACCTGCAGGTTCAGTTGCTTCGGCCACCAGTCTCGGTTGGTGGATGCGCGGCTCCCCGCGAACGGACACTTGCTTTCCTCTGCCATGGTTTTCTCCGAATTTCCGGTGTTTGCAATGAATGGTCGATACGGGATCAGCCGGCGCCTTCGACACTCAGATCCACAGCGATGTTTCCACGCGTCGCGTTCGAGTAGGGGCAGATCTTCTCGTGGGCTTCCTGCGCCAGCGCTGCCAGCTCGGCCTGCGGCAGGCTCTTGTCGTTGACATGGATCTTCACGGCCAGACCAAAGCCACCCAGATCACGCGGTCCGATGGAAACCCGGCAGGTGACGACCGCAGACTTCGCGTTCTTTTTGTGCTGTATGGCGACGTAATCCAGCGCGCCGCCGAAGCACGCCGCGTAGCCGGCCGCAAACAAGTGTTCAGGCGTGGTCGTACCGGGCCGCCCGGGACCACCCATTTCTTTGGGAACCGAGAGATTGACCGAGACGGAGTGATCCTCCGCTTCTGAGTGACCATTGCGGCCGCCGGTCGCGGTCGCGACTGCCGTGAACAGCGGCTTGATGCTGTCGACCATGTTTCGCTCCTTTGGTTGCAGGTGGCGAGCCAAGCGGGGCCGAATCTGTGATGGTCCTGCTCAAGCTGCGCGCGCCCGATCTGCTTTGACGACGCTATGGGCGGAAGGATCCCATTGCCGTCCTACGCTGTCCAACCTATTGAATAGATCAAGTCCATAGAGAATCTCTATGTGGAAATGGGGTCGGCATCTTATTAACTGGGATTTCCCGTATCTCACCGTAGGCTTTATCTTTAGTGTCCGTATGGCTGTGCGCCGCTCTTGCGGAAACTACGTCTGACGTCGCGCGAACTCTTTGGACTTGTATGAAAAAGGTTTCTGACAACGCTCCGCCGGTGATTCCACCGGCCTCCTCGCCCTGCCTGCTGCACGAGCTGGGGGCGAATGACAGCGACCATGTCGATCCTGAACAGACCAGGGATGTCGCTCGCTGGCGCAAGGTTGAGCGCGAGCGCCTGCTCAAGGCGCGCAGTCGGCTCTCGCCGCAACGGCGCGCCGACGATACCGCCGCCATCGTGAGGCGGCTCGGCGAACTGCTCGCGCACTCCCGCGCCCAGCCGCCCGGCGTCAGTGTCTACTGGCCTATTCGCGGGGAACCGGATCTGCGGTCCTGGATGGCAACGCTGTTCACCTCTGGTGTACGCGTGGCCTTGCCCGTGGCTGTGGCCTGGGCCCGGCCGCTGGTCTTTCGTGCCTGGCACCCGAGGGTGCGCATGGCGCGAGGACTGTGGAACATTCCCTATCCTGCCGAGGGTGAGATGATCGTGCCCAGCATCGTCATCGCACCCCTGGTCGGGTTTGACCGCCAGGGCTACCGCCTCGGCTATGGCGGCGGGTTCTTTGATCGGACTCTCGCGCGCCTGTCTCCCAAGCCGCTCGCGCTCGGGGTCGGCTACTCAGAGGCGGAGCTGCCCACCATCTATCCGCAGCCTCATGACATTCCCATGGACTGGCTGATCACTCCGTTAACGGCCTTTCAGGGACCGTTGAAGGAGTCACCGCCGCCTCTTTAGCGCGCCGGCAACGCCGCCGTTACCCGGTTCGCGATCCACTGGGCTGCTGAGCGGCCGGCGCCTTCCGGGCAATGTGCGACGCGAGAGAGATACCGCCCGCGACCGTCGCGCCGCGGGCGGCCAGCACCTCAGAATGTCAGCGTTCCGCCGATCAGGAAGAAACGTCCAATCGCTCCGTCCTGATGCAAGGTGGAATAACGGAGTGCCGCGCCGCTGCCGTAGGTCTCAAGGTCGACCGGTGGCTGCGTATTGAACAGGTTCGTGATCGCTCCATGCACTGAGATGTGATCGGTCAGGTCGTAGCGGCTGTAGAGATTGAAGCTCGTGAAGTGGTGCACCGTGCAATATTGGTCCCAGGCAGCCGGCAACACCGTCACCTGCGACGAGAGTGCGGCTCGGTAACCGTCGCCGCTGGTCTGCAGGGCCTGCAGACAGGTGAACCAGCCGGTCGAAGGATCGGTGACCTTGAAGGCGCCCGTGTAATTTGCGGTCAGAGTCGCCGTCGCTGGTCCCTTGTCCCATGTTAGTGAGGCGAGCGCGCGCTGTTCTGGATTGCAAATGCGACCAACAGGCGTTCCGCGCCAGCGACCAAGGTCCGTCTTCGCCGAAGGGCGTTTGAGCTCGGAATCCGCCCCATCTGAGCGCGCGAGGGGACTGCTTGCAGCACTGACTCAGCGCTTATGGCGACGAATTAGGCACTGTTATCAATTACTTGCTATTGAGATTCGTTGCACTACCATGCAGCCGGATGCGAACTAAAGTCTTCTGCACAGGGTGTCCATGAGGGCAGCGCTTACGTGGCTACCACAGGCCCGAATCAAGACCCACGTCCAGGCACCAGCCGGCGAGGCATCACTGATCCGAAGCACCGTTGACGGGGGCTTCGCACCGGGCGGTCAGGCTCGGAACATCGCGCGCGACTTCCTCTGAACTTGAATGGCACGCCTGATTTCCCACAAGGCGCGCCGGCGCTTGCATCGCGCCTTCGCGGCTGCGGAGCCCGAGCAGGTGGCTAGCCACACCGTCAAACTCTGGTGCCTGCTGGCAGCGCTACTGGGGATCCTCGCCGCATCGCTGGCCTCTGCTGCCGACGATCAGCTGCCGCCTCGCAGCGAATGGCAGGCAGCGGCCTCCTCCCCCGCGGCGCATGGCATGGGGCCCGCGGAGGCGATCGACGGGGACCCGTCGACCAAGTGGGACGGCAGCTTTGCGTCCGGTCAATGGTTCCAGGTCGACATGGGTCGCGAGGCACTCATCGGCGGCGTCATCATTCAATGGGACGTGGCCTTCGCGCAGGAATATGAGATTCAGTACTCCCTTAACGGGCAGCACTGGCAGAAGGCGTTTCAGACCTCGGATTCACCCGGCGGAGTCGACTATGTGCTCTTTCCGTCGGTGCGGGCGCGGTACCTGCGGCTCGCCAGCCCCCCGAACAGCGCGAACGCCGGCGTAGCGCTGTTCGAGTTCGAGCCGCTGCTCGCCAGCCAGTCACCGCGCATCACGGGCGCCGAGACGGGCCTGGACCCGACGGGTCTGTGGAGCGCTGACGTGCACAGCGATCTCGTCGAACCCGGACCTGAGTTTGGCACCCGTCAGCTGCATGTCGTTTTTCCGCGTCCGCTCCCGGTCAGCGGACTGGAAGTGTTCTGGAACTCCGCGCGGCGCAGCGCGCGACTCGAAGGCCGTGACCCGAGCGGCGAGTGGCATCTGCTCAGCGAGGATGCGAGTCCGCTCGGTGACACGTCGTACCTGGCCGCGGGCAGTGCCCGAGTGCTGAGCGAACTGCGACTGACCGTCCATGCGTCGGACGGCGAGACCCCGGCGATCCGGCGCCTGCGGCTCCTGAGTCGCACGCAGGTCATGACCGCGCTCAGGCGCTATGAGATTTTTGCTGGGCGCGAGCATTCGGCCCTCTTCCCCTCATCGCTACACCAACAGCAGGTGTACTGGACGGCGTTGAGCGTGCCGGCCGGCGAAGAAAAGAGTCTGTTCGACGAATATGGCGATATCGAAGCCTTCAAAGGTGCGCCCCTGGTGCAGCCCCTGTGGCGGGACGCCTCGGGCCGCACCGTCGCCGCGTTCAATACCAATCGTACCCAGAGCCTGCGCGCGGGCTGGATCCCCATGCCGAGCGTGGCCTGGTCACCGCAACCCGGGCTGCAGCTGCGCAGCGAAGCCATCGCGGTTGCGACCGCCGCCGGCCCGGCCACGTTGGTGCGTTATCGTCTCGTGAACAGCGGGCCGCGCGCGGTCGACGGACAGCTCGCGCTCCTGGTGCGACCCATGCAGGTCAACCCGCCCTGGCAGCACGGCGGCATCTCCGAGATCCGCAGCGTCAGCTTCGAGGGGCCGCATGAGAACACGCAACTCGTGATCAACGGCCGCACCCTGCTCACCTCGCTGACCCCGCCCTCGGCCCAGGGCGTGGCGCCGTTCGGCTCGACGGGCCAGACGGAGATCACGCGCTATGTCATGGAAGGGGGCGTACCGGCCGCATCTTCCACCAAAGACCCGACCGGCCTCGGGGCGGCGGCCATGCTCTACACGGTGCAGCTGGACCCCGGCGACCAAACTGATGTGGTGATCCTCTTCCCGCTCGGCGAGTCCGCGCCAGGCCCGGCCAAGGGTACGCACGCCCCGCAGCGCTCCGAGCACACCGTCCCGGCTAACCCCTCGCCTGGGGACTTTGACCAACTGGCGAGCCTCACTGAGCAGGAATGGCAGGCGCGCTTGGGCCGGGTGAGCATCGAGCTGCCCGACGAGTCTATCGTCGAAACCCTGCGGGCGCAGGTCGCGTACATGCTGGTGAACGCCAGGGGCCCGGTGCTGGAGGCAGGGCCGCGCAACTACAACCGCTCATTCATCCGCGACGGCTCGGCAACGGCCGCCGTCTTGCTGCGGATGGGGGTTCCGGGTCCCGTGCGTGAGTATCTGCGCTGGTACGCGGATCATGGCGTACGCGACAGCGGCCTGATTTCCCCCATCCTCAACGACGACGGCAGCATCAATGGTGGCATCGGGTCGGAACTCGAGTACGACAGTCAGGGCGAGTTCATCACGCTCGTCGCAGACGTCGCACGCCTTGACGGTGGGGCCACCACCGTACGCGAATACCTGCCCAGCGTGCGCGGAGCGCTCAAATTCCTGCAAACGCTGCGTGAACGCACGCTGGTGGCTGGCTACCAGGGCTCCAGCGAAGCGCCGCAGCGCTTCCGGGGCATCCTCGCACCATCGATCAGCCACGAGGGTTATCCCTCACCGACCCACAGTTACTGGGATGACTACTGGGCGCTCAAGGGCTGGCATGACGGCGCCTGGCTCGCGCGCCAGTGGCAGGTGAACGATCTGGCGGCCTGGGCCGCGGATCAGGGCACTGCCCTGCGTGACTCGATGGCAGCGTCGATCCGCGCCACCATCAACTGGCGGCACATCGACTACCTGCCCGCGTCGGCGGACTTCGCCGACCCTGACCCGAGCAGTGTCTCCATTGCCGTGGACACTACCGGCCAGCAGGAACTGCTGCCCGAGAACGCCCTCCACACCACGTTCACTCGCTACCTCGAGGACGTGCGCAAGCGGGCTCTTCCGGGTGCGCACTATACCTACTCGCCCTATGAGTTCCGCAACGTGCTGACGTTCGTACACCTGGACGAGCCGCTGCTCGCGCAGGAGCTGCTGAACCGCCTGCGGGCCGATCGCCGCCCGGCCGGCTGGCAGGTGTTCGCGGAGGTGGTGCGCTCGCCCATGCGCTCGGTCTACTACCTGGGCGATATGCCCCACACTTGGGTAGGCGCGGAATACGTGGACGCGGTGGTCGGCATGCTGATGCACGAAGAAGGCGGGCGCCTGGATCTGCTCCCCGGAGTGCCTCCCGACTGGGTCACCGGCAAAGGACTGTCGGTTGACCGGATGCCGACCGCGTTCGGTGAGTTGTCCATGTCAGCGCAACAGGATGACGGCAGCCTGCGCATAAAGCTCAGTCCGACCCTCAATCCCTTGACCGAGATCCGAGTGAGCTGGCCGACGCGCAGGCGCCCGAAATCGGTCACGGTCGATGGCAAAGATCGGGGTGACTTCGGCGACGAGGGCATGCAGCTGCAGAAGCCGTTCCGGGAATTGGTCGCGCACTGGTGAGCGCCTCAGCCCACCATCCAAAGCCGCAGCCCGCGCGGCATCGGTGCATCCAAGTCTCTTCGAAGGTGGCGCTGCCTACTTCGGTTGAGCTTTTATCGTGACCAGCACTAGGCCGTCCGGCGGAATCTCGAGCGCCAGACTGCCCCGGTCACCCAGGGGATGGGAGACGGCGGCGGGCAGTGCTGCGGCACGTCGCAGGTCCTGAAGCTGCTGCCGCGTCGGATAGCGCGGCGAACCCATGCGTGAGTAAGCCGCGGCGACGTTGCCATGCGTCCCGTCAAGGAGCCGCACCTGTGCGGTGCGCGATGCGACGTTTTGAAATTTCAGGGAGACCCTCCGGCTCTCCGTACGCGGGTCGCCGACCTCGCGGTAGTTCCAGAGCGCCACAACCACGGTGCCGTTGGGTTTGCGGGTAAGCAGGGCCTCAGTGATCTCGGGACTGAAGCGCTGTTCACCGAGCTGATGCAGCAGCGCGAACGCGTTAAAGGAAGGCTTCGGAATACCGCCGGCGGCCAGAAGGCCAAAGCCGCCGTAGAACGGCGTCTTCACCACACCACCCTCCTCGAACACGTCCGAGAACGTCCAGTACGCCATGTCCTGCGCCAGGCCATCGCACTGGCGTACGGTCTCCGCAAGCCAGGGACCCATGAACGGCGCGTCGGTGACTTTGGGAAAGTTGGCGAAGCTCGCGTTGAACTCACTCATCAGCAGCGGCAGATCCGGTCGCGCCGATGCCTGAATCTCGCGGTGCACCTTGGCCACGGCACGACACACAAAGTCACGCCGCGCCACGGGCTCCTTCGATCCGAAAACGCCCGTCGGCGTGTCGTCGCCGTAAACGTGCGTGGAAATGAAATCCACCGGGATCTTGCGACTCTCGGTAAGACGGATGAAGTCCGGGATCCACGCGGCCTGCGCCGTGGCCGGTCCTCCGACCCGCAGCCGGTTGTCTACGCGCTTGAGGGCCCGCGCCGTGTGCTCATAGAGCGTCCAATAGGTCTCCTGACGGGGCGAACCCTCCCAGAACTCTAGGTTGGGCTCGTTCCACACCTCGAAGTACCAGTGACTGACCTCCTCGATCCCGTAGCGCTCCACCAGATGGCGGCCCAGTGCCTCGATCATGTCATCCCAGCGGCCATAGTCCTTGGGCGGCGTGACGATCGGGTGGTACCAGAAAGAATGGCGCAGGTCGCGGCTGGCGAGTTGTCGTGGCATGAAACTGAGTTCAACGAAAGGACGCACCCCGTTGGCCAGCAGGCCGTCGTAAATCTGGTCGACGTAGGAGAAGTTGTAGAGCGGCCTTCCATTTACATCTTCGCTGTAAACACCAACCTCGTCGTGAAGGATGGCGTGAAAGCGTACATAGCCCACTGCGGTGATGGCCTTCACGGCGCGCAGATCATCACGATAGCTCTGACGCAGACTTAGGATCGCGCGCCCCGACCCGAACGTATGTTCCCAGAAGTGTGGAAAAGCCCGCGTCGGCGCCGTCGCATTCACTGTAACGACTTCGGCCTCGCCGGCCTCAACGGCAACGCTGCACGTCAGAAAGAGCGCAGAAATTGCCAGCCATCCTGCCCTATTTAGCCCGCAGCCACGCATGCTCACCTACCTTCGCACCAAGTGCGTATGCCCACAATTCAACACGAAACTATCCTGTACTTTGAGGATCAGCATTAGTGTCGGCAATTATCCGCATCGACGCCCCATCGCGTCTCTCTACATTCTCGGAAACGTGTCCCGCGGAATCGTAGCGCATCTGCCGACTCGTGCGCCTAGCCTGCGCTTCTATGGCGGCACCCCACGCTCGGCGTAGAGTCAAGGATACGTAGCAAGCGGAGAAAATGCATCACATGACTCGATCTGTATCAGCAACCCGATCAAGTCATCGAACACGAACTGCCGGGCTCTCTGGGCCTAGTTTGCCGAACAATTAACCGTCGGAATGGTCCGACTCCGCCATCGCGGGTCACAACCGAACTCTCTCCAAGGAATTTGAGCGCCGAGGAAAGCCGGCAGGTCAGAGCCAAGGGCGAGAGCAGAGCACCCGACCAGGCGAACCGTGTGAATCGCCGCCACGATCATCGCCACGCTCAACCAAATGCTGCTCGCTCTGCCGATCATGAAGGAACATAGCCAACACGTGCAGGTCGATGTGACTCCGCTACGCCGGTTCGAAGACTTCGCTGCTGATGTGAAAAAAGCGGCTTTGAGTAACGGCCATTTTTCTGGGCAACGCCGCAAAGGGTCGACGGCGCGGAAGCGCGGTATTGCGCTCACGCTTTTCTTGCGCGTGCCGCCGGCGAAAGGAACTGGCTGTCCTTGGCGGAGAGGTTCGACAGGACGAGGAAGATGTCGCCTTAGGTCCTGAGCGGTAGGCTCGAAATGCAGATTCTGGTCGCAGCATCCTTAACGCCAGCTTTCTCCATTCCTCGGTAAAGGCCTCTTTGACGGACATTGGATACTGTGTCGGGCCGATGATCAGGCGGTCGAAAATCTGGGCGAAGTTGAGTGCGGCTTGATCTGCGTGCCATAGGGGCCCCGCTTAAGTGAAATGTGAACGACCCGAGGCACTTGAACCTTGCGGCGCACTAAACGTGCCGGGAGTCGCGGAAAATTGGAGTACAGTAGCCCTAGGTAAGCGGCGCGAAGAATAACAATGCGAACCTCACATGTACTGGCAGTACTCGTGGCGTCGACCGTGATCGATGCAGCAAACGCAGCCCCGGTGCTTATTGGTACGCCAACCGATCCAACCGGCATCACGGGGCTTGTGGTTGGCGGCAATACCTACGACGTTACATTCAGCCTGCAGTCATACGATGCGCTCTTTACTGGGACAGCTCCGCCTCCAATATTTGAGAGCGATCTCGCGCTCGCAGTATTGGCCGAGCCAGCACTCAGTAATTTCTTTAGCTCTGCGGGGATTACAGGTCTAGGCGGCAATAGCTGTGCATCCCTGGGATTTCCCTGTGTAGTCTTCGTGCCAACAACGCCGTTCGGGGACACGTCGAATGGCACCCTTATAGAGTTTTCAAGACCCGGTGACTGGATCAACGGCGCCGGCGATCCCGGACTCAACGTGGCGTCGCCGGCAGGTCCGACTGCTTGTTTTGAGGGCGGCTGCACCTACTTCGTTGAATACGCAGTCTTCAAGCCCGCAGCTGTTGGAGTGCCAGAGCCCGCCGCGCTTGGGCTGATGATTCTGAGCGGCTTAGGACTTGGATTCGCGCACCGGAAACAAGTCCCACAAACCCGCGCCTTGACTCGGAGGTCAGGCAGTACGTGGTACAGCTGCTCTATGACTTCAAGCGCATTCCCTCGACCGAAGACAAGGCGAAGGATTGGGGCCACCTGAGCGACGGCCGCCTAGTCGTCGTTGACCACGGGTACGCCTGCGACAGCGAAGAAGCGATTCGGCGTGAGCGTGCTTATTTGGAAGCCGCATTCAGCCGGCTCTAACGTGATGCCTCCGCCGACCGCATCAAGCGCGCCCGATCCGGCTAACGGTGTCGAGCCGCCGAGAGACGCCACCAGTCCCCTAGCTGCCTCATGACGTTCCACGGTGCAGGCCGAGAGCGCGTTGCCAGGATCGCAGCCACTACTGGCGCGACGATCGCGGCATGCACCCGTCGGTTGTTACGTCGATGCGTCGAAGACGGCAGCTGTCTCGAGGTGCGCGAATATCTCACTTCGATGCGAAATATTTTCTCTTCAGACTTCTTGACGCGATTGCTGGGCGAAGGCGCTTACTCTTTGCAACAGTCACGGAGGAACTCCAAGCTTGTTTCGCCGTGATCAGGCTCCCGCGGCCCGCCGTTCTGACGGGTCGCGAGAGCCGCTAACCGTGGCAGGTCCGGAAACAGGAGCGCCGCCCGAAGGTCACGCTCCGAGTCGCGTCGCCACCAGCGCCGAACGGATCGGCGACCCCCGCATGCGCGCACGCAGCACATGATTGCGGAAACTCGCCGTGGCAAACGAGGCGGTGAAAAATGACTAGGGCTGGCGCGGCGACTTGTTTTCATGGGCGGCGATCGTACTCGGGATTGGTGCCGCAGCGCTCTGGTGGTACTCAGCCGCCATACCAGCGCCGTAGTGGCAACGAGAGCCACATCGACGGATGTGGGCCACGCGGGCGCCTCTCGACCCGCGAGCGGCCGGCCACTGAGCCAGCGCACGCGGAGCCGTCACGGCCGCTTCAAGCGTTGGTCAGATGCCGAACGCATCTATAAACCGGCGACCGAGCAGTGTGCACGGCGACACACGAGCAAGATGTTCTTCGGCGCCCGCGCGGCCCAATCGCTCACGCATCACGTTTCCCAACGATTGGTAGTGACCGGCCCGGGAAAAACCGGACCACCCGGAGGGTGAATTCTGCGACAAAATCGGGTCTGGAGGGACGGAGGTTTTGTCGTGAAGAAGAAGCGATTTTCAGTGGAGCAGATCACGGGGATCCTTAGGCAAGCGGAGCTTGGGGCGCCTATCGCGGAGCTGTGCCGGCAGCACGGCATCTCTGAACAAAGCTATTACCGCTGGAAGAAGATCTACGGCGGGATGGAGCCCTCCGAAGCGCGGGAGCTCAAAGGGCTGCGCGAGGAGAACACCAAGCTCAAGCGCTTGGTAGCGGACCTGTCTTTGGACAAGGTGATGCTCCAGGAAGTCCTGCAAAAAAAGTTCTGAAGCCCGTCAAGAAGCGCGAGATCGTGAAATACTTGATGGGCCGCTACGGGGTTGGCAATCGACAAGCGTGCCGCTGCGTGAAGCTGCGCCGGTCGATGTATTTTTACCAGTACGAAGTTGGGTACGCGAGCTTGGGTTTCGGAGTGGCGGCAATCGTTGCACATCGGAGTAACTTCACGGCGCGGCGCGTCGCAGTACTGGGCCCGTCAATGTTCCTTTGGGGAGCGGCGGTCGGGCATATCCGTGAAATTCTAAAGACCAAGAACTTTGCGCCGGGTAACGCGGGGGTAGTCCTCTGGATGGATATACTTCTTCCCGTGATTGGGTTCGCCCTCCTCGGTTTTTGCTATTCCCAGCAAGCGGCCCGGGCCCGTGTCGTCGAAGGATAGCGACTACGAATTTATCCGCGCAGCGGCGAAGATTCGAAGCCAGTTCAGTGCCCGTATCCTAGCGACTCCACCAGCTTAACCCGACCGTTCTCAAACCAAATCCGCTGCATGAACTTCCGGGGACCGAAGTTGTACGTCCACACTTCAGTCCCCTCGTCACTGTCGGGTGCATTCGCCGCGCCGATGGCTGGAATGTGTGCGTCCTGGCCTACCTGCGTTGGCGCGCCACAAGCAGCGGCCACCTCGGCCTTGGTGACGCCCTCGTTGATGATCTTGCCTGCGCATACAACAGACTGAGCATTTCCCAGCCCCGGGACTACCGCAACGAGCGCGACTAGAACGGCTCTTATCATCGTCCGGACTCTAGCGGATCACCTAAAACCGCGCAAACAAGCTCCTTGTCAGTGCGCTGGAATGCAGCAGCGCTATTCGGCTAGGGCCGCCTTCGGTAGCGATCATCTTTGGCCTATTCGCATCGGGGCGCCGTCAGGTCGCCTGAAACGCTACCATTCGCTCGTGGACCTTCTCTCGCATCACATCGTCGATGGAATTGTGGTCGGCTCCTTTATGACGATCGCCGCTATTCTCTTGTGGCCCATGACGATGGACCGGCGACAGCGCTGGCGCAATAAGCGCGTCGCACGGAAATTCGAAGCCGCAGAGCGCGGACGGGATGCGCAGCGACGGGGCTAAGCGGTTCTCGCTGGCCCGGGGTACCAAGCTCAATAACGCCATCACGGTGACACGCTGTGGCAGGATCTGCATGGGACCATTGAAGATCAACCTCAGCCAAGCCCTTGCCGGCCAGCGGGTCGTGGTGAAGCAAGTCGAGGAGAAGATCTGGCTGGTCAGCTTTATGCGCTATGACTTAGCATTCTTTGATCACGAGACATGTCGGATCGAGAGTGCGGCGAACCCGTTCGCCGCGAAACTGTCACCCATGTCTCCGGCATAATACGGCACCCATGCCTCGGAATGGACCCTGATTTAACTGGTCGGAGCGCCGAGATTTGAACTCGGGACCCCTTGCACCCCATGGAATCGAAGGGTGCAACAGCTTGCACTGTATTGCAACCCCTGTCACACCGGAAAGTCTATGTTTTGCGGCTTGTGAGTACGCTTTCACATCTGCACTCCGTTGCACTAGTATGCAGGGTGTCGCAGCGAATGTGATCACCGTGAGACCACCCAAAACCGTTGCACGGCTGACAAGTACCCGCGTGGAGGCGTGAAACCTACCACGGAACGCTACGAAATCGGCGACACCGAGGTGCGCGGGCTTCAGCTCCGGTAGCACCGACCGGGATAAAGTCCTGGCACTGGCGCTTCTACTGGCAGGGGAAGCAGGTGCGGCTCGTGCTCGGAACCTGGCCGAAAGTCAGGCAATCGCACACGAACAAGCGGCCTCGGCGCGGGAGCTTCTGCGCAGGGGAATTGATCCGCGGCGTTCCGGACTTACCCGCGCAACGCGTGTCAGGGCAGAG
This sequence comes from uncultured Pseudomonadota bacterium, assembly GCA_963743625.1. Classification (GTDB taxonomy): domain Bacteria; phylum Pseudomonadota; class Gammaproteobacteria; order Steroidobacterales; family Steroidobacteraceae; genus 13-2-20CM-66-19. Next base: position 67,595 of record CAVUQM010000002.1, on the reverse strand, counting down.
AACCCCCCTCCCCTGGGGTTGTCGGTCACTCCGTCGCTCACCTGGCTGCGGAGTTCATGGCGCGTCACGTCAAGCGACAGCGCCGTCGCCCGGAGTACGTGCAGCGGATCCTGGACGCGAATGTCCTGCCGCGCTGGGCAAACCGCGACGCCCGCACGATCAAGCCGCGCGAAGTAATCGAGCTGCTGGATGAAATCGCCGATCGCGCGCCGGTCATGGCGAACCGCGTGGCGGGCTTGCTGTCGCAGATGTTCCGGTTCGGCATTCACCGCTCGATCGTCGAGACCACGCCCGTACAGCTCCTGTACCGCCCAGGAGGCAAGGAGAAACCTCGGTCGCGGGTATTCACGAGGAGGAGCTGAGGGCGTTCATTACGAATTTGGAGGACGCCTGCCGCTTCCAGCGCCTTCCGCACATACTAAGAGTGCTGCTGCTCACGCTGCAGCGTCGCAGCGAGCTCGCCCTCGCCGAAGTGGCGGGAGTTTAACTTCACCGAGAAGACCTGGACGATACCCGACGAGCGCGCGAAAGCCGGCAAAGGGCACGTGCTTCCGTTGGCCAATTGGGCGATCGAGGAACTTCAGAAGCTCAAGGTGATGGCCGACGGGTCGCGGTATGTGCTTCCGAACGCTGACGGATCTGCGCCGATTGACCCGAAGTACATCACGCGCAGCGTTGCCCGATGCCTCAAGCGGTTTAAGAAGCATGGAGTCGGCGCTTTCACACTCCACGACTTGCGCCGTACGGGACGAACCGGTCTCGCCAGGCTCGGCGTCAAGATCGACATCGGCTGAGCGAGTTCTTAACCACGCCCGGGAACGAATCGAGGTCACCTACGACGTGCACCACTACGTCGATGAGAAGCGAGAAGCGCTCGACAAATGGGGGAAGTATCTAGCCGGACTTCTCGATGGCCAGTCGTCGGCCAACAAGCGGGAACGCCGACCTGGCGTCCGAAGCGCGGGTGATCGAGCGTGAGCTCCGCCAGGCCCAGAGCTTTCATCGGCAGCGAGCGGACAAACGCAGGCGATCGCTTTAGCCTCGCGCTGTGGCTTCTGTGGCAGTGCATCCGTCTTCCGCTGTTTCCGCTCCTCGCGATCCTGGAGCCTATAGTTAGCTTCGTGTTGGTGCGCTGGCGTTGCTCGGCGTTCTGATAGCGCTTTTCTGGAAGTTAACCGGTCCACTTCAATGCCCTTTTCTAGTAATGGTCGGTGTTTGTCTCGGCTTTGCGCTGGCGCTCGCCTTTTACCACGCGCTCTTGTACTCGCTCAGCAGATAGATCGAATGGCTTTTCGACCAAGAGGTCAGCGCGGCGCCCGCGCGCCTAACCACGAAATCTCGCGTGATCGAGGCGGCGGAGGGCGCGCCCCGGTGGCCGGTCGATTTATCCGGAAGCGACCGCTGGCGCCAGTCAATGGCCGCTGCGTGAGGACGGCGCGGCCACGGTCAGCAGAAGAATGAAACTGGTAATACCGGCCTGACTGCTTGCCGTGACCGTATAAGGGGCCAGCGTACTCGCGGCGCTGGGCGTACCCGCGATGACGCCGGTCGCGCTGTCGATCACCACTCCCGGGGGCAGGGCCGGCGTCACAGCATAGCGTTCGACGGTGCTGCGACTGATGGAACCCATGGCCCGAGGGGCATTCCCACAGTAGCTGCGGCCGGGTTGGGGTAAGACAAATGGCTCGGGGGTTCGGTCACGCTCAGCACCAACGGGAACGAGGCGCGCACTCCGGCGCCACTGGCGTTCACCAGGTAGGTCGCCGACGCACTGGCCTGCGTCGGAGTACCGGAAATGACGCCACTTTGTCCATCGAGCGAGAGCCCGGCGGTAAAGGGGGACTTACCGTGTAGTGGCCGATCGTCCCGGACACCGCGGGCGTCAGTGCGATCGACTCCCCGATCACCGCCGGAAAAGGGTGTGACCCGTTGTAGGACAGCACCAGCATCGCCAACGAACCTTGCCTACCCTCGCCGCAAGCGACGAGTGCGCACAAGGTCATGAACGCGCCGGTGAGCCGCATCGACTTAGCCCGCGCGAAGCTGGAGCCAGGCTCCGCGCCAACCAGGCGGCCCGTGATCGATGCGCGGTTCCATATTGGAGTTTCTCCGGGCTTTCAAAACGTTGTGATGAATTCCGGGTGGTTTCCAGCCGGAAAGGGTCCGCCGGCCATAGGGGTCAATGCGCCGGTTGAGGCGTCCAATCTGAAGCCGCTAACGTTTGCCGCGCCGTCGTTGGCGACATAGAGAAACTGGTTGAGGATCGATGGTTATCGAATAGGCGTTCGCGCCAGCAGCAACCGGGAACCCCGGCAGCGCGGTCAGCGCACGTACGCGTCGATGCTATAGCCAATAACGTTCGCGCCCGACGTGACGTACAGGTAAGCGCCCGTTTGATCGGTGGCGATGTAATGGCTTACCGGCAGCGGAAATCGCGAGCCCTTGAGCGGCGACAATGCCCCGAGTTCAGGTCGACACGGAAGCCCGATATGCTCGGGTTCGTGGCGTCGGGGTTTGCCGAGTAGAGGAAATTGCCCCCGTGCCCGAACGCCAAACTAAGCGGGTTGCGGCCAGCGGGAAACGGCGACCCGGGCACTGGGGTCAGGACGGTACTAAATGCCGAAATGTCGTTCGAGCCTCCGTGGTTCGCCACGAAGACCTGTCGAGATCGGAGTCAATAACAATCGACGCCGGGCTTTTGCCCGTGGCAATTGTGGCGGGCCAGGCGTCAGTGCGCCGGTGTTTGTATCGATGCTATAGGAGGAAACCGTGTCAGAGCCTGCAGTCGCAACGTAGAGATTGTACCCACCCCACCAGGAGAAGGAGGCCATGGCCCGGGGGTCCGTACCGGCGGCAAAGGGCAAGCCGGGAACGGCGGTCAATGCGCCAGTTGTCGGGTCGAGGTGAAGGCGGAAATGTCATTGCTGCCCTCGTTGGCGACGAACACGATATCTCTACCCGACATTGACAACTGCGGAAGGGGATGTGCCCGTGGGAGTCGGTGTGCCGACAGCCTGCAGCACTCCGGTGGTCGCATCGAACCGTATAGGACGAGAGCGTATTGTCCGCGGCATTGGTGATGTAGGCATACTTCGTACAGGACACCGTGATGCTGGTGTCATTGGCGTTTTGAATGTGACTGCCGCGTTACTGATCACGCAGTGCTGCGGAGGTAAAGAAGGCTGCTGGGTAATGGAGACGTAGTCGTAGCCCGAGTATCCCGCGGGATAAGAAGAGTCCAGGGTGAACGTGCCGTCGGCACCGATCCGGTTCGGATTGCCGCAATCGGAGCCTCCTCTATGTGGTTGCAAATGGCCAGTGTCAAACCTGAGCCGACCAGTCCCGATACCGTGCCTCCGACCGTGTAACCCGCCACAGTCGAACAAGCGACAGCCACGGTGTTAATGTTCGCTGTCCCGACGGTGCCAGAGCCGTTGGCGACAGTACAATTCTGCGCCGGAGTAGAAGGCTGCGTGTTTACGGTTACCGTGTATGAGGCTCCGCTGCCCAGTTGGTTGGCAAAGGTGAACGCGCCCGCCTTGGAAACCGGCAGCACGTCACCTGCGTTGGTTTGCAGTATCAGTCCGATGCCGGTCAGTCCTGTGACCGTGCCGCCTACAGTGTAGGTGGCTGGAGGCGGGGGCGGCGGTGATGAACCTGAGTCACCGCCCCCGCCGCCGCACCCGACCATGAACAGAGCCAGGAACGTCACAGATCCGATTGAGCGCAACATGGTGATTCTGATCCCCTTGCAGTGGTTTGCCGATGGGGGTCATTTGTGGCCCAAAGCACCGGGGCGTGCATGAAGCGTGGGTGAAGAAGGGTGCTGTTTGCTTGAAGATTCATGAACAAGGTCGGTCATGACCCGGCGGCGCCGCGAACCATCGTCGGACTGACGCGAACCTAGCGCACTGCCCCCACCGCTTCACAAATAGCAGGCTGACTTGTCTGCCCAGCAGACTGGCATTGGCCGGGTCGTACCCCAGGGTGCCCGAAGTCAGGTCAAACTGGTTGACGAAGGGGGGCGTTGAGTAGAGAGCGTTGTCTATCCCGAGATTGAATTGCGTATTTGCGTGCCAGCCGGCGTCGAATTCGCTCCGACGGCTGCGGTTGCCACCTCGTCGCCTTCACCCCGCAGTGGCCGCGCGTCAAAAGTTCCTCGTGAGGGATAGCCCCAATGTACGGGGTCTGATGAACATTGCGCCCTCGTTGTTGGGCGTCGTGTAGCGACGGTTGTATACGTAGAGCACGCCGCGCTGATCGGTGAGGTTGTCGGCAAACAGACCTGCGGTCCACAGCCCCCAGCGCAAATCCGCATGCAGATCAAGCTTGGTATAGCCCGGCAAGTCCGGCTCGCGCGGGGCTCCGCCGGTTAAGGCGAAGTCGGTGGCGCGCGACCCCATAACTGCCCACGGCCCCGAAGGTCGCCGTCAGCCCCTGCGCCACAGGCGTACTCTCTTCGATCGAGATATTCCCGGAGAAGCGGGCGGCGTACGGCAGTCTGTCGCCCGACACGCCGACCGCACCGCTGTTCGCCGGGAAGCCCTCCTTCAGGACCGCATCGTTCCAGCTCACCCAGGCGGCAAGCGTCAGACCCTCCACCGCTCGCCATTGGCCTGAGAGCTCCACGCCCTGACTCTTGGCTTTGCCTGCGTTCGCAAAGTAGGAGCTATTAATAATTGGGTTGGTCAGCGAGATCTGTATGTCGTTCCAGTTGATGTAGTAGACCGACGCATCAAGGGACACCCGACGATCCGGCGAGCTGAATTTCAAGCCCGACTAGTAATCGACCGAGGTATCGGCCTTGTAGGCACAAGGGGCGGGCAAGAGCGTGCAGGTATAATTCGGGCCGCCGGGTCGATAGCCCGAGGCGATCCGGACATAGGCCATCAGATCGTCCGACCAGCGATAACGCGGCGTAACAAGGTAGGTAGACGAGCTGTCAGTCGTGTGTACGAGGGGCTGCGTCGCAGAGAACGCCGGCCCGGTGTAAATCTCCTTGTAGCTCTGCCGGTTCTCACTCTTGCGCCCGCCCAGCTGAACATCGAACTGAGGGGTGAAGTGCACGGTCAGATCGGCGTAAGCGGCGCGCTCGGCGAAGGTGGTGGGAAATGCGTCGCTCAGAAGAATCGCCGCCACCGCTCCGGTCGGCGGGTCCGCTGCGTAGTTGATGGACCCGTCCTTACGGTCATCCTCATGGGTGTAGTAGAGGCCGGCCAGCCAGTCAAAGTGCTCAGAAACGAGCCCGACAGACGCACCTCCTGGGTGAACTTGTCCGGCCCACCGATATCATATTGCGCCGACCCATGCACCCCAGAGAGCGTATCGGGAAGCGTGCCAAAGGCGTTGGTCGTATCGAAGCTGGTATGGGACTGGGCTATGTTGTAACTCGTGATCGAGGTAAGGGTTACCGGCCCCATGAATCCGGTTACGGTGCCGACATAGGACTGATTGCGCTTGGTGTAGGCACCGGCGCCCCGAACGGTCAACAGCTGGTCCAGGGGGTTGATGCCCGGCTCCAGCGTCCCGTCGTTAGATCCGCTCGAGCGGATGGTCTGAAACAGACCGCTGAGCTTCACACTCCAACTGTCGCCGAGTTTCAAAAGCGCAGCGAATCGGCCGCCGTAGGCATCCACCTTGTTGACGCCCTGGAGGTTGTAGAGCGGCGCGTCGAGGTAACCGGGATCCTGCCGGGCAAAGGCGCTTGCGCGGACGGCCAGCGAATCGGTAACCGGAATATTGACCGCGCCGCGGATCGCACCGCCGAGCCCATTGCCGTGTTGGGTTCCACTGCCGTCGGTCTCGATCTGGCCGCTGAACCCGGCCGTGGAAGGGTCGACGGTCACGAACTTGATCAGGCCGCCGATGCTGCTTGCGCCGTAGAGGGTGCCCTGAGGACCCCTCCAGGACCTCAATGCGGGCAAGATCACTCGGATCGATATCCGGTGCCCCGGTAAAGTATGCGCCGGAAGCCGTGCTGGAGCCGTATGGGGCATCGTCGACCACGACACCCACGGTCGGGGTGCTGACGCCACTGGAGCTCATCAAGCCGCGGATCGAGATCTCGTCGCGCCGAACCCGGTGGTCGTGAGACTCAAGCCCGGCACACGGGTGTAGTAGTCCTGAATACTCAGCTGGTGGGTGTCGACGAGGGTCTGGGCATCGATGGCGGTCACCGCCAAAGGCACGTCCTGAAGACGCTCTTCCTTCTTCTGGGCGGTAACCACGATTTCCTCAAGCCCGCCCGTAGATTCCTGAGGCGTCCGGTTAAGGGTCGACTTGTCCTGCTCCTTCTTGACGGGTTCCTTATTCGCTTCCGCGCGCTTGAGCACCACGGTTTTCTCATCCACGCGATCCGCCTTCAACCCGGTCCGCACTAGCAACTGCTGAAGGGCTGCGCCAACAGTCAACGTCCCACTGACGGTCGAAACCTTGATACCCTTGGCTAAAGCCGGCTCATACATGATGTTTACGCCGGATTCGTAGCCCCGCTTGTCCAGCGCATCGGCTAGACCACCGGCGGGAAGGCTGATTTGCGCTGGCTTATCCGCGACCTGGACAGCGGCAGGGTTATTGCCCCCCAACACGCAAAAGAGCAAAAGGGCTCTTGACGCCCCCCTGAATATCGACGCCGTCCGCTGCTGAATCGGGCGTCTTGTAGTGCGGACGAGTACTGACATCGGTGTTGCTCGCCGGTTTCGTGGCCTATGAAGGACTCCTGCTAGCCACTCGCTCCCTGACGCTGGCCGTTCACGACCGTCAGCGTCGTACCGACACCCGGGCCCCACAATTGCACCTCGGCCCCGTGATTGAGGTTGTCGACGTTTGAGTCGGGTGAATCGCTAACCGCTGCATTCGCCGGATTCAGTTCTGCGCCACGGTTGCCAACACGTCCTCAACTCGGCCGTAGCCACTGGCATCGATCCGGTCGCGGCCGATGACGATCAGTTTCGATCCCGCGGCTTCCACTCCGCGGACGTGACTTCCGGTCACAACAATTTCTTCAAGGTTCGTCTGCGGCTGACTGTTGAACCACAGTCACGGTACCCAGGCTTCAGCATCAGCCCAAACCTGCGGAGCGAAGGCCAAGTGTGATATCGCTCACTGACACGGCTGTCCCGGATCAATGCGTAGCGGCCGGGTCTTCGCGCCTCGGCACGGCACCCTGCCGGCGCAGCGCCTCGAGCTGGCTGCGCTGCGCGTCGACATAGCGGCGCACGTCGGTTGCGATGGTCTGGAATCGTGCGTCGTCGTGCAGCGGCAGCCACAGGGGATCGTAGTTTATGGTGTACCACCAATGCGCGTAGTATCCCAAACGGAAAGACTCCTTCAGCTCGGCGAGCGCCGCGTCCGGTTTGCGGTCAAGCAGCAGAACCGCGGCGCGCACGCGGTGTGAATCGCCCAGATATTTGGCCTCGTTGGCATCGTCCCACGATGACGCGGCACGCCGCAGCGCCGCTGCCTGGTCGGTTTGGCCGGCCGCGGCCAGGAGCTGCGAGAGATAGACGGCGGCGCGGAAATTGCACACATCCAAGTGTTCCGCTGGAGCGTCGCCCAGATAGAACTTCAATTTCATGAACGCAATCGCGCGGCTCAACTCTCCGGTTTTCAACGCATAGTCGCGCAGCGCTTCACCCTGCCATAATTCGCAGTGGTCGTCGTCGCGCGTCCAGCCCTCCTCGTCGTATGCCGAGAGGCCCGCACGCCGCCAATCACCGTCGTGCATCGAGAGCAGTCCCGCTGCGCGCGCGCTCCGCGGCATTGCGGCGACTACCGCGCGCGCCGCCTTGGCATCGCCCAGATCGAGATACACCGTCATGGCGAGGTGACGCAACAATGAATTTTCCGGATCGAGCGCGATGGCATGCTCGATGATCTGGATGGCTTCGGCCAACTTTCCGTCGATCTGCCAACGGATTCTTCCATACCACAGCAGCGCCGGAACGAAGTTCGGATCGAGTTCCAGCACCTGCAGCGTCTTTTGCTCCCACGTCTTGGCGCCGCTATCTGCGATACTAAACCCCGCATCTGCGTAATGCGCACTGGGCGACATCGGGTCGACCCACAAGGCGCGCCTTAGAACGCTTTTGCCTTCCTCGGGCCGTTGCAGATCGTTATAAAGAAACTCGGCATACGCCGCGAGTCCGCGCCCGTTGCTCGGATCAAGTGCAGCGCCCTGGCGAAAGTCGCGCTCGCGCGCAACTATCACCGGGTTGTCCGATGTCGCGCTTGCATCATGCAGCTCGTCTGCCCACATGGCACGCGCAAAGTACGCGGCGCCCAACTTGGGATCCAGCTCGAGCGCCCGATCGATCAAAGGACGGTAACGTTGCCTGACCGGCCTCAAATCCTCGCGGCGTTGATCGGCCGCTTGCATCCTCGCGTCGTACAATGAAGCGTAGGCGGGCGCGAAAGTGGGGTCCGACGCAATCGCTCTCTCAAAATACGGCGCCGCGGCTTCCGAGTCGGCGACGGTGAAGCGTCCCAGCAAGGTACGCCCGCGCAGGAACGCAAGATACGCCTCCCAATTTGCACTCCGGGGCCCTGCCGCGGGTATGGGTTCACGCTCCCCAAGGCGCACCGAGAGCGCGCCCGCGATCTGGTCGGCAACCTCATCCTCGATACTGAAGATGTCGTGCAAGCCGCGATCAAAATGGGCCGACCAAACGAGCGTACCGGCGGCCGTATCGACGAGGTGCACGGCCACCCGCAACCGATCCGCCTCGCGTTGTACGCTGCCGCCAATCAGGTATCCGGAATTGAGACGCCGGCCGATCTCACTTGAATCAATATTTTTGCTTGGAAGTGCGAATGAGGAATTGCGCGCGATGACCGAAAGTCCCTCCATTCGCGACAAGCGGTTGAGTATCATTTCCGGCAGGCCCTGTGCCAGATACGCATCGGCGGCGTCTGCGCTTATGTTGTCGAAAGGCAAGACGGCCACCGTGCGGGCGCGCGCGCCGATTGCCGCAGTTTCGCGCAACGGATTCTCAAGTTGCGGTTGAGTGCCCCCGGAGCGAGCTCTATTTATCGTACGCGTACCTATAGCGACTGCGACAATGACCGCCAATAGGACCGACAACACGAGCCACCAGATCCGGCGCGGCTTGGCGGTGACTGTACGAGGTTCTCGTTGCTACCGTGTCTCCAGGCGACAACTCATTAGGTTGCGTGACGACCACCGGCGCAGACAACGGACCCTCGACCGGCGGCGCCGGACGTACGGCAGAACGCGCAGCAACCAGCCGGTAACCACGACCTCGCACCCCGGCGATGTAGCGCGGCTCTTGCGCGTTATCTCCCAGCGCCACGCGCAGCAAGTTGACTCGCTTGGCTACGGTCTCCGGGCTCACGATCTGTCCGGGCCACACGCGTGCCATGAGCAAGTCGTTGCTGAGGAAGTTGGGCGTGACTCGAATCAGAGCCAGGAGCAGCTCAAACGATAGATTGGGCAGGGCGATTTCGATGCCTGCACGCGTGAGGCGCTGCTGCCCGACTTCGACGCGCAGGTCGCCGACGAGAAACACCTCGCTGTCAATGCCGTGCATTTCGTTTGCATGCGGGTCATCGGTCTGATACGACGATCTCAAGTGTCGTCGCGGCAGACTCTGCGTTGATCGTTCACAATTCTCGATGAGAAATTCAAGGCCCGCCGCCGCATCGAAAATGAGTGAGTCGGTAGTCCAGGCCGCGCTTCGCGAAGCTTATTGCAAAGGTATCGAGCCGCAGCCGGTGCTGATACTTGAGGTGCTCGGCGTGAATCTCGAGCAGCTGCGCCTGCTTACCAAGGAGCGCTGCTAACTGGCGCGTAACCTCGGATTCTGACTCGAGGCGTGGTCCGCGATGGCCGCGGCGAATGCCTCAGGGCCTGCCACAGCCTCCGGAGCCTTTACCGCCGGTGCTTCTTCGTCATCGCGCAGAATTTTGCCGAGTAAGCCTTCAGCCATGTCGTCCCCCGCAAACATCGGTGGCGTTCGATTCCACCAGCGCTCCGGCAAGCAGCCAGTGCCTCTTGTACCGCAAGGCGGCTTTCGGCAGGCATTTCGGCCGGGTGACGGCCGCTCCGGCTGCGGGAGCGGAAGCTCACGTGAGGTCGCCGCGCCATCGAGTCTTGGGTGGTACCACCCAAAACTCCTACGACTCCAGCCAGGTGAACCGGCTTTGTGCAGTTTAGGCAGTTTTTGGACCCAATTAGCCGGCTGACTTGTCGAGGTTTCTGTGCAAACTGGCAAATACTTTGGTTTCCTTTTCAGGAAGACGCACGCACTGTATTTGTCGGGCGGAGTCAACCGTCAAAACTGCTCAAAGCGGCCAGTAATTCGACGGTCTGGCTCCCCTCGCACGCCACGAGGGTTCCATGCCAGACCGCGCGCTGTACTCCATCCAAGAAGCCGGAAGCTCCTAGCGGCATTTCCCGCAACACGATCTACCACCTCCTGCGGACAGGCGGCTGGCCCCCGTCCCTATTGGAAGCCGACGATCATCTCCGCCGGAGCAATCGCGGATCGGATAGCCCTATCGACAACCACAGTGAGTCCATGGCGGGCGGCAACGCGTCGGAAGCAGCCGACTCGCCAGTCTGGAGTCAAAGGGCGCCGCGCCGTTGCAAACAGTTGCAAAGTGTTCCACCGATCTTCGAGCGTGCAACGCGCTTCTGTGCGCCTGTTCGAGACACGCAATGATCGTCCGGTCGCCCTCCAGGTGATTCCATACCTCTACGAGCGATGCTTGCGAGATCTGCTCAGGCGCCGAATCGCCAAAGTGTTCGCTGAGCCAAGCGAGGGCTTCAAGTCCATGCGGGTCTACACCAAATCTTTTCGAAGTTCCGGGGTAAAACTACCCCGGAACTTGAGCATACTTTTCCCTCAACCGCGCTAACGTACTTGTGGAGAGCGGGCCCCCAATAACGCTGGATGGGCAACGCCATGGCCGTACCGTTCTCCCAAAGCGCTGGAAGCACCATGAGAGATCGCGAACTCTCTTCCATCGACGATGCGCGTGAGCTCCTGGGCATCTCGGGGAACACCATGTACTCCGCCTCGCGACCCGGCGAACTATCGAGCGCCGTCATCGACTGCCAGCGGTGCATTTCTGCCGCTGTCATTGAGGAGTGCATACAAGCGTCGACCGCTCGCGTCGGCCGGTCGCTCGCGGGAGTCCGCGACCGGCGAGCGCGCAGTCAGCTTGTGCCGCCGCCGATCCCTGCACGCGCTTCGGCGCGTGCTGCAGAACGCGGACACTTCGCTATCCTGCCCTCACCCCCCTCTCCCCCCTCAACGCAGAAACGCTGATGGCGACGGTACAGACACACATCGTGAATGGCGGCGTCAGGCCAGGGCGCGTGCTTTCGATTACAGCTCGCCCGACATGGGACGAGAAACGTCGCTTCGCCGAGTTGGCCTCAAGTCGTGGCATGTCCGAATCCACCCTCGCCCTGATCGGCATTCGCTCGCTGCTGGACTCGAACGGGCCGCCAGTCAAGTCGGTTGAGGAGCCTGCCCCGGCGACCGACCGCATCACGATCCGCCTGCGACCCGGGGATCACGAGGTGATCGCACGCCGGGCGGCACAGCGCGCCATGAAAGCGTCCACCTACCTCGCGGCACTCGTACGAGCACACGTGGCCGCGAATCCTCGCTCGCCGCCACCGAGCTCGCGGCCCTGAAGCAAAGCATCATCGTCCTGGCCGGCCTCGGTCGCCTGTTGGTCCAGGCCGTTCGTAGTCCGTCCCTGGGCGGGGAGCACCGAGAAGACCTACGCCAGCAGCTGCGCCGCACGCACGCGGCCGTAGAGGCGCTGGAGCGGCACACGCACGACCTGGCCCGTGCTGCCCTCATCAGCTGGGAGACGCGCAGTGATTAGGGTGGTTCGAGTGGGCCGTGACGAGTACCCCTTCCTGGACATCTTCAGCCATGGCCGGTCGGGTCCCCAGAGGCGGGATCGATTCACCTCGGAGCAGATTGCCCAGATCGCCGAACGGTAAGGCGCGCGCCGGAGGTCATGGTGAAAGTCACCGGCGGCGGGCGTAGTACCGGTGCAGTGGCGGCGCACTTCTCCTACATCAGCGGCAAGGGAAGGATCGACCTCGAAACGGATGAAGGGCAGCGAATCGACAAGGAGGGACAGAAAGAGTTCTCAAGGGCTGGCATCTCGAGCTCACGCCCGGACAGTACCGCAAAGGAAGCGATGACCAGCTGCTCCCCGCCCGCTAAAGCTGGTGCACAACATCGTGCTTTCGATGCCCAGGCCCACCCGCCCGACAAGGTGCTTGCGGCGGCCAGGGCCTTCGCCCGCGAACACTTCGGCGCGAAGCACCAATACGCGATGGCCCTGCACACGCATCACGACCACCCCCACGTACACCTAGTCGTCAAGGCGGAAGGCCGGGACGGGCTGCGCCTGCATATCGACAAGGCCATGCTGCGAGAGTGCGCGAGCACTTCGCAGAACTGATGCGCGCACAAGGTGTGCCAGCCAATGCGACCCGCGCGTGGTACGCGGCCGAAGCAAGAGCCGGCTTAAGGGCGCGAGCTACCAAGAGATACGCCGTGGACGGTCTGACCGCTGGCGCGCGAGACTGCACGATGTCGCGCGGGAACTTGAGACTACAAAGACCATCCGCGACCCCGCACACGGCAAGCTGCTAGAGACGCGGAAGTCCGTAGTCGCGGGCTGGATGGGGGTCGCCGCCGCCCTGGAGGCCCATCGAGAGGTCGTCCTCGCGGGCGACGTGCGCTACTTCGCGATCCACCTACCGCGAGTGCTGACGGATCGAGAGCGGCTCGCGGAAGCTTTCATTCGGCAAATAAAGGCACACACGTCCTCCAGGACCGCCGGGACAACAAGGTGCGCGATCGCGAAATCGAAAGAACGCGGTGACCCATCCACGCTCAAGAGTCCTATATGCCCGTCGACAAACAGCAGTTCCAGCTACCGCTCACTGTGACAAAGTGCCGTCCGCGCCGGATATCGACGCGTGACCTTGAGACTCGGGCGCGTCCGCTCCCAGAACGCGTACCGGGAATTGATCAGGTGCTGAGCACGCGCGACATTGAGCGGATCACCGGTCGGCACCGCTGCACGATCTATCGCTGGGTGCGTGCGGGCACGTTTCCGGAAAAGCGCGCGGCGGGGACGGGGCTGGCTCCGGTCTGATGTCGAGCGTTGGTTGCTGCAGGGAGGCGGCCTCGCGGACGGTGACCGCACCCGTCCAAGCTCCCTGACGTGAGCGGTGCTTAGTTCAGCCCACTCTCCGTGATCGGTCCGCGGTGCGCTCAATGACCTTATTCTGAGAGTCAGACGCTCTCTTAAGGACCGAAGCGTAGATCTTGGTCTTGACTTCCGAGGAAGTATTCCGAACGAATTCGGAAAGAGGCGATGTGCTGACGCGAACTTTTGTCTTAAAGAACAGCATGACTAGTTTTGAACTGCCAAAAGCCGGGCAAGTTCCTCTCGCGTGTACCTCTCCGGTACGTGGTAATCGATTCTATCAATTCCCACCCTGGAAAGCTTGGCGGTATTGTCGTTCGGCTTAAAAAGGAGATCCACGGAAACATTGGGGCCAAATTCGGCCTTTAAAGCGTTAACCACTTCTCGCGCTTGAAAGTAAATCTCGATGAAGCGCTCCGTCGAGATATGCCTTCCCTCTTCGGCCTCCCTAGCTTGGACGAATCGCCAAGCGAGCAGAGGATCCTGATAGACATATAAGATCTTCACGGCACGCCCATCCTCAGGCACCGTTCTATGTTCCTCCTGGCCCGATCAAGGTCGGACAGCGTGCCGTCCAGGATGAAGCTTTGATGTTGGCTGAAAGCAAATCCAGCATCCTGTCGACCCACGTTGAGGCGGCGCCTTGAAAGAGCCACGACTTTCTACCGTCGTACCCAGGAAATTCGGATCGCAGATCGTCGGGATCAATTCGCAAGACTCGTGAGCCCGGCGTCCTAGCTTCGAGCTCAACGATCAGTTCCTTTGAAGATTCGGTCTTGCCTGCGCCAGGAGATCCGCCATCAAGACCAAGACGGGGTGTTCTTCGGGAAGGAATACACTGATGTCCGTGAGTGCAATGCAGCGTTGCTTCTTGTTCTTGCGGGCGAATTCCATCGCAGCTTCTTGGATACGCCGCTCTTCGGCGGTCATCTCCACCACATTCAGCTCCCCTCGGTCGGTGCAGGTGCAGACAACAGTCTACGCGCTTGATCCAGGGGACAGGTCTCCTGCGGGAGCCAACTCGCAGCCCAGAGCTAAATGCGCCGGGACTTCTGGAGGGGATGTGACCACTCATAAGACCACCGGATGTTGTTGGCATGCTCTGAAAGGCTGGTCGGAGCGCCGAGATTTGAACTCGGGACCCCTTGCACCCCATGCAAGTGCGCTACCAGACTGCGCCACGCTCCGACTGCGGAAATTATTCTTCTTGGATCAACGCGCGGGCGGGGAGCTGCCGCGCGGGGCGCAGATCATACGCCATTTACGCCCAAAATGACGACCCTTCGGCGTCAGCGTCGCAGCACCTTCATCAGCTCTTCGAGCTCGACCCGGACCTGCTTGACGATCTGCTGGCTCTGCGACACATCGGTGCGCGCCTCTTCACCGCCGAGCTTGTTGCGGGCGCCGCCGATCGTGAACCCCTGGTCGTACAGCAGGCTCCGGATCTGGCGGATCACAATCACGTCCTGACGCTGGTAATAGCGCCGGTTGCCGCGGCGTTTGACCGGCTTCAGCTGCGGGAATTCCTGCTCCCAGTAGCGCAGCACGTGCGGCTTCACGCCGCACAGCTCACTCACCTCACCGATCGTGAAGTAGCGCTTGCCGGGAATCGCCGGCAGCTGAGCGTTATTCTTTGGCTCCAACATAGGCTTCGACCCGTGCCTTTAGCTTTTGCCCTGGACGGAAGGTCACGACGCGGCGTGCGCTGATCGGGATTTCCTCGCCCGTCTTGGGATTGCGACCGGGACGCTGGTTCTTGTCGCGCAGATCAAAATTGCCGAAGCCCGAGAGCTTCACCTGCTCCCCACCCGACAGCGCCGCACGAACCTCTTCGAAGAACAGATCCACCAGCTCGCGCGCTTCACGCTTGTTGAGCCCGAGTTGATTGAACAACGCTTCCGCCATCTCCGCTTTAGTCAGGGCCATTTCTTTATTCTCGAATTCTTGCGTTCAAGTTCTCACGCAAATCCGCGACCACAGAAGCCATGAGGCGCTCCACATCATCGTCGGTAAGAGTGCGAGAAATATCCTGAAAAATCAAGCCAAAAGCGATGCTTTTTCGACCTTCTTCGAGGCCCGGGCCTCGGTAGACGTCGAAAACGCGGAGTTCACGCAGGAGGCTTGATGCCGACAAGGTTACACGCTCGGTGAGGGTACTTAAAGTCACCGCCTCATCCACCACTACCGCAAGATCCCGTCGCACCTGCGGGAAACGCGAGATCTCGTGATACTCGGCCGGCCGTACGCCCAGACCTACCACGTCCAGCTCGAAGAGCACCGGCGCATATGTAAAATCCATCGACTTGACCAGCGTCGGATGCAGTTCGCCCAGCCAGCCGATGGATTCACCGCGGCGCAGCACGCGCGCCGTGCGCCCCGGGTGCAGCGCCGCATGGGTGGCGGGCTTGAAGGTGAAAGCGCCGGCATCGCCGGTCGCATCCAGGAGCGCCGTCACGTCGGCCTTCACGTCGTAGAAATCCACGCTGGCGCGTCCCACCTTGCCGATGCCCCACTGCTCCGGCAGCCGCGCGCCACAGGCAATGCCTGCGAGTGCATCGACCTCGCGTGTGACGCCGGCGGTCACCGGGAAACGCGTGCCGTGCTCAAAGAGACGCACCCGCTCCTGCTGGCGGCGCTGGTTCTCGAGCGCTGCGCGCAGCAGTCCAGGCCACAGCGACACGCGCATCACCGCAAGATCACTCGCGATGGGGTTGGAGAGCACAAGGCCCGGCTCGCCGGGAAACAGCTGCGACTGCAGCGCCGGATCGACGAAGGCGAGCGTGATCGCTTCCTGATAGCCGCGCGCCGCCAGCGCCTCGAGGAGCGTGGCCTCCGCTGCCTGCGCTTGCGGCAATGGCCGGAAATGCTGCGGCACCGCCGCATCGGTCTCGGGGATCGCCGCGAAGCCCACAATACGCGCGACTTCCTCGATGAGGTCGGCCTCGATCGTGATGTCGAAGCGGTACGCGGGCGGAATGGCCTGCCAACCGCCGCTGCGCGCCTCGACGCGCAGGCCCAGTGCCTCGAGTGCGGCGGTAACCTTGGCTTGCGGAAGCTCCACGCCCAGCAGTCGCCGCAGCTGTGCGGCGCGCAGCGTCACCGGCGCGCGCCTGGGCAGGTGCGACGCGGCCTCGGTGATCTCAATCGGCCCCGCTGCACCCCCGGTGATCGGGACCAGCAGCGAAAGTGCGCGCTCGATCGCCCGCCCCTGGCCGCTCGGATCCACACCGCGCTCGAAGCGCTGGCCGGCATCGGTCGTAAGTCCTACGCGACGGGCACGGCCGAGGATTGCGTCGGGGCTGAAGAAGGCCGATTCCAGATACACATCGCGGGTTTGGTCGGAGGCCGCGGTCCGCAGCCCCCCCATGATGCCGGCAAGTCCCACCGGGCCTTGCGCATCGGTGATGAGGAGCATGTCCGCGTCCGCGCGGATCTCTTTACCGTCCAGCAGCGTGATCGCCTCGCCCGCGCGCGCAGGGCGCACCTCGATTGCGCCCTGCAGCTTCGCCAGGTCATACGCGTGCATGGGCTGGCCGAGCTCGAGCATCACGTAGTTGGTGACATCCACGACCGGGGAGATGGAGCGCACGCCGGCGCGGCGCAGGCGCTCGCGCAGCCACCCAGGCGTGGCGGCGGTGTTGTCGATGCCGCGCACGATGCAGCCGGCAAAGCGCGGGCAGGCGGCCGGCGCGCTGAGCTTCACGGGGAAACGCTCCGCGTGCGCAGCCTTCACCGCCGCGAACACCGGACCTGTGGTGGCCGCGCCCGTCAGCGCCGCCACTTCGCGCGCGATGCCCAACACCGACATGGCATCGCCGCGGTTGGGCGTCACGTTAAGATCGAGCACCGCCTCATCGAGATCGAGATACTCGCGCAAGGGCTTGCCGAGCGGGGCGTCCGCCGGCAACTCCAGGATCCCGCTGGAGGCATCCGACAGTCCCAGTTCCTTGGCCGAGCACAGCATGCCCTGCGACTCCACCCCGCGCAGTTTCGCGGCCTTGATGGTGAGATTCCCGGGCAGCACCGCCCCCACCTGGGCGAGAGCGCTCTTCAATCCCGCGCGCGCGTTCGGCGCCCCGCACACGATCTTGAGCGGCTCCCCGCTGCCGATGGAAACGCGGCACACACGCAATTTGTCCGCCTGCGGATGCGGTTCCGCGCTCAGGATCTCGGCCACGACGACGCCTGAAAAGGGTGGCGCCGCACTCTCCAGGCTCTCAAGCTCAAAGCCGGCCATGGTGAGGCGTGCCCCGAGCTCGGCCGGAGTCCACGGGACCTGGACCCATTCGCGCAGCCACTGGTAGGGGATCTTCATGCGCCGAAGCCCCGGAACTGCCGCAGGAACCGCAGGTCGTTCTCGAAGAACAGGCGCAGGTCATTCACCCCATAGCGCAGCATCGCCAGGCGGTCGATGCCGGCCCCGAAGGCGTAGCCGGTGAAGCGCTCCGCATCGATGCCGCTGGAGCGCAGCACGTTCGGGTGCACCATGCCGCAGCCGGAGATCTCGAGCCACCCGGTCTGCTTGCAGGTGCGGCAGCCCTTGCCCTCACAGAACACGCACGACATGTCGAGTTCGGCGGACGGCTCAGTGAAGGGAAAGTACGAGGGCCGCAGACGAATCGCCACGTCCTTCTCGAAGAACGTGGCCAGAAACCCGTGCAGCGCCGCCTTCATGTTGGCAAAGCTCACGTTCTCACCCACCACGAGGCCTTCCAGCTGATGGAACATCGGCGAGTGCGTCATGTCCGAGTCGCAGCGGTAGACGCGACCCGGCGCGATGATCGCAAGCGGCGCCCCATGCTGTTTGAGTGCACGGATCTGCACCGGAGAGGTGTGGGTGCGCAAGAGACGCCCGTCGGCGAAGTAGAAGGTGTCGTGCATCGCCCGCGCCGGGTGGTTGGCGGGGATGTTGAGCGCCTCGAAGTTGTGGAAGTCGTCCTCGATCTCAGGTCCCGAGGCGACTTCGAACCCGGCGCGGCGGAAGATCGTCTCGATGCGAAGACGCGCCCGGGTCACCGGGTGCAGGCCTCCACCCTCCTGCCCGCGCCCGGGAAGGGTCACGTCGATGCGACCGGAGGCGAGCTCGCGCTCGATCGCGGCGCCAGCAAGGGCTGCGCGCCGCGCCTCGAGCGCGGCCTGCACTTCGAGCTTCGCCTGATTGACGCGCGCGCCCGCCGCCGGCCGCTCGGCGGCACTTAAGTGTCCGAGTGACTTCAGCTGCTCAGTGAGCACGCCCTTCTTGCCAAGCCAGCGCACGCGCACGTCTTCGAGCGCTGCGAGCTCATGGCACGCAGCCACCTCGGCGAGCGCCTGGCCGGTCAGGGCCGTCAGGTCCGACAAGACCCGCCCCCTTGTCCGTCAGGCGATGCCGAGAGCGGTCTTGGCTTGCTGCGCAATCGCGCCAAAAGCCGCCGTGTCGTGCACGGCGATGTCCGCGAGCACCTTGCGGTCGATCTCAACGCCGGCCTTGTTGAGGCCGTTGATGATGCGGCTGTAGGAGAGCCCGTACATCCGCGCCGCGGCGTTGATGCGCGCGATCCACAGCGCGCGGAACTCGCGCTTGTTCGCCCGCCGGTCGCGGTAGGCGTACTGCCCAGCCTTGATGACGGCCTGCTTCGCGGCGCGATAGACCTTGCGCCGGGCGTTGTAGTAGCCCTTCGCCTTGGAAAGAACCTTCTTGTGACGGCGTCCGGCCGTCACGCCTCGCTTAACTCGTGCCATGGTGCGCTCCGCTTATCTGTGATGGGGAAGAAGCTGCTCGAGACGACCTACGTCGGTTTTGTCGACGAGGCTCGAGCCGCCGGAGCGGGCATGACGCTTAACCTTGCGGGTCTTGTGACCGAGGTTATGGCGACGGTTGGCCGCGTAGCCTTTGAAGCCCTTCGCTGTTTTGCGAAAGCGCTTGGCCGCGGCCCGGTTGGTCTTCAACTTGGGCATCGACTTACTCCTGTTTGTAGCCCCGTTCGCAAGGTGCATACGCACCCGCTGGCGGGCGAACGCCCCGCCTTGCCGCCTTACGGCGCAAAGACTGGAGCGCTACTTCTTTTTCGGTGCAAAGACCATGATCATCTGCTTGCCTTCCATGAGCGGGTTCTGCTCGACCACCGCGTGTGGGGCCAAGTCAGTCGAAACCCGGTCAAGGAGCTTGCGCCCGATGTCCTGGTGCACCATTTCGCGGCCACGGAACCGTAAGGTCACCTTGGCCTTATCACCCTCGGCCAGGAAGCGGGTCAGATTACGCAGCTTGATCTGGTAATCCGACTCGCCCGTGCCGGGACGAAACTTAACTTCCTTTACCTGAATCTGCTTCTGCTTGCGCTTGGCGGAGTGGGCTTTCTTGTTCTGTTCGAACAGGAACTTGCCGTAGTCCATGATGCGCACGACCGGCGGTTCTGCCGTCGGGGAAACCTCTACCAGATCCAGCTCCGCCGACAACGCCATCTGCAGGGCGTCGTACCGTGACATCACTCCCGCCTGCGACCCGTCGGCCGCGATCACGCGCAGTTGCGGCGCACTGATGTCTTCGTTGCGCCGTACCCGCTTTGTTGCACTAGCGATTCGTCATCCCTCCACTACCTCGCGCCCGCGGCTTTCGAGCTCGACACGGAGTCGTTCGGCGAACGTCTCCGGGACCATCGTGCCCAGATCCTTGCCGCTACGTGTACGCACTGCAAGTGAGTTTGCGGCCACTTCCTTGTCGCCCGCTACCAATAGATACGGAACACGCCTGAGCGTGTGCTCGCGGATTTTAAAGCCGACCTTCTCGTTACGCAAGTCGGACTCCACCCGAAATCCCTGATTTTTCAGGGATTCCGTGATGCTGCGAACGTAGGCATCCTGGCGCTCGGTGATGCTCAGCACCACCGCCTGGGCCGGGGGACAGCCAGGCCGGGAGTCGCCCGGCATGGTGCTCCAGCAGGATGGCGACAAAGCGCTCCAGGGAGCCGAACATCGCGCGGTGCAGCATGACGGGAGTGCGCTTGGCGCTGTGCTCGTCGATGTAATAGGCGCCCAAGCGCTCGGGCATGTTGAGGTCGACCTGGAGCGTCCCGCACTGCCAGTCGCGCCCGATGGCATCGCGCAGCACGAACTCGAGCTTCGGGCCGTAGAAGGCCCCCTCTCCCTTGTTCAGGGTGTACTCGATCCCGGCGGCGGCCGAGGCGGCCTTGAGGGCAGCTCTCCGCCTGGTCCCAGATCTCATCCGACCCGACCCGCTTGGCCGGGCGGTCGGCGTACTTGATGCGCACGTCCTCGAAGCCAAAGTCCCGGTAAATATCGAGGATGAGGCGCGTGATGGCGACCGACTCCTCGGTGATCTGCTCGGGCGTGACGAAGACGTGCCCGTCATCCTGGGTGAAGGCGCGTACGCGCATCAGTCCATGCAGGCTCCCGGAGGGCTCGTAGCGGTGCACCTTGCCGAACTCGGCCAGGCGCACGGGAAGTTCCCGGTAGCTGCGCAGGCCATGCTTGAAGATCTGCACGTGCCCGGGGCAGTTCATCGGCTTGATGGCGTAGAGGCGCTCATCGGGGGTCTTGGTGAGGTACATGCTCTCACCGAACTTCTCCAGGTGCCCGGACTGCGCCCACAGCTGCGCGTCCATGAGCTCAGGCGCACTGACCTCCTCGTAACCGGCCGCCCTCTGGCGCTCGCGCATATAGGCGATGAGCGTCTGGAACACCGTCCAGCCCTTGGGGTGCCAGAACACCGCTCCCGGAGCCTCTTCCTGCAGGTGAAAGAGATCCAGCTCCTTGCCGATGCGGCGGTGGTCGCGCTTCTCGGCCTCTTCGAGGCGGTGCAGGTACTCATCCAGCTGCTTCTTGTCCGGCCAGGCGGTGCCGTAGATTCGCTGCAGCATCTCGTTGCGCGAATCGCCGCGCCAGTAGGCCCCGGCGACCTTGGTGAGCTTGAACGCCTTGAGCTTACCGGTGGAGGGCACGTGCGGCCCGCGGCACAGGTCCACCCAGTTGCCCTGGCCGTAGAGGCTGATCTCTTCCTTCTCCGGGATCGAGGCGATGATCTCGGCCTTGTAGATCTCACCGATGTCGCGGAAGAACTTGACCGCCGCATCGCGCGCCATGACGCGGCGGTTGACGCGCTCGTCCTTGCTGGCGAGCTCGCTCATCTTCGCTTCAATCGCCAGCAGATCCTCGGGCGTGAAGGGACGCGCGAAGGCGAAGTCGTAGTAGAAGCCATCCTCGATCACCGGCCCGATCGTCACCTGCGCCTCGGGGAAGAGCTCCTTCACGGCCTGCGCCAAAAGATGCGCGGTCGAGTGGCGGATGACTTCGAGCCCGTCCGGATCCTTGTCCGTGACAATGGCGAGCTTCGCATCGCGGCTGATCACGTAGGAGGTGTCGACGAGCTTGTCGTCGACGCGCCCGGCCAGTGCAGCCTTACGTAAGCCAGGTCCGATAGCGCCCGCCACCTCGTCCACCGTCACCGGGTGATCGAAGCTTCTCGTGCTGCCATCGGGCAATGTGACTACGGGCATCGCAATACGACTCTCGATAATCCTGGCGGCCGCGCACTGCAGTGGCAGCGGCAAAAAAAGGGCGCTCCGGCCTTGAAGCCGCGAGCGCCCTCTTCTTGGCTGCTGGTAGGCGCGAGTGGGATCGAACCACCGACCACCACCATGTCAAGGTGATGCTCTACCACTGAGCTACGCGCCTGAATCTTTCCATCCCGCGCACGGCAAGGGGGCGCGAACGATACAAGACGGCACGTTGGTAAGCAAGCTAATCCGTGACTTTCCAAGCACTTACGTCTGCGTCAGGGGTGGCGGGAAGCCCAGTTCCAGCTGCTTTAGGCGCCCGATCTCATCGCGCAGGCGCGCGGCCTCCTCGAACTCGAGGTTGCGCGCCTTGCGCAGCATGTCCCCTTCCAGGCGCTTGATCTGCTTCACGAGCGCCTCCGGCTTCAGATCCATGCCCGCCTCCTTGCCGCGGCGCCGGTCACCTGCGAGCGGGGCTTCCGCGCGCGCGCCTTCCATGATGTCCATGACGCTCTTCTGGATGCCGCGCGGGGTGATGCCGTGCGCCTCGTTGTAGGCAAGCTGCCGGGCGCGGCGGCGGTTGGTCTCCTCGATCGCCCGCTGCATGGAGCCGGTCATGCGGTCGGCGTACAGGATCGCGCGGCCCTTCAGGTGGCGCGCCGCGCGGCCGATGGTCTGGATGAGCGAATTATCCGAGCGCAGGAAGCCTTCCTTGTCGGCATCCAGGATGGCAACCAGCGAGACCTCGGGCATGTCCAGGCCCTCGCGCAGGAGGTTAATCCCCACCAGCACGTCGAACTTACCTAGGCGCAGGTCGCGGATGATTTCGGTGCGCTCGACCGTCTCGATGTCTGCGTGCAGGTAGCGCACCTTCACGCCGTGCTCGTTGAGATAATCGGTCAGGTCCTCGGCCATGCGCTTGGTGAGGGTTGTGATGAGGACGCGCTCGCCCGCGGCGACGCACTTCTTGATCTCCGACAGTACATCATCGACCTGGGTGCCCACGGGGCGCACTTCGACCTCCGGGTCCACAAGCCCCGTCGGGCGCACCAGCTGCTCGACCACCTGGGCCGAATGCTTCGCTTCGTACGGCCCCGGGGTCGCGGAAACGAAGATCATCTGCGGGGCGAGCTGCTCCCATTCCTCGAACTTGAGCGGCCGGTTATCCAGCGCCGAAGGTAAGCGAAAGCCGTACTCCACCAGTACTTCTTTCCTCGAGCGGTCGCCGCGGTACATAGCGCCCAGCTGCGGGATGGTCTGGTGGCTCTCATCAACGAACAGCAGTGCGTTCTTCGGCAGGTAATCGAACAGACATGGCGGTGGCTCTCCGGGTGCGCGCCCGGAGAGGTAGCGCGAGTAGTTCTCGATGCCCGCGCAGTAGCCGACCTCCTTGATCATCTCCATGTCGAACATGGTGCGCTGCTCGAGGCGCTGCGCCTCCACCAGCTTGCCGTTGTCGCGCAGGTCCCTGAGGCGCTCGCGCAGGTCGTCGCGGATCTGGTCCACCGCCCCGATGAGTCGCTCGCGCGGGGTCACGTAGTGGGTGCCGGGGTAGACGGTGAAGCGCGGGACTTTGCGGTTGATGGCACCGGTCAGGGGGTCAAAGAGCGTGATCGATTCGATTGAGTCATCGAAGAGCTCCACCCGCACCGCCTCGCGCTCGGACTCGGCCGGGAAAATATCGATGACATCGCCGCGTACGCGATAGGTACCCTGCGTGAGATCGAGCTCGTTGCGCGTGTACTGCATGTCCGCGAGCCGGCGCAAAAGGCGACGCTGGTCCAGGCGATCGCCGCGCACCAGATGCAGCACCATGGCGAGGTAGGCCTGCGGGTCGCCCAGGCCGTAGATCGAGGACACGGTCGCGACAATGATCGAGTCCGGGCGCTCGAGCAGTGCCTTGGTGGCCGACAGGCGCATCTGCTCGATGTGCTCATTCACGGAAGAGTCCTTCTCGATGTAGGTATCGGAGGAGGGCACGTAGGCTTCCGGCTGGTAGTAGTCGTAGTAGGAGACGAAGTACTCCACCGCGTTATGCGGGAAGAACTCGCGGAACTCCCCGTACAGCTGCGCGGCGAGAGTCTTGTTGTGAGCCAGCACCATGGTCGGGCGCTGCACGCGCTGGATTACCGCGGCTGCGGTATAGGTGTTATGGACGAACAAGCCCCCCGTCCCCGACACGAATGTCTCCGGACCGGGCACGGAAAGGTCGTACACGTAGGGGTACTTGTATGGCAGCTGTTCTACGGACTTGACCGCCGCCCAGCGCGTGGCGCACAGCGCATAAATCTGTCGCCACGAACGCCGCCACGCAAGGTCAGCCACCTTGGCTGTTCGCTGCGGGTTCGCCATGGCCTCAAGCAGGCATTGCAACAGGGCTCTGCTGGGGTGGCGTGCGCCGCTTTCGATGAGACTGATCAAGTGACGGCTGCATGCGGTGCGAGCCGCCAGGTCCGCTTGGGTCAGAGCCAGCTGTTGGCGCAGTTCCCTGAGCTGCGCTCCATCCACCGCAACGAGGTCGACATTGGTATTCGGGCGGCGACTGAGGAAGCTCTCGAGGCGTGCCTTTTTCTCCGGATGATCAAAGCCCACGAACGTGGCGTAGCGGCGCAGGTCCGTTTGACCCGACACCACTACGTCGGAGTAGTAAGCACCCTGATGGTGGGCGTTGGTGGCCCGCTTAAAGACCGTGCGCAATCGCGCACAGATATCGAAGCGAGCCAAGGCGTAGATCAGCTCGTTTGCCAGCTCGGTGCTCGCCGTTGTCGCAATGACCTCCCCACCATGGCCCACCTTGCCATCCCCATCAAAATAGGCGCGCAGCAGCACGCCGAGCGCCTCGTTCGACAGGTCCGGCCAGAACTCCGGCAAACGTTTAGTGGATGCGCGGCCGCCGCACAGCTTCGACAGCAGTCGGGTGAGAACCACCGAAGCGATCGCGTAGTCCGAAGACGGGCGCACGAGGAATGGCTGCTTCAGTTCGTTAAGCCCGCGCTCAATCCGCTCACGGATAAGCGGATGGCGGTTGGCCAGTACCACATACCGCTCTTGGCAGTTGCCCTCGGCAATGTAGTAACCCAGCAATGCGAGCACGTTGTCCGTGAGTGGCAGCCTGGCAGGCAGGCGGTACGTCCATCCGATCGTGATGCGTTTATCACACGCACGACCGGCCAACCCTCCCGAGTTCTTCAGCAGGCTCAGATAGTGAGCGATGCGCACGCCGCTACCGCGCCATCCGTTCTTGATGGCAAGCAGCTTGGAGTGGGAATTGAGGCCACATTGGCCGATCGCGGCGTGCCAGTTCGTACTGCCCGCAGCCGCCACATACTCGAGAATCGGTTCTTCCGCGTGAACCGGAAGCGATGTATCGGCGAGTAAGGGCAGGAGGTTGATCTCAGTGATTTCGCGCGAGAGCTGAGCGATGCCTGCAGGCATCGGAATCCGGTCGCTGGTGAGCACCTCCTGCGTACGAACCAGAATCTGCCGGCCATTCCGCAGCACCCACAGATTGTGGTCTCCCGTAAGGCTCACGTGGCGACCGCAGCGAGTGGTGAGTCGGTACATGCGCTCAGGCGCCCGGTGACGCAGCACCGCCGCGACGCGATACCATCCGCAATGGCCGGTCTGCGGATCCAACGCCGGCGCGAGCAGCATCCGATCCGAGGACACCAACCGCTCGGTTTCCGAGCCGGGCTGTTCCAGCTCTTGAGCCGCCATCAGCCCATCGATGTACGGACCGGCCTTCACGAGGCGGGTCCGCAATTGCCCCGCGCGCGCTTCGGTGATCAGCAGTGGCTCCTCGTAACCCACGCTCTTACCACTTCCAGTCACACCCAGGAGGGTCTGATGAGCCAGCCCGTCTTCCAGGCCGCCCGTCAGGCGATCAATCGCCTGCGGCTGATCGCCGGCGGGGGAGTAATCGGCTAGGAGTTCGAAGGGTCGCGATTCCATGCGCTGCGTATACACATATATATGAGGTCGGGGACTGTATAAGGGAACTCCCGCGCCATGGCTGGCCCGGGGGTAATCCCTTAATATAGTCCGGCGCTGCGATTGGAAGTGTAGAACAGGAATTCCCCGTGACCATCCCCGTATCCCGACGCGTTCAGCGAGTTAAACCCTCCCCCACCCTCGCAGTTACCGCGCGGGCGGCGCAGCTCAAAGCCCAGGGCAAGGATGTCATCGGCTTAGGCGCGGGTGAGCCCGACTTCGATACCCCCTCACACATCGCCCAGGCCGGGATCGACGCCATCAAGTCTGGCTTCACGCGCTATACCAGCGTGGAGGGCATCGATGCGCTCAAAGACGCCATCATCGCCAAGTTCCAGCGCGACAACGCCCTGAGCTACGAGCGCTCACAGATCCTGGTGTCCTCGGGCGCCAAGCAGACGATCTACAACCTGTGCATGGCGGTGCTCGATCCGGGCGATGAGGCCATCATCCCGGCGCCCTACTGGGTCTCGTACCCGGATATGGTGCTGCTCGCGGACGGGCTGCCGGTGATGCCTTTCGCCGGCATGGCGCAGGGCTACAAGATCACGCCTCGGCAGCTGGCGGCGGCCATCACGCCCAAGACGCGCCTTGTGCTTCTGAACAGTCCCTGCAATCCCACCGGCGCGGCCTATACGCGCGCGGAATTGAAGGCCTTGGGGGAAGTGCTGCTCGAGCACCCGCGCATCCTCATCGGCACCGATGACATGTACGAGAAGATCTACTGGGAGCCCGAGCCCTTCACCAGCCTCGTGACCGCAGTGCCGGAGCTCTACGCGCGTACCGTCACCATCAACGGCGTCTCCAAGTCCTACGCCATGACCGGCTGGCGCATCGGCTACTGCGGTGGGCCGAAGGAAATCATCCACGCGATGAGCACCATCCAGGGGCAGTCGACCTCGAACGCCTCCAGCATCTCGCAGAAAGCTGCGGTGGCTGCACTGAACGGCAATCAGGGCTGTGTCGGCACCATGAACGAGGCCTTCAAGGCGCGGCGCGACTTCGTGGTACGCACCCTCAACGCACTGCCGGGCATCAGCTGCCTGCCTGGTGCCGGCACCTTCTACGCGTTCGCGGAAGTGTCGCGCGCCATGGCCGCGCTCGGCTGCCGCGATGATGCAGAGTTTGCGGAGCTGCTCCTGAATGAGGCCGGGGTTGCGGTCGTGCCGGGCTCAGGGTTCGGAGCCCCCGGACACATGCGCCTGTCCTTCGCCACCAGCATGGAGATGCTCGAGAAGGCCCTGGCGCGCATCGCGCGGCTGCTGACCGAGCGCATCGCCGCCTAGGGTCGCGAACAAAGCTGTGCGGCGATGATTTGGTCGCAGCTCGCTGATCTTCTGGTCGTAGTTCACCTCGGCTTCGCCGCCTTCGTTGTCGGCGGGGGCTTTCTCACCTGGCGCTGGCCGCGCGTGGCGTACCTGCACCTGCCGGCACTGGCCTGGGGTGTCTGGGTGGAGGTCTCCTCCGCCATCTGTCCCCTGACGCCGCTGGAGAATGAGCTGCGAAGCCGCGCCGGGGAAGCCCGCTATGCGGGCGGCTTCCTCGCGCACTACCTGGGTGGCATTTTGTATCCAGCCGGGCTGACGCCGCACCTGCAGTGGGTTCTGGCCGCCCTGCTCGTCACCCTCAATGTCTGGGCGTATGCGGGCCTTTGGAGGCGGGCAGCACGCAGGTCACGGCCGGCTTAGAGTTCAGGAGCGCCGCGCGGGAAAAATAAGGCCGGCTGGTTTCAGGGCCCGCGGCAGGCCAAAGACCTTCCCCGGACGCGACGAAAAAATCAGCGCTGCATCCGCATGATCTGATCCATGGGCATCATGTTGTGATTGAGGTGCAGCATGATCCAGAGGGAACCAAAGACGAGCAGCATCACGATCAGCACTCCGAAGGCCAGTGCCATCAGGTTATTGACGCTGTCGGATCCGGCCGTGATGTGAATGAAGAACACCAAATGGATCCCCATCTGCGCGATGGCCAGGACCGAGAGCGCGATCGGGATGCTCGGCTGCCAGACAAGGCTCGTACGCGCCAGGTAGAAGGACACCACGGTCAGCCCGCTCGCCAGTACGAAACCGATGAGGTAGGTGCGAATCGCCGGCCCGATGGCCTCATTCTCACCACCTACGTCACCGGGGGCGGTGTCATGCTGGGCAAGGTCCGCGCCCGCGCCATGCTCACTCATGGTGCCACTCCCACGAGGTAAACGAGGCTGAAGAGCGCCACCCAGATGATGTCGAGGGTGTGCCAGAAGAGGCTAAAGCACAGCAGGCGCCGCAGGATGTCCGCTCGGTAACCCTTCGCCACCACCTGCGCCATCATAGTCAGCAACCACAAGAGTCCCGCGCTCACGTGCAGGCCGTGGCAGCCGATGAGCGCGAAGAAGGCGGACAGGAAGGCGCTGCGGGTCGGACCGTTACCCGCCTCGATCAGACGAGCGAATTCATGGAATTCGAGTGACAGGAAGGTGGCCCCGAGGACGAAGGTCGCCGCCATCGCCCCCTGGAAGAGCCGGCCCTTGGCGAAGCGCGCGCCGATCATGGCGAGCCCACAGGTCAGACTCGAGGTCAGCAGGCATCCGGTCTCGATGGCGACGTTGCGGATGTCGAACAGGTCCCGCCCCGCGGGTCCCGCGGCGGTGCTGTCGGTCAGCACCGCATAGGTTGCGAAGAACGCCGCGAACAGAATGATGTCGCTGATCAGGAAGATCCAGAATCCGTAGCCGACGACGATGCGCTTGGACTCCCCGTGCCCCGCTCCAGCCACCGGTGCGGGTGCGCGCGGCGGCGCGTCCGCGGTGGTCGCCGACAGTTCCCCGGCGCTCATCTGACGAACGCACCTGCGGTGGCGGCATGCGCGCGCGCGGCGCGATTGATGCGGTCGATGCGCGCTACCTCGGCGGCCGGGATGGTGTCTTCGTGCTGATCGCGCCAGGCGAGCACCACGAAAGTGCCGTAGGCACACACCAAGCTCAGGATGACGAGCCACCAGATGTGCCAGATCAGGGCAAAGCCCATGATCGTGGCGAAGAAGGCGCAGATGAAACCCGTGCCGCTGTTGCGCGGCATCTCGATGGCGGCGTACTCGGGCTCCTGCACGCTCTGCGCCGGTGCCCGCGCAGCCTGCTTCATGCTCCAGTACGCCTCCTGGCCCTCAACCTGCGGCAGCACTGCAAAATTGAAAGGCGGCGGGGGTGAGGCGGTCGACCACTCCAGCGTGCGCCCGTTCCAGGGATCCCCGGTAGTGTCGCGCAGCGACTCGCGCCGGCGGATGCTGACGATCAGCTGCGCAATCTGCAGCCCGATACCAACGAGGATCAGCGCCGCTCCCAGGGCGGCGAGCAGCAGCCACGGCCGCCAGGCGGCGACGTCATAGTGCTGCATGCGCCGTGTCATACCCATGAGGCCGAGCACGTACAGCGGCATGAACGCCACGTAGAAGCCGGTGATCCAGAACCAGAAGGCGGCCTTACCCAGGCCCTCGTGCAGGCGAAAGCCGAATGCCTTCGGGAACCAGTAGGTGTAGCCGGCAAAGGCGCCGAACAGTACACCACCGATGATCACGTTGTGGAAGTGCGCCACCAGGAACAGGCTGTTGTGCAGCACGAAGTCCGCCGGCGGCACGGCCAGGAGCACGCCGGTCATGCCGCCGATGACGAAGGTGACCATGAAGCCGAGCGACCAGAGGGTCGGGGTGGCAAAGACGACCCGGCCGCCGTACATCGTGAACAGCCAGTTGAACACCTTCACCCCGGTGGGCACTGCGATCACCATCGTCGCGATGCCGAACACGGCGTTGACATCGGCGCCAGCGCCCATGGTGAAGAAATGGTGCAGCCATACCATGAAGGACAACAGGCAGATCGCCATGGTCGCCGCGACCATGGAGCGATAACCGAACAGCGGCTTGCCGGAGAAGGTCGCCAGCACCTCGGAGAAGATGCCGAAGGCCGGCAGCACCAGGATGTAGACCTCCGGGTGACCCCAGGCCCAGATGAGGTTCATGAACATCATGACGTTGCCGCCGCCCTCGTTGGTGAAGAAATGGAAGCCGAGGTAGCGGTCGAGCAGCAGCATCGCAAACGTGGCGGTGAGAATCGGGAAGGCGGCGACGATCAGGAGGTTCGAGGCGAGCGTCGTCCAGCAGAACATCGGCATGCGCAGGTAAGTCATGCCGGGCGCGCGCACCTTGAGCACCGTGGTCACGAGGTTGATGCCCGTCAGGAGGGTTCCCACCCCGGATATCTGCAGCGCCCACAGGTAGTAGTCCACGCCCACCCCGGGGGAATAGGCCAGTTCGGACAAGGGCGGATACGGCAGCCAGCCGGTCCTGGCGAACTCGCCCACGATGAGCGAGATATTGACCAGCAATGCCCCGGTCGCGGTCAGCCAGAAGCCGACGGAATTCAGCACCGGGAAAGCGACGTCGCGCGCGCCCAGCTGCAGAGGCACCACGAAGTTCATGAGCCCGATCACGAACGGCATCGCCACGAAGAAGATCATCATGGTGCCGTGGGCGGAAAAGATCTGGTTGTAGTGCTCGGGGGTGAGGTAGCCCGGGGCGTTGTAGGCGAGTGCCTGCTGTGAGCGCATCATGACGCGCATCGGTGAAGCCACGCAGCAGCATCACGAGCGCCAGCACGACGTACATGACACCGATGCGCTTGTGATCCACGCTCGTCAGCCATTCTTTCCACAGGTATGGCAGGTAGCCCTTGCTGAGCACCCAGCCCAGGACCCCCGTGATCGCCAGCGCCACGATCGCCGAGGCCCCCATGACGATCGGCTGATCGAAGGGGATGGCGGCCCAGCTGAGCTTGCCCCACATCTTCAGTGCCCCTGCGCCGTGGCGGTGAGGCCGGCGGCCGCGGGCTGTGGGCCGGGGCCGGGAGCGAGCTGCTGCGTCGCGATCTTGCCGAACAGACCCGGCTCGACCGTGCCGAAAGTTGCGACCGGCAGGTTGCTGCTCTGGCGCGCAAGCTCGGTGTAGCGGGCCGAATCGAGCCGGCCGCCGCCGGCGCGGGCGGAGTCGATCCAGGCCGCGAACTGCGCGCTCGGCAGCACGTGGACCTCGAAGTGCATGTCGGAGAAGCCTTCACCGTTGTAGTGCGCGGACAGCCCGCGCAAGGTGCCGGGCAGGTCTGCCTGCAGGTACAGCTGGGTCGTCATGCCATTCATCGTATAGATCATGCTGCCGAGCTGCGGCACGAAGAACGCACTCATGACACTGGCGGAGGTCAGGGAAAAGTGCAGCGGCTCACCCGCCGGCACTACCAGCTCATTGACGCTGGCGACCTGCTGCTGCGGATAGATGAAAAGCCATTTCCAGTCGAGCGACACCACTTCGATCTCCACCGGTGCCGCCGCCGAGGCCAGCGGCTGGGCCGGATCGAGCTGATGCGAGCCTATCCAGGTCACCCCTCCCAGAAGAATGATGACCATCACCGGAATGGCCCATACAACCAGCTCGATGCGGCCCGAAGCGCGCCACTGCGGCAGGTAGCGGGCGCGGGTGTTGGAAGCGCGATACCACCAGGCGAACCCGAGGGTGGCGAGGATTGTGGGCACGACGATGGCGAGCATGATGACGAGGGAGTCGATCAGGATCGTCCTGTCGGCCCGCCCGATAACCCCGCGCGGGGCGAGTACGCCCGACTCACAGGCGGCAACCGTACAGGCGATGCCGGCACAAAGGCCGATCCGCATTGCCCTGCGCAGCAGGCGCAGCCGGCGCGCCGGATCCTTCAGGCGGCGTTGCCGGTCATGCTGCGCGCGCCTGTACGTGTGCAACATCAATGGTTCCAGTCCCGGGCTCGAACGGCGGCCATGGCCGGTGTGTGCTTGGCCTGACATCGCGGCCTCGCCGCCTAGGTGAAGGTGAGTGGCGTGATCCCGGAATCATAATAGCGGGCCGCGCGCGCTCGCAGCGGTTCTCATTCGCTCCGTTCGCCGCTCAGGGATGAGGGGCGGGACCCGCGTTCGGCCGCCGGTAGGCGATCCGGCGCCCCCGGGAACCGGCGGGCTGCCGCCGTGGCACCCGTTCATGGTTACGGCGGGCCACGAATCACACGCTGTAGGCGCGAGGATTGCAGCTTATACTGGGGCATGACCGTCGTGAACGACGAGGCCGCATCCTGCCGCACTCTTCCCCGAGGCGACGGTGTCCGTTCCGGCACCGGTGACGGATCCGGTCTCGCACCTGATCGAGGTGTATCGCGATTATCCGGGGTTGCGGGCACTGATCCTGCGGCGGGTGCGCGATCCGGAAGTGGCCGCCGACATTCTGCAGGACGCGGCCGTCACGACGCTGGAGAAGCTGCGCAGCGGTCAGATCGCCCACCCGGAGAACATGGGCGGCTACCTTTACCGCGTCGCCCTCAATCATCTGCGCAATCACCGTCGCAAGGACCGTACCGCGTTGTGCGACACGGACAGTCTCAACGAGCTGCCCGGGGCCGAGAACGATCCGGAGTGGGAGCGGGTTGGCCGGCCGCAGTGGGCCGAAGCCGCGCGGCGCGTCCTCGATGAAATGCCGGTGGCCCGCGACCGGGAGCTGCTCATGCGGTTCTATTTGCGCGACGAGGACAAGCAACAGATCTGCCAGGAGCTGCAGTTGTCGGCAAGAGCATTTCAACCGGGTGATCTTCCGTGCCCGCAACCGCTTCCGGGAGCTCCTGGAGCACCGCGGCTTCTGGAAGACGGATCTGCTGGCGATTGCTTTCGTCGCCCTGGCGGTCGCGGGCAGTGCCGCGCCTGTACCGGTATCACCAC
Source organism: uncultured Pseudomonadota bacterium (assembly GCA_963743625.1). Taxonomy (GTDB): domain Bacteria; phylum Pseudomonadota; class Gammaproteobacteria; order Steroidobacterales; family Steroidobacteraceae; genus 13-2-20CM-66-19. The sequence continues at coordinate 35,140 of CAVUQM010000002.1, read as the reverse complement.
CGAGGGCGCTGAGCGCCAGTCACGTTTCCGGAGCTGTGGAATGCTAGACGTCAGTCGGGATCCGGAGCGCATACGCGACTACCTGGCCGGACGCCTGTCCGAGGAAGAGAACCACGCCTTTGGCGAGCGCCTCATCCGCGATCCGGGACTGGTACGTGAGCTCGAGCGGACGCTGCAGATGCGCGAGGGGCTGCAGCAACTGCAGGACCAGCAGAAGTTCGGCGCGATGCGCGGACGTCACTGGCGCGTGTGGCTGCCAGCGCTCGCCGCCGCCGCCGCCGTGGCGATCATCGCCGTATCGCTGTGGGTGCGCACGGGCACGGATACGTCCGTTCTGGGCGCCACGCTCGCTTCGCGCTTTGCCGCGAACGCAACGTCCGAGATCACCGCACGCTTCACCTTCGTGCAGATGCGCGGCGGCGCCGTGCCGGCGCTCGCACTGCCGGCTCGTGGCGCCATCGAGTTCCGTGCGCAGCCTGCGACCGCCGACGCCGCTTCGGGATACCGGGTCACGCTGCTGCGCGAGAGGGGCAGTGAGGCAGAGCCGCGCGGCAGCGCGACCGTCCCTGCCATTGGCGCCGACGGCTACCTGCACGTTTATGCGGACGCCGCGCGCCTGGAGCCGGGTCGCTACGTTCTGCGTGTCCAGGACGCAGGCCAGCCGGCTGCCGAGCTGATGTTCCCCTTCGATTTCCGCACTGCAGTTATCGAGCCGTCCCCCTGATTGCCGCCACGCGTTGCGGTCGCCGCGCAATGGCGGCCTGCGCTCCCGCGTGCCACGCACGGTCGCGCTCCTTCAGCCCTCGCCGCCCGCACAGACGCCACGCCCCGGCCGATGCTGACCCCTAACCCTTGCAGCGCTCTGGACGGGCCGCCCGCAATTTTTTCGCGGGGTATAGTGCTCGGCAGGGGACCGCTACCACTCACCCGGGGATACACCGATGGCAAAACCAAATATCGTATTAGTGCACGGCGCCTGGGGCGACGGCTCGCACTGGCGCCACGTCATCCCGATCCTGGCGCGGCAGGGCTATCACGTCACCGCGGTGCAAAACCCGCTTACCTCGCTCCCGGACGATATCGATCGCACCAGCAAGCTCGCGGCGGCGCAGGAGGGCCCGACGCTGCTGGTCGGCCACTCCTATGGCGGCATGGTGATCAGCGGCGCAGGACACGCCCCCAATGTCGTAGGCCTGGTGTACGTCGCCGCGTTCGCGCCGGATGAAGGCGAAAGTCTCGGCAGCATCTTCGCGCAGCGCGAAGCGCCGGCCGGGGCTGCCAGCATCCGTCCTGACAAATACGGTTTTCTGTGGATTGCCCCGGAGCAGTTCCACGAGAGTTTCTGCCAGGATCTGGACGCCGAGGAAGCACTCGTGATGGCGGTGGCACAGAAGCCGATCGCGGGTCGCTGCTTCGAGGACAAGTCCGGACCGCCGGCCTGGAAGACCAAACCGAGCTGGTACCAGATCTCTTCCGAAGATCGCATGATTCCGCCGGCCACCGAGCTGGCATTTACGCAACGCATGAATCCCAGGCAAACCGTCACGCTGCCGTGCAGTCATGCATCGCTTGCGTCGCGGCCGACCGAGATCGCGGCCCTGATCGATACAGCGGCCACCTCGATCTCCTGAGGCCCCGCTCCGGCGCACTCTGACGGGGTGCGCCGGAGAACCTCAGGCGCAGCCTGCGTCGAGTTGTGCCGATGAGCATGCAAACGAGTCTCGCCGATTCCCTGCCGCAAGCGCTGTCTCAGGTGCGCACGCGCCCGCTGTTCGTGATGCACCTCGACGTGCCGCCCCTGCAGCTCGTGGGCGCCACCCCGGCAGCCAACCGCCGCATCGCCGCCGTGCCGAGCGGCAGATTCGAAGGCGAGCGCCTGTGCGGGACGGTGCTGGAGGGCGGCAGCGACTGGCAGAGCGTGCACACGGACGGCGCCGTCGCTCTGGACGTGCGTCTGGTTCTGAAGGCGACGGACAATGCGCTCATCGCCATGACGTATCGCGGTCTGCGCCATGGCTCGCCCGCAGTGTTGAGACGCCTCGAGCAGGGCGAGGAGGTCGACCCATCGACCTATTACTTCAGGATCAGCGCGCACTTTGAGACGGCGGCGCCGAAGTACGACTGGCTGAATCGGCTCCTGGCCCTCGGAATCGGCTATCGCCGCGCCGATGGACCGCTCTACAGCCTCTTCGAGGTGCTCTAGCTCAGCCCGGGTCGGGGCGCCCCTCGGGCGCGCCGCGGGCGAGCACGTCCGGCAGCGCCTGGCCCAGTTCGGTGAAGGTAAGGGACACGGAGTTCAGGCAGTGGCGCTCCCCTGTCGGGGGCGGCCCGTCGGGAAAAACGTGCCCGAGGTGGCTGCCGCAGCGCGCGCACACCTCCTCCACACGCACCATTCCATAGCTCGTGTCACGCACGCGTCGGATGTGACTTTCCGCAAAGGGCTTGAAGAAGCTCGGCCAGCCCGTGCCGGAGTCGAACTTCGCGCTGGAGCGGAAGAGCGGCAGACCACAGAAGCGGCAGCAGTAGATGCCATCCTTGTGGTTGTCCAGGAACACGCCGCAGAAGGCCGCCTCCGTGCCGTGTTCAAGCAGCACGTCGCGCTCTTCCGGGGTCAGCGCGGCGGTAATCGCCGTGCGCTGCGCAGCGTCGGGGGGCTTAAGGTCGAACTGATTCATGACTTCCTCGCGGCAACAAATGGCATCTGCGCCGGCACCCGCAGCGTATCGCACCCCGCGGGCTCGGGGAGTGCCGTAACGGGGCCCCGCCTGAAGCGCAACCTGCGCAGCGGCCTCGGCAAGCCGTATCGGCACTGGCCTACATGCGACGAGGTTAGCCTGCCCGGCTTCACGCTCGGTATGATGAATCGGTGCAGCCGCGCCCGCCTCAACACCTTCGCTCCGCTCTCCGGATGACCGTGCCATGAGCACGGCCGTGAGTCCCCTGGCCGGAAAGCCGGCGCCCAAATCCGTCCTGGTCGATGTCGGGCAGCTGCTGCAGGCCTACTACACGCTCAAGCCCGATCCACGTGCCGAACCCTCGCAGCGGGTCATGTTCGGTACCTCCGGGCATCGGGGCACCTCCTTCGACCGCAGCTTCAATGAGGATCATATCCTCGCCATCTCGCAGGCGATCTGTGAGTACCGTGCCCGCCAGGGCATCACCGGGCCGCTGTTCATCGGCGTCGATACCCACGCGCTCTCCGCCCCCGCGCAAACGAGTGCGCTGGAGGTGCTGGCCGCGCATGACGTTGAAACCCGTGTGGCGGCGAACGGGGAATTCACCCCGACCCCGGTGATCTCGCATGCGATCCTGACCTACAACCGCGGCCGCACCACGGGCCTTGCCGACGGCATCGTCGTGACTCCCTCGCACAATCCGCCCGACAATGGCGGATTCAAGTACAACCCGCCCAACGGCGGCCCGGCGGACACCGACGTGACCGGCTGGATCGAGAAACGCGCCAACGAGCTGATCACGGCGGGACTGAGCGAGGTCAAGCGCAGCGCCAATCCCCAGGGCTCCCCAGCAATCAGGCCGCATGACTATCTCACAGCCTATGTGGGCGACCTCGGCCACGTGGTCGATTTTGACGTCATCCGCAGCGGCGGCGTCCGCATCGGGATCGATCCGCTCGGCGGCGCGGGTGTGCACTACTGGCCGCGGATCGCCGAGCACTATGGTCTGAATCTGACCGTGGTCAACGACATCGTCGATCCGCAATTCGCCTTCATGACTCTCGACTGGGACGGCAAGATCCGGATGGACCCCTCCTCCCCCTACGCCATGCAGCGCCTGATCGGCCTGAAGGACCGCTACGACATTGCGGCCGCCTGCGACACTGACCACGACCGTCACGGCATCGTCACTGCTAAGGCCGGCCTCCTGCCCGCCAATCACTACCTCACCGTCATGGTGGATTACCTGTTCCGGCACCGCCCGCGCTGGTCGCCCGAAGCCGGCGTCGGCAAGACACTGGTCTCGACCGCAATGATCGACAGAGTGAGCGCGCGGCTGCAGCGCAAGCTATTCGAGGCGCCGGTGGGATTCAAATGGTTCGCAAGCCCGCTGCTGAAAGGCACACTGGGCTTTGCCGGTGAGGAGAGCGCGGGCGCCACCGTGCTACGACAGGACGGCTGCGCCTGGACCACCGACAAGGATGGCTTGGTGCCGGCGCTCCTGGCCGCGGAGATGACGGCGCGCACCGGCGCGGATCCGGGCGAGCATTACCGCAAGATTACGAGTGCGCTCGGTGAATCGTTTGCCGAACGCGTCGAAGGCACAGCGACGCCCGAGCAGAAGAGCCGACTGGCCAGGCTTACCGCCCGTGAAATCAGGAGCGACCAGATGGCCGGTGAGAAGATCCTCCAGATCCTCGACCGCGCCCCGGGCAACGGCGCCCCCATCGGCGGCATCAAGGCGGTGAGCGAATCCGGCTGGTTCGCAGCGCGCCCCTCCGGCACCGAACCACTGTACAAGATCTACGCGGAGAGCTTTCGCAGCGCCGTGCATCTGCGCGCGCTCCTGGCGGATGCCGCGGGCATCGTGGATGCAGCGATCAAGGGATCGTAGTCTCTGCGGCCGGCTGCGCGCGTGCTTCCGGTGCCGCCTTCACGTCAGCATCGGCGCCATGCCCGGGTCGCCTTTGGCCATCATGCGCTTATACGCCGAGCGCTCGCCGATGCGCTTCAGGTATGCACGCGTGCTCGGCAGGGCACCCAGATCGCGCTGGGTGAAGGCACGCATCGTGGTGAGCGGGAAGAGCATCATGATGTCGGCCGCGGTGAACTCGGTGCCGGCGAAGTACGGGACCTGCAGCAATCGCCGTTCCATGAGCGCGAAGGCGCGTTCGCTGCGCTCGCGGAATACCGTCAGCAACGGACCCTCCTTCAGACCCATCATAACGGCGATCAGCGTGCTCATTTCGCTCGGCATCAGCGTGCCGTTGGCAAAGTGAAACCAGAAAAGGTAGTCGGCAAAGTTCGGCTGTGCGGCGCTGACGACGAGGCGGCCATTGCCGTGCCTGGCCAGCACGTATTCCACGATCGCGCCGGACTCGGCCAGGGTGACCTCCCCGTCGGTGATCACCGGCGCTATGCCCATCGGGTGCAGGGCGCGGTATTCCTGCGGTGCGAGCTTAGAAACCGGATCGCGATCGTAGCGCTTGAGCGTGTACGGGATCGCGAGCTCCTCGAACAGCCAGACGATGCGTTCGGACTGGGAGACACCCAGATGGTGGACAATAATCATGCGACGCGCACCTCGATGAAGTCCTGACCGGCGATCGAACCGGTATTTCGCCCACGCCTGAGGCCCTGCGGATGAAGACACGGCAGGTTACGACACTTTCCGCGTCCAAAGAATGAAGAGTCCGTCAGTCTGTGCGCCACGGTCCGAATCGTTGTGCTCGAGGGTTGGATGTAACCGGGCGAGTCTGATCGTTCGCCGATCGGCTCGCGGCTGTGATTGAAGTCGTCCTCAGGACTCCGGCAATGTAGCTCAAGACCGCCTGCGCGCGTGTTGTCGTCCAGGTTTTATTGTGGCGCCTACGAATGGTAGCGCCTTGTCAGCCCCGGCGGCGCTCACAACGGCGGTGCGGGCGTCTGTGGATTGACCGGCAACGGCGTGAATTCCTGGTTGTCAAAGTCCGGCAGCTTCATGCGCCCGGCGCGCCAGTCGGCCTTCGCCTGCGCGATGCGCTCCCTGGAGGAAGACACGAAGTTCCACTCGAGGAACCGCTCCCCCACCGGTTCGCCCCCCAGCAGCATGATGATCGCAGGCTCGAGCGCGGTGAACAGGACCGGGTTGCCTGGCGCGAACACCAGCATCTGCCCGCTCTTGAAGCGCTGACCGTCCACCTCGACCGCGCCGGCGGCGATATAAGCGGCACGCTCCGGATACTGCGCGGGCAGTTGCGCCTGAGCGAGCGCATCCAGCCGCCAGTGCACGTAGAACATCGGCGAGGAGGTACGTACGCTCGCCCGTGCGCCGAAGGCCTCACCGGCGATCAGCCGCGCCCACAGCCCCGCTGCGGAGTAAGTGGGCAGGTCCTGTGCCTCGTGGTGAAAGAAAGCCGGCTCGCTCTCCTCCTGCTCGCGCGGCAGCGCCACCCACGCCTGGATGCCGTGTACCTTGTCCCCCTGAGAGCGCGCGCGCTCAAAGCGCTCCGAATGCGTGATGCCGCGCCCCGCGGTCATCCAGTTGACCTCGCCCGGACGGATCGCCTGCTGCGAGGCGAGGCTGTCCCGATGCATGATCTCGCCATCGAAGAGGTAGGTGACGGTGGAGAGCCCGATGTGCGGATGAGGACGCACATCCACCGAGCGCGCAATGCCGGCGGGGAAATCCACCGGCCCCATATGGTCAAAGAAGATGAAGGGGCCAACCATGCGGCGCTGCGCTGACGGCAGGACACGCCCGACCTCAAAGCCGCCCAGGTCCTTGCGGCGCTGATCGATCACGAACTCAATCATCCACGGTCCTCCGCGCACGCCATCCGCGCACTATCCGATGAGCCGGCATCGGGTTCAAGCACCAATCGCCTGCTGGCCCGCGCCGCGCTCGGCGTTAGAATGGCCCTTGTGCATCGACCGCGAACCAGTTCGGCTCTGCTTCTCGTGCTCCTGGGGGCCGCCGCGTTCGCGGCTGCCGTAGCGCAAGTTCCGGCAGACACGCCGCCACCGGGCGCGGCAGCGCCCGACCCGGTGGCAGGCACGGCCGCAGCCCCCGGGTCGAATGCCGAGACCCCCGCCGCTGCGGCTGCGCCGGCGGCCCCTGCCCTTGATCTCGGCACGCTCGAACAGCGCCTGAGGAACACCAGCGCCATCGGCCTGTTCACGAAGCTGTCGCTCAAGAATCAGGTCGATGACCTGGTGTCCCAGTTCAGGGCTTTCCACAGCGGCAGCCGGGTGCTCACGCTCGGGCAGCTGCGACAGCGGTTCGAGGTGCTGCTGCTGAAGGTCGTGACGCTGCTGCAGGACGATGACCCCGAGCTCGCCTCCGCCGTGTCGTCCTCACGCGAGGCGATCTGGTCGGTGCTGAGCGACCCGAAGAAACTCGCGCTCGTCTGAGGCTTAAATTAGGAGTTGGCCATGCCACTGCGTTCGTACCTGTTTGCCGCACCTCTGCTCATGATGCTCGCCCAGAGCACCGCAACGGCCGCCGGTGATGAGTCGTTCGCAAAGGATCTCAAGGCGACGATCGCACTGCAGGGACTGCCGTGCGACCAGGTCGTGAACTCGAAGCGCAACGGCGACAGCGACTACAATGCCTCCTGCAAGGACGGCAACCGCTACCACATCTTCGTGGATGCCTCCGGACGCGTGGTCGTCAAGAGACTTTGAAGCCGCGCTGGCGCCTCCGCAGCGCCGCCTTTTTGCGGCGTGTCTAGCCAGCGCCGAGATTGAGCGCCAGCACACACGCCCCGGGCTCATCGACCCGTGCCCGCGGGTCTTGCGCCACACCCCAGGCCGAGCCCAGCTGCTCCTGCAAGAGCGCAGCGACGGCATCGTGCATGCGCGCCTGCGCCGGACGTCGCCGCGACTGTCCCTGCGCGGCATGCGCGCGGTCCGCGCAGGCGGCAATCCGCGCTGCGGCCTCGTAGCGCTGCTCCCGACAGGCCAGATACGCCATGGCGTCCAGCACCGTGTAGAGCTTACTTTTGTCCAGGCGGACCGCGAGCTCATAGAGCTCCGCGCCGGTGGCGCGCGCTTCCTCCAGTTCCCCCATCATCAGCAGCGCCACGAAGGTCATCGCGAGCAATTCGAAGTGAGTCTCGCGGCGCCCCACGTGCCGCAGGCTGAGCGCCAGTGGGCGGCCCAGCTGCAGTGCGGCCGCCGCATTCCCGCGCGCCACGTCCAGTTCCACGATCTGCACCGTGGCGGTGAAGGCCTGACGCTCGCTCGTGGTGAGCGCCAGGCGCATGGCACGCTGGTAGGCGCTGCTCGCCTCGGTGAATTTTCCGGCGCTGGTCAGCAGCGCACCCTCGGTCAGCGCTCCGTGCGCGAGCAGCCGTGCCGGCCAGGCAGGCTCCTCCAGCCCCCGCGCCGCCTCAAACGCTGACCAGGCGGCGGCCGTGTCGACGCGCCAGTTGGACGCCAGCTGCATGAGCGCAAAGTAGTGCGAACGCGCATCGTTGCTTGCGGCATGCATGGCGGCGGCCAGCTCTGCAGCATAACGGGCGCGGTCGCACTGGCGCGCGGAATCGTAGGCGGCGATGGCCTCCCAGAAGCGCCCGACCCGGGTGCGCGGCAAACTGTCATGCAGCAGCGCCAGCACCTGCGCGTAGCGCGCACGCCCTTCGCCATACAGATCGGCTTCCACGAACAGCGGCCATGAGGCACCGAAGAGTGCCACCCCCAGAGCGCGGTCATGCTCCGCCGCCCAGTCGAGGGCCGCGCGCACGTTCGCAAGTTCCGGCTCGTAGCGGTGCAGCCAGATCGCCTCATCGAGCGACCAATACTCCTGATAGGCGACATCCAGGAGCGCCAGCATCGCCTTGGCCATGCGCCGCTGCGCCGCCCCAGCTTCGGCGCTGGCGGCAAGTTTCTGGCGCGCGTAGTCGCGGGCCGTCTCGAGGAGCGTATAACGCGGCGGCTCCACCGCCAGTACCGTTACCAGCGACCGATCCACCAGGCGCCCGATCAGGTCCGCGGCCTCGGCCGTATCGATGTGCGCGTCAGCGACGCTGGCGGCGGCCGTGTGCAAGGAGAAGCTGCCCGCGAAGGGCGCGAGCCGGTTGAATACCCGCTGTTCGGAGGCACTCAGCAAGTCGTAGCTCCAGTCGAAGGCTGCATGCAGTGCGCCGTGACGGCAATCCGGGGCGCGGCCCGCCGTCCTCAGGAGCCGAAAGCGATCATCGAGACGCTCGAGCAGGGCCTCGAGCCCGAGTGAGGGTACGCGCGCCGCGGCGAGTTCCAGCGCGAGCGGGATGCCATCGAGCCGCCGACAGATCTGGCGCACCAGCCCCATGTTGGCCGCCGAGAGCTGAAAGCGCCGATCAGCGGCCGCGGCGCGCTGGGCGAACAGCGCCACCGCCGGATACAGCGCGGCATCCGCATCGCTCACCTCGGGCTCCGGCGCCGGCAATGCCGCGAGTCGATATACCTGCTCCCCGGCCATGCCGAGCGGTGCCTGGCTGGTCACCAGCAGCCGCAAGCCGCGCGACTGCGCGAGCAGCTCGGCCAGGGATCTCGCGAGCGCATCGCCCAAATGCTCTGCACAATCGAGGATCAGCAGCAGGGAGGCTTGCTGCAGGGCCTCACCGAGAGCCACGAAGCCATCCACCTCATCCGGCAGTGACATACCCACTGCGACTGCGATCGCCGAGGGTACGTGCTCGGGTGCGGAGAGTGCGCTGAGGGAAACCCACGCGACCGCGACGGCGGCTCGGTCGGATTCGCGTGCCAGTATCTCCTGGGCGAGGCGGGTCTTGCCGACGCCGGCGATCCCGACGACGGTGACGAGACACCCGTGCGCGAGCGCCGCTTCCACCTCCAGCAGTTCCGTGCCGCGACCGACGAGTGGCACGAGCCGCTCCGGACGTGCACGCCGCGGTATGGACATGTGCGTGAACGCGTGCGCCTTAGGTGACGGCGCTGCGCTCGTGGCGGCCGCCGCATCACCCACCGTCACTTCCAGTTCCAGCCGATAGCCAAATCCCGGGACCGTGCGGATGGCACCCGCGCCGAGAACCCGGCGCAGGCTCGCGATCTGCGCCGGCAGGTTGTTCTCATCGACGATCAGGCGCGGCCAGACGCGCTCGAGCAGCGAGCTCTTCGTGACCAGTCGCCCCGGAGACTCCGCCAGAACCAACAGCAAATCGAAGGCACGCGCACCCAGCTCCAGGCGCTGGCCGGCCAGACACAGCAGCCGTTCGCTCGGAAAGAGCTCGAATTTGCCAACGCGTATCAGATCCATACGGCGGTTCCCACCGCGACTTCAAACAGGGGAGCGCACAGCCTACGACTATAGCGCGCCGGGGGGCTGCGCCGGAACGCGACAATTCATACGCGTTTCAGGGCCGCTTCAAGACGCGCACGCGCCGGTCGCGGATCTTACCGTCCGCGCACCGCGGTGACTTTCCTCACCGCAGTGCCTGCTGCACATCAACCCACGGGAGAAAACGTCATGAAATACCTGACTGTTAGCGCGGCTCTCGCCACGCTTGCCCTGAGCCATCTGACCGTTGCGCACGGTGAAGCCAACACGCAACGCCGCTCGGAAACGGTCAAATTCTCGGACCTCGACATCACGAGTCGCGGCGGCGCGACGGTGCTGTACCAGCGCCTCATCACCGCCGCCGAGCACGTATGCCGCGATCCGGGGAAAGTCATCTGCCGGACCTGGGGGCGCAGCGTACCCGCTGCCGTGACCAGGCCGTCGGTGATGCGATCGTCACGGTCGACGCACCGGCGGTCACGACGATCGCCGAGGAACACCGCCTGCACGCCGCGAAAGGGGCCGGAAGTAACTGAGGGCACGGGCTCGCGGCGGCGGCACGAGGGCGTGCCAAGGCCGCGGGCCGGTGATTTAACGCCCAAGAAGCGCTGCCGAGGCCCGATTCAGAATCTTTTCATGGCCGCTTCAAGACGGGGCGCGGCATCCCGCGGACACTTAGCCACGCTGGCTCATCGGATCCAGCGAACCGAGCAAACGCCCACATTCCGCAAGGAGTTCACCATGCCGAAGTTTGTCATCGAACGGGACATTCCCGGTGCCGGAAAGCTCACCGCGCCAGAGCTCAAGGCCATCTCCAAGAAGTCCTGCGGGGTACTGAGCAGCCTCGGGCCGAGCATTTCCTGGATCGAAAGTTACGTCACCGCCGACCGGCTCTACTGCGTGTACTACGCCACCGACGAATCCCTGGTGCGGCGCCACGCGGAGCTTGGCGGGTTTCCGGCCAACAAGATCACGCAGGTGACCTGCGTCATCGATCCTGCGACTGCTGAGTAGTTCCATCACAAGCGCTAAGAGCGATTCCTGAACCACAAACCTTGAAGGGGAGACGACCATGAAGACCGTAATCTCACTACTGTCCGTGCTGTTCCTGACGCCCGTATTCGCCGCCGATCCGCCCGCGGCTGCGATGGACGCCTCGAAGTCATCCGGCGCCGAGCACCGCTATCTGATCGAGCGCACTTTCCCCGCCGGTGCCCTTGATGGCACTCGACGCCGCGGGCAAGGTAAAGATCAACCAGACGAACGCAAAATATGGCGTGCACTGGGTGATGTCCTACGCGAACGCGGAAAAGACCAAGACCTACTGCGTGTACGAGGCACCGAGTGAGGCGGCGGTGCGCGAGGCCGCGCAGGCCAACAAGATCCCGGTGGATAAGGTCACCGAGGTGCCGGTCACGCTGACACCGCAGTAACGTGCGGACAGCGGCTGTGAGCGGCAGCCGGTTCGAAGCAAGGCGGCGCATCTGTCAAGGTGCGCCGCCTTCTTGATTTGCATGTAACGCCGCGGCGCCCGATACAATGGCCTCAACCGGTGCGATTGCGCCATCAGGGACGAAAGCGGATTGATGACCCCACCCACTTCAGCGCTCTGCAAGCAGCCGCCAGGTGTCTTCAGGCCGGTGATCGACCGCAGCCGCTGCGAAGGCAAGGACGAATGTGCGCGCGTGTGCCCGTACAAAGTGTTCGAGGTTCGGCAGCTGTCCGTGCCCGAACGCAGCGCCCTGCCGCTGCTCGCCAGGCTCAAGACCCGCTTCCACGGCAACCGCCAGGCCTTCGCTGTGCGTGCCGAGCTGTGTCATGCCTGTGGCTTGTGCGTCGCGGCCTGCCCCGAGAAGGCGATTACGCTGGCGCGGTTCGTCACCTCAGGCTGAAGGCGTCCCTTTTTGCCGATGCTCGCGGAAGGCATCCTCAACGTTTAGCATCTGCAGAGTGCACTCACCACTGGGTTGAGCGGCCGCACGCACCCCGCACCGCCGCCCGAAAGGCCAAGCCGTCATGGATATCGGATTCATTGGTCTGGGTCGCATGGGCCGGGCCATCGCGACAAATCTCATCAAGGCCGGGCACCGTCTGAGTGTCTGGAACCGCTCCCCGGGTCCGGCGCAGGAACTGCTCACCCAGGGCGCGACCCTCGCACCCGAGGCCGCGGCAGCCGCCCGCGGCGAGATCCTCATGACGATGCTGGCCGACGATGACGCGCACCGCAAAGTGCTCATCGAAGGCGGTGTGCTGCAGGCAGCGGCGCGCGGCCTGATCCACGTGAATCTCGCGACCGTGTCGGTGGCCCTGGCCCGCGAGCTTGCCGCCCTCGCCGCCTGCCACGGCATTACCTACATCGCCGCCCCGGTGTTCGGGCGCCCGGAGGCCGCGCAGGCCGGCAAGCTCAACATCGTGGTGGCCGGCGACGGGGCGGCGATTACCCGCATCGAGCCGGTGCTATTGGCGTTCGGCGAGCGCATCTGGCCCGTGGGATCGCTGCCCGAGCGCGCCAACGTGGTGAAACTCGCCGGCAATTTCATGATCGCCAGCGCGCTCGAGACGATGGGCGAAGCCGCTGCCCTGGTGCGGGCCCACGGCATCCCCAGCGCGGACTTTCTCGATATCCTTACCAGTACGCTCTTTGCAGGTCCCGTGTATCAGAACTACGGCCGCCTGATCGCCGCGCAGCGCTACCGCCCGGCCGGCTTCACCCTGACACTCGGGCTCAAGGACGTGCGCCTGGCGCTGGAGGCGGCCGAGGCCGCGCGGGTGCCGATGCCGGTGGCCAGCGTGGTGCGCGATCATTTCATCGAGGCACTCGCTAACGGCCGGGCCGACGATGACTGGTCCGCGCTTGCCGAGGTGTCGGCCGGGCACGCCGGTCTGAGAGCATCCGCGGGCTGATCGGTCCGCACAGCGCACCCGCGAGGCGTTGATAAGGAGAGCGTTCTGGGAGGGCGGCCTCGCGTGTGCGGTGGTTCGCGCCAACTGCGCCGGCACCGCCCGTCCGCTGCAGGAGCCAGTCCGGCTGAGGCGTGCGCGTCCACGAGTTTCCCCGTGGTCACTCACTCTTCTATGCGCGTCGGCTTGAACTGAATACCTGCTGTGTGCGATCGCCGCGAGTGATTCTGCCGGTCACCTTTCTCAGGTAGTCTAGATTCCACAAAGCGCGGCCTATCGAGTTCGGGCGGCCCGCATAACCCGGGGGGAAGTTTGATGCGCGCCTGGTCGATCCTGGTTTTCACATCTGCAATACCGTTGAGTCTTGCACCGACCGCCGGGCTCGCCCAATCCGGCCCCGAGTCGGCCTATGAGGCGCACCCGGCCTGGGGCTTCAATCCGGCCAGCAAGTGCCCCGAGCTGCACCCCGCGGACGACGGGCCGGCGGCCGTGATCGTCTTCCGGGTAGACACGTACGGCTCACCCTCTGAGATTTCGGTCAAGACCTCCTCGCAGTCAGCGGAACTGGATGCGGCCGCGGTGAAGTGCGTGCAGCGGCTGAAGTTCCAGCCCCGCACCGGCTTCGGCGACGGGGCACCGGTGAAGTCCTGGCAGCAGATCGCATGGCGCTGGGTGCGCCCGAACGCCCCGGCGGCGGCAGGCGCGGCCGTCGCCGCAGCGCCAGCAATACCGGCGGCGGCAGCCGGGGATGGCCGGGTGGACCTGCGCGTCTGTGCGGATGCGAACGGTACTCTCACCGCGGAGCCGACCGTGCTGCACTCATCCGGGGATGCGCGCCTGGATGAGGCGGCGCGCCAGATCGCGCGCGCCGGCTCCGGCAACTATCGGCCCGTGCCGAGCGTCAACGGCAAAGCCGCCTCGGGGTGCGCGCAGCTCACGATCCGCTTCGAGACGCGATAGCCGCGGCGCCGCTGCTTTAGGTGTCCGGGAGAACGACCCGAACCAACCGCTCAGTCTGTCCAAGCACTTCTGGGCCGTGGACGGCGCCTACAGTGGCAGCCTCCTCACCGAGCACGGCTTCGATATGTCCTTCAGTCTCGGCTACACCGTGAACTCCCAGAACCCCGACACCCATTACAAGAGCGGCGATGTCGCGCACCTGGGTCTGGCGCTGGGTCAGTACCTGAATCGCATCTTCAAGGTCGGTCTGGTGGGCTACGCGGTCGTGCAGGTGACGGGCGACTCTGGCTCGGGGGCGATCCTCGGCCCGTTCAGATCCAACATCTATGCCGCCAGTACCGCGCTCGAGTTGGATCCCAAGATCGGCGGCCCGACGTGAGCCTCCAATTGCGCTGGTACCGCGAGTTCGACGCCCAGAATCACCTCGCCGGCAACGCCGTGTACCTGACGACGGACCTTAAACTCTAGGCGCGGCACTGCGGTGCGCGTTGCGCATTGAAACGCCCGTGCCGCGAGCGCATCCTTGACCTAAAGGGCTCCGCCACAGAGGCACGTAGGATAAGTGCCCGATCAGACAGAGACGGTCATGCATCCCTTGCAACTCGCATCCCCCGAAAGCCCCGCGCGCTGCTGCGCACCGCGCCGCCCCATGCTCGCCGGTCTCCTCGCGCTGGCCTGTATTGCGGGCCTGTCGGCCTGTTCGCTGCTGTCGATCAAAAGCCCGGAGCGTCCGTTGTCGACGCGCGACCTCAACGCGCGCCTGCTCACGCGGCAGTTCTCGGCCGACCTCGTGGCCTCCGTGGAGCAGTGTGCGGACCAGATCGCCTCGGCCAACCCCGGCACCGACATCGAGCGCAACGCGCTGCGCTGGAAGATCATCGCCACTTCACAAAGCGAGCGCGCGGCGCTGCAGCTCGCCCCACTGATGGGACTTCTGGACACCTGGGCGTTCACCACCGAGATGAAGCTGTTCCTGAGTCCCGGGGCGCCCGGGGGTGCGCTCTTCGGCAAGGATCAGGCGGCGGCGACCACCCTTGCCACGCAGTACGCCGACGCCGCCGAGGCTATGGCACGGCAACTGCTCACGCCCAAGGAGTTCCGGGCCTTCCAGGGATTCGTCACCGACTACGCGCGCGAATATCCGTTCGTGAACCTGAAGTTCGTGCGTCCCTCGGTCGTACAGCTGTGGGTGCAGAAAAGCGGCGCTGGCACCGCGCTCATGGATTCCCTCGGCACGATCCCCGAGGCCCTCGCCGACACCTCCGACCGCGTGCAGGTGCTGAGCGAGACGCTGCCCGCCGAGACGATGTGGCGCACGCAGCTGGCGCTGGCCGATTCCGGAGTCACGGGTGATGACCTCAAGAGCGCCCTGCAACGCCTCGATGAGCGCCTCGCGCGCATGTCGCTCGCAGCTGAGAATGCACCCGAGCTCATGCGGGAGGCGGTCGGCGACGTGCGCCGCAGTCTCCTGGAGGTCATCAACCGTCTGGATGCCTCCTCCGCCGCCACGCTCAATACCGTGCACTCCGAGCGCATCGCGCTCTCCGAGACACTCAGCGCCGAGCGCGCCGCGGTGCTCGTGGCCGCCGATGCGCAGCGCAAGGCACTTGCGCTCGATGCCGCCGGGCTCGCCCGGCAGCTGGTCGCCTCCGCGGGCGAGGAAGCGCGCCGGCTGGTGCGCGAAGCGGTGCTGCTGGTGCTGCTGCTGGCGCTGGTGCTGCTCGGGCTGCCATTCGCCGCCGGCTACTATGTCGGTCGGGCACGCGCCAGCGCGCGCCGCCCGGACTGAGTTCAGGCTTCTTGCTACAGCCGCAGCGCGCGGGTGAGGTCGGCGCGCTCTTCCACTGATACCGACCAGTTCGCATCGCAGTTGCTGCAGTGCGCCTCAAGATCTGCGCCCGCCCGCAGCAGCTGCACCAGCTCATCGCGGGCATATCCCACCTGCATGCGCTCGTGGCCGCAGTGCGGACACTCGGACGGAAACGGATGCGGCTCACTCATGGCTGTCCTTGCGCTCGTTGGGAGCATTCAGGGCTTCGGCAGCGGACGCGCGCCCGAGTCCGGACCCACCACCACCTGGGAGGCGCGCACCGTCCCGGCATCCGGGAAGAACAGCGAGGCGATGGCGAGCGCCAGTGTATAGGGCTCCGGATCGTCGCGGTTGGTGAGAATGATCACGGTGAAGTGGCGTTGCGGCCAGCGCACGATCACGTTGCGAAATCCCAGCGTCTCCCCGGAATGCCACACCGTGTCCCCGGTCACCCGCCAGCCGAAGCCGTAGCGCACGTGCGCATCATCGGTCTGCACTGCAGGAGTGAACGCGAGACGCAGCGACTCGGCCGACAGGAGCTGTGGCGTATAGAGCGCTGCATCCCATTTGGCGAGATCGGCGACGGAGGAGTACACGCCGCCATCCCCAAGCACCGCGCTCGTCAGGCTCTGGTCGGTGCGCACCCAGGCGTGGCCGATGTAGCTGTAGCCGTAGGCGCGCTCCGCCACGCTCGTGATGCCGCGCTGGTAGGCGACGGTGTTGCGCATCCCCAAGGGCAGGAAGATGCGCTGCCGCAGGAAGGTGGCAAAGTCCCCGCCCGAGATGCGCTCGACGATCAGCGCCAGCAGTGCGTAGCCGCTGTCGCTGTAGCGGTAGGCGGAGCCGGGCGTGAAATAGGTGCGGTTCTCCTGGCTCAGCAGATGCAGCACGTCCGCATCGTGCAGCTGCGCGGTGGTGCCCGGGCTGATGAGATCCTCGTAGTCGATGAGCCCGGAGGTGTGCGTCAAGAGTTCGCGGATCGTGATCGCGCTCGTCGCCGGCGGCAGGCCCGGAAGCCACTTCTGCACGCCATCGTTCAGCGACAGCCGCCCCTCCTGCACCAGCAGCAGGATCGCCGCCGCCGTGAACTGCTTTGTCATCGAGGCCAGGCGAAAGTTGGTTTTGGCGCCCGCCGGGGTGTGGCTCTCGAGCTCTGCCATGCCGTAGCCGCGCTGCAGGACCGCGCGCCCGTCTTGCAGTACGAGTACCGCAGCGCCGGGCACATCCCCCTGATAGGCGTGCATGAGCGCATCGGCCTGACGCGCGCGCGCGCGCTCGCCCGACTCACAGCCGGGGAGCAGCGCGAGGGCGCCAAGGATGAGGACCGCCGCGCGTAGCGCGCGGCCGGTGCATGAACCTGCCCGCATGTTGTGCGAACCGCAGCGGTCGCTGAAGGATTTAGAGTGTTGTCAGGGCCGCTACGATAGCCCGGCTCGGCGAGCTGGCAAAGCCACCGCCAAGAGCCCTGTGGCGCCGACGGCGCCGAGGCTATACTGGATCGGCTGTCCGCCTCCTTAGAGTTAAGGCCCCGTACCCATGAATGCATCGCGGGAACCCGCCTGGTCACGCAGCGAGGCCGAGCGCCAGGCGCGTATCGATCTGGCTGCCTGCCATCGCCTGGCGGCCCATTTCGGGCTCAACGAGGGCATCGACAACCACATGACGATGCTCGTGCCCGGCCGCAGCGAGCGCTTTTATCTGGCGCCCTTTGGCCTGCTGTGGTCGGAAGTACGGGCGAGTGACCTGCTGGAGGTGAACTTCGCGGGCCAGCTGGTCGCCGGCCAGGGCCTCATCGAGGACACGGCCCTCTACATTCACCTGTCCGTGCATCGGCTGAAGCCTGAGGCGCGCTGCGTGCTGCACACCCATATGCCGTACGCCACCGCGCTCGGCATGCTCGATGATCCGACCCTGCTGATGGCCGGCCAAAGTGCGCTCGGCTTCTGCGATGACATCGCGTACGTCGATTACAACGGACTTGCGCTCGATTACGGCGAAGGCGAGCGCCTGGCGCGGGCGCTCGGCGCGCGCTCGGTGGCGCTGCTGCGCAACCACGGAGTGCTGGTCACCGCCGCTAGCGCTGCCGAGGCGTTCGAGCGTCTCTACTTCCTCGAGCGCGCGAGCCAAGCGCAGATCCTGGCGATGTCCAGCGGCCGCAAGCTCAATCCCCTGCCCGAGAGCGTGGTGCGCGCGACCGCCGCGCAGTTTCGCAGCGGCGACAAGGTCGGGGACGAGGCACGGGTGGACCTGCACTTCAGCGCACTCAAGCGCCTGCTCGATCGCCTCGATGCGGACTATGCGGTTTGAGGGCGGCGGCACCTGCTCCTGATCCGCGTGGAGCGACTCCCTGGCTGATCGTCGCACTGCTGGCGACGGTGCTGTTCCTGAACTACGTCGATCGCGGCACGGTTCCCACCGCAGCACCCCTCATCCAGGATGAGCTCGGCCTCTCCGCCAAACAGCTCGGTATGCTGCTGTCGGCATTCTTCTGGTCGTACGCGCTGCTGCAGATCCCGGTGGGGTGGCTCGCCGAACGTATCGGCGCGCAGCGGGTACTCGCCTGCGGGCTAACGCTGTGGGCCTGCGCCACCATGCTGGTCGGGTTCGCGCACACCTTCACCACGCTGCTGTTGCTGCGAGTGCTGCTCGGCATCGGCGAGAGCGCCGGCTTCCCCTGCGTCTCGAAACTCCTCGCCACCGTCGTGCCCGCGCACCGGCTCGGCAGCGCCAACGGGGTGGTCGCCTTTGCGTATCTCTTCGGGCCCGCCGTGGGCACCGCCCTCGGCGGCCTCATCATGGCGCACTACGGCTGGCGCGCCGCGTTCTGGGTATTCGGAAGCCTCTCGCTCCTGTGGCTCTTGCCCTGGCTGCGCGTGCGCGTGCCGCAGCCGGCGCCGCAGGCGCGCCACTTCGACATGCCGTCCTTCCGCGACGTACTGCGCCAGCGCGCACTGTGGGGCACGAGCCTCGGACATTTCTCCGGCAACTACACTTTCTATTTCATGCTGACGTGGCTGCCCTACTACCTGGTACGCGAGCGCGGGTTTTCCACCCAAGAAATGGCGCTACTGGCGGGCAAGGCATTCCTGACGAACGCGCTGGCCGCCCTCATCGCCGGATGGACAATCGACCGCTGGACCGCGCGTTCGGGGCGCGCAAATCTGCCCTACAAGATCTCGATGGGAGTCGCGCACGTCGGCTCGGTCGCCTGCATGCTATGCATGGCGCTCGGTTCGGCCGCCTGGGCACTGGCCGCGATCTTCGTGTTCCAGGTGCTCAGTGGCATGTCTTCCCCCGGCACGTTCGCCATCCCGCAGATACTCGCCGGTCCGAAGGCTGCGGCGCGCTGGGTGGGGGTGCAAAACGCGATTGCCAATCTCGCCGGAGTCGTGGCGCCCTGGCTCACCGGAATCCTGGTGGATAAGACGCATCACTTCACCAGCGCCTTCATTATCGGAGCCCTGGTCAGCACCCTGGGCCTGGTCGGCTGGGTGTGGATCGTGCCAACGGTGGCCCCGGTTCCCTGGCGAGGCGCGCCGACACCCGCGATGCTTGAGGCCGCGCCCTCGCCCTCCTGAGCCTCATCTGCGGATCGCGCGAGAAGCTCTCGCGCTAAGCCCGCGCGCGCCGCTAGCGCGGAGCTGCGGTTGCGGGTGTCCCGGGAGTGCCGGGGTTTCCCGGAGAGCCGGGTGGCAGTGCGGGCGGTGTGGGGGCAAGACCTGGCGGCGGCAGCGGCGCGGCCGGCGGCGGCTGCGGCATGCCCGGGTTGGGCGGCGGATTGAATCCCGGTGGCGTCGGCGTCACCCCGGGTGGGGTAAATCCGGGCGGCGTCGGCACCGCTCCCGGCTGCGTAAAGCCTGGCGGATTGGGCACCTGATTGTTGGGCGGGACCTGGACCCGGGCCATGGCCGTGCCGGTCCACGCGGCGCAAACCACCGCTGCCAGTGCGAGAGTTCTCATAAGTCTCTCCTGATGCTTACGCAGTGCAGCCTAGCCGCACCGGTCGGCTCGCACCGTCCGCAGAACGTCGCGGGTTCGTGTCGGCGCATTCCCATGGGCCCCGCGATCCCGTGGTGTCATGCCAGGGCGTTGGCTACACTGGCGCAGCCGGCCGCGCCTTCAGGCCCGGCGCAGCAAAATCGGCAGGGAGATTCCTCGTGAGTGGCAAAGCGGGGCGCTGGCGCACCGATGGCGTGCGGGTCATTCGCAGCGATGAGCTCGATGAGGCCACCGCCCAGACCCTCGGCATGCAGCGACGCGCCGCCGTGACCACGGCACGCACCGGCGCCACCAAGCTGTGGGCCGGCACCGTGACCATCGAGGCCAAGGCGCGCACCGGCGCGCATCACCACGGCGATCTTGAGAGTGTTATCTATGTCGTCAACGGCATCGCGCGGCTGCGCTGGGGTGATCACCTGGAGTACGTGGCCGAGGCCGCTGCCGGGGACTTCATCTACGTCCCGCCCTATGTGCCGCACCAGGAAATCAACGCGAGCGAGGATCTCAAACTCCACTGCGTGCTGGCGCGCAGCGGGCAGCAGGGACTCGTCGTCAATCTCGACATCACCCCGGTCGAAGTACCCGAGCTCGTACGCTGGATCGACGATCTCCATAAATGACCCGAGTAGCCATGACTTCCGCATACCGACTCTATGCCCGCCATAGCGCCGGCTCCTTCGCGGTGCAGGTCGCGCTCGAGGAAGCCAGTCTGCCTTACGAGCTGAGCTGGATCGCACGCACGCCGGAGGCGGTAGCGGCCTACCGGCGCGTCAACCCGGCGGCCAAGATCCCGGCGCTGGCGCTGCCGGGCGGCGCGGTCATGTCCGAATCCGCCGCCATGCTCATCTACCTCGCCACCGCGCACCCGCAGGCGCAGCTGGCGCCGCTCCCCGGCACGCCGGCGCATGCGCGTTTCCTGCAGTGGATGGTGTTCCTGTCGGCCAGTTTGTACGAGACGGCGCTGCGTTATTTCTACAGCGAGCGCTACTCCGCCGACAGCACCACCACCGCGGGCGTCAAGGCGCAGGCGCTCGCCGACTACACGCATCACCTGGAGACGCTGGATGCGCAGCTCGCGCCCTACCTCTTGGGGGAGAGCTACTGCGTCGCCGATCCGTACCTTTACATGCTCGCCGGCTGGTACCCGGGGGATCTTAGCGCTCTGATGCAGCGGCTGCCGCGACTCGCGCGGCACGGCGAGCTGCTGCGTCAGCGTCCGGCGGTGGTGAAGTCGGAACGCGACCACGCCGAGCCGGCGTAGCGCAAGAGTCTTTACCTCAGGCGACTCCGGCGCTGCGGCGGCGGACCGCCTTGAGCGCCCGGAAGCGACCGGTGGCGGACAGCACCTCGCGTTCGGCCGGCACGCTCCACAGCGCGTTGCGGCGGGCGACGAAGGAGCTCTTGGTGAGATCGGCCAAGGGTCCCGCCTTGGCGAACAGGAACCCCTGGCCGGCAACGCAGCCCAGTGCCAAGAGCGCCGACACCTGCGGCTCGAACTCGATGCCCTCGGCCACGGTGTCCAGGCCCAGCGTCTCGCCCAGGGTGATGACCGCGCTCGCCAGTTCCGGGCCGTTATCGGAGTTGGTGAGGCGGCTGACGAAGGAGCGGTCGATCTTCAGGATGTCGATCGGGAAGCGGTGCAGGTAGGAGAGCGAGGAGTAGCCGGTCCCGAAGTCATCGATCGCCAGGCGCACCCCGAGCGTCTTCAGGCGGTGGAAGCGCTCGAGATTGGCATCGGTGTTGTACATGATCGTGCTCTCGGTGAGCTCGATCACGAGATTGCCGGCCTCGAGGCCGGAGTCGTGCAGCGCCTGGGCCACGTCGTGCACCAGTTCCCCGTGCTGCAGGTGCCGGCCGGAGATGTTCACCGCCAGGCGCAGCCCCGAGCCGCCGGCGACCGCGTCACGCCAGGCGCACAGGTCCTGGCAGGCGCGGCGCAGCACCCAGCGACCGAGCTTGTCGATCTGACCGCACTCCTCCACCACCTGGATAAAGCGTCCCGGCATCAGCACCCCGGCCTCCGGGTGATGCCAGCGCACCAGCGCTTCGACGCCGAGGAGACTGCGTGTACCCAAGTCGATGATCGGCTGGTACTCGATGAAGAATTCCTCGCGTGCCAGTGCGCGGCCGATGTCCGCCTCCAGGCGCAGCCGCTCGTGCAGCATGTCCTGCATCTGGGTCTGGAAGGTGACGTGGCGGTTCTTGCCGGCGGCCTTGGCGTGGTACATGGCGATGTCGGCGTTGCTGAGGAGCGTCTCGGTGCCCGACTCGCGCCCGGAGAAGGCCACCCCGATGCTGGCACCGACGCGCACTTCCATGCCGTTCAGCGGAAAGGGTACGTCCAGGGTGGCGATCAGCCCGTCGGCGAGGCGCTGCACCTCGGCGATGGTGGCGATGCCTTCCACCAGCACCGCGAACTCATCCCCGCCCAGGCGCGCCACGGTATCCGAGGAGCGCGTGGTCTTGACGATGCGCTGGGCGACGGCCTGCAGCAGGCGATCGCCGGCATCGTGGCCGAGGGAGTCGTTGATGTTCTTGAAGTTGTCCAGATCGAGGAACATCACCGCCACGGAGCTCTGGCCGCGCTGCGCGAGCGTCAAGGCGTGCTGCACCCGGTCGCGGAACAGGTTGCGGTTGGCGAGCAGCGTGAGCGGATCGTGGAAGGCGAGCTGGCGCAGCTGTTCCTCGAGCGCCTTGCGCTCGCTGATGTCGCGGAAGTTCAGCGCCAGGCCCTGCACCGCCGGATCCTCGGTCAGATTGCTGCCGACGCTTTCGATCACGAAGCGCTGGCTGCCGCGCTCGATGCGCAGCTCAACCGGACCCACGGTGCCGGCGGGGGCTGCGGCGCTGACCTCGGTCAGAAAGCGGCGCAGCTTGTCACGATCCTCCCCGACCCACAGGTCCGGCAGGTTCTTGCCGGTGATCTCCTCGGGCTTCAGTCCCAGCGTGCGCTCGCACGCCGGGGAGACGAAGCGCAGCGTGCCATCGGCGGCCACGATCATGATGACGTCGGAGGCGTTGGCGATGAGCGAGGCGTAACGGTCCTCCACGATACGGGTGGCCTTGCGCTCGCGTGCCAGCGCGTCCCCGCGCAGCATCACGCCCTGGCGCACCATGAGAAGGAGCGTGAGGGCGAACACCACCATGGTCATGACCGTGGCGGGCCCGCCGATGTTGCTGCGGCTGAAGTACACCAGCACCAGGAAGGCGGCGAGCATGGCCGCGTAGGGGAGCGAGCGCGCCAGCGCATCGGAGGTCGTCGAGGACTGGCGCGCGCGCGCCGTAGCCGCCCGCATCTGCTCGCGGCCGGCCACCGCGATCGGCGCGTAGCAGCACAGGTACAGCACGTCCTGGAACTGACCCGGCAGGTAGTAGCCGCGCACTTTCGCGAGCGACCACAGGATGTCGCCCAGGAACATCGTGGCGAACCCTGACAGGATCAAAAGCGGCACGCGCCGGCCGCCGGTCAAAAGCAGCACCCCGAGCATCAGGAGCAGCACGCAGTCGCAGGCGGCATAACCCAAGCTCAGCCCCTGACGCAGCAGATCCACCTCGGTGGCGGAGGCGGCCGGCCGGATCACCAGGAACCAGAAGAAGGCACCGAAGCCGACCACGAAGATCGTGCCATCGAGGGACAGCTGCACCCAGGGAACCCGCACGGCCGCGGCGCGGATCAGGAACAGAGCCGCCAGTGCCAGAGCGAGGTAGAAAGCGCTGTAGAAGAGATCCGC
Source organism: uncultured Pseudomonadota bacterium (assembly GCA_963743625.1). GTDB lineage: Bacteria > Pseudomonadota > Gammaproteobacteria > Steroidobacterales > Steroidobacteraceae > 13-2-20CM-66-19. Next base: position 11,803 of record CAVUQM010000002.1, on the reverse strand, counting down.
GGGTCCGGGGAAGGGATCGATGTTGCGCAGCCAGGAGCTGGTGCCGATGGTGAGCCCGATGAGGTAGAGCCCCAGTGCGAAGGCGAGGCACGTCCATCCCGCGCGCAGCGGGCCACGCTCCACGTGCCGCGCGGTGGCGGCGGCCACGATCACACACGCCAGCGCTGCCGGCAGGTCCGACAGCAGGCCCACGTAGTGGGTCATGTTCGGTCCGCCCAGCCCGGTGAGCATCCACACGGTGTCGGCGACCACGTAGATCAGAAGACCGAGCACTAGAGGATCGACCCAGCGCGGCCGTACTGCGGCGCGCGCGGACGGCGCGATTATTAGCTTTGTTTCCACGCTGAACCAGGTCTCTTCAGGGCTGGTGGGCCCGGGCCAACGTGCACATGAAATAAGTCGGGCGCATCCTGTTAAATCTGAGGCTAAACCGCAACTTGGGCCAGAGGAGAAATTCCGGACGTGACGCAGTTCTCAGCTGCGTTTGTGGAAGTGCCAAGTCGATCCGGATCGGCCAGCGAGACGCCCCGGAAGGCCGCATCAGGCGCAGCAACCTTGCAGCGCTTCCGGGGCAGCGTGCGTTCGGTAAGAGTCTGTTACTCGCGCTAACATCACCGCCCCGACAAGGATGTTCTAATCGCCCCGGCCTCACCGCAGGCCGCGCCGCCGCCGGCGATACTCACTTAAGCCACCGGAGATCGACCTATGCGTGCCTGCCTGCTCAGAACTGCCGGTGTCCTCACTCTGGCCTGCGCCATACTGCTCGGGCCGGGCTGCAACTCGAGCAACGACAGCGGCTCGAACACCACCACCCAATCGGCCACCGGCATCTGGAGCGGCACGGACTCCGTCAGCGGCCTCACCGTGACGGCCCTGATCAACTCCGGTGGCCAGGGGACCTTCATCCGCAGCGATGGCATCCAGTTCACCGGCTCCGTCCAGGTCTCCGGCAACACCCTCGCCGCGACCGTCGACGGCTATCCAGACTTCAGCCAGACCTTCAGCGACGGCTCGACCTACGGCATCGGCACGCTCTCCGGCAGCGTCGCGACCAGTGACACGCTGAGCGCGACGCTGGCGTTCACGACCAACGGCAATACTTCGATCACCGGTACCTGGTCCTTGAGCTACGAATCCCTGTCCGACACCGCCTCCTCGATCGGCGCTTTCGCCGGCACCTATACGGATGCCGCCAGCGGCGCCACCTTCACCTTTACTTCCGGCGGCGCCATCAGCATCACGAATTCCCCCAACGGCTGCAGCCTCTCGGGTGCGATCAACACCGCCGACACCGCGCACAATATCTATGAGGTGTCCTACACCTACTCCGCCTGCACGGGCACCTACCAGCCCCTGAACGGCGTGCAGTTCACTGGACTTGCGACCATCAACCCGACGCTCTCCCCGGTCCAGGCGATCCTCGCCGTCACCGGCACCCTGAACGGGAACTATTACGGCATCGTGTCCGCTCTGACGGCGAGCAGCTGAAGAGTCAGCAGCGCCGCTTAGGGCCTCAGGTGGGCGGCTTCTCGCCGCTGAAGCGCACCGGGGTGGCCCCGGTCACGGCGCCAATAGTGGCCTTGTCGCTGACGTAGAGATTCACGTCGCGCTCGAAGCGCAGCGTGCCGGACACGACGGCTCCCGGGCCGATCACGATGCGCGGCTTGCGCGTGTCGTGGCCGAACCAGGTGCTGAACCAGCCGGAATTCTCCACCAGGATCCCGCCTTCGATGTGCGAGTCACCGCCCACGTTGATGTCCCCGGCCACCGTGCGCAGGCCACCGCCCACGTGCGCTCCCGTCAGGATCATCTCGCCGTTCACGTTCTTGATTGCCCCCCCGACATCCGCGCCGCTGGCGAGCTCGATGCTGCCGTTCACGGTGGTGATGCCGTGGGTGACATGCGCGCCGCTGGCGAGGCTCACCGGACCGTTGACGGCCTTCACCGACTCCGCAGTAGCGTGAGCGGCCATGTCGATCGAACCGTTGACGGTGTGGACCGAGCCGACCACGGCGTTCTCATCGATGTCCACCGCCCCGTTGACGGTGCCCACCGACCCGGTATGCTCGCCGGCGGGCACCCGCAGTGAGCCGTTCACGGTCGTGGTGCCGGCGGCACCCGCGGCCACCGCGTGATCCTCGTTGTCGCAGGCGCCGAGCGCGAGCGTCAGCGCCGCGAGAGTTCCGATGAAGGCATAACGCATCGTATCGCCCCTTTTGTTCAGCCGCTGCGGATCGGTGTCGCTGTGAGGCGCGCAGCAGCAATCGCGCGGCGGCAGTCTTTCGGAAGGCCGCCCCGGGAGTCAAGGCCCGCGCTGACCCGCTCTGTGCAGCGGTTCCTTGAACTTGAGCACAGTGAAGGGCTAAAACGCTCATCCCAATCTCATGCACACGGGCGGTGCCGGGTGATGAATCTCGCGCGGGGCCTCATTGACCGGCTGCTGCTGATCGGCGCGGTGATCGCGGGCGGCCTCATTCCCGGCTTCATCGCCCAGTATCGCCAGCGCCTGGGCGGGCGGCTCGACCAGGCGCGCCTGGACCTCGCCCCCTGGCAGAAGCTCGCCGAGCAGTACCATCACGGCGATCTGCAGCAGCTGATCGGCTATCACCTGGCGAGCCCCGATCCGACCTTCCATGCGGAAGGCTCGGTCATCCAGGGGCTGCTGCATTCCGTGCAGGAGCTGCAGGCGGCCGCCGCGGCACTGCACACGAGCCTTTTGGGCCAGGTCGCCTATCTCACCGCGCACGCCGATGCCGGCCTCATGCGGGCGACCTACGCGGACTGGGTGCCGACGTTCGCGCTCAACGGTGAGGGCATCGCGTTTGCCCTGGGGTTCGCCCTTGTGGTGTGGCTCGCGTTCCAGGGGCTGTGGTGGCTGATGAGCCGCGCGCTACACCTCTTCACACCGCGCCACCGCTACGCGTGAGCGGGCGCCCCGGTCACAGGCGCTTCCAGTCCTTGAGGATTTCGCGCGCGGCGTTGTGGCCGGGGATCCCCGAGACGCCGCCGCCGGGATGGGTGGAGGAGCCGCACTGGTAGAGCCCCGCCACCGGGGTGCGGTAGTCCGACCAGTGCGCGGCCGGGCGCTGGAAGAACAGCTGATCGGCCGACAGCTCGCCATGAAAGATGTGTCCCTGCGGCAGCCCCACGATCGCCTCCAGCTCCGGTGCGACCAGAGTCTCCGTGCCGATGATCTGCTGCGAGAACCCCGGCGCCATCTCATCGAGCACCTTCAGCGCTGCGCGCGTAGATTGGGCTTCTCGTTGTCCCAGGAGGCACCGCCCTTGAGCGTGTAGGGGGCGTGGCCGCCGAACACGTTGATGACGTGTTTGCCGGCCGGGGCGAGCGTGTCATCGACGATCGTGGGCACGACCGCGGTCAGGAAGGGCCGGCTCGAGTACCAGCCGTACTTGGCCTCATCGTAGGCGCGCTCGAGGTACTCGATCCCCGGGGCGATGTGTACGTAGGTCGGGTAGTTAAATCCCAGCCGCGCGGCATCGAAGGCACGGTAGCGCGGCGGCTCGTGCGCCGCGATGTTCATCTTGAAGGCGGTGGAGAAGGTGCGGAAGGTGTCGATCTCGCGCACCAGCTGTGCGGGCAGATGCTCGCGCGCCACCAGGCGCTTGAAAAGCGTGGTCGCCGCGGCATTGGACACCACGGCCCGGGCGCGAAACTCGCGTCCGTCCACGGTGCGCACGCCCGTGGCACGCCCGCCGCTCACCAGCACCTGCGCCACCGGTGCCTGGGTGAGCACGGCCATGCCGAACCGCGCCGCCGAGCGCGCGATCGAGCCGGTGATCGCCCCCATGCCGCCGCGGATGAAGCCCCAGCCACCGCCCCCTGATGCTCGCCCATGAGGTGGTGCATGATCACGTAGGCGCTGCCCGGGGACTTCGGTCCCGCGAACGTGCCGATCGAGCAGTAGTAGGCCAGCACGCTCTTGATGATGTCGCTCTCGAACCAGGCCGAGAGATAGTCGTAGGCGCTCTGGGTGAGCAGATCGACCAGGCGGTAAGCCTGGTCCCCGATGCGCCGCTCGCGCCACAGCAGCGCTGCGCTCTTCCTGAATGAGCTCCAGCGGCGCTGCACCGGGTCGACCGGGGTCTCAAACAGCAGCCGGCGCACGACGTTCGCCGACTCCTCGAGGTAGCGCGAGAACTCGGGATAGATATCGGCATCGTGACGCGAGAAGCGCGCGAACTCGGCCTGCGTCTTCTTGATGTCGTCGCTGAAGACGATGTAGTCATCCCCGCCCAGCGGACAGAACAGATCGTTGGCCGGCAGCACAGTGAGTCCGTGGGACTTGAGCTCGAGGTCCCCGGATCACCCGCGGATGCAGCAGGCTCATCACGTAGGAGAAGCGCGAGGCGCGAAAGCCCGGCGCGAACTCCTCGGTCACCGCCGCGCCGCCGAAAATCTCGCGTCGCTCGAGCACCAGGGTCTTCAGCCCCGCCCGGCGAGGTAGGCACCGCACACCAGGCCGTTGTGCCCGGCCCCGATCACGATCACATCGTAGACATCGTCCGCCATGGCGCGCTCGCTTTCGAATGAGGCTAGAACGCGCCCGGCCCCGGCCGCCCGGGGAGCGGGCAGGAGGCTCGTGCGCGCGAAAGATGGCGAAGCTTACCGAGCGGTTAAGCTGCGGCCACTGCTTACGGGCGCGCCGCAGATAATCCTGCGGCGCCTCCAGGAAAAACACCAGGGACGTGGCGCTGGAGAAGCAGTACAGCCGGTGGCTGTCCGGGTCGGTCCAATCGATGGAGCAGTCGGCCCAGATACGCGCGCCGGCCATGACTCCGATCGGGTCGTCATTGTCGAATTCCCCGTGCATCGAGCCCGGCGGCGGTATCGCCGCCTTCCAGATCCCGGCCCGTGCCGGATCGCCCGAGGTGGCATCGTGTTCAAGCGCCGCGGCCGTGACGTCGTGCGTCGCCGTGTCACCGAGCGCGGCCGACGGCGCGATCAACGCGGCCGCCGCCAGCGCTGCGAGAACCGTGCCCGCCGATCGCCTATGCATAGTCGCCCGCTCCGCAACGTTGCTCGCGGCATTTAGCGGCCAAACGCCCGGTGAGATCAAGGTGACGCGGGCGCCTCTAGGCGGCGAGTGTGCGGGCGCTGTCCCCGTTGGCGCGCAGCCAGCGGATCTGACGCTCATGTGCGGCCAGGTAAAGCGCCATGCCGAAGCCAAAGCTCGTGAGCAGGCTCAGAACGAAGTAGATCCAGGGCCGCTTCATGCCGAGGCGCCGCCCATCGATGATGGTCCACAGCGGAAACAGTATCACGTTGGTGCACACCAGATCCTGGGAGCCGGAGGAAGCGGCCGGATTGGTGAACAGGAGCTTGGTGAAGTGCACCCAGCTCGCCTGCGTCGGGTATTCCTGCACGTACTGGACGTTGAAGTAGTACCCGAGCGCGAAGGAGCACACCGCGATCAGGTAGTAGAGCCCCTCAAGCGCACTCACCCCCGAGCCCGCCCAGCCGGGGCGGTACAGGTAGGCATTCCAGTAGAAGTAGAGCGCGATGAAGATGAGTCCCACGCCAAAATGGATCAACAATGCGTTCATGTGCTTGGCCTCGTTGTTGGTATCGTTGTTCTAGTCAAGTGACAGGTGCGCGCGCCGCCATGCGCGCTCAGGCAAGTGCGTACAGGTACTCCACGAAGGAGGCGACGGCGCCGTCCAGGCCCTGCACCTTGGGGTTACCCGACTCGATCACGTAGTACTCATCAGGCGCGTGTGCGCCGGTACCGTGCCCCAGACCGTAGTGCCCGGCCGCAAGGCTCAGTGGCGCATCGGTGAACACATACCCCGGCCAGGAGCCCGCCGAGCGTGGCCACAGCTGCGGCTTCGTGCCGAGCGCGCGATAGGTGGCGAGCTGCGCCTGGATGAGGCGGCTCGCGGTATCGTCGGGTGGGGTTGTAGCCGCCGCTCATATTGACTTCCAGATCGGCAAAGCCGTGACGCGCCAGATGCGCCTTGAGCTTGGCCAGGATGTCGGTCGTAGTCATGTCCGGCACCAGGCGGATGTCGATCTTGGCGACCGCACGGTGCGGCAGCACCGTCTTGCCGCCCGGACCCGTATAGCCGGCGACCAGTCCCTCGATGTTGATCGTCGGCTTGGACTCCAGCAGCACCAGGGAGTCGTAATAATCCACATCGTGCACCCAGTGATGTGCGCCGAGCTGCTGCAAGCGGGTGCTTTCGGAACTGCTCGCCGCGTACTCGCGCAGCATCGCCAGCTGTGCCGTCGTCAGCGGCCGCGCCTTCTCGAAGAAGCCCTCGACCGTGGGTGTATGCCCGTCCTTGGCCACCAGCGTGTTGAGCGCCTGCACCAGGTGCCAGGTGGGGGAATCGAGTTGGCGCTTCCAGGCTCGAATGCACGTCGTGGCTCGGCCGCGGCCCCACTTTGCTGCTCGAGATGAGCTCGAGCTCGATCACGCCCTTGGCGCCCAGGGAGACCTGCACGCCACCGTCCCGGTCCTGGCCGGCCTCGGGCATGAACACGCCCGAGCACTTCTTCAGTGCCGCGAGCACCTTCGGGGTATTCATCCAACTTCCGCTTAAGTTCAGCGGAAAGAGGCATTTCTGAAAATTGTGTCAATCGAATTGTACTTTCTGGAGGGGCGTCTCGCGATTGCATTTTGTTAGTGCATGCGATTCGCGAGATACTTCGGATGCCGCTGAATAGTTTATTGGGCGCTGAAAACAAACGGATGCAGGAAAGGCGGGAAATCAGATCGAAACTTCGGATCGGAATGTCGCACCACAAGCGAACCGTGGCTAATAGCGTCTGCAAGAATTGTAGCACAGGTTCGCTGATGATGCCTCGAAGCGCAGCGGTGGAGGCAGCCGCTGCTGCGGAGTTACTTGGCACAGTCATGAAAATCAAAGCCTTGCGGCTGACCTTCCTCGTCGTGGGTGACTACCAAGTCGGCCACGGGCGAGGTAGCAGGAGTTTCCGTCTCATTGTCGGATTGCTGCTTGCGCTGCTGCTTCTTTTGGGCCTTTTCGGCCTGTTTTTCCTGTCTTGATCGTTCCTTCTGGCGTTTGTAAAGGATGGACGCGAATTTCCGGCCATAACTGTCCTCTCAGCTCATTCAATCTGATCGGCGATACTACCTCCATCATACATGCAACTTCGCCCTCCTGAGCAACCGTGGGCTCGACTGTGTTTCGAATGTTCTCGCGCGAGCAAGAAAATACCCGACAACGGGTCGTCGTTGGGAGGCTGTTGCGCTACGCTTGCCGGGTTGCCCTATACCCTCATTTTGCTTCCTGTTTTTGTAAGCGGCGAGTCACCGACAACCTTTCCTTCATTGAGTAAAAGTTTCCTCCTGTACCCCCAAGCCGTTCTTATAACCCTAGTATTTTGTTGCGCGGATTGTTGGCACTGCTGTTGCACTCCATTCTTTAACGTGCCCGACGTTAGCATCGGGTGTGCGAAGTTTCGAGTTCGCTGACGGAAAGATTCCTATGACAGCTGCGATATCTCATGGAGTCTACATGCAACAACGCCGTAAAGCGATTTTGTGTTTGTGTCACGATGCCACCATGCTGCAGCTCCGGCAGATGTTACTGGAGCACTTTGGGTACAAAGTGTGGCCTACCAGTCGGTGGAGGATGCGACATTACTCGCCGAACATGCCTGTCCCGACATGCTGCTGATGGACAATAACTACCCTGGGTGAGCTTGGAAAAGGTGGCGCAACAGGTCAAAGAAGTTTGTCCCGAGGTAATTGCGGTGGTGCTGTCCCCCTATTTCGCAGTTCACGATTCTTCCCGGACTGCTGTTGATCGATTTGTTCCGAGCGACGAGGATCCAGATGCACTGGTTGCTCGAATTGAAGAACTCTTCGAAGAAAGGGGTCGAGGAACGAGCTTCGCGCTTCCTTACCTTAAGGGATTAGCGCTTGACGAAAACAAAATCCCGCAATGTAAGACTACAGGCGAGTAGAAGAAACTCTACTTGCCTTTGTTCCTAGACCCATCCGGGCTTCGTGGTGAGTATCCGCGTAATCCGGAGTTCGTTCGCCCAATTCCGGGAGCTTTAACCGCCAAGCAGGTTGGCGGCCCGCGGAAGCGGTTGTTGCGGCGGTTCGAAACCGCGCCCTAATGCGGAAATGCTGTGAAGGTGCTCGGATTTTCAACTCTCGCACCGTGCCCAAATTACAAACCGATGTTGGCGCGACTCGTAGCGAATGTTGAGCAAGTTGGGTTGGCAGCACACCTGGAATCTTCGACATGTTCCTGAAGCAAACCCGCCGATTCGTCGATATCAATCGCGCTCCGCTCTCCGCAATAGCCGCTTTGAAAATCACACAACATAACCAGCCGTCTTACTGACAATTATCGACGATGGACGCTCTTCCTAAATCCGAACGCCAAAACAGGAATTGTCCCGATCTGATCGCATTCTCTTCGCGGCCTTTACTTTCGCCGTTTCTTCGCATCCCTAGAGCGCTGAGACGGTTACTCACAGTCATTGCTCTCCTGACCGTCTGGCATTGAACCCGCACTTGTAAGAGCCGTTATTGCAGGCTGCGTAAGCAGTCCAATGCGATGGGAACCATGGGATACTTTTCCTGCTAACCCGACAGCCTCTTGCTCTCAAAAGGAGAAGCCTGAAACGACAATTCTTCTAGTGGAAGACGAATGCGACGTTCGCGAAGTGACGCGCGCGGTATTGGAGCATGCAGGCTACCGGGTACTTGAATCCAACGGCGCGGAAGAAGCCATCCGCTTGGGTAAGGAACATCAGGGACGTATTGGGCTATTGCTATCGGATGTGGTGATGCCCTGGGAATGAACGGACCGGAATTAGCGTTGCGACTGCAGAAAAGACTGCAACCCGGCCTCAATCACCGTTTTCATGTCCGGTTACGCCGATCACGATGTAATACGGAAGGTGATGCGTAAGGAGACGACGAGCTATATCCAGAGCCACCATTGATATTCTGCTAACGCGTGTGGCGGCAGCACTTGCGACCGGCTCGCAAGTCCTGCGCACGAGCGGCCTATCCGGACTTGCCGCTGGGTGAAGGTTGGGCTGGCGGTTCAGGGATGACAGTGGCGAGGATGGCTGTCTGGAGTTTTTGACCTGCGAGGGTACCTTCTCTGATCGGACGGCGATCGGCGGCGAAATGGGGCGCCAGGATGACGACGATCCACTCTGCGATTGAGTTGCCGGCTCTTCGGAGACTCGTTACTTGCAACTGCGGTGAAATTCAGCGTAACCAGCGGCAGAGAGCCGCTCTGGGGCAATTCCGTACTTCTCAATCAGGGTCTTTACCAGTTCCTGTCGCGCGTGCGGTGGACAACTCCCAGTTCGACGCGAATTGCGAGTTATGAATAGGGACGGGATCCGTATGGCCCTCGATCCGCACCGGGCGAGCCAGTGTCTTGGCAAGATCCGAGCTACCCGGGCGAAGGCCCTTCGGCTCCCGACTTCATCGTGGCCGATCCGCTGTCGAAGAATCCAATCTCGCGCAGGCTGATCACCAACCCGTTGGGTTCGGTCCGAAGAGCTACTTCGTTACGCTTGATCTCCGCAGCCAGCGCTTTTTCAACTTCTCGCGCGGATGCGGTGAAATCGTCTTGCTTGCGATCGGCGTCCTGCGACCCACGCTGTCACGGGTAAGCCGAGACGACTCCAGCGCGGATCGCTCCCGGGGGTTGCGGCTGCCGGACAGCGGTTTGCGGTTTATAGCCTGCCAGGCTTTGCGACCGTCGCGTCCGAAATACGCCCAGCTGTTCAAAAGCGGATTCGATTGCGACTGACAGTCGTCCCGCCTTCTTGTGGTCCATTTGAGCTGAGGCGTACATGACGACGAAGAAGGCAAATAATAACGTTACGAAGTCCGCGTAAGACACCAGCCAGCGTTCGTGGCTGATGCGGTCGCTGGCGGCGCCGGTATTTCATCGCTCGTCCCTTCCGGCGGTGCGCTTCGCCGGCGTAGCTGTATCTTGCAGAAAACTCGACTACTTGGTTTCCAGCATGCGGGGATTCATCCTTCCAGGATGGAGATCACCCCCTCCAGCGTCATTTCGCGGACGATCTGCTCTTCGCGAATCCGGATGCGAAGCTTGCCCGAGCTGGGCAAGAAGAAGAGATTTGCTGCGCCCACACCGTAGACCGTGGCCACGAAGGCCACCGCGATGCCCTGGCCCACTTCGTCGATATTGTCCAGATGCTGCATGACCTGGATCAGGCCAAGTACCGCTCCGATGATGCCGATAGTGGGAGAAAAGCCACCGGCCGATTCAAACACCTTGGGAATGTTGTCTTCGTATTCCGCCTGGTTATCGATCTCCAACTGCATCATCTTTCGTAGTTCTTGCGGCTCGGTGCCATCCACCGCCAGCATGAGCGACTTCTTGAGGAAGGGGATCCCTAATCGTCGGCAATTCGGCGTCAGGCGAGTCCATGCCCCCCACTGCGCGCTTTATTCGCGAACACCACCAGCTCCGCACCACCCGTTGGGGATCCAGTCGTTTTTCGAAGAACACATTGCCCAGCCGGCGAAACGCGGAGACCCACCATCGGGAGGGGAATTGGAACATACACGCGCCGAGTGTTCCCCCAAAGACAATCATCGCGGCAGTTGGCTGCAAGATCTGGGTAATCTTGCCGCCCTCCAGTAGCAAGCCCGGCAAGGTCCCTCCGAACCCGACGATCGGGTCCGAGGCAAACTGCTCTTATCCACCGTCTGGTCCTTCCGGCTGCGCTCCGGGCTGGCTCCGGGACGGGGCGCGAGGACGGGGCGCGATTCAGGGCTGACGCGGAAAGAATCGTCAAAGCGAGTACGCAGAACAGATCGCCGAAACTTCGCGGACCCGCTCAGATGATTTCCTCCGTAGTTTCCCGTATTCACCAACTTTTCACCACTAATTAGCGTGATCACCGTGTCGGGGCTTGCCTCCACGTACTTGATTAGGTCGGGTTGACGGCCAGGCGTGAGTTGTTCAAACGAGTTAGCTGGATCATGTGTTGCCCTCAGTCGGCTGCAGCGATTCTCTGGTTCACTTATCGTCAATTCCCGGCAGTTGACGCTTGAAACCGTTTTGGCATAGAAGACGAGTATCACCCCTTTCGAGATTCGCTTTCATGTCCTCGTTGAGCATACGCCTAATCCTGCCGGCATGCAGCCGGGGGCTCGACGCAGAAGCAAACTGTTTTAAAGCCGCGGTGCCGCGGGCCGATAGAGGGTTGAACACTCAAGTCGGTTCCGCCGGTCTGGAATCCCCCCGGCAGCGCACCTGCGGGCGACGCAATGACTCGGAGAGGGGCAAGGTGGAACCATGAGAGAGGAGATATCCCATGGCACTTAGCATTCTGTATAACATTCCATCCCTTGCCGCACAGAACCAGCTCACGGTACCCAACGCTGGCCTGCAGCAAGACTCTATATCGGCTGTCGACCGGCTCGCGAATCAACTCCGGCGCAGACGACGCGGCCGGACTGGCGATCGCCGATGGCTTGCAGGCCAACGTTCCTGCGCTGACCCAGTCGGCAATGAACGCGACCGAGGGCGTAGGCAAGCTGGAGGTGGCCGACGGCGCAGTTGTCGCAGGTCACTACCCTGCTCAACCTCGCCGTCACCCTGGCCACGGAGTCGGCGAACGGTACCGTTAACGACGGCTCCCAGCGTGCAGGCGCTGGATGCCGAGTTCACCGGATCAAGGCGGAAATCGACCGCATCGGTAGCAACACTACCTACAATGGCTCGGCCATCTTCGCCGGTGGCGCAACCAACTTCAACCAAGTATCAGCGCCGCCAACGGCGCGGCCGGCGTGGCGACTGCG
>CAVUQM010000001.1:0-18819 GCA_963743625.1 uncultured Pseudomonadota bacterium | reverse complement strand
TCACATCGTGACCTATCTCATTCCCCTCTTCGGGGTGGTGTGGGCGTGGCTGTCCTGGATGAACCTGTGACACTGACCATGGCGTTGCGGGGCCTTGATCCTCGCCGGGGTGGCCCTGAGCCAGCAGCCCGCGCGTAAAAGCTATGCCGGCGCCGCTGCCGTTTCCCGACTTGTGTAACGCACGCGACCTCGGGGGCCATCCGACCCTTGACGGGCGGCTGACGCAGACGACATTCGCTGGTGCGGGCCGATGACCTGTGGCAACTGACGCCCGCCGGGCTGCGCGCCCTGGAGGACTATCCGATCGAGACGGTCGTGGACCTGCGCTGGCCGCGGAAGCGGCTCGCGATCCCGATCCCGTGCCGCAGGCATTGCCGGGAGTGCGCTTCGCGCACGTCTCGCTCCTGACGCATACCGAGGACGAGTGGCATCTGCGCAGCCGCGAGCGTCGCCAAGGAACTGATGGAAATGCACCGTGCTCGGAGCGCGTGCGCCAGGAGCTGCGGCGGGTACTCGCGGTGATCGCCGCCGACCCCGGGCGGCTGTTGCTTTCACTGCGTGGCGGGCAAGGACCGCACCGGTCTCATCGCAGCGCTCCTGTTCGGCCCTCGCCGACGTCACGCCGGCGGCCATCGCGAGCGACTACGCGCAAAGCGCGGCGGAATCTGCGCGAGACGTATCTGAAGCGCTATGCGCAGGCCGAGCCGCGCGCATCCTCGAGGCGCTGCGCTGTCCCGAGGAAGGCGCATACAACATGCTGAGATTTCTTGAGAACGCCGGCGGCATTCGCGTCTACCTGCGCGATATCGGCCTGAGCGTCGCGCAGGTCGGCGCGTTACGTGCGCGCGCTGCGTTCCTGAAAGTCCGGCCTGAGGCCATGCGTCCGCAGAGCCGATCATTCACGGATCGTTCCAGCGGTCACCGGTAATACCGCATGGCGCACCGGATGAAAGCGCTCCCGAACAGCCCTCAATTTTTGCCGCGGGCGTATTTAGTTAGGACTTGTTCCGGATTTGAGCGCTTCACTCCGGTGCACTCCCTCTAGACTATGGCTCGGCGCACCCGGCCACGGTGCGCACCGGAAGCCGGAGGATCGAGATCGCATGGCTATCAGCGGAGGCTGCCTGTGTGGTGCCGTGCGCTACACGGCGAGTGCGGCGCCCATCGTGACTCGGGTGTGCTGGTGCCGGGTGTGCCAGTACATCGGTGCGGGCAGCGGCACCGTGAACGTGTGCTTCCCCAGCGAGCAGCTGCGGTGAGCGGGGTACGCGATTTTTCGCTGACTGCCGACAGCGGCAACCTCATGCACCGGCGCTTCTGTCCTGAATGCGGCACGCACCCGTTCAGCGCGGCCGAGACCCGCCCGCAGCTGGTGTTTGTGCGCGCCGGCACGCTTGATGATCCCGAGGTGGCCCGTCCCGCGATGAGCATCTGAACCTGCGCGGCACCGAGTTGGGCGTGCATCAGTCATGCACTACCGCGCGTGGAGCGCCAGCCGCCCCCGGCGGCCTGAGTCGGCCTTATTGCTTGAGGTTCAGCGCGGCACGCAGCTGTGGCGCGGTCATGATCCGGGTGTAGGGGACGCTGCCGACGTCGAACTCGCGCGCCCGGCTCAAGTCCCCGACCACCACCGGCTCGAAGCCGGCATCCCTTACCAGCTGCTGCGCCAGCCCGAGCGCCTCGGCGTCGTCCGCGGCGAGCGGGATCGCCACCGGGTCCCCGCGGCGGTGCGCCAGCTGCTCAAGATCACCATAGTTGATGGCGTTGAAGGCGCGCACCAGACGTACCCCCGGCAGGAAGCGCGGCGAGGCGACGCCGGTGCCCTCTCGGCGCACCTCCACGGCCATGGCGCCGTCGCGCTCCGGGTAGGGATTACAGGTATCCAGCACCACCTTGCCGGCAAGCTCGCCGCGCAGGTCCTGCCCGAGCTGCGGCAGCGCCTTGTACGGCACCGAGGTCAGCACCACGGGTCCGAACAGCGCCGCATCGCGCGGCGTGCCCACGTGCGCCTTCGGGCCGAGAGCGGCGGCCAGCGCCTTGAGTTGCTCCGGATGACGCGAGGAAATCAGCACCTCGTGCCCGGACTGCACCCACAGCTTTGCCAGTGCGCCGCCAATATGACCGGCACCGATGATGCCGATCCTGACGGGTCGCTGAGGCGCAGCCGCAGCTGCGCCGCACGGCCAGCCCCCTGCAAGCATGAGCGCGGCCGCTACCGCCAACAGCCGCACCAGCGTATGCGCCGGGTTCACGTGACCTGCGACCCATCCACGGCTGCGCGAGCCGGTGCCCGCGCGGTGGCTATTTTCGACGGCGGGCTCCGGAACGCTTGGCGGCGCGGAAGGAAATTCCTGAGCGCATCGCCTTCTGCTGGACCGCCGCGGCGGTGCGACCGAGCTTCTTCGCAACCTGCCCCGTCGGCGTCCCCGCTTTCGCCAGAGCCTTGAGGGTCTTCAGCTCACTGGCGCTCCAGGAAGCTCCATCATTCGGTGGACGTCTTGCCATGTTGTAACTCCGTAATCGTGGGAACTGGGGTCGGCGATGATACACCGCTGACGCTGCATGCGCGCACTCCGCTAACGATCTGCAACATGTTGGAACACCGCGCGCCGCGTTGCTTCGGCGCCTAGACGCAATTCAACTTGTAACTCACCCCCGCGGGGAACTTTTCGGTGTTGGTAAGCCACTCGCATCGAGTGACTTCAAACTAAAGCGTGGCAACACCGCGGCAGCGCGAGCTTTTTTGACGCTCGGGGAAGCGACTGTATACGGCAGCGGCGCGCGCCACGGCGGCCCCAGCAGGAGTTAGAAGTCTGAAGTCGTCGGCAAACGCCGACACCGTTTCCTCAAAGCGGCGGTGAACCTGCGGTTCACCGCAGCCGACGGGGATGCCTACTGCGTCACGCCCGCGCGCAGGTAGGCGGCGTCCACCGCGTTGGACAACAGCATGGCAATCGTCATCGGACCTAAGCCCCCGGGCACCGGGGTGATCCAGGCGGCACGTTCCGCGGCACGCCCGAACTCGACGTCGCCGACGAGCTTGCCGGTGGCGCTGCGGTTGATGCCGACATCAAACACCGCAGCTCCCGGACGGATCCATTCACCCGGGATGAAGTTCTCCTTGCCAACGGCAGCCACCACCACTTCGGCGCGCTCGACCTCGGCGCGCAGGTCGCGGGTGCCGGTATGGCAGACGGTAACGGTGGCACGTGCCAGCAAGAGCTCCAGCGCCATCGGCCGGCCGACGATATTGGAGGCCCCGACGACGCAGGCGCGCAGCCCGGTGAGATCGATGCCGTATTCCTGTGCCAGGCGAATGACCCCGAAGGGTGTGCACGGTCGCAGGCGCGGGCGCTTCTGTGCCAGCAGGCCTGTGTTGACGGGATGGAAGCCGTCGACGTCCTTAGCCGGGTCCACCGCGTCCATGACGCGGTTGGCATCGACGCCCTTGGGCAGCGGCAGCTGCACGAGGATGCCGTCGACGCGCGGGTCACGGTTGAGGGCTTCCACCAGTGCCAGGATCTGCGCCTCGCCGGTGCTCGCCGGCAGGTCGTGCGCGAAGGACTCGATGCCGGCCTCGAGCGAGGACTTGCGCTTGTTGCGCACGTACACGCTGGAGGCCGCATCCTCGCCCACCTGCACCACGGCAAGTCCCGGCCGGCGTCCGAAGCGCGCCGCGAAGGCCGCGGCGCGCTCGGCAACCTGTGACCGTACCTTGGCGGCCACAGCCTTGCCGTCCAGAAGCCGCGCGCCGCCGGCGGCGCGTTCCACAGCCAGTGCGCTCATCAGTAGCGGTAGCTGTCGGGCTTGTAGGGCCCGGCCCGGTCGACGCCGATGTAGCGCGCCTGCGTCTCGGTGAGTTCGGAGAGCTGGACGTTGAGCTTCTGCAGCTGCAGCCGCGCCACTTTCTCATCCAGGTGCTTGGGCAACACGTACACGCCCACCGGGTACTTGGCGGTGTGTGTGAAGAGCTCCACCTGCGCGATCGTCTGGTTGGCGAAGCTCGAGCTCATGACGTAGCTCGGGTGTCCGGTGCCGCAGCCGAGGTTCACCAGGCGCCCCTGGGCGAGCAGAATCAGCCGCCGGCCGTCGGGCAGGATCACGTGATCGACCTGCGGTTTGATGTTCTCCCACGGGTACTGCTTCAGGCTCGCCACATCGATCTCGTTGTCGAAGTGACCAATGTTGCACACGATGGCGTTGTGCTTCATGCGTACCATGTGTTCGTGCGTGATCACATGGTAGTTGCCGGTGGCGCTCACGAAGATATCGCCCTTGTCGGCGGCATACTCCATGGTCACGACGCGATAGCCCTCCATCGCCGCCTGTAGAGCACAGATCGGGTCGATCTCGGTGATCCACACCTGCGCAGACAGTGCCCGCAGCGCCTGGGCCGAGCCCTTGCCCACGTCGCCGTAGCCGCACACCACCGCCACCTTGCCGGCCACCATCACATCGGTGGCGCGCTTGATGGCATCCACCAACGACTCGCGGCAGCCGTACAGGTTGTCGAACTTGCTCTTGGTAACGGAGTCGTTGACGTTGATCGCCGGGAAGGCGAGCTCGCCCTCCTTGGCCATTTGGTACAGGCGCTTCACGCCAGTCGTGGTCTCCTCGGTCACGCCGCGGATCTTGCCGAGGCGGGTCGAGTACCAGCGCGGGTCGGACTTGAGCTTGGCGCGAATGGCGGCGAACAGCGCGGTCTCCTCCTCGCTGCTGGCCTTGGCGATGACACTGGCATCGCTCTCGGCGCGCGTGCCGAGGTGCAACAGCAGCGTCGCATCGCCGCCGTCATCGAGAATCATGTTGGAGTAGCCAGCGTCGGGCCACTCGAAGATGCGATGGGTGTAGTCCCAGTAATCCTCGAGCGACTCGCCCTTCCAGGCAAATACCGCGGTGCCGCGCGCGGCAATCGCCGCGGCGGCGTGATCCTGAGTGGAGAAGATGTTGCAGGAGGCCCAGCGCACTTCAGCGCCGAGCGCCTGCAGGGTCTCGATCAGCACCGCCGTCTGGATGGTCATGTGCAGCGAGCCGGTAATGCGCGCGCCCTTGAGCGGCTGGGTGCGGGCGTACTCTGCGCGGATCGCCATGAGGCCGGGCATCTCGGTCTCGGCGATGGCGATCTCCTTGCGACCCCAGTCCGCGAGGCTCAGATCGGCAACCTTGTAATCAGCGCTGACGGGCGGTTTCAGTGTGGCGTTCATACTTCGATAACTCCGAATGACAGAGTGAGCGCCGTATGGATGTTCCGGTCCCGCTGAGCCTGGCAGGGGCTCCGGGGGTTCCCGGACGACCTGTCGCAACGCTCCTCAGCAGGCGCGGCTGCCGCTGACGCGGCGCGTACTGACATTCTACGCGGCGCGCACGCCCTTGCCTTCGGCGGCGAGCGTCTCGGCCAGATCGGTGCGCTCCCAGGTGAACTCCGGCTCGGTGCGCCCGAAGTGCCCGTAGGCGGCGGTCTTCTGGTAGATCGGGCGCACGAGGTCCAGCATTTCGCGCAGCCCGTAGGGTGTGAGATCGAAGTGCTTGCGTACCAGCTGCGTCAGGCGCTCGCGCGAGAGATGACTGGTGCCGAAGGTCTCCACCATGATCGAGGTCGGCTCGGCCACCCCGATGGCATAGGAAACCTGCACCTCGCAGCGCTGGGCGAGCCCTGCCGCCACGATGTTCTTGGCAACGTAGCGCGCCGCGTAGGCCGCCGAGCGATCCACCTTCGAGGGATCCTTGCCGGAGAAGGCGCCACCACCATGGCGCGCATAACCCCCGTAGGTGTCGACGATGATCTTGCGACCGGTGAGGCCGCAGTCGCCGACCGGTCCGCCGGTGACGAAGCGACCGGTCGGGTTGATGTGGTACTTGGTGCGCTTGTCCAGCCACTTGGCCGGCAGCACCGGCTTCAGGATCTCTTCCATCACGGCCTCGCGCAGCACGCGCGTGGAGACATCCGGACTGTGCTGGGTCGAGAGCACTACCGCCTCGAGCCCCACCGGCCGGTCGTTCTCGTAGCGCAGCGTCACCTGGCTCTTGGCGTCCGGGCGCAGCCAGCCGAGCTTGCCGGACTTACGCACCTGCGCCTGGCGCTTCACCAGGCGGTGCGCCAGCGTGATCGGCGCGGGCATGAGAACGTCGGTTTCGTTGGTCGCGTAGCCGAACATCAGACCCTGATCGCCCGCACCCTGCTTGCGCTCATCCTTGCGATCGACTCCCTGGGCGATGTCGGGCGACTGCTTGCCGATGATGTTCAGCACGCCGCAGCTGGCGCCATCGAAACCCATGTCGGAGGAGTTATAGCCGATGTCGAGCACGGTCTTGCGCACCAGCGCCTCGACATCCACCCAGGCCCGGGTAGTGACCTCGCCGGCGACGATTACGACGCCGGTCTTCACCAGTGTCTCGCACGCCACGCGGCCGCGGTCGTCCTCTTTCAGGATCGCATCCAGGACGGCGTCCGAGATCTGATCGGCAATCTTGTCCGGGTGCCCTTCGGACACCGACTCGGAGGTGAAAACGTAGTCATTGGCCATGGGCTTAATTTGCTCGATGCCGGCTAAGGGGAAGGGGTAAGTTTACCCTAGGACCGGGATCAGCGGGGCCGACCACAATATGTCCAGAGGTTCTGAGGCCATAGCCGTGCGCTCAGGGGGAGCAAATCGTGCCGCTGAAGCTGGGTGCACCGCTCCTGGTTGTCGGCCTGCTGAGCGTGTCGGCGCCGGCCGACCAGGCCGTGCCCGGTGTCGGGGATTTGGCACCGGACTTCACCAGCAAGAGCCTGTTGACCCACGAGCCGGTGCAGCTGAGTGCGCAGCGCGGCCGCATCGTATTCCTGAGTTTCTTCGCCAGCTGGTGCGGGCCGTGCCGCCAGGAGGTGCCGATCCTCGAGGGCGTGCAGAAGCGGCTCGGCATCGAGCGTGCGCGGGTGCTGGCGGTCAACTACCAGGAGACCGATGAGAGCGCGGTGCGCAAGTGGGCACGCGACAACAAACTGCAAATGGTCATCGTCGAGGACTACGGCGCGCACATCGCGCGCCACTACGGCGTACACGCCATCCCGCACCTGCTGATCATCGGACCCGACGGCCGCATCCTCAAGGTGCACGACGGTTACGGTCCGGGATCCCTGGATGACCTCGTCGAGGACATAAACGAGGTGTTAAGGGAAACCGCAGCGGCGGGGCTCCCCGTGAGCGCCCCGCCCTAAAGCGGCCCGCTCAGCCGAAGGCCTGACGCAGCCGCGCGGCGAACTCAGCTTGCGTAAAGCGGTGATTCTGCGTGCCGCGCGACTCGATCTTCACCGCCCCCATGAGCGAGGCAATCTGTCCGCTCGTGCGCCAGTCGAGCCCATGCAGCAGTCCGTGAATGAGGCCGGCCCGGTAGGCATCGCCACAGCCGGTCGGGTCGACCACTTTGCTCACCGGGGCGGCCGGAATGGCAAGCTCGGCGGTGCGCGTGTAGATGCAGGAGCCAGCCGCGCCGCGCGTGACGATGAGCGCCTCGACCCGCTCGGTGAGTTCGGCCACGCCCCAGCCGGTGCGCTGCTGCACCAGCTGCCACTCGTAGTCGTTGAGCGTCACCCAGCGCGCCTGCTCGATGAAGCGCTTGAGCTCCTCGCCTGCGAACATCGGCAGGCCCTGCCCCGGATCGAAAATGAAAGCGATGCCGGCGGCGGCGAACTGCGCGGCGTGCTCGAGCATGCCTTCGCGCCCGTCGGGGGCGACGATGCCGAGCGTCACGTTTTTGGCTGCGCCCACGCGGTTCAGGTGCGAGTGCTGCATCGCTCCGGGGTGAAAGGCGGTGATCTGGTTGTCATCGACGTCGGTGGTAATAAAGGCCTGGGCGGTAAGCTCGGACTCGATGACCCTCAGATGATCGGTCGGCACCCCGCACTTCTCGAGCCATTCGCGGTAGGGGGCGAAATCGCTGCCGACGGTAGCCATGGGGTGGCCCACATCGCCCAAGAGCTTCAGGTTGTAGGCGATGTTGCCCGCGCAGCCGCCGAACTCGCGCCGCAGCTGCGGCAC
Organism: uncultured Pseudomonadota bacterium; assembly: GCA_963743625.1. GTDB lineage: Bacteria > Pseudomonadota > Gammaproteobacteria > Steroidobacterales > Steroidobacteraceae > 13-2-20CM-66-19. The sequence continues at coordinate 10,801 of CAVUQM010000001.1, read as the reverse complement.
CAGAAACGATACATTCAGCATGTGGATCTTGTCGGGCAGGATGTGATTGGCGAAGCGATCGCCGAACACCATGATGGTGTCGTAAGCCATCGAGCCGCAGATCAGCGCCCGAGCCGCGGGAGTGCTCATGGAGTGTGCGCCCGGTTAGCGTGCGAGAGGCAGCTCCGCATCAGCGTTTTGTTCATAGGATCAAGGATCGTGGTCATTCATTTCAGGCGCTGCGGATGGGCATAGACGACGTGACGGTCGCGGCGCGCGAAGGCGACCAGCGTAAGTCCGGTCTGCTGCGCCATGCGCACCGCGAAAGCGGTGGGGGCTGAGAGTGCCACCAGGAGCGACACCCCGACGGTCGCGCATTTCTGCACCATCTCGTAGCTCGCGCGGCTCGTGATGAGCATGTAGCCGCTGCCGAAGTCGGCGTTCATGCGTGCGAGCGCGCCGATCGTCTTATCCAGGGCGTTGTGGCGGCCGACGTCCTCGCGCACCAGCTGCACGCCGTGCTCGGCAGAGACCCAGGCGGCCGCGTGCACGCTGCCGGTGCGGGCGTTGATCGGCTGGCGCGTGCTGAGCTCCTCGATCGCCACGTGCATCTGCTGCGCCGTGAGTGTGATGCCGGCGGGTACGGGCGCCACTTCGCGGATGGCATCCTGCGCGGTTTCCGCACCGCACAGCCCGCATCCGGTGCGGCCCGCAAGATTGCGCCGTCGCTGCAGCAGCTGCGAGAAACGTTCCCAGGCCACGGTGATATGTACATCCGCCACCCCGGCGCCGCGCGTCACCTCGACGCCGCGGATCTCCTCCTTACGCTCGACCAGCCCCTCGCTCAGGGTAAAGCCGACCCCGTAGTCCTCCAGATCGGCCGGGGTTGCCAACATGACCACGTGGGGAACGTCGTGGTAGACGAGCGCGACCGGTACCTCTTCTGCCACCAGATCGGTCGCCGCTGACAGCGCCCCTTGTGCCCAGCGCTCCACCTGTACCTCGGAGCTCACCAGCAGCGGCGCGACGGGCAGGTCCATCTCGGAGTCAGCGCTCATCGGCCGCCCGGCACGGCGGTTTCCCGTGCGACGGGGCTCCTCGGCACACGATTTGAGCTGCGGTTCCCATGCCAAACGAGTATACGGCCTGCCACCAAACTCAGCCGCGCACCCCGCGGCCCCCGGCTGTGGCCCGCCGCCGCAGTTGCTGCGTTGATGCCGGGAACTCGGGGGCGCTCTACACTGCATTCGATCACTCCAAGAACGGACCATTCGTGCTGAACGCGCATATGCCGAGGGCCTGCGGGGGCCTGGGAACCCTCACCTGCACGCTGCTGGCGGCCGGCGTTGCGCAGGCAGACGTTCCCACCCCGCTAAACGGGGTGAACTTCGGTGGCGCGGCCGCGGTCACGAGCGACTACATCTACCGCGGGGTCTCGGAAAGTGATGGCCACGGCGCACTCCAGGGTGACCTGCATCTGTCGAGCTCGGGGGGTACCTATCTGGGCGTGTGGGCCTCCAGCCGCGACCGGAACCTCGAGCCCGGAGCCAGCGCGGTGCTGGACCTGTATCTCGGGCAGCACTTCGAACTGGGCACAAACTGGGACGCGAGCCTCAGCGGCCGCAGCCGCTACTACCTCGGTGCGAGCGAGTACGAGCCTTCCGCGGACTATCAGGAGATCAGCGCCGCCCTCACCTACCTGGACCGCTGGTCCGTCAGCGTCACGGCCATTCCGAACGCGGTGCGCTACTGGGTGTTCACGCGCCTGACCCGTGCCCCGGCCTACGTCGCCGACACTTCCGCGCAATGGCTCATTGGCAGGCACTTCTTCGTGACCGGCGGGGCGGGCTACTACCACTCCACCGGCACCGGCGCCGGGATCGAGCGGGCTACCGGTTATGCCTATGGCAACGCCGGGGTGGGCTACGAGTGGCGCTCCTGGCGGCTGGATCTGGGTTACTTCATCGCCCAGGACGCCGCGCGTGCGCTCCTTCCCCTACCCGATCGCCCATTCGCGCCTCGCTCGCCACGCTGGCGTGGCGCTTTTGACGCCGCCTTGGGGCCCGCCCTAGGGTAAGGGATTGAACCGCACAGCCCCCCCGGGCCACTTACCGCAGTGAGGGGGTGCAGGTGACAGGCAGGAACATGGCGGAGCCGACATATCGCGGGGCAGCCTCGGTGGCGCGCGAGGTTGATCTCATCGCGCGCATCGGCGAGGGCGACCGGCGCGCGTTCGAGGAGCTCTACAACCTCTACCACCGCCGCATGGCGCGCTTCCTGACGCGCCTCACCCGGCGTTATGACATCGCCGAAGAGGTGATCAACGACACGTTCTGGGTCGTCTGGCGTAACGCACGCAAGTTCCGTGGCGAGTCAGCACCCTCGACCTGGATTCTGGGCATTGCCTATCGCAAGGCCCGGAAGCGCGTTCCGCGCCTCGGCGCGCCTGGCGGCCAAGAACCTGGCGGTGGCCTCCGAGCCACTTACGGCCGAGACGCCGACGGGGACCGAAGAACTGCGCGACTGGCTTGGACAGGCCCTGGCGCAGATCCCCCCCGAGCAGCGCCTCGCCGTTGAGCTGTGCTACGAGCTGGGATACTCCTGCGAAGAGATTGCCGCGATCATGAACTGCCCGGTAAACACTGTAAAAACGCGCCTGTTCCATGCGCGCGCCAAGCTGCAGAAGATCCTGCCGCAGCTGGCCACGCCGAACACCCCGAACCTGAGCGAACCGGGTGAAGGGCTAGCAAAATGAAGACCGCCAGTACCTTGGGCCACGATGAAGCCTGGCTGCTGCTGCCCTGGCTCGCCAACGGCCGCCTGAGCGGCGCGCAGCGCGCGCAGTTGGAGGAACATCTGCGGGAGTGCGAGGCCTGCGCGCAGGAGGCCGCGACCCAGCGCCGCATGGTGGCACTGCTCACCGCCCCGGAGCGCGTGACCTATGCGCCCGGCCCCTCGCTGCGCAAGCTCATGGAACGCATCGACGCACACGCGCCGGCGCGTGTGCGCGACCCGCGCCCCGCGCCTCCGGTACGCCCGCGGCGCAGCGCCTTCGCCGCAACCTGGCGCCCACCGGGACTGGCCTGGGCGGCGACGTTCGTACTCACCGTGGCACTCGGGCTAATCACCGCCACCAGCTACCGCTGGTCGCAGCCGCTGTATGCCACCTATACCGCCAGTCGTCCGGCGGCCGAGGTGCTGCATATCGCCTTCGACCGCGCACTGCCGGTGGGAGATGTGGAGGAAGTGCTGCATGCCGCCGGCGCACGCGTGGTCGAAGGACCGGGCACGAGCGGCATCTTCGGTGTCGTACCGCTGGCGCCGCTGCAGCCGCCCACGCAGCGCCGATGCGGTCAGTCCCGAGCTGCGCACGCTCGCGGCGCGCCTGCAGGCCGATCCGCGCGTACGCTGGATCGAACCGCTCGCGGCCGATAGCGCGCAGGAAGCGCGGGCCGGAAAACGCTGATGCGCCACGGCGCGCTGCTGCTGCTTAGCCTCGCGGCGATCGTCGCACCTGCGGCTGCAAGCCCGCCGCCGCTGCCGGCCGCGGAACATGGTCCGCGCATCGTGGTCGCGTTCGCCAATCCCGCCCACAGCGCCCCGGCGCCGGCGGGCACCACCGGTATGCACTACGGGGGCGAGGGCTATCGCGTCGCCCAGGACGCCCAGCGGCAGGCACGCCGCGTGAGTCAGCGCTACGCGCTGCGCGAGCTCACCAGCTGGCCGATCGAGGCCCTGTCGATGCATTGCGTGGTGTACGAAATCCAGGACGGCCGCTCGGTGAGCGACGTGCTGGCGCTCTTGAAGCAGGACGCCGGCGTCGTGCTGGCGCAGCCGCTACAGGAGTTCCGCACGCTCAGCGAGCCGGCCCCGGCGTACAACGATCCGCTCTACGACCTGCAGACCAATCTCGCCACGCTGAATATCGCGCGCGCGCACGAGACCAGCCAGGGCGCGGGCCTCAAGGTGGCCCTCATCGATACCGCCGTCGATGCGACGCATCCGGACCTGCGCGGCCGCATTCTGTACAGCCGCTCGTTTGTCCCTGAGCAGCAAGGGGCATCCGCCGGCGCGCGCCACGGCACGGCCATGGCCGGCATCATCGCCGCAGTTGCCAACAACCATGTCGGCATCGTCGGCATCGCGCCGCTGGCCCAGATCGAGGTGTTCGCGGCCTGCTGGCAGCTCGCCGCCGGCAGCGATGCGGCGGTCTGCAATACCTTCACGCTGGCTCAGGCGCTCGCCGCCGCGCTCGTCTCCGGCGCCCCGCTGGTCAACCTGAGCGTCGGCGGCCCGGCCGACCCGCTGCTCGCCGCGCTCGTGGCACAGGGACAGAAGCGCGGCATCACCTTCGTCGGTGCCCTGCCCGGCGCAGGTGGCGGCTTTCCGACTTCGATACCCGGAGTATTCGCCGCCGGCGGCAGCGAGCATCCCTTGCCGAGCGGGGCATTCGGCGCCCCTTCCGAGCACGTGCTGACGACGCTGCCGGCCGCACAATACGACTTCGAATCCGGCACTTCGGTCGCCGCCGCAGAACTCACTGGCGTCATCGCGCTGCTCATGTCGGCCGCGCCGAGCCGTCTTACTCCGGCTGCCATCGAGATACTGCTGCGGGAGCGCAGCGCCGGCAGTACCGGGGCGTTGCCTGCCCCTGGCATCGATGCGGCGGCCGCCCTGGCGCCCCTGCACGCCGCGCCCCGGCACCTGGCACTGGCCGCCCGCGCCGCGCCCTAGTTGACCCGGCGCGCGCGGCTGCCCATGCTGCCGCCGCCATGAGCGACCCCGCCCCACTCACCTGGCCGCTGATCGAAGAGGCGCGCGCGCGCATCGCCGCACACGTGAAGCTCACCCCGGTGCTCACGAGCGAAACACTCGACGCGCTCAGCGGCGCGCAGCTGTACTTCAAATGCGAAACGTTCCAGAAGTGCGGGGCATTCAAGGCACGGGGTGCCGCGAACGCCGTGTTCGCGCTCAGCGAGGCCGAGGCGCGCCACGGCGTCGCCACTCACTCCTCCGGTAACCATGCGGCCGCGCTCGCGCGCGCCGCGCGCCTGCGCGGCATCCCCGCCTACATCGTCATGCCCGACAACACCCCACGCGCCAAGCGCGAGGCGGTGCGCCGCTACGGCGGTGAGATCACCTACTGTGAGGCCACCCTGGCGGCACGCGAGCGCGCTGCGGCGCAGCTCATCGCCGCCACCGGCGCCGCCCTGGTGCATCCCTACGACAACCTCATGGTGATGGCGGGCCAGGGCACCGTGGCGGCGGAATTTCTCACCCAGGTACCTGAGCTCGAGGTGCTGATCTGCCCGGTGGGCGGGGGCGGCCTTATCAGCGGCACGGCCGTCGCGGCAGCAGCGTACCGCAGCCGCCGCATCGAGGTCTTGGGCGCTGAACCTGCCGGCGCTGACGATGCGGCGCGCTCCCTGCACGCCGGGGAGCTGCTGGGCAACGCGCACCCGCAGACTATCGCGGATGGCCTGCGCGGCGCGCTGGCGCCGCGCACGTTTGCGGAAATCCGCCGCGGCGTCAGCGACATCGTGACGGTGTCCGAGGCGGCGATCGTGGCTGCGATGCGCGAGCTCTGGGAGGTACTGAAAATCATCGTCGAGCCCTCCGGGGCCGTGCCGTACGCGGCCGTGCGCGCCGCAGCGGCGCAGCTGCAGGGTCGGCGCGTCGGCATCATCCTCAGCGGCGGCAACCTCGACCTCGATCAGCTCCCGTGGCTGCCGGCCGTAGCGGGGGCGCGCAGGAGCTCCTAGACGCGTTCGAGTACCAGTGCGATTCCCTGGCCCACGCCGATGCACATGGTGCACAGCGCGTAACGTCCGCGCTGCGCGGTGAGCTGCCAGGTGGCGGTGGTCGCGAGCCGCGCGCCCGACATCCCGAGCGGATGCCCGAGCGCGATCGCCCCGCCGTTCGGGTTGACGTGCTCAGCATCGTCCGGAAGTCCCAGCTGGCGCAGCACCGCGAGCGCCTGCGCGGCGAAGGCCTCGTTGAGCTCGATGACATCCATCTGCTCGAGTGTCAGGCGCGCGAGCGCGAGCACGCGCCGCGTGGCCGGCACCGGACCCATGCCCATAATGCGCGGCTCGACGCCCGCGGTCGCCGCCGCCACGACGCGGGCGCGCGGGGTGAGGTTGAAGCGCAGCGCGGCCTCCGCGGAGGCGACCAAGAGCGCACAGGCACCGTCGTTGACGCCCGAGGCGTTGCCCGCGGTCACCGTACCGTGCTCGCGAAACGGCGCCGGCAACCCTGCCAGCTGCTCGAGCGTGGTTTCCGGGCGCGGGTGCTCGTCGCGGGTGACGCTCACCGACCTGCCCTTCTTCTGCACGATCTCGACCGCCGTCAGCTCGCTGGCGAAGAATCCGCGCCCGTAGGCGGCCTCGGTGCGCTGCTGGCTGCGCCAGGCGAAGTGGTCCTGATCGGTGCGCCCGATCTGGTACTGCGCGGCGACGTTCTCGCCGGTCTCGGGCATGGAGTCGATGCCGTAGAGCTTCTCCATGCGTGGGTTGACGAAGCGCCAGCCGAGGGTGGTGTCGTAGATGCTCGCCGTGCGGCTGAAGGCGCTGTCGGCCTTGGGCATGACAAACGGCGCGCGCGACATCGATTCCACACCCCCGGCGATCACGAGCTCGGCTTCCCCGGTGCGCACGATGCGCGCGGCCATGGCGAGGGCGTCCAGGCCCGAGCCGCACAGGCGGTTGAGGGTTGCACCCGGCACGGTGGCGGGCAGCCCGGCAAGCAGCGCCGCCATGCGCGCGACGTTGCGGTTGTCCTCACCGGCCTGGTTGGCACAGCCGAGCAGCACTTCCTCGATGGCAGCAGGCTCAAGCGAAGCATTGCGCTTGAGCAGCGCACCGATCGGCACGGCCGCCAGATCGTCCGCGCGCACCGCGGCGAGTGCCCCGCCGTAGCGGCCGATGGGTGTACGCACCGCATCGCAGATGAAAGCGTCGGTCATGGCGCGCATGATAGTCGCGGCCGTACCGGTGCGCACGCCGGTACAGTCCGCAGTCGCGCGCCCGCGCGCGTACCTGTTGCGCCGGAGGGCGGCCGGGGATGCTGCCGCACCGCCTGCCACCGGAGTCGTTCGTGCCTGATCCGTTGCCTTTCATTACTTACACGTTCGTGATGTCGATTACGCCCGGACCCAACAACGTGATGCTTACGGCCTCGGGTGCCACCTTCGGCTTCCGCCGCACGCTGCCGCACATGCTCGGCATCGTGTTCGGCTTCGTGGTGCAGCTGCTGGCGGTGTGCGCGGGCCTGAGCGCGCTCTTCAACCGCTTTCCCGCCCTGCAGACGGTGCTCAGCTGGCTGGGCGCGGTCTACCTCATCTACCTGGGCTGGCGGCTGCTGCGCAGCACGGTGGCGCAGGCGCGCGCTCACAGTCGTCCGGTGAGTTTCCTGCAGGCGGCGGCCTTCCAGTTCCTCAACCCCAAGGCCTGGGTGATGACGGTGACGGCCGCAACGCTGTTCCTGCCGCACGAGTTTGGCGCGCTCCTGGCCGGGCTGTACATGGCGCTGGTCATGGAGTGCGTCGGCGTGCCGTGCATGACGGTGTGGGCGCTCTGTGGCAGCACGCTGAAGCAGTTCCTCGAGGGCGCACGCGCGCGCCTGATATTCAATGCAACCATGGCCGTGGCGCTCGTGGTGACGGCGATACTGATGGTCAAATAGGCGACTGCCATGTTCGAGCTCAGCCGCGAATCCGAGATGCCGCTCGTGGAGCAGATCTGCGAGCGCCTGACGCAGCTGGTGCGCCAGGGGCAGCTTGCCGCCGGCACGCGCCTGCCCTCGATCCGCCGCCTGGCGCGCCAGATTGGCGCCAGTCCCTTCACGGTGGTCGACGCCTACGAGCGCCTGGTGGCGCGCGGCCTCATCGAGTCACGTGCCGGCCGCGGCTTCTTCGTCTCCGCACGCCGGCTGTCGGCGCCGCTCACGGCGGTGGAGGCGCTGCCGGACCCCGGGACCGATGCGCTCGCGCTCGCCAGCCTGACACTGTCGCAGGGGACGGATCTGATTCCGGCCGGTTCCGGCTTTCTGCCGGAAAACTGGCTCTTGGAGGCGGAGCCCGCCAGTGTGCTCACGCGACTGGTCAAGAACCGGCGCGCGCAGCCCTGGCTGCCGTGCCCACCGCAGGGACTGCCCGAACTGCGCGAGCACATCGCCGCCCGGCTGGTGCAGAACGGCATCGCGGCCAGCGCCGCCAACATCGTCACCACCGCCGGTGCCTCGCAGGCCTTCGATCTGCTCGCCCGCATCCTGCTCTCCCCGGGCGATGCGGTGCTCGTCGAGGACCCCGGCTACTTCGTGCTGTTCGCGCAGCTGCGCGCCCACCACGTGCGCCTCATTCCCGTGCCGCGCACCGCCGCAGGTCCGGACCTTGCAGCCCTGGAAGCGGCCTGCCAGGCGCACCGGCCGCGCGTGTTCTTCATGCAGACGCTCTTGCACAATCCGACCGGCTCGAGCACCGAGCCGGCACACTGCCACCGCATTCTCTCGCTCGCCGAGCAGTTCGGCTTCGCGATCGTGGAGGATGACGTTTATGGTGACCTGCACGAAGGCCCGGCGGTGCGTCTGGCGCAGATCGACGGCCTGCGCCATGTCATCTACGTCGACAGCTTCAGCAAGCTGATAGGTCCGGCGCTGCGCGTCGGCTACGTCGCGGCCAGCGGTGCGCTGATCGCACAGCTGGTGGAGCGCAAGGTGCTCTCGGTGTTGTCCGGTTCGGCGCTGCTGGAGAGCTTCGTCTCCGAGGTGCTCGACGGCGGCCGCTATAAGCGCCACGTTGAACGCATGCGTGGCCGCCTCGCCCGCATGCGCCGCGAGGCCCATGCCGCCCTGGAATCGGCGGGCATCGGTTTCGAGGGACCACTCGGGGAAGGCATGTTCCTGTGGGGACGGGTACCGCAGCAGGTGGCGGTCGAGGGGCTGGTACGCGCCGCGCGTGCGCGTTCGATCCTGCTCGCCCGCGGCTCGCTGTTCTCCCCCGCCGAGGGGTGTACGCAGTGGCTGCGCTTCAACGTCTGCCACAGCAATCGGCCGCCGCTGATCGAGTTTCTACGCGAATCCCTGGCCGCGGCCTAAAATGCCCCTGCATGGGCGGCGCCCCTGAAATCCGGGAAGCGCGGGAGGAGGACCTCGAGGGCCTCGTCGCGATCTACAACGAGGTCATCGCCACCTCGACCGCGATCTATTCGAACACGCCGGTGAGCCTTGCGGATCGCCGCCAGTGGTGGCAGGCGCGCCTCGCTGCCGGCTACCCGGTACTCATCGCGCCTGATGCGGCCGGTGTTGCCGGCTTCGCCAGCTTTGGGGACTTCCGCGCCTGGCCCGGCTATCGCTTCACCGTCGAGCACTCCGTGCACGTGCGTGCCGACGGCCGTGGCCGCGGCGTCGGCACGCTTTTGGTGCGGGCGCTGCTGCCGCGCGCGGCCGCCCTCGGCAAGCACGTGATGATCGCAGGCGTGGATGCGGCCAATGCGGCCTCCATCCGCTTCCACGAACGCCTCGGATTCGAGAAGAGCGGCCACCTGCGTGAGGTCGGTTACAAATTTGACCGCTGGCTCGATCTCGTGTTCCTGCAGCGGCGCATCTGACACCGGTAAGATAGCGGCATGTTAGCCATGCCACCGGTCACGCGCGCGCTCGTTCTGCTCAACGTCGCCCTCTACCTCATCGAGCTGGTGGCGGCGAATTTCCTGCTGCTGCACTTCGCCCTGTGGCCGCTCGGCTCGGAACTGTTCCGTCCCTGGCAGCTCTTGACCTACGGCTTCCTGCACGACCCGACGAGCGTGTGGCACATCGCCTTCAACATGTTCGCGCTCTACATGTTCGGACGCGCGCTGGAGGCTTACTGGGGCGGCCGGCGCTTCCTCATCTATTTCCTGGTGTGCGTGCTGGCCGCCGGACTCACCCAGCTACTGGTCACGCGCTTTACCCCCGATGCGGGCTACACCGTGGGCGCCTCCGGCGGCGTATTCGGGGTATTGCTCGCCTTCGCGTGGTTCTTTCCACGCCAGAAGCTCATCGTGCTGCCGCTGCCGATTCCGCTGCCGGCGTGGCTGGTGGTCGCCGCCTACGCCGTCATCGAATTGTTCTTCGGCGTCACCGCGCGCCAGCAAAGCGTCGCGCACTTTGCACACCTGGGCGGCATGCTGGGCGGCATCCTGTGCATCCTCTACTGGCGCGCGCGCGGGCGCTTCAGTTCCTGAAGACGGCAGCGGCAATGCACACCGGACCGCGCTGTGTCCCGCAGGCATCACACAGGAGTGCATTGCCGAAACGGCCGCGGCCGAAGATGCGCCCATCCGGCAGCGTCACCCAGTTGCCACCGCCCTCGACCCGATGGTCGAGGAGTCGCACGTGCAGGGCACAGCGGGGATTGGCACAAAAGGGCGCTCCGCGCTCGACTTCCAGGTGCACCGACGACTCATCCTCGCCCGTACGCCGGCGCACGGCCTTCGGTCCCGGGAAATGCAACAGCCGCATCGGTCTACCCGTAAGGCCCTGGATGGGCCTTTCCGGGGCACCAGTGTCGGCAGCGCGCTTGACCGGCGCATGACGGAGCGGTGGCGGCGCGATGACGCCCGCCCACGGGCGCTCCTCGGCACTACCTAAAGTATGCAGCTTAATACGGCGATATTACGAAAGAATTTCCACAAAGTTGAATTCCGGGGCGGGTCACGGTCACAATCGCGCGCTTTAAAAAGCGACGGGAACTTTCCCGCCCACCTGCCTCTCTAGAGCCCAACGCCATGATCAAGACCGAGCAACTCACCAAGCGCTACGCCTCGCTCACCGCGGTCGACGGGGT